>NZ_JBYTDX010000002.1:1332500-1855420 GCF_058791875.1 Ensifer sp. EB106-05-01-XG146
AATTAAACGGTATTTCTATCCACAGACAGCAGCAGCCACCTTCCGCCCGCTTAAACGGGCGGAAATCGATCGGCACGGGATGAATTAACCGGCCTTGGCCTCGTCTTTCCCGCGCAACAGACGGATCAGCGCCGAAAAATCCTCGCCACCATGGCCGAGTTTCTCGAACATTGAATAGAGCTGCGCGGCCTGCGCGCCCATCGGCGTCGTCGCACCAGCGGCACTCGCTGCCTGCTGCGACAGCTTCAGGTCCTTCAGCATCAGGCTTGCGGCAAAGCCCGGCTTATACTCGTTGTTGGCGGGCGAGGTCGGAACCGGGCCCGGCACCGGGCAATAGGTCGTCAGCGACCAGCACTGGCCGGACGACGTAGAAGCCACGTCAAACAGTGCCTGGTGCGACAGGCCGAGACGCTCGGCCAGCACGAAAGCTTCGCAGACACCGGCCATGGAAATGCCGAGGATCATGTTGTTGCAGATCTTCGCCGCCTGACCGGCGCCCCCACCTCCGCAATGGACGATTTTCTTGCCCATGGCGTCGAGCAGCGGCTTGCCGCGCGAAAAAGCCTCGTCGCTGCCGCCGACCATGAAGGTCAAGGTGCCAGCCGCAGCACCACCGGTGCCACCGGAAACCGGTGCGTCGAGCGAGGGGCAGCCGATCTTTTCGGCGAGCATATGAGCTTTCCGGGCGCTATCGACGTCTATCGTCGAACTGTCGATCAGGAGCGTGCCCGGATCGACGAAGCCGAGAAGTTCATCCCAGACGTAGAGGACATGGGCGCCGGCCGGCAGCATGGTGATGACGCATTCAGCACCGCGCACCGCATGTGCTATCGAGCCGGCGACGGAAACGCCGGTCTTCGCCGCGGCGTTGCGCGAAGCCTCAGACAGGTCGAAGCCTGTGACCGCGTGTCCCGCCTTCACCAGATTGGCGGCCATCGGACCGCCCATATTGCCGAGCCCGATAAAGGCGATCTTCGTCATGTCATTCCTCCTCGCATTGAAACTCGGCCAAAACCGAACTGCGACCCATCCTCAGGCGCTAGAACAGTGGCGGGTGATCTTTGCGCGCAAATCGCGCGAGCCTATCGGGCGTCACGTCGGCAAGTCCAACCGACCATTTCGGATTGCGGTCCTTGTCGATCACAGCGGCACGCACGCCCTCGTAGAAATCGGGATTGGCGAGCATGCCGAGCGTCGCGGAGTATTCGCGCTCAAGGCATTCGTTCAGCGAAGCACTGCGGCGGCCGGCGCGCAGGAGATCGAGCGTCAGCTTCATGCTGAGCGCGGAACGGGAGTTCAAGAGCGCGAGCGTCTCCCTGGCAAAATCGGAACCATCGGCTTCGAGCGCCGCGAGGATCTCTTCGATCGTATCGAAGGCAAAGCAACGGTCAATCAGGGCAAGATGGCCTTGAAGCGGCGTTGCCGGAGCTTCCGAAGCATGCTTGGCAATCACGCCGTCGACATCCGCGCTGCCCGCGCTCGGCGCAAGTGCGGCGAGATCAGCGATCAAGGCTTCCAGCTTGTCCGCAGCGACAAAACTGTCCGCGAGCCGCGCAAGGATCGCGTCGGCAGCAACGATGTCCCGGCCGGTGAGACCGAGATAGGTGCCGAATTCACCGGGCGCCTTCGGCAAAAGCCAGGTGGCCCCGACATCCGGGAAGTAGCCGATGCCGGTTTCGGGCATTGCAAGCCTGGTGCGCTCGGTAACGATCCTATGGCTGCCGTGGGCGGAGATTCCGACGCCACCGCCCATGACGATGCCGTCCATGATGGCGATATAGGGCCTACGGTAGCCGGAGATGCGGCTGTTGACGACGAACTCCTCGCGCCAGAACTGGGCGCCCTCCTCCGGGCGCTCGCGGCCGCTCTCATAGATCATTCGGATATCACCGCCGGCGCAAAGCCCGCGCTCGCCCTCGCCGGTGACAAGCACGGCAGCGACCGCCGGATCGTTCTCGAATTCGGTCAGGGCCGCCGCGATTAACCGGATCATCGGCACGTTGAGGCTGTTCAGCGCGCGCGTGCGGTTCAACCGGATCCGGCCGACCGCGCCCTGGCGCTCGACGATCACTTCCGGTGCTGGCGTCTGCATTTCCATGAGCGGTCTTTCCCGTTTCTGGCCTATTTCCGGCCGATAAGCGAACGCGCCACGATGAGGCGCATGATCTCGTTGGTGCCTTCCAGGATCTGGTGCACCCGAAGGTCCCTGACAATCTTCTCGACACCATAATCGGCGAGATAGCCATAGCCGCCATGAAGCTGCAGCGCGTCGTTGGCGACGGCGAAGCAGCGGTCGGTGACGAAGCGCTTGGCCATGGCGCAGAGCTTCGTCGCTTCCGGGTCGCCCGCATCGAGCGCCGAAGCGGCACGCCAAAGGAAAGTGCGGGCGATTTCGAGATCGGTCGCCATGTCGGCGAGACGGAACTGTAGCGCCTGGAATTCGCCGATCGCCTTGCCAAAGGCGCGCCGCTCCTGAACGTAGGCCAGCGCCCTTTCGAAGGCCGATTGAGCACCGCCGAGCGACGCGGCGGCGATGTTCAAGCGACCGCCATCGAGCCCGCCCATGGCGATCTTGAAGCCGTCGCCTTCGCCGCCGAGGCGATTTTCAGCGGGTACGCGCACGCCGTCGAGCATGACGGCGCGGGTCGGCTGCACGTGCCAGCCCATCTTCTTCTCGTTGGCGCCGAAGGTCAGGCCCGGCGCATCCTTCTCGACGATGAAGGTCGAGATCCCCTTGGGGCCGTCTTCGCCGGTGCGCGCCATGATCACATAGAGGCCGGATTCACCGGCGCCGGAGATGAACTGTTTCTGGCCGGTCAGCACATAGCTGTCGCCGTCCTTGACCGCCTTTGTCTTCAGCGCCGCCGCATCCGAACCGGAACCGGGCTCGGTCAGGCAGTAGCTCGCGAGCACGTCCATGGTCAAAAGCTTGGGCAGCAGCCGCTGGCGCTGCTCGTTGGTGCCATAACGGTCGATCATGCCGGCGCACATATTGTGGATCGACATGAAGGAGGCGACGGCGGGGCAGCCGGTCGCCAACGCCTCGATGATGATCGCAGCGTCTAGCCGGGTCAGGCCCGTGCCGCCGACATCGTCACGGACGTAGATGCCGGCCATGCCGAGTGCGGCGGCGCCGCGCAACGTGTCGACCGGAAAATGCTTCTGCTGATCCCAGTCGATCGCGTGAGGGGCAATCTCGTCGCGGGCGAAATCGAGCGCCATCTGACGAATGGCCTCCTGTTCCTCCGACAGGCGAAAATCCATATGCATGTCCTCCCTGACCGCATAGTCGAGCAATTAGGGCCTAGTTACACCAAACCTCCGGCAGGCCCATATGCAACTTCTCACAGGGTCTGTTCAAAAATGAACAGACAAGCCCAATCAGCTCTCACTTAGACGATACGGCAGAGCGCCGCGTAAGTCATGATCCACAATCAGGCGACGCTTCAATGGCGGTACGGCCCGGCTGGCGCATTTCGTGCGCTCGCAGATGCGACAGGAAATACCGATCGGGTCGAAGGCGGCGCGGTTGCCGAGATCCATGTCGTCGGCATAGACGAAAGCATCGGCGTAGGAGATCTCGCAGCCGAGCGCCAGCGCATAACGCGGCTGCGCGGCGCGGAAACCACCGCCACCCTTGGTGATCTGGGTGGCGAGACAGAGGTAGCGCACGCCGTCAGGCGTTTCGGCGAGTTGCCGGATGATCCTACCCGGAGTCTCGAAGGCCTGGTGCACGTTCCAGAGCGGACAGGCGGCACCGAAGCGGGCGAATTGCAGCTTCGCGGCGCTATGGCGCTTGGTGATGTTGCCGGCGCGATCGATGCGGGCAAAGAAGATCGGAATGCCCTTCTGCCCCGGTCGCTGCAGGGTCGAAAGGCGGTGACAGACCTGCTCCAATGAGGCGCCGAAACGGGCGGCGAGCAGCTCGATATCGTGCCGCAAGTCGCGGGCGGCTTTTGAGAACGCCTGATAGGGCAAGATGAGCGCACCGGCGAAATAGTTCTGCAGGCCGATGCGACAGATCTCATAGGCCTCTTCCGTGCGGAAACCGGCGCTGCCGGCCACCCGGTCGATCTCCTCGCGGGCATGAAGCTGGGCGATCTGCAGGGCGATCTGAAAGTCGCGCGTCGCTGGCGGCGCGTAAGGATTGAGCGTCAGGATACGGGCACGCGGATCGAAGCGACGGATCGCCTCGTCGCCGGCAGCACCGCGCACAACACGGACGCCATGGCGCTGCTCCAGATAGCTTGCAAGCGCTGCATGATTGTCGCCTTCGCCGAGCCCGAGTTCGCTCGCCAGCCGCTCCGCGAGTATATCAATCTCGTGGATGTAGTTGTCGACGAAATGGAAGAAGTCGCGCACTTCCTCATAGGGCGTCGTTTCGACGAAGGGGCCGCCGCGGCCGATGGTGTCGTCGATGCTCGCAAGCTGTTCGCTGTTGCGGCGGTAGGCCTGGTGGCAGGTGATCAGTGCATGCGCCAGGCCTGGCGCGTTCTGGGCAACGAGCTTCAGCTCCTGCAGGCTCGCCGAATAGGTCTCGAACAGGGGGTCGCTGAGCGCTTCCGATAGCGCCGAAAGCAGGCGATCGCCCTCCCCGGTCGAAAGCTCGGCGATGTCGATCTGGAATTTTTCGGCGAGCGCCAAAAGCACCGCCGCCGAAACCGGCCGCTGGTTGTTTTCGATCTGGTTGAGATAGCTGGTGGAAATACCGATGCGTTCAGCGAACTGACCTTGTGTCGCCTTGTTCGCTTCCCGCAATTCCCTGACCTTGCGGCCGATGTAGAGCTTGCCGATCGCCATGTTTGCAACTTTGCAATTTACGTTTCACAAAATACTCTATTTCACATTTGCACATGAAGAGACGTTTTTCCATGCCGTCTTCGACGCTATTGCGAAGCTCGAAGCGCCTCTGCACAATCGTTGAAAAAGCCGGGCATCAAAAAATCGGGAGGGCACCATGCGCGCCATACTAGAACAGGTCGAAGCCCGCAGGGCGGAAGCAAGAGCCGGCGGCGGCCAGCGGCGGATCGATGCCCAGCACGGCAAAGGCAAGCTGACGGCGCGCGAACGCATCGTGGTGCTGCTCGATGAAGGCTCCTTCGAAGAATACGACATGTACGTCACGCACCGCTGCGTCGACTTCGGCATGGAAGGCCAGAAGGTCGCGGGCGACGGCGTCGTCACCGGCTGGGGCACAATCAATGGCCGCCAGGTCTATGTCTTCTCCCAGGACTTTACGGTGCTCGGCGGTTCGCTGTCGGAAACGCATGCGCAGAAGATCTGCAAGATCATGGATATGGCTGTACGCAACGGCGCGCCGGTCATCGGCCTCAACGACTCGGGCGGCGCCCGCATCCAGGAAGGCGTGGCCTCCCTTGCCGGCTATGCCGAGGTCTTCCGCCGCAATGCCGAAGCCTCGGGCGTCATCCCGCAGATCTCGGTCATCATGGGGCCCTGCGCTGGCGGCGCCGTCTATTCGCCGGCCATGACCGACTTCATCTTCATGGTGCGTGACTCCTCCTACATGTTCGTGACCGGGCCCGACGTCGTAAAGACCGTGACCAACGAGATCGTCACGGCCGAAGAACTCGGCGGTGCGGGCACGCACACGAAAAAGTCCTCCGTCGCCGACGCAGCCTACGAGAACGACATCGAAACGCTTGAGCACGTGCGCCTGCTCTTCGATTTCCTGCCGCTCAACAACCGAGAGAAGCCGCCGGTCCGTCCCTTCCACGACGACCCGGCGCGGCTCGAAATGCGTTTGGACAGCCTGATCCCCGATAGCGCCACCAAGCCCTACGACATGAAGGAACTGATCCTTGCGCTCGCCGACGAAGGTGATTTTTTCGAGCTGCAGCAGAGCTTTGCCCGCAACATCATCACCGGCTTCATCCGCATGGAGGGCCAGACAGTCGGCGTCGTCGCCAACCAGCCGATGGTGCTTGCCGGCTGCCTCGATATCGACAGCTCGCGCAAGGCCGCGCGTTTCGTACGCTTCTGCGACGCCTTCTCGATCCCGATCCTGACGTTGGTCGACGTGCCCGGCTTCCTGCCTGGCACGGCGCAGGAGTATGGCGGCGTCATCAAGCACGGCGCCAAGCTGCTCTTCGCCTATAGCCAAGCGACCGTGCCAATGGTGACGCTGATCACCCGCAAGGCCTATGGGGGCGCCTACGACGTCATGGCCTCCAAGCACATCGGCGCCGACGTCAACTATGCCTGGCCGACCGCCGAGATCGCCGTGATGGGCGCCAAGGGCGCAACCGAGATCCTCTACCGTTCGGAACTCGGCGATGCCGAGAAGATTGCGGCGCGCACCAAAGAATACGAGGAGCGCTTCGCCAATCCGTTCGTCGCCGCCGAGCGTGGCTTCATCGACGAAGTGATCATGCCGCATTCGTCGCGTCGCCGCATCGCTCGTGCCTTCGCATCCTTGCGCAACAAGCAGGTCGATGTCCGCTGGCGCAAGCACGACACGATCCCGCTCTGATGGAGGCGACGATGGAACGGGAGCCGGAACGCGTAATGACACCGGAAGAGGCCCGACGCGACCACTGGCAGATGCTGCGCTACATGACCGTCAACGCGCTGATCGGCGTTGCGATCGGGGCCATAACGGCCGGCGTGCTGATCTGGCTCAATATCGGCGCGGTCGGCACGCACATCATACGCTCGACGAGCCCGGTACTCGCAACCCTCATGGTCGTGGTGCCTTTCGCGTTGCTCTTTGGAGGTGCTGCCGCAGCATCCTCGATCGCGCTTCTGCCCTATCGCCGCAAGTTCAAACGCTGACGCGCAGTCCGGATTTGAAAGAGAAACAAGATGTTCAAGAAAATCCTCATCGCCAACCGTGGTGAAATCGCCTGCCGCGTCATAAAGACTGCGAAGAAGCTCGGCATCGCAACGGTCGCGGTCTATTCCGACGCCGATCGCGACGCGATGCATGTGCGCATGGCGGATGAGGCGGTGCATATCGGCCCCTCGCCCTCGGCGCAGTCCTATATCGTCATCGACAAAATTATCGATGCGATCCGCAAGACCGGCGCCGATGCCGTTCATCCGGGCTATGGCTTCCTTTCGGAAAATGCCGCCTTTGCGCAAGCCCTGGAAAAGGAAGGCGTTGCGTTCATCGGCCCGCCGGTTGGAGCCATCCAGGCGATGGGCGACAAGATCACCTCGAAGAAGCTCGCGGCCGAAGCGGGTGTCTCCACGGTTCCGGGCCATATGGGTCTGATCGAGGATGCCGACGAGGCGGTTCGGATCGCCGGTTCGATCGGCTATCCCGTCATGATCAAGGCTTCGGCCGGTGGCGGCGGCAAGGGCATGCGCATCGCCTGGAACGACCAGGAGGCACGCGAAGGCTTCCAGTCGTCGAAGAACGAAGCGAAGAACGCCTTTGGCGATGACCGCATCTTCATTGAGAAATTCGTGACCGAGCCACGCCATATCGAAATCCAGGTACTCGGCGACAAACACGGCAATACGCTTTACCTGGGCGAACGCGAATGCTCGATCCAGCGACGCAACCAGAAGGTCATCGAAGAAGCCCCCTCGCCCTTCCTCGACGCCGAGACCCGCAAGGCCATGGGCGAACAGGCGGTCGCGCTCGCCAAGGCCGTCGGCTATCATTCGGCCGGTACCGTCGAGTTCATCGTCGACGGCAAGCGCAATTTCTACTTCCTCGAAATGAACACCCGCCTGCAGGTGGAGCATCCGGTGACCGAGCTCATCACCGGGCTCGATCTCGTCGAGCAGATGATCCGTGTTGCGAGTGGCGAAAAACTAGCTTTCGGCCAGGACGACGTAAAGCTCAATGGCTGGGCGATCGAAAGCCGGCTCTATGCGGAAGACCCCTACCGCAATTTCCTGCCGTCGATCGGTCGGCTGACGCGCTATCGTCCCCCGGTCGAGGGCAGACGCGAAGATGGCACGGTGACACGCAACGATACCGGCGTCTTCGAGGGCGGCGAGATCTCGATGTATTACGACCCGATGATCGCCAAGCTCTGCACCTGGGGGCCGGATCGCAAGACGGCAGTCGATGCCATGGCCGATGCGCTCGATCAGTTCGAGGTGGAAGGCATCGGTCACAACCTGCCGTTCCTTGCAGCCGTCATGCAGCAGCAGCGGTTCCGAGAGGGCCGGCTGACCACGGCCTATATCGCCGAGGAATTCGCCGACGGCTTCCACGGCGTTGCGGCCGACGAGCAGTCGCTTCGCAAGATCGCAGCCGTCGCCGTATCGATCAATCAGGTGCTGCAGGAGCGCGCCAGCCAGATCTCCGGCACGATCGGCAATCACCGTCGCATCGTCGGTCACGACTGGGTGGTCAGCCTCGGCGATCACAACTTCGCAGTCACCGCCGGCGCGTCTGCCGATGGTGCCTATGTCCGATTTGCCGACGGCGCCTCGGTTACGATCGCCGGTGACTGGGCTCCCGGCCGCACCCTTGCCACCTTCAACATCGACAATGAGCCCTTGAGCGTCAAAGTCGATCGGGTTGGAACCGCCATCCGGCTCCGCTGGCGCGGCATCGACACCATTGCCCACGTCAGAAGCCCGCGGGTTGCGGAGCTGGCGCGGCTGATGCCGAAAAAGCTGCCACCGGACACGTCGCGCATGCTGCTCTGCCCCATGCCGGGTGTCATCACCTCGGTCACGGTCAAGGCCGGCGACACCGTCGAGGCCGGGCAGGCTCTTGCCGTGGTCGAAGCGATGAAGATGGAAAACATTCTGCGCGCCGAAAAGAAGGCCGTGGTCAAGCGCGTGGCGGTCGCCGCCGGCGCCAGCCTCGCGGTCGACGAACTGATCATGGAATTCGAATGATGGCGACGGCCGTCGACGCCATCATCCAGGAGAACATCCGATGACCGAAAAGACCACCAAGGACTGGGAAACGCTCGCCGAGCGTGAACTGAAGGCAGCGCCGGCAAGCCTCACCTGGCAGACGCCCGAGGGCATTGCGGTCAAGCCGCTCTATACGGCCGGTGACCTCAACGGCATCGATCATTTGGATTCGCTGCCGGGCTTCGAGCCTTTCGTGCGTGGTCCGCGCGCGACCATGTATGCCGGGCGTCCCTGGACGATCCGCCAATATGCCGGATTCTCCACGGCCGAAGCTTCGAACGCCTTCTATCGGAAGAATCTCGCGGCCGGACAAAAGGGCCTTTCCGTCGCCTTCGACCTTGCGACCCATCGCGGCTACGACAGCGATCATCCGCGCGTCGAAGGCGATGTCGGCAAGGCAGGGGTTGCGATCGACTCGGTCGAGGACATGAAGATCCTGTTCGACGGCATTCCGCTCGACGAGATGTCGGTCTCGATGACCATGAACGGCGCGGTCATTCCGATCCTCGCCTCCTTCATCGTTGCCGGCGAGGAACAGGGCGTTTCGCGCGACAAGCTCTCGGGGACCATCCAGAACGACATCCTCAAGGAGTTCATGGTCCGCAACACCTACATCTACCCGCCGGAACCCTCGATGCGCATCGTCGCGGATATCATCGAGTATACGGCGAAGGAGATGCCGAAGTTCAATTCGATCTCGATCTCCGGCTACCACATGCAGGAAGCCGGCGCGACGCTGGTGCAGGAGCTTGCCTTCACGCTCGCCGACGGGCGCGAATATGTGCGGGCTGCCCTTGCCAAGGGGCTCAACGTCGACGAGTTCGCCGGGAGGCTTTCGTTCTTCTTCGCCATCGGCATGAATTTCTTTATGGAAGCGGCGAAGCTTCGGGCGGCGCGGCTGCTCTGGACCCGGATCATGAAGGAGTTCGAGCCGAAGAAGCCGTCTTCGCTGATGCTGCGTACCCATTGCCAGACCTCGGGCGTCTCGCTGCAGGAGCAGGATCCCTATAACAACATCATCCGCACCGCTTTCGAGGCGATGTCGGCCGCCCTTGGCGGCACGCAATCGCTGCACACCAACTCCTTCGACGAGGCGATCGCGCTGCCGACGGAGTTTTCAGCGCGCATCGCCCGCAACACGCAGCTGATCCTGCAGCACGAGACCGGTGTCACCAAGGTCGTCGATCCGCTTGCCGGCTCCTACTATGTCGAGAGCCTGACCAATGAACTCGCCGAAAAGGCCTGGGCGCTGATCGAAGAGGTCGAGGCGATGGGCGGCATGACCCGTGCGGTCAACGCCGGCCTGCCGAAGCGACTGATCGAAGAGGCCGCGACCCGCCGCCAGGCCGCGGTCGACAAGGGCGAGGAAATCATCGTCGGCGTCAACAAGTACCGGCTCGACAACGAGGAGCCGATCGACATCCTGGAAATTGACAACAGCGCCGTGCGCGCCGCGCAGATCCGTCGCATCGAGGAAACGAAGCGGCGGCGCGACAGCGCAAAGGTGAAAGAGACCCTGGCCGCGGTTTCAAAGGTCGCCTCGACCGGCGAAGGCAACCTCTTGGCGGCCGCCGTCGAAGCGGCGCGGTCGCGCGCGACCGTCGGCGAAATCTCCGATGCGATGCGCGGCGCCTTTGGTGACCATGCCGCAACGCCCAAGGTCGTCAGCAAGATCTATGGCAAGGCCTATGAGGGCGAGCCTGAACTCGAGGTGCTCTCCGGCCGCCTCGACGAAGTTTCGGCGAAACTCGGCCGCAAGCCGAAAATCATGGTCGCCAAGCTCGGCCAGGACGGCCACGACCGGGGCGCCAAGGTGATCGCGTCGGCCTTTGGCGACATCGGCTTCGACGTGCTTGCCGGCCCGTTGTTCCAGACACCGGAGGAAGCGGCCGACATGGCGCTTGCGAGCAAGGTCAATGTCATTGGCGTCTCTTCGCTCGCAGCCGGCCATAAGACGCTGATGCCGCAATTGGCCGAAGCGCTGAAAAAGCGTGGCGGCGAGGATGTCATCGTCATCTGTGGGGGTGTCATCCCTCGCCAGGACTATGACTATCTCATGGAGAACGGCGTGTCGGCGGTCTTCGGCCCCGGCACCAACGTGCTCGATGCGGCACGCGCGGTGCTCGACCTGATCGAGGGCAAGCGCCGCAACATCTGACGCCGGGCGACGCGGAGGACATTGTCTCTCCGCCCGCCCGAGCGGTTGTCGTTACCGGCCGACGCAACTATGGTGTCGGCATGACGTCGATCGCCGAAGTGTTCGGACCCTTTGCCCTGATGGCGCGCCTTCTCGCCCGCTTCTGGCCGCAGCTCCTGCTGATCGCCGCCTGCGGCGCCATCGTGCACGATCTCCTGATGCGGGCAGCCGTCTGGATCGGGATGCAGCATCCGCTCGGCGGCATGGTCACGCTCTCCCTCGTCGTGTTGGCGAAGCTCGTCGTCATCGTGCTGATGTTCATGGTCCTTCGCCCGGGCTTGCCGGCGCTCGAAGCGCTCCGGCAGCAACCGGCTGCGGCGCCTGTCGAGAGCAAGGTGCCGAAGGCCGAGCGCAGGCTGCTCGCCGTCACCGCCGCCGCCCTGCTGCCGTTCTTTGCCTACTACGCCGCCTGGGGTTTTCTCGGCGAGACCGTGCGCGAATATTCGCGGTCAGCACTTGCTGCCGTCGCTTTCGGCGAAAAAGCCAACTTCTTCGATATTCTGGGGTCGCGCGGCGTTCTCGTGTCGATCGCGCTCTGCTGGCTTGTACGCTGGGGCGCAAAACGCATGAGCAAGCTGAGCGAAGCGCCCGTCTGGCGTCTTCTGATTGTAGCCGCAGATGCAAGCTGGATCTTCATCGGTCTCTACGGCCTGTCGGTCTGGAAGGACCAGGTGATCACCTGGCTAGGCGCCGGCAAGCTTCTGAGCATGAACGGCTTCGCCTTCGCCGGCATTGCGCATGCCACCGAGACCTTCGTGCCGGTGGAATTGAGAAAACCTGACTGGGATAGCCAGGCCACAGGCCTGTTCTTCTATGCGCTCCTTCCGGTCGTCTGGCTGGTCATGGCGGCCATCATCAACGGCTACGAGCTTTCGAGCGCAACACCGCGCACCCGGCCGACATCGCCAAAGCCGCGCCGCGCCCGCACGCTGCGCAAATGGGTCGCCGATTTTCTCGACCACTTCATCAGCGATTATCGCTCCCGCTATGCGCCGATCTGGACCTGCCTGAAGCTGACGCTCGGCTCGGGGCTGGCGGCACTTTTCGCCTTTATCATCGCCTACAATGCCATTGCCTGGCTCGGCGGCTGGACCTGGTACGCGGCAACACGGACGCTGGACGTGGCAGATCTTGCGCGCTGGCGGCTCGTTTTCGATGCCGTGAGCCTTTTCATCGGCAGCCCCAGCGATCTCAACGGCGGCATCGTGCTCGATGCCCTGCGCATCACCCTGCTGGCGGCGATGCTCGAACACGCCGTTTCCCGTCAGGCCGAGAAAGTCGAGATCAACTACGCGTCCACTTGAACACCAGCGTCTCGTCACTGGCGCCGGGAAATTCGATCCGCAGCGAAAGGTCCCGCGCCTCCGCCGGAACGATGAAGCTCTCGGCCATGCGGACGGGGCTGCCGGCCTTGGCATCCGTAAAGGCCAGGACACTGCAGCGCGGACGCTCGGCCACCTCCGGATACATCTCTCGCACGATCGGCTCGGTCAGGGTGACCGGTTCGAAGCGGCGCCCTTTGTCGTCGATCAGTCGAACGCGGCAGGCGCCCTTCGACAAAGCGGCGAGATCGGTCGGCGATGCCTCGAATTCGGTAAGAATGACGCGTGCGTCGTCGGTGCGCGGCAGGCGTCGCATATCCATAAGCTTCCATTGCCCGCCGGCGAAGGCCTGCGCCGCTCCATCCGCAACGACGACTTCCGGGCTACCGCCGGCGAGCCATTGGCTCTCACCAAGGCTTTCCCATGCGCGGGCGACGAAGGCGAGCGGCAGCGCGACGATCAACGCGAGCAGGCAGGTCCAGAAGGTGCGTTTCTCGCTCATGACTACCTCCCTCAGTGCGCGGCCAGTGTCCAGGGCGCCCTGCTGCCGCTGCGCGCAATGGTGACAGACGGCTTGATCTCGGCCGGCTTCTTGTCGCCGAGCGCAATCGACAGCTCCTCGGCGAGCGGCGACACACGACTGCGTGCAACGAGCAGCGTGCCCTGGTCGACGGCCGCCTCGGGAAGCTCGAAGGCAAGAAGCACCGGCCTTGGCAGGCCGGGTTCGAGCCGCTCCGTCGGCAGATAGCCCGGCACGGTCGAGAACCGCTGGCTCAACGCGTAGCGCACACCATTGCTCGCCAGCCATTCCGCAGACATCAACGTCATCGTTTCCGTCTTGGAAACGGCCGCGCCCTCGATGACCAGCCAGATGCCGGATGTGGAGAAGTCCTTGACCCGTCCAAAACTTTTGACCTTGAGCTGTCGTGCCAGATGCACATTGGCTGCGCCGAAAGCGAAGTCCCGCGTCTCCACCCGCTCGCCGACAGCACCGCGAATGGCGATCGGCGCGGTGATGTCGCCGTAGCCGGGGGTACTGTTTCGCATCCCATAGAGCGCGGCGAGTGCAAGGCCGCAAAGCAGCAGCGTACGGAAAGCCGACATCATTGCTCCGTCGTCTCCACAGCTTGCGTCACCGGCAACTCGACGACCGCGGCCTCGCCGTCATCGAACCAATTCGGCGCGCCGTAGAGATTGTCACGTGGCTTGTAGATCTGTTTGCCGATCGCCAGCGAAAGCGTTTGCGGTTCCGGGCGGTCCGCCGGCCACTCCCAGGCCGCGACCAGTTTTTCCGGCATGTTCGGATTGATCGCACTGGCGATCCACTTGTCCCTCGCAAGGTAATAGGTGGGCTTGGGCTGCAGCGGAGCGACGTCATCCTTGATCGTGATCAGGTTCATGAAGACGTTGCTGCTGGCCACGGACCGGTTGTCGAGTTCGAGATCCACAAGGAGGAACCTCTTCGGCTCGAACGGTTTGGTGCCGGTTGGCGGCAGAGACGACATATGGGCGCCATTGATGGTCACCCGCCAACGGCCCGTGTCGACGACCTGGTCTTTACCTATGACCGGAACAGGAACCGGATTGGCTGCATCATAAACCGCCGAAGCAAAGGAAATCGCAGCCGCCGCCATGCCGCCGATACCGGTGACAAGCATGATCAGCAGGCGCTGCCTGATCTTCGACCGCCGCATGACCGGCATCTGTCCTCCATCCACCCTGCGGATACTGCAACCGGAAGATAGGAAAGTTTGCCGAGGAAATCAAAACACGCGTGTCGGAAACGGTTTCTTCGGCAGGCACAACCTCAGAACGAAGGTCGGGTGGGCTAAAAGCTGTGCATTGCCCAGCCACAACACGTTTGCCGCCCGCCAACCCACCCGTGATTGGCGCTTGCCTTCTGCCCGCGACGGGCGACAATTGCATGCGGTGGAAAGCGGTGCCAGGAGCCATTCGGCCCACATTCTCCGCCGAACCCAGGAGGCCGGCTATGCGCAAACTGCAATCGCAAGGCGTTCACCACATCACGCTTGTCGGGGCGGACCGTCAGACGTCGATCGATTTCTGGGAGGGGCTGCTCGGCATGCCCTTCATTTTCGAGCAACCGAACCTCGACCGGGCGAGCGAAAGCCACCTCTATTTCGATCCGGGCGACGGCCGCCTGATCACCGTCTTCATCGACGAGAACCGCACGCCGGATCCCGAGCGCACCCCGACCGACATGGGCTGTGTGCATCACATCGCCTTTGCTGTTTCGCGCGCGACATTCAACCAGGCGGTGGAGCGGCTCGACGAGCGAAAGATCCGCCACAGTGGCGTCAAGGATCGCGGCTTCATGGATTCGATCTACTTCGAAGATCCGCTTGGGCTGCTGGTTGAACTTGCCTCCTATCGCTTCGAGCCGCCGGCCGGTCACAGCCATGCCGAAGTCCTGATGGAAGCGCATAGGATCAGGACTGAACGCGGCGACTATAACATCGCCGAGGTCCATCTCGCCGATGCGATCGAAGCCCTGAACGAACGCTCTCGGCCGACGCTGTCGCTCGATCGCCAACCGAAGAACCCATACGGACCGCGATAGGGTCGCACTTGGTGAGATCTGTAGCCAAGTGGCGGTGTCTGCCGCGGGCGAGCCGCCGCCAGTTCAACGACGATCAACCGGGAGGAATGCCATGTCCGCAATCCAGCTCAACGTGATCAAGCCCAGCGTCAACAACATGACCGCGCGCGTGTTCCTGCGCGCAGCCAAGCTCGATTTCAGTGAAAACGATGTCTACGGCCAGACGCGCTCGCCCGAATATCTGGCACGAGCGCCGTCGCATCTGACACCGATGATCGAGACCGCGGACCTGCCCAGGGGCGCGCTTTGGGAAAGCTGCGCGATCATGCAGTACCTTTGCAACAAACATGGGCTTGATGACTTCTACCCGAGGGAACCCGAAGCACGCGCGATGATCGACAGCGCCATGTTCTACCTGATCGGCACCTTCTATCCCTACCTTGCCCGCGCAACCTATCCGGCGCTGAACTTTCCGCTCTACGCGGGCGAAGTCGGCTGCAGCGATGCCGATGCGGCGACGAAGGAGATCGCCCGGAAGGCAGCGGTTGCAGCCCTTGCCGAACCGCTCGACGTATTCCGCGCTTTCTACATTGGCGACAAGCCGTTCATCGGTGGCGCCAAGCCCTCGATCGCCGATATCCGGCTCGCAGCAACGCTCGAGTTCCTGGCCGCGATCGACTATGACCTGCCGGACTGGGCAAAGACCTACATGGCAAGCATCGAAAGAACGCTCGGGGCCGCCTATGCCGAGCCCGCCGCCGATGTCCGCGGCTATATCGCTTATGTAAAATCGCAGCGGCAATAGCCTGGCGGCTGCGATGCAGATCATTGAATGAGGAGTGCGACGCCGGTTGCTCCGAGGGCGAGCGTCCAGAGGCGATCGAAATTGATCCAGGCGGAACGCAGGACCGCAAGGTCGAACCAGGTGAAGACGGCGAGCGCCAGCACCGCGGTCACCGTCAGCATTGCGATGCTATGCACTGCAACGGCGGCGAGCGAGACCGGCAGCGAACTTGCCATCGCCAGTTCGCCGGCGTGACCTGCAAGACAGAGACTGAGCACCGCCGGCACCAGCATCAGGCCGGCCCCATGGCTCGTCGCCATCAGGAATGACCAGACCGCAAGTCCCGCCATGCCGGTCCGCATTCCGATCCGGACGCGGTGGCGATGGCCATGAATGGCGGTGTAGCCGGCGGCTCCCAGAATGAGCACGGCGGCCGCGATCCTGAATGTGTTCGGATCCAGCACCGAGCCGAATGCTGCGACCACCGCCAGCACGGTCGCGACCGAGATCGCGTGACCAACCGCAATGGGTGCGAGGGACAGCCAGACGACCCGGCTGCTCTGGCGATGAAGTCCGAGCGCAACCGCAAACAACCAGCCCATTGCCGGGTTGAGGCCGTGAAAGGCACCGAGGCCGGCAAGCGAGAGCCATGGCCAGACCGTCGTCATTCGCCGTGACCCGGCTGCACCGCGGCTCCCTCCTCACGGATAACAATAGGAATCGGACGAGCAGTCGCCGCCTTCGAGACGAACCTGATGCGGTCGATGACCCTTTGGCCAGTCGACGAAGAAGTTTTCGTCGAAGGCGATCCCGCCACCATCGGCGACATCGAGCTTGACCATCCAACCGTCGATGCCTTCGGGATAGAACTGCGGGTCGATGGCGCCATAGAGCGAGTTGGTGAAATAGACCCGCTTGCCGTCGCGGCTGATTTCCACCATCTGCGGCCCACCGTTGAGCGCACCGTTCTTCGCCTTCGGATGGCTCGCACGCGAAACGATGCCGCCGATCCTGACCCGCCCCGTTTCCTTCGGTGCGAAGGGGTCGGACACGTCGTACTGGATCATGTCGCCGGTGCCCCAGCAGGAAACGTAAAGGAAGCGATCGTCCATCGACAGGTCGATGTCGGTGACGAGCGGCGCGACCGCACTGAAGCCTTTCAGCACCGGTGGCAACAGATCCGGATCGGCCGGTTCTGCCGGGATCTCGATCACCTTCTTCACGGCCCATCGGTCGCCGTCGCGATACCAGGTCCAGATCGACGCCGAGAGGTCCTTGAGGCTGATGACGCAGCCGACGAAACCGTAGGCCTTGGTCGGATCGTGGGCCGGGCGCAGTTCGAAAACGAGCTGGTGTTCCTCGCCGAAGTCGATCTCCTGCACGTGCTTGCGTTTGTGCAGGTCCCAGAAGTGCAAGCGGCGGCCGTATTTCGAGCCAAGCAGCACCTCCGGCACCAGCCCGTTCTCGAAAGTATCGGGCGTGCCCCATTCGCTGGTGATCATCGTGTCGTGGCCGAGGTGCCACCAGAAATCATAGGCGAGCTTCTGCGGCCCACGGTCCATTTCCCACTGTCCGAGCACATCGAAGCTCTGATGGTCGAGCAGGAAAATGCCGCCGGGCGCCTTGCCGTCTCGATCCGCAAGCGCGTTGACGTAAATGCCTTCAGGTCCGCAATGGGTTGTGTGCAACCGCGAATAATTCGCCTTCTCGGCGATTTCCGCGGGCTCGATCACCCGCACGATCTTCGGATTGCGGGGGTCCGGCTTGGTGTCGATGATATGGAGACGGGAGGAGCGCAGGCCCGGCACCACCAGGTAGCGACGCTCGACATGTGGATGCGGTGCGTTGGGACACAGGCACGAGGAGCACGCGTTCCAGCCGAAATGGTGCAACTCGTCCCCGACATTCGGCATCTCGACCTGCCCGACGATCTGCGAATAGCTTTGCGACGCCGGATCCACATCGACGACGGCGATCGCGTCCGGCCTTCTTCGGTCCGGATCGAAAGCCGCCACGTAGGCGAGCGTCTCCTTTGGAGCCTTCGCCGCCATGCGCGGTGATGGATAGAAGGAAGGATCGGGTCGCCACGTCGCCATTGCCATTCTCCCCCTTAGAGAATTCCCGAATGCGCGGTCCTGATGCAGGCTCCGGTCATGCGGCAAAAACGCGTCGGAAATACGGCCTTTGCCTTATTTCCTGACAGGGATCGGAACGCTTCTGGTTGAGCGAGACGTCATCGCGACCGGCAGAGGCGGCCTGACGGCCTCAAGTCTCGATCCGCAGCTTCATCCGGTCAGCGGCAAAGCGGCTACGGGAATATTCGATCGGCTTGCCGTCGAGATCGGCGTTGATCGACTGGGCTTCGAGCACGATTGCGCCCGGCGAGAGCTTCAGCATCGCAAGCTCGTCGGCGTCAGCGTGCCGGGCGACGATCTCCGTTGAGGCGCGTACATAATCATCCAGACCGTGGGCTGCGAAGGCCTTGGTGACGGAGTGCAGCTGTTCGAATTCTTCGGCCATGCGCGGGAAGCGATGCGCCGGATAGTAGCTCGAGGAAACCGAGAGCGGTCGACCATCGCCGCTGCTGACGGTTCTGAGTTCGATCACCGGATCACCGGGCCTGATGGCAAGCGCGCTCGCCACTTCGCCCCTTGCCGGCAATTCCGTGTGGCCGAGCAGCCGCGAGCCAATTTCCTTCACCTGTTGGCCAAGACCTTGCGAGAAGCGCGTGCGCTTTGAAATCGGATAACTCACCCGCTCCTTGCGCTCGATCATTGTGCCGCGCCCTTGGACGGGACGCACCAGCCCTTCTTCGGCCAGCGCCGCCAGCGCGCTTCTGACCGTGTGCCGGTTGACGCCGAACTCGCCCGCAAGCACCGTTTCCGGTGGCACCATGCCGGTCGCGTCATAGTCGCCATTGCTGATTGCCAGGCGGATCCGGTCGGCAATCTGCCGCCAGAGAGCGACGCCGGTCTGGCGCTCCACCACTTTTCGCGCTGCCGTGTCTTTTCGCATTGGCATGTCACAAGCCTGTCATTTGCCGACGTTATGAAAAAGTATAAGATGTATAGTTGTCTAGATCAATAGACATTTGAGGTGAAAATGATGGACGCGAAAGTGAAGCAGGAAAGCCCGCCGGACCCGGCGCGCAAGGAGGCCATGCGGTTGCTCGCCCAGGCAACGCTCGCCGAACTCAAGGACGCCTGGAAAGCGCTCGCAGACCAGCCCGAGGTTCACCCGGTCCGAGGCCCCGAGACCGGCCTCGTCATGGTGCGCGGCCGCATCGGCGGCGGCGGCGATCCCTTCAATCTCGGCGAGGCTACGGTGTCGCGCGCCACCGTCCGCCTTTCGACCGGCGAAATCGGCCACGGGCAGTTGCTCGGAACCGACAAGGAACGCGCCCGGCTTGCCGCCATCTTCGACGCCCTTGCCCAGCGTGACGGCGACAGGGCTAGGGTCGAGGCCCTGCTTGGCCGCGTGGCCGACCGGCTTGCCCAGGAAGAACGCCGCAAGGCGGAAGAAACCGCGGCCACCCGCGTGGACTTTTTCACCATGGTTCGGGGAGACGACTGATGGCCAGCCAATCGCAGATTTACGCCGGCGCCTTTGCCGATCCAGTCTTTGCCGCTCAGTCCGTCTTCCGCGACCTGATGGACGGCTTTGCCCGTCCGGGTACGATCAAGCGCCTCGAAGCGACGAGCACGCCTCCGGCTCCGCTCGCTACCGCCGCAGGCGCCGTAGCGCTGACTTTGTGCGACCATGACACGCCCGTCTGGCTGACGCCGGCACTTTCCAAATCGGCCGTTCCGCAGTGGATCGCTTTCCACACCGGTGCTCCGCTCACCACCAGCAAGACCGACGCGCGCTTCGCCTTCATCGAAAAGGGCGCGGCCTTCCCCGGCTTCGACCAGTTCTCGCTTGGCACGCAGGAATATCCGGATCGCTCGACGACACTCGTCATCGAAGTCGAAGCGCTGAGCGGCGGCCCTGCGCTGACCGCCAAAGGCCCCGGCATCAAGGACGTGACGGAGATTGCGGTGAAGGGGCTGCCGGACGTCTTCCTCGAATTCTGGACCGCCAATCGCGCGATCTTTCCGCGCGGCGTCGATCTCGTGCTGACGGCCGGCGACAAGCTCGTCTGCCTGCCGCGCACCACCCGTCTTTCGCTCAAGGAGGCGTGAGCCATGTATGTAGCCGTCAAGGGCGGGGAAGCCGCCATTGCCAATGCCCACCGCCTTCTCGCCGATCGCCGCCGGGGCGACCGTAGCCTTCCCTCCATCACTATCGACCAGGTAGTCGAGCAGCTCGGCCTTGCGGTCGATAGAGTGATGGCGGAAGCCTCGCTTTATGACCGTGCGCTCGCAGCCCTTGCCGTCCGCCAGGCGCGCGGCGACATGATCGAGGCGATCTTCATCCTGCGCGCCTATCGCACGACGTTGCCGCGCTTCGGCTACTCCGAGCCGGTCGATACCGCCAACATGAAGGTCGAGCGCCGCGTGTCGGCGACCTACAAGGATCTGCCCGGTGGACAGCTTCTGGGCCCGACCTTCGATTACACCCACCGCCTGCTCGACCCATCACTGATCGCCGACGAAGCGGTCGAAGAACCGGCAGTCAAGGAGCCCGGTGAGCATGTGATGCGCGTCTCCGACATTCTCGACGGCGAAGGCCTGATCGAGGGTGATGGCCAGATGCCCGAGGGCCATGTCATGGGCGACCTTACCCGCGAGCCGATGGAGTTTCCGATGGCCCGGGACCTGCGACTGCAGGCGCTTGCCCGCGGCGACGAAGGCTTCCTCTTGGCGCTCGCCTACTCGACCCAGCGCGGCTACGGCCGCACCCACCCATTCGTCGGCGAAGTCCGCATCGGAGAAGTGGAAGTCGAACTCGATCTGCCGGAACTCGGCTTTGCCGTCTCACTCGGCGCGATCCGCGTCACTGAATGCCAGATGGTCAACCAGTTCATGGGCTCGGCCAAGCAGCCGCCGCAATTCACCCGCGGTTACGGCCTCGTCTTTGGCCAGAGTGAACGCAAAGCGATGTCGATGTCGCTGGTCGACCGGGCACTGCGCACTGACGAGTTCAGCGAGGACATCGTCGCACCCGCCCAGGATCAGGAATTTGTCATCTCGCATGCAGATAACGTTCAGGCTACCGGCTTCGTCGAGCACCTGAAGCTGCCGCACTATGTCGACTTCCAGGCCGAACTCGATCTCGTGCGCCGCATGCGCCGCGATTACGAGGCCGCGAATTCAGGTGAAACACCGAAGGTACAACGGGAGGCGGCCGAATGATCGGGCATACCGCCAGCCCTAGCGGTTCAATCGCCGCCGCCATCCCCGCCACCACAATCGCCGCCGTCACCGGCATAGACACCACCGGCGTCGCCACCTCCGTCGTTCTTGCGCGCCCTGCTCTCCGGCTCGCGCTGCGGCCGGCGGGCAATGCCGAACAGGCCGGCAACCGCCGAACACAGCACGAAGATCCCAATCAGCCAGACGAAAATCTCGCTCAAATCCTGGCCTCATCAGCGGTCGACACACTCAAGGGTAATCAGCGATGAACGACCTTGCTACCTATAATTTCGCCTATCTGGACGAACAAACCAAGCGCATGATCCGCCGCGCGATCCTGAAGGCGATCGCCATTCCCGGCTACCAGGTTCCATTTGCGTCGCGCGAAATGCCGATGCCCTACGGCTGGGGCACCGGCGGCGTGCAGGTCACCGCCTCGATCCTCGGTCCGCAGGACGTCTTGAAGGTCATCGACCAGGGCGCCGACGACACAACCAACGCGGTTTCCATCCGCGCCTTTTTCCAGAAGGTCGCCGACGTTGCCGTCACCACCCGGACGAAAGACGCGACGATCATCCAGACGCGCCACCGCATTCCGGAGGAAAAACTCTCGGAGGGACAGACGCTCGTCTACCAGGTGCCGATCCCGGAACCCTTGCGCTTCCTCGAGCCGCGCGAGACCGAGACGCGGAAGATGCATGCGCTCGAGGAATACGGGCTGATGCATGTGAAGCTCTACGAGGACATCGCCCGCAACGGCCATATCGCCACGACCTACGCCTATCCGGTCAAGGTCGAGGGACGTTACGTGATGGACCCGTCGCCGACGCCTAAGTTCGACAATCCGAAGATGCATATGTCGGAAGCGCTGCAGCTCTTCGGCGCCGGTCGCGAAAAGCGGATCTACGCTGTCCCGCCCTATACCGAAGTCGTCAGCCTCGATTTCGACGACCATCCCTTCGAGATCCAGAGCTTCGACAAGCCCTGCGCGCTCTGCGGCGCCGAGGACGTCTATCTCGACGAGGTGATCCTCGACGACAAGGGCGGACGCATGTTCGTCTGCTCCGATACCGATCATTGCGAAGACCGCCGCGCCTGCGGCCATGCAGGTCACATGCTTGCCCGAAAGGAAGCCGCAGAATGAGTACGCTCCCGCTTTTGAAAGTGAACGACGTCTCGAAGTTCTACGGAAGCCGCATCGGCTGCCGCAACGTTTCCTTCGAGCTCTATGCGGGCGAAGTGCTCGCCATCGTCGGCGAATCCGGCTCGGGCAAGACGACACTTCTGTCGTGCCTCTCGACCCGTCTGATGCCGACCTCCGGCATCGTCGAGTACCACATGCGCGACGGTCAGTACCGTGACCTCGCCCGCATGGGCGAAGCCGAGCGCCGCTTCCTGATGCGTACCGACTGGGGCTTCGTGCACCAGAACCCGGCCGACGGCCTGCGCATGACCGTGTCTGCCGGCGCCAATGTCGGCGAGCGGTTGATGGCCGTCGGCGATCGCCACTACGGCAACATCCGCGCCACCGCCAGAGACTGGCTGGAGCGGGTGGAAATCGGCATCGACCGCATCGACGACCAGCCGCGCGCCTTTTCGGGCGGCATGCGTCAGCGCCTCCAGATCGCCCGCAACCTCGTCACCTCCCCGCGCCTCGTCTTCATGGACGAGCCGACCGGCGGCCTCGACGTCTCGGTTCAGGCGCGCCTGCTCGATCTCGTGCGCGGCCTCGTGCATGACCTCGGGCTTGCCGCCATCATCGTCACCCACGATCTCGCCGTCGCCCGCCTTCTTTCACACCGCATGATGGTGATGAAGGATGGCGCGGTCATCGAACAGGGGCTGACCGACCGCGTGCTCGACGATCCGCGCGAGCCCTATACCCAGCTCCTCGTCTCCTCGATCCTGCAGGTGTAAACCATGGCCACGCCCCTTGTTGTTTCCGAAGTCGCAAAAAGCTTCACCATGCATCTGCGTGACGGTATCCGCCGGCCGGTCGTCGCCAACGTCTCCTTCTCGGTGAAGGCCGGCGAATGCGTCGTTCTCGGCGGCCCCTCCGGCGTCGGCAAGAGCTCGATCCTGAAAATGCTCTATGGCAATTACGGCGTCGACGAAGGCCAGATCCTGATGGATCACGACGGCAAGCTGGTCAATCTGGCAACGGCCGAGCCGCGCACGGTGCTCGAAGTCCGGCGCACGACGCTCGGCTATGTCAGCCAGTTCCTGCGGGTGGTGCCGCGCGTCTCCTCCCTCGACATCGTCGCCGAGCCGCTGCAGGCCCGCGGCATGCCGCTCGAAGAGGCCCGCACCCATGCGGCCGAACTGTTGAACAAGCTGAACCTGCCGCGCGAACTCTGGAGCCTGCCACCGGCGACCTTCTCCGGCGGCGAACAGCAGCGCGTCAACATCGCCCGCGGTTTCATCACCGACCACAAGATCCTTCTGCTCGACGAGCCGACCGCGTCGCTCGACGCGAAGAACCGGGCGGTCGTTGTCGAACTGATTGCCGAGAAGAAGGCCAAGGGCACCGCGCTGATCGGCATTTTCCACGACGAGGAAGTGCGCGACGCCGTTGCCGATCGCATTCTCGACGTCTCGGCCTTCTCGCCGCGAAAGGCTGCCGCATGAGCCAGAAGCTCGGGCTCGAGCCCTTTATCCACCCAACGGCGAGCGTCAACAATTCGACGCTCGGCCGCTACACCGAAGTGCAGGAGCGCTCAAGGCTCGACGAGGTCGAGTTCGGCGACTACTCCTACATCATGCAGGACGGCTCGATCTGGTGCGCAACGATCGGCAAGTTCGTCAACATCGCAGCCGCCGTGCGCATCAACGCCACCAACCACCCGACCTGGCGGGCGACGCTGCATCACTTCACCTATCGCGCACCGAACTATTGGGACGATACCCAACTCGACCATGACCTTTTCGCCTGGCGGCGCTCGAACCGGGTGACGATCGGCCATGATGTGTGGATCGGCCACGGCGCCACCATCCTGCCGGGCGTCACTGTCGGCAACGGTGCTGTTATCGGCGCCGGCGCAGTCGTCTCGAAGGACGTCGAGCCCTACACCATCGTCGGCGGCGTGCCCGCCAAGTTCATCCGCGATCGCTTCAATGAGGGCGTTGGCGAACGCATGGACAGCCTTGCCTGGTGGGATTGGGATCACCTGCGACTGCGCAAGGCGCTCGACGATTTCCGCGACCTGACGGCGGAGGAATTCCTCGTGCGCTATGCGTGAGCGACTGAATAACCAGAGCGCCGGACGCAGATTCGGCGCTCTGGTTGCGGAGAATCGGCTCCTCACGATAGTGATAGTGGTGATGAACAACGCCCAGTTGGCGTGAACTGCCACCCAGGAGCAGAAACCCGTGAAACGACTTGGCATTGTGTTGCTTGCCGCATCTGCGATTTGCCCGCGAATGACCTATGCCGGAACGACACCATGCCCGCCGGAAAGATCGCTGTACGCGTATGACTGGGGCGATGAAGATGGAACGCGTACGGTATTCATGCATCAGGTTGTGCCGCCAACAGAACTGCCGCCTCGCGCAACGGACATACGCTTCGAAACCTGGCGGAAAGGCAAACTGATTTGGTCAGTCGACGGCGAAATCTATTGCTCCGACGTCGTTCCCATGTGCAATCTGAAGCTCGAAAGTACGAATGACACGAGCCCGAACGAAGAGCACGAACAATGCGCCGCGTTCCCTCTTGCAGTTGAGCAGATCAGAGAAGGAGAGCAGATCGCCTACACAGTGTTTGGGGCACTTACAGCCTATTCGATGGGTTGCGGAAAATACGCAGCTATTCGAGTGCAGGATAAGGGCAATCTAAGCGCCTTCGAGCGAACCGAGAAGATCTTTCCACTCCCATCGTATGTTCGATTCGAATCCTGCAAAGACTGACGAGACTTGCCCCGAACAATCTATGGCCCGTTGACCAGCTTCAGGATCAACTGGTGAATATTGCCGCCATCGGTCAATTCTATCTGGTCGAAGTCGCGGCTGCGCTGGCGCTGTTCTTGTGAGAGCGCACCGAGGCGTTTGGTCATTTCCACTCTGATCTTGCGGCACTTCGGGTCATCAGGGACGATGAGGCCGAGGGTCGCAGACTCGATCGCGCGCACCATCTCCTTGATGAAATCGCCGTGCACGAGTTCGTGCTTGCGCACGCCGTCGATGAAGATGTCCCAGTTTTCGCGCGTGCCCGCGGGCAGCGGCTTGGCCGGCTTCGGCAAAGTATAGGTGATGATGAGCTTCGGCCTTGCCGTCGTCAGCACACAGGCGCCGCCCTGTTCCTCGTACTTCCGCGTCCAGGTCAGCTTGAAGTTGGTGTGTGCGATTGCCCTGCCGATTCCGGCTTTCGGACCCCGTTCGCCGATCGAGGCGTAGAGCTCGGCACCCGTCTGCCCGGTGATTGTGTAGAGCGCTTCCTTTTCGACCGGCTGCCATTCGGCAGAGGCGAACCGCGGCCCAGACGCAAGGCAAAGGGCAACGACGCCCAGGCAAAGGCTTTTGTTCAATCCAACCCCTCGAAGTTCGCGCTGTCGGCGCACGATTCCTGGCCGCATTCCTTAAACGCGAATCGGCCAATGGCAACAGGCCAAAAAACAAAGGCACCGCGCGCCGTCTCCAGCGTGCGGTGCCTTTGCGTCTTACCCGGTCTTTTGACGCCCCGTTGTGGGAGGTGCAACGGGCCGCCCAAACGACGTTAGTTGACGGCCGTCAGCGTCATCGACGTGCCGGTGGCCGCGAGGTTCAGGCCGATCTGGCCGGTCACGCTGATCGTCTGCAGGTGGATCGAACCGGAGGTGCCGCCGACGAGGATGTTGGCACCGATACCGGCGCCGACGGTCGCTTCCGCCGTTGCCCCCTGGTAGAGACCGCCGAGCGAACCGCGGTGGTAGCCGGCGGTCGGCGCGAACACGGCCCAAATCAGGCGGCTCTGCGTCGTGAAGCCGACATCGACGCCCATCTTGCGGATGGCGCCGGAATAGTGGTCGGAGGCTTCAGCACCCATGGTCGAGCGGAAGACGCAATCGACTTCCTTGGCCGAGCCGAGCACATAGCCGACACCGCCAGCGATGTTGCAATCGAGGTAACCAATCTTGACGCCGTTGCTTGTGTCGGGCTCGGGCTGCGGTTGAACTGTCGCGAGATCGGCTGCGTTTGCGGCGATCGCGCCCGCGAGAACCAGAGACGCTGCGGACACCTTTACGGCAAAACTCTTTTTCATTCTTGTCTCCTTCTCGGAACGTCAGAAATGATTGTCATTTGACCGGCGGCACACGAACTCAAGCACATAGCGCACGCTGCAGGAAACCAAAGCCATAGCCCGCGATCGGGCAATTCCGTGGCAAGCTTTTAGCAGACGATAAAATTGGTCGGGTTTCCCCAACAATGACTGCAGATTGTGTTGAAAAAGCCACGGAATGGCCGGGCCCGGGCAGTCTGCGACGCTCATTTGCGCGGCAGCGTGTGGCGGCGCCGATTGGCGCGGGGCAATGCAGCGGTTACACGGGGGGAGCCTCCGATCGGGCGACGGCGCCGCCCGATCGGAGGAGATATCGTTTCTTAGGCCTTTGCGGCCTGCGCCAGGACACCGGCGGCAACGCGTGCCGTCAGCGCCAGAGAAACGGCGCCGGCGTCCGGATGACCGATGCTCTTTTCCGCAAGCGGCCGTGCCCGGCCGAGCTTCGGCGTCAGGCTCGAAGTGGCTTCGGCCGCTTCGGTCGCAGCCTTTGCCGCCGCCTGCCATGCCTCGATCAACGGCTTTCCGGCGGCAAACTCGCGCTCCAGGGTCTCGACGAAAGGCACCAATGCATCGACAAGGGTCTTGTCGCCGACACGGGCGCGGCCGAGGCGGGTCACGCCATCGAGTGCACGGCGGGCACCGTCGACAATCGCGGCATCGGTCGGGGCTGCATCATCGTTGAAGGCATTGCTCCAGGCGCGCAACAGCAGGCCCCAGATCGCGCCCGACGTGCCGCCGGCCCGGTCCGCCCAGGCATCGCCCGCCACCGCCAGAACGCTGGCGGCGCCTGCACCCGCTGCAACCGCCGCCTTCGCGGCATCGTTGGCCGCGGCCGAACCGCGGCGCATGCCCTGTCCGTGGTCGCCGTCGCCGGCAAAGGCGTCGATGCGACCGAGTTCGTCTTCCGCCTGCTTCAGCGCCTCGGCCATTTCGCCGATCAGCCGCGCAATGCACGCGCCGCTCTGACGGGAGGTCTCGGAAGCCGCTGCGAAGGAAATAGCGTCCTCGTCATCCTTGAGCGTGTCCGTCGCGGGCTCGGTGGCGATGATCGCCCCCTTGCGCAGGGCCGGCGCATCGCAAGCCGCGCGCCAGTAGGTCTCGAGCTCGTCGTTCAGCCACATCAGCGTCAGCGAGCAGCCCTGCATGTCGAGGCTGGTGACGAATTCGCCGCATTCCGGATCGACGATCTCCAGGCCAGCCGCCTTCAGTTCCTTTTCGATCGCAACCCAAAGCACGAAGAGTTCTTCATACTTGGTCGAGCCGAGGCCGTTCAGAAGCGGTGCGACCTTGCGCACATCCGCCGGCCGCTCGGCGAGCAGTTTGCCGACGAGCAGCTTCGCGAACTCAGTTGCCGAAACCATCTTTTCTTCGCGGATACCCGGCTCGCCGTGGATGCCGAGACCAAGGGCCATCTCGCCCTTTGGAACGGTGAAGAGCGGACCCTTGGCGCCCGGAAGCGTGCAGCCGCCGAAAGCCACACCGAAGGAGACGGTGCGGTCGTTGGCAAGACGGGTGACGCGCTCAACTTCGTCGAGATTGAGGCCCGCTTCCGCAGCGGCTCCAGCAACCTTGAAGACCACGAGGTCGCCGGCGATGCCGCGGCGCTTGGCCGGGGTTTCGGCAGAGGCGCTCGCCACGTCGTCCGTCACCGGCACGATCCGCACGTCGATGCCTTCGGCGCGCAGCCGCTCGGCGGCAACGCCGAAGTTCAAGACGTCGCCGGCATAGTTGCCGAAGCCAAGCAGCACGCCGCCGCCCTGGTCAGCCACCCGGCAGACGCGGGCAACGGCCGCGGTCGAAGGTGAGGCGAAGACGTCACCGGCCACGGCCGCATCCGCCATGCCCGGGCCAACATAGCCGGCAAAGGCCGGGTAGTGGCCGGAGCCGCCGCCGACGACGACGGCGACCTTGCCCTTCGGCACTTTGGTCGAGCGCACGACGCCGCCCTTCACGAGACGGACGTTGCGCGCGTAGATCGAGCTGAATCCGGCAAGCGCGGTCGTCGCAAATTCTTCCGGTGCGTCAAAGATTGTGGTCATCGCGTCTCTTCCCTTAGTCGCGAGGCAGAATGCGCCTCAGATAGTCCCGGTTGGCGGCGCTGACGGAGAGCCCGTCGCCACCATAATGCTCGCAGAGAAACGGGCTGTCGAAGCCATGCGCCAAGGCCATACGGATCGCCGCCCGATAGTTGATGACGCCGAATTCCAGCGGCGCCGGATGGGTGACCACCAGCCCCGAGGTCTCATCCTCGGTGCGGTAGTAATTCTTGACGTGCCAGTATTTGGCGAAGGGTGCAACCTTGGCCATCATCGGCTGCCAGTGCTCGACCGGGCGGTGAAGGCGCACGAGATTGCCGAGATCGGCATTGATGCCGACGTTCGGCAGGCCGACATCGGTAACGAAGCGCACGGCGCTGTCGGCCGAGCCGATATAGGTGTCCTCGTACATCTCGAGCGCCAGCTCGATGCCGAGTTCCTCGGCATGGCGACCAAGTTCGCGGATGCGCTGAACCGCTTGTCTCCAGACCGCGGGGTCTTCCGGGTTCTTGACGCCGTCGACGGTCCAGAACCAGAGCGCTTTCTTCTGCGCGTCGGTCAAAGGCCCGAAGAAGCCGAAGGAAACGGAGCCGGCGCCGATGGCCGCAGCCGTGTCGATGACCCGATGTCCGTAGGCGAGATATTCGTCGCCATGCTCCGGATCAATGACGCTACGCCGCGAAGTCGAGATCGCCGGCATGGAAAGGCCAAGGTCACGCGTCAGCTTGACGAAGTCATCGCGCCGCGCGGCCGGGAGGTCGGCGAGCCGGATCCAGCTGTCGGTCGGGTCGAGCTCGGTGAAGCCGGCGTCGACGACATCGGCGAGTGTCTCGGCCCATTGCTCGACCGACTGATCCTGCACGGAGCTGCCGTCTGCTAGCACGTTCGGATACTGGATCATCGCGGCCGCGATCTGCCAGGTTTCACGGGTCCATTTGCGCGATGGGTTCGCCATGGTTTTCCTCACTTATTTTGCGACGCAGCCTATAAGCAGACCGCGCCGCGCTTTTCCGATGCGCTTGTTTTGAGGTGCGGCGGCTCCGTCAAGCCGCCGCGCTGCCGTCGCCATGCGGCGTGGCCGCATCTTGCTTGCGCTTGCGGACCAGGCCGACCAGCCCGAAGACAAGCGGCGACAGCAGTAGGGCAAGAGCAAGCGCCATCAGAGAGGAAACCAGCGGGTTTGACCAGAAGATGTTCAGGGTGCCGCCGGAAAGAAGCATCGACTGGCGGAAGGCGTCCTCAGCCTTGTCGCCGAGCACCATGGCCAGAACCAGCGGCGCAAGCGGGTAGTCGAGCTTCTTGAAGACGTAGCCGAGTACGCCAAAGCCGATGACCATGAAGATGTCGGAGACCGAGTTTGCCACCTGATAGGCGCCGGAGAAGATGACGGCGACGATGATCGGGCCGATGATCGCAAAAGGCACGCGCAGGATCGAGGCGTAGAGCGGCACGGTGGCGATCACCAGGAAGACGGCGACGACGTTGCCGAGATACATGGACGCGATCAGGCCCCAGACGAAGTCCGGCCGCTCGGTAAAAAGCATCGGGCCGGGGGTCAGGCCCCAGATCATCAGGCCGCCCATCATGACGGCCGCCGTTGCCGAGCCGGGAACGCCGAGCGCCAGCATCGGCAGAAGCGCCGAGGTGCCGGCCGAATGGTCGGCGGTCTCGGGTGCGACGACGCCGCGCGGGTCGCCCTTGCCGAACTTCGACTTGTCGCGGGCCGAGCGACGGGCAACGCCGTAGCTCATGAAGGAAGCCGCGGTCGGGCCGGCGGGCGTGATGCCCATCCAGATGCCGATGATCGTCGAGCGCAGGATCGTGAACCAGTAGCGCGGGATCTCGACCAGCGTGCGGCCGATCTCGACGAGCTTGACGCGCGCCTTAATGCCTTCGAAGCGCAGGCCCTCTTCCGTCGTCAGCAGCAGTTCACCGATGCCGAAGAGACCCATGACCGCGATCAGGAAGCTGACGCCCTTGATCAGCGTCGGGATATCGAAGGTCAGGCGCAGGTCGCCGGAGATCGTGTCCATGCCGACGGAAGCAAGCGCGAAGCCGAGCATCATCGAGACGAGCGTCTTGAAGGGCGATTGCGCGCCCATCGAGATGAAACTTGCAAACGCAAGGAAGTAGACCGCGAAGTATTCCGGCGACGAGAACCGCAGTGCGAAGTTCGCGACCCAGCCGGAAAGCAGTGTGATCATCACGACGCCGGCCAGAGCGCCGATGCCGGCGGATACGAAGGCGAGCGTCAGCGCTCGGCTCGCCTGCCCGGCTTTCGCCATCGGATAGCCGTCGAACGTGGTCGCCACCGACGAGGGTTCGCCGGGAATGTTGAACAGGATCGATGTGGTCGATCCGCCGAAGAGCGCCCCCCAGTACATGCAGGAGAGCAGGATGATGGCGGAGATCGGGTCCATCGAGAAAGTCAGTGGCAAGAGCAGCGAAACGCCGTTCGGCGCGCCAAGGCCGGGCAACACGCCGACCAGAATGCCGAGCGTGACGCCGATCATCATCAGTAGGATATGGTTCCAGCTGAGGATGTGGCCGAAGCCATCGATCAGAAGACCGATATTTTCCATGTCATTCCTCCCGGGGCTTAAAGCACGTCACGATCCTTGAGGCTCGCTCCCCGCGCTTTAAGTCTTTGATTTTTTTGCTTGTCGTTAGCGCAAGACCGCTGTGCGCGCTTACGCGACATGCCCTTGAGCGGTCGGGATCAATAGATCCCGAACCAGGCCTCGATCGGTCCCTTGAGCAGGGGAACCTTGAAACCGAACTCGAATACGATGAAGAAAAACAGCGAAACGGCGATGCCCGACGGCAGCGCGATCCACCATTTGTAGCGCCCCTGGAAGAGCATGGTTCCGGCGATATAGAGCGCCGTCCCGACATAAAGGCCGAGCCAGGCGGATACGCCGGCAAAGACAACCAGCGGCAGCAGGAACGATGCCACCACCTTGGCGCGGTGACCGTCGATGAAGATCTCACCGGACCCGCGATGTTTCACGAAGGCGTGGATCGCATTGGCGACGCTTCCGAGAAGGATCAGAAGCCCGACATAGAAGGGAAAATAGCCGGCTTCGGGACCGAATTCCGTCCAGCCCGCGCCGATATCGAGAGATCCGTAGCAGACCGCAGCACCGAAGGCGCCGGTCAGTGCGGCAACACCAAGCTCAACCGCGAAGCGGGAGACCCCATTCGCACCGTTCTCGCTCATGATCGTGACCTTTCAAAGCGAATGACGGGCGCCGGATGGCACCCGTCCCGATCGTCGCCTGTTAGTTGGCGAGCCAACCTTCGCGCTTCAGCACTTCGCCGACAGCAGCGCCATCCATTTCGATGGCGGCCTTGAAGTCGTCGCCGGCGATGTAGGCGGGCGACTGCGACGTGTCGGCCAGGTACTTCGCCCATTCCGGCGTTTCCGAAACCTTGCGCATCAGGTCCGCATAGAACTTGACCACATCCTGGTCAACGCCGGCCGGCAGCCAGACGGTGCGCGGCATGGAGTAGTTGTCGATGGCGATGCCCGATTCCTTGCAAGTGGGGATGTCGCTCCAGGCCTTGCCGCCGGCAACCTTGGTTTCGTTCGAAAGCTTGACGCTCTTGAAGACGCAAAGCGGCTTGACCATGCCGGCCTGCCACTGGCCAAGGTTTTCGCTCGGGTTGTTGACGTTGGCATCGAGGTGCTCGCCGGCGAGCTGAACGGCCGCTTCGCCGCCGCTCTTGAACGGGATGTAGTTGATCGTCGAGCCGGTCGTCTCGTTGATCATCGAGGTCAGGATCTGGTCGACGTCCTTCGACTGGCTGCCGCCGATCTTGAGGCCGCCTTCCTTCGCCTTGGCGGCAAAGTCGGCAGCGGTGTTGTAGGAGGCCTTGCCGTTGACCCAGAGAACGAACTCGTCGGAAGCAAGCGCCGCAACCGGCGTCAGGTCTTCAGCCTTGTAGGGAACCTTGGCGCGGACCGGCAGCAGGTAGGCGTTGTTGGTGCCGAATGCCAGCTTGTAGGCGTCGCCCTTGTTGGTCGCCGTGTAGACGAAGCCTTCGGCGCCGCCGGCGCTGCCCTTGTTGGTGACGACGACCGGAGCCTTCATAAGCTCGTACTTGCCGATGATCGCCTGGATCGTGCGGGCGAAGATGTCGGTGCCGCCGCCGGGGCCGGCGGTGACGACGAATTCAACTGGACGATCGGGCTCGAAAGCGGCGGCCGGAGCAGCAACGCCGAAAACGGCTGCCATGATGCATGCGATGGAGACGGTATTCTTCATGCGGGTCCTCCCGTTTTTGTGGTTCTGCGGCGCAAGACCTCCTCCTGCGCCGTTATTGCTTGAAAGCGTGCGAAATCAGGCAGCAGCCTTGAGAGCCGCCTTTTTCTTCGCCATGCGCACTGCCAGAAGCAGCGCTTCGCGGCTGGCGCCGACGTCGGCAATACCCTTGCCGGCGATGTCGTAGGCCGTGCCGTGGGCCGGCGTGCAGAGCGGGAACGGCAGGCCGCCCATCATCGTCACGCCCTTGTCGAAGCCGATCAGCTTCATCGCGATCTGGCCCTGGTCGTGGTACATGGTCATGACGGCGTTGTAGCCTTCCTTCAGGGCGCGGCCGAAGACTGTGTCAGCCGGGAACGGGCCGTCGACGTTGAAGCCGCGCGCCTTGGCCTTCTCGACGGCCGGCTCGATGATGTCGATCTCTTCCATGCCGAAGCTGCCGCCGTCGCCGGCGTGCGGGTTGAGCCCGGCAACAGCAATCTTCGCCTCGCTGTAACCGGCTTCCTTGAGGCAGCTCTGGGTCAGCTCGAGCTCGGCAAGGATCGCCTCGACCGACAGGTTGTCGGCCACTTCCTTGATCGGAATGTGCGAGGTGACGCGGGCGTTCCAAACCTTCTCGAGAACGTTGAATTCCCGGACCTTGCCCGTGAAGTTGAGAACGTCGGAGACGAAGCGGATCTCGTCGTCGTAGCCCGGATAGGCAAAGCGCATCGCCTTCTTGTTGAAGGGCGTGAAGCAGACTGCTTCCGCCTTGCCGGCATGCGCCAGCTCGAGCGCTACGCGAAAGTTGCGGGTCGCAAAGGTGCCGCCCGCAAGCGTCGCCTCGCCGCGGACGACGTCGGCCGGATCGAGATGGCCAAGGTCGACGAACACGTGGCGCTCGGTCCCGACGGCGTCGAGGCCCTCCAGGGTCGAGGATGCAAGGTCGAGCGTGACGCCGGCAATGCGGGCGCCTTCATCGAGGATACGACGATCGCCGATCGTGATGATGTGGGCAGCCTCACGAATATCGGAAAGCGCCAGCAGCTTTGCCGTGAGCTCCGGGCTGATGCCGGCCGGATCGCCCATAGCGAGCGCGATGACAGGACGCGCGCCGTTAGCGGCTACACCGTTGGTCGTCATGAGAGATGTCCTCCACTTCATTCTTTCGAGAGCCGTCATACGGTATTCAATATTCTGCATCAAGTCTTTTGTATTCTGTATGCAGCATTTTCTGTTGACGATATCGGGGGCCGTCTCCATGCTTTAATGAGACAGCGCTGATTCAATTGGCGCGAACGGGAACAGACGGCCGACACTTCAGTCGCCAGATGCAGAAGCGAAACGATGAACGAAATTACCTCTCTGGAGAAACGCCCCGAGGGCGGCCCCGGCCCGATCCGACGCACTGCGCTGCACGACACGCTGGTCACGCATCTGCGCGACATGATCATCGAGGGTGATCTCTCGCCCGGCACGCGTCTGCATGAAGGTCAACTCGGCGAGCAGCTCGGCGTTTCGCGCACGCCGCTGCGCGAAGCCATCAAGTATCTGGCGAGCGAAGGACTGGTGGAGCTCGTTCCGAGCCGCGGCGCCGTCGTCAAGCGTTTCAGCGCCAAGGACGTGCGTGACATGCTGACGGTGTTGCAGACGCTGGAAGAGCTTGCCGGCAAGCTCGCCTGTGAAGCCGCCAGCGACGCCGGCATCGCCGAAGTGCGCGCGCTCCACGACGAAATGGTCTCGCGCTACAAGGCCGGTGACCGGCTGCAGTATTACAAGCTCAACCAGCAGATCCATTCGGCCATCGCCCAACTGGCGGCAAATGCCGCCTTGGCGGATATGCATGCGATCTTGCAGACGCGGCTGAAGCGCATTCGCTTCATCGGCCACGAGGGGCCCGAAAAATGGGCAGCGGCCGTTGCCGAGCATGAGGAAATGATCGTCGCGCTCGAAGCCCGCGACAAGGCAAGGCTTTCCGAAGTTCTCGGTCGGCACCTCATGAATGCCTGGGAACGGGTGCGCGCCGCGGTGTAGGCGACGCTCCAGCTTCGGCGCAAGTGAGCCCCGCGGGCGCACCTTCTGTCAGAACTTCGAACAGGCGTTCGCAACGGCCTCGGCATCTCCCGCGGCCACCTGCTTTTTCCCCGCGCGAATTGCGTCGCGCGGTACCGGGGTTTGCGGTCAGCGCCTTTCCCGAGACATCCAGGCTCGAGAGCTTGGAGAGCAAGCCCTGCGTCCCCAGCAGACGCGCCAGCCACCGAGGGAAGCCGACGGCAGTTCGACGGCAGGTTCAGGGACGACACACTCGCGTGCAACAGTGAAGAATCCGTCCGCCACCAAGCAACGGCAGGCGATGGCAGCGTCGCTGTCCGCCTGGTGTTACAGATTTGCCTCCCGAACAATCTGCATTGCTTGGAAAGCAATTAAGGATATTCGATTTCAATTGACTTTAACCTGATCGAAATTCACTGAATCTACGTGGGGCGGAGACAGGAACGAAGATGGGGCAGCAACGGCTTCGGGGACTGCTTGCGACAGTGGCAATCCTCTGTCCAGGCGCAAGCATGGCAGAGCCGGTTCAAAGAACACCGCCCGTCGCCGGATCGGTGATTGCCCGCAAATCCGGTGAGGAAGTGCGCTTCGTCGACGTTTCGAGCTGGCGTTTCGTCGATCTCGCACAGGACCTTTTGTCCGGCGATATCCTGCGCACTAATGCGACCGGGGCGCTGGCGGTGCTTTTCTCCGACCACACCCAGATCCGGCTCGGCCGCAACACGGCGTTGCGCGTCAAACGCATGGGCACAGGCAGCGATACCAATCTCGAACTGCAGTCAGGCACGATCTGGGCACGGGCGGAGCGTGGCGGCCAGGGCCTGACGATCGACACGCCGGCGGCAACGGCTGCCATTCGTGGCACCGACTGGACACTGACGGTCGCCGGCGACACGACCTCGCTGACCGTGCTTGAAGGCGTGGTCGAACTCAGCAACGAACTTGGCAGCGTCACCGTGAAACAGGGCGAAGGCGCCGTTGCCGCCATCGGGAAAGCGCCGACTAAGATCGTGATCGTGACGCCGAAGGACCGCGAACAGATGCTCTTCCATCTGTCTTTACGCGACGCCTTCGCGCTCATGCCGTCAACCCCGCTTAAGGTGCGCGACATGCGCAATGAGCGCGAACGGATCGAAGCCCGGCCGGAAGCGTCGCGCTCGGCCGAAGACTGGCTGACACTCGCCGAAATCCAACTGCGGTTCGACGGGCGAGCCCAGGCCACAGCCGCCCTTCAACAGGCCCGACGCCTCGGCCTCAATCGATCTCAAGCCGCGCGCGCCTATCTCGTCGAAGCGCTGATTGCCGGTTCTGAAAACCGCTACGGCGATGCGGCACAGCTGTTCGAAAAGGCAGCCCCCGGGCTCGACGCCGACCGCCGCTCCGTCGCGGCCTTCGGCGGCTATTTCGCACGCGCTCTCGCCGACCCGGACCGGATCGAGCAGCCGCCGCCTCAGGCGACAGGTCCCTATGGTGCGTTCGCTGCGGCCTGGACCGCGGGCTTTCGCACCGATATCCGCGCGGCGATCGAAACGATCAAGAAGGCGGAAAGGCGATATCCGGACGATCCGTTCCTCCCAGCGGCCCGCGCGCAATTTGCAATGCTGCTCGACGATCGAGACGAAACGCGCGCCGGTATAGAAAAGGCGCTTGCGAACGATCCCGACGACCCGACCGCGCTGGAATCGCGCGCCAAGTACCGTTTGCTCATTGAAAACGATCGAATAGGCGCGCTGGCGGATCTCGAGCGCGCCTTGGAAATCACGCCGGGCGACCCGTCTCTCTGGAACTGGGTGGGCCTGGCAAAAAGCGAGCGGGGCGACAATCGCGGCGCCGAGAGAGCATTCCAGAAGGCCGTGGAACTCGATCCGGCCGATCCGCTTTACCACGCCAACCTGGCCTATCAGTACCTCGATGAAATGCGGCTTGCGGAAGCAAAGCGCGAGATCGATACGGCACTCGCGATCGATCCTTCCTTCGACCTCGTGCTCGTCGCTCGCGGTCGGTACCATTTGCAGAACGGCAACTTGGACAAGGCGATCGACGACCTCTTGGCCGGTTCGACGGCCAACCCCGCCTATTCCAACGCGCAATTGCTGCTCTCGGCGGCGCATTATGAAAAGGGAGACCGCCTTCCGGCGGCACAGGCCCTCGACAATGCCGACCGGCTCGACCCGAACGACCCCGTCGTCGCGACCGTGCGGACCGCGATTGCGATCGACGAATACGATTCCGATGCGGCGATCCGCTACGCGCAGGAACTGATGCGGCGGACGCGGGCGCGCGGCGGCGAAAGTGCTCCGCTCGGCGCCAACCAGGATGCCGGATCGACGCTCAACGACGCCTTCCGCCTGCAAGGCCTGAACGCCTGGGGGCAATATTACGGCGATGTGGTCTTCGATCCGTTCACGGGATCGAGCTATGTCGACCAGGCGATCCGCGGCAGCGTCAATCCGCTGTTCAACACCTATGATTTCGATGGCAGCCCCGTCGTCAACACCGCCAATCCGCAGAGCTTCTCCGCCTTCTTCCAGGGGCTGCTGATCGAGCCGCACATGCTGGCAAGCCGCGAGCGCACGGCCAATCTCGTCCAACGGCCGTTCTTCGAGGCCGCGGTTGCAGGCGGCATCATCGCCGACAGCGACCATGAGGGCGGGATCGGCGAAGCGGAACTGCGCGGGCTGACGTTCTCGCCCTTCCCAATCAGCGTCTACGGCAATCTGCATTGGGAGAAGCCGCGCGATACGATCGATATCGGCAATGGCCTGGCGATCGAGCGTGAAGCACGCCTGCTTGGCGGCAATGGCTATGTGACAGCCTCCCCGACGCCGGATGACAGGGTCGTGGCCTATGCCAACTACGGCGATCTTGATGATAAACGCAGTATTTTCGATATCCCGCCTCCGCCTCTCATCCCCTTCAATCTCGATGGGATAAACGACAACGACTCGACGCGCCTTTTGTCGGGGGTGGCATGGAGCCACACCTTCGGCTACCGCAACATCGCCAATGCCGCGTTCTTCTTCTCCGATGAGAACAGCACGGACAACGAGCGGGTTCGCTTTTCGGACATCAGATTTCCCGACCTTGCCACGAGCCGAAACGAGGACAAGCAGAGAACCTATATCGCCGCCATCAATCACCTTTACGGTGACGGCGATTTCACCTGGCGCTACGGCGTCGAAGGCGGCGTGGTAAAGTCATCGAGCGCGTTCGACATTTTTGACCCGCTGGGCGTCAGCACCGGCAGCAGCAATGCGCCCGTCATCGCGTCCGGTTCGACGTCCGCCACACAGACCGTCGCCAAGGCTTACATCGACACGATCTACGAAATCACGCCGGACCTGAAGACGGAAGGCGCCCTCTTTGCCCGCTATATCGAAGGCGTCAACGACGGCGATGTCAGGCTCGAACCGAAAATCGGCATCGCCTGGGCGCCGGCCGAAGGGCATTGGCTGCGGGCGGCAGCCATGCGCGATGGCCTCAACTTCGACGTCGCCACCCTTGCGCCGATCGGCATCGTCGGGCTGCAGCCGAACCAGCTGCGCTTCGGCGCCGAAGGCTATGCCGATACGCTGGCACTGCGTTGGGACGCGGAGTGGAACAGCTGGTTCTTCACCGCGCTCGACTACCAGCACCAGGAGGTGCGGCAACTCGCGCTCGACATTCCGCTTTCGACCACCGGCCTTGCGTATGCCAAGGTCGGGCTCGACCGGGTTGCGGCAACGGCGAACTTTGCCATCGGCCACGGCTTCGGCCTCTCCCTGACCGCGGCCCACACGGAAGCCGACGTTAAGGAACACACCGGCAGCCAGCCCGGCGAACTGCTGTTCGTGCCGGAAAACACCGGCCAAGCGGCGCTGACTTGGGTCAGCACGGCGAACGTCAAGACGACCGTCGCCGCCAACTATGTCGGTTCACGACCCGGCGGGTTAAAGACGCTCGACGACTTCTGGACGCTCGACGCCGCCTTGCAATGGGAACCGTTCGACAAGCAGATCGAGGTGGATCTGGCAGCCTTCAATCTGCTCGATGAAGATTTCGAGCTGGGCAATGGCCTGCCGGGTTGGGGACGAACGTTCAAAGGCACGATCAAAGTGCGGTTCTGATGGAGGAGCGCGTCGCCGTGCAGGCATCGAGCGGTCGGTCCGGACAATGGGACAGCCCCCGCTTCCTGCAACGGCGGTTGAAACTTCTTGCGCTTGCGGTTTTCGTCGCCATCGCGCTGTCGCTGGCGACCTTGACCAATGCCTGGCGGCTGAACGAGTTGCGCAGCTTCGACTACCTGTCGACCATCGACGGCCCGCCGCTGCCCGAGGACAGCCCGATCATCGTCGCGATCGACGAACCGTCGATGGCCGAAATCGGGCGCCAATGGCCCTGGCCGCGCGCCCTGCATGCGCGCCTCATCGAGGCGCTGCGCAAGGCCGGCGCACGCGCCATCGGCATCGACGTGATTTTCGCTGAGCCTTCGGCCGATGCCGCCAACGACGAGGCGCTGGAAAAGGCGCTCGGCGCGGACGTGGTTCTTGCCGGAGACCAGACGCTGGTGGAGGCGCCGCAGGCCGACCAGTTCGTGCGCACCGAGCCGCTCGCCCGCTTCATCGCAAAGGGCGCCTGGACCGGGATCGCCTCCGTCAGCCTCAGCGGCGACGGAACCTTGCGCGCCGTTCCCGACTATCCGGACGGATTTGCCGCCGTGCTCGCGGCAATCGCCGGCGCAAAATCGCACGCACCGCCAAAGGACGCGCTGATCCAGGTCTTCGGACCGGCGCGGACCTATCCCACCGTCTCCTATTACCAGGCGCTCGATCCCGACAATTTCCTGCCAGAAGGCATGTTCGAGGACCGTGTCGTGCTCGTCGGTCTCAGTCTGCAAAATGCGCCATCGATCGCCGATGGCGGGGCCGATGCCTTCACGACATCGGATACCGTACATTCGAACAAGCTCGTTTCCGGCGTTGAGATGCAGGCTACCATCTACGACAATCTGGCCCATGAGCTTTTCATTCAGCGCGCTGCAAGACCGTATGTGGTTGCCGCCATTGCGCTGGCCGCGATGCTTGCGGCCTTTTCGGTGCTGCGGACGACCGGCTGGCGCACGCTTGCCTATGGCGCCGTCGCCATCGGCCTGATCATCGCCGCCAGCTATGCCGCGATGCGTCTTGGCCACGTCTTTCTGTCGCCGCTTGGGCCTGGGCTTGCGTTCCTTGCCGTGACTGCCGGCCAGGCCGGGCTCGACTATGCGGAAGAACGCAAGAAGCGCCGCGAAATCACCCGCGCCTTCCAGCAGTACCTCTCCCCTGCCCTTGTCGAGCGCCTGGCGAAAGACCCGTCACACCTGAGGCTCGGCGGCGAACGGCGCACGCTGTCGATCCTCTTTTGCGACATCCGGGGCTTTACCACCATCGCCGAGGAAATGAAGGAGGATCCGGAGCGTTTGACGGCACTGGTCAACCGGCTGCTGACGCCGCTTTCAGAAGCTGTTCTCGAACAGGGCGGTACCATCGACAAATATATCGGCGACTGCCTGATGGCCTTCTGGAACGCGCCGCTCGACGACCCCGACCATGCCGTGCATGCAGTCGGGGCGGCGCTCGACATGCTTGCGCGGCTTGAACGGGTGAACCGGGAACTCGAAAGCGAGGCGAAACGGGAACGCCGACCGGCCCAAACCTTGAGGATCGGCATCGGCATCAACACCGGCGAATGCGTCGTCGGCAACATGGGCTCGCACCAGCGGTTCGACTATTCGGCCCTTGGCGACGCCGTCAATCTGGCCTCGCGCCTCGAAGGCGCATCGAAGGACTACGGCATCTCCCTGCTCCTCGGCGAGGAGACCGCGCGTCTCGTCGAAAAGACCTTCCCGATCGCCGAACTCGATCGCATCACCGTCAAGGGCCGCACCGCCGTGTCGCCGGTCTTCACCGTCGCCGTCGGCGCCAGGAAGGACGCGATCGAACGCCACCAGGCCTTCGTACAGGCCAAATATGACGGCACGCTTCGAGCTCATGACGCGGTGTTCGACCAGTTGAAGAGCGCCCTGCCGCCACTCGCGCGCTACTACGAAAGGGAGCGTTCCCGTCTCGATACGTCGCGACGGGAACCGAAGTGAGCAGCCACAACCGACCGCGTGGTCAGTGGAGCCCGCCGACGCCGAGCAGCCGCTCGACGGTATCGTGATCTCCCGCCAGCGCTTCCGGCGTTCCGGTCCAGGCGATCCGGCCGCGTTCGAGCACGATCACCCGGTCGGCAAAGTCGAGCGCGCTCTGAATGCGCTGTTCGACCAAGACGATCGTCATGTCGCCGGTCTTTGCCAGTTCGGCAAACGCCTTCATCAGCTCTTCGCAGATAACGGGCGCCAGGCCCTCCAGCGGTTCGTCGAGCAACAGGATCGACGGACGGCCGAGGATGGAGCGTGCCGTCGACAGCATCTGCTGTTCGCCGCCTGAGAGCTGGCTGCCGAGATTGCGCCGGCGCTCGAAGAGACGCGGGAACATGTCGTAGGCTTCCTGGATCGCACTTTTCGGGCGGTTCTTGAGGCCGACGAACAGGTTCTCCTCCACGGTCAGCGTCGGGAAGACGCAGCGCGCCTGCGGCACGAAGCCGAGCCCCTGCATGGCGCGGGCAGCACTTGGCAACACGGTCACGTCCGTCCCGCCCATGCGGATGCGCCCGTCATAACGTCGCGTCTGGCCGGCAAGCGTTGCAAGCAGGGTCGTCTTGCCCATGCCGTTGCGACCGAGAACGGCAAGCCGGGCACCTGCCGGAACGGCAAAGGACACGCCTTCGAGCACCCGCGTCGGCCCATAGCCGGCGGACAGGTTTTCCACCTCAAGCGGCGTGGCTGGCATTGGCATAGCTCCCCAGATAGGCTTCCCGCACGCGCGGATCCTTCGTCACGTCAGACGGCGAACCGTCGAAGATGATCGCGCCGGCGGCCAGCACGACGACGCGCTTGGCAAAGCGGAAGACGAGATCCATGTCGTGCTCAATCATCAAGACGGCGAGATCGGCTGGCAGGTCGGCCAGTGCCTGCTCGATCCGGCCGGTGTCGCTCTGCGGCACGCCGGCGGCGGGCTCGTCGAGCAGCAGCACCCGCGGCTTCAGCGCCAGCGCAACGGCGATCTCCAGCAAGCGTTGCTGACCGTAGGCGATCTCGCTCACCTTGCGGTGCATCAGTTCCCGAAGCCCGAGCTTGCCGAGAAGGTCTGCCACCTCGGCCATGACGTCCGGCATGCCCAGAAAATTGCCGAACAGACGACCGGCGCGGCCAGTGCGTTGCAGGACAGCGAGCGCAACATGTTCGGAAGGTGTCATATCGGCAAAGAGCCGCGTCACCTGAAACGAGCGAACGAGCCCCCTTCGCACCCGACCGATGGCGTCGATACCGGTCACCACCTCGCCACCGATACGCACCTCGCCGGAATCCGGCTTGAGATTGCCGGTCACGAGATTGACGAACGTCGTCTTGCCGGCGCCGTTCGGCCCAATCAGCGCGACCCGGTCGCCCGGCGCCATGCTGAGGCTGACGTCATTGGTGACCGCGAGCCCGCCGAAGGCGCGCTTCAAGTTGCGGACTTCGAAGATCGGCTGCATCACTGTGCCTCCTTGCGGCGGGCAAAGAACGCAGCCGCGGTGCCATAGATGCCCTTCGGCGCGAAGAGCACGACGGCGATCAACAGCGCGCCCACCATCGTCAGCCAGTGGAAGGGATTGGCCGCCGAGACCACGTCCTCGAAAAACATGAAGACGACAGTGCCAGTCAGCGCGCCGAAGAGAGAGCCGGTACCCCCGAGCACCAGCATGACGAGGCTTTCGGCAGACATCGTAAAGGAGAGGCTGTCGAGCCCGACGACCTGGGTGGAGATCGCATTCAGCGCGCCGCCGACGCCGGCAACGGCACCGGAGATGACATACATTTTCGTGAGCGCGAACTTCGGCGACGCCCCCATCGAGCGGATGCGGACAGGGTCTTCCTTGATGCCGCGGCACAACATGCCGAAGGGCGAGCGCACGATCAGTCGCAGCACGACGAAGACGATGGCAAGCAGCGCCACGCCGAAGACATAGGCCGTGCGGCCCCAGAGATCGAACTCGTAGAGTCCGAGAAGTGCCGTCGGCGCAATGCCGGAGAGCCCGTCGCTGCCACCGGTCCAGGAGGAGGCCTTGTTGGCGAACTCGTGGAAGAGATGGATGAGCGCGATCGACAGCACCAGTTGCGGCAGCCCGTGCGCACGCAGGATGACGACCCCGCAGATAAGTCCCGCCACCGCCCCGGCAACAATGCCGAAGGCCAGCATCGCCAGCGGATCGTTGATGCCGTAATGCGCCGAGGCGATGCCCGCGGCATAGGCGCCGGCGCCGAAGAGGGCCGCGTGCCCGAGCGTCGCGACACCGCAATAGCCGGTGACGAGATCGAGCGACAGCACCAACAGAGCGGCTGCGATGATCCGGGTCAGAAGAGCCAGATTGTTGGGAAAGAGGAAGTAGCCGACCACCGCGACCAGCAGGATAACGGCCAGACCTATGAGGTCCCCACCGCCAAACCGTCGGCGCACCGGAGCGGTCGCGATCAAGTCGTTCGTCGTCGTCATGGTCATCCCTTGGCCCTCCCGGCGAGCCCGCGCGGGAACACGCAGATGATCGCGATCACGGCCAGATAGAAGAAGAATTCACCGAATTCCGGCATGAGATAACGGCCGGTCGTATCGATCGCGCCGAGCAGCAGGCAGGCAACGAGCGCGCCCGGGATAGACCCGGCGCCGCCGACGGAGACGACGACCAGGAACGTCACCATGTAACGCAACGCGTAATAGGGTTCGACCGGAAGAAGTTCCGCCCCCACCACGCCGCCGAAGGCGGCAAGTCCGACGGCAACCGCAAAGCTCACCGCATAGACGATTTCCGTGCGCACACCGAGGGCGGCCGCCATTGCCGCGTTGTCAACCGAGGCCCGCAGCTTGACGCCGAAGGCGGTCTTTTCGATCGCGTACCAGAGACCGGCTGCAACCACGAGGCCGCAGACGATCGCAAAGATGCGATGGGTAGCGATTTCCCGGAAGCCGAGGTCGACGGATCCCTGCAATTCGCCAGGCAGCGGCACCGTCTTCAGCGTCGGGCCGAAGACATAGTTGGCGATGCCGATGATGCAGAATGTGATACCAATGGTCATCAGCACCTGGGTCAGTTCCGTTGCGCCGTAGATCCGCCTATAGAGCAGCCGCTCGATCGGCACGGCGATGATGATGGTGCCGAAGACCGCGAGCAGCACGGCAAAGCCGTAGGCAAGACCCAAATCGCGCGCTGCATAGGAGGCGATGTAACCGCCGATCATGGCAAAGGCGCCATGCGCCAGGTTGACCACGCGCATCAGGCCCATGGTGACCGAAAGGCCGATGGAGATGACGAAGAGCACCATGCCATAGGCAAGGGCGTCGATCGCAATGCTGAGGACGGTTTGCATGGGGCTATCCGTTGCCCTTTCTTCCAAATTTGGCTGCGCCGGATTCGGTGCGCACTATGCGCGGAGCGGCAGTCAGGCGCCAGCATTCGCGGCGCCGCAGGCGCGCCGGTCGCTCAAAAGCAACCGGTCAACGCATCATCAGTGTCGGTGGGCGCTCAGCACCCGCCCAAGTCGACTACTTCAGCGCAGCGAGACCGGGGTCGCCCTGCTTCTCGAAGGTCTGGATTTCCTTGTTGTAATAGGTGCCGTCATCGGCCTTGGCGACCTCGCGCAGATAGATGTTCTGGGTGATGTGACGCGATTCCGGATCGATCGTCACCGGACCACGCGGGCTGACCCAAGAGAGGCCTTTCACGGCTTCCACGGCCTTGGCCGCATCCTGCTCGCCGCCGGTCGCCTCGATCATCTTGTAAATCACATGCATGCCGTCATAGGCTCCGACCGAGGGGAACGAGAGTTCGGCCGGGTTGCCGATCGCCTTGCTCGCCGCTTCGACAAAGGCCTTGTTCTCCGGCGAGTCGTGCGAGACGGCGTAGTGGAAGGTCGTCTGAATGCCGAGCGCCGCCTCACCGAGAGCAGGCAAATCGGATTCCTGCGTGAGGTCGCCGGGCGCAAAGAACTTGATGCCGCCGTCCTTCAGGCCGTTTTCCTTGAAGGCCTTGACGAAGCCGAGCGTCGTCGGGCCGGACGGCAGGAAGGCGAAGACGCCTTCCGCGCCCGAATCCTTGATGCGCTGCATGATTGGGGAAAAGTCGTTGGTCGCAAGCGGCATGCGGATCGCTTCGACCACCTGGCCGCCGGCCGCTTCGAAGCCCGTCTTGAAGGCGTTCTCGGCGTCCACGCCCGGGCCGTAGTCGCTGACGACGGAGATCACCTTGGAAACACCCGCGTCCTTGGCAACCTTGGCGATCGGCGTCGAGGTCTGCCAGGTGGTGAACGAGGTGCGCACGACGAGCGGGCTTTTGGTGACGATCGCCGAGGTCGCCGCGTTCATGATGACGAGCGGCACATTCGCCTGGGTGAGCAGCGGCGTGACCGCCATGGCATCCGGGGTGAAGTAGAAGCCGGCGAGGTACTGCACGCCTTCCTTGACCACCAGTTCCTGGGCCAGCGCCTTTGACTGGGCGGGATCGGCCTGCGGCACGTCGCGGTAGATGATCTCGATATCGTCGTCGCCGACCTTGCTGCCGTTCAGCGCCATATAGGCGTCGATGCCAGCCTTGAAGTTCTTGCCCTGCAGCGCGAAGGGGCCGGAGAACGGTCCGACGACACCGATCTTGATCGTGTCGGCATAGGCAGCACTGCTCATTGCCAAAGCCGCAACCGCAGCCAGAATCATCCGCTTCATATTTCCTCCCTGAGATGCCGGCCACTCCCGAGCCCGCATCCTCGTCGCAAACGACTGTCGATTTGATGGTTGTCAGCTTGCCATGCCAAACGGTGATGTAAAAATGAAATATGGGGTGCCAATCATAATTTAGGGGTTATGTTTTGACACAGGCAGCGCGCCTCGGCCAGCCGAATGCACCGAAATCCCCAGCCCATGACACGCACCTTCCGGTGCCCGCGCCAGCCCACTGCGGTCAACAGGGAGCAGCAAACGACACGGTGGCGGCTCGATCGCGGGTTCGGGGCGTATCGCCGCCGCTAACCTAGATCGGCGGCAGATTTTCCGGCTGCGCCATGTCGATGAAGACCTGAACGCGTTTGGCTCGCAGCTTGCCGGGCTTGTACTTCTTCAGCCACTCGCCAGTTTCATCGAGGAACAGACTGGCCGCGGCTCCCTCGGATGTCCCCACGCGCGCCGCCTTGTCCCGGTCGGACTTCTTCTTTGCTGTCGCCTCCCGGACAGAGCGGAAATAATAGTGGTTGAACAGCCGATTGAACTCCGTGAAGTAGATGTCGGCCGCGCGCCGATCGCCACGGATGAGCAGCATGTTCTCGTCGTTGTCGTTGGTCGACGCGTCCGAGAAGTTCGCCGAACCGGTGACGACCATTGGATCCGCGCCAAGGGGATCGGCGAGCAGAAACTTGGAATGCACATAGGCGACGTGATTGTTGAGCCCGAGCGCCCGCGCATTGGTTTCCCGCGCCCACTGATAGACCGGATCGCGCAGATAGGATCCCCAGGCCTGATAGACGTTCTGTCGCGCCGTCAGCGGAATGAACGGCTTCTTCGCCTTGGCCTTAGGCTGGTCGCGCTTTTCCAGGAGGAGGAAGAGCACCGGATGCACGCCAGACTGGGCACTATTGTCGAGAAACGCCTGCTTGAAGCGATCGTTGATCCCGAAGGCGAGCGTCACGCCGCCATAGGACCGCGCCTCGTCCAGCGCCCTCACATACATATCCAGAACGGCGCTTCCGGCACGCGGACTGAAGATCGAGGTCACGCCGCTTGAAACATCCGCGGGCGCATGCGGCACCTCGGCAAGGTCAGAGACCGCCTTGCGAAAGGCTTTTCGCTTTGACCTGCTCGCGGCAGGATTGTCGGTCTTTGCCGCACCAGGGTCGCCGGCAAGCAGTGTCCAGTATGTTTCAAATGCCTTGGCGAGATCGGCGTCGCGGACCCAATGCCCGACATTGGTCTGGCCATGCACGCCGCCCATCGACAGGTTCGTCGAGCCTGTCCAAACCTGCGGCTTTCGGCCCGGATCCTTGGGGAGCAGCACCATGAACTTGTTGTGCTGTATGTCGGCGGGATTGTTCTCCCGCCACCGCGCGATCGCCGCCTTCGGAAGCCCTACGGTGCGGACGATTTCCTTGTTCTCCTCGCGCGGAAAGCTCTCGTGGAACTTGCCCTTCTTGTCGGTATAGGCATTTTCCTTCGCGTCGAGCACGAGCCTCACGGCGACGCCGCGCTCGAAGGCGGCCTTCAGCCTTTCCACGACGGGGCGATATCTGAATTCATAGAAGCAGCCGAGCAGCGCGTCCCCCGCTTCCGCCTCGTCGATGAAACGCAGCAGTGCTTCGTCAAGGTCCCGGCTCAGCCACTGCAGCGCCTCGAGCGTCTTTTCCGGCGTTTCCAGCTTGTCCGGCGGCTTGTTTCCGAAACGGCGTCGGTAGGCCTGGCTGCTCGCGACACCGCGGTTGAAGAAAACGTCGTGCGTCTCCTCACTGAAGAGCGGTTCGGTTTTGATACCGATTCTGATGGCAGGTGCTGACCGGTCGATGTTCTTCGCCATACCTGTCAGCGGATGGAAGTAATAGTCGTAACGCCGACCGGGCTTGGCCGTGAAGTCATCCCAGACGAAACTCTGAACGGGATGGTCGTAGGTCAGAACGACGGTATCCTCATTGGGATGGGAGATCACCGTTTCGAAGACCTTGAAGCCGTACATGTAGTACCGCTCGCCTTCCGTTGGATCATGCCGCTCGACCGCAAAACCGAGAAGCCCCGCGGTGTCGGCGTTGCGATAGTCTATCGCGAACGAAACCGTATTGACCCCCGACACGGCGAAGACCTTGTACCCGCCAACCGCATCCGAAACGAAATGCATGCCGTCCTCCCGCGCGTGGTTGCGACAAGCATACTCGCTCAACTTCGAGGAATTACAACAGCGACAACTACAAAGGAGCTTGATCGGCGAACTCCCGCGCCGCTGCGCAGTGGCAGCGGCTCCGGCTCGAAAACACCGCCACACTTGTTACTCCCGCCGATCCTCTTGTGGTGTCAAGCTGCTCAGGACTGCAAGGCATCGGCCTTGCGTTGAGAAGTTTTGCTGAAACGAGGAGACACAGCACCATGACCCAGACGATCGAGAAACGCGAGAACGGACGCGCGGACGCCCAGTCGACGATGCAGAAGCCGCCGGTGGTTTCGGCACAGGCATGGGAAGCGGCCCGGCAGGAAATGCTGGTAAAGGAAAAGGCGCACACCCGCGCCCGCGATGCGTTGGCTGCCGAGCGTCGGCGGATGCCCTGGACGGCCGTGACCAAGAACTACGTGTTCGAGGGCTCCGACGGCAAGGCGAGCCTGCTTGACCTCTTTGCCGGCCGGCGCCAGTTGATCGTCTACCGCGCCTTCTACGAACCGGGCGTGCATGGCTGGCCCGATCACGGCTGCCGGGGCTGCTCGATGGTCGCCGATCAGGTTGCGCATCTGTCGCACCTTAACGCCCGTGACACGACCCTGGTCTTTGCCTCGCGCGCCCCGCAGGCGGATATTGCCAGGCTGAAGGCACGGATGGGCTGGACCATGCCCTGGTACACCATCACCGACAGCTTCGATGCTGATTTCGACGTGGGCGAGTGGCACGGCCACAATGTCTTCTTCCGCGACGGCGAAGAGCTGTTTCGCACCTACCTCGTCAACAGCCGCGGCGACGAACAGATGGGTAGCACCTGGAACTATCTCGACATCACCCCGCTCGGCCGACAGGAAGTGTGGGAGGATTCGCCGGCCGGATATCCGCAGACCCCGACCTACAAGTGGTGGAACTGGAACGACAGCTACGTCGAAGGCGCTGCCCCCGACAAAAGATGGGTCGAAGTATCGGATGCCGGCGAGGCCGCGATGCGCGCCTCCGACACGAGCGCGAAGCCATGAGCATCGGCGCCCGCTCCGGTGAGCGCGACGGGCGGGCGCCCTCCCTCGCCCGTTTGGTAGCTGCGGGGTTGGCGCTTGCCGCCGCCCCCACCTTCGCCCTGATGGCGGTTCTTTCCAACATGGGAACCGCCGGGGCCGATCCGATGCTGTGTAGCGGCGCCGGACAAACTGTGATCGGCGGGATGACCGCCATGTATCTGCTGATGGGCGCCTTTCACCTTCAGCCCTGGCTGAAACTGATCGACATCAGAAAGGGCTGAGGGATCGGCCTCGCCCCCGGCGCCTGTCAGTTGCGGGCGTCGGGAGCTGAAAAATCATCCGGCGACATGCTATTGTCGCACGGCACGCAAAAGATGTGGAAACGCCGATGGGCATATGTCCCTGAAATCGGCGAGTGGGCATGCTGTCGAGTCGGAGAAGCAAGTGACTTCTCAGCTTGAAGTACGGAACGGTTCCACTAGGTAGATTTGGCAAGATCTCCGGCCCTTGTATCGGCAGGAGAAATCAGTCGCTTTCCACCTGTGGCCGGATCCGTTCGGAAAATACAGCGAATCAGGAAGTTGACCTTGAGTGTTGCCGCCTCTCAACCGAACCCGACACGTTTCAAGAGCCGCCCGTTGCCTTTGGCGGGCGCCCTGCTGCTTTTCGTTACAGCCGCTGCGGCATCGCTCTACTATTTGAGTGGAGCGAAAGAGCCTTCGTCGGAGATCGCAGCGATTGCCCCGGCTGTGACCGGCGCTGAAGTCGACGCCGCGATGATGCAGTCGCCGAATTTCCAGATCCTGTTCAGTGACGGCGATCGCGGGCTGATGGTCTACGAGGGTTACGTCTATGTCGTGCGACTCGGCGACAAATTGCCGAATGGCCGCCGCATGATCGGATTCCAAAAACGGGACGGAAACTGGGCTGCGGTGACGCTTTGACAGCTTTCACCGCCTCCGAATTGTGGATGTTAACGCTTTGTTAACGCTCGCTTGCAAGGCACGGGGAACCCCCATTTAGCCACGGTTGCTACCCAGGGCGAACTGGCGCAACTCTTTGTTAAAGAGTCGTGAATCAGTGCTTTGGATGGTGCAGAATGATTAACAAGAAGCTACAGGATGAGCTGGTCGAGCTCGACGAAAGCCCTGCGTTCGAAGGCCGTTCTGTCATGAGCGAGCGCGCAGTCCAGGGAATTCCTCTCGCGATCGAAGCGGTGATCGGGCGCGCCAAGCTGACGGTGTCGCAGATCTCGAAACTCCATCAGGACGACACGATCCATCTCGATCGCAACTTCGGCGAACCGGTGGAACTCAAGGTCAACGGCATGGTGATCGGCCGCGGCGAAATCGTCTTCGACGAAGCCACCAACGCGATCGGCATCAAGATCATCGAAATCTCCCCGATCGGCGCCCAATAGGCTCCGACGCGTAAGGCCGCCGTCGTCAGCGGAACTTGGCTTCCACAGCCAGCAAGGCTATGTCGATAGTTCAACGACACGATCCGGTACGGGAGGAGCCTCATATGCTGATCGATGGAAAAGTCTTTATCGTTACCGGTGGCGGTTCGGGTCTGGGTGCGGCCGTCGCGCGGCAGCTGCATGGCGAGGGTGCCCGCGTGGTTCTCGCCGACGTCAACGCCACAGCCGGCCAGCAGATGGCCGAGGAGCTTGGCGGCAACGCGCTCTTCCAGAAGACGGATGTCACCAGCGAGGCCGATGGCGCCGCCGCAGTGGCAGCGGCCCTCGATCGCTTCGGACATCTGCACGGCCTGGTGAACTGCGCCGGCATCGCGCCGGGGGAAAAGGTGCTCGGGCGCGACGGTCCGCACCGGCTTGAAAGCTTTTCGCGCGCGGTCGCGATCAACCTCATCGGCACCTTCAACATGCTGCGGCTCGCCTCAGAGGCGATCCAGCGGGAAGAGCCCGGCGAGGATGGTGAGCGCGGGGTGATCGTCAATACCGCATCGGTCGCCGCCTTCGATGGCCAGATCGGCCAGGCGGCCTATGCCGCTTCCAAGGGCGGCGTCGTCTCGATGACCCTGCCGATTGCGCGCGAACTCGCGCGCCACGGCATTCGCGTCGTCGCCATTGCGCCGGGCATCTTCGAAACACCGATGATGGCCGGCATGCCGCAGGAAGTGCAGGATTCGCTCGGCAAGAGCGTGCCCTTCCCGCAGCGCCTTGGCAAACCGGACGAATTCGCGGCACTCGTGCAGCACATCTGCGAAAACCGCATGCTGAACGGCGAAGTCATCCGCCTCGACGGCGCCCTGCGCATGGGCGCGCGCTGACACGATCGGAGCTGGTGGCGCCCGACGACCGGGCGCGTGCCAGAGCGTTCCTTTGGCACGATCAGGCGGCCCGGTCGGCCGACTTGACCACATAGGCACAACGTCGCGCGCCGGCCAGAATGTGCTCGGCGCGCTCGACCTCGACACCGGGGCCGAGCACCGCCCGAAACACGCTCAATTCTGCCCTGCAGAAGCCCTGGCAGTTGGTCGCGGCGGCACAGATCGGACAATGGTTCTCGACGAACAGCAGCGTGCCGTCGCCCGGATCCTCGCAGGCGGCCATATAGCCTTCCTGTGACCGCAATCGAACGAGCACGTCCACCCGTTCGCGCAGGCTCTCTTTCTCCACCATCGCCGCACGATAGTTCTGGCGCGTCTCGTCCTCACGCGCGGCGATCAGCCGGTCGATCGCGTCCTCGCCAAGCGTCTGCCGGATGGTGCGCAACAACTGGACGGTCAGCTCTGCATGCGTATCGGGAAACTCCGCGTGGCCGGCAGCCGTCAGCCCCCAGAACTGCGACGGACGACCGACGCCTTTTGCCTCGGACCACGACGTGGCCAGCCCCTCCTCGGCGAGACGCACCAACTGCTGGCGCACGGCCTCGCCGGTGATCGCCAGACGTTTGCCGAGCGCTGTCGCGGTCTGCGGTCCGTGTAGCTTGAGTGCAAGCATGATGCGCTCGCCCGGGGTGCGGCCGGCGCTTTGCTCTGGATTTAACAAGGGATCGCTTGACATATTCCCGCGCGCAGATTTACAAAGAATTGTCTTGCTAAATACACTCTCCTCCGTTCGCAGACAAGTGATCCGAGAGTGCCCCGCCCGCAAAGGATTTGACCATGGCCTTCGAACTTCCCGCCCTTCCCTACGCCGCCGCAGCACTTGCCGAAAACGGCATGAGCGCCGAGACGATCGAGTTTCACCACGGCAAGCATCACCAGGCCTATGTCACGGCGCTCAACGGGTTCGTCGAGAAGGACGCCTCGCTTGCAGGCCTGTCGCTGGAAGAGATCATTCGCCTCAGCCACGGCAAGGCGGAACTCGCCCCGGTCTTCAACAATGCCGGCCAGCACTGGAACCACATCCTGTTCTGGAACAACCTTTCGCCGAAGGGCGGTCAGATCCCCGGCGTGCTCGATAAGAAGATCACCGAAGATTTCGGCAGCGTCGCTGCCTTCAAGGATGCCTTCAAGGCAGCCGCCACCGGCCAGTTCGGTTCGGGCTGGGCCTGGCTGGTGCTCGGCCAGGACGGCAAGCTAAAGGTGACGAAGACCGCCAATGGCTCCAACCCGGTTGCCACCAATGAAGGCAAGGCGCTGCTCGGCCTCGATGTCTGGGAGCACGCCTATTACATCGACTACCGCAATCGTCGCCCGGACTACGCGTCGAACTTCCTCGACAAGCTTGCCAACTATGAGTTTGCCGAAGCGGAGCTCAAGTCCGCCTGACCGACTGAAGGCGGTGCGGGCTGGAAAGAGTTCGCGAGCCGATCGGTCGAAGAGTTGCAGCAGCCGCTCGCCCCCGCCTGAGCTCAGGCTTCTGCAAATCCCGTGGCGTCTCCCCGCCGCCACGGGCTATTTCATCTCGGAACGAGCCCCATGCGCCAGACACCTCCGCCCTCCCTCGCCATCGACGCCCATGCCGACCTGGCGGTGTCGAAACCGGAGTTCGCCGACACCCTGTCGCATCTCGCCGCCACCGTCTGCGTGGCGAGCGCCGGCAATGGCCCCGACAGTCTCGGCCGGACGGTGACGGCGACCTTCTCGCTCTCTGCCAACCCGCCGTCGATCGTCATTTCGATCAAGGCGGACAGTCCGCTTGCCGCGCTGATCGCCGCCGAGCGAGGGTTTTCGCTCGCCATGCTGGCTGAGGGCCAGGAGCTGATCGCAGATGCCTTTGCCGGCAAGATCGAAGCGTCGAAGCGCTATCTCGTCGGCATATGGGCTGAGTGGCCGAGCGGACGGCCAAGGCTGCTCGGCGCGGCTGCCACGCTCGACTGCCTGCTCAGCGCTTCGATCGAGGTGGGCGACCATATGCTGTTCGTGGGAACAATTGTCGCAACCCAGACGTCTGCTCATGCCGACCCCTTGATCTGGGGCCGCCGCCGGTATCAGTCTCTCGACAGGACGAGATCGCTGACGCTGGCGAGCAATGGGCATGCGCCCCTTACCCCAAGCAAGCCTGCGGCCTGAACCGGCGATCGCGGAGGAGGAAGCCATGCGGCAAGTGCTCGAAAAGCTCTTACAGGACGGAAAGGACGACGCCCTTTTGCGGTTCACGCTCGGCAGCATCTGCCTCCAGGAGGCGGACTTCGATACCGCCTTGGCCCATGTGGAGCGGGCGATCGCCTTCGACCCGGACTATTCGGCAGCATGGAAACTGCGTGGCGCAATCCTCCTCAAGCTGGGCCGCCACCAGGAGGCAATTCAGGTCTGGCGCGAAGGCCGTACGGTCGCCGAGCGGAAGGGCGATCTGCAGGCAGCAAAGGAAATCGGCGTCTTCCTGAAACGCCTGGAGCGGCAGTGTCTCGCCGCCAACGGGAACGAGTAGCCAGCCCTGAAAAAGGCCGGGCCCGGCGGATATGCCGAGCCCCGAGATATCGCGAACGATCAGTTCACTTGAAGACCGAAGGCAGCCACAGCGACAGCGCCGGTATGTAGGTGACCGCCATCAGCACTGCGATGCTGGCGCCGAAGAACGGCCAGATCGTGCGCATCGCCTCGCGGATGGATATCCCGCCGACGGCGCAGCCGACGAAGAGTACGGTTCCGACCGGCGGCGTGTTGAGGCCGATGCCGGCATTGAGGATCATCACCACACCGAAATGCACCGGATCGATGCCGAAGGCCTTGACCACGGGCAACAGCACTGGCGTGCAGATGATCACCATCGGCGCCATGTCCATGAAGGTGCCGAGGATCAAAAGGATGATGTTGATGACGAGCAGCACGATGATCGGGTTTTCCGAGATCGCGCCGATCGCACTGATCATCAATGCCTGCACCTGAAGGAACGCCATCAGCCAGCCGAAGGACGCCGCCATGCCGATGACGAGCAGCACCATGGCCGTCGTGCGCACCGCCCCCATCACCGCCTCGACGAAGCCCGTCCAATTCAGCTCGCGATAAACAAGCATGGCGACGAGGAAGGCATAGAGCACGGCAATGCACGAGCTTTCCGTGGCGGTGAAGACGCCGGAGCGCACGCCGCCAAAGATGATGCCGATCAGCACGATGCCGGGGAACGAGGCGAGCAGGTAGTAGAAGACCTTGGCAAAGCCCGGAAACGGTTCGGACGGATAGCCCCGGCGCCTGGCAACGACATAGGCCGTCACCATCAGCGCAAGCGCGAGCAAGAGCCCCGGGATGATGCCGGCGGTAAAGAGATCGGCAACCGAAACATTACCGCCAGCGGCGATCGAATAGAGGATCATGTTGTGCGACGGCGGAACCATCAGCGCGATGATCGCCGCATTGACGGTGACGTTGACGGCATAGTCGCGGTCGTAGCCGCGCTTGGCCATCTGCGGGATCATCAGACCGCCGACCGCCGAGGCGTCAGCCACCGCCGAGCCGGAGATGCCTCCGAAGAGCGTCGAGGCGACGATATTGACCTGGCCGAGGCCGCCGCGCAGGTGGCCGACGAGGCCGGCCGCAAACTGGATCAGCCGGTTGGCGATGCCGCCGCGCACCATCAGGTCACCGGCAAAGATGAAGAACGGGATCGCCATCATGGCAAAGACGTTCATGCCCGAGTTCAGCTGCTGAAACACCACCACCGGCGGCAGGCCGAGATAGAGCACGGTCGCGAACGAAGCGATGCCGAGGCAGAAGGCGATCGGCGTGCCGATGAGCATCAGGAGGGTGAAGACCCCAAAGAGGATAGTGTAAGCCATTCAGGCCATCTCCTGCACGACGACATCGGCTGCGAGTTCGACGCCGAGAAACTGGTCGATAAATCGCTCCGCGGCAAAAAGGGCGATCATGGCGCCACCGACGATCAGCGGGAAAAAGTCGACGCCGCCGGGCCATCCGAGAACCGGAATGGTCGCCGTCCAGGTGCCGGCCGAAAGGAGCAGGCCGTAATAGGCCATCGCTAACCCGAACACGACGATCAGCCCGAGGCTCGCCAGATCCATGGCAAGCTGCACCGACGGCTTCATCACGTGTCGGACGACATCGAGGCCGAGATGCACGCTTTCGCGTACGCCGACGGCGGCGCCGAGCATGATGAACCAGGCCATGAGATGAAGAGCCAAGGGCTCCGACCAACTCGGAGAGTCGTTGAGCACGTAGCGGGCAAAGACCTGCCAGCCGACGATCAGCGTCATGGCGACCATGCCGATGCCGGCGATGTAGAGCGAAGCGCGGCTCAGCGCGCCTAGAAGCGGACGTATCGTCCGCATGAAACGACGCATGTTTCTTCCTCCTCCGCAAAGGCGATCCGGTAAACAGTTGAAAAGGCCGGCCCCGATCCCGGAGCCGGCCTCACCGCTGTCACTTGACCGCCTTTACCCTTTCGAGAAGGTCCTTCAGCTTCGGGTCGCTGACGAACTGGTCGTAGACCGGCCCCATCGCGGCTGCGAACTCCTCCTTGTTGACCTTGATCACGTTGGCACCGGCAGCGCGGACCTTCTCCTCGGAAGCCTTTTCGCGCGCGCTCCAAAGCTCGCGCATCTTGCCGACGCTGTCCTTGGCCGCTTGGCGAAGCAGCGTCTGATCCTCAGGCGAGAGCTTGTCCCAGCTCGTCTTGGAAATGACGAGGATTTCCGGATTGAGCGAATGTTCGGTCAGAGAATAGTTCTTGGCCACCTCGAAATGGCGGGCGGATTCGTAGGATGGCCAGTTGTTTTCGGCACCATCGACGACGCCCGTCTCGAGCGAGGAATAGACTTCGCCCATCGGCATCGGCGTCGGGTTGGCGCCGAAGGCCTGCATCATCGCGATCCAGAGATCGGATTGCTGCACGCGGATCTTCAGGCCTTTCAGGTCAGCCAGTTTCTCGATCGGCTTCTTGGTCGTGTAGAAGGAACGCGCGCCGCTATCGTAGAAGGCAAGACCGATCAAGCCATGCGGTTCGAAGGCTGCGAGGATTTCGTCGCCGATCGGGCCGTCGACTGTGTTGTGCATATGTTCCGTCGAGCGGAACAGGAAAGGCATGCCGAGGACCATCGTCTCCTTGACGAGGTTGTTGAAGGGTGCTGCGTTGACGCGGTTCATGTCGATGACGCCGAAGCGGGTCTGTTCGATCGTGTCCTTCTCGCCGCCGAGAACGCCGTTGTTCATGACCTCGATCTTGATGCGACCGTTGGTGCGCTCGGAGAGCAATTGCCCCATGTATTTGACCGCATCGACGGTCGGGTAGCCATCCGGATGGATGTCGGCCGAACGCAGGGTGATTTCCTGCGCCTGCGCCGCTGTGCCGGCAAACGCCAGCCCCATGGCGACGCAAAGCATGCTTGCAATTTTCTTCATGTTTTCCTCCTCCTATAGTCGTGCTTCGGCCTCTCCCAAGACCGGGTTGCTGCCCATCCGGGCCGGCATGCGAAATCTCCATGTTGTGGGTTCCACGGGCGCCTCCCAGCACCCGCGGCAACTACACCGCGGCGAAGGCAGGCAGCTTGAACAGGCGTTCCGGGTTCTCGACGAGAGCCAGATGTCTGGCCCGTTCGTCCGGAAGCCAGCCGAGCACGAGGTCTGCCAGCCGTGCATCGTCGGGATAGTCTTCTGTCTTGCGGATCATGTTGTGCGGCCAGTTCGAGCCCCATACGATGCGCTCTGGCGCATGCGCGGCGATCTTCCTGGAGACGGCTGCGACATCCCCATAGGGCCACCCGTCGCGCGAACTCTCGTAGACGCCGGCGAACTTGAACCAGACATTGTCGCGATCGATCATCTTCAAGAGAGCCGCGATCTCCGGTCCATCCGGATCGACGCCGGCAAAGAACTTGCCGTGGTGATCGAGCACCCAGCGTGACCGGATGCGCGCCAGCCGCGGCAGATGGTCGAGCAGCCGGTTGCCGTCGAACTGCACGGCTATCATCCAATCTGCCGCATGTGCCCGCGCATCGACCGCTTCCAACGCATCGAGCCCCACCGCCCCTCCAGGCAGATCCATGATACGGGCACCGACAACGCCCGCGTCGCTGAGCGCGCCGATGTCCGCGTCGGACGTGGTTTCGTCGATGACGGTGACGCCGCGCGCGACATCGCCCATCTCGGCCAGGCAGGCGAGCAGATTGGCGTTATCCTTCTGATGGGCGTTGCCCTGGGTGATGATCACCCGGTCGATGCCGAGCCAGTCCATGACCTGGCGGTAGGCGGCAGCATCCGGCAACGGCTCAACCGGCAAAGGCGGGCCGCCGGGAAGCGATGGATAACCCGGCAGATACATGTGCATCTGCGCGTCGACCGTGCCCGTCGGCAAGCGCGGTTCAGGCGGGCGGCCGGTGAGGGTTCGCTCGATCATTGCGCGCTCTCGGGCATCTTGAACCTGGCGAGCGCGTCACGATCGATCTCGATGCCAAGGCCGGGCGCATCGGGGATGGCAACGACACCGTTGACCGCCTCGATCGGCGCCTTCAGCACCGCCTGCCGGAACGGGTTTTCCGTCCGGTCGAACTCCAGGATCGGTTCGATCGGGTTGACCCGCACCGGATCCGGCGTCATCGCCGCCATGAACTGCAGCGCGGCAGCGATATGCACGCCCGTGCCCCAGACATGCGGCACGATGCGAACGCCGTGCAGCGTCGCAAGGCTCGTGATCTTCGCCATCTCGGAAAAGCCGCCGCAGCCACAGAGATCCGGCTGCAGGATGTCGACGGCACGGCTTTCGATCGCCGGCCACATGCCATAGCGGCCATGCCAGGTCTCGCCGCCGGCAACCGGGATCGGCTGGCCGGCCCTGACCGCGCGATAGGCGGAAAGCTGTTCCGGCACGACCGGCTCCTCGAACCAGTCGATGTCGTAGTCGGCCGCCGCCTTGCCAAGCCGGATCGCCTCGGTGACGGTGTAGCCATGGTTGGCGTCAATCATCAGGCGCATCTCGTCGCCGATCGCCTCGCGCACGGCACGAATGACACGCAGGTCTTCCTCGATGCCGAAGCCGATCTTGATCTTGCAGGCATGGAAGCCTTGCGCCCGGCGCTCGGCCATCTCCAGCGCATTGTCGGAGACCCGGTCGACGCCATCGCGCTTGAAGCTGCCGGTCGCATAGGCGCGCACGCTCTCGCGCCAGCGCCCGCCAAGCAGCATGGAAACGGAGGCACGATAGTGTTTGCCCTTGATATCCCAGAGCGCGATATCGATGCCGGAAAGGGCGGTGACCGCAAGCCCGCGCTGCCCCTGATCGCGCAGCGCGTTGTAGAGGATCGCCCAGAGCTTTTCCGTCTGGCGCGGGTCCTGGCCGATCAGCCAGGTCGTGTACGCCGCAACCACCGCCGCATTCGGCCGCGCCGGGCCGAGGCACTCGCCCCAGCCGATCGTGCCGTCGTCGCACTCGATCTCGACCAGCACATGGGCGCGACGGTCAAAACGCATGGAGGCGCTTTCGAACGGCACGGCCAGCCGATGTTCGAGAAGGTGGGTGCGGACGGCGACGATCTTCATGGGCTATCCTCGCAAAACGCTCATTTCTGACGCTTGTTCGCACCGATGAGCGCGTCGAGCATGGCGACTTCCTCCTCGGTCAAGTCTTTCAGCGGCGCACGCACCGGACCGGCATCAAAACCCTGCAGCCGCACGCCGGCCTTGATCGCCGACACCGCATAGCCCTTGGCGCGGTTGCGGATGGCCATGAACGGATAGAAGAACTCGTTGAGGATGCGCTCGCAGGTGGCGCGCTCGCCGGCGCGAAGGGCGGCATAGAACTCATTGGCAAGGCCCGGCACGAAGTTGAAGACGGCCGAGGAATAGGTGGTGAAGCCGGCACCGAGATAGGCCTCGGCAAACAGTTCCGCCGTCGGCATGCCGCCGAGATACATCAGCCGGTCGCCCATCTTGGCGGTGACCTGGCGCACCAGCCCGATGTCGCCGGTGCCATCCTTGAAGCCGATCAGGTTCGGGCATTCGTCGCACAGCCTTGCAAGCGTGTCGGCCTGCAGCACCGCGTTGTCGCGATTATAGACCATGACGCCGATGCCGACCGACTGGCAGATCTTCTTCACATGGGCATAAAGCCCTTCCTGCGGCGCATCGATCAGATAGTGCGGCAGAAGCAGGATGCCGTCGGCACCGACGCGCTCGACCGAACGGGCGATGTCGACCGCCATCTCCGTGCCATAGCCGCAGCCCGAGACGATCGCCGTGTCGCCGGAAACGTCCTTGGCCGCCCTGACGATGCCGGGGATCTCGTCCGGCTTCAGCGAAAAGAACTCGCCGGTGCCACCGGCCGCAAACAGAACCGGCGCCTTGTAGCCGGCCAGCCACTCGACATGCGCCCGATAGCTGTCCGGCGCAAACCGACCCTCCGCATCGAAATGCGTCACCGGGAACGAAAGCAGGCCCGATCCAAGCGCGGCCTTGATCTGCTCAGGGTTCATTTCGTGCGGGTCCTCCCTAAAACTCGACGCGCCTACTAAGCAAGTCATCACACACATGTCAATATGTCGTAATACAAGTCATCATATAAGATCTGCGGGTCGCCTTTGTACTTCGAAAGCGACGTGACGCCATAAGCCCGAAATTCGGCGCCAAACGCCGCCAAGAGATCGCTCCTTAACAAAATCGCCTCATCGCGAAAGCATTGCAATAGAGATGTATTATATGTTAGCGGATATCATATGATATGTGGGCGCATCGATCGCGGTGAGCGCCTGCACCGGCTTGGGGGGACAGGCGATGGAACGACTTCTGATCACCGGCGCGGCGGGGCAATTGGGCCGCGTCATGCGCGAAAGGCTGGCGCCATTGGCAAGGACGATCCGTCTAGCAGATCGCGCGCCGCTCGATCCGCCGGGTGAAAACGAGGAATGCGTTCAGTGCGACCTGGCCGACCGGCGCGCCGTCAACGAGCTTGTCGTCGGATGCGATGCGATCGTGCATCTGGGCGGCATTTCGGTTGAACGTCCGTTCTCGGAAATCCTCGACGGCAATATTCTCGGCCTCTACAATCTCTATGAGGCGGCGCGCGCCAACAACAAGCCGCGCATCCTCTTTGCCAGCACCAACCACACGATCGGCTACTATCCGCAAGGCGAACGGCTCGGCCCGAACGCGCCCTACCGGCCCGACGGGCTCTACGGCGTGTCGAAGTGCTTCGGCGAAGCGCTGGCGCGCATGTATTTCGAGAAGTTCGGCCAGGAGACCGCCCTGGTCCGCATCGGCTCCTGCCTGCCCGAGCCCGTCAACTATCGCATGCTCTCCACCTGGTTTTCCCATGACGACTTCGTATCCTTGACGGAGGCCGTCTTCCGTGTGCCGGTTCTCGGTTGCCCGGTCATCTGGGGCGCCTCGGCCAACGACGCCGGCTGGTGGGACAATTCGCATGTTTCCTGGCTCGGCTGGCGCCCGAAGGACAATGCCGAAGTTTTCCGTCAGAAAGTCGCTGAAAACGCCCCCACGCCGCAGCCGGGCGACTCTCTCGTGCGCTATCAGGGCGGCGCCTTCGTCGATGATCCGATTTATTGAGACATCACCCTTGGTTCCCGCGCATTGCAGCCAGCCATGGATTGCGCCCTTGATCGGCAATGGCGTATCCAGACACAAAGCACCCAAGTCGCAGAAACGGCCATTCCCATGAGCAACGTCACCGCCTCCGAACCCCCCGCCTCTCAAGGCAAGACGCTGGTGGCCAAGGTAACGGACGCCCTCAGCGGCCAGATCGGCGCCGGGCATTACAAGCCTGGCGACCGCCTGCCTTCGGAAGCGCAGCTGACGCAGGAATTCGGCGTGAGCCGCACGGTCGTGCGCGAAGCGATCGCGGCGCTGCGCTCCGGCGGGCTTGTCGAGGCGCGGCACGGTATCGGTGTCTTCGTGCTGGAGCCTGCGCCTTCGACCCCGCTGCCGTTCCACGGCATCGATCTTGCGCGCGTCTCTTCGCTGATCGAAATGCTGGAACTGAGGACCGCCGTCGAAGGCGATGCCGCAGCGCTTGCCGCCCTTCGCCGTTCGCCGGCCCAGGAAGAAAAGATCGCCGAAGCGTTCGACAGTTTCTGCGAGAGCGCCGCGCAGGGGCGGCCGACGGCGGAGGCCGACTTCAACTTCCATCTGGCGATCGCCCAGGCGACCAACAACCCGCGCTTCAGCGAGTTCCTGCAGATGCTCGGCACGGCGCTCATTCCCCGCCGAGCGGTTTCGGAGAGCGGCGAGGAAACCGTGCTGGCGTCTGCGGAGCTGTCGCGATTGATCGCCGAGCACGAGGCGATCCTCATCGCCATCCAGGATGGAGACGAGGAGCAGGCGCGCAGCGCCATGCGCCAGCACCTCAAGAACAGCCAGGTGCGCTACCGCTCGATGTTGCGCGCGGCCCGCTGAGGGATCGCGTCACCAGCCCGCTCAGGCGCGGCCAAGCCGGCGTATGTTGCCCACGAGTTCGCCAGCCAGACGAAGCGCTGCCGCCGTCGCACCAGCCATCTGCGGCATGATCAGCCATTCCAGCGTCCAGGCGGCGCCGGAACGCTCCTGTTCGTGGATCAGCGCATGGTGCATGCCGGAAAGCTGGGTCGCGTTGAACCGCGCGAGCGCCACCAGAACTTCGGCTGCCACCGGGTTCTGCTTGTGCGGCATTGCCGAGGATCCGCCGCCACCCGCAAGCTCGATCTCGTCGCCCTGCTGCGCCATCAAGGCGATGTCCTGGCCGAACTTGCCGAGGCTGCCCGTGACCAGCGACAGGGCATTGGCAAAGTCCGCCACCTCCGAGCGCTGGCTGTGCCATTGCGGAAAGTCGGCGAGATCGAGTTCTTCGGCAAGCGTCGCGCGCACGTCGTCCGCCCGGTCACCGAGCTTCTCCAGCGTCCCGGCGGCGCCGCCGAACTGGACGGCGAAGAGATCGCGATCCATGGCTTCCAGCCGGTCCTTGTGATCGAGCAGCGGCTCGATCCAGCTGCGCAGCCGGTCCGACACGGTGATCGGGATCGCCGCCTGCATACGGGTGCGCCCCATCAGTCCGCGCTCGCCCCATTCGTTGTCACACTCCTCGAGCACCGTGACGATGTTGCCGAGCCGGACGGCGAAAAGCTCGGCCACCGCCTTCATCCTGAGCATCAGGCTGGTGTCGATGACATCCTGGCTGGTGGCGCCGTAATGCACATAGTCTGCCGCCTCGCCGCCGACGATCAATCGCAACTGTCGCACGAGTTCCGGAACCACCACCCCGTCGGCCGCCACGGCCCGCCTCAGCGCGCTGACGTCGGGCGAAAAGGCGCGGCACGCCTCGGTGATCCGATCGGCAGCCTTGGCCGGAATGATGCCGTGCACGGCTTCGGCCCGCGCAAGCGCCGCCTCGAAGGCGAGCATCGCGTGGATATCGGCGGAAGCCGAGAACTCGGCGGCAACCGCCTCATCCCCCAGCAACCCGGAAAGATAAGGGTGGTCGAAGGCGGAATAGGTCATGATTTCCCCGTTTCTGGTCGCGGATGCGGCTCGCCGAACGAAATGCCACCTGCTGCCCTGAATGCCGCCCATGCGGCACTCCATGTCCAGGCGTGACATTCCTGTTCAGATGTCGAGGAAGACCGTTTCCTTCTCACCCTGCAGGTGAATGTCGAAGACATAATTAGGCGCCGTTCCGGTCGCGACAAGCGTCGCGACGCGATGGCGATGTTCGATGCGCGCAAGCAGCGGATCGGCAGCGTTGGCTGCCGCCTCGTCCGGGAAATACATTCGGGTGTGAAGGCCTATGTTGATGCCCCGCGCGACGATCCAGAAGGTGATGTGCGGCGCCATTTTCCGGTCTTGGCTGTAGGGAACCTGCCCCGGCTTGATGGTCTCGAAGGAAAAGACCCCGTCTTCGGCGCCCGTTGCGCAGCGCCCCCAGCCGGTGAAGTTTGCGTCCGCAGCACCGCGTATCTCGGTCGGCGAATTGTAGAGCCCGGCGGCATCCGCCTGCCAGATCTCGACGAGCGCGTCCTTGAGCGGCGCACCGGCGCCGTCGATCACCCGTCCGGTGATAGTAATGCGCTCGCCACGCGTCTCAGCGTTCATCATCCGCGATCCGAGGTCAGCCTCGTAGACGCCGGTGATGCCGCAGAAGTTCGGGGTGAGGCCGATATGCACGTAGGGCCCGGCCGTTTGCGAGGGCGTCTCCTTGAGGTAGCCGAGTTGCTGAACCATCAGTTGCCCTCCAGCCGGTTCTCGAACAGTGTCGAGCGGCGTCCCCGCAGCACGATATCGAACTTGTAGGCCCGTGCATCGAAGGGAATGGTGTTTGCCCAATCGAGCGGGGCGATCAATTGTTCTACCGCCTGGCGGTCCGGGATGGTGTTGACGATCGGACACTTCCAGATCATCGGGTCGCCCTCGAAATACATCTGGGTGATCAGCCGCTGCGCGAAACCATGGCCGAAGACCGAGAAATGGATATGCGCCGGACGCCAGTCGTTGACGCCGTTCGGCCAGGGATAGGGACCGGGCTTGATCGTCCGGAAAGCGTAGCCCCCTTCCGCGTCGGTGATCGTGCGGCCGCAGCCGCCGAAGTTCGGATCGAGCGGCGCGAGATAACTTTCCTTCTTGTGGCGGTAGCGGCCGCCGGCATTGGCCTGCCAGAATTCGAGCAGCGCCCCAGGCACGGCGCGGCCACGCTCGTCGAGCACGCGGCCATGCACGATGATGCGCTCGCCAATGGCGCTCTCACCGGGCTTGGCGAAATTGTGGATGAGGTCGTTGTCGCGTTCGCCGATGACCGAGTGCCCGAAGACCGGGCCGGTAATTTCCGAAATCGTGCCGTCAAGTGAAAGCAGCGCCTTTTGAGGCGAGCGCAGCACCGAGGTCTTGTAGCCCGGCGTCAGCGCCGGCGCATGCCATCCACGGTCGCGTGGGAAAAAGGCGCCCGTCTCCGGCTTTCCATTGGTTCTGTCGGACATCGCTTCCTCCCGTCAGGCCGCCGTGCCGGCATCGATCTCGGCAAAGACCTGCTTGGCGATCTTGATCGCGTGGTTGGCCGCCGGCACGCCGGCATAGATCGCCACGTGCAGCAGCGCCTCGCAGATATCCTCGCGGGTCGCACCGGTATTGGCGGTCGCCCGCACATGCATGGCAACCTCGTCGTCCTGGCCGAGGGCGGCGAGCAACGCGATCGTCACGATCGAGCGCTCACGCTTCGTCCAGGTCGGCCGCGACCAGACATGGCCCCACGCCGCTTCGGTGATCAGCTCCTGGAAGGGGCGGTCGAATTCGGTGGAAACCGACTGCGTCCGATCCACGTGATTGTCGCCGAGCACCGCACGGCGCGTGGCCATGCCCTGGCGATAGCGATCGGAGGGCGCAGAAGCGTCACTCATGGGTCCTGTCTCCATGCATTGCAATTTCGAAGAAGGCGCGCAGCACCGCGGTCAAGGCTTCCGGGTTTTCGACGCAGGGAATGTGACCGGCATCGCGGATGACTTCGTAGCGCGCACCGGGAATGAGGCGGGCGGTGGCAAGCACGACATCCGGCGGCGTCGAGCCGTCCTGATCGCCGACGACGCAAAGCGTCGGCACGGCGATGCGGGCTGCCGCCTCGGTATAGTCGGCGTCGCGGATGGCGGCGCAGGTGGCGACGTATCCGGTTACAGGCTGACGGACGAGCATGTTGCGATAGCCGGCATAGGCGATGTTTTCCGGGCGGCGAAACGCCGGCGTGAACCAGCGCTCGAGCACGCTATCGGCAATCGCCTCGATGCCGTGTTCCTCTACCGCCGCGATGCGTGCGGCCCAGGTCTCGGCCGTGCCGATCTTGTGCGCCGTGTCGCAAAGGACGAGCGCCCGCACCAGATCGGGCCGTCGCTGGTAGAGCGACTGCACAATCAGGCCGCCGACCGAGAGGCCGCAGATGATCGCCTGCTTGACCGAGAGCATGTCGAGCAGGCCGGCAAGGTCGTTCGCATGGTCCTCGATCGCATAGGGTGTGGGCCCGATATCCGAGAGGCCATGGCCGCGTTTGTCGTAGAGGACGATGGCAAAATCGCCGGCAAGACGGACGATGACATCGCGCCAGATGCGAAAATCCGTGCCGAGCGAATTGGCGAAAACCAGCACCGGCCGGTCGCCGGTGGCGCCGATCACCTGATAGTGGATCGTAATGTCGTTGATACGGGCAAACTGCACGGGCTCTCTCCTCCGCCACCAAATTGGATATTTAATCTGGTTAGGTAAAATGATATTTCATGGCATTTCATTAACTTGAGGGTTATGAATTCCATGATCGACGCCCGGGTCAAGTTTCGCCATCTACAGACATTTGTCGAGGTCTCCCGGCAGAAGAGCGTGATGAAGGCGGCCGAGCTGCTGCATGTCAGCCAGCCGGCCGTGACCAAGACGATCCGCGAACTCGAAGAGGTGCTTGGCGTCGCGGTCTTCGAGCGCGACGGGCGCGGCATCAAGATAACGCGCTACGGCGAGGTGTTCCTGCGCCACGCCGGTGCGGCGCTGACGGCGCTTCGGCAGGGGCTCGATTCCGTCTCGCAGGAACGGTCCGGCGACGGCGTTCCGGTCCGCATCGGAGCGCTGCCGACCGTCTCGACGCGGATCATGCCGCATGCCATGACGCTGTTTCTCAAGGAGGAGACCGGCGCCCGCATCAAGATCGTCACCGGCGAGAATGCAGTCCTCCTCGAACAGCTGCGCGTCGGCGATCTCGATCTGGTCGTCGGGCGGCTTGCGGCACCGGAAAAGATGACCGGCTTTTCCTTCGAGCATCTCTATTCGGAACAGGTGGTCTTTGCCGTCAGGGCCGGACATCCGCTGCTTGCCGGCGCCCACTCCACCTTTGCGCGGCTCGCCGACTTCCCGGTCCTGATGCCGACACGCGCCTCGATCATCCGCCCCTTCGTCGAGCGCTTCCTGATCACAAATGGCATTGCCAGTCTGCCGAACCAGATCGAGACCGTGTCCGACGCCTTCGGCCGGGCCTTCGTGCGGGCGAGCGATGCGATCTGGATCATCTCCGCCGGCGTCGTCGCCGCCGATGTCGACGATGGCACGATCGCAATCCTGCCGATCGACACAAGCGAAACGAAAGGTCCTGTTGGCCTGACCATGCGCGCCGACGCGGTGCCGCCGCTCGCCCTTTCTCTGCTGATGCAGACTATCCGAGAGGCGGCGACAGCGGTCTCAGCCAAGCTCTAGCAGCGCCTGGCCGATCGACATCGCCTTTGCGATCATCTCGCACCGGCAACCGCTCCGACGTTGATAATTCGGCTGCTGCTCAACAGGCCTGCGGCCTGCACCAGCGGATAACCGGCGGCTGCGATATCGGAATTGATCCGGTGGAGGTCGCGCACGAGGTCGATGAAGAGGGCATTGTCTCTCGCACCGGCCGCCGTCTCCACATGCTCGCCGCCGAGATGCCGGCGCACGATTTCATCTTCGAGTTCACGGAAGCGGTCCTTTTGGGCCGCGAGCCGCGATGCGGCCGCGACGTCGCGGGAGGAGAGGGCCGCAGGCAACAATCGCAACGAGGCCACGATCACCTCCGAGAGCGCCTCGATCGCCGCACGCTGGCTGACGGTGAACTGAATGTTCTGCTTGATTTTCGCCCTGATGCGATCGGCAAGGCTTAGCTTGATGACGTCGCCCGCATGTTCGAGATTGCTCGCAAACAACATGATCTCATGGGCTCTGCTCGTCTCTCCGGCCGGCAACCCGTCCTGTGTCAATTGTCCGAGATAGGCGTGCACCGACGCCATGTAATTGCCGAGCCGTGCATCCACGGGCAGCAGTTCCTTCAGATTTTCGAGCCTGCCGGCCTGTAACGACGTCAGCGCCATCCGGAACATGCGCTCCAGCAATTCGCTCATGCGGATCGTTTCGGTCGTTGCATTGCTGAGCGCGATTGCCGGCGTCTCCAGCGACATGCTGTCGAGATAGCGCGGAGACGTCAAGGGATCGCCAACGACCGGCGCTGGCGGGACAAGCCGTTCCACAAGGTTCACGACGAACGACGACAGCGGCAGGAACACGGCCGCAACGACCAGGTTGAAGGTGACGTGAAGACCGACCGCGACATGCAACGGATCGGTGGGTAGACGGCCGGCAATATCGACGATCTGCCGCGCGAAGGGCAGCAGCGACACGGCCAGAAGCCCGCGGCAGAAGAGATTGGCGACCGGCAGCTTGCGGGCAGATGGCGGCTGGTCGAGCGTGGCGCTGACCGCCGGAAGTCCCCCGCCGAAATTGATTCCGAGGATAAGCGGGACGGCGCCGGCGACTTCGAGGCTGCCGTTCATCAGGAGCGAGGCGACGAGCAGGATGACGGCAAGCGTCGAGTGGAACAGCCATGCAAGCATTGCACCGACGAGGAAGCCAAGCACGGGCTCCGTCGCGACCGCCTGCAGGACATCGTGGAAAAGCGTGGCTTCGCGCAGTGGCGCGGTCGCCGACACGATCACCTTCAAGGCCATCAGCATCAGCCCGAGGCCCATCAGGATGCGGCCGGCGTTACGCGGTCGGAATTCGCCGGATACGCTGAATGCGATGTATCCGGTCAGGAGAAACAGCGGAGCGAGCACGCCGGCAAGCGACGAGCCGGAGGCAAAGAGGCCGGAGACGAGCGCGGAGCCGATATCCGCCCCGAGCAGGACGGCGAGCCCGGTCCGGGCCGAAATCGCACCGGCGCCTGCAAGCCCGGCAACGATCAGCGCCATGGCCGTGGCGCTGCCGAGCACGGCGGTCGCAAGGACCCCGCCACCGAAGGCGGTAAGCCGGTTCGACAGGCGTTCTTCGACAAAGCGCTGCAGCCGGTCGCCCCAGCCGCGCATGACGCCAGTGCGCACCATGCGAACGCCCCACAGAAGCAGCGCCACGCCACCCAGAAGTTCCAGGATAACGAATGTTCCGGAGTTCATCTCATGCCCCTCGCCGCAAGTATCAGTCGGCGACGAAGTCGTCGGGTGCGACAGATCCGATGTTGTAGCCCTCCAGCTGCGCGGTCATGCTGCCGCGCCGCGGGAAATGCAGGATGGTCGCCGTCCCCGGCGTGACGGGGACGACGCGCGACGGGGGAAGATCGAGGAATTCGTGGCAGGCGGCGCGCACCACGCCGCCATGGGCAACCACGAGCAGGTCCCCTTCGGTGCGCGACATCCAGTCATGCACGCCTTCGGCCACGCGGCCGCGAAAGGCGCCCCAGGTTTCGCCGTTGGCCGGCGTGAACGTACCGGCGCGCCATGCGGCATATTCTTCCGGCCGCTCGGCGATCAGATCCGGCTTGCGCCGTCCCGTCCATTCGCCCATGTCCAATTCGCGGAAGCGCTCGTCGGTCGGCGCGTCCGGGTGACCGATGAGGGCGACCGTCTGCCGGGTGCGGCCGAGATCGGAGGCGATAATGCGAACCGGCTTCAACGCCTTGGCGTAGGGGCGGAACCGCCTCACCTGCGCGACCCCACGCTCGGACAGGAGCGAGTTGTCCTGTCCCTGGAGGCGTTGTTCGGCGTTCCAATGAGTTTCGCCGTGGCGCATGAGGATGAGCCTCATTGTTGGATCCTTTCTCCGGTGGCGGCGAAAACCGCATCGGGGGTGCGAATGAAGGAAAGGGGGATCGGCTCCCCCGGTGTGGCGGTGAAGTAGCTGTCGGCCATGGCCGTAACGCGCAGGTCGCCGACCATGGCGGTCACCATGGTTCGGCCCGCGATCGGTGCTGCTTCGGCAAAGCGGGCCATAAGCGACGGTGCTCCGGCGACCGCGCCGACGCTGACGTCTTCGGCACGGTAGAGCAGTTGCGCATCGTCGCGGCCGGCCGCCACGGAAGCCGGCGCGAGCACCATATCGCCGAAGACGAGGCCGTCGCCGGCGCGGTGCACCGGTATCAGGTTTGCCGGCGGCGTGCCGAGGAAGGTCGCAACGAAGGTGGTCTGCGGATTGCGCAGGAGATCGATCGGCTTGCCAAACTGTTCGACGCGGCCGTTGTTGAGCACGGCGACATGGGTCGCCATGGTCATCGCCTCGACCTGGTCGTGCGTGACGTAGACCGATGTCGCCCCCGTCGCCCGGTGGATGCGCATCAGCTCGCTGCGCATCTCGATGCGCAGCTTGGCATCGAGGTTCGACAGCGGCTCGTCGAACAAAAGAATGCTCGGCTGTGGCGCGATCGTGCGGGCGATCGCCACGCGCTGCTGCTGGCCGCCGGAGATCTCGGCCGGATACCGTTCGGCAAGCGTGTCGATGCCGAGAAGCGAAAGCACTTCCCGCACACGCTGCTCGCGCTTGTCGCGCGGCCATCTGGCGACCTTCAGCGGCCAGGCGATGTTGCCGGCGACCGTCATGTGCGGCCAGAGCGCATAGCTCTGGAACACGAGCCCGGCGTTGCGCTTGCCGGCGTCGGCAATGACGCCGCCCGCACCGCTCGATACGGTCTGCCCGACGAAGGCGATTTCGCCTTCGCTCGGGCTTTCAAGCCCGGCCAGCATGCGCAGAAGGGTCGACTTGCCGCAGCCCGAGGGGCCGACGAGCACGAGAAAGGATCCCGCCGGTACCGAGATGTTGACGTCCTTGACGGCGGTAAAGGCGCCAAAGCGTTTGACGAGGCTGCGGATCTTGATGGCGTCCGCAGTGCCGGTTGCTAAAGCATTCATGGTGCTTTCCATTTCTGGACACGGTTCTGCAGGCTGTGGGCCACGAAGGAGGCAGCCAGGCAGACGACGAGGATGACGAGGGTGATGGCATTGGCGAACTGCAGGAAGCCTTCCGCAGCATAGCGATAGGCGACCATGCTCAAGACCGGCGAGGTGGCGGTGAACAGCAGCACGACCAGCGAGAGATCCCGCACCATCTTGACGAAGACGAGGATCGCGCCGGCAAAGAGGCCCCGGATCGCGAGGGGAAAGATGATCGCGAACAGGCGACGGATCAGTCCCGCACCCGTCAGCCGGGCGCTTTCCTCGATGTCGGCGGAGATCTGGCCCAGCACCGACCGCCCCGACTGCACGGCAAAAGGCAGATTGTGCGCCGATGCCGCGATGACCAGCAGGGCGAAGGTGCCGTAGAGCGAAGGCAGCGGCCCGATCGGCGCGCCGAAGAGCGCGATATAGGCCGCGGCAAAGGCGATGCTCGGCACCAGAAGCGGCAGGAAGGCGAGCTGGCTCAGCAGCGTCGCGAGCAGGCTGCCGCGGCGCTGGACGATGGTATAGGCCAGCCCAAGACCGAGCAGCATCGTGGTGAAGGCGACGACCAGCCCGAGACGGATCGTGTTCCAGATCGCGTCGATCAGCACCGGATTGCGGAAGATACCCGCTTGCCCCTGCGCCATCTCGCCGCCACCTTCGCCGATCCAGAAGTGCAGCGTCCAGTTGGAAAACAGCGCGCCGCTCTGCGGTGCCAGGCTCGACGCGGCCAGCACGAGGACCGGCAGCACCGTGGTCAGAAACCCGATGATGACGGCGATGGCAAAGAGTGGCCAGCGCCAGGCGCCAAGCGGGAAGCGTTTGGTCCGCCCGCCTTTGCCGGTCACCGTGATGAAGGCCTTGCGACCGGAGACGATACGATCGGAGAGCCACAGGAACATTGCCGACACTGCAATGAGCAGCAGCGCAAGCACGAAGCCGCGTTCGTTCTGCCCGGTCTCGATCATGCCGAAGAGACGGGTCGAAAGCGTCTGCATCCGCACCGGCAGGCCGAGCAAAGCGGGTGCCGCGAAATTGGCGACGGCACCGGCGAAGGTCAGCGATGCCGCGGCAATCAGCGCCGGCGTGACCACCGGCAGGATGATGCCGAAGAAGATGCGCGGGCGCTTGGCGCCGGCCATCTGGCCTGCCTCGACGAGATCGGCGCCGACCGAACTCAAGGCCGCGGCGATGATCGTATAGGCGAGCGAATAATAGTGCGCGATCAGCACGATCGCCGTCGGGATGAGTCCCCAGGCGAGCCAGTCGGGAATGGCAAGGCCGCTGGTTTCGAAGAAGCCGGCCGAACCGCCGAGACGCGAATTGCGAAACAGCGTGCCCCAGGCAAGGGCTGCGGCAAAGCTCGGGATCATGTAGGGCAGCGACGCCATCAGGCCGAGGAAGCGACGGCCCGGCACGTCCGTCAGCACCACAAGCCAGGCAAGGAAGCCGCCGATGAGCAGGCAGCCGGCGCCGACGCTGAAACCGAGGATCATGGTATTGAGGAGCGGCCGCCACCAGAGGTTGGCCGAGAGCGGGCTGGCGAGCACGGCCTTCCAGGCCGCGATGCCTTCAGGCGTCAGCGTCGTGAAGAGGATGCGCAAGAGCGGAGCGACGACCAGGATCGCGACGATGGCGACGAGAATTGCCGGCAAGAGGAAGCCCGATCGGAGCAGCCGGCTGCCCGATGGTGCGGATATCGATAGGGATGTCATGTCAGAGCCTCGGCGTCTGTCGGCACGCGTTTTGGAAAAGCGTGCCGACAGACGGTTTCCGTTACTGGAGCGTGATGATCAGGTCGGCAATGCGCCCGCGCGCGGCGGCCGTCTTTGCCGGGTCGATCGTCCAGGCCTTTAAGTCATCGAGCTTCACAGAGTCCGGATGGTGGGCGATGGTCTTGCGGGTCGCGTAGTCGCCGGGGACGTTGAAGGGCTCGAAGCCCGCCCCGCCGGTCGGCGTATCGTCGCCGAACATGAAGTCGATCAGCAACCGAGCGGCCGCCGGATGCGGCGCCTTGTCTGCGACCGTCAGTACCGCCGGAAACAGGATGCCGTTGGCCGGCTCGACATTGTTGGCGATCTGCAGCGCCCAGCCCTCCTTCTCGTTGTCACGACGGTCGGAATAGGTGCCGAAACCGACGGGCGGGCTCTTGGCGTTGACGTCTCCCACCGACTTGTTGAGGACGTCGCTGTTGGGAACCAGGATCAGGTCGTTGGCGAAGAGGTCCTTGATGAACTGCTCACCGGCGCCCTGAAGATCACTTTCGACTTCGATATCCTTGCCGAAATGCGCCTTGTAGGCGGCGGCCATTTCGTCCGGATGCAGCGCGATCTCGGTCAGGAGATCGAGCAGTTCGCCACGCTGGCTCGGGTCGACCATCAGCACCCTTCCCTGCCATTCCGGCTGGGTGAGCTGCCAGAGATTACTGACGGGCGAACCATCAGGAAAAGCCTTCTCGTTGTACATCAGCACCTTCGTCGAGAGGCGCTGGGTCAGGAGCGGCGCCTTGTAGCGATCCTCCAGTTCGTTCGCGACCCGCGGTGGCACATAGTTCACGATCCGCTTCCCCTCCAGAAGCTTGGTGAACACGACAGGTGTGTCGGCAATATAGAGCACGTCGACAGCATGCACGCCGGCCTGTTGCTCCGCTTCGACACGCGCGATCTGCTTGGTCGAACTCATGTCGAGACCGATGAGGTCGATGCCCGGATAGGTCTCTTCGAAGGCCTTCTCGATCTTGGCTATGCGGCTCGACAATGAGAAGACTGTAACGCTTCCCTCCTTCTGTGCGAGCGGCAGCAATTGCTGCGGCGTCAGACCGTCGAGATCGGACGCCATCGCCATCGACGGCAGTACGAAACATGCGGCAAGTGCGGCACTGGACAGTTTTTTCAGCATTTCGTTCTCCTCCCTTTATAGTTCCCCGCTAGAGCATCCTGCCTTCAAGTGGGATCACTTGCGGGCGGAAAGATGCTCTAGAATCAAAGTATTAGAACGTCCTTTGTGCGTTCTTGTGAACGCAGGCGCTCTAGTCGAAGTCGTTGAACAACTCCGACAGCTTCTCCAGCCTGCCGATCACCTGCCCCTGGTGGCGGCCGGCGATCGTCAGCACGATGGCGTTGACGATCGCAAACGGGATCGTCGGTGTCTGAAATTCGCTGCCCGAGCGTCCCCTCGGCGCTGCAAGCATCAGATCGGCAGCGGGCTCCATCAGCGGCCCGACCAGATCGGAAACGAGGATCGAGGGCGCACCGACCCGTGCCGCATGCCGCATCAGCGGGGCGTAGCTTTGCGGCTGTTTGCGAAAGGCAAGCGCCACGATGAGGTCGCCTGCCTCCATGCTGACCAAGCGCTCGGCGATGTCCCGGCCGCGCCCCGTCAGCTGGATCGTGGTCATGCCGAAGCGATCGAGGCGACGCTGCAGGAAGCCGGCCACGGATTGCGCGTGCCCCTGCCCGAAGATGAAGACGCGACGTGCGGAAAAAATCATGTCCGCGGCCCTGTCGATATCCGTCTGCTCGACGGACCGGGCGAGCGTTTCGAGCGCGCTGATCTCGGCCGCAATCAGATCGGTCAGGTAGTCGCCATGCTCGACCTTCGAGACCGAGCGGCGCATGCGGTTGGCCGCGTCCTGATCGTCCAGCACCTCGCGCTGCAGCTGCGCGCGAAGGTCCGGAAAGCCCTTGTAGCCAAGCTTCTGCGCCAGCCGGGTGGCGGTGGCCTCATGAACGGAGGCGCGCTGGGAAAGCTGCGGGCCCGACAGGAACGCGGCCTCCGCCCGGTTTTCCAGCATGGTGGTGATCAGCTTCTGATCCGCATCGGTAAGCCGCCTGGAATGCGTCTTAATGCGATCGAGTATCGTCATGACGTCCCCGCAAGTTCATTTGCAGGATCCATCGTTCCTGCAATTTTCCGTGCCGTCAATAATGGCAATGCAAGAATCTTTGCAAGGGTCTGCAATGGGTGATGCCGCCTGTCTGCAGATGGGGTCCCGGCCCTGCAGGTTACCGGCTAGACGCCCCAGCAAACCTACCTGCGCGCGCTCCCGGCAGGACAACCTGCAACCTGTGCGTTTACCCAACAGATTCTTTGCAAAGCACCGCAAACCGATGCCGCCGGCCGTGATTGCGCCGGACAAGCTCAGTCCCTCGAACGATTGCTCCTCCGATTTCGGCGCTCTCTCCACGCAACCCACACACGGCCTCAACGAATCCTGTGCCTGCCGGTTGCACCGCTGATTGCAGAGAAACTCCGAGAACCACCATGAGCGATCCCCAAACGACAGACCTTACCTTCGGCCCAACCCCGGGCAGCCGTCCCAGGAAACGGGAATGGGCGATCGGAGGCTTCAGCTGGCTTCTGACGAAACACATGTTTCTGGCGGTGACGGCCACCATTGGGGTGCTGACGTCGGGATCGTTCATTTACATGTACGTCCTCTATCTGACGCACCCCGACGCGGTCCTCGAGCCGGTCACCCTGTTCGAGCTCCTGGTTATGGCCGCAGTGCTCATCGTCAGCCTCATCATCGCTGCGACCATCGGCGGTCGCCTCAGCCACCGGATCGTGAACGCACTGGTGCTCATCCGCGATGCCGCAAAGGCGATCGCGATGGGAAATTTCTCCACCCGCGTGCCCGTTCGATCAAGACGACTGGGGGAGGTCGACGATGTGATCGACCATTTCAACCGGATGGCTGAACTGCTGGAGAACGCAGAGAAGGAGTTGCAGTACCAGAACAACGCCATTGCCCATGAGCTGCGAACGCCGCTGACGGTGCTGCGGGGCCGCCTGCAGGGAATGCGCGACGGCGTCTTCAAGCCAACCACCGAGCTTTACGATGGCTTGACGGTGGGCGTCACCACCGCCCGCTTCGAGGGCAAAGGCAACCTAACCTCACGCGATCGCTGGCACACGGGCTGGACCTATGGTGCGGGCGCAGAGATGGGATTTACCGAAAACATCTCCGGCAAGGCCGAATATACCCAGACCCGCTTCAACGGCGTGGACTCCACGATCGGTGGCGTGAAGGGCTCGAACAATCTGGTCAATCACGCGATCAAGACGGGCCTGAACTTCCGCTTCTGATCTCGACACGCCCGGTTGTAATGTCCCCTAGCGCCGGTCGGGCGAGCAGCAACACTTCGCCAACCGGCGGCGCCTCGGCAGGCGCAGACTTCCTCGCTTCGGGTATTCCGCGGTTCAGTACAGGGCGCACGGCTCTGTATCCGCTGCGCTCCACACCGGGGAGTTGCAAGATGTAGTCACTCGAACACGCCGATCAACGCCCTGCCGTTGGCCGCCGCCAGCCGGGCATTGTAGCGGTCGTTCACCCGGCCCCCCGGGGACCACTGGAGAGTGAAATCTCCAGCGCCTCGGGCGGGGCGGGACGAACGCCCGCCTAAGTCACGCGAGAAAATCGAGCTCGCGCCCAGCCCGGATCGGGCGGGTTACTCCTCGATGTCGACCTTGTCGAAGCGATGCGAGCCCAGAGGCTCCATCACGTAGTTCTTCACCTTTTTCGACATCGGCAGCACGACGGTGGAATGTGCGATCGGAACCCAGGGCGCCTGATCGCTGATGATCGCCTGGGCCTCTTCGTAGAGCTTCGTCCGCTCGCCCTGGTCCGAGCTGGCGCGGGCCTTCTGGAAGATCTCATCCAGCGGCTTGTAGCACCAGTTTGCATTGTTGCTGCCGCCGACGCCTGAGCAGCTGAAGAAGTAGCTGAGCAGGTTGTCGGGGTCGCCATTGTCGCTCGTGCCGCCGAGGATGATGGCGCCGTCGCGCGCCTTGTCCCGCGACTTCTTGAGGTATTCGCCCCATTCGTAGGAGACGATCTCGACACCGATGCCGACCTTGGCAAGATCCGCCTGCATCAGTTCCGCGGCGCGGCGGGCATTCGGCATATAGGGGCGGCTGACGGGCATTGCCCAGATCTTCATCTTCAGATCCTTGACGCCGGCCTCGTCGAGAAGCTTCTTGGCCGCTTCAGGATCGTAGCCATAGCCCTCGATCCCGCCGTTATAGCCCCACATCGTCGGCGGCAGGACGCTCTTGGCCATCTGGCCCATGCCCTGATAGACGGACTCGACGATCGCCTTGCGGTCGATCGCCATGTTGATGGCGCGGCGCACCTCCAGCTTGTCGAATGGCGCCACCAGGGTGTTCATCGCCAGATAGGAAACGTTGAGGCCCGGTTGCTCCATGACGTTGAGGTCCGGATTTGCCTTTAGCTTGGCGATATCGGCCGGTGCCGGATACGGAGCGATGTGGCATTCGCCCGCCTGCAGCTTCTGCATGCGGGTGGTCGGGTCGGTGGTGATCGCGAAGATGAGATTGTCGATCTTCGGCGCGCCATCCCAATAGTCGGCATTGGCGGCAAAACGGATCGCAGCGTCCTGCTGGTAATCGACAAAGCGGAACGGTCCGGTGCCGACCGGCTTGCGATCGAGGTCCTCGCGCCGCCCGTCTGCCGCCAGCTTGTCGCCATATTCCTTCGACACGATCGAGCCGAAGTTCAGCGCGAGCTTGGACGGCAGTGACGCATCCGGCTGGTTCAGTACGAACTTGACGGTCCTGTCATCGACCTTGACGATCTCCTTGATCGCCGCCGGCATCTCCATCGCGTTGAACATTTCCCAGTTCGCGCCGGCGAAATAGCTATGCCACGGATCGTCCTTGTCCATCTGGCGGTTGAAGGTGAAGAGCACGTCGTCTGCATTGAAATCACGCGTCGGCGTGAAATCGTCCGTCGTCTGGAACTTCACGCCCGCGCGCAGTTTCAACGTGTATTCGAGATTGTCGGCGGAAATGGTCCAGCTTTCGGCAAGGCCCGGGACGACATTCGTGGTGCCGGGCTCGAATTCGGTGAGGCGGTCATAGACCGTCTCGGCCGAGGCGTCCCAGGTGCTGTTAGCCGAATACAGGGCCGCATCGAAGCCTTCCGGCGCGCCTTCCGAGCAATAGACGAGCGTCTTTGCCATGGCCGGCGTCAGCGCGGCGCCTGAAAGCATGGTGGCTGCGAAGAGCGTTACAAGGGTGCTGCGCGTCCGCGCGAATTTCACGTTCATTGGTTTGTCCTCCCTAAAGGAATGGAATGCGAGTGCCGGCCGATGGCGCCGGAAGGATCATTCGGCCCTGCCGGCCGTGGTGCCGAGCCCGCGGCCGGGGGTCCAGACCGGATCCGGCGTGGTCCAGAGCACGTCGTTGCGGATCAGCTTCACCAGTTCGCTCGCCTGAAGATCGAGGAAACGCTCGCCCTTTGCAGCGGTTGCGCTGCGCGGATCGCCCCAGGTGCCGGTAACCGGCGCGCGCTCGGAGAAGGAATAGAAGCGCGACACGTCCGCCGGCACGTCGACCGGGTGCTGCTGGTTACCGAAAGCCTGACCGAACATCTCGGTCTTTACCGCGTCCGGCACGATCGCCAGCATGACAGAGGCCTCACCTTCGCAGGCATGGTGGGCGCCGGTGTCGACTTCGAAGATCTTTGATGCCTCCTCCGTCGCCAGCATCCACGGCGTCGTCGCGACGATCGGCATGGCGAACTCGACCGCCAGTTCGCGCACGGCGACCACCAGCGGATCCATGTTGCCCCCGTGACCATTGACAATGAACAGGCGCTGAAAGCCGAGCGTCTTCAGCGAGCGGACGATGCAGCGGAGGACGCGGCTCAGCGTATCGTAATCGAGCGTGATCGTGCCGCCAAAGGGCAGGTGATGTTCGCTCATGCCAGTCCACAAACCCGGAAGGACGGCGACCGGAATGTCATCGGCCACCAGCCGGGCAGCGCGGATCGCGGCTGCCGATGCGCTCGCGGTGTCGGTGATGACGGGCAGGTGCGGGCCGTGCTGCTCCAGCGAGCCGATCGGCAGGATTGCAAGCGCCCCCGGTTTGCCGGCAATTTCGCGCAGGCTCGGCGCGGTCATGCGCGCCCATTCAACTTCCTTGGTCATGTCAGGCCTCTTTCATGTCATCAAAGCAAATTCTGTTCGCCGCCTCGCCGGCGACAGGCGCCGTCTGGCGTCCGCGGGCATCGACCCGCAGGGTCACCGCGCGCCCATCCGATTGCCGCAGGCTGACGAAAGGCGTCGAGCAGCGTTGGGTCAGTCAATCTCATCTCCGGCAAGCGGCGGGATCGCGAAAAGGCGGTCCCGATTGGCAAGCGCCGCCCGATGGCGGCGGCTACAAATTTGCACAGTCGGAAATATCAATCAAATTATTTTTCCTATAAGAAAATTATATTTCTCAAACTATCGAAATTGCGCATCAAATGGCACAGGCCGCACCGCGCCGTTCCGGCGGCTGGGCCGGCGGGCGCGGATCTGGCGCGTCGTCTGCGCTCTCACGTCTGCGCCAGGTGACACCTGACATGGCGGGCGCTCTCGCTCAGGCGCCGCAGGACCTGGCCCGCCTCGCAACCGCCGCCGATCCGGTCGCACCTCTGCTTGTAGAAGCAGCCGTCCGGCAGATGGCGGTTGTTGGGAAGCTCGCCCGCACGCACCTGCGCAATATCCGGCAGCGGGCTTTCGAAGCTCGGCGCCGCCGCCAGAAGCGTCTGCGTGTAGGGATGGCGGGGATTGCGCAACACTTCGTCGGCCGGGCCGGATTCGACGATCTGGCCGAGATACATCACCGCGACGTCGTCGCAGAAATGGCGCACCAGCGCGACGTCGTGCGAAATCAGGAGATAGGTGAGCCCGCGCTCCCGCTGCAGCTTCAAGAGCAGATTGATGATCTGCGCCTGTACCGAGACGTCGAGCGCCGATGTCGGCTCGTCCAGCACCAGCAACTCCGGGTCCGTGCTGATCGCGCGGGCAATGGCGATGCGCTGGCGCTGGCCGCCTGAAAACTCGTGCGGCAGGCGATCGAGGTGTTCCGGACGGAGCCCGACGGCGATGGCCAGTTCCTCGGCCTTCTCATGCAGTTCGGCCCTGCTGTGCCCACCGCGAATGTGCAGCGGCTCGCTGATCAGCCGCCAGACCGGCAGGCGCCGGTCGAGCGAGGATTGCGGATCCTGAAAGACGATCTGCATCTTCTGCCGCAAGGCGCGCTTTTGCTTGCCCTGAGCCTTCTGAAAATCCTCGCCGTCGATCGCCAACCTGCCCTGTTCAAATGGCGCGAGCCCGATGATCGCCTGGGCGAGCGTGCTCTTGCCGCAGCCTGACTCGCCGACGATGCCGAGGCTCTTGCCGGCGCCGACCTCAAGGGTCACGCCATTGACCGCATGCACATAAGACGTGGGCCGCCCCAACCAGTTGCGGGAGGCCGGGAAGCGGACATGGAGGTCGGAAACCTCGAGCACCGGCCGCGCTATCGTACCAACGCCTTCGGTCATTGCCGGCCTCCCTGCTCTACGAGTTCGGTCGCCACACCGCGACGCCAGCAGGCGACCTGCTGGCCGCTGGCCCCCACCAGTTGCGGAGACCGGGTTCGACATTGTTCGACTGCTTCCTTGCATCGCGGCTGGAAGTAGCAACCCGCCGGTGGGTGCAGAAGGTTCGGCACAGCGCCAGGGATCGCTTCGAGTTCCTGCTTCGGCGCGACCCGCTCCGGCAGGCAGCGCAACAGCGCCTGGGTATAGGGATGCTGCGGCGTTTCAAGGACCGTCCGCGTCGCGCCGTGCTCGACGATCCGCCCGGCATACATCACGTAGAGCCGATCGCAGAGCTGCGAGACGACGGCGACATTGTGCGAGATGAAGATGACTGACGTGCCTGTCCGGCGCGCCCGGTTCTGGATCAACCGCAGGATCACCGCCTGCACGGTAACATCGAGTGCAGTCGTCGGCTCGTCGGCGATGATCAGGCCGGGGTTGCAGGAAAACGCCATGGCGATCAGCACCCGCTGCCGCATGCCGCCGGAGAGTTCGAACGGATAGAGGTTCATGACCCGCTCGGGCTCGCCGATCAGCATGTCGGCAAGAATGTCCCGCGCCACGCGCCTTGCCTCGGCGAGATCTATTTCCTCGTGGCGCATGATGACGTCGGTCAGCTGCTTGCCGATACGGATCGTCGGGTTCAGCGCGTTCATCGGTTCCTGGAAGATGGTCGAGACCACCTTGCCGCGCAGGTCCTGCAACTGATTGTCGTCCATGGAAAGCGTGCTGTGGCCAAAGAGCCTGACGGTGCCACCGGTGATGCGGTAGCGTCCCTTGGGCAGGAGCCCCGTTGCCGCCATCGTCGTCACCGACTTGCCGCAGCCGGACTCGCCGACGATACCGACGATCTCGGCCTTGCCGACGCTGATCGACACATCGTCAAGCGCCTTGACGGCGCCGCTGAAGGTTGGAAACTCCAGGGACAGGTTGTTGATGGCCAGCGCCTGGCCGCGTGGTTCTGCCGTTCCCATCGTCATCATCTGCCCCTCAAGCGCGGGTCGAGCATATCGCGTATGCCGTCGCCGACGAGATTGCACCCCATGGCCGTGATCAGGATCGCAAGGCCCGGGAAGGTCGCGTACCACCATTGGTCGAGCATGTAGCTGCGGCCGCTGCTGACGAGCGCGCCCCATTCGGCGGTCGGCGGCTGCGCGCCGAGGCCGATGAAGCTGAGGGCGGCTGCAATCAGCACGACGCCGCCGAGATCGAGGGTCGCCTGGACGATGATCGGCGACATGGCGTTTGGCAGGATATGCCAGCGCAGGATGTAGAACGGCGAGGCGCCAAAGGTGCGCGACGCCTTGACGAAGACCTGCTCGCGCAGCGACAGCGTCTGGCCGCGGGCGAGGCGCACATAGGCGGGGATGCGTACGATCGCGACCGCCAGCATGGAATTGAACAGGCTTGGGCCAAGAGCCGCGGCCAGCGCCATGGCGAGCACCAGCGCCGGCAGGGCGAGCACGACATCCATCAGCCGCATGATGGCGGTATCGACCCGACCGCCGACGACGCCCGAGAAGCAGCCGATCAGCACCCCGACCGACATCGAGATCAGGACGATCATGAAGGCGGCGCCGCAGGAAGCCCTTGCCCCAAAGATCACGCGCGAGAACAGGTCGCGGCCGACCTCGTCGGTGCCGAACCAGTGCGCCGCACTCGGTGGCAACAGGCGCGCCGTCAGCGACACCTTGTCCGGATTGTAGGGCGCGATCACGGGTGCGGCGACGATCATCACGAGGACAAGCAGGATGATCGCGACGCCGACCAGCGTCAGCGGGCTGCGGCGGCTGAGGTACCAGAAATAGCGCAGCCGCTCGGAAAAGGACTTGGTCCTGCGCATTGCTGCATTCGACGCGGCAGGCTCTGTCGGCATGACGGCGGACATGATCAGACCTCCCTGATCTGCGGGTCGGCGAGCATGTAGGCGAGATCGACCAGGAGGTTGATCAGCACGTAGCCGATGGATGCGACGATGGTGAAACCCATGATGGCGGGGAAATCGAGGGTCTGGATCGAGGTCACAACATAGGTGCCCATGCCCGGCCAGGCGAAGATCGTCTCCGTCAGCACCGCGCCATAGAGCAGATCGCCGAGCGCCAGCCCGAGCAGCGTGATCGACGGGATGAGCGCGTTTCTGAGCGCATAGTTGAAGATGATCATGCCCTTGCGCAGGCCACTGGCGCGCGCTGTCCGGATGTAATCTTCCTGCAGCACGTCGAGCATCGAGGCGCGGATCTGGCGCGTGATCACGCCCATATTGGCAAAGGCGAGCACGAAGCCCGGCAGGATGATGTGGTAAAGGGCGCTGCGGAATGCGTCGAAACGGCCCTGCAGCAGCGAGTCGATCAGCAGGAAGCCTGTGATGCGCTCGGGTGTCGCAATACCCATGGCCAGGCGCCCGCTGCCGGGCAGGATCTGGAATTTCGCATAGAAGACGTAGATCAGGATCAGGCCGAACCAGAAGACTGGCATCGAGATGCCGCAGACCGAGACCGTGCGTGCCACCTGATCAATTGGACCATCCTTGTAGACGGCCGAGAGCACACCGAGCGGCACGCCGAGACAGATCGCGATGAAAAGCGCGACCACGCCGAGCTCCAGCGTCGCCGGCAGGAAGGTGCGGATATCGGCCGCGACGGGGCGATTGGTCCTGAGCGACGTGCCGAGATCGCCCTGAAGTAGATTGCCGATATAGATGGTGAATTGTTCGACGACCGGCCGGTCGAGACCGAGATTGCGCCTGACATTTTCAAGCGTCTCGGCGCTTGCCCTGTCGCCCGCGATCATGCGCGCCGGATCACCGGGAATGAGATGCGAGATCGTGAAGGTGATGACCGCGACCCCCAGCACGACGAAAAGCAAGAGGATCAGACGCGGAAGAATGATGCGGGTGATTGCCATGGACGTCAGCCCTTCCGGCAGGGGAACCCCGGCCTAGCTTGGGAAACGAAGAACCCCTGCCGCCACGGCCAGGGGCCGGCGGCAGGCGTTCCGTGGAATGCGGTCGGTCAAGCGAAGCTTGACCGTTCCTCCTCACTCCGTCTTCGACATCGTTCCGAAGTTGTAGACCTGGATCAGCATCGGATTGTAGACATAGCCCTTCACCGCGGCGCGGCGGGCGAAGATGTCGTTCTTCTCCATGATGTAGAGGTACGGCGCGTCGTCAGTCGAAAGCTTCTGCGCCTCGATGTAGAGAGCCTTGCGCTTTGCTTCGTCGACGATCGAAGCTGCCTCTTGGACGAGACCCGTCACCTTGCTGTTGTTGTAGAAGGAACGGTTGCCCGGACCGCCCATCTTACCGGCGTCGAACCAGTAGTTCATGAACATGTAGGGGTCGGCGAAATCAGGCGTCCAGGCGCCGGGCGCCATGTCGAACTTGCCGTTGGCGACCAACTCGCGCTTCGTCGTGTCGGCGACCGCCTGCAGATCGAGCTTGACGCCGATTTCTGCGAGAGAGGCTTGCAGCGCCAGACCGACCGGTTCCCAGGCAGGATCGGCCTGAGAGAAGGTATAGGTCAAATGGATGTCGCCCTTGCCGGATTCGGCAAGCAACGCCTTGGCCTTCTCGATGTCGTAGCTGTACTGGAAACCCTGCGGATCATGGCCCCACATGCCGCTCGGCACCGCGCCGCGCATCTGCTTGGCCTGACCGAGCATGATGCCGTCGATGATGCCCTGGTAGTCGACCGCATAGGAGATCGCCTGACGCACCTTGGCGTCGTCGAGCGGCGGCTGGCGATTGTTCATGTAGATGTAGTTCACATACATGCTCGGATTGCTCTCGACGACGACGGAGGCATCCTTCTGCAGCGCTTCGGCCTGATCGAGCGGGATCTGTTCGATGATGTCGGCATCGCCGTTGGTCAGTTGAAGGCGACGCGCCGACACGTCGCCGACGATGCGGAGCACGACTTGTTTCAGCGCCGGCTTGGCGCCTGCATAATGTTCGTTGCTGTCGAGCACGATGCTCTGGTTGCGCTCCCAGGAAGCGATGCGATAGGGACCGCTGCCGGCCGTATGCTCGGCGAGCCAGGCCTTCGCCATGTCGCCGTCCTTCTCATGCTCCATCACCTTTGGATTGATGATCGCAGCGCCGGAGACGGCAAGCGTGGAAATGAACGGCGCAAACGGCGCGGTCAGGTGAAACTTTACGGTTTGCGGGTCGACGACCTCGACCTCTTTCAAGACCGGGAACGCGTCGGACGGGCCGGCCTTCAGCTTCATCAGCCGGTCGAAGCTGAATTTGACGGCGGCGGCATCGACCGGCGAGCCGTCGTCGAATTTGTGGCCGGCCGCAATCTTGAAGGTCCAGACGAGGCCGGCATCGTCGGCAGTCCAGCTTTCGGCGAGTTCCGGCCCGACTTCCGTCGAGGCGCCCTTGTAGGCGACGAGCCTTTCATAGGCGGCGTAAGTGAGCGTGTAGCCGCTGTTGCTGATCTCAATGCCTGGATCGGCCGTCGGCGGATCTTCCGCGCGCGCCAGCACCAGCACGTCCTGCGCAGCAATCGCGCCGAAAAGCGGTGTCGATGTCAGAAGCAATGCAATGCCGATCGATTTCCACTTGGAACCGTTCATCTCGTCGTCCTCCCCAGAACCGCGGCGTGCGATGCCCTCCCGGCACCCACCGCAGTCCTAGACTAGGAAACGATTTTCCTAAGTGCAATATTTTTTCTTATCGTATTTGTTTTTTAGTTTCGATCAGCTTTTGAGCTTGATCGTCTGCGCGTTTGCCAGTGTGGAGACCAATTCGGTTTCCGGGGTCGAGCAAACGCATAAGATTTGCGCCGGCTCCTCGCTGACGCTCAAATAGGCGTGTCCCATCATGGCGTCGAAGTAGCAGGAATCACCCTTCTTCAGCCGAAGGGGCGCGTAGATCTCGGTGTGGAGTTCCAATTCGCCGTCGAGGACGTAGAAGAATTCCTCGCCCTTGTGGCGGATCAGCGGTCCGAACTCCTCGAGCGTGCGCGCCCGTGCCATCGCCAGGATCGGGACCATCGACTTCTTGGAAATCTCCGTGCAAACATAGAGATAGTCGTAGTTCTGCGTGACGATCTCCCGACCGTCTCCGGATTTGGTATAGGTGCGCCGCCCCATCATGTTGGGCACGTCTTCGGCGCCCGTCATCGTCCCGAAAAGCTCGACGATGTCGACCTTCAGGCCCTGGGCAAGCTGGATCAAGCGGTCGTAGGTGAGCTGCATCTGGTTGTTCTCGACCTTGGAAAGGGTCGAGACCGCAAGCCCGGTCATGGAGCTGACTTCGGCCAAGGTCCAACGGTTGCGATTGCGAATATCCTTGAGGATCTCGCCAAGGCTGGATTTCGCGTCGGTCATCGTTGGCGTCTCCATTTGCCTGCCGCCATCGAAGTGCTCGCCGGTTCTCGCCCGCCCGCAACACAGAATCCGATTGGCATGATAGGAAAACCATTTCCTATAATACGTGGCCGAAAGCAACATCGTGTTGACGGCAATCCCTGCCCCACAACCACTTGCAGCGTTTCGAAGCTCGCCTACTCCGCAAACGGATTGGCGACCCTTGGCCAATAGGGGCGCTTCAGCTTGGTGAAAGCCAGATCCTCGAATGTCGGCTGCAAGGCGCCTGGCGCACTGACGTAAAGAATGTCACGCGCGATCGGTTCGAAGCCGGCACGGAAGTGGTTGCTGGATTTCACCACGACGATCTTCTTTTGCGCGGGGTCGAGGCCAAGCGCTGTCATGCATTCCGGATGGAAGGTCTGCGTGCGCACTGTGTTGATCACGATGTCGATGCTGCCGGAAGACACCCACACGGCATCGCCGATGGCAAGCGGCGTCGGCCCGAAGCGCTGGGTGATGCCGGACGCGACGCGCCTGACCGTCACCGTCAGGTCAAGCGGGTCGCCGGATGCTGGCCCCACCTTGCCGCCGATCCTCAGTGCCAAAGTGGCCCCTTCCCCCGCCTCGCGGCACATCCGAACCGCAATCGGATCCCAATAGAGGCAGGAGGCCACGTCTTCGATGCCGCGCTCGATGATACGACGCAGGATGAAGGTCGAGTCTCCAGGCGCGCCTCCGCCGGCATTGTCCGAAACATCGGCAAGCACGATCGGACCGCTTGTCGCGGCAACGGCCCGGTCCAGCGCCGCGTCGATCCCGAGATAGTCTCCCCGCATCTGTTCGCGCGCCTCGAATATCTCGCGAGCGAAGGACCGGGCGACACGCGCGGCTTTTTCCGGATCGTTGTCGGTCACAACAAGCATCTTGGCACCGACATCCTCGACATCGCCCCAGGGGAAGCCGTGACCGAAGGAGACCGAGAGCACACCGTCCTGCCCTTCCATCGCCTTCATGCGGTCAACGATGCCACGCAAGGGCGCGCGATGCGGGTGGAAGGTGTTGATCATGCGGCAGTCATGCATGCCCATGGCTGGCTTCACTTCGCCCGCAAGTGTGCGCTCCACCAGCCGGAACAGTTGCTCCGCGACCTCCTCGATGTCGGTGTGCGGATATTCCTTGTAGGTGGAGATGATGGTCGCATTGGCCAGCATGCGGTCGGTGATATGGCAGTGCAGGTCGAGTTCGGCTGCGACCGGCACATCCGGCCCGACCACCTGCCGGACATGCGCGAGCAGATCGCCTTCGACATCGTCGTAGCCGTCGGCCACACAGGCACCGTGCAGCGCGAGCATCACGGCGCTAACCGGCATCGCGGCCTTGAGATCGTCGAGAATGGTGGCGCGGAAACTCTCATAGACCGCTCGCGTGGTCCTACCGCCGGGCTCGGCCACGGCGCACAAGCTCTCCACCACATCCCAGCCTTTTTCTTGCGCGGCATTGCGCCAGACGAACATTTGCGAAGAGCAGCAGTTGAGCGGCTTGCCGGTGGCATCGCCATAGGCGATCAAGTTCTCGCGGAAGGCCTCGATGCCGGTCTGCATCGGCGAAAAGGTGTTGGTCTCCGTATCCAGCCCCGCGATGAAAAGTTTCATTTTCGTCCCTCGCCATTCAAGAAAGATATTTTCTAATCATAAAACTATGTTTATCGTCGGAAAGTCAAATGCATTATCCGCGCCCTTGCGCGGCTGACCGGGGAGGCAGGAATGCGCATCTATATTTCCGCTGACATCGAAGGGATCGTCGGGGTCGTGAGCCGCGACCAGCTGATGCCCGAAGGTTTCGAATACGAGAACGCGCGGCGCTGGATGACAGACACCGTGGTTCACGCCTGCGAAGCTGCGCATGAAGAAGGCGTCGAGGAGGTCATCCTCAGCGATTCCCATGGAAATGGCGAGAGCATCCTGATCGACCGCCTGCCGGACTATGTGCAGGTCGTGCGCAGCTGGCCGCGGCCGCTGATGATGATGCAGGGCGTCGAGCTAGGTTCCTTCGTCGGCGCGATGCTTCTCGGCTACCATGCCGGCGCAAGCCATGCGAGTGGCGTGCTATCCCACACGATCGGCGGCACCGCCTTTGCCGAAGTGCGCATCAACGGCACCGTCATGCCGGAGGCCGGGATCAACGCCGCCATTGCCGGACATTTTGGCGTACCGGTGCTGCTCGCATCCGGTGACAACGTTGCCCTCGACGAAATCAAGGAGCGGATCGGCGACATCGTGACGGTGCCGGTCAAGCAAGTCTACAGCACGCAATCGGCGATCACATTGACGCCCGCCGCCGCCCATCGCCGCATCCGCGAGGGCGTCAAGAAGGCATTGTCGAGGGCCGGTTCGGCAAAGCCGTTCAAGTTGGAGAACCCCGTCCTTGAGATCGTCTTCCGCAACCGCCTTCCGGCAGAATATCTTTCCTATCTCAAGGGCGTCGAACGCACCGACGGGTACACGATCCGCTACCAGGGCGACGACATGGTCGACGTCTCGCGTTTCATCCAATTCGTGGTCGGCTACAATTCCCGCCTCACCTTCTGACGAGCATTTCCGCGGAACCAATCCATGACCACCTCTATCGTCCTCGGCGCCGGCATGGTCGGCGTCTCCACAGCGCTCGCTTTGCAGGAAACCGGGCACCAGGTGGTGCTTATCGACCGCAAGGCACCGGGCCGGGAAACCAGCTACGGCAATGCCGGCATCATCCAGACCGAGGCCGTCGAACCCTATGCTTTTCCTCGCTCGCTTGCCGAGATCGTCAGGGTCGGATTGAAGCGCGGCAACGATACGGACTGGCGGCTCGGCGACATGCCGCGGCTGGCCGGACCGCTCTGGCGCTATTTCACGCAATCGGCGCCGGCGACTTATGCGAGAACCGTCGCGGCCTACTCGAAGCTGGCGCTGCGGGCAAGCGACGATCATGCGCGCTTCATCGAACCCGCCAATGCCGGCGACCTGATCGTTCGCGAGGGCTGGCGCGCGGTCTACCGTTCGCCAGGAAAGCTCGATGCGGCTGTCGCGACCGCCGAGCGTCTGAAACGGGAATACGGCGTGCCGTCGGACGTGCTTACCTCCGACGAGCTTGCGGCAAGCGAGCCTGCGCTCAAAAGCCGGCTGGCGGGCGCAGTCCATTGGACCTCACCCTGGACCTGCCGTGATCCGGGCGACCTGGTCTCGCGCTACGCCGCGCTCTTCGTCGCCCGCGGCGGCAAGGTCGCCCAGGGCGATGCCATGTCCCTGCACCAGACCGGCGCGGGCTGGCGGGTCCTGTCGGAGGGTGGCAATCTCACGGCTGAAAACGCGGTCGTCGCCCTGGGGCCGTGGTCGCCGATGCTTTTGGCGCGGTTTGGCTATCGTGTCCCAATGGTGTTCAAGCGCGGCTACCACTGGCACTTTGGCGGCAAGGAAGGCCCACGCATTTCGATGCTGGACATCGACAGCTCCGCCTTGATCGCCCCGATGAACGCGGGGTGGCGGGTTTTGACCGGCGCGCACCTGGCGCCGCTCGGCACCGCCCCGGCATCCCGACAGATACGACACGCTGTCAGCGCCGCACGAACGCTCTTTGCACTCCGCGACCCCATCGAAGCAGCGCCATGGTCGGGTACCCGTCCCTGCATGCCCGACATGCTTCCCGTCGTCGGGCCCTGTCGTCACAAGGGCCTGTGGTTCCATTTCGGCCATGGGCACCAGGGCTTCACCCTGGGGCCGACGACAGCACTTCTCCTGGCCGAGCAGGTTGCCGGCAATCGCAACAATCCGCTGGCCCTGCCTCTGTTGCCGTCGACCCGAGACTGGGCATAGCCGAACGTCAGGGCCCGGTCATTGGCGCACGGTCGAAAATGTGCGGTCGGCCAGCCGCGGCAGCATGAGCCGGAAGGCGACGCTGCGGGCGCTTTGGAACAGGATCAGCGCGATCCACAGTCCGTCATTGCCGAAGACCGGCTGCAGGATCGCCCAGGCGGTAAAGTAGATCACCAGCGAGGCGACCATCAGATTTCGCATCTGCCGCGACCAGGTGGCGCCGATATAGACGCCATCCATCTGGAAGGCGACGATACCGAAGATCGGAAGGGCGGCGACATAGGGCAGGTACGCGTGTGCAAGTGCTGACACGCTTTCCGACGGGGCGGTGATGCCGATCACCCAGTCGCCGGCCACAAAGAGACAGAGCGCGACAAGGCCAGCAAAGACGAAGCCCCATATTGTGGTCAATCCGACGGCGCGATCGAAGGCTGGCCGGTAGCGTGCGCCGACGGCTCGTCCGGCCAGTTGCTCGGCTGCCGTTGCCACCCCGTCGAGAAAGGCGACGCCGAAGAAGTAGAAGCGCAGCAGGATCGTATTGGCCGCAAGGACTTCGATGCCGAGCATGCCGCTTTGGCGGGTGAAGAAGGAAAGCCCGATCAGAAGCGCGAAGGAGCGGATCATCATGTCGCCATTGACCGAAAAGGCGCGGCGGAACGCCGTCAAATCCGGAAGGTTCCACGCGCTCCGGTCGGTCTTTGCCCAGATGAGGTAGAGCCCCGCCAGTGCCGTGACGGCTTCGGCAACGAGAGAGGCGGCAGCAACGCCCGCCACACCCCAGCCGAGACCGAGGACCCAGTGCACGCTCAAGCCGGCGTTCAGCGCATTGAGCAAGGTTTGCAGGATCATGCCCCAGAGCGCATCGCCACGCCCGATGATCCAGCCGAAAACCACGAAATTGAAGAGGACGAAGGGCGCCGACCAGACCCGCCAGGCGAAATAGGTGGCGGCCGCTTCGGCGACCTTGCCTTCCGCGCCCATGGCGGCAAGGCCAAGCGCGCCGATCGGCTTTTGAAGCAAAAGCAGTGCCAGCCCCGCCACGATCGCGATGATGAGGCCGCTTGCGAGCATGCGCTGCTCTTCACGCCGGTCACCGGCGCCGAGCGCCTGGGCCGTAAAACCCGTGGTCGCGCCGCGCAGGAAGTTGAAGGTGACGAAGATGACGTCGAAGATGACGGTCGAAAGCGCCACGCCGCCGATCAGGGTCTCGTCGCGCAACTGGCCGATGACGCCGGTTGCGACGAGCCCGACAAGCGGGCTCGACAGATAGGCGATCATCATCGGCAACGCGATGCGAAGCACGTCGCGATGCGCGATGTCGAAGGGACGGACCGTGACCGCAGCGTGATCGGAAGCGTGTTTCACTCAATCCAGCCGGTGTGGTTCGCCGAGCGTATGCATCAGCCGATTGGCCCAGCCGAAGATTGCAACCGCGTGGATAAGGTCGAGGATCTGCAGGTCGTCGAGGCCGATCTCGCGCAGATGGTAGAACTGGTAGGCGCCGACATTGTCGGGATGCGCCGTCAGGTCGACGCCGAAATTGAACAGCGCCTGCTCGAATTCCGGCAGGTTCGCGTCAAGGCCGCTGCCATAGATCTCGTCCACCACCTCCGGCCGCTTTTCGAGCTGGATGTAGCGCGCCGCATGAACCGAGGCGCAATAGATGCAGCGGTTGACGAAGGATGCGGCAAGCGCGCCGATCTCCCGGCCACCGCGCGACAGCCCGCCCTCGCTATACATGATGTCGTTGAAGAGCGGCGTGCGCTCCTTCAAGGTTTCCGGCTCGTTGGCGAGAACCAGCACATAGTCCGAAATCTTCTTGTTGGACGGCGTGATCTTCAGCGCGTCGAGCTGTTCGGGTGTGGCGGTCTCGACATCGACCGGCTTGACATAGGGCTTCCAGTCGAGCGCTTCGACGGTGAATTCGTGCACGGCTTGCGACATCTCAGTTGTCCCTCAGCATCTTGAGGCCGGCCGTAACCAGCACCTGATAGTTCACGAAGGCGATGAGGCCGGCGAGCGTGACGATGTCCCGGTCGTCGAGACCTGCGGCGGCGAGCTTTTCGATGTTGGTGCGCGTCGCCTCCTTCGGCGAAAGCGTGACGAGATCGACATGGGCGAGGATCGCCTGAAGGCGGGGGTCTTCGATGCCGTTGCCAGGATCGGCAATCGACGCCAACGCGGAGCCCTCGTCCTCGCGTTCGAGCAGCGCCCGGAAATGCGCGGAGAGCTCCTGCGACTTCCAGAGTGCCGCCATGCGCGCAGCAAGGGCTGCTCGGAGCGCATAGGAGAAGTTGCGCGGATCGGCAGGGCGAAGGGCGGCCTGATAGCTCGTCTGGCTCAACTGCTTCAGCTTCGCCCGCTGTTCGCGCAGCGCCTGCAGGTCGGGAAAGCGATCGAGCCCGAGCACGGTGTCAATTACGTCAGTTGTCGATGGAGAAGTCATTGGTTTTCCTGTCATCTGAAACGCGGGAGGTTCAGGCCGTCTTCTGCGCCGGCGTCGGCGCGTCGGCATCCACCCATTCGGTCCCGTCGAGCTCCGGCTTTTCGTAGGCGATTAGCGCTTCCCAATGGTAGTCGACGTCCCGAATGAAGAGCGAGGCCGCGACCCCGCGCGCCAACCAGAGCGCACCCTCGCTGATGGCGGGGATGTCGCCGCTGACCTTGCCGACGCTGACGGAGGCGCCGTAGTTGAAGCAATGGATGTCCTTCAGCCAGGGGGCTGTTCCCGGCTCCTTCTCGGTGAAGGAGAAGTCTCCGCTCAGCCAGGGGAAGCGCCCGAGCCCGGGGTTCTCTTCGCCCGGTGGCGGCGCGTATCGGTCATCCCAGCAGGCGATCTGGTCCTGATAGGGGGCAAGCTCACTGCGGCTCAGCGGATCGATCGAGAACCCAGTGCCGAGGATGACGAAGTCGGTGCGGAAGATGCGGCCGTTCGTCGTGGTGATAACGACCTCGCTGCCCTCTTCCCTCATCGACCGGATGCCGCAGTCGAAATGGAAGTAGGCGTTCGGGTGCCGGCTGACGCGCAGCGTCGAATTGTGTGGTGCCGGCGTCTGCTGCTTGGCCGCATAGTCCATCAGCCGCCAACGCCATTCCGGCGAGATCTCGGCAAAGCCTGCGGTCACACCATAAGAGCCGATGCCCATCAGCTTGTTGACCGTCGGCATTTCCTTGCGGCGGGCGAGAAGGCGGACTTCCCCGGCTCCCTGCTCCAGTGCCTCTGCGGCATTGTCGACCGCCGAAGCCCCGACACCGATGACGACGACCCGCTTGCCCTTCAGGCGATCGAAGTCGATCTCGTCGGCCGAGTGCACCCAGGACTTGTGCCGCTCCATGCCCTTGACGAAATCCGGAATGGTCGGCTCGCCGAGCCCATCGCGGCCCGTCGCCATCACCAGCTTGCGGGTGATGATCGCAGGTTTTGCGCCGCCGGCGATTTCAAGTTCCAGCAGTCCATCGGGGCGCGGCACGACGCGGGTGACATGCGTGTCGTTTTCGACCGGAATGTCCATGACATCGCGATACCAGCGCAGGTAATCCATCCACATAGGCCGCGGGATGCGAAAGAGCTCCTCCCATTCCGCTTCACCATGAAGCGCCGTGAACCAGGCGCGGAAGCTGAGTGACGCAACGCCCAGTGCCGGGCCGAGAAGGATCTTCGGCGAGCGCAGCGTCTCCATGCGTGCATAGGTGACCCAAGGGCCCTCGAAACCCTTCGGCGCGCGGTCGACGATGCGCAGATTGGCAATGCCGGCACGCGTCAAGGCATGCCAGGCAACGAGCCCGCACATGCCGCCGCCGATCACGACCACATCGCTGACGTCATCGCCCGCCGCAGTCGTCACCGGCTTCGACCAGTTGGCCGGCGGATAGTTGAGGTAGCTCAGGTCCTGCCTTACCCGCGCATTGAGCGCGGCAAGCCGTTGCTGCTTTTGACTGTCGGTCATCCCCGATCTCCCTTCACTTCGCCAAAAGGACGGCATCGCGGTCGCGCCACCCCACCCAGACGTCGTCCCCTTCGATATGCGAAAGCGCCACCGGATCGATCTGCGCCTCGAGCGTGCTACCGTTGTCGAGCTTGACGGTCAGCGACGTGTGAGCCCCCTTGAAGACGCGCTGATCGATGCGCCCTTTGAGCGATGGCCGGTCTTCCGGCTTGCGCGACAGGCAGAAAACCGCCTCCGGTCGCAGCGCCACGGTGGCATGGTCTCCCGGTATCGGCGAGGTGCCGTTCACATCCGCATGCACGATGTTGCCGCGCCACTCGACGGCAGCGATCTCGCCGGAGACCGAAGCAACCGTGCCTTCGAGGAAATTGCTCTGGCCGATAAAGTTTGCAACGAAGCGGCTGCGTGGCCGGGCGTAGAGCTCGTCCGGTCCTCCCATCTGCTCGATCCTGCCCTTGTTCATCACGACGATGACGTCGGACATGGTGAGCGCTTCCTCCTGGTCGTGGGTGACGAAGATGAAGGTCTTGCCGGTCTTCTTTTGGATCGACTTCAGCTCGATCTGCATCTGCTGGCGCAGCTTCGCGTCGAGCGCCGACAGCGGCTCGTCGAGGAGCAGCACGTTCGGATCCGGAGCCAGCGCCCGCATCAGCGCCACGCGCTGGCGCTGTCCGCCGGAAAGCTGTGCCGGCATGCGTTCGGCGTGATCCTGAAGGGAGACGAGGGCGAGGAGATCGCTGACCCGTCTGTGGATCGCGGCGCTCTCCATGCCCTTCAATTCCAGGCCGAAGGCGATGTTGCGGCCGACCGTCAAATGCGGAAAGAGCGCGTAGTCCTGGAAGACGATGTTGACGTTGCGCTTGTTCGGCGGCAGGTGCGAGATCGGTTTGCCCTCGAGGTAGATTTCCCCCGACGTCGGGCTATCGAAGCCACCGAGCATGCGCAGCGTCGTCGACTTGCCGCAGCCGGATGGGCCAAGCAGCGTGACGAACTGGCCGGGCGCGATCGCAAGATCGAGATCATCGACGGCGGTCAGCGCCCCATAGGACTTGTTGACGTTCTTGAAATGGACGACAGGCTGCATTTGCGTCAGCTCCTCGATCGGCGGGTGAAATGCTCGGCATAAAGGCCGATGGCGGTGGTGACGACGAGCACGATGGTCGCCATGGCGTTGATTTCCGGCGACATGCCACCTTGCACCTTGGCGAAGATCAGCATGGGCAGGGTCGGCTGGTAGCCGCCGAGGAAGAAGGTGCGGACGAAGTCGTCGATGCTGGTCAACACGCAGAAGATCATGCCGCCGAAGAGCGCCGGCATCAGATAGGGGATGGTGACGCGCAGGAAGGCGATGAAGGGATCGGCGCCGAGATCGCGCGCCGCATCCACCAGATTGGCCGGCATCGACCGCAGCCGGGTCAGAACCATGATGACGACGAAGGGCACGGCATGAACCGTATGCGCAAGGATGATCGCGAAGGTTCCGGTCGGAATGTCGACGGCGCGGATGAAGATGCGCATCGAGATCGCGTTGATCAGCCCCGGCACCACGGCCGGAAGACAGGCGAGCGCGAAGATCACTGCTTTGCCCCAGATGTTTTCCGCCGAAACGAGAAGTGCGATCCAGACGCCGATGATCGTCGCCGAAACGGTGGTCGCGAGCGCAATGCCGATCGAATAGAGCGAGGCTTCGAGGAACTGCTTGTCCTGGATCACCTTGCCGTACCAGGACAGCGTCCAGTTGCCGATCGGGAAGGCGATGAAGTTCGCGTCCTTGAAGCTCATCGCGGTCATCAGCGCCAGCGGCAGCACCAGATAGACGGCAAAGATCCAATAGGAAGCGCCAAGCGCGGTTTTCGGAAGGTCGTTGAAATAGGTTCGCATCGTTCGCCCTCACATCAGCCGGACGGAGCGACCGCCGACGACCCGCATGAAGAGCCCGACGGTCGTCAAGGACACGACAAGCATGATCATCGAGAAGGCAGCACCTTCCGGCCATTTGTCGTTTGAGCCGTGAAACAGCGTCGCGATAACTTCAGGGAAAATCACTGAATTCGGGCCGCCAAGCAGCAGCGGCGCAGCGAAGACACCGACGGCGGTCAGATAGACGAGGCTGCACCCAGAGACGATGCCGTCCTTGGAGAGTGGCAGGATGACCCGGCGGAACCGCTGAAAGGGTCCGGCGCCGAGATCGGCTGCCGCTTGGATCAGCGGCGTCGGGATCTTCTCGATCGCCGAATAGAGCGGCAGGAGCATGTAGAGCGCCAGCAGATAGATGACGCCGAAGCTCAGCGAAAAGAAGGTGTAGAGCATCGGGATCGGCCGGTCGATGAAGCCGAATTCCCGCAAGAGCACGTTCAGCGCCCCGCGGTTGGCGAGCAGCATGATGACCGAGAAGGTGCGGATCAGCTCACCGGCCCAGAAGGGGATGAGCAGCAGCAACAGGGCCCGCATCCGGTTCTTCGGCTGCACAATCTTTGCGACGTAGTAGGCCACGGGATAGACGATCACCAGTGTCGAGATCGTGACCACGGCGGCAAAGATCAGGCTGCGGACAAAGGGCAGGAAGTAGAGCCGATCGGAGAAGAACAGCGCGTAGTTGGCCAGCGTGTATTCGCTGCTCTTGTCCGGCTGCGGCGGATAGTTGGCAAGTAGGCTGATATTGGCCATCTGCAGGATCGGCCCGATATGCAACATGGCGATCCAGAAAAGCGGCACGCCTGCCAGCACGGCGAGACGCACGCGCCGGCTTTCGACGAGCAGGCCGATCGTATGGCGATAAAGCCCCGAACGTGCCGCCTTGCCGATCCATCCGGCATAGCGCGGCACCGTCGACAAACCGACGGATGGCGGTTGTGTTGTCGTATCCAGCATTGTCTTTGTTCCCGGCTCTGGAAGAGTCCATTTTATGACGGGCGACCGGCCTCAGCCGATCGCCCGGATTTTGATAGGTCAGGCCGACTTGATCTCGGCCGTTGCCTTGTCGATCATCTCGTTCTTCATGTCGCGGTTGACGGAGCTGAAGAACTGGATGCGTTCGACCTGCTCGGGCGGCAGCGACAGCGCGGCACGCTCCTTCTCGTCCAGCACCTTGTCGACGCCGTCGAAGGCCGACGAGAAGCCGGACTGGCGGGTCATCGCAGCACCAATCTCCGGCGAGGACAGGATGGCGTCGAGGAAGGTGTAGGCCGCGTCCGCGTTCGGCGCGTTGTTGACGATGTTGAAGGAGTAGAGGAAGCCGAATGTCCCTTCCTTCGGCACCGAGATCTCGATCGGATGGCCGTCCATGATGAGCTTGGCGGCCGGACCGGACCAGGCCTGCGCCAGGTAGATGTCCTCGTTGACCAACATTTGCTGCAGCTCGGAGCCGGCATCGTAGTACTTGCGCACCTTGTCCTTGTGCTGGATGAGGAAATCGCGGGCCTGGTTCGTTGCGGCCTGTGCGACTTCGGGCTTGTCGCCGTAGGTCACATAGTCGCCGTCGTTGCCCTGGTAGCGCATGACGATCGAGAGGAAGTCGCTGACGATGTAGGACGTCAGGTTCTTGTTCTCGTCATCGAACATGATCGCCCAGCTGTCGGAAGCCTTGGCGTATTCGGTGTTGCGCACCAGGCCCTCGAAGCCGGCAAGCAGCGGCACGCCGAAGGTCTTGCCGTCGACGGTCAGTTGCGGCGCGCCCTTGTAGGCGGCTGCAAGCTTGCCCCAGTTCTTCAGCCGCGTGGTGTCGAGCGACGAGAGCAGGTTCGATTTCATGAACTGCGACAGGCGATGGCCGGTCACGGTGACAATGTCGGTGGAAGGTGCAGCCCCTTCGGCGGTCAAAAGGTTGTACTGCTTTCCCTGGTCGTCGGTCAGCCGGATTCGCACCTCGATGCCAGTATCCTTCTGGAACTGATCGATAAAGGACTGCGGTACGAACTTGTCATAGGTCGTGATGTTGACGACCTTGCTCTGGGCGAAGGCCGGGCGGATGATCGAAGGTGCTGCGAGCACGCCGGCCCCGGCTGCCAACAGCTTCATTGCCGATCGGCGGGTGACGTCAAAATTGTTCATCTCGTTCTCCTCATTTTGGCAGGCTCAATTCTCGTGTGGGCGTTCAGAGCTTTTGCTCCCCTTTATTTCGCCGCCGGGTTGTCCGGCGGCGCACCATTGCCGGCGTTCCTGCCGGCAAAGCTCCTTTCGGCGATACGCGCCATCTGCCTGGGATCGTGCACTGTCAGATCCGGCATCCGCTCCGACGCGATCTGCGCTATCCGTTGAATGAGGTCCCGGACGCCGGCCGAGAGCGGGCGCGAGCCGGCCGACAGGATCGCCCACAGAAAGGGGATCTGAACATCGAGCGGCCGAACGACGATGGGTGCCGATTGCAGACCGTAGGCGGTCGCCGGCTCGATAATCGCCACGCCGAGGCCGAGCGATGCGACCTGCACGGCGTTGTTGGCAGCGTTGGTCGCGATGATGCGATTGGGCCGCACGCCGGCCGCGTTGAGCACTTCGTCGACGCTATGGCGCAGCCGAAACGGATTGGACATGGTGACCAGCGTGCGCCCGGCCAGATCGGCGATCGAGATCACGTCTTTCGCCGCCAGCGGATCATGCGGCGCAACCGCGGCGACGCAGCGCCCTTCGAAAAAACCCTGAACGTCCAGGCCGGGCTGATCGGCCGGCAGTGACGTCACGCAGAAATCCGCCGTGCGCGCAAACACCGACTGCACGGCGGCCTCGGCCGGCATGCTGCGCAGATTGATCGTGTGGGGCAGCAGATGCTCCGGCAGCGCGGCAAGTGCGATCGGGATGATGCCGCTGGCAAAGGCCGGCGTTGCAGCGATCTCGATCGGTTCGGGTTCCTTGCCGGCGATTGCCTTGGCGCGATTGCGCAGGTGCCCGATGCCGCTGACGAAGCGCTCGGCATCCTCATGGAAGGCAATGCCCTTGTCGGTCGGCGCGATCCGCGGACCGTTCCGCTCGAACAGCGCAAAGCCGAGCGACGTCTCCAGGTCCTGGATCAGGCGCGTCACCTGCGACTGCGAGCGGTCGAGCAGGCGGGCGGCACCTGTGATGCTGCCCGTCGACATAACGGCGAGAAAGGCCTCGAGATCGCGTACTTCCATCGGCTATCATGCGCTCCCTGCATGGTGGACGATCAATAGTGCATAAAACGCATTCTTAGTTCTAGTGACAAAAGACAATTTTTCTCGGATGGGGTCGACCGGGCCGGATCGGGCCGCCCCTTGCGGCCTTACCAGTCCATGACGACCTTTCCGGAATTGCCGGAGCGCATGGCCTGAAAGCCGTCGCGGAACTCGTCGATCTTGATGCGGTGGGTGATGACGGGGGCAAGGTCGAGCCCGCCCTGCACGAAGGCGATCATCTTGTACCAGGTCTCGAACATCTCACGGCCATAGATGCCCTTGAGGTTGAGCATCTTGAAGATCACCTTGTTCCAGTCGATCTCGAAGCCGGCCGGCGCGATGCCGAGAATGGCGATCTTGCCGCCATTGTTCATCTTGTCGATCATGTCGCGGAAGGCAGGGGCCGCACCCGACATTTCCAGCCCGACGTCAAAACCTTCGGTCATGCCGATCGCCTTCATCACGTCGGCAAGGTTTTCCTTCGAGGCATCGACGACATGGTCGATGCCGACGCTTTTCGCGAGCGCAAGCCGCGTCGGGTTGATGTCGGTGATCACCACCTTGCGCGCGCCGGAACGCTTGGCAACGAGTGCGCCCATGATGCCGATCGGCCCGGCGCCGGTGACGAGAACGTCCTCGCCGACGAGATCGAAGGAGAGTGCTGTGTGCACGGCATTGCCGAACGGATCGAAGATCGCCGCGATCTCGTCGGGCACATCCTCCGGGATCGGCACGACGTTATACTCCGGCAGGCAGACGAACTCGCCGAACGAACCCGGCCGGTTGACGCCGACGCCGAGCGTGTTGCGGCACAGATGCCCGCGGCCGGCCCGGCAGTTGCGGCACTTGCCGCAGACGATGTGGCCCTCGCCCGAGACGCGCTCGCCGACATGGTACTTGGTGACGGCAGATCCGACCTCGGCGATCTCGCCCATGAACTCGTGGCCGACGACCATCGGCACCGGAATGGTTTTTTGGGCCCACTGGTCCCAGTTCCAGATATGCACGTCGGTGCCGCAGATCGCCGATTTCTTCACCTTGATCAGCACGTCGTTCGGGCCGATCTCCGGCACCGGCACGCGCTCCATCCAGAGGCCCTCTTCCGGTTTCGACTTCACCAGCGCCTTCATCATGTTCGTCATCAGTCTCTCCCTCAGATCACGCCGAGGTCGCGGCCGACCTCTTCGAAGGCGGCGATTGCCCGCCGGACGTCCGCTTCACTATGCGCTGCCGACATCTGCGTGCGGATGCGCGCCTGGCCCTTCGGCACCACCGGGAAGGAGAAGCCGATGACATAGACGCCCTTCTTCAGCATGCGCGCCGCCATCTCCTGGGCGAGTGCGGCATCACCGAGCATCACCGGGATGATCGGGTGGCCCTCACCGGCCAGCGTGAAGCCGAGCTTCGACATCTCGGTGCGAAACAGGCTCGCATTGGCATAGAGCCGTTCGCGCAAGCGATCGCCGTTGTCGATCAGGTCGAAGACTTTGAGCGAGGCGGCGGCAATCACCGGCGCCAGGGTGTTGGAAAACAGATAAGGGCGCGAGCGCTGCCTGAGCCAGTCGACGACTTCGGCCTTGGCCGAGGTGTAGCCGCCCGAGGCGCCGCCGAGCGCCTTGCCGAGCGTGCCGGTGATGATGTCGATCCGGCCCTCGACGCCGCAATGCTCGGCCGAGCCGCGGCCATTCTTCCCGACGAAGCCGACCGCATGGCTGTCGTCGACCATGACCATGGCGCCATATTTGTCGGCGAGGTCGCAGACGCCACCGAGATTGGCGATGATGCCGTCCATCGAAAACACGCCATCGGTGGCGATCAGCTTGAAGCGGCTGCCCTCGGCCTTCTTCAGTTCCTCCTCCAGCGCCGCCATGTCGTTGTTGGCGTAGCGGAAGCGCCTGGCCTTCGACAGCCGCACGCCGTCGATGATCGAGGCGTGGTTGAGCGCATCGGAGATGATCGCGTCTTCCTCGCCGAGCAGCGTCTCGAACAGGCCGCCATTGGCATCGAAACAGGAGGAATAGAGGATGGTGTCTTCCAGCCCGAGGAAGGACGAAATGCGTGCCTCCAGCTGTTTATGCTCCTCCTGCGTGCCGCAGATGAAGCGCACCGAGGCCATGCCGTAACCGTAGCGGTCGAGCGCCTGTTTGCCGGCCTCGGCCAGTTCCGCGTTGTCGGCAAGGCCGAGATAGTTGTTGGCGCAGAAGTTGAGCACCCGCTCGCCCGAGGCGACCTTGATCTCACCCGCCTGCTTCGAGGTGATCACACGCTCCGACTTGTACAACCCGGCCGTCTTCAGGCCCTCGAGTTCTAAACGGAGATGGGTGAGGAAGCGATCGCTCATTCAGACGCGTCCCTCGGTTCGATCGACAGCGACGACAGGCGGGAAGCCGGTGCGGCACAGGGCATCGAGACCTTCGAGATCCAATCGCTCAAGACCCAGTTCCGGAAGGAGGTCGTTCTCGCCTTCGAAGTCCCGGCCGTACATGGCCGAGAAGATGCGGATGCCGGCCTCGTGCAGGTCTGCCGGGCATCCGGCAAGGCGCGCGAGCTGCGCCGTCACGACCAGACCGAAGGGGACATCCTCCGTCACGTAACGGCTGTCGGCCGTCGCAGGACCCGTGCCGTTATGTCCGGCCTCATGCATTTCCTGGTTCATCTGCGAGATCGTGCTGACCGGCACATGGAACGACAGGTGGAAATGCTGAAAAATGTCGCGCACCTTCAGCTGCAGCTTCTCGGCGACGGCCAGGCGTTCGAGGTCGAGCGTCTCCAGGAGACGACCGATATTGGGGGTGACGTTCTGGGCCTGAACCCAGGTCTCGCCACGCTCCATGCGCGACATGTTGCCGAGCGCGATCCCGAGGTGGTTTTGCGGATTGAGGTTTGAAAGCGCGATCGCCAGCAGGCTGCCGCGGTCGACGAAATGTTCGCCGAAAAGCGCCGTGCAAACCGCATGGCCGCGCGCACTTTCCGATGCCGGAACGGTCGCGAGGTCGACCTGCTTGCGGATGGTGTTCACCTGCACCAGCGCAGGGCCGAGCTTCCGGCCGCTGACGATCGTCGTGCCCCAGGCAACGATCGGCAAGGTGATGCCGCGTGCTGCCAGAAGCGACGAGAGATAAAGCGCTCCGAACGAGGTGTGCGAGCTGAAGATCACCACTTGTCCAGCGGTCAGATGCGGCGCGATTGCGTCCAGCACGAAGCGGTGACCATAGGCCGGCAGCGCGATGAGGATCGCATCGGTATCGTGGACGAGATCTTCCGCACTCTCGGCAACGGCCGGAAGGAAGGTGCCTTCGATGGCACCCTCGGCCGTCAGGCTCTTTCCGTCGGCAAGTGCCACAGTCCCGGTGCCGGACGGCGACCAGAGCGTTGCCTTGTGTCCCAGTTTTTCAAGAAGTGCAGCGGTGCCGAAGGCAATAGAGCCAGCACCTGCGATACCTACACGCATGTCGTTTTCCACTTTCATTGATATCGGGTAGCGGGCGCAGCTGGGCGCCCGCCGTCGAGGGTGTTGCGGCTAAGCCGCGTTGCGGGCGGGGATGAGCGTCGTCGCTTCGGACGACCAGCCGACCCAGATGTCGTCGCGGCTCAAGCCTTCCACCTCGCTTGGATGGACGAGTGCGTTGAGCAGATGCCCCTCGCCGATCTCGACCTTGAGCGATGTGTGGTTGCCTTTGAAAACGCGCTGGCGGATGCGCCCCTTTACCCGGTTGGCGACACCCGGTTCCTGCGCCGAACATTGGATCGCTTCCGGCCGCAGGACGACGTAGATCGCGTCGCCGGCCTTGGGCGAGAGCGCGCCGGCGGACGCCTTGATCGTCATGCCGTTCCACCGCACCGCCGCTTCGCCGGCGTCAGTACCGACGACGTCGGAATGCAACAGGTTGGTTTCGCCGAGGAAGGTCGCCACGAAGGCGGAGCCGGGGCGCTTGTAGAGGGTCGCCGGATCGCCCATCTGCTCGATCCGGCCATTGTTCATGACCACGATCGTATCCGACATGGTGAGCGCCTCTTCCTGGTCGTGGGTCACGAACATGAAGGTCTTGCCGGTCTGTTCCTGGATCGCCTTGAGCTCGATCTGCATCGTCTGGCGAAGCTTGGCGTCGAGGGCGGAAAGCGGCTCGTCCAGAAGCAGAACGTCGGGATCGGGCGCCAAGGCGCGCATCAGCGCGACGCGCTGGCGCTGGCCGCCCGACAGCTCGGACGGAAGGCGGCCGGCAAAATCCTGCAGCTGCACGAGCTCCAGAAGCTCCGATACGCGCCTCTGGATCTGGCGGTTGTCGACGCCCTTCAACTCCAGGCCGAAGGCGATGTTCTTCGCGACCGACATGTGCGGGAACAGCGCGTAGTCCTGGAACACGATGTTGACGTTGCGCCGGTTCGGCGGAACCATTGTCACGTCGCGGCCGGAGAGCAGGATGCGGCCCTCGGTCGGCGTTTCGAACCCGCCCAGCATGCGCAGCGTTGTCGACTTGCCGCAGCCGGAGGGGCCGAGCAGGGTGACGAACTTGCCGCGCTCGATGTTGAGATTGAGATTATCGACGGCGACAAAGCTGCCGAAGCTCTTGCGGATATTTTCGAACTGAACAACCGGTTGCATCAGCGGATCCTCGAACGACGTGTGAGATATTCTGCGTAGAGCCCGACCACGGCGGTCACGACCAGGACGAGCGTCGCCATGACGTTGATCTCCGGAGACATGCCGGACTGCACCCGGGCGAAGATCAGCATCGGCAGCGTCGGGCGATAGCCGCCGAGGAAGAAGGTGCGGACGAAGTCGTCGCTCGACAGCAGCAGGCAGAAGATCATGCCGCCGAAGATGGCCGGTCCCAGATAGGGAAGCGTGACTCGGAAGAAGGTTACGATACTGTCGGCACCGAGATCGCGCGCGGCATCGACCAGATTGCCCGGCATCGAGCGCAGCCGCGTCAGCACCATGACCACCACGAAAGGCACGGCGTGGACGACGTGGCCGAGGATGATGGCGACCGTGCCCGTCGGCAGATCGATGGTGGTGATGAAGATGCGCAGCGAAATCGCCGAGATCATGCCCGGCACCACGGCCGGCAGGCAGGCCACCGCAAAGGCCACGTATTGAGCGGCCCCGCGCAGCGACCCGATCAGCATCGCGATCCAGACACCGATCACCGTTGCAATGGCCGTCGTCGCCGCGGCGATCATGATTGTGTAGAGGCAGGCGTCCAGGAACTGCTTGTCCTTTATGACCTTGGCGTACCAGTCGATCGTCAGGTTTCCGAGCGGAAACGAAATGAAGCTCGCATCCTTCAAGCTGACCGCCACCATCAGCGACAACGGCAGAAACAGGTACAGGACAAACAGCCAGTAGAAGGACTTGAGGGCCAGCCCGGGCCAATCGTGAAACAGGGCGCGCATCAGAATGTCCTTTGCTTCGAGCCGCCGACGACCCGCATGAACAGACCGACGGTGACGAGGGATGCGGCAAGCATGATCATCGCGAAGGCCGCACCGGCCGGCCAACGGCTGCTGGCGCCGTGGAAGAAACTGCTGATCGTCTCGGAGAACATGCTGGTGGTCGGCCCGCCGAGCAGAATGGGAGCGGCAAACACGCCCATGCAGGTGAGAAAGACCAGCGAGCATCCGGACACGATGCCGTCGCGCGACAGCGGCAGGATGATGCGGCGAAAGCGGGTGAACGGCCCTGCCCCGAGATCGGCTGAGGCATCGAGCAGCGACTTCGGGATCTTCTCGATCGCCGAATAGAGCGGCAGCAGCATGTAAAGGCAGACCATGTAGACGAGGCCGAAGCTGATCGAAAACGAGGTGTAGAGCATCTGGATCGGACGCTCGGTCAGCCCGATTTCCCTGAGCAGCACGTTAACGGCACCGCGATTGGCGAGAAGCATGATGACCGAGAAGATGCGGATGATCTCGCCGGCCCAGAACGGGGCCAAGAGCAGGAGCAGCGCCCGTGACCTGTTGCCGGTCGCAACCACCTTCGCCACGTAATAGGCGACCGGATAGACCACGACCAGAGTGACGGCGGTTGCGATGGAGGCATAGATGAAGCTGCGCAGCAGCGGCATCCAGTAGAGCTTTTCGCTGAAGAAGAGCGCGTAGTTGTCGAACGTGAATTCGGCCCCGACGCCCGGCTGCGGCGGATAGCTGGACAGGAGGCTGATGCGCAGCATCTCGTAGATGGGGCCGATATGCATCATCAGCATCCAGACGACCGGCACGCCGGCCAAAAGCAGGATGCGTCCGTATCGCCGCTCGGCAACCGCGCCCAAGGTGTAGCGATAGAGCGGTGAGTTGATCACCCTCGAGACACCGGTCGAGTATTTCATGTGCGCAGCACGGACGGGTAGACCGCCACCTGCCGTATGTGTTCCCACGGCCATTGAATTATCCCAAAGCTTGTCCGCGACCCGACGGGCGTTGGCAGAACATGCGTCACCGTTCTGACCCCGCCGCCACGGCGAGGTCAGTCAGTCATCGCAATGCGATTGATTAGGCCGCTTTCAGTTCGGCGACGGCGCGATCGATGATCTCGTTCTTCATCGAGCGGTTGAGCGAGCTGAAGAAGGTGACGCGCTCGAGCTCGTCCTGTGGCAGGGTCGATGCCAGCCGCTCCCTCTCGTCGAGCAGCTTGTCGACACCCGATATCGTCGAGCTGAAGCCGGAGGTGCGCGTCATCGCCGCCCCGACCTCGGGATTGGCGAGGATCGCGTCGAACAGCTTGTAGGCATTCTCGGCGTTCGGCGCATTGTTGACGATGTTCAGCGTGTAGCAGAAGCCGTAGGTGCCTTCCTTCGGCACGGAGAGCTTGACCGGCACGCCGTCCATGATCAGCTTGGCGGCCGGGCCCGACCAGGCCTGCGCCAGGTGGATGTCCTCGTTGATGAACATCTGCTGCACTTCGCTGGCCGCATCGTAGTATTTGCGAACCATGTGCTTGTGCTTGATCAGGTGGTCGCGCGCTTGGCTGGCGGCCTTCTGGGCCTCCTCGACCTTGTCGGTGTAGGTGACGAAGTCGCCGTCATGGCCCAGATACTTCATGGTGATCGACATGAAGTCGCCCGCCATATAGGCGGTCAGGCCTTCGTACTTCTCGTCGAACATGATGCCCCAGCTGTCGGCCTCCGACACGTAGTCGGTGTTGCGCACGAGGCCTTCGTAGCCGGCAAGGATCGGCAATCCCCACAGGTTGCCCTCGAAGCGCGCCCAGGCAGCGTCCTGATAGGCGGGGTTGAGGTTCGACCAGTTACGCAGCTTTGCCGTATCCAGCGCCTGCACCAGCTTGGAGCCGATGAACTGGCCGTAGCGGTGGCCGGCGACCGTCACGATGTCCGTGGTCGGGTTTGCGCCTTCCGCCGTCAGCAGGTTGTACTGCTTGCCCTGGTCGTCGGTCAGGCGGATGCGAACCTCGATGCCTGTGTCCTTCTGGAACTGCTCGATGAAATCCTGCGGCAGGAACTTGTCATAGGTGGTGATGTTGAGAACCGAGCTCTCAGCACGCGCCGACCGGATGAGGTAAGGCGCGGTGAGCACCGTTGCACCGCCTGCCCCCAACAGCTTGAGCGCGTTCCTGCGATTGATCTTCTGCCCGATAATCATTTGTTCCTCCTCTCGCCTCCCAGCGTGACTTGATGGCGCCAGAGCGCGCATACGCGCTTCTGATCCCGTCGCCGATCGCGCAGCCGGATCGATCCAGTTGCAGCCTGCATAAAGATTGGCGCAGCAAATTTGGTCCGTCTAATTGTTTTTGAGCCTGCATCCATTCCAAAAGGTTATAGCCCAGAATTTAAGCCGGCACGGCAAACGGCGATATTTTGCGGGGGTCTTGGTCGGCCGGATTGTCAACCTCCGCGCGCAAAGCTAGGGTATGGGTAAGTTTGCCCCGAATGAAGTTATGAAATGAAGCGCGCACCGAACCTGCGACAAATCGAGGCTCTTAAAGCCGTGATCGAATGCGGCACGGTCAGCCGTGCCGCGGAAGTGCTGCATATCTCGCAACCTGCCGTGAGCAAGCTCCTGGCGCATCTGGAAGAAGATACGGAGCTTGAACTCTTCGACCGCATCAAGGGGCGGCTCATTCCTTCGGAGCATGGCATGCGGCTCTACAAGGAGATCGATCGTGTCTTCGCCGGCATCAAGCAGATCGAGCGCGCCGTCGACCTGATCCGGCGCGAGGAACTGGGGCAGATCTCGGTCGGTGTGATGCCGGCGCTTTCCGGCCTCTTCATCAGCGACACCAACAAGCGCTTTCTTGCCGGGCACGGCGACGCCTACATCTCGGTGGTGATCCGCAGTTCGCAGTTCATCGTCGAGTGGCTGCTTTCCAAGCAGGTCGATATCGGCCTCATCAACCGCAATACGGACAACCCCTACATCGAGTGCGTTCCCTTGCGCGGCGGAGACCTCGTCTGCATTGCGCCGCGCGACCATCGCTTCGCTGCGAAACAGGAGATCGTGCCCGCCGACATCCACGGCGAGCCCTATATCGGCTTTGCCGCGGACAACCGCATCCGGCAAAAGATCGAAAGCACGCTCGATGTCTATGGCACGCGGTTGAACTACATCATGGATGCGACCCTTGCGCCGGCGGTATGCGAAATGGTCGCCAACGGACTGGGGATCGCCATCGTCGATCCGGTGTTCGCCTTTGGCCAGCGCGACCGGCTGACAATCAAGCCGTTTCTCCCCAGCATTGCGTCGGATCTCAGCCTCTGCTGGCTCCGCGAAACGAGAAACCGCCATCTGGTCGACGCCTATGTCGAGGCGACCCGCGCCACGGTCCAGGATATGCGGCTGGCGATGGAGGCGAACTGAGGCCGTGTCGGCGGTGTGTCGGAATTCGCGGCTTTACAAGCCCCGCTCCACAGCCAAGACTGCGGCCCCGACAGAATGGTGAACCATGCCGACCGCTCCCCTCCTTGTTGACGCATTTTCCGAAGCGCACATCCCCGAGATGCTCGACTGGTTTTCGAGCCTGGAGGCGCTGGTGCAATGGGGCGGCCCCGGCCTCTCCTTTCCGCTGGAAGCGGCACAGCTCGAAGCGATGCTCGCCGGAACCAAAGGTGCCGAACCTGAGCGCTTGATGTTTGCAGGCGTCGTCGACGGCAAGCTCGCCGGCCATGCGCAGGTAGCGCTCGACTGGGCAAACGGCGTCGGGCGCCTCGCCCGGGTTGCCATCAATCCACGCATGCGCGGCCAGGGTCTCGCCCAGCCTTTCGTCAGCGAAGTGACCCGCCGCTTTTTCGCCGACCCCGCCTTCGAGCGGCTGGAGCTCAACGTCTACACGTTCAACGAGGCAGCGATCCGCACCTACCGCAGCCTCGGCTTTTACGAGGAAGGCGTTAGACGCTCTTCCGCAAAGGTCGGGGATGCCAGATGGGACACAGCGATCTACGGCATGCTTAGAGGCGAATGGGTCGAGCGCGTCGGCGCCGCTCAGTAGGGCAAGCCGACATAGTTCTCCGCCAGCGCCGTTTCTGCCGCCACCGAATGGGTGAGGTAGTCGAGTTCGGCTTCCTGGATGCGCTGGTCGAAATCACCGGTATCCGGAAAACGGTGCAGCATCGTCGTCATCCACCAGGAGAAGCGCACGGCCTTCCAGACACGCGCCAGCGCCCGCGCAGAGTAAGCGTCGATGCCGGCATTCGAGCGATCCTGATAGTGTTCGAGCAGCCCCTCGAAGAGATAATGCACGTCGCTGGCGGCAAGGTTCAGACCCTTCGCGCCCGTCGGCGGCACGATATGGGCGGCATCGCCAACCAGGAACAGCCGGCCGAAACGCATCGGCTCGGCAACGAAAGAGCGCAGCGGCGCGATTGATTTTTCAAAGGACGGTCCCGTTACCATTGCTTCGGCATGATGAGACGGCAACCGCCGGCGAAGTTCGTCCCAGAAGCGCGTGTCGGACCAATCCTCGATCTTTTCGCTCACCGCGCACTGGATGTAGTAGCGGCTGCGCGTCGTCGAACGCATCGAGCAAAGCGCGAAACCGCGCGGATGGTTGGCATAGATCAGTTCGTGGTCGACCGGCGGCACGTCGGCGAGAATGCCGAGCCAACCGAAGGGATAGACCTTCTCGAAGGTCTTGAGCGCCTTTTCCGGTACCGACTTGCGGCTGATCCCGTGAAAGCCGTCGCAGCCGGCGATGAAGTCGCAGTCGATGCGCTGCGCCGTGCCATCCTTCTCAAAGGTCACATAGGGCAGATGACCGTCGAAATCATGCGGTTGGACATTGGCCGCCTCGTAGATCGTGACAGCCCCTGAGCGCTCGCGATGCTCCATCAGGTCGCGCGTCAGCTCCGTCTGGCCATAAACCATGACGCGCTTGCCCCCGGTCAGTTGCCTGAGATCGATGCGGTGATCGCGGCCGTCGAAGGCGAGCGAGAAGCCGTCATGCGGCAGGCCCTCCTGATGCATGCGCGCCCCGGCTTGAGCGCGATCCATCAGGCCGACCGTGCCTTCCTCCAGCACGCCGGCGCGCACGCGCCCGAGGATGTAGTCCTTGCTGACACGGTCGACAATGACATTGTCGATGCCCCCTTCCGTCAGCAACTGCCCGAGCAGAAGACCTGACGGGCCCGAGCCGATGATGACCACCTTGGTGCGCATGCTCTCCTCCGGAATTGCTCTTTGTCAGAATTGTCTTTTGGCAAAATCTGCGCCGGGCCGGCTTCGCTCTCAATGGACAAATCCGCCATGAAATTGCACAAATCGAACATGGCTTCAGGATGTGCGGCATGAAGAAGACGGTTCCGACCTACGAACTCTACGGCGAAAAGACCGGAGAACGGCCGGATTTCTGGCTGCATTGCGAGACTATTCCGTCACGAAGCAGCCTCTACCACTGGGAGATCGGGCTGCACCGGCACGAGAGCTTCTTTCAGATCTTGTACATTGCCGGCGGCTCCGGCGACGCGGTCTTTGGCAATGCGGTCAGCATGATCGAACCGCCGATGGTCATTACCGTTCCGCCGGCGCTCAGCCACGGCTTCCGCTTCTCGCGCGACATCGACGGCTTCGTCTTCACCATCCTTGCTTCGCACTTGAAGACGCCGCCCGGCGAGCGCAGCCGCCTTGGCGCCTGGCTCGCCGTCCCGCACCTGATCCGGCTCGACGGCGGCGAAGATGCTGCCTACATCGCAGCAACCCTCACACGTCTTGCCAGGGAATGGGAAACCAGCCGCGGCAACCGCGCCGATCTTCTGGACGCCTACCTGACCGCCGCGCTGACGCTGACGGCCCGTCTCGACGAGACGAGCGACGACCGGGATGATAGCAGCCAGAGTGAAAACGAGCGGCGGGTCCAGCGCTTCCAGGCGCTTTTGCAGCGGCACCTCCGCTCGCATTGGCCGGCCGCGGCCTATGCCCGCGAACTCGGTCTGTCGCAAACCCATCTCAACCGGATCACGCGCGCCGTCGTTGGCCTCAGCGCCCACGAAATGATCTCGCGAAAGCTCGTCGGTGAAGCAAAGCGCGAACTCGTTTTCACCCGCGCCAGCGTCCAGGAAATCAGCTTCCGCCTCGGCTTCGCCGACCCCGCCTATTTCTCCCGCTTTTTCCTGCGCCAGACGGGCGTGACGCCCCGCGCCTGGCGGCTTGCGGAACGAGACAGGCTCGGTGCGTAGGAAGGCGGGATCAGGGCGCCGCGGTCCAGTCCTCGACTCGCAAGCCGGGCACACGATCGAACTCCCGCCGGTTGTTGGTCACGAGGATCAAGCCTTGAGACCGTGCATGACCCGCGATCAACTGATCGTAAGGCCCTATCGGCGTGCCACTGCGGGCGAGTTCGGCGCGCAACTGTCCGGTATGGCTGGCTGCCGCCTGATCGTAGTTGAGAACCTCAAGACGCGCGGCAAACCCCTCTATGACCGATAGGTTGCGCTCGGGCATTGCGGATCTTTCCGCGCCGCAGATCAACTCCATCAGGCTGACCGAGCTGATGCACAGTTGGCCGTGATGCCTGTTGAACGCCTCACGAACCTGCTGCGGCCGGTTCTTGACCGTGTAGATGCAGATATTGGTGTCGAGCATGTATTTCAACATCAGAGTGGCTCGCGTTCCTGGGCCTCCGGCTGCTCTTTCTGCACCATGAAATCGGCTGTGACGAGCTCGCCGTCGAACCAACTGTCCCAGGCCTCGCCTGCGGGTGTAATGATGCGCGTTCGCCCCACCGCCACGATATCGACGCGTTTGACGTCCTCCGGAAGCGCTACGGCCCTCGGCAGCCGGATCGCCTGACTACGATTGGTGAGAAAAACTGCGCCCTGTTCCGACATTGTCGCCTCCGGGATATACCTTGAATATATCCAAGATGGTTTCAGCCACAGGATATGTCAATGGGATATACGCGACCTTTCGCGGCTGCCGATCGCAGTTTCTGCGAGGCCGCTTGGTCACGTTCGGTGCCACTGCATCCCCACCTCGACGATCCAAAAAGCTTTTTGCAACGACTCAAAACGGGAGCAGAATCAAGCTCGGGTCCGAGGGGGGCCCGGAGGAAATACGGAGGAAGACATGGCAGTACGCGATCCGTCGCCCTCGTTGTACAACGAGGATCTGGCACCGGCCGAGGAGCGCCGGTGGGGCGCTTTCAGCATCTTCAATGTGTGGACATCCGACGTGCATAGCCTGTGGGGATACTACCTCGCAGCAAGCCTGTTCCTGCTCTGCGGCAGCTTCATAAACTTCGTCATCGCGATCGGCATCGGCTCGCTGGTGATCTTCTTCCTGATGAGCCTCGTCGGCAATGCGGGCGTACGCACCGGCGTGCCCTTCCCCGTTCTCGCCCGCGCCTCCTTCGGTACCTTCGGCGCCAACGTTCCGGCGCTGGTGCGCGCCGTCGTCGCCTGTTTCTGGTACGGCGCCCAGACAGCGGCTGCCTCCGGCGCGATCGTGGCGCTTCTCATTCGCAACGAAAGCATGCTGGCCTTCCATCAAAACAGCCACATGCTCGGCCACTCGACGCTTGAGGTCATCTGCTACGTCGTCGTCTGGTCGCTGCAATTGCTTATCATCCAGCGCGGCATGGAGACCGTTCGCAAATTCCAGGATTGGGCAGGCCCGGCCGTCTGGATCATGATGCTGATCCTTGCCGTCTACCTGATCGTCAAATCAGGGACGTTCTCCTTCGGTTCGGAAATCCCGCGCGACGTGCTCGTCGAAAAGACCAAGGACGCAGGCGTTCCGTGGGAGCCCGGCAGCTTCCCGGCGCTGGCCGCGGTCGCCGCCACCTGGATCACCTACTTCGCAGCGCTCTATCTGAACTTCTGCGACTTCTCGCGCTATGCAACCGACGTGAAGACGCTACGCAAGGGCAATCTCTGGGGCCTGCCGATCAACCTGCTCGCCTTCTGCCTGGTCGCCGGCGTGACGACGACCGCCGCCTTTGCCGTCTATGGCGAAGTGCTGCTGCATCCGGACCAGATTTCGGCGAAATTCGACAGCTGGTTCCTGGCGCTGCTTGCAGCCCTTACCTTCGCCGTCGCGACGCTCGGCATCAACGTGGTGGCGAACTTCGTGTCGCCGGCCTTCGACTTTGCCAACGTCTTTCCGCGGCAGATCAACTTCAAGCGCGGCGGCTACATTGCGGCGCTGATTGCGCTCATCCTCTATCCGTTCGCCCCTTGGGAAACGGGGGCTGCGCATTTCGTCAACTTCATCGGCTCGACGATGGGGCCGATCTTCGGGGTGATGATGGTGGATTATTATTTGATCCGCCGCGGCCAGCTGAATGTCGAAGCACTCTATCACGAGGACGGCGAGTTCCGCTTCCAGGGCGGCTGGCACGGCAGCGCCTTTATTGCCTTTGCCATCGGCGCGCTGTTCTCCTCGATCCTGCCGACCTTCACCAACATCCTGCCCGCCTGGTGGGGAATCTATGGCTGGTTCTTCGGCGTCGCCATCGGCGGGGCGATCTACTACGTCTTAAGGATCGGCGCACGCAAGCCGGCCTTTGCGGCCTAGTTGTTGCGCAGCATGCCCGGTTCAACACCGGGCATGCTGTCGCATTTTCATGAGCTTTTCTTCGGGAGGCCGAGGATTTCGCGAACGCCGTTCTTGGTGAAGGGCTGCGCCAGTTGTGCCAGGAAGCCTCGGGCTATCTGGCCCTTGATGCCGATGTTAGTGGAGGACGGACGGTCAGGGTTGTAGTATGTGCCGAACAAAAGGTCCCAGACCACGACGTTCTCGCCGTAGTTCATGTTGCCCTCGCGAAGATCCTTCGAGTGATGCCAGCGGTGCAGCCGCGGCGTGCTGAAGAGATAGTCGAAGGGGCCGGTGCGCATATCGACGTTGCAATGGGTAAGAATGCCCATGAAGGCCGTGACCGCGCCGAGCCACCAGAAAACGTGCAACGGAGCGCCCAGGCAATAGAGCGGGATCTGGCTCATGGCGATCTTGAACAGTGAATCGGCCACGTGGAAGCGGCCGGTATTGATGACCCAGAGGCGAACGACGCTGTGATGCAGAGCGTGGAACCGCCAAAAGAACAGCTTTTCGTGGGCGATCCGATGCGACCAATAGAGGCCGAATTCGGCAACCACCACGGCGATAGCCACCTGAAACACCATCGGCCAATCCGATGGCCAGAGACCGAACTTGAGCGCTGCGAGCGGCTGCAGGATGTTGGCGGCATACATGGGAAAGACGGCGGCGATCAGGCCAGCCGCCTGCAGCAGGCCCTTCGTCGCCAGCGTGTGGCCGATATCGTTCACCGTTTCGCCATCCGACTGAAGCCAGCCCCGCTCGTAGGGAATGTAGCGTTCTAGAAGAAACAGGATGAAGACGGCAGCCGCATAGACCGCCACGAATCCGACCATCGGCTCTGCGCTCGCGAACGCGTAGTAGGCGCCGAGCAGTCCACCGAAAAACACCAGCGGCCAGGACAGATACCCAAGCACTAATCTGACAACCTGTCCGAGCCTCGACACGGTGGCTCTGCGCTCTGCCTTCATCAACGATGCTCCATCCACTCGAGCAGTTCCCGGCATGTGCGCGGCCGACCGTCGCTGACGCGCCCGTTGCTGCATGCATCCAGGCGATGGTCCTGCTCGGACCAGCCGCCTCGTCCATGCCGGTACATGCGTCTGATCTCGGCGCAGGTCCGCGGCGTTCCATCACTTAGCCGACCATCACGACAGGGATCGTACAAAGGCTGCACGGTCCGATACGGATTGTCCGCAATCCACATTGCCTTTTCTTCGGCATGGGTCGGGCTCGCGCTGAAGAGGATCATCCACATGGGTAAAATGGCCAGGCGCATCGACAACGTCCTTTGTTGAAACGTTGCACGAGCTTTGCGGGGGGTGGGTTGCACCAGCATTGCAGGAGACGGGAAGATGCAATCAGTCGCTTGCGGATGCAACCGCCCATTGACGATGAAAAGAGAATCTATCATTCTCTTTTCATCGTCAATGGAATCTGGACAGATGCGCGCGCCGAATCCCGAATTTTCGCAACAGGAAACGGACGACTTTTCCGCGCTGGACGCAACGGAACAGGCGCGTCTCGTCTCGACGGGCCAAGCCTCGCCGCTCGAACTCGTCGATGCCGCCATCCGGCGCATCAAGCGGATCGAGCCGCACGTCAACGCCCTTGCATCCACGGGTTTCGACCAAGCGCGCAAGTGCGCCGGAGCTCTTCGGCCGCACGCGGACATGCCGTTCCCGGGCGTACCGACCCTGCTGAAGGATCTGCTTGCCTATCCCGGCCATCCGGCCGGCTTCGGCTCTCGCCTCTTCAAGGGACAGCTCGCCCAAGGCGGATCGGATTACACGGACGCAATCGACAAGGCCGGTCTGATCGTTCTTGGAAAGACGACCACATCGGAGTTCGGTCTGCTCGGCACCACCGAAACCCTCGCCCATGGCGCGACGCGCAACCCCTGGAATTTTGCCCTTTCGACCGGCGGCTCGTCCGGCGGCGCGGTGGCGGCCGTTGCCTCCGGCATGGTGCCGATCGCCCACGCGTCCGACGGCGGCGGCTCGATCCGTGGCCCCTCCTCCTTCTGCGGGCTTTTCGGCTTCAAGCCGAGCCGGGACCGCACGGTGAATGCCGGCCTGCCGCCGGCGATACCGACGGCGCGGCTGATCAGCGACCATTGCGTCAGCCGTTCCGTGCGCGACAGCGCCTTGTGGCTGGCGGCGACCGAGCGGCAGGACCTGACGCGACCAATGCCTGCGATCGACGATATGCGCTGCGGCCCGCAGAAGAGGCTGCGCATCGGCGTCTATCGCCATGATGTTTTCGGGCGCGGCGTGTCTGAAGCGGTCGAGGACGCGCTCAACGCAGCGATCACGTTGTGCACGGTTTTGGGGCACGAGGTCGTCGAATGCGCGGGGCCTGACGTCAACGCGCAGGAAACCAGCCGCGCCTTTTTCAATCTGACCGGGATCGTTCTGTCCGGCCTGTTCGACCAGGTCGCGGCCGCAATGGGCGGCGCCTTCGACGAGACCTTGTTCGAGCCCTACACGGTCGAGCTCGTCCGCCGCGCCAGGCGGCTGCCGGAGGCGGCAATCATGGAGGCGATCGGCGCGACGAAGAGGGCCGAGGCGAGCGCAAATCAGACGATCTCCGGCTATGACGTGCTGCTTTCGCCCACCGTCCCCTTCACGGCCTTTCCGCTGGGGACGCAAGGACCGACCGAGGATGCAGTCCAACTCATCGCGTTTACGGAACGCCTCGCCGGGTTCACCAATGTGGCGTCCTTTGCCGGATGGCCCGCCATGTCGGTGCCGCTTTGCTGGTCGCGCGAGGGGCTGCCGGTCGGCTGCCATTTCGCTGCAGCAACGGGCGAGGACGCGTTGCTCTTCTCGCTCGCCTTCCAGTTGGAAGAAGCTGCCCCCTGGCAACCAAGGCTCACCGAGCTTGCAGAAAGGCTCGCATGCCCCAGCGCCTGAAGCAGGAAGTGCGCGAGCGTCTGCTTACGGCAGCGGCAGCGGTGTTTGCCGAGCAAGGGTTCGAAAAGGCGCGGCTGACCGATGTGGCGGAACGGGCGGGTACGAGTTCGAGCAACATCTACAAGTACGTCGCCGACAAGGAAGCGCTGTTTTATGAGATCGTGACACCGGCGCTCGCCGGGCGATTGTTGCGCCTGCTGCGCGCCCGTGTACGAGAACTGCGATCGATCGGCAATTGGCTGCAGGCCGATGCTTCCGGATCCGAACGTGCCGGGGCGCTGCTGTCCTTCTGGATCGAACAGCGGCTCGTGGTCCTCATCCTGCTTCGCGGCGCTGACGGCACGCGCTACGCCCATGTCCGCAAGCTGATGATCCGGGAGATGGTGCGGCTGGCTTCCGGCTACCTGACCGACAAGGGCGGCGAGCAGGCCCTGACGCCTTTGATGGGTTTCATGCTCGAGCGAACCTTCACTCGAACGCTGGACACCATTGCCGATACGCTCAGCGAATACAGCGACGCCCCATCGATCCAGTCGGCCATTTCGCTCTTCTGGCGCTACCAGCTTGCGGGGCTGCAATCGCTTCTGGACCCGGACGCGTTGGGCGGTGATCGTCAAGCCTTCACAGGCCCCGATCAGTCGTCCGAATAGCGCTCCTCGCGCCACGGGTCGCCACGCATGTGGTAGCCGTTCCGCTCCCAGAAGCCGGGCATGTCGCCTTCGCGAAAATCGATACGCGTCAGCCACTTGGCACTCTTCCACAGATAAAGATGCGGAACGACGAGCCGCATCGGTCCGCCATGGGTGCGGCCGATCGGTTGGCCCTCCCATTCGGTCGCAAGGATCGCGTCTTCGGAGGCGAAATCCGCAAGCGGCATGTTCGTGGTGTAGCCGTCATAACTCGTCAGCATGACATGGCTCGCCTCGGCCTTCGGCATCACCTGGTCGAGCAGATCACGTGTGGTCACGCCTTGCCAGCGGTTGTCGTAGCGCGACCACGTCGTCACGCAATGCATGTCGGAGAGACGGTGGCTCTGCGGCAACGCCTTGAAGGTGGCCCAGTCGAGCGACAGCGGATGCTCGACGTGGCCGGTGATATCGAGCCGCCAGCTTTCCGTCCGGATGATCGGCTGCTGGCCGAGGTCGAGCACCGGCCAGTCCTTGACCAGGTGTTGCCCGGGCGGAAGGCGCTCGTCCTCGGGGCGCACGATCCGCCCCGTCAGGAACTTGCCATCGCCGGCCCAGCGCCGCTTCGTCGTCGTGAGCTTGGTTTCCGGCGGATGCGCGTCGTCGGTCATGATGCTCTCCTCCCCAACCCCCGAATTCACTCGCCAAGCGAGAGTAAGAAGGGCGCGACGGCGGAAGGTCAAGCGCAGCTTCAAAAGTTGTTATCTCAGCACCAGCCGGAGCGCCGCTTGCGTTTCCTTGAGCAGCGGCAGGTAACGCTCAACCATCTCCGCTGCGGCCACGTGGGCTGCCGGCGCGCCGATGTTTAGCGCCGCAACGATCCGGCCGCGGTCGTTTTCGAGCGGCACTGCGATCGAACAGAGACCGAGTTCGAGTTCCTGATCAATCAACGCATAGCCCTGGTCGCGCACACGGCGAAACTCGGCGATCAGGTCCTCCGGATCGGTCTTCGTATAGGGCGTGTTTGCCTTGAGGTTCGATCGGGCAAGGATCTCTCGTGCCTCATGCTCCGGCAGTGCCGCGAGCCATACCCGCCCCATGGAGGCGCAATAGGCCGGCAGGCGCGACCCCGTCGTCAGGTTGATCGACATCACCCGCTTTTGCGAGGCGCGGGCGATGTAGACGATCTCGGTTCCATCCAAGACCGAGGCCGAGGCGCTCTGCCCGGCGCGGTCGGACAATTGGTCGAGATAAGGTTGGATGATCGTCGGCAGCGGCGTTGCCGAGAGATAGGCATGGCCAAGGCGCAGGATCTTCGGCGTCAGCGCGAAGAACTTGCCGTCATAGTCTGCATAGCCGAGCTCGGAGAGGGTCAGCAGCGACCGGCGCACCGTCGCCCGGTCAAGCCCGGTAATCTTTGACGCCTCGGCAATCGACAGTTTCGGCCGGGTTTCATCGAAGGCTTCGATCACTGCCAACCCGCGCGCAAAGCCGCTGACGAAGTCCGTTTCCCGCATCCTTGCCTCCCAAATCATCGCCAACGATTTTGTGCGATATACGAACAAAAGTCAAATATCGCACAAAATGTTTGACCGAGCGTTTCGATCGGCGCTTATTGGCATCCGGAAGAGGAAGGCGCCGGCTGCCCGTGGGGCGACGAAGGCCACGAACAGATCACTGAGACCAAGAGAGGAAACATGGCGAAGATCGTTTCGCTCGCCGAGGCTGTCGGCGACAATGTCAGGGATGGCGACACCGTCGCCATGGAAGGCTTCACCCATCTGATCCCCTATGCCGCGGGGCATGAGGTGATCCGCCAGGGTCGCAAGGACCTCTATCTGGTGCGTATGACGCCGGACATTCTCTATGACCAGCTGATCGGCGTGGGTGCGGCGCGTGGCATGAAGTTTTCCTGGGGCGGCAATCCCGGCGTCGGCTCGCTGCATCGCTTCCGCGACGCCGTCGAAAACCAATGGCCGCGGCCGCTGGAGATCGAGGAGCATTCCCACGCGGCGATGGCCAACGCCTATGAGGCGGGTGCCGCCAACCTGCCGTTTGCGACGCTGCGTGGTTACATCGGCGCCGACCTGCCGAAGGTAAACCCCAACATCAAGTCGGTCACCTGCCCGTTTACCGGCGAAGTGCTTGCGGCCGTACCGGCGATCCGCCCTGACGTCACGATCATCCACGCCCAGCACGCCGACAGGAAGGGCAACGTGCTGATCGAAGGCATCGTCGGCGTGCAGAAGGAGGCGGTTCTTGCCGCCAAGCGCTCGATCGTCACGGTCGAGGAGATCGTCGACGAACTCGACCCTCCGTCGCCCAATTCCCTCGTACTGCCGAGCTGGGCCGTCACATCGGTTGCCCACGTTCCGGGTGGCGCCTTCCCGTCCTATGCGCACGGTTACTATCCGCGCTCCAACGCCTTCTACATCGGCTGGGACGAGATCGCCCGCGACCGCGATAGCTTCACCGCCTGGATCAAGGAAAACGTGCTCGACGCCGGGCCGGAAGATTTCGCCAAGCATGCCGGCAACAAACCGGCAAAAGCGGCCTGAGGGAGGATAGGATGAGCGATTTTACCCCCACCGAAATGATGACCATCGCCGCTTCCCGGGCGCTCTCCAACGACGACGTCTGCTTCGTTGGCATCGGCGCGCCCTCGGCCGCCTGCAACGTCGCGCGGCTGACGCATGCACCCGATATCACGCTGATCTACGAGAGCGGCACGGTCGGCACCAAGCCGGATGTGCTGCCGCTTTCGATCGGCGATGGCGAACTCTGCGACACGGCCCTTTTCACCGTGTCGGTGCCGGAGATGTTCCGCTACTGGCTGCAGGGCGGGCGTATCACGACAGGCTTCCTCGGTGGCGCCCAGATCGACAAGTTCGCGAACCTCAACACCACGGTCGTCGGCCCCTATGACCACCCGAAGGTGCGTCTGCCCGGTGGTGGCGGCGCTCCGGAGATTGCCTCCAATTGCGGCCGCATCTTCATCACCATGGCGCTCTCCAGGCGCGGCTTCGTCGAGAAGCTGCCCTTCATTACCTCCATGGGCCACGGCGACGGCGGCGACCACCGCGAACGGTTGGGCATGAAGACCAAGGGACCGACGCGCGTCATCACCGACCTCTGCATCCTGGAGCCGCATCCGCAAACCAAGGAACTGACCGTCGTTTCGATCCATCCCGGCGTCACGCGCGAGCAGATCGTCGAGAATTGCGGCTGGGCGATCAGGTTCGCCGAGCACGTGATCGAGACGCCGGCCCCGTCCGAACTCGAACTCAAGACCCTTCGTGACATCAACGCTCGCACCAAGAAGGCGCATCAGGGCGACAAGGAGGCTGCGTGATGGCCGAGGCTTTCATCTGCGACTACATCCGCACCCCGATCGGCCGGTTCGGCGGCTCACTCTCATCGGTCAGGGCCGACGATCTCGGCGCGGTCCCACTTCGCGCCCTGATGGAGCGTAATGCCGATGTCGACTGGGACGCCGTCGACGACGTGATCTTCGGCTGTGCCAACCAGGCGGGCGAGGACAACCGCAACGTCGCCCGCATGTCACTGCTCCTGGCCGGCCTGCCGGTCGGCGTCACCGGCACGACGATCAACCGGCTTTGCGGCTCCGGCATGGATGCGGTCATCACGGCAGCCCGCGCCATCAAATCGGGCGAAGCCGAGCTGATGATCGCCGGTGGCGTCGAGAGCATGTCACGCGCGCCCTTCGTGATGCCGAAGGCCGATGCCGCCTTCTCCCGCAACGCCGAAATCTACGACACGACCATCGGCTGGCGCTTCATCAATCCCCTGATGAAGAAGCAATATGGCGTCGATTCGATGCCAGAGACGGGCGAGAACGTCGCGGCTGACTTTCACGTCAGCCGCGAAGACCAGGATGCGTTTGCTGTGCGCAGCCAGGCAAAGGCAGCGGCTGCGCAGGCCAATGGCCGGCTGGCGAAAGAGATCGTTTCGGTGACGATCCCGCAGCGCAAGGGCGAGCCCGTTATTGTCGATCGCGACGAGCACCCGCGCGCGACGACGATGGAGGTGCTTGCCAAGCTCGGCACGCCCTTCAGACAAGAAGGCGGCACGGTGACCGCCGGCAACGCCTCCGGCGTCAACGATGGCGCAACGGCCCTGATCATCGCCTCGGAAGCGGCAGCGAAGAAATACGGCCTCAGGCCGATCGCCCGCATCCTCGGTGGGGCTACCGCCGGCGTACCGCCGCGCATCATGGGCTTCGGCCCGGCTCCAGCATCGAAGAAGCTGATGGCCCGCCTCGGTCTCACGCAGGCGCAATTCGACGTGATCGAACTCAACGAGGCCTTCGCCTCGCAAGGGCTCGCCACGCTTCGCGACCTCGGCATTGCCGACGACGACCCGCGCGTTAACCGCAACGGCGGCGCGATCGCACTCGGCCACCCCCTCGGCATGTCTGGCGCCCGCGTCACCGGCACGGCGGCACTCGAACTGCACGAGACCGGTGGGCGCTATTCGCTGTCGACCATGTGCATCGGCGTCGGCCAGGGCATCGCCGTGGCGCTAGAACGGGTCTGACCACGGAAAAAGTACCGTATGAAACGCAAAGAGCCCGGCCTTTTTCCAAGGCCGGGCTCTTTGCTTTTGGGTGCTGCGTCGGTCGGCGGGCGATAATCTGCCTTCCGATCACTCCGACCAGATCGCGACGTCGACCGGGCCGAGCTTGCGGCCACCGACATGGAAGGTTGCGCCCGCAGACGCCGGCACGTCCACGGCCGTCTTGCCGTAGTTGAAGGCGAAAGTGAGCTTGCCGCGGCGGGTGATGCGCAGATCGCCAAGATCGGCGAGCGCCTCGACCGAAGCCCAGCCGAGCGCATCGCCAATCACCTTGTCCAGGAGCTCGCCGCGTGCACCCGTTGCCATGTAGCGTGCCTTGTCGTTGCCGACGAGCGCCGGAGCGCCATTGCGATAGTCGCCCTCGAAGGTCGCAAGCACGGTTTCGTTGGTGCGAACCGTCTCGCGCCAGACGCCGGCCGGATAGGTCTCGTTGCCGTAAAGCACACTCTCGCCGTGGAATTCCGGCAGCGACTCGACACGCGCGACGCTGACGTCGATCAGCGCGGCGAGCGGACCCGGCGGCAGGCCCTCCGGAATATGCATGTCCTCGGTCTTGCTGCCACTGCGCGGTCCGAAAAGCACCTTGGCACCCGACGCCGCAAGCTTTTCGACAAAGGCCTGTTCGGGGATCACGAGGTCGGGTGCCAGCACCAGCTGGTAGCCTTCGAGGTCCGAGTGCTGGCCGATGATGTCGACATCGACGCCGAGGCGGGCGACGGTCGAATACCAGTCGAGCGCGATCTGCGAAGCCAGATAGGTGCGGCCCTGCGGCAGCGCCCGGGTCGCCCAGCGCGAATTGTAGTCGAGCAGGATCGCGACTTTCGCCTTCTCGCGGCGCTCACCCTTCGGCAGACGCTTCATTTCCTCGGCAACCTGCGCGACTTCGAGATAGCCCTGGTCAGCCTCGCTGTTCGGAAGCAGCAGACCCGCATGGAACTGTTCCTGCGCAAACGGCACCTGGCGCCAGCGGAAATAGGAGACCATGTCGACGCCGTGGGCATAGGCGAGCCAGGTCCAGAGCCGCACCATGCCGTCGGCCGGCGACTGATTGTGCGAGGCCCAGTTTACCGGGCCCGGCTGCTGCTCCATCACCCAGACGCGGCCGTTGCCGACGGCGCGGTAGAGATCGTGGTTGAAGGCCGGTTGGTCGGGATCGCCGACGCGCAGATACCGGCCCTTGTCTTCCGACGAGAGACGACCATTGAGCAGGCCACCCATCGGATAGACGTCCCACGACGCGATATCGATGTCCTCGCCGACCTTGTAATGGTCGAAGTCGGTGTTCTGCGACATGAAGTTGTGCGTCACCGGACGGCCCGGCGAGTGCTTGCGGATGATGTCGACCTGCGCCTTGTTGAAGCTCTTCACCTGGTCTGAGGAGAAGCGGATGTAGTCGACGATATGGGTCGGGCTCGGCTCTTCGACGAGGTTGTTCGGAAGCTCGACCTCGTCGAAGCTCAGATAGTTCATCGCCCAGAAGGCCGTACCCCAGGCGCGGTTCAGCTCGTCGACCGTGCCATAGCGGGCCTCAAGCCATTCGCGGAAGGCGCGCAGCGCCTCGTCGGAATAGCTGTAGATCGTGTCGTGGTCGCCGTACTCGTTATCGGTTTGCCAGGCATGGACGAAGGCGTTTTTGCCGTAGCGCTCGGCCATGGCTTCGGAAATCCGCGCCGCCTCGATGCGGTAGCGGCGGCTGGAGAAGCAGTAGTGACGGCGGGCGCCGAACTTGCGCACCACACCCTTGACGTCGACGGGCAGGATGTCCGGGTAGCGGTCGATCAGCCACTTCGGAGGTGCGGCGGTCGGTGTTCCCAGAATGACCTTAAGACCGGCCTTGCCGAGCACCTCGATCGCGTCGTCCAGCCACTCCCAGTGGAATTCGCCCGAGCGGGGCTCGATCTTCGCCCAGGCGAATTCGCCGATGCGCACCCAGGCAAGGCCAAGCTCGACCATGCGGCGGGCATCCTCTTCCCATTTTTCGCGCGGCCACTGCTCCGGATAGTAGCAGACGCCGAGTTCCAGCATGTCCGTCTGCTGTTCTTTGGCGTTGAAGCGGTTCGATCTCGTCAGGGGCATGTGCACGGGTTCCGGTCCTTCGTCATGTCTTACGGCCGGTTGGGTCCGACCTCGGGTTTTGTCTGTGCGCCCTCGAATATAAACGTTTATATTCAAGGGCATGAATGAGCGCCCTGAGCGGGCGTGAAATTCGTCAACGGTTCGGGTTCAAGCGGTCGTCGCAACGCTCGATCAGGTTCGGCATGAGCAGCGTCTGCAGCGCTTCCGGCGGCTCACCCTCCATGCGCCTGAGGATATAGGCGCCGAGCAGGCTGCTCGGCTCGCTGATCGGCAGGTAATAGGTGGTGATCGGCGGCGCGAAATACTGGCTGACGTTGAGATCGTCGGTGGCGTTGATCACCGCATCGCGGCCATGCACCAGCCCGCGCTCGTGGAAGCCCGAGAAGGCGCCGAGCGCGGAGGCTTCATTGGCGCAGATATAGGCGGTCGGCGGGTTGCCGAGCTCCGACATGGTCAGCACGTTCTCGCGGCCGAAAGCCGGCGTCAGACGGCCATGGGCGACGAGCGCCGGATCATAGGGAAGCCCCGCGACATCAAGCGCATGCCTGTAGGCTTCGTGCCGGGTGATGCCGTAGCTTAAGTCCGAGAGCGGGTTGAGCAGCGCGATGCGGCGATGACCGCGCTCGGTGAGCCGCGCCATCGACACCCGGATCATCTGCTCGTTGTCGGCATCGACATAGGCATGCGGCGCATTGTGAATGCTGGTGCCATAGGTGACGAAGGGGAAATCGGCCGCCTGCATCGTGCGGATGCGGGGATCGTCGGCGCGGGTGCCCGAGATGATGATGCCATCGGCCTTCTTCAGCGAAACGATCTGCTTGATGACCGCCTGGCTCTCCTCGAAATTGCGGACCGCATAGAGCGAGACGCGATAGGGACTGTCTTCCAGCGCCCAGGAAATGCCGCTCAGGAGCTGGGCGTATTCGACGCCTTCCCATTCGTTCTGCTTCGGACCCGGCGCGGTCATGATGGCTGCGACCTGATAGGTCTTGCCGGTGCGTAACTGCACGCCATGCATGTTCAGTTCGTAGCCGACGCGTTCCGCCGCTTCGATCACGATCGCGCGCGTCTCCGGACGAACCTGAGGCGAATGCTTCAGGGCCTTGGAAACGGTGGCGATGGAAAGCCCCGTCTCCTGCGCAATGGTCTTGATCGTCGGTCTCTGCATGGCGGTTCTGCTCGTCACGGGTTGTCAGCGCTGAGCGATGCTGCCAGCACAAGATAGACTGCGGATGTCCAGGCGAATGCGCGATCGCGAAGGCCCCTCCCCGAGCGCGCGTCGAAGTTTTCGGCCATACCGCTTTTGCTCGCAAGTGAACAGAACTTTTCCGCGACTTCGCGCGCGAGCTCAATCTTCCCTTGCCGGCGCAGTCCATCCCAGAGAAGCAGTGTGGTCGGCGCCCAAATCGGCCCGCGCCAGTAACCGTCGTCTTCGTAGAAGGAACTCTTCGGGCTTTCCGTCGCCGGGCCCCATTCGGTGATGAAGCCGCCAGCGACGAGCCGCGCGGCCAGCTTCTCGCGCATGTCGGGCGTCAGCCGCGAACCGAGCAGCAGCGGCATGAACTGGATGAGGTTTTCGCCCGGCAGTATCCGCTCCGGATCCGCAGCGAGCCGGGCGCCAAAGGTGTCGCCGGTCCAGAGGCGCTCGAACAGCAGCACCTGCAGGTCGTCTGCCTTCTGCCGCCACACCGCCCGGCGTTCTCGATCGTCTTCAAGAAGCTCGGCCAATGCCTCGCAGGCAAGGATCAGGAAAACCGGCAGATCCGGCGAGATCACCGGGCCGCCTTCGGCAAAGAAGGTGGCGTTGTCCCAGCCGCTGTCGTTGCCGTGGAAATAGGACGGCAGGCTCGTGGCATCTTTGCGTCCATGGGTCAGCCAGTAATCGACCTGTCGGCCGATGGCGTCGCGCAGGTAGGACTTGCGCTCCGCTGTCAGGAAGCCCGGATTGGCAGCTGCGATCAGCGACAGCGCCCAACCGTGCACCGGCGGCTTGGTGAAGGCAAAGAGCACGTCGCGGTCGTTGATGTAATCCGGCAGCAGGCCGGAGGCGTCCTGGTGGTCGAAGATTGCTGCGAACTGATCGAAGGCGAGATCCTGATCGAAGGCCGCAACGCCCAGCGCCGAAAAGGCGTTGTCCCAGCTCCAGATGTTGATCATGTGGTTCTTGGACATGTAGATCGCCGGCCGCGTCAACGCGCCACCGGCCGGCACGCCGTTCGCCCAGAGCAGATAGCTTGCCAGCCGATGCGCCTCGCCCTGGCCGTCAACACCTCCGGGAACGCGCGCGTGCCACACAGAGAATTCTGCCTTCGCATCCGAAAGCGCCTCGGCGAACCGACCGGGCCGATCAGCCGGCGGCAAGGTGCGGAAGAAGTCGACATTGCCCTCGAAGGCACCGGTCCCCGAAAAGGCGAAGGACACGTCTTCGGAATGATCGCGCTGCCAGGCGCCGGTGACCTTCAGGTCGCCGGTGATCGCCCGCGGGATGAACTTGACGTTTTCGACCGCAGCGACGAGGCAATCCTCTCCGTTCGGCGTGCGGTAGACATAATCGTAACGCGAGCCTTCGAGATGAAAGCGTACGCCGGCTTGTCTGCCGGATATGTGCAGCCGCTCCCCTTCGCCGATGACGAAGGTGACTTCGCCGTCACCGACGCGTGCGTCGAGTCGTTCGGGTGAAAGCACGAGCACCGGGGCCACGGCCCTGCCTTCCGCATCGAGAAATTCCACGCGGCAGAGGCGACCGAGCGATGGCCGCTCGTCGCCGCCTGCCACGTGGCGGAGATAAAGTGCCCGCTCGCCGTCGCGGCCCGGCACGCGCATCATCGAGAGCGTCAGGAACCGGCCCCTGCGGCTGAAGGGCACGGTATCGATGTCGAACAGCATGCCGTTATCCCTTCACCGACGAGCCGACTGCGCCATCCATGATGTAGCGCTGGGCGACGAAGAAGAGGGCGAGCGGCGGCAGGCAGAGGATGACCGTGATCGCGGCGATCGAGGTCACGTCCACCTCGTGCAGGCCCTTGAACATGGAGAGGCCGAGCGTGAGGGTGTATTTCGACTGGTCGTTGAGGAAGATCAACGGGCCGAGATAGTCGTTCCAGGCATTCATGAAGTGGAAGGTGCCGACCAGCACCAGGGCCGGCATCATCAGCGGCAGATGGATGCGCCAGTAGATGTCGAAAGCGTTGGCGCCATCCATGCGGGCCGCCTCGTCGATCTCCATGGGCACAGTCATGATGTACTGGCGCAAAAGGAAGACGAAGAAAGCATCGGCGAAATAGGCGGGCACGATCAAGGGCTTCAGCGTGTTGATCCAGCCGAGCAGGTTGAACTCCATGTAGAGCGGGATCATCTTCACGTCCCACGGGATCATCATGGTGGCGAGCAGCAGGATGAACAGCGGGTCGCGGCCGGGGAAGCGGAAGCGGGCAAAGCCATAGGCAACCAGCGACGACGAGATCAGCTGGCCGATCGTCGACAGCACCACGACGATCACCGAATTGGTGAGGTAGGTGCCGAAGGGCTGCTTGTTCCAGGCGGCGGCAAAGTTCTCCCAGTGCCATTCCGACGGCCAGAAGACTGGCGGGAACTGGTAGAGCTCGGCGGAGCTTTTCATCGCCGTCATGAAGGTCCAGTAGAACGGCGCGATGAACAGCGCCGAGAGCAGGATGAGCGCGGAATAGAGCAGCGTCTTACGCATTGTGCTCTCCATCGTTCTGGCGGACTTCGCCTTCGTAATAGACCCAGGCAGCCGACCAGCGCATGACGCCGAGGCTGAGCAGGAGCACGATGATGAACATCACCCAGGAGCCGGCGGCGGCATAGCCCATGTCGAAATACTTGAAGGCGTTGTCGTAGATGTACATGGCGAAGAAATAGGTGGAGCCGAGCGGTCCGCCCTTGGTCAGAAGCAGCGCGATCGTCAGCTGCTGGAAGGCCGAGATGATCGAGGTGATGAAGGTGAAGAGCAGCATCGGCCCGAGCATCGGCAGGGTGATGAAGACCATCTGCGCCCAGCCGGGAACGCCCGAAACGGTTGCGGCCTCGTAGAGCTCCTTCGGGATGGCTTTCAGGCCCGTCAAGAGGATCAGCATCGTGCCGCCGAGCCCCCAGAGGCTGGCGATGATGATGGCGACGATCGCCAGGTTCGGATCGCCGAGCCAGTTCGGCCCGTCGATGCCGACGAAGGAGAGCATGAAGTTCAAAAGCCCGTATTCCCGGCTGTAGATCCAGCTCCAGATCGTCACCAGCGCGACGCCGGAAATGACGCTCGGCAGGTAGAAGGCGGTGCGGAAGAAGCCGCTGGCGAAGGTAATGTTATGCAACATCAGCGCCAGCAGGAACGACATGACGATGTTGAACGGCACATAGATTGCCGCAAACTTGACGGTAATCCAGAGGCTTTCCCAGAACTGCGGATCCTCGAACAGCATGGAACGATAGTTTTCGAGCCCGACGAACGTGCGTTCACCGACGACGGGCCAGTCGTAGAAGCTCATTGTCAACGAGAAGACGAGCGGGCCAAGCGTGAAGAACAGAAACCCGAGGATCCACGGGGAAATGAACAGATAGGCCGCGATGTGGCGGGCGAAGGCCGAGCGCTTGCGCTTGGCCGCGGCCGGCACTGCGGCTGTTGCATAGGTCATGTCCATCTCCCCGGGCTCCCTTGTCTTACTTGATCAGCCGCTTCGAGCGGGCAACCGCCTCGTCGAGATGCTGCTTGGCATTGCCCTGGTCGATCATCGTCGCCTCGATGGCGCGAGCGAGATTGTCCTGGACCTTGCCCCAGTTGGCGTTCTTCAGGAACGCATGGGTTTCGGTGTTGGAGGTCGCGAGAATGTCGAAGAACGGCTTGTAGATCGGGTCCTTGGTCATGCCCTTTTCTTCCGCAACGCTGGTGCGCACCGGCAGGTCGTTGATGCGCATGGCAACCGCTTCCGGCGAGGAGAAGAACTTGACGAATTCCCAGGCGAGGTCCGGATGGGCCGCATCCTTGGCGATCGAGATCGCCGAAACGCCGAGCGCCGAGTGGGCGGTCTTGTCGCCGAACTTCGGCAGTGGTGCTACGCCATACTTGATGCCGGATGCATCGATGCCGGACTTCGACCACATGGCGCTCTGGAACATCGCGATCTTGCCGCCCTTGAACAGCGTGCTGCCCGACGTGTCGTCGCCGAGGTTCAGCGTGATCGCTTCCTGCTTCTTGGCCATGTCGCCGAACATGTCGAGGACTTGGGCGGCGGCGTCGCTGTTCATGTAGCCGTCGATCTTTTTGCCATCGTCGGAAATGTACTTGGTGCCGTTCGACCAGAGGAACTGCTCGAAATCATAAGGGTCGGGCTTGGCGTCGACGGCAAAGCCATAGACCTTGTTTGGCTCGTCGCGGAACTTGGCAGCCTTGGCGCGCAGGTCGTCCCAGGTCCAGCCGTCCTTCGGTTCCTCGACGCCGGCCCTGGCGAACATGTCCTTGTTGTAGAACACCACCTGGGTGGTGAAGCCCGACGGCATGCCGTAGGTCTTGCCCTCGACACGAACCGTGTTCATCAGGCCCTTCGGGAAATCGTCCGGCTTGATCTCGGCCGCATCCTTGGCGATCAGATCGTCGAGCGGCTTCAGCGACGTGTAGTATTGCGGGAAGTTCCACATATACATGACATCAGGCGGGTTGCCGGCACCGAAGGCGGCGATCAGCTTCTGATCGTAGCCATCGGCGTAGGGTTCGACCTGAACCTTCACGCCTGGATGCTTTTCCTCGAACTTCTTGGCGATTTCCTGCTGGATCGCCAGGCTTTCGTCCGTATCCCAGGTCGCAAAACGCAAGGTCTCTTCTGCGCGAGCCGTGGCGGTTCCGGCGATCGCCAGAACCATCAGCGAGCCGATGATCGACTTCCTGTTGAGCATGTTTCTCCTCCTCCTTCGGGTTACGCGACCCGCTTTGCCTTTTCCTGATTGATGAGCGCCTGCGTCTCGCCATCGAGACGTCGGGCAACCGCCTGGCCATCGCCGTCGAACAGATGGCAATGCTCGGCCGGCAGACGCAGATGCACGCGCTCGCGGGCGGAAACCGGATGCGTGCCGCGCACGACCGCGGTCATGTCGCCACCATTCTGAAGGCTGATATGGACGTGGCTTTCCGTGCCGAGCCGCTCGACGAGGCGCACGTCGCCGACGAGGTGACCCTCCTCGGCCGAAACCAGCTCGATCTTGTCCGGGCGAATGCCGAGCGTCACCGACTTGGGCTTGGCGACCGGTGCGGCCGAGAGCATTTCGAGCGTGAGCGGATGGGCGAGACCACCGCCGTTGAGCGTCACCGCCGTATCGACCTGCGACGTCACTTCGGTGGTCACGAAGTTCATGCGCGGCGAGCCGATGAAGCCGGCGACGAACAGGTTGGCCGGCTGATAGAAGAGTTCGAGCGGCGTACCGAACTGGCTGACCTTGCCCTTGTCGAGCACAACGACACGATCGGACAGCGTCATCGCTTCCACCTGGTCGTGGGTCACATAGATCATCGTCACGCCGAGACGTTCATGCAGCGCCGCAAGTTCGACGCGCATGGTGACGCGCAGGCCCGCGTCGAGGTTCGACAGCGGCTCGTCGAGCAGGAAGAGCTTTGGCTCACGCACGATCGCGCGGCCGATCGCCACCCGCTGGCGCTGGCCGCCGGAAAGCTGGCGCGGCTTGCGGGCCAGCAGTTCCTTGATGCGCAGGATGTCGGCAGCGCTCTCGACGCGGCGGTCGATCTCGTCGCGTTTCATGCCGTTCAGCGCCAGACCGAAGGACAGGTTCTTGCGCACGTTCATGTGCGGATAAAGCGCGTAGTTCTGGAAGACCATGGCGATGTCGCGCTTGGCCGAAGCGACGTCGGTGATATCGCGATCGCCGAGATGGATCGAGCCGCCGTCGAGATCCTCGAGGCCGGCGATCGAGCGCAGCAGCGTGCTCTTGCCGCAGCCGGACGGACCGAGGAAGCAGACGAACTCGCCGTCGGCGATATCGAGGTTGATACCCTTCAAGACTTCGAGCGAACCAAAGCCTTTGCGCAAATTGTCGATGCGGATCGCTGCCAACGGGCCCTCCCTGCCGGCGGAGCACTGCTGCGGCCAACGGCCGAGTTGCAGCACCAAGTTAAACGTTTATATGCACGATAAAAACGTTTAACTTTCTTGTAAAGCGGAAAATCGCATCGATCCGATTTTGCTGTTGAGAGCAGAGAGCAATGACAAAACGGCCGCCCGGAGGCGGCCGTTTTTGGTCTTTTGTCTCAGACGCTTAGACGCTGAAGCGTATCGTCCAGCGCATCGAGGAAGCGGTCGCAATCCTCGGCGCTGAAGGGCGCCGGCGGCTTCACCTTCAGCACATTGTGGTGCGGTCCCTCGCTGCTCAAGAGAATGCGGTGCTTGCGCTTCATCTCGGCAATGACGAAATCAAGCTCGCGCGCTGCCGGCTCCAGCGTCTCGCGGTTGCGCACCAGTTCGATGCCGTTGAAGAGGCCGTGGCCTCTGACATCACCGATGATCGCGTGTTTGCCGGCGAGCGTCCGCGCCCCGTCCATCAGCCTGTCACCGACGACGCGGCAATGGTTCATTAGCCGCTCGTCGCGGATGACATCGAGCACGGCAAGGCCGATCTCGGCGGAGACCGGATTGCCGCCGAAGGTGTTGAAATACTCCATGCCGTTGGCAAAGGAGGCGGCGATCGCTTCGGTCGTGACGACGGCCGCCATCGGGTGGCCGTTGCCTATTGGCTTGCCCATGGTGACGATGTCAGGCACGACGCCCTGGAGTTCATGCGCCCACATGTGGCTACCCACGCGGCCGAAGCCCACCTGCACCTCGTCGGCGAGGCAGAGGCCGCCGGCGGCGCGCACATGCGCATAGGCTTCGCGCAGATACCTTTCCGGAAGCGACAATTGCCCACCGGTCCCAAGAATGCCTTCGCTGAAGAACAGCGCCGGGCGGCGACCATCGGCAGCAAGAGCCGCAACCTGGTTGCGCACATCCTCGGCATATTTCCGGCCCGCATCCGCGTCACCATAGCGATAGCGCCCGCGATAAAGGTCCGGCATCTCGGCGACCTTCACATGCAACGCCTGCCCTTCCCCGCCCTTGCCGGCGAACTTGTAGGGGCTGACGTCGATCAGGCTCGACAGGTGGCCGTGATAGGCGTGGTCGACGGTGATGATGTCGCGATTGCCGGTATAGGCGCGCGCCAGCCGGATCGCGAGGTCGTTCGCCTCGCTGCCGGAATTGACGAAGAAGCAGACGTTGAGCGGATCCGGAAACTGAGCGGCGAGCCTGCGGGAATATTCGACCAGCGAATCGTGCAGGTAGCGCGAATTGGTGTTCAGCCGCTGCATCTGCGTCTGTGCGGCCTTGACGACGCGCGGGTGGCAATGGCCGACGTGGCAGACATTGTTGACCATGTCGAGCCAGCGCGTGCCGTCCTCGTCGATCAGATACGCGCCTTCGCCACCGACGATATTCAAGGGTGTCGCGCTATAGGCGATGCTCAGCGACCGACCAATCCGACGATGGCGTTCACGCACAAGAAAGGCCTTGTCGCGCGGGACGATCACAGAGACCGGCACCGAAAGGCCAAGCACGACGCTCGGGTCCGGGCTCACTTCGCGCCAGACCTGCCATTGATCGCGCACGCCGACGCCATGCATCTGTCCGGCGAGACCGAGATGATCGGTGACGATCTGGAAATGCAGATGCGGCGCCCAGTTGCCGTTTTCGTCAGCGGAACCGAAGGCGGCAAAAACCTCGCCCCTGGCGATCGCCTGCCCCTTGGCGAGCTTGGCAACGCTGTTGCGCGAAAGATGACCGTAGAGCGTCCAGAAGCGCAGACCGCCTTCGACCTCGTGCTCGAGAAGTACGGTCGGACCGAAACCAAAGGCAACCGCGTCGTCGTGTATATAGGCGACCTTGCCGGCGAAGGGTGCCGAGACCGGCTCGCCCGCCGGTGCGAAGATGTCGACGCCGAGATGCACCGAGCGCCGCGCGCCTTCGATCGCCGTCTCATAGGCGTCGCTCTGGTAGATCCCGCGATCCTCGCCGTAGAGGCCGATGCCGAAGGCGGCGCCTTCGCTGCCGATCTTTCCCGCAATACGGGCTTCAGCTTCCGCCGCATCGAGGCTTGACCATCGCGCGGCCTCCGGGCCGGCGGCGGAGAAATCGAACACCATCACCTTCGGTTTTTTGACCGAGGGCCGAACGATCGGCGCGAAGTCATGCGCGTTCTTTTCGAGCCAGCGAACCACGGCAGCGGCATGCGGGATCGGCGCAAAGCCGCAGGCGTCGCGGATGCGCGCGATGGCGATTGCGCGGTTTTCGCCCTGCAGGCGATTGAGTTCGCGCCAGACATCCTCCTGGCTGACGAGCAGATAGGTATTCTCAGGATTGTCGCGGATCTGCTTTGCCGCCATGCACATGCTGACGGCGTAGCGGGTCGTGACCAGATCGAAGACCAGGTCGACTTCCGCCTCGCTTAGCAGATTGACCTGATGGTAGGCGCCGGCAAGGGCTGCAACCGTGCCGACCGGATCGGGAGACCCGATCAGCGCATAGGCAGAGGCGACGGCGATCTCGATCACGCGCCAGGTCTCGACCATATCACCGAAGTCGAGCAAGCCGCTGACAACGCCATCCTTGTCGAGCAGCACGTTGTAGTCGTTGGCGTCGTTGTGAATGACCTGCTTCGGGCAGGAGGCAAGACGCGGAAGGACCGTCGAAGAAAAGTGCTCGAGGATCGCCTGAACCGCTCCCCGCTTGTCGGCGCCGTCGATCAGTTCCACATGGCAAGCGTGCATGTCGGCGCGGCCGATGTCCCAGGCATAGAGCCGCTTGGCGCCCGCATGGGAGAAATCTTCGAGGCCGCGGTCAAGACCGGCGAGCAGGCGCCCGAGGCTTTCGGCGCTCGCCATGTGGCGAAGCGGCGCCTTCGCCCAGATATCGCCGGGCAGCCAGGCGAGCAGCCGTGCGGTGCGCGAGCCTCGAAGTTCGATCTTGCTGGTGACGCCACCCGAGCGATCGCAAAACGTCCGTGAGATCGGCAGCCCCGAATCCTTGGCGGCGATGTGTTCGAGCACCGCAATCTGCATCTCGAGTTCGTCCGCATCGCCGGCAGCGTGCAGCTTCAACAGATACTCCTGGCCATCGGCAGCCGAGACACGATAGTTGAGATCGTGCTCGCCCTGCAGCGGCGAGAGGCTTGCCTCGATGCCGTAGGTCTCAATGAGCCAGATCCGGATCGTTGCCAATTCCTGCTCGGTTCTCAAATCTCTGTCTGCCATTTCACTGTCCTGTCACCACGAAACCCGGCGCCCGTCATAGGCGCGGAAACTGCCGCTATCGGCCAAACCTGTGCCGTCGATGATCGCCTTCAGCCCGGCAGCACTTGTCGCCACCGAAACGACGGCTTCGCTGCCGCCCATATCCGTCTGCACCCAACCAGGATGCAGCGAGACGACGGAAATCCCGTCGCCCTTCAGATCCTGCGCCAGCTTGACCGTCGCCATGTTCAGGGCCGCCTTGGAGCAGCGATAGGCATAGTCGCCGTCATCATCGTCGAGCGTGCCTTCGGCAAGGGAGCCGGCGCGGCTGCTGATATTGGCGACGACGCGATGTTCGCCGGCGCGCAGGTTCGCAAGGAGCGCCCGCGTCACCAGCAGCGGCGCCAGCGCATTGACGCGCATAACATCGAGAAACTCGCCCGGTTCAAGCGTCGCGAGGCCGCCGGTATCGCCGCGCACGGCCGCATTGTTGATCAGCAGATCGATCGCGACGCCTTGCAGCGACTGACCGAGAGCCTCGATCGATGCGGGATCGGCAACGTCCAGCACCAACCGATCCGCCGAACCTTCGCTCGCGACCGGTCCCCGCTGGCAGGCGATCACCCGCCAGCCGTCTTCGGCGTAAAGCCGCGCGAGTTCCGAGCCGAGGCCGCGGGAGGTACCTGATATCAGCACCGTGCGAGATTTAGCGGTGCTTGATGTCATATTTCCGCTCGATCATGTTGACGAGGCTGGCCGCCGCCAACGTCAGGAAGATGTAGAAGATCGCCGCCGAGTTATAGGGCGCGAACGGCAGGAAGCTTGCCGACTGGAACTCCCGCATGCGCTGGGTGATGTCGCGGATCGACAGGATCGACAGCAGCGACGTGTCCTTGAGGATCGCGATCAGTTCGTTGCCAAGCGGCGGGATGATGATGCGGAAAGCCTGCGGCAGCACGACGAGACGCGCCGTCTGCCAACGGTTGAGGCCGATGCTGCGCGCCGCTTCGACCTGGCCGACCGGGATCGCATTGATGCCCGAGCGGAAGATTTCGGCGAGATAGGCCGAATAGGCGAGTGCCATCGCGACGATGCCGCGCATCAGGTTTGGCGGGTCGAGCACCCCTTGCGTCGCGTCCTTCAACGCCCCGCTCAAGGGCAGGCCGACATAAAGCACGATCACCAGCATCGGAATGCCGCGGATCGTATCGACGATGAACTCCGAGCCGATCGCCAGAGGATGGCGCTGGTGCAGATAGCCGCCGAAAGTGAGAAGGCCAAGGATGATCGCAAGCACGGCGACGGTGACACCGGCGGCACGGTCGCGGTCGTTGAGCGCCTCGGTCTTCCACAGGACCGGCATGTCTGCCGGAGCGGAGGCAGCCGGCAGCAAGGCCCCGGAAACGCCCTCGCCCTTGGCGATCGACGCCAGCGCCTCGGTCGGGCCGACGAAGGTGCGGACCGGCGTTTCCGTCTGCGGCGCGCCGTCATACTGACCGAAACGCACGGCGCTGATGAGCCCCGCCGGCGTATTGGTGATGATGCCGACCTTGCCGTCCAGCGTGCCGGCGAGCACGTAGGTGTCGCGCGGCTGCATGAGGAACCAGCCGGCCGCAACCGCCAGCACCAGGGTGGCGATCGCAAAATAGAGGCTGGTCCTGACGGTTGAGTGCAGTTGCAACAGCCCAACCCAGACAAGGCCCATGAGCGCCGCCAGGATATAAGCTGCGATCGCCGCGCGGATGGTGGTCGCCACACCGGCCGCAAAGGCGATATGGGCGAAGAAGAAGATGAAGACGAGACCCGCACCGTTGACGAGGCCGATGATCCAGCGCGCGATGCGGCGCGACCTTCCGTCAGGAGGAGCATCGGGACGTCTGCTCCAGAAATGAAGACCAAGACCAATCAGCGTGACCCCCAGATAGGCGGGAAACAGCCAGGCCTCGACGCCCTGCACCATGAGATCCGCAGCCTCGGTCAATTGCCGCGGCGTCACGCCCTTTGCGATCAATGTCGACTTGAACGGATCGACGCCATTGGCGACGACGGACGCGATGAAGGGATGGATACTGTGGCCGATAACGAGAACGGCGGCGGCAGCGAGATTGAGCAGCGCCGCCACATTGGCGAGGCGCGGACGCGGCGCCTTGGCGCGCGAGAATACGAGCACCGCGATGCCCGAAGTAAATGCGATCGCCAGCGCCAGAAAGCCAGGCACGAAGGCCGACGAACCGTTTTCGACACCGAGGATCGCCCGCAGCGAGCGCTGATAGTCGCCGGAGGAAATAAACAGATAGATGATGAAGGGCAGCGCGGTCAGGATGATCAGATTGCTCGGACGCACGCTTCTCAGGAACGACATTCATTCCTCCGGGGGCATAGATTAGACAGACGGAGGACCCGGAGCATGCTCCGGGCCCGATCGGCACTCTGGGCTTACTTAAGGCCCCAGTATTTGCTGATCAGCTGGTCGAGCGTGCCGTCGTCCTTGATCATCTTCAGGCCTTCGTTGAAAGCCGCAACATTCTCATCGCCCTTGCGGAAGACGAGGCCGAGCGGGTCAGATTCGAGGTCCTTGATGGCAACGACGAGCTCGCCGGCAAACTCGCGCTCATAGGCAGCGGCATTGGCGCCGTTGATGACGACGCCGTCGACGTCCTTATTCTTGAGCGCGATGATCGCGGCGCTGAACGTGTCGTAAGCAGCGACGTTCTCCTTGCCGACGACGCTTTCGGCGACTTGGGCGTCCGTCGTGTTTGCCTGGGCGGAAAGCTTTCTGCCGGCATTCTTGAACGCGTCGAGCGTGATGCCCTGGTCGTCAGCGCGCATGAGCACAGCCTGGCTGTTGACGATGTAGGGATCGGAAAAATCCATCGCCTTCTTGCGTTCCTCAGTGATCGAGACGCCGGAGGCGACGAGGTCGAAGCTGCCCTGGTCAAGTGCTGCGAAGATGCCATCCCAGCCGGTCGTGATGAATTCGGCCTGGCAGTTGATCTTGGCGCAGACGGCATTGACCACGTCGACATCGAAACCGACCACTTGTCCGGTTGCCGGATCGATGCTCTCCATCGGCGGCGAGGTCGTGTCGGATCCGACCTTCAGCAGTTTGCCGCCGAGGTCGGCGGCATGGGACACGCTCGAAGCAAGGGCTGCTACGGCCAGGGCAATCATCAGTTTCTTCATGGATCTCCTCCTTGGATGATTAACTTTGGATCAGGCGGCCGCCGAGATTATCGGGCTGGCGCGCGATCAGTGTCGGCCTGAAGACCTGCCGCAACGCGTCAGGGTCCTCCCCCTCCATGCGGCGCAGCAGGAATTGCCCGAGCGTGCGACCGAGCACCTCGATCGGCTGATAGAAAGTCGTGATCGGCGGCGTGAAATAGGCGCTGACGTTGATGTCGTCATAGGCGATGACGTCAACATCGACGCCGACCTGGCGTCCGAGGCTGCCGAGCCCCGAGAGCACGCCGAGCGTGGTGGATTCGTTGATGCAGACGAAGGCGGTCGGAGCGTCGTCGAGCTGCAGGAAATCGATCACCGTCTGCCGGCCGAAATGGGTCGAGAGGTCGCCTTCGGCAATCAGATCCATCGGGGCTTCCAGGCCGGCCTCGCGAAACGCCCGGACGAAACCGTCGATCCTGTCGAGCGCGTAGGAAAGCCGCCGCTCCGGATTGACGAGCGCGATCCGCCGGTGGCCGCCGGCGATCAGCCGCGCGGTCGCCGCATGCGCTGCCCATTCGTTGTCGATGTCGACATGGGCATAGTTGAGATCCCCGCGGCAGCGCCCCATCGAGACGAACGGGAAATCCTCAGCGACGAGCAGATCGATGCGCGGGTCATCGGCGAGAATACCGGAGAAGATCAGGCCATCGGCAAGCCCCTGATCGACGATGCGGCGCGCCGCGTCCGCGCCATCGGCCGCGTCGCGGATCACGTGCACCGACATGCGGTAGTCGGTGCCATCGAGTGCCTGGCTGATGCCGCTGAGGGTCTGGGTGTATTCGACGCCGTCCCATTCATAGTCGCGTGCCGCAGTCACCGGCATCAGCACGGCGGCCTGAAAGCTCTTGCCGGTGCGAAGCGCCATGCCGCGGGCGTTGGCCTGATAGCCGACCTCACGGGCTGCCTTGTAAATGATGTCTCTTGTCGCCGGCGCGACCACCGGGGATTCGCGCAAGGCCTTCGAGATCGTTGCGATGGAATAGCCCGTCATCTCGGCCAGGGTCTTGATCGTCGGCGTCGGCGTGCGCCGCGCCCTGTGCATCTCAGTCGCCATGCACCCTCCCAGGCCTCGACCTCTCCTGAACATAGAGGTAACAGCCAATAAAAACGTTTTCAAGGAAAATAAAAACGTTTTTATTTTCGCGTCGCAACAAGCCGCAGCGCGATACCGGACGCGCGCATCTACGTGCCCAGAACCATAGGGAGGTGATCTAAAAAGTGAATACGCCGCCCGTTAGTGAGCGGTGTAGGCGCCATCGACGAGATGAACGCTCCCGGTGATGAAACTCGCCTTCTCGGACAACAGGAAACAGATCAGGGCAGCAACCTCATCCGGCGTACCGAGACGACCCATCGGCTGCAGAGACATCATGCGCCTGTTTTTTGCCACGTCAGCATTTTCCGCCGAGAGCGGCGTGTCGATCCAACCAGGCGCCACGGCATTGATACGAATTCCCGTTCGGGCATATTCGATTGCAGCAGCCTTCGTCAGCCCAACCACTGCATGCTTGGCGGCCGTGTAGGCGGCTGCGGCCGGCAGAGCGACAGCGCCCAGAATGGAAGAGGTATTGACGATGGCACCCCCGCCCTGAGCGACCATGGCCGCGATCTCGTACTTCATACAATAGAAGACGCCGTGCAGGTTCACATTCATCAATGCGTGCCAGCCATCAACTGGATAGTCGGCGGTCGCCTTGCGGACCCCATCGACGCCGGCATTGTTGACCGCCAGATGCAGACCGCCGCAGGTCTTAACAGCGAAGGCAACCAGCTTTTCCACGGCGGCAGCGTCAGCAACATCGACGGCAACGTCGTGGGCTGCGCCCCCCTTCGCGCGAAGCTCCGCAACGATGTTGCGCGCGCCCTCAGCGTCGACGTCGGCAGCCACCACTTCTGCCCCCTCGGCAGCGAGTTGCCGACATACGGCTGCGCCAATTCCCGAACCCGCGCCAGTCACGAGCGCTACCTTGCCAGCGAAGCCTAAATTCATGCTGCCATTCCTAATTTACATGTTTCGACCCGTCGAGCGTGCACGACATCGCAAGTCATTTCATGGGCGCACATCAGGCCCCGATCTTCCAACCTGGCTGATGCAACTACACACAAGAATCGCAGCAAATTTTAATCCAATCCATGCATCACACCCATCCTCTCGTTCCAGATATACAATCCTTTTCGTTCATCCCCTGGGACGCAGAAAAAATATTAAGCGTCATCTGATTATCTGCTTGCAAGCCTCACTTGATTCATTGGAACTTGGCCAGGCAATATTGTAATGCTAGAAAGATTCGGGGCGTACCATTTTTCTCAGCAGGTAAAGATGGACAATCACCGCATTACACGGAGACTCCTGTTAATCGGCAGCCTTGGCTTGTTGACGGGATGCAGTTCAACTTGGCAAGGCGTCTCCTTTCCGTCCCTATACGGCGGCACCCCGGGCGTTGATCGTCGTTACCGAAAACGGCACGTCCGATATGACGGCAACGAGCCGGCCGGAACGATCCTTGTCGACACGTCGCAACGCTACCTCTACTCGATCGAAAGTGGTGGATGGGCGATGCGCTACGGAATCGGCGTCGGAGAAGAAGGCCTGACCCTCAAGGGGCGGGCAGTTGTCGGTCGAAAGGCGGAATGGCCGACATGGACACCGACGGCAAGCATGATCCGACGCAAGCCGGAATTGGCGCAATACGCCGGTGGCGTTACAGGCGGCCCTCACAACCCGCTCGGGGCGTCGGCTCTATACCTTTATCGCAATGGACAGGACACCAAGTTCCGCCTCCACGGTACGAATGCGCCCTGGACAATAGGGCAAGCCGTTTCCAACGGCTGCATCCGCCTCACCAACGAGGACATCGTCGACCTATACGCGCGGACACCGATTGGAACTTCGGTATTGATCATTTGAAGCCGTACTCTATCTGAGTTTGACATTGGAGTAGGGCCCAGCACGCTTTGATGGATTATTTAAACTTCGGTAACGATAAACCGACCAACGAGCGTGTTATTTCTGCACTAGGACGAATCTCGAATTGCCGGTAATACTATGAATGTAGCCTTCGAATAACCATTCCGACAACAGAGGAAAGGAAATATTGATGAGCCGAATTCTAATCGTGACAGTTGCGTTGCTTTCCGTGGCCAGCCTCGCCGCTTGCGGAACAATCGGTAAAGGCAAAGGCAAGGCGCCGCCTCCTGTGGCTGAAGAACCAGCGCCCGTTTACAAATAGTCACTGACCTTAGTTCGGGGAGGACCTCACAGTCCTTCCCGCCCTGTCTGACCGTGGCCGGCTTGGCCACATTTCGCGGCGCGAATCGAAATCCACCAGTCGCACCTTCGCAGCCTGATCAGAATTTGGGAGACATCGCGCAGAAATGACTCGTTCACGAGGTCGTATTTCGTTCGCCGTCCTGGCCGCAATCGCGGTTACGGCGTGTCAATCGCAGGACAAGGGCCCTCAGCCGCGATTCGTCTCAAGCTACGCGGGCACAACGTCACAACAGCGCGATCAGGGCTATTTCATTGAGTTCCGCTCTCGTTATGCCCTCAGTTACGGTCACTCCTACGTAATTTTTGGCCGGCTCAGCAAGTCTGGAGCAATGGTCAATCCAGAAGTTGCGGGGCTTGCCCCAGCGACAAACGATACCGCTCCCTATGTAATTGGTCACGTTTTGCCGGTGCCGGCCGAAACTGGCGCCAGTGACGGTGATCTGGAGGAACAGTACAGGTCCGCGAGCTGGCGCGTCATGTTGACGGAAGCGGAGTATCGCGACGTCGTTGCCAAGATCCGAAAGCTCAAGTCCGAAGCCCGCTTCTGGCAGGCGTCAATCTACAACTGCAACGCTTTCGTCGCCGACATCGCCCGCTCCATGGGCTACAAGACACCAGGCATCTGGCTCAGGCCCCAGCAGTTCATCACGAGACTACGCGAGATGAACGGCGGATAGGCTGAAAGAACTCGCGCACCCCTCCGAACGGTCAACAAGGACCGCTTGCGCCATCATCGGCTGCCATCACCCCCCTTGGCTGCTGATTATGGGTATCGGCTGGCCGTCGACGTTTCGGTACCTTGTCAGGTCGAGGCGGCGCGTGGCAGTCTCACCTACGCTTGCCGCTTCGGTGATCGAACCCTGCAGCAAAAGAGCTTGAGTGAAACAACGTGAACATGTCTGTCGCTTCCATTGGCGAAATCGTCTGGGTCATAGGCATCATTGCCTGGTACGTTATCCGTTATCCCTTTGAGCGCCGGGCAAAGCGCGTGCGGGTGATGAGCAGTCGTCGCTCGGCGAGCGATACGATCGGTCTGGCCGCTGCGTTGGCGGGCCTTGCGATTTTGCCCGGATTGTATGTTGCAACGGGAATCCCCGCTTTCGCCGACTATACGGGGCGCCCATGGTCGGTGGGTCTTGGCGGCGTCATCTTCGCCTTGGCTCTATGGACGTTCCGCCGCACCCACAAGGAACTCGGCCGAAACTGGTCGATCTCGCTGGAAATTCGCGAAAAACATCAGTTGATCTGCGGGGGCCCTTACGCCCTCGTGCGCCATCCGATGTACACCAGTTTCCTGCTCATGGGCGTTGGCCAGCTGTTTCTGCTGTCGAACTGGGTGGCTGGCCTCGTGGGTGTCCTTGGCTTCGCTGTGCTTTTCTTCCTGCGTGTAAGCAAGGAGGAGCGCCTGATGCTGGAATTCTTCGGGCCCGAATATCGCGCTTACATGGACAGGACGAAGCGAATTATACCCTATATCTATTAGAGGTGGCACTATGCGCGGCCGACCGATCAAGCTTTCCGCCGCACGACGCCTCGTCGGCGATCTGATGCGATTTTCCATCGGCGTGCCGCGGGTCACGGTGCAACGGCAGATGGACATCAGCGCGTTGCACAAAGCCCGGGCAGGCCGACCTGACCGGCCTTCGTGGATGGTGTTATTTCTCAAGGGTTACGGGTTACTCTCGATGGAGACGCCCGAGTTTCGCCGGGCTTATGTCAAGCTTCCGAGACCGCAACTCTATGAGTATCCCGGAAGCATCGCGTCCGTGGCGCACGAGCGCGAGCACGAAGGCGAACGGGTCGTCCTTCTCAGCACGATCAAGCAACCCGAGAGGCGGTCCCTTGCCGAATTGAGCGCCCTGCTCCAGGAGGCCCGGTCCCGCCCCGTGCTCGAGATCAGGGAATTCCGGCGGGCGTTGAAGATCGCACGCCTGCCTGCACCGTTGCGGCGGCTGCTGATGTGGCTCAGCCTGAACATGGGGCGCCAGCGGGGCCACCGCTTCGGCACCTTCCAATTGTCGGTCTATTCCGGCCTGGGTGCGGAGTCGCTTAATCCGCTGACGCCTTTGACGACCATCTTCAACTATGGGCCGATCGGTGACGACGGATCGGTCACGGTCAGGATCCACTATGACCACCGCGTCATGGACGGCGCCAATGTCGCGCGAGCCCTGGCGCGTTTCGAGGAAATATTGAACGGTGAGATCGCCGACGAGGTGGCGATCCTTTCCGAAGTTGACAAGCCGCCAATCGCTACGCCGGAGCCATCGGCATGACATCGCAGCAGTCACCACGACCCGCCATTGTCGTTGTCGGAGCGTCCCGGGGCATAGGCAGGGCAATTGCCGAACTTGCCGCACGAGACGGCGCGCCGGTCGTTCTGGTCGCGCGATCCATCGAAAGCTTGCACGTCGTGCAGGCCGCGATCGGACAGGCGGGCGGCGAGGCATTCTCCCTGCCGGTCGATCTGGCCTCGCCCGATGCCGCGCGCATTCTCGACGAATTTCTTTCGCGCGAAGGCCTCGTCTGCGACGTTCTTGTCAACAGTGCCGGCTATGGCCTGCGCGGCGCGGCGACCGCTTTGCCGATTGCCGACCAGATTGGAATGATCGACGTCAATGTGCGTGCGCTTGCGGCCCTTACTTTGCACCTGTTGCCGGGCATGGTCGCGCGCGGCCGCGGCGGCATCATCAATCTAGCCTCGGTCGCGAGTTTTACGCCCGGCCCGTACATGGCAATGTATTATGCGAGCAAAGCCTTCGTTCGTTCGTTCTCCGAAGCGCTATACCAGGAGACGCGAAGGACCGGCGTAACTGTGACCTGCGTTGCGCCGGGACCGGTATCGACCGAGTTCCTCGAAAAATCCGGCGCCAACAGGGCTGCCTTGTTCAAGGCGCTCCCGAAAGCCACTCCGGAATACGTGGCAAAATGCGCCTGGCGCGGCTTCAAGGCGCGCCGGCGGCTGGTCATTCCCGGCATTTCCGCCAGGCTGGCAATCCTGATGGCGGGCCTCCTTCCCTCCGCAGCGCTCTTGCCGCTTGTTGGTCGCCTGCAACTGCGCGGCAACGACCCCTGCCCCTGCGGATCTGGCAAGCAACTCAAGCACTGCTGCCGCACAGGCCACGCCAAAGGTGGAACCGCCCCGGCTTGATCCGGCTCCGCAGCCTGCTTCTCGTCAGGTCGTTCACCAAAGTGCACAGGGAGCGGACTTCGGCCATGGCCACGATCAGTGGGCTTCGGCACCGGCAGAGAGGAAATTTGCCTCCCACTCACTTTCCGGAATTTCGTCACCAACCTGAAACTCAAATGCGGCGACGCTTTTGATATCCGGCGCCACGGCGCAGCCAAATTTGATGTTAAACCAGCGCCCCTTGCTGCGAAAGGCGGCGCCATCGGCGCGGAGGTTCCGCCCAACCAAGACGATATCCGACGTGGCGTAGGCGACGAGCAGGTCGGGGGTAAAGTCAACGCGCCAGCGATGAACCTGCTCCATCGCCTCGAGATTGCAGAGCTGGACAATCTGTTCATCGGCGGTGAGCTGTGACAGCCCTTCCAGCGCCTGTCTGCTGCGTGGATCAGCCAGTATCGCCGCCGAGAAGAACCGCTTCGCTTGCACCATCGGCTGGGCAGCCGGCGGTAGCGTGGCTGTTTCCGCGGCAGGCGCCGTCTCCGGAACGGAATGCGCGACGGGCGGCGCATCTTGCGGTCCGAGCACGGGCTGCACCACCTCAGGGCGTGGGGGTGGCAATTCCAGTATCTGAACGGCGATCCCCTCGTCCGGGCTCGGAACAGGTGGCCGTGGTGACGGGAGGAGGAAAAGCACCGACACGGCGAACGCATGGAGGATGAGAGCAAGCGTTAGGCTTGGCCAGATCGGTGTCTCATTGCGACGATGCTTTACTGCTTGCACCGATCAGATCATCCCATGCGCGACATTAGGGCCGGAAGCATCACGACGACGGCTCCTGACGCAGGCGACACTAACAGCAACTCGAAGATAGAAAAGCCGCCGCCAACAACCTGTCAGCGACGGCTCGAAATCCCGGCCTGGGCTACGCCCGGTATCAATCCATGTCGTCGTTGTCGGGCGCGCTCATATGGTCGCGGTTGCCGTAGATGATCTCGCGCTTGCCGACGTGGTTCGCCGACCCGACGAGGCCTTCCTTTTCCATGCGCTCGACCAGCGAGGCAGCACGGTTGTAGCCGACGCCAAGGCGGCGCTGGATGTAGGAGGTCGAGCACTTCTTGTCGCGCAGGACCACCTTGACGGCCTGGTCGTAAAGTTCGTTGCCGTCTTCCGACGCAAGCGCGCTCTTGTCGAAGACCGGGGACTCTTCCTGCGGCTCTTCTTCCTCTTCTTCCGCCGTGACGGTGTCGAGGTATTCCGGGCGTCCCTGCGTCTTCAGATGTGCGACGACGTGTTCAACCTCAAGATCCGAAACGAACGGGCCATGGACACGGGCGATACGTCCGCCGCCCTGCATGTGCAGCATGTCGCCCTGGCCGAGCAGCTGTTCGGCACCCTGCTCGCCAAGGATCGTGCGGCTGTCGATCTTCGAGGTCACCTGAAACGAGATGCGGGTCGGGAAGTTCGCCTTGATCGTGCCGGTGATGACATCGACCGAAGGACGCTGCGTCGCCATGATCAGGTGGATACCGGCAGCACGCGCCATCTGCGCCAGCCGCTGGATCGCGCCTTCGATTTCCTTGCCGGCGACCATCATCAGGTCGGCCATCTCGTCGACGATGACGACGATGTACGGCATCGGCGCCAGGTCCATTTCCTGCTGTTCGAACAGCGGCTCGCCGGTGCCCTTTTCGAAACCGGTCTGCACCGTGCACATCACCGGTTCGCCCTTTTCACGGGCAGCGGCAGCGCGCTGGTTGTAGCCGTCGATATTGCGCACACCGAGCCGCGACATCTTGCGGTAGCGGTCTTCCATCTCGCGCACGGCCCACTTCAGCGCCATGACCGCCTTCTTGGGGTCGGTTACGACGGGGGTGAGCAGATGCGGGATGCCGTCATAGACGGAGAGTTCGAGCATCTTCGGATCGACCATGATCAGGCGGCACTGATCCGGGCTCAACCGATAGAGCAGCGACAGGATCATGGTGTTGATCGCGACCGACTTGCCCGAGCCGGTGGTGCCGGCGACGAGCAGATGCGGCATCTTCGCAAGCTCTGCAATGACAGGCTCGCCGCCGATCGTCTTGCCCAGGCAAAGCGCCAGCTTGTAGCCAGTCTTGCGGAAATCGACAGATTCGATCAGCTCGCGGAAATAGACGGTCTCGCGGGTGGCATTCGGCAGTTCGATACCGATGACGTTGCGGCCGGGCACGACCGCGACGCGGGCCGAAAGCGCCGACATGGAGCGGGCGATATCGTCGGCAAGGTTGATGACGCGCGACGATTTCACACCGGGCGCCGGCTCGAATTCGTAGAGCGTGACGACCGGGCCGGGGCGAACATGGATGATTTCACCCTTGACGCCGAAATCTTCGAGCACGCTTTCGAGCAGGCCGGCATTCTGTTCCAGCTGCTCCTGCGTCATGAAGAAGCCCTGACCGACGGGCGCTTCCTGCAGCAGTTCCTCGGATGGGAACTCGTAGCCGTCGGCGCTCGGCGCGCGGTCGGTCGAGCCGATGGCCGGCATGTTGCTGGGCGCGCGGGTGACCTGCGCCGGCATGGTGATGGCCGCCTTCGTGGCAACCGGCGCCGGCTGTTCGATTTCGACCGGTTCGACGTCAATGATTTCAGCGGCGGCCACAGACACCGGTTCTTCAGCCATGGCAACCGGAGCTGGCGCAACGTCGGCAACGGCCTCAGCGGCGGCGGCGGGCGGTTGCTGTGCTGGCACATCCTCCGGCTTTGCGCCGCGGACATCGACAACGCGGAACAGCGAGGTGATCGCCGTCGGCGGCATACGGCGGATTTCAACCGGACGCACGGGTGCTGGCGGTGTCACCGCAACGGCAGCAAAGGCAGCGGGAGTGACGACAGGCGTCATCGGTGTCGGGGCGGGCGTCTCGACAAAGGGCTTCGGATGGGTGGCTTCCGTACCGGCAACCTCAGCATCGTCGGCCGGGCCGAATTCGAAGAAGGCGAAATCCGACAGGAAGACAGAATGCGCAGCGCCCTGATCGACGGAAGCGTCGCCTGCCTGAGCGGGCGCGGGTTGGACTTCGGCGACCGGCGCGGAAACGGCGATCTGCGTCGTCAGAACGGGCGCAAGGGCTACGCTCTCGTCGGCCGGAGCTTCGACACGCGCGAGCATGGCCGGCTCGATCGTGTTTTGCGCGGCGGTCCAAGTGGGCAACTGGTTGGTCAGCATGCGCAACAGTTCGGACGGGCTGTAGGACGGCAGCGCGACCTCGGCCAGCGGCGCCTCGTCAGCAGCAACGGCCGAAGCTTCCGTCTGTACCGGCTCGACCGTGGCCGTCGCGACGGGCTCAACGGTTTCCACCAAGACCGGAGCAGGCTCCGCCGCCACCGCGACGATCGCCTCTTCGACTTCGGTTGCCGTTTCGCCTTCTTCGACCTGCGGCGCGCGTCGCTTCATGAATTCGCGCTCGGGCGTGCGGGTGAAGCGCACGTTCGGCGCCAGGAAGAAATGGCTCTCCCAGGTGGAATCGCCGTAGTGGCCGGCAATCTCCGAAAGGGTCGGCAAGGGTTCGCTCATCGTCGACGTCACCTGTGCAGGAGCGTAGGCGGAACCCTGCCCATAGAGGCGGGTCGCACGGCTCGTGGTTTCAGCCTGCTGGTTCGCCGGCCGGCGAGGCGCCGCCGGCGCCTCGTACAACTGATAGGGGTCGGCGGGTTCCGCCTCATGGGTGGGCATACCGCTCAACGCATCATCCTGCGGACCATTGAAATAATCCGCCTGGTTTGCATCATGCAAAGCAGCCTGTGAGAAGTTTGTCCTGGGAATACGCATGGGTCCTGGAAGAGCTAGAGACATCGCCGCGGGGCCTTCTAAGCGATAGGAAATGAAGGTTAACAAGTCCCTTCCAACGCCCCGTTTCGAACCGGGATCCGTGGTCGATTGCTGCCTTTCTGTGGGCTCCATGCAACGGCAATGCCCGACGCCCCAAGGCCGCCGCGACATCCCGTCGCCGGCCTCACACGGCCGAAAATATTTCTTGGATGGGGGCGACAGCGGCGATCGCACGGGGATGCTCGCGGCGGCCTACCATCGGCTCCGCCGGGAAAACGAATCGGGCCTGCGTGAGAGCGTCACGCAGGCCCGATTGGAACTTTCAGAAGGGCAGACTTCGTTCAGCCTTCGCGGCCCGCCGCGAACACCGCATGCTGCTTGGCAAGCAGTTCGACGACCTCGTCGATGAAGGCTGGATCGACATCGACTGAGAACTCGATGCGGGCATTCTTGCCGTCGCGCTTGAGCTTGGCAAAGGCGCGTCCGCCGGCGTCGACCAGCGTCTCCGGCTTGGCCGCTGCGTCCGGCTTCGGTTTGCGCGACAGGCGCGCGAAGACGATCTGGAACCGCTGGTCGCTTTCGGCTTCGAGGAAGCGGCGCGAGCGGCACTCCTCCTGCGCCAGTTCGACGGTCACCATGTCCTCAAGCAGCGCGCCGAAGGCCATCCAGCGTTCGCGGCCGACCTTCGGTGCCGGGCCGATCGCGCGGGCAATCGCCGGCGGCACGCCTTCGGCCACCTGCAGGAGGCGCGACAGCTCGCTCTTCTGCACGGCGAGCGCCTCGCCGATCACCTTCCGGTCGAAGCCGCGGTCGGCGAGCGCCGACGCAAACATGGCACGCTCGATGAAGGACAGGTTGCGCCGCTCGGCGTTTTCCTTGCCCTGCGCCAGCACCAGCTCGTCGTCAGTCAGCGGCCGGACGATGGCCTTGACCTTGGTGCCGAGGCTGCGCACGGCATTGAGACGACGATGGCCGTAGGCGGTCTGGTAGCGGCCTTGCTTCTGCGGGTGCGGGCGCACGAGGATCGGCGACTGCTGGCCGCTGTCGCGGATACTGTCGGCGAGCGCCAGGAATTCCGGATCGTCGGTCTCGCCGTCGGTCAGGCGGTCGCCGACGAAAGACGCATCGATCAGCTCCGGATCAAGCTCGACGACGCGCTCGCCCTGATGCAGGGCCTCGCGCAGCGCGCGGGCCTCTTCCGCCTCGCGGGTGATACTCCCAAGCGAAAGCCCCATGGCCTTGATCGCGCCGGAGGCGGCCCGCGGCACGTCGGCCTGGGCGGCGGGGACCACGACTGGCTTTGCCGGCTGCACGCTTGGTGCGGCGGGCGCCTTGTCATCCGCTTCCGCGGCAGGCGCCGCCGGGGCGACATTGCCGGAAAAGAGTGCGCGCAGTTCGTTCTTGCGGTTGCCAGCCATGTCGGTCAGCGCCCCCAGGCCGCGTGAATGAGCGTTTCGATCTCGCCGTTGACGGCGTTCAGCGATTCGATCGCGCGGTCATAGGTGGCGCGGGTAAAATTCTCGCGTCCGACCTCGTAGAGCGTCTGCTTCGTCAGGCCGGCATCGGAAACCGCGGTGGACTTCACCATGGCCGAGGTCAACACCCGGTCGCCGAAGAGCGAACGCATGAAGCCGACAATCTGGGCCTGCGGCCCGTCGTTCGGCTCGAAGCGGGTGACGAGGTAGCGCAGGAAGTCGAAGTTGAGTTCGCCACCGGCCTCGCGCACGACGCTCAGGAGGTCCGACGTCATGTAGAGAAACTGGTTCATCGAGGCGACGTCGAGCATCTGCGGATGCACGGTGACGACGACGGACGTCGAGGCGCAGAGCGCTGACAGCGTCAGATAGCCGAGCTGCGGCGGGCAGTCGATGATGACGACGTCATAGTCGTCGGCGACGCTCGCAAGGGCGGCCTGCACGCGGGCGAAGAACAGCGGACCAGCGTCCGTGCCATTGTGACGGGCGCTCAGTGCCTGCGGCGTCGTGTGCTCGAACTCCTGCAGTTCGAGATTTCCCGGCACGAGATCGAGGCCGTCGAAATAGGTCTTGCGGATGATGTCCTTCAACGGCCGCGCCTCGGCGTCGTAGCGGATCGCGCCATAGAGCGTGTCGTTGCCGGTAAGGTCGAGTTCCGGCTGGTAACCGAAAAGCGCCGAAAGCGAGGCCTGCGGGTCGAGGTCGACGGCGAGCACGCGGTGGCCGGTCAACGCCAGATATTGCGCGATATGCACCGACGATGTGGTCTTGCCGGAGCCGCCCTTGAAGTTGGTGACCGAGATCACCTGCAGGTGTTCGCCCGCTTCCGCATCGCGCCACTTGAGATAGCTGCGCGCCTTGGCGGCATTGCCCTTGGCAAGCGCCTGTTCGGCCAAGTGCCGGCGAAGCGCATTGATGTCGGAGAGTGAATAGGAGCGGCGGCCGCCAAGCCCGGTATCGGGCTGCGGACCTTCACCCGCAAGCGAGAGCTGGCGCAGATAGCCGTCAGAAACGCCGATCAGCTTGGCCGCCTCGCCCGAGGTGAAGCTGCGCAATGTCTTCATCGCCGTCGGCGCGAACAGGCGCTCGCGCATCGCCTTCAACTGTTCGGAAAGCGCGCGGGCATCGGCCGCGATCGCTTCGTCGGCCGGACGGCGTGCCTGGGAGTGACCCGCGTCCTGTCTTGCCTGGGTTGCCGTCATATTCATTCTGCCATACTCCTTGCGCGCGTCAGCGGCCCAACGGCGCCACATCACGCTAACAGAGATTCAATTCAAATACGGCCAATCGGCACTTATTCGGAAAACTCCGTAACAGAGATGCCGGAGCCTGCGATTCGCGTCAAGAGTCTGGCGCCATTCAAAGGCGCGTGCACTCGCCGGGCAGACGTTCCGGACGCCGACAAAACGAAACGCCCGCGGGGTGGCGCGGGCGTTTGCAGGCATCGAAAAAATGATTTCAGAGTTTCGGACCGATATGATCCGGGATCGGGCATTGGTAGGGCTTGCCCTCGGTCTTTTCACGCCACTCGGCCTTTGCCCGTGCCAAAAGATCGGCATCGAGGATCAGGTCGAGGCCGGTCGTGGCCAGTGATTTTGCCGCGTGGGCGAAAGCCTTGTGGGCGGCCGGGCTCTTGCCCTGCGCCACCACCTGCCAGGTGTGCGGCGCCGTGCCGATCGCCCAGGCGGGCGCCCAGCATTGCGCGGTCGGCGTGATCCAGCTGACGTCGCCGACATCGGTCGAGCCGGCGCGGAAATGCGACTGGCCCTCGAAATCGCGAAGGCCGAGATGCAGACCGGTCGAACCGTCCATGCGGCTGTTCGCAAAAACATCGCCCTTGATCTGGTAAAGCCGGATGCTGCTCGAAATTGCTTCCTGCGTCAGCGTCTTCTGGATGTCCTTGGCAAAGGCGATATCGGCCTCGTCGAAGGGAACCGGCCCGAGCGCCGCCATGTTGTCGTGGATCGCCGTTTCCAGCGCGATGTTGGGCAGCAGATTGGTCGCCGCCCGGTCAAAGACGATCTCGACCTCGGTCTCCGTCATCATCGCCGCCCCCTTGGCGATCTTGTCGATGCGGGCAGCGAGCGCCAAGGCCTCCGGCATCTGCGGCGCCCGCACGAGATAGAGCGCCTCGGCGCGGGCCTGGACGACGTTTGCCGCCTTGCCGCCGGCATCGGTGATCGCATAGTGCACGCGGCAATCCTGCGGCATATGCTCCCTCAGGAAGTTGACGCCGACATTCATCAGTTCCAGCGCGTCGAGCGCGCTGCGGCCGAGATGGGCACCGTTCGATGCGTGCGCGGCGACGCCCTTGAAGCGGTAATAGATTTCAAGAACGGCGAGATTGTTGGTCGAGCGTACGCCGTTGAAGGGTGCCGGGTGCCAGGTCAGCGCCGTATCGACATCAGCGAAGATGCCGGCGCGTGCCATGAAGGTCTTGCCGGAACCGCCCTCCTCGCCGGGGCAGCCGTAATAGCGCACCGTGCCCGGCAAGTCGTTTTCCTTGAGGTAGCGGGCAAGCGCGACGGCAGCGAGCAGCGAACCCGTGCCGAGCAGATTGTGGCCGCAGCCATGGCCCGTACCGCCCTCAGTGAGCGCTTTCGCCTCGGCGACACCGGCCACCTGGCTCAGACCCGCAAGCGCGTCGAACTCACCAAGAAAGGCGATCACCGGCAGGCCCTGTCCGCTCTCGCCGACGAAGGCGGTATCGATGTCCGCCAGTCCGCGCGACACGCGAAACCCATGCTTCTCCAGCATGGCGATCTGCGTCGCTACCGACTTTTCCTCATGAAAACTCAGTTCCGCATGGTCCCAGATCGCGTCGCTCATTTCGGCGAATTCGGGCTTCAGCGCTTCGATCGTGTCGACAAGGGCGGTCCGGGCGGCTGGATTTGGCATCAATCATCCTTTTGCGACGGCGCGGGGCGCGGTCGCATCAGCAGTTTTGTCTAAGGAGGTGCGGAGGGCGACAAACGGCCGCCATCCGCTGGAGAGAAAGGACTACGCCCGCATCAGTCGTCGAGCGTCACTTCCCAGAGGCGGGTGTTGGACTGCCAGACCGGCTGGCCGTGCAGCTTCTTGGTGGCGCCCCAGATGTCGACCATGTCGTACATGAAGATGCCGGGGACCTCGTCGAGCATCAGCTGGTGGAACTCGTCGAAGATCGCCTGGCGCTTGGCCTGGTCGGCCTCGACATAGGCTGCCTTCATCAGTTCAACCGCCTTCGGGTTGTCCCACATCAGCGAGGCGTTCTTGTCCTTGTTGCCGACATAGAAGCTGTACATCAGCGCCGGATCGAGACGCGGCGACACCGACTGCGAGATCACCTGATAGTTGCCGGAGCGGCGGCGATCGACCTGGGTCGCATAGTCGAGCACTTCGATCTGCACGTTGAGGCCCACCTGCTGCATCATCGCCTGGGCGACGACGGCAGCGGGGAAGCTCGGCACGTTGCCGCGCTTGTTGGCGATGATGGTGATCGGCTCGCCGTTGTAGCCGGCATCAGCCAGGTTCTTCTTCGCTTTTTCGAGATCCATCGGGATCTTCTTCTTCTGGACGTCGGAGTAGAAGATCGAGTCGGCCGAGACCATCGATGCGTTGGCTTCGCCGGTGCCGTTGGAAACAGCGGCGACGAGCTGGTCGAGGTCGAGCGCTTCGGCCATCGCGCGGCGAACCGCAACGTTGCTCAGGATCTTGTCGCGGGTCTGGAAGTAAAGCAGGTTCTTGCCGTTGTTGCGCTTGACGATGAGTTGCATCGTGTCGCTGTCCTTGAACTCGGCAATGAGATCGGCCGAGACTTCGGCGGTGTCGAGCGCGCCCGAAAGCAGGCCGGTCTTCACGGTCGAGGCGTCCGGGATCACCATGAACTTGATGCCGTCGACGAGCGGCCGCTTCGAGCCGACCATGCCATCGGGCTTGCCGTCATTGGCGGGTGAGACGTAGTCGGCGTTCTTTTCGAGCCGGACATATTCGCCCTTCTTCCATTCCGCCCACTTGAACGGGCCGGTGCCGATGGGCGCAGTGTAAGCGCCGTCTGCGCCGACGGAATCTTGGGAGACGATGCCGGTGTAGCCGCATTCCGGCCGGGCCATCAGGCCGAGAAAGACGGCCGAAGGCTTCTCGATACTCATGGTGACGGTGGAGGCGTCGGCTGCGGCGACGCTCGTCACCTTGATCGACTTGCTGCCGTCGAAGTCGCCGGCGCAGGTCCACTTGGTCTCCGGCTTCATGTAGCGGTTCCAGTTCCAGACCACGTCTTCCGCGGTCAGCGCCTTACCGTTGTGGAACTTCAGGTCGTCTCGCAGCTTGAACGTATAGGTCAGGCCATCGGGCGAAACCTCGAAGCTTTTCGCGAGCAGCGGCTTCACTTCGCCGTTCTCGGCGTAGCCGACCAGACCTTCGACGATGTGGAAGATCACCGAGTCGGTGTTGCCGTCGCGGTTGACGCCGGGCTCGTTGCTGCGGATGTCCGAGCTCTGGGCGACCGTCAGGTCACGCGCATGGCCGAGCGCGATCGCGCTCATCAGCATGGTTCCGGCAAGAAGTATGGTTTTCATGGTTCCTCTCTCTTTTCTGATTGTTGGTGTTGTCGGTTCAAAAGGCGCGCCAGCAGGCCTGTGACAGCTTGCCGATGGTTTCGAGCGCGATGGTGTAGCCGGGCGTGCCGTCGGGCATCAGCGCGGGTACGCCGTCGGTGAAGGCGGCGATCGCATAGAGCGGCTTGCCGTCGCGATAGACGACGCCGGCATCCATGCGGCCGCGTTTGCCGCGCCCCCCCTTGCAGGCGACGACCGTATCGAAGGGCAGCCGCGAGCGGATGCCATAGCGCAAAACCTGGTTCTTCAGCGTCTGCACAGCGAAGGCGGCGAGCTCGACCGTGATGCCAAGCCTGGCGGCAGCAGCGGCATCGTGCTCGGCGGCGAGGATCAGTTCCAGCAGCATCACCTGGTCGGCAGCCGTCGTCGTCGTGACGTCGGCCAGCGAATGATCGGGTTTGAGCGCCAGCGGCGGAATGAGGAAGCGATGGTGCGTGCCCACCATGCCGAGCGCCTTGCAATAGCCGTCGACCTCTTCAAGCGTCAGCCGCTCGAACACCATCTTGGTGCAGACATTGTCGCTCAGAACCATCATGCCGACGATCGCGTCGCGCAGCGAAATGACGATTCCAGGCGTCAGGTAGCGGAACATGCCGCTCGCCACTTCCTGGGCGAGCCGTGCTTCGTAGGTGATGCGCTCGTCAAGATGAAGCCGGCCTTCTGCCACCGCCTTCAGCGCCGCCATCATGATCGAGGTTTTGCGGGTGCTGGCAGATGGTGTTTCCTCACCCTCGCCACGGCCGATGGTTTCACCGGTCTGGAGATTGCGCACGAGGAAGCGGGTGACGAAGGGCTCCGCGTCGGCGATCGCGTGGAGTTCGGCCGCGATCGCACCGGTCTTGATTTCCGTGCTCATCTCAGGCCTCCAGCCGCCATTTGAGGGTGACGCCACCGGTCTGGTTGAGATCGAGCGCCGGGATCGCCGAAAGCAGCTTGCGGGTATAGGCATCCTTCGGCGCATCGAAGATCCGGTCGCGGTCGCCTTCTTCGATGATGCGCCCGTCCTGCATGACGATGACGCGGTCGGCGACCTGCTCGACGACGCCGAGGTCGTGGCTGATGAACAGGCACGAGAAGCCGTAGCGCTTCTGCAGGTTCGAGAAGAGTTCCAGCACCTGAGAGCGAACGGTTACGTCGAGCGCCGACACCGGCTCGTCGGCGATCAGGAATTTTGGCCGCCGTGCGATGGCGCGGGCGATAGCCACACGCTGGCGCTGGCCGCCCGAGAGCTCATGCGGATAGCGATTGGCGAAATCGGCGCTGAGCCCGACTTCCTCAAGCGTTTCGAGCGCACGGCGACGCTTGGCCGGCGTATCGAGGTCCGGCACCAGCCGCAGCGCTTCCTCGACGAGCGCCTGAATGGTCATGCGCGGATCGAGCGACGAATAGGGATCCTGGAAGACCATCTGGCAGTTCAGCCTATAATCGCGCCAGTCGGCGCTGCGCTCGCGGCCCTGGAACAGGATGTCGCCTTCGGCCTGCTGGACGAGGCCTGCGATGGTGCGGCCGAGCGTCGTCTTGCCAGAGCCGGAACCGCCGACCAGTGCCACGACCTCGCCGACATGGATATCGACGCTGACGCCGTGCAGCGCGCGCTTCGGCTCGTGCCTGCGGAAGAGACCCTTGCGGCCGGGATACTCGACGACAATATTGCGCGCCGAAACCATCGGCGTGCGGGTCATGTCGAGCTCACGCGCAGCACCACGGAACGGCAGCGACGAAAGCAGCTTGCGGGTATAGGGATGCTGCGGTGCTTGCAGGATCTCCTCGGTCAGCCCCTGCTCGACGACGACGCCCTTTTCCATCACCACGAAACGGTTGGTGTAGCGGGCGACCATCGGCAGGTCGTGGCTGATGAGCAGCACTGCAGTGCCCTCGGCCTGGGTCAACTCGACCATCAGCTCCATGACGTCGCGCTGGACGACGGCATCGAGCGCGGTCGTCGGCTCGTCTGCGATCAGCAAGGCTGGCTTCAACAGCATCACCGAGGCGAGCATGATGCGCTGGCGCATGCCGCCGGAGAACTCGTGCGGATAGGCGGTCAACGCCCGCTCCGGCTCGCGTATGCCGACGCGACCAAGCATCGAGAGGATCGCCGTGCGGCGCTCCTCGACCGACATCTTTGTGTGCAGGATCAGCCCTTCCTCGAGCTGCCGGCCGATGGTCATCGACGGGTTGAGCGAGGTCATCGGCTCCTGGAAGACGACGCCGACCTCCCCGCCGCGAAGCTGGCGGAGATCCCGGTCCTTCATGCCGAGCACATCCTTACCCCGGTAGAGGATCGTGCCGCCGATACGGCGGACGGCCGGCGGAATGAGCCCGATGATCGCGCGTGTCGCCAATGTCTTGCCGGAGCCGCTTTCGCCGACGATGCCGACGATTTCGCCGGGCGCGACGTCAAAGCTGACGTTCTTCACTACCTGGTTGCCGGAGTGAGTGACGGCAAGCGAAAGGCGCTGGACACTGAGAAGAGGATTGCCGGTCATTTCAGGCCTCGCATGCGGGGGTCGAGACGGTCGCGTAGCGCGTCGCCCAGAAGGTTGATGCCGAGCAAAGTGAGAGCGATGCAGAGACCGGGGAAGAAACCGAGCCAGACGGCCTGTTCTATGAAGGGGCGGCCGGCGGCGAGCATGTTTCCCCAGGTGGGTGCCGGTGGCGGCACGCCGAGACCGAGGAAGGAAAGCGCGCTTTCCGAGAGGATCGCCCAGCCGAACATCGAGGTGGCAAGCACCGTGATCGGCGCGACGCAGTTCGGCAGGATATGGCGCAGCATCGTATATATCTCGCCATTGCCCATCACCCGCGACGCCTCGATGAACTCGCGTTCGCGCAGCGACAGCACCGCTCCGCGCACCACGCGGGCCATTGACGGCGTATAGGCGATGCCGAGCGCGAAGATGATGCCGTACTGGTTGGCGCCGAAGACGGCGAGCAGGCCGAGCGCCAGCAGGATGCCGGGGAAGGCCAGGAGCGCGTTGTTGATCGCCATGATCACGCCATCGACCCAGCCGCGCGCATAGCCGCTGACGATGCCGATGAAGGTGCCGAAGACGACGGCGAAGGTGACGGTCAGGAAGCCGATCCAGACGCTGGCACGGGCGCCGACCATCAGGCGGCTGGCGACATCGCGGCCGAACTCGTCGGTGCCGAGCCAGTGCGCTGCACCGGGTGCGGCAAGCCGCGCGGTGAAGCCGAGCGCCATCGGATCATAAGGCGTCCAGAAAAGGCCGATGAGGGCGGTGATGACCAGCAGGCCGATCAGGCCGCCGCCGATGGCGCCGTTGAAAGTGAGCTTTCTCATTCTGCCACCACCCGCGGATCGAAGAGAGGATAGAGGAGGTCGACCACCAGATTGACGACGACATAGGAGAAGGCGACGAGCAGCAGGCAGCCCTGGATCACCGGATAGTCGCGCTGGAAGATCGCATCGACCATTAGACGGCCAAGACCCGGAATGGTGAACACCGTCTCGATGACGGCGATGCCGCCGAGCAGGTTGCCGAGGATCAGGCCAATCATCGTCCAGGTCGGGCCGAAGGCGTTCTTGAAGGCGTGGCGCCAGAGAACGGCACTTTCCGAAAGCCCCTTGGCACGGGCATGGGTGATGTAATCGAGCCGCAGCACTTCGAGCGTAGAGGCGCGGGCCATGCGGATGATCACGCCCATCTCGTGGATGACAAGCGTCATGACCGGCAGCACCAGATAGAGAAGGCCGGCCTTCCAGTTCTCCGAGATCGGCACGTAGCCAAGCACCGGCAGCCAGCCGAGCTTCAGGCCGAAGGCGAGCAGCAAGAGAAGACCGAGCCAGAAGGTTGGGATCGACAGAAGCACGGTCGCCGAACCGACAAGCGCCAGGTCGGTCAGGCTGTTCTGCCGCCAGGCGGCGATGACGCCGGCCGGAACCGCGATCAGGCTCGCGAGAAGCACGGCGATGACGACGATTTCGGCGCTGACGAAGAAGCGGCTGACGACCAGATGCAGCACCGGCTCGCCGGTGACGATCGAGGTGCCGAAATCGCCGGAGAGGATGTTGCCGGCCCAGATGACGAATTGCTCCGGGATGCTGCGGTCGAGACCGAGCTCCGCGCGCAACGCGGCAATCTGCTGCGGTTCGGCCATATCGCCGAGCATCAGCGCTGCCGGATCACCGGGAATGAGGCGGATAAGCGTGAAGACGGCAACCGAGACGATCACGATCGTCGGTATCGCCATCACGAGACGATTGAGAATGAATTTGATCATGGGTTCCCCGTACTGAGGCAGGCCGCACGCGTTACCGCGATTCTCCTGCCCGTCGGCTCTCTTGTTGCAGGGACTATGATCGATTGGAAAAAATCGTGCAATATTATGAGTAAATGTCATACCTCTATGAAAAGGGCATGCAACTTCATCGCGACCGGGTGGGCGCTGCCCGGCTGCTCGCTGGCGAGGAAGCCGGCGCGATCGCGCCGGCTTCCGTCAGGTCAGATGAAGAAAATCGGCCAGTTCGCGGGCGGCAGCGCCTCCTGCCCGGTTCGCACCGATGGTGGAAGCCGACGGCCCGTAGCCGACGAGATGGATGCGCGGGTCTTTTGCCACCTGAGTCGCCAGCCGACCGGTCATCAGGATACCGCCGTCAGCATTGCGCAGTTGCAGCGGCGCCAGGTGATCGAGCGCGCTTCTGAAGCCGGTGCTCCAGAGGATGACGTCGACGGCCAGTTCGCGCCCGTCGGACCAGCGCACGCCGTTTTCGGTCATTTCGGCAAACATCGGCTGGCGCTCGAGCGCGCCGCGTGCACGTGCGGCCATGATCGCAGGTGTCACCGGAATGCCCGTCACCGAGACGACCGAGCCCGGCGGCAGGCCGCGGCGAACCCGGTCCTCGACCATGGCTACGGCGGCGCGTCCAACCTCTGGCGTAAACGGTTCGTCGCGGAAGGCCGGCTCCTCCCGCGTTACCCACGTGGTCGATGTCACCTGCGATATTTCATCGAGCAGCTGGATGGCGGAGATGCCGCCGCCGACGACCAGCACATGCTGCCCCGCGAATTGCGCTGCCGACTGATAATCCTTCGTGTGCAGCTGGTGCCCCTTGAAGCGCTCCGCTCCCGGATAGGGCGGGATATAGGGGGCCTCCCAGGTGCCGGTCGCGTTGATGATGCCGCGGGCAGCATAAGCCCCGTCGTCCGTCTCGACCCTGAAGCGCTCGCCCCGGTCACACACGACCTTGACGGCCACCGGCCGGCGGACCGGCAGACCGAATGCCTTCTCATAGGCGCCGTAATACTGCGGCACGGCGACGGCCGCGTGAACCTCGCCCTTGCTGGTATCGACCGCTTCGGAAAATCTCATGCCGGGAAGATCGTGAATACCGTTGACCGTATTCAAGGTCAGCGACGGCCAGCGAAACTGCCAGGCCCCGCCCGGCTGCGGCGACCGGTCGATGACGACATATTGCCTGTGAGGCGCCAGCCCGAGCCGGCCCAGGTGATAGGCCGAAGACAATCCCGCCTGCCCGGCGCCGATGACGACGATGTCGATCTTGCGGGCCGCGCGCGCATGCGTTTCGACATCGACAGGCTGAGCCGCATCCGTCATGGTGCGGCCCGAAGCAAAAGCCTGTCAGTCCTTGCCAGATCATCCACGGCGGCGGCCCTATGCAATTGCCGCTGCGAAGATCGCCGCAAGTTTTTCGATGCCGATCTGGTCGTCGCGGTCGAAGCGTGCAGGCTCCGGGCTGTCGAGATCGATGACGCCGATCACCCGGCCGTCACGCCGCACCGGAACCACGAGTTCCGAGCGCGAGGCCGCATCGCAGGCGATGTGCCCCGGAAAGGCATGGACGTCTTCCACAAGGATCGAGCGGGCTTCCTTGACGGCCGTTCCGCAGACCCCGCGGCCGACGGCGATGCGCACACAGGCAGGCTTGCCCTGGAACGGTCCCAGCACGAGTTCGTCGTCGGTTTCGAGGAAATAAAACCCCGCCCAATTGAGGCTCGGCATGGTCTGGAACATCAGCGCCGACGTATTGGCCGCGTTGGCGATCAGGTTCGGCTCGCCATGAAGCAGCGATTCGAGCTGCTGGGCCAACTCCGCATAGAAAGCGCGCTTGTCGCCTGTGTCGATGGTGGCTGCCTGAAACATGATCTTATCCGCTCTAATGTTCGTATCGGCCGGCAATGTAGTGTCGCGCCCGTCCCATTGCCAATGGCCGCAACCTTGAGGCCATTGTCTCACGGCTGCTGCGAAGCGGCGACCTGCCTTTTGAGGCAGTCAATCATGGCTTGGGCTGCAAGCGACAGCGGTACGCCAGCCGCCGTCGCGACGCCGAAATCCTGGGTGAGGTGCGGCGAAAACGGACGGATCTCGATCGGTAGGTGCCGGTGCAGATTGGCAAAGAAGCTGCTGATGATCGCGACCCCAAGGCCGTAGGCCGCGTAGGCGCAGGCCGAGCTGTTGCTGTGGGTCTCGATCTTGACCTTTTGCGGCACGCCGGCCTTGCGGAAGATCTCGTCGAGCATGACCCGCGTCGGCCGGCGGCGGCCGATCAGGATCAAGGGCACGCCGCGCAGTTCCTTCGGCGTCACGGTTTCGTGCTGCGAAAGCGTGTGCCCCTTTTCCATGACGCAGACGCTGAGGCCGGTTGCGACCGGCTGCATTTCGAGACCGGCACTCAGCTGCCCCTCATAACGCAGGAAGCCGAAATCGATGATGCGCTGCTCGACGAGGCGGGCGATCGCAACGGTCGTGTCGAAGAAGGTTTCGACGCGCACGCCGGGAAAATCCTTGGCATAGTCGGCGAGCATCGCCGGGGCGAAGGTCTCGGACATGCTGTTCGGCAGGCCGATGCGCACGACCTCTGGGCCGACTGCGCCGCTGCGCAGGTCCTGCGCCAGATTGGTGAACCGGTCGATGCCGAGCAAGATATGCTCCGCATCCTCGGCGAGCTTCATCGCCTCGGGCGTCGCAATCAGCCGGCCCTTGTCACGGGCAAAAAGCGTCAGCGACAGCTCTTCCTCGAGCTGCTGCAACAGCCGGCTGACGCCGGACTGGCTGAGCCCCATCGTCTTGGCGGCCGCAATCGTCGATCCGGTCGCCAACAGCGTGCGCAGCACTTCCAATTGTCGAAAATTCACGCCGCCCCCGGTCCGCTCGAACATCCGCTTGCTCTCCCCTCGTGTTTACGGGAAGGCGATGCTTCAAGGAAGGGGTCGGCAAGGTGCGGGGAAATCCGTGACGGATACCCGCCGGGAACGAGGAGCGCGCACGCGCGCTCCTCTGAGGTCACCGGTCTCACGCGCTGGCGTGGACCGGATGGTTGAAGCGGTCGGCGAAGATCTCGATCGAGCCGCGACCGAAGCTGCGCAGCTGCCGCCGCGTCAGCACCGACATGACACGCGCGGCCGTCGAGACGGTCATGGCGTCGAGCGGCCCTTCACCGCTCCACGGCTTGTTCAGCCGGTCGGTTACGATGCCGATGAGGTTTGCCGGCATGATGTCGCTGCAAGGTTTCATCCAGTCGAAGACCTCGCTGATGGGAATGCGCTTGCCTTCGAACGCAACGATGGGCTCGGGCATGTTGGCGCCCCAGTCATCATAGGCCTCCAGAGCATCACGAAACAGGTTCTGCAGCGTGATGGAGGCGTGCCCTTCATGGAGAGCAGGCAGGAAATTCGTCATTTGTGTCTCCTTCAGTGGTTAAGGCCGGGAAACGCGAATGGCCAATTCTGTCAGCATATGTTTGTGTTCGTGCCGGGTGGCCGATACTCTGGGGCCACACGACGGGTCAAACTGCAGGCGATGAGGCAAATGCACAAATCGGGCGATGGTTCCCTGAGCCGCAGTCAATTTTGGCGGGAAATCGGTGAGCATACACGCCGCCGAGCATCACCAGGGTCCTCTTCCCTGGCCTTCCCCCGAATCGATCTTACCCATCCCGACCCGAAGGTAAACACCAAGTCGCCATCAAGGCCGAAACGAAATACTCAAATCGATAATTTCTATAGAATATACTATCTTACCCGATCAGGCCAGATAATTCACTGATATGCACCTCAATCGACAGGGAGCAGTCACATGGGAACGATCTCGCGGCTTTCCGAGAAAACTAGAGCCCCGGCGCACCGGATCGAAAGCGAAGAGGAAGCGCTGTCGATCGCGCGTGAGCTGGCGGCGGAATTTGCAGGGAGTGCCAACGAGCGGGACACGGATCGCATTCTGCCCTTCGACGAGCTCGATGCGCTCGCCCAATCCGGCCTGCTGGCGATCACCGTGCCGCCGGAGTATGACGGCATAGACGTCTCCAATGCCGTTCTTGCCGAAGTCACCGCCATCCTTTCGGAAGCGGATTCCTCGATCGGCCAGATCCCGCAGAACCATTTCTACATTCTCGAGGCGCTGCGCACCGATGGCACCGAGGAGCAAAAGGCCTTTTTCTTCGGCCGGGCGCTTGCCGGCGACCGTTTCGGCAACGCCCTTTCGGAGCGTGGCACGAAAACCGTCGGCGACTATGAGACCCGGCTTTCCTCCGACGGCCCCGGCTTCCGTCTGAACGGGCGCAAATATTATTCGACCGGCGTGTTGTTTGCCGAATGGATCGTCATCTTCGCCCTTGATCCGAACGACAAGCTGACCATGGCCCTCGTGCCGCGCGGCGCGGAGGGCTTGCAGATCATCGACGACTGGGACGGCTTCGGCCAGCGCACGACCGGCAGCGGCACGACCGTGCTGCAGAACGTCTATGTGGCCGCCGATGCGGTGGTGCGCCATCACCGCGGCTTCGAAAGGCCGACGACGATCGGTAGCGTCGGCCAGATCATCCATGCCGGCATCGATCTCGGCATTGCCCGGGCAGCCTTTGCCGAAACCCTCGACTTTGTCCGCAATCATGCGCGCCCCTGGATGGACAGTGGCGCCGAACGGGCGGCCGACGATCCGTTGACGATCGCCCGCATCGGCCAGCTTGCCATCCGCCTGGAGGCGGCAACGGCCACGGTGGAGCGTGCCGGCAAAAAGGTCGACGTCGCCCAGATCAACGGTACCGAGGAAAGCGTGATCGAAGCGACGCTTGCCGTTGCCGCGGCAAAGGTCCTGACGACCGAAATCGCCTTGGAAGCGAGCAACACGCTCTTCGAACTCGCCGGCACCGCATCGACGAAGATCGGCCTCAACCTCGACCGCCATTGGCGAAACGCCCGCACCCACACGCTGCACGACCCGGTGCGCTGGAAGCATCACGTTGTCGGCAACTACCACCTGAACGGCATCAAGCCGCCGAAGAACGGCGCACTCTGAGCCCATCGACCGCGCGCGATCGTCCCGAGGCGTGACCGGCGCTTTGGGCAACGCCCAACCTTGCCCGAAGGAGAGCCCCATGAGCCGCGAAATCCGGCTGAATGCCTTTGACATGAACTGCGTCGGCCACCAGTCGCCAGGGCTCTGGACCCATCCGCGCGACCAGTCCTGGCGCTACAAGGATCTCGATTACTGGGTGCATCTGGCAAAAACGCTCGAGCGCGGCAAGTTCGACGGCCTGTTCATCGCCGACGTGCTGGGCGTCTATGACGTGCTGAACGGCAATGCGGATGCAGCCCTTCGGCATTCGGCCCAGGTCCCGGTCAACGACCCGCTGCAACTGGTGCCGACCATGGCCTACGAGACCGAGCATCTCGGCTTCGGGCTGACGGCGTCGCTCTCCTTCGAGCATCCCTATACCTTCGCCCGCCGCATCTCGACGCTCGACCATCTGACCCGGGGGCGTGTCGGCTGGAACATCGTCACCTCCTACCTCAACAGCGGCGCGCTCAACATCGGCCAGGCGCAGCAGGCGCGCCACGACGACCGCTATGATCTCGCCGAGGAATATCTGGAGGTCTGCTACAAGCTCTGGGAAGGAAGCTGGGAGGACGGCGCCATCGTGCGCGATCGGGCAAGCGGTATCTTCACCCATCCGGAAAAGGTGCATCCGATCAACCATCACGGCCGCCACTTCACTGTTCCCGGCATTCACCTGAGCGAACCGTCGCCGCAGCGCACGCCCGTGCTCTACCAGGCCGGCTCTTCGAGCCGCGGCAAGGACTTTGCCGGGGCGCACGCCGAATGCATCTTCGTCGCCGCGCCATCCAAAACCGTATTGAAGCGCTATGTCGCCAATGTCCGCGAGGCAGCCGCGCGCGCCGGCCGCAACCCACGCGAAATCCTCGCCTTCAATCTGCAGACGGTGATTCTCGGCGAAACCGACGCGGAGGCGAAGAAGAAGTTCGACGAATACCGCAGCCACGTGTCCTACGAGGGTGCCCTGGCGCTGATCTCCGGCTGGACAGGCATCGATTTCGGCCAGTTCGCCCCGGACGAGCCGCTTCGCCACCGTTACACCAACGCGGTGCAATCGGCCGTCGAGACCTTTACGACCATCGACCCGGACCGGGTGTGGACCGTGCGCGAAATGGCCGACTGGGTGGGTATCGGCGGCTTCGGCCCCGTCTTCGTCGGCTCGCCCTCGACGGTCGCCGATCTCCTGCAGGAATGGGTCGAGGACACCGATGTCGACGGCTTCAACCTTGCCTATGCCGTCACGCCCGGGACCTTCGAAGACGCCGTCGACCTGCTGGTGCCGGAACTGCAAAGGCGCGGCGTCTACAAGACCGGCTACCGCGAAGGCACGCTCCGCGAAAAGCTCTTCGGGGCCGGTCCGAGGCTTGCAGCGCCGCACCCGGGCGCCGGCTATCGCGACCTCGCCGGCCAGCGGCAGGCGATCGCGGCCTCCGCTTAAGCGAAGACATCAAAGAAACGCCGCCGGAACCTTTGTTCAGGCGGCGTTTTTCCACGCACAGTCACTCTGTGCGTCAGGTTCAGCTATAGAGGCTTACCGGCGGGATCCGTCCGTTGAGCGCAAAGTCGCCGACCTCGCGCGCCTTGTAGGCGACCGGGTCATGCAGCGTGTGGGTGCGGACATTGCGCCAGTAGCGGTCGAAGCGATAGTGCCCAGCCGTGGCGCGCGCGCCCATCAATTCGAACACCCTTGCCGTCACGTCGAGCGCCACGTGGGTGGAATGCACCTTGGCCGCATAGGCCTCGATCGCCGCCGCGCCCCGCCCCTCGGCCGTTACCGAGCTGCCCTCGGACAAGGCCGCTTCGACCGCTGCCGCAGCCGCATCGGCCAGCGCAACCGACGCCTTCAGGTTCGTCTGGAGCTCGCCGATCGCCTCAAGGATATAGGGGTCGTCGCCGGCACGCTCGACGCCGGACGTCACCCAGGGACGCGTTGTGCTGCGGACGTAGTCGAGCGCTGCTGCCAGCGCCCCCTGCGCCGTGCCGAGATAGAAATTGACGAAGACGAGCTGGATCAGCGGCGTGTTGAAGGTCGCCTGCACCGGTGGCGGATCTAAGGGTTCGGCAAGCGCCTGGATGAAGTCTCGCCCATAAACCGGAAAGTCGCGGAACTCGACGCTGCCGCTGTCCGACAGGCGCTGGCCGATATTGTCCCAGTCGTCGTTCGCGATATAGCCGGGACGGTCGGTGGGCACGACGAAATTGGCGATCTTGCCGTCGAGTGTGGCATTGACGTTGATGCGGTCGGAGACATGCGCGCCGGTCGAAAACGTCTTGCGGCCGTTCAAGACGTAGTGCGCGCCGCGCCGCTCGAGCGTCAGGCCGGGGTCGCGCGGGTTGACGGCTGCACCCCAGTAGAGCTGCCGCTCGACCGTTTCGGCGCCCAGCACCCAGGCTTGCCGGGGATCGGCGGCGGCCCAATAGACGTATTGGCTGTTGACGTAGTGGTAGCCCAGCAATTGCCCGATCGAGCTTTCGCCGCGCGCGACGATGCGCACCAGCCGCAGCCCGTCGATCCAGCTCAAGCCGGCCCCACCGATCTCCGGCGAATGCAACGCCGTCAACAGACCAGCCTGGCGGAGCGCCTCGATCTCCTCGCGCGGCGGCGCGCCCACCCGGTCGAGTTCGGCGCCCCGACGGGCAAGATCGGTTGACAGCGCCTCGGCACGGGCAAAAAGCTCCCGTCGCCTTTCGTCATGTTCGGCGTTCACCGGCGCCGGTTCTCTGAGGAAGTGTACGTTGCTCATCCGCCTCTCCTTGGTTGAGGCGTATTAATAAACTTATTCTATAGACAATGACAGCAAATGGATTTTGACTTGGGCGGAAGCCCGAGAAAGTCTTACCTGTCACCCGGTGCCGCCCACGCGCCGGCGGGAAACGGGGCCATCGCGCTCAGGCACTATTCCGGGAAATGCGATAGACGCTGGCAGGCGGCAGGTTGAGCGGCACCCAGCGCCGAAAGGAGGCCTTGAGCCCAAGCTCGCGCAGAACCTGGAGCGAGATCGGGCATCGCGGTCCATAGGTGAACTGGAACAGGCTTCCATCCTCGGCAAGGTGATGAAAGACCGAGGCGAGGATCGCCCGCACGGTCTGCGCCGGCATGGACAGAAGTGGCAGGCCGCTGATCGCCGCCCCGACGGACTTCACCGCCGGCAGGGCCAGGTGCTGGGCGTCGCCCTCGATCAGCGTCGCGCTCGGGAACCGCTCCCGCAACAGCATGGCGAAAGCCGGATTGCGCTCCACCAGGATGAGATTGTCCTCGTAAACGCCGTTGCGAAGCAGTGCCCGCGTGAAGGCTCCGGTGCCAGGCCCAAGTTCGAGCACATTGCCGGAGAGCGGTCCGATCTCGGTGGTCATGGCGACCGCCAGCCGTCTGCTCGAAGGCGCGATCGCCGCGACCTCCAGCGGTCTCGCCGCCCAGGATCTGAGGAAGAGCAGGAAATCCGATGCCGTTTTCTGTTTGGTCAAGTCGCGCCTCCGTTGTTGCAACGGTGCCTGGTATCGCTCCTTGTCCGATGCCGCGCATTAACCCGGGTTAAGCCTGGTGTCGGCCTCCGCCCGCACTCGCTTGGCGATGCGGCTGAGGCCGACCGGGGTGATGCCGAGATAGCCGGCGAGGTCCTTCTGCGGCACCCGTGCGACCACCTCCGGTTCCTCGACGAGCAGTGCGCGATAGCGCTCCTCGGGATCAAGCGTCAGGAACTGGCGTTCACGGCGCTCCTTGCGCTCGGCAAGCATCATCAGCGCACTTCGGATCATCCGCGACCAGCCAAGGTCGGTGTCGGCCAGCGCCTGCAGCGTCACGAACGGAATTCTCTCGAGGCGGCTCTCCTCGACCGCAATTGCCGAAAAGCTCGCCCGCCCGGCGGGCACCAGCGCCGAGAGGCTCGCAAAGAACCGCCCTTCGATGGCGAAGGACTTGATCCACTCCTCGCCATTGGCACGCAGATAAGTGAGCTTCACCAGGCCGCGCTCGATCACATAGACATAGGGATGCGGCTCATCCTGATGGAAGACCGTTTCGCCAGCCCTCACGCTGCACACCTGCATCGCCTCGGCCAGGCGCTCCGCCTGCGCCAGCGGATGCCGGGCGATGCGCTCGAACAGCGAAATCGCAGCGCCCTCTCCGCGCTTAACTTCGGTTAATGCCATCCCCGTCCTCCCGTTGCAGATTCGACTGCGCAACAACGGGAAATAGATCACATGGCACGCTACGTCGTCACCGGGGCAAGCTCGGGAATCGGCAGGGAGATCGCACTGCAACTGGCCGCGAGGGGGCACGATGTCTTAGCACTTGGCCGCGACCGGAGCGACTGGAGGACTTGACGCTGCGAAACCGGAGGATCGAAACGCGGGTGCTCGATCTCTGCGATCGGGCCGCAACCATCGCCTGCAGAGCCAAGATGGCGGGCGATCCGATCGACGGTCTCATCAACAACGCGGCCATCCAGCACAATGTCCGGTTCGACGACCCGCATTACGACGCCGGACAAATCGCGGACGAAGTCGATACCAATCTCGTCGCGCCGATGCTGTTGTCGCGGCTGCTTCTGCCGAAGACGCCCGGGCGCCCCTTCGTCATCGTCAATGTCGGCTCAGCACTCGCCCGTTATCCGAAAACGACGGCGGCGGTCTACAGCGCCACCAAGGCGGGGCTGCGCATGTTTTCGGATGCACTTTCCGTCCAGCACCAGGCAGGCGCAGTCAAAGTGGTTGATGTGGTGCTGCCGCTCGTCGATACCCCGATGACATCAGGGCGGGGAAAGGACAAGGTCAGCGCGGCCTATGCGGCGAAGGAAATCCTGCGTGCGCTCGAGCCGGGCGGGCCCCGCATCCATGTCGGCAAGGCGCGATTGCTGCGCCTGCTCGAAATCATAGCGCCGCCTGCAGCCGCCGCGATCATCAGAAAGCTGTGACGCTGCAGTTCCGCGATTGTCCCGCCGCGTCTCGCGATCTCAGGCACCCAGTAAAGAACGGATGCGCGGAGGTCAGCCGGCCTCAGCGTCCCTCAAGGCGACGATCTCGGTCGCGTTGTCGTTGGCGGCGAACTGCTCCAGCGTCATGTTGTCGAGGATCGAGGCGATCGCGTCGCGAACGTTGCTCATCGACTTGCGCACATGACAGTTGACCGGATCGGCACAGTCGTCGCAGGCCTCGAACGCGGTGCGGCTGGCGCAGCGGATCGGTGCCAGGGGACCGTCGAGCGTGCGGATGACCTGGCCGATGCGGATGTCGGAGGCTGGCCGGGAGAGCGAATAGCCGCCGCCCGGGCCCTTCTTCGAGCGCAGGATGCCGGCATTGCGCAGTTCGAGCAGGATCGCGTCCAGGAACTTTTTCGGAATATTGTTCCGCGTGGCGATCTCGGTGATGAAGGCGGTCTCTCCGGGCTCCAGTTGAGCCAGGTCGACAAGGGCCTTGAGCCCGTATTTTCCTTTTTTGGTCAACATGTCACTTCACTTTCCTGAACAAGGAAAGCCGCCACAACGCCCCTTCCCGCGGCATTTACCGGGGGTAACGGGTTGTGACGGCCGCACTCTTTCGCTTAGGATGTCCTACACCCAAACTGCACCATTCTCAATAAAATACGTCAGTTACTGCATAGATTTAGTGATTTTAGAAGGCGCTTTTATGGCAGGGGGGAGAATTTCCGCTCCCTTGAGAAGGTGGTTTTGCCTCAAGAGCCAGCAGTCGCTTGCCTCGGACGCCGCGAAACCCGACGCCGGAGCACCGCAGGTGTAACTGTTCAGGATGCGATCACACCGTCAGATGGCGGCGCGCCTCTGATGTGTCCAGCGTTTCGGCTGCGCCCTCGTGGACCACAGCGCCCCGATCGAGGATGTAGACGTGGTCGGCGAGTTCGCGACAGAAATCGAGATACTGCTCGACCAAGAGGATCGCCATGCCGGTCGAATCCCTGAGATAGCGGATAGCCCGGCCGATATCCTTGATGATCGAGGGCTGGATGCCTTCGGTCGGCTCGTCGAGCACAAGGATCTTCGGTCGCGTCACCAGCGCTCGGCCGATCGCCAGTTGCTGCTGCTGACCGCCGGAGAGGTCGCCGCCACGGCGACCAAGCATCGAGCGCAACACCGGAAAGAGGTTGAAGACGTCCTCGGGTATCGAGCGGTCGCCGCGCTTCAGGGGCGCATAGCCGGTCTCCAGGTTCTCCTTGACCGTCAGCAGCGGGAAGATTTCACGCCCCTGGGGGACGTAGCCGATGCCTTCTTTTGCCCGCCGATAGGGCGCCATGCCGGCGAGTGCTGCGCCGTTGAAGTCGATCGCGCCGGCGCTGACCGGATGCTGACCGGTGATCGCCCGAAGCAGGCTCGACTTGCCGACGCCATTGCGCCCGAGCACGCAGGTGATCTTGCCCATCTCGGCCGTGATCGACACGTTTCGCAGCGCCTGCGCGGCGCCGTAGTGAAGATTGACGTTTTCGACGCTGAGCATGGCGCGCCCTCCTTTTGGATTTTCGGTGTGGGTCATCACCGGCCAAGGTAGTTCTCGATCACCTTCGGATCGCTGCTGACAAAGTCGATCGAGCCTTCCGCCAGCACCGCCCCTTCAGCAAGGCAGGTGACCTTGACGCCGAGTTCACGGATGAAGCCCATGTCGTGCTCGACAACCACGACCGATCGGGTCTTGGCGATCTCCTTCAGCAGGATGGCTGTCTCGGCAGTTTCCGCGTCGGTCATGCCGGCGACCGGTTCGTCGACCAGCAGCAGTTCCGGCTCCTGGGCAAGCAGCATGCCGATCTCCAGCCATTGCTTCTGCCCGTGCGAAAGGTTGGCGGCGAGATCGCTGCTGCGCGACGACATGCGGATGGTCGCAAGGATCTCCTCGATCCGAGCCTTGTCCTCTGCCGTCAGTCGGTAAAAGAGTGTCGGAAACACGCCGCGCTTGCGGTTGAGCGCCAGCTCGAGATTGTCCCAGACCGTGTGGCTTTCAAACACCGTCGGCTTCTGGAATTTGCGGCCGATGCCGAGCGAAGCGATCTCCGCCTCGTCCTTCTTCGTGAGATCGATCTCGCCCTTGAAGAACACCTGCCCCTCGTCCGGCCGCGTCTTGCCGGTGATGATGTCCATCATCGTCGTCTTGCCGGCGCCGTTCGGGCCGATGATCGCTCGTAGCTCGCCGGGTTCGATGACGAAGGAGAGCGCATTCAACGCCTTGAAGCCGTCGAAGGAGACGGAGACGCCGTCGAGATAGAGAAGGCTGGTCGGCTTGGTCTGCCCGATTGTCTGGTTCATGTCGTTACTCCGCCGCCATGGGTTCAACGGCCAGATTGTCCGGTGTTTCAGCCGCCCGCGTCTGACGCTCCGCACGCCGGCGGGCGAAGTACGCGCCAGCCGTTCCGACGACGCCCTTCGGCAGGAACAGGGTGACGAGCACGAAGAGGCCGCCAAGCGCAAAGAGCCAGAATTCCGGGAACGCTGCGGTGAAGATGCTCTTGCCGCCATTGACGAGAATGGCGCCGACGATCGGGCCAATCAGCGTGCCGCGCCCGCCGACCGCCGTCCAGATCACCACTTCGATCGAATTGCCGGGCTCGAACTCGCCGGGATTGATGATGCCGACCTGGGGCACATAGAGCGCGCCGGCAATGCCGGCCATCATCGCCGATAGGGTGAAGGCAAAGAGCTTGATGTGCTCGACCCGGTAGCCGAGGAAGCGCGTCCGGCTTTCCGCGTCGCGGACTGCCACGAGCACCTTGCCGTACTTGGAACGCACGATCGCCGACGTCAGGATCAGGCAGAGCGCCAGCATCAGCGCCGAGGCAGCGAACAAGGCGGCGCGCGTGCCGTTAGCCTGGATGTTGAAGCCGAGGATGTCCTTGAAGTCGGTGAGGCCGTTGTTGCCGCCGAAGCCCATGTCGTTGCGGAAGAACGCAAGCAGCAGCGCGTAGGTCATCGCCTGAGTGATGATCGAGAGATAGACGCCGTTGACCCGCGAGCGGAAGGCGAACCAGCCGAAGACGAAGGCGAGCAGCCCCGGGACAAGTACCACCATGAGCGCGGCAAACCAGAACATGTCGAAGCCATGCCAGAACCACGGCAGCTCCTTCCAGTTGAGGAACACCATGAAATCCGGCAGCAGCGGGTTACCATAGGAGCCGCGCGCCCCGATCTGGCGCATCAGGTACATGCCCATGGCGTAACCGCCGAGCGCGAAGAAAGCCGCATGCCCGAGAGAAAGAATGCCGCAGAAACCCCAGACGAGATCGAGCGCCAGCGCCAGCAGCGCATAGGTCAGGTACTTGCCGAACAGCGACACAAGATAGGTCGGCACGTGCAGTGGATGATCGGGCGCGGTCAAAAGGTTGAGCGCCGGGACAAGCATGGCGAGGCCGACAAGGATCGCAACGGCGATCAGAATGCTGCGGTCGAACGACCGCATCAGAAATGACGTGATCATGCTTCCACCGCCCTTCCCTTGAGCGCGAAGAGGCCGCGCGGTTTCTTCTGGATGAAGAGGATGATCAGCACCAGCACGAGGATTTTGCCGAGCACCGCGCCGGCATAGGGTTCCAGGAACTTGTTGAGGATGCCGAGCGAGAAGGCGCCGACGAGCGTGCCCCAGAGATTGCCGACGCCGCCGAAGACGACGACCATGAAGCTGTCGATGATGTAGCCCTGGCCGAGATTGGGCGAGACGTTGTCGATCTGCGAGAGCGCCACGCCCGCCATGCCGGCGATGCCGGAGCCGAGCGCGAAGGTGAGCGCGTCCACCCAGGGGGTGCGGATGCCCATCGACGACGCCATGCGCCGGTTCTGGGTTACGGCCCGCATCTTAAGGCCCATCGACGTCCTCTTGAGCAGGAACAGCAGCGCCGCAAATACCGCCAGCGCGAAAACGATGATCCACAGGCGGTTCCAGGTGATGGTCAGCCCGCCAAACTCGAAGGCGCCGGACATCCACGAGGGATTGCCGACCTCTCGATTGGTCGGCCCGAAGATCGAGCGCACCGCCTGCTGCAGGATCAGCGAGATGCCCCAGGTGGCAAGCAGCGTTTCGAGCGGTCGCCCGTAGAGAAAGCGGATGACGCCGCGCTCGATTGCAAGGCCAACCGCGCCGGTCACGAGAAAGGCGAGCGGCAGCGCGATCGCCAGCGACCAGTCGAAGAGGTCAGGATAGGAATTGCGCACCACCTCCTGCACCAGGAAGGTCGTGTAGGCGCCGAGCATGACCATCTCGCCATGGGCCATGTTGATGATGCCCATGACGCCGAAGGTGATGGCAAGGCCGATCGCCGCCAGCAAGAGGACCGAGCCGAGCGACAGGCCGTACCAAATGTTCTGGCCGGCGCTCCAGAAGGCCTGGGTCTGCTCGATCCGGGCGATCGCCGCCTCGATATCGGGTTTAAGGGAAGCATCGGCTGTGGCCAGAGCGGAGGTCAGAACGGCAAGGCCGTTTCGCCCGTTACCTTCGGCAAGCAGCGCGATCGCCTGACGCTTCTGATCGTCCGGGCGATCCGAGACGAGCAGCGTCACCGCGCGGGCCTCATCGAGAACCTTGCGCACGGTCCCGTCTTTCTCGGCCGCGATCGCCGTTTCGATCGCCTCGAGCGCATCGGCATTCGGCGTCTGCAGCATGGATTGCGCCGCCTTCATGCGCGCACTGGTATCGTCGCTGAAGAGCGTGAGACCTCCGAGCGCGCTGCGAACCGCGCGACGCACCGCATTGTTGACCTTGACCTTCTGCATCGCCGCCTTCGGTGCCGCTCCGGCGTCAGCCCCGGTCACGGGATCGACGAGCAGCAGGTCTGCGCCCTGCGCCTTGACCAGAAAGACCTTGCCGTCGGACTTGCGCTGATAAAGTTCCCCCTCGCCCAGCGCCTCAAGCACCGGAATGACCTTCGCGTCGCCGGTCTTGGCCAGCGCCGTTATGTGGTCGTCCATTTCGGAAAGCTTAGCGCTGCCCAGCTGATCGATCAGCGGGCCGAGGTCTTCGGCTGCGCGAGAACCGACCACATGGGCCGATATCACCAGACACAGCGCAACGAACAGGATCTGCAGAATTCGGTACATGGCCCCCTCATCCGGATCGGTCATGCGGCGCATGCACAAACCCGTCATAGCCCAAGCAAGCTCCCTTCGCTCGTGCGCGCCGCCGAACGAAGGGCATGCTTGCCTCAAGTTTTCGTCATGCAATCACTGTCCGGGCGGCACGCCGCCCGGTCTATGACTAGGTGATGAAATCAGGAGCCCTTGCCGCCGCACTTGCCGGTGGCGACGTTGAAGTTGCCGCAGGACATCGGCGCGCGCCAATCGGAGATCAGGTCTTTGGAGTCCGGCAGATAATCGGACCATTCGTCGCCGACGACGAGGCCGGGTGTTTCCCAGACGGTCTCGAACTGGCCGTCGCCCTGGATCTCGCCGATCAGCACCGGCTTGGTAATGTGGTGGTTCGGCATCATCGTCGAGTAGCCGCCCGAAAGATTGGGGACGGAGACGCCGATCATCGCGTCGAGAACGGCGTCCGTATCGGTCGTGCCGGCCTTTTCGACCGCCTTCAGCCACATGTTGAAGCCGATGTAATGCGCTTCCATCGGATCGTTTGTCACGCGCTTGTCGTTCTTGGTATAGGCCTTCCAGGTCTTGATGAACTCGGCATTGGCGGGTGTGTCGACCGACTGGAAATAGTTCCAGGCTGCCAGATGCCCCACGAGCGGCGTGGTATCGAGCCCGGCGAGTTCCTCTTCGCCGACCGAGAAGGCGACGACCGGAATATCCTCCGCCTTGACGCCCTGGTTCGCCAGTTCCTTGTAGAACGGCACGTTGGCGTCGCCATTGATGGTCGAGACCACGGCGGTCTTCTTGCCGGCCGAGCCGAACTTCTTGATGTCAGAAACGATGGTCTGCCAATCGGAATGACCGAAGGGCGTGTAGTTGATCATGATGTCCTCGGGCTTCACGCCCTTGGAGATCAGATAAGCTTCGAGGATCTTGTTGGTCGTGCGCGGATAGACATAGTCGGTGCCCGCGAGCACCCAACGCTCGACGCTCTCGTTTTCCATCAGATAGTCGACGGCCGGGATCGCCTGCTGGTTCGGCGCCGCCCCGGTGTAGAAGACGTTGCGCTGGCTTTCCTCGCCCTCATACTGGACGGGATAGAAAAGGATCGAGTTCAACTCCTCGAACACCGGCAGAACCGACTTGCGCGATACCGAGGTCCAGCAGCCGAAGACCGCCGAGACCTTGTCGACCGAAACCAGTTCGCGCGCCTTTTCAGCAAAGAGCGGCCAGTCGGACGCGGGATCGACGACGACGGCCTCGAGCTTCTTGCCGAGCAGGCCGCCCTTCTTGTTCTGCTCGTCGATCAGCATCAGCATGGCGTCCTTCAGCGTCGTCTCGGAGATCGCCATGGTGCCGGAAAGCGAATGCAGGATGCCGACCTTGATCGTGTCGTCAGCGGCGAAAGCGCTGCTGAAAGCCGTCGTCGACAGGATGGCGGCCAGGAATGCGCCGGTCACGCTTGTCTTGATAGTCATCTGATGGAACCCCTCTCGTTCTGGAGCAACTGGCCCTTCGGTGCTTCTAGCCGCTGCTTAAGGGGATCATCGGACAGCCACGCTGCACTGCACATACGTCATTCTACGTAGGCGCCGGGGGCAAAGAGGAACGCGATTGATAACCTGGTCGCGGGCGGCTGCAGCGCAGCGATGGTATCTTTCTTGACCTTCCCATCGTTGGAAGCCCTAGAACCTAATCTGGCCGCAGGTCAGCGGGCTTGCGGCCACGCCACATATTCGACGCGAATCGACTGGTAGCAGAGCGGCTATCGCCGGCCGTCGACGCAGGGGGAATGCCGAAAGACATGACGTCCTCACTTCATCCGCATTGGGATACGGCCCGGGAGAAGCGTTCGCTCACCCTGCGCTTCGTTGCTTTCGCAATCCTGCTGGCAAGTCTGCTGCTCGGCGGCAACGCGGGCGCGGAACGCATGCACGCGGTCGTCGTCGTCAGCTATCTCGCCATCAGCGTGGCGTCGGTGGCAACGGCGCGCTATCTGCCCGGCCGCTCCTGGCTGACGACCCTCTTCGTCGTTCTCGATGCGCTCTTGGTCGCGCTGCTGCTCTACGCCCATATTCTGGCCGGCCCGGTGACAGCGAACCACAATCTGACGACGACCAGCCTCGTCGTCGCCTTCATCCTGCTCGTCCATGTCGGACTCAAGCTGGAGCGACGCCTGGTCCTCCTCTTTTCCGCCATCGTGCTCATAGCCTGGGTGACGATGCTGGCGATGACGGCTGCAAGGCATGATGCCTCCGGACCGCTTTCGCTGCTCGGGGCATTCTTCAACCAGGATCTCGGCCTGACCGTGAGCTTCGGCTTCACCGCCTTTGCCATCTATCTTCTTGCGCGCGACCACGACCGGACGCGCAAGGAAGCCTTGAAGGCCGACCAGCGGCGACAAAATCTCTCGCGCTTCTTCTCGCCGCTAGTCGTTTCCGCCCTGCAGGAGAAAGGCGATGTGCTCGGGCTGGAGCGACGCAGCGCCGCGATCATGTTCGTGGACCTGCGTGATTTCACCCGTTTTGCCGAGGCGGCACCGGCGCCTGAGCTCGCCTTCGTGCTCGCCGAATATCGCCAACTCGTCTCGCAGACGATCTTCGAACACGGCGGCACCGTCGACAAATTCATCGGCGATGGGGTGATGGCGGTCTTCGGCCAGCCGAGACCGAAGGAAGACGACGCCGACAGGGCACTTGCCTGCGCGCTCGATCTCGTCGACATCCTCACGGATTGGAAGAACCACAACGCGTGCAACAACCACCCGGCCCTCGATGCCGGCATCGGCCTGCACTATGGCACGGTCGTCGGCGGCGTTCTCGACAGCGGCTGCCACAGCGAGTTCACCGTCATCGGCGACGCCGTCAACGTGGCCCAGCGCCTGGAATCCATGACCAAGACGCTGCAGGTGCCGCTCGTCGTCTCCGCTTCGTTGATGTGCCGGCTCCAAGCACCAGCACCGGAAGCCGCATGGGTATCGCACGAGGCGGTCGTGCTGCCAGGTCGTCGCCTTCCGGTCGACATCTGGTGTCTTCACCGGGAGACCGGCTCAGCCCACCCGAACGAGGATGAGCCTTCCGTCGCTCCGCAGTCGCTGACGATCACCGACCGCTGAAGCTAAGCTTGAAGCGCGTGGTGAAATCACCGCCCCACCACATGGGGAAGTTGGTGCCCCATTTGTTGTTGTGGATGTTGAAGCGGACACCGGCGGAATAGTCAGGCAGGTCCTTGCAGAAGGCCATGAACGGCCAGGACTGCGGCGCCACCAGCGGCGTGTCGAGGTTTTCGACCATCAGCTCGACGCCCGGTTCCGAGCGCCCCCTCACCGCCGTGACCGCCTGCAGCTGTGCACCGCCCGCGCGGGCGAAATTGTCGGTGGCGTGCCAGTGCCCCATCTTGCGCACATCCCAGGCGGAACGTCCCTCGGGCGTGAACGACAGAAAGCTCGCTTCCGGCATACGGTTGGCGTTCTTGCCATAGAGGGACAGCCGGACATCGAGCCCGTCCTTGCCGGCGGAAAATTCGATGGCGATTTCGGCAGGCGCGCCCAATTGCTCCACCGCTTCTGCCGGCATGACTGCAAGGACGGATGTTGCGGTCGTGCCGTAGAGCTTGGGCGCGTAGGCCTGCGAGCGCGCTTCCGCAACCTTCGCAAGCCCGGGCTTGTCGTGGTCGAGCACCGCCCAGTCCATCCAATGTGTAAGGTACGTATCCATGTGGCGGCGAACGTCGCCGGCGTCATAGCTTTCATAGCGATAGGCGATCAGCGAACCGTTGGCGCCACGGACCGTCCGACCGTCGGGCGCAGTCAGCGCGGAAACGTCGCCGGTTACCGGATCAAGCTCGATGATCCAGCCGCCGACATCGAGCCGCGTAGCAGCCTCGGCCGCCTCGGGCCGTGATGGAACGGCAATCTCGGCAAGGGCCGCCTCGGCGCGGACCGCATCCTCGCCGTCCAGCTCTGCAACCGCCTGGTCGAGATAGGCCCGCTGCTCCGCCCAGGACGCTTCGGTATAGTGGAAGCGAGGATCAGTCTTTCGCGCCGCCTCGAAGGCGGGGCGTGCCCAGGCCTTCTCGTCGCGCAGGAAGGATTTGATGTCGACGCCGCAGGTGTGTTCGGCGACCAGCGCCAGCTTGCGGCCGAAGGCCTGGCGGCTTGTGGTCATCCGCTCGCCGGCAAATTGGTCGTAAAGCCGCTGCAGCGCCAGATAGCGGGCGATCTTTTCCGGATCGGTGCCGCTGCCGTGGATCCAGCTGTCGCCGAGTTCCTTTTCCACCACCGGGAAACGCTCGCGCGCCTCCCAAATAAGCTTGCCGTAGTCCTCCAGTGTCGCCGCGCGCACGGCGGCACCTGGCTCGTGTTTCAGGATCTCGCGATAGGCTTCGGCCGTCTGCGACACGCTCTGCGGGCCGATGTTGTCGCTGGTATGGGCGAAGCTCAAGCCGTCGGAGAGACCCTCGGGGAAATAGGTCTCGCCATAGGAGCGCTGGTACATGACGACGATTTCCTCGCCGCCCGCCGCTCGCCAGCGAAAAATATCCGGGATTTCCGGCGGCGGCGAAGCGGAGTTCACGCCGATATGCAGGAAGCGCACGCCGGCTTCGGCCAGCAGCGGCACCATGCCGAGCGTATGGCCGGGCACATCGGTCATCTTGGCGGCGATCGTCTTCAGACCGAAGCGATGGTCCAGCTCCTGCGCATAGGAAAGCCCCGCCTTGAAAAGATCCGGCGACATCAGCTCCGTATGGGTGGTGAAGGGCAGCGCGTGCCAGCGGATCAGGCCGCGCTCGATCGCCTGCTCAAGGCGGGCGACCTCTTCCTTCGAGCGAGAATTCAGGTGATCCCAGATCAGCCAGGCGCCCGTCGTCCAGACGAACAGCGGCTCGTGCGGGTTCTCGTTGTAGAAGTGCGCGCCGGTCTCGATCGCCTGCGGGATGAAGCGCTCGTGATACTGCTTTCGGATCTTCTCGGCGTGATCGGTAAAGCCGATGTCGAGATGGGTCTTGAAGACGACGTGGATGCGTTTTTCGGTCATGTTCGCTACCTTCAGCCGACGGTGCCCCGCACGATCAGGCGGGTGTTGAGTGTCTCGGTAAACGGCTCGGCATCGGGCGCACGAAGCCGCATCAGGATGAGGCGGACGAGCGCACGCACGCGCTCTTCGAGGTCGATGCGCACGGTGGTGAGGTTGTAGCTCTTCCAGTGCGCCTGCGGGATGTCGTCGAAACCGACGACCTTGACGTCCTCAGGCACGGAAAGCCCGAGCTCGTGGCGCAGCGCGTCGATCGCGCCGAAGGCGCCGACGTCATTGGCCGCAAAGATCGCATCGGCACCTTCGCCGATGCGGAACAGATCGAGCGTCGCCTGGTAGGCGGTGTCGTAGGTGTAATCGCCGGCAAGCACGATCGGCGCATCCATGCCGCGCTCCGCGAGCGTCTCCTTCAGTGTGCGCTCGCGCTCGGCATTGGCGAGCGACTGCGCCTTGCCGCCGAGATAGGCGATGCGGCGCGCGCCATAGCCCTGAAGCAGGGCCACCGCCTGCTCGATGCCGTTTTTCTGCCGGACGAGCAGGCGGTCATAGAGCGTACCGGATGCGGCGCCTGCAAACTGCTTCACGTCGTCGTAGATCACGTAGATCGGCACCGCGCGGTCGAGAAAGCCGCAGAGCACATCGGGCAGGATGTTCTCGGTAAACGCGATCACGGAATCCGGATTGAAGCCGCGCATGTAGGTGAGCAGGCGCGGATCCATGCTGAAATCAGCCTTGGCCTTGAAGAGCAGCGTCGCGAAGCCCTCCGCCTGCAGCGCCGTCGTCAACGCGTCGATCTCCTGGCTCTCCCAGGGGCTGCAGACGTCGGGCACGATCATGCCGACGAGATGCGAGCGACCGGTCACCAGCGAGCGTGCCGCCATGTCGGGCGTGTAGTTCAGCTCCCGCGCCACCTGCAGGATGCGGTCGCGCTTTTCCGGCTTCAGCGACGCATTCGGATTGAAGGCCCGCGAGACCGCCACACGGGAAACATTGGCCTCGCGCGCCACCTGGTCTGCGGTGGCTCGGGCAGCTTTCTTGTCGGCGCGCTCGTTCATCTATCCGTCACAAAATGAAAACGTGTTCATTCACAAAAGAGAGCAACGCGACGATTTCGTCAAGCGGAATAGGTATTCCGCCGATTTTTACCAACGGAACACATGATCCATGTTGACAAAGATGAAAGCGTGTTCATTCTTGACCGTCGTCGGGACGCCGGACCTGGAGGAGGGACGGACTGTCGCAGCCAGACACATAGGTCCTTGAGTGGATCGACCGGGAGGAGAAAACATGCGTACCAGGTTTCATTCCCTATTGCTCGGCGCAGCCGCGGCCATCGCCTTTGCAGCACCAGTGAGCGCCACCGAACTCAACATCACCTGCCGCTGCATCATCGGCGGCGTAAACAGCGGCATGGCCGAGTGGATCGAAAAGAAGGTCATTCCGGCCTTTACCGAGAAGATGAAGGCCGAAGGCAAGGACGTCACCGTCAAGCTCACCCAGTTTGGCGGCGAGGACGAGCAGCTGACGCAGCAGCTCGCGCTCGATTTCTCCACCGGCGCCGGCCCTGATGTCTCCGGCTTCGACGGCTTCCTGATCCCGAGCTTCGTCCAGGGCAATCTCCTGAAGTCGCTCGAGGAAGTGGCCGGCCCAGACGTTCCGAAGTGGGAGGGCTGGCAGCATATCTCCGACGGCACCAAGGCGCTGATGAGCTACCAGGGCAAGCCCTATGGCATCGCGCTCGGCACCGACGCCCGCATGATCTTCGTGCGCAAGGACCTCTTCAAATCGGCTGGGCTCGATGCCGACAGCTGGCAGCCGAAGTCCTGGGATGAGTTGCTCGACGCCGCCCGCAAGATCAAGGCGGCCGCCCCCGACAGCTTCCCGTTGCAGCTCAACGCCGGCGTCTCCATGGGCGAGGCGACCACGATGCAGGGCTACTGGATGGCGCTGCTCGGCACCGGCGAACAGGTCACCGACGACAGCGGCAAATATATCGTTTCGAGCCAGGGCATCCTCGACACGCTGAAGCTCTACAAGACCATCTATGTCGACGACAAGCTCGGCGACCAGCGCGCGCAGCTGCTTGCCGACGGCCGCAACCGCACCTTCGCCAATTTCCGCGATGGCAAGACGGCGATGCTCGTCGAGGGCGACTGGTTCTATCGCTCGGTCACAGCGCCCGGCGCCGAATTCGCCGTCGCCGATCGCGACAACACCATGACCTGGAAGAAGATGCCCGCCGCAGCACCCGGAAAGGGCTTACGCGGCCAGGATTTCGTCACGATGTCCGGCGGCACCGGCTTCGTCATCAATCCGCATACGGACGCGCCTGCCGAATCCTGGGCGCTGCTCTCGTTCATGAACAGCAAGGAGCAGCTCGACGCGTTCCAGGAAATCCAGCCCGCCATCCGCATCCGCGACGACGTGGCGATCCCGAACTCGCCGTTCCTGACGGAAACGGCAACGACGCTGCTGCCGATCACCACGGCCCGTCCGAACGACGCCAATTACAACAAGGTCTCGACCGAGATCCAGCGCATGACCGAAAGCGTCGTTTCCGGCGAGCTCTCGCCTGAGGACGCGATGGCCCAGTACAAGGCGGCCGTCATCGCCATCGTCGGCGAAGAAAACACCGTCAGCACGCTCTAAAGCCAATGCGGGATGTGGCCGCAACGGTGCCCTCATCCCGCTTCGATCCAACGACAGAGCGCCCGGCTGCCATCCGTGGCCGGGCTCCCGATCCAGGATATGGGCATGAAACGCGCATGAAGAAATTCTCCCTGCTTTCGACGCGCGCCGGCGCGCTTTTTCTGGCACCGGCCACGGCCCTCGTCGGGGTCTTCGTCATCGTTCCCTTCTTCTGGGTGATTTTCGTTTCCTTCACCAACCGCACACTGCTCGGCCGCACGGCCGTCGACCCCGATTTCGTCGGCCTGCAGAACTATTTCGCGCTCTTCAATCCGGCGACCTTCTTTACCCGCGGCCAGTTCGGGTTTTCGCTGATCCTGACGATCCAGTTCGTGCTGCTCTCGGCGCTGATCGGCCAGGCGCTGCTCGGGCTGCTGCTCGCCTGGCTCAGCCAGACGGTCACGCCGACGCTCAAATCCTTCCTGCAGACCGCGGTCATCGCCGCCTGGATCCTGCCGGAGGTGGTGATCGGCTTTGCCTGGTTCGCCTTCCTCGACTATGACAACGGCACGCTCAACATGATCCTGCGCGGCCTCGGTCTGCCGCCGGGCGACTGGCTGCTGCAACAACCGTTCTGGGTGATCGTGTCTTTCAACACCTGGCGGGGCGCCGCCTTCTCGATGATGCTGTTCAACTCGGCCTTCCAGTCGATCCCGCCGAGTTACTTCCAGGCAGCCGATGTCGCCGGCGCCACCTCGTGGCAGAAGCTGCGCGACATCGCGCTGCCGCTGATCCGCGGCCATGTCGTCACCGACCTCATCCTCATCACCATGTGGACCTTCAACGTCTTCACGCCGTTCCTGCTCACCCATGGCGGGCCGTCCTATCGCACCGAGATCCTGTCGATTTACACCTACCGCATCGCGTTCAAGGATTTCGAGTTCGGCAAGGGCGCTGCCGTCGGCGTGGTCATCATGCTGATCAATCTCGCCTTCGCGCTCATCTATCTTCGCCTTGCCCACAAGAAGCCGGTGGAGGCGGAATGATGCAGAAGACTCAGAACATCTTCGTGCGGCGCGCGATCTTTGCCGCCGCCGCCACCTTCCTCGGAACGATCTTCGCACTGCCGCTCGTCTGGTTCATCTTTGCACCCTTCAATGCCCGTGCCGAACTCGGCCTTGCCATCCCCTCGCCCTTCACGCTTTCGAATTTTGCCACCGTCTTCCAGAACACCTTCGCGATGCAGGCGCTGCTGAACAGTCTCATCCAGGCGGCGGGCGGCGTGGTGCTGGTCGGCGCGGCGGCGACGCTTGCGGCCTATGCCCTCTCGCGCTCACCGATCCCGGGCAAGGGCGCCGTCACCTATATCCTGCTGCTCTTCTCGTCGGTCGTTTCAGGCTCGGCGGCGATGGTGCCGATTTTCCTCATCATCTCCGCGGCAGGCCTGATCGACACCCATCTTGCCGTCATTCTCGTCTTTGCCGGCGGGCTGTTGCCGACAGCGATGTTCATTCTTCGCGATTTCATCGACGCCATCCCGCGCTCCTATGAGGAGAGCGCGATGGTCGCCGGCGCCTCTCCGCTCCAGGCGTTCTTCGATGTGGCGCTGCCGGTCATCCGGCCGGGCATCGTCGTGGTTGTCGTCTGGGCCTTCGTCAACATCTGGGGCAGCTTCCTCATCCCCTTCATCCTGTTGCGCAGCGACAAGCTGATGCCGGCATCCGTCGCCATCTACTCCTTCTACTCGGAAGCCGGCACGCCGATCGTCACGCTGCTGGCCGCCTATTCGCTGATCTATTCGCTGCCGGTCATCGCCCTCTATCTCTTCGTGAATTGGAAATTCGGTTTCCGGTTCTTTGGTGGCATCAAGTCGTAATCGGAAACCCGTCATGGCCTCTGTCGAATTCCAGAACATCTCCAAGACCTTCGGCGCCTTCGTCGCCGTGCCCGACATCAGCTTCCAGATCGCCGACGGCGAGTTCATCTGCCTGCTCGGTCCGTCGGGCTGCGGCAAGACGACGAGCCTGCGCATGATCGCAGGTCTCGAAACGCCAACCTCTGGCCGGGTGATGATCGGCGGCCGCGACGTCACCTACCTGCATCCGAAGGACCGCGGCATCTCCATGGTCTTTCAGGACTATGCGCTCTACCCGCACATGAACATCGCCGACAACATCGCCTATCCCTTGAAGGTGCGCGGCGAGCAGGAGACCAAGCGCCACGCCCGCGCCAAGGAAGTGGCCGACGTCCTCAAGATCGGCGACCTGATGAAGCGGCTGCCGAGCCAGATCTCCGGCGGCCAGCAGCAGCGCACGTCGCTGGCACGTGCGCTCGTCTATCCGAGCGAGGTCTATCTTTTCGACGAACCGCTTTCGAACCTCGATGCCAAGCTGCGGCTCGAAGCGCGCGGCTTCCTCAACCACCTGCAGCGCGACATGGGCATGACCGCCGTCTATGTCACGCACGACCAGGCCGAAGCCATGGCGCTCGCAACCCGCATCGCCGTCATGGACAAGGGCCGGATCGTGCAGTTCGCGCCGCCGATCGAGATTTACCGCCGGCCCGCAACGACCTTCGTCGCCAACTTCGTCGGCAATCCGCCGATGAACCTCGTCCCCGTCGAAGCATCCATCGGCGATGGCGCCCTGCACCTGCGCGCCGATGGCCTGAAGCTCGCACCGATCGCGCTCACCGACGCCATCGCCAAGGCGGCGAAATCAGCCAGGATGACACTCGGTGTCCGCCCCGAACATTTGCGTATCGCGGCCGCAGGCGACCTGAACGTGGTTTCCGGCGAACTCTTCGCCAACGAGAACATGGGGCCGGAGAGCCTCGTCACGTTGGAGCGCGGCGACAACGGTCGCGTCACCGCGCGCATCTTCACCGACGACGAGATCAAGGTCGGAACCTCAGTCCATCTCGCCTTCGACGCCAGGCACATCACCCTCTTCGATGACAGCAGCGCCCGCATTCCCGCGGCAGACGAACGCTGAGGCCGCCATGCAGGAATTTGCCGTGCGCATCACCCGTAAGCATCAGGCGGCCGATCCCTATTTCTATCTGCCCTTCGAGGTGCCCGAAGGTGTAACGCGCATCGACGCGACGCTCAGCTATCCGAAGTCAGAGGCATGCATCATCGATCTCGGCGCGCTTGATCCGCGGGCGACCGAGTATCCGACCGGCCAGGGTTTTCGCGGCTGGAGCGGTGGCGCGCGTGACCGTTTCTTCATCGCTGCCGACGACGCCACGCCCGGCTACATTCACGGCGAGATGCCGCCCGGCCAGTGGAAGGTGATGCTCGGCCTCTACAAGATCCCCGAAGAAGGCGCCGAGGTCAGCGTGACGGTCGATTTCGACAGAAGCCCGCGCTCCATCGTGCCGCAGCCGGAAAGAACGTTCCCCGTGCGCAAACAGTCCGGATGGTATCGCGGCGATCTGCACTGCCACACCTTCCACTCGGATGCGGCTGGCTCGCCCGAACTGCTGCACGCCGCCGCCAAACAGGCGGGTCTCGATTTTCTTGCGGTCGCCGACCACAACACCATCACCCAGCGGCGCTACTTCCATCCGCATTCCTCCGCCGACCTCATCTTCATCCGCGCCATGGAAATCACCACCGCCGTCGGCCACGCCAATGTCTTCGGCGTCGACGATTGGGTCGATTTTCGCATGACGAAGCCGGAGCATGCCCGCACGCTCGCGAGCATGGTGCATGAGCGCGGCGGCCTGCTCTCGGTCAACCACGACAAGCCGACCATCCCCTGGGACTACGAACTGCCTGAGATCGACTGCATGGAGGTCTGGCAATCCCATTGGCTCGCCTGGAACTGGGTGTCGCTCGAGCGCTACCAGCAGCGCCTCGCCTCGGGCCTGAAGATCTCCGCCATCGGCGGCAGCGACTTCCACCAACCGGCGCGGCTATTGCCGGAGGGACCGCTGGTGCTCGCCCGCCCGACGACGGTGCTCTGGCTCAATGAACTCTCCGAAGACGCCGTGCTCGCCACGATGAGATCGGGCCACGGCTACGTGACGGAAAGCCCCACCGGCCCGCATCTCGAACTGATCGCCAACGGCCAACCGATGGGATCGACCGTGGTTGGCCCAGTGACCGCAGAGGCCTTGGCTCGCGGCGCCAAGGGCGACCGGCTGCTGTGGCTAGACGCTTCCGGCATCGTCGGTGAAGAGACCATCGAAGCTGACGACTGGACCGCCCACTATGCCGGTTCGCCCGATCGGTTCCTGCGGACCGAAATCGCCGCGGCCGCCAACCGGAGCGCGATCGTCGAGACATTCCGGGAGGCCCTCCACGGCAAAAATTTGCCCTGGGCGCTCTCGGAGGACGATCTCTCGAAACAGACGATCCGCCGGGCCATCAGCAATCCGATCTATTGCCGGCCCAACTGACGGCCGCTGCACTCCGCAACTGATCTCATTCTCAAAGTATGGGGCATCCGATTTCGGCACGCTCATATTTTCCGCTTTACCGACACATTTTACGATTGCAGCAATTTTAAGCAGAAAATTTCCGTGCTAAGAAAAAAGGCAGAGACTACCGCGACAGCACGTTAGGACCCCCATGGCGGCACGCCAGCGCATCATTCCCGTCCGGCGGGAATACAATCGTTGGGTCGCCAACCAGACGCTTGAAGACTATGCGCTGCGCTTCACCGCCAAGAGCGCCCGGCGCTTCTCTTCCGAACGCATTTCCCAGACCGCCATCGGCGCGATCTCCTTTCTGGCGCTGGAAGCGATCGGTGGCGCCATCACCATGTCCTATGGCACCACCAATGCGATCGTTGCGATCGTCGTCGCCAGCCTGATGATCCTGACCGTGGGCCTGCCGATCAGCCGCTATGCGATCCGCCACGGTGTCGACATCGATCTGCTCACCCGCGGCGCCAGCTTCGGCTATATCGGCTCGACGGTGACCTCGCTGATTTATGCCAGCTTCACCTTCATCCTCTTTGCGATCGAGGCCTCGATCATGTCGGGCGCACTCGAACTGGCGCTCGGCATACCGCTCTGGATCGGCTACATCCTGAGCGCCGTCGTCGTGATCCCGCTCGTCACCCATGGCGTGCGGCTGATCAGCAAGTTCCAGTTGATCACGCAGCCGTTCTGGATCGTGCTCAACGTCCTGCCCTTCGTCTTCATCGCCTTTGCCGATTGGGAGAAGGTCGGCGCCTGGCTCGCCTATGCGGGCATGCATCACGCCTCGGGTCCTCCGGGTACCTTCGCGCCTTTTGACCTCGTCGAATTCGGTGCGGCCTCTGCCGTCATCTTCGCGCTGATGGCGCAGATCGGCGAACAGGTCGACTTCCTGCGCTTCCTGCCGCCGGACGGACAGCGCAAGCTGCACCACCGCATCGCCGTCTTTCTCGCCGGTTCCGGCTGGGTGATCGTCGGCGCGCCCAAACTGCTCGCCGGCTCGTTCCTGGTGGTGCTGGCGCTTTCTGCCGGTGTGCCTTCGACCAAAGCCGCCGATCCGGCGCAGATGTACTACACCGCCTTCGGCTACATGATCCCCTCCGATACGGCAGCACTTCTCCTGATGGTCGCCTTCGTCGTCGTGTCGCAGTTGAAGATCAACGTCATGAACGCCTATGCCGGGTCGCTCGCCTGGTCGAACTTCTTCTCGCGGCTCACCCACAGCCATCCGGGCCGGGTCGTCTGGCTGGTCTTCAACGTCGCCATCGCGCTCCTTTTGATGGAGCTCGGCATCTACCGGCTGCTTGAGGAAACACTCGGCGTCTTCTCCATTATCGCCATGGCCTGGCTTTGCACGATTTCGGCCGATCTTTTCGTCAACAAGCCGCTCGGCCTGTCGCCTCCCGGCATCGAGTTCAAGCGCGCCCATCTCTACGACATCAACCCTGTGGGTCTCGGCGCGATGGCGATCTCGGCGACCGTGGCGCTGACAGCGCATTTCGGTGCCTTCGGCGAGATTGCCGCCTCGCTCGCGCCATACATCGCGCTGGTCGTCGCCTTCATCGCCTCGCCGCTGATTGCCTGGGGCACCGACGGCAAGTTCTATCTCGCGCGCAAGCCGCGCAGGAGCTGGGCCAACCGGATGGACATCACCTGCTCGATCTGCGAGCATCCGTTCGAGCCGGAGGACATGGCCTGGTGCCCCGCCTATGCAGCGCCGATCTGCTCGCTCTGCTGCTCGCTCGACAGCCGCTGCCACGACATGTGCAAGCCGAAGGCCCGCTTCAACGCCCAGGTCGCGACCGTCGCGACCACGTTGCTTCCACGCACCGTCACGGAAAAGCTCGCGACGCGGCTCGGCCGCTACGCGATCTCTGCGGTGCTGTCGATCGCCGGCATCGGCCTCATCCTCGCGATGATCGCCCACCAGACCGCCGGCACATCTCCCGAGATCGCTGCGGTCGTCGAGCGCACGGTCGCCGTCGTCTTCTTCGTCTTTGCCGTGCTCGCTGGTATCGTCTCCTGGTTCTACGTGCTCGCCCATGACAGCCGCGTCGTCGCCGAAGAAGAATCCTCGCGCCAGAACACCCTGCTTCTGAAGGAAATCGCCGCCCACAAGAAGACCGACGCCGCACTCCAGCAGGCGAAGGAAACGGCGGAAGCCGCCAACCGCGCCAAGAGCCGCTATGTCGTCGGCCTCAGCCATGAGCTTCGCACGCCTCTCAACGCCGTGCTCGGCTACGCCCAGGTTCTGGAGCGCGACGAGACGATCCCCCCGGCGCGTCAGGGCGCGATCAAGGTGATCAAGCGCAGCGCCGACCATCTTTCCGGCCTGATTGACGGCCTCTTGGATATCTCGAAGATCGAGGCCGGCAAGCTGCAGGTCTATTCCAATGAGATCAACATTCACGATTTCCTCGACCAGATCGTCGAAATGTTTCGGCCGCAGGCATTGGCCAAGGGCATCAGCTTCGAGCACGAGCGCGCTAGCGGCCTGCCACGCCATGTGAAGACCGACGAAAAGCGCCTGCGGCAGATCCTCGTCAATCTCCTATCCAACGCATTGAAGTTCACCGAGCGTGGCGGCATCCGCCTGGATGTCGCCTATCGCAGCCAGGTGGCGACCTTCACGATTGCCGACAGCGGCCGCGGCATTGCCGACAAGGATTTGCCGCGCATCTTCGATCCGTTCCAGCGCGGCGAGGCCGAACATCTCGGTAGTATGCCGGGCCTCGGCCTCGGCCTGACGATCACGCGGCTCCTGACGCAGACGCTCGGCGGCGAAATCGCAGTCACCAGCACGCCTGGGCAAGGCACCACCTTCCGCGTCCGGCTGATGCTGTCGGCGGTAGATCGTCCGCTACCTCCCGCAGCCCCGCGCCGTATCACCTCCTATCTCGGCCCGCGCCGCACCATCGTCATCGTCGACGACAATGCCGACCATCGCGACCTCATGCGCGAGATCCTCGTGCCGATGGACTTCACGGTGCTGACGGCCGCGTCCGGAGCCGATTGTCTGGCGCTGCTTCAAGACCTCGGCGCCGACCTCTTCCTGATCGATATCTCGATGCCGGGCATGAGCGGCTGGGAGCTTGTCGAGCGGCTGCGCCAGGGCGGGCAGATCGCGCCGATCATCATGCTTTCGGCCAATATCGGCGATGGCTCGGCGACCGGAGCATTCCGCGGCCACAACGACACGCTCGCCAAGCCCTTCCCCGTCGGGCAACTCGCCGACAAGCTCGCCGTGCACCTTGGCCTCACTTGGGTTCACGAGGGAGAGGAGAAGCAAGCACACCCGTCGCCGGCGGCCGAACCGTTGACGCGCCCCGACGCCTATCACGTGGAAGAGCTGATCCGCCTTGGAGAGATCGGCTATGTCAGGGGCATCGAAGCCAAACTGACGGAGATTGCCCTGCAGCCCGAGCACCAGCCCTTCGCTGAGGCCGCCCGCGCCTATGTGCAGGCCTTCGACCTCTCGGGCTACGACGCTTTCCTCAAGAACAACGCAGCCAACGGAGACGACGCCCATGGCTGAGGCCAACGACCGCCGCGACATCGTGCTTCTCGTCGACGATTCCCCGGAGGCGCTTGGTTTCTTGACGGAAGCGCTGGAGCAATCCGGCTTTTCCGTGCTGATCGCGACCTCCGGCAGCGCCGCCCTTTCGATCGCCGAGCGCATCACGCCCGACGTCATTCTGCTCGATGCCGTCATGCCCGGGATCGATGGCTTCGAGACCTGCCGACGCCTCAAGGGCAACGCCGCCGTCGGCCAGACGCCGGTGCTGTTCATGACCGGGCTGACCGAGACCGAACATGTGGTGCGTGCGCTCGAGGCCGGCGGCGTCGACTATCTGACCAAGCCGATCAACATCGATGAGCTGAGGGCGCGCATTCGCGTCCATCTCTCGAACGCGCGTTCGGCCCAGAGCGCACGGGTCGCACTTGACGCGGCCGGCCGCCATCTGCTCGCGGTGCGCAGCGACGGAAGCGTCTGCTGGTCGACGCCGCAGGCGACGCGTCTCGTCAACGCCGCAACCGGCCGCGACGATGGCATGGCGATCGTCACCCGGCGCATCGCGGGCTGGATGGCAAACCGCCTGCGCACCGGAGCGCCCGACGACGGCACCTTCACGCTCGACCAGCCCGAGCAGTCGTCCCTGCAGATATCCTTCCTCGGCTCGATCGGCCCGAATGAACATCTCTTCCGCCTCACCGCCGAAAACCGCCGCTCCGACGATGCGGTGTTGCGCCAGCACTTCGCATTGACCCCAAGGGAATCGGAGGTGCTGCTGTGGATCGCCAAGGGCAAGGCGAACCGCGACATCGGCGAGATCCTCGGCTTGAGCGCGCGCACGGTCACCAAGCATCTGGAGCAGATCTATGTGAAGCTCGGCGTCGAGAACCGGGCGTCTGCCGCGGTGAAGGCGACGCAGGTTCTGCACAGTCTGTAGGCAGGCTGCGGTCCGATTTCCGTCCCGCTTCTTGCTGCCGCACGTCCAGCGTCATGGGCGGGTCAGCACCTGCTGAAAGCGACAGCCGACCGGCACGCATCGCAAGCAGCAATCTGCACGCGCTCAGGCCGCGCCCGCCGTTCACCTTGCCTGCAACGCTGCCCAGGCGAAGGCTTCATCGAGTGCGGCAAACTTGACCGCTTGCCAATGGCGGTAATCGTCGACCAGGTCACGCGAAATCCAGAGCGGACCGCGGCTGCCGGAACTCTCCCAGCCGAGAACGCCGAGATCACCGGCACGCGCGAAAACCCTCTGCGCATGGGTGCGCGAGATGATGTAGCGGCTGGAGATCTCACCTGGCTTCAGGGGCCCGATCCAAATCCGCTGATCGGGCAGGACGCCCGTCGGCAGCCGCGCCACCAGGTCGTGCAGGATGTTGCTGCCTGACTCCGTCGAGACGAAAGCGGCGATGCTTTCGGGTGGCTCGCACCAGGCGCGATCCGCGATGAGCCGCCGCATCGCACGCGGGAGCGCATGATGCATCAAGGTCGGCTCGGTTTGCGACTGCGCCAGCCTTGTTCCCTCGTCGAGCCTGTCGAGCGACGAAAGGTGCCCCTCGAACCACTGCCGGATCAGGCCCTCAGCGACATCGGAAAGGATCAGGGGCCTGATCCGCTTGTCGCCGCCCTGTTCCGCATCGAGAAGCAGTCGATAGTTGCGCATCTCGGCCAGGTGCGCCGCTGCCGTGTTCTTGCTGGCTACGTTGTTGCCCGCGATAAAGTCGATCAGCCTTGCCGCCGTCAGTTCGGGGCGGGATGGGTCGGTCAGACGCTCGAAATGCAGCGTCAGGATGGCCTGGGTGAGCAGCCATTTTCTCAGGCTGGCGGTGTAGCGCACGATGCGCGGAGCGGCGTCATGGATCGCAACCATATGAAGGGCCGCCTGACGCAACGCCTCCCCAAAGAGCGGATCGCCGACGAACCGCTCAGGCGTGAACGGCGTTTCGCCGTCCGGGGATCGGACACATTCGGATCGCGCCGTCACGGGCAGTCTCCAGACAGCGTAACCGCTGTTCGTTGCTTGCGACCGCGTGAAATGAACCGGTGGCTGGCGGGTGCCTTTAGGCGGACCCGGGCACCCGGATCGGTTGAAAAAGGCAAAAAGCGCGTAACACCGAACATAAACCAGTCCCCCTCCCGCCCCGGTGGCCAATAGCTAAATCGGACAGACAGCGCAGATCGAGGTCTATACTTACAAGGTAACGAAGTCTTTACCCGTTTTTACGGATGGGGACGACGAGACGCTGTTTCAGAGATCAACGTTAATACGGGGAATTGAAAACAGCAGCGCACGTGCAGGCAAATCTGATAAAACAGCGCCAGGGATCACATTTTGATGGCTGCCCGGATGCGTGCCCGATTGTTGATCGATCGTAAGATCCGGCCAGATAAAGAAGCCAATGAGGAACTTCGCCGCCACATGTTGCGTTGACGCTCATGTGCGGCAACGGGGTGTTGCAGCATCCACGCAAATGGGAGGTGCAAGGCATGTGGCGATGGCTCCTGATGGCCGCACTCATCTTGCCGTCCACGAGTGCCTCACGGGCAGACGAGGGCGCGTTCTTGAAGACCCTTGGCGGCAACTGGGCAGGCACCGGAACGGTGCGCATCCGTGCTCACATGTCGCCGATGAACATTTCCTGCAACTTCAGTTCCAAGGCGAGCGACGCGGCTCTATCGATGGAGGGCGTCTGCCGCGGCATGCTGCTGATCTCGCGATCCATCGACGCGAAGCTGCGCTTTACCGGGTCCACCTATAGCGGCTCCTATCTCGGCCCCCGCGGCGGCCGCGCCGGGCTCAACGGCACACGACGCGGCGATGCGATCAACCTCACCATTCGATGGGCGAAGGAAGTCAATGGCGACCGCAGTGCCGACCTGACCTTACGCAAGGTCGGCACCAACGGGATGCAGTTGAAGACGATCGACGTCGATCCCGCTTCCGGCAAGCGGATCGTCACGAGCGAGATCAATCTCAAGCGAAAATAGCCTTGGGCCACCATGCCCCCTTCGGACCGGAACCGGGGCGGAGTTGGCGCGTTGCCGGCGCCGTCAGGCTACCGCTGCCACCCGGGCATCGAAATCCGCGGTCCATTGTAGCGACGGCCGCGCGCCACAGCGCTCGACCCAGTCCTTGATGACGGCGCTATCCGGTGTTGCCGCGGGATACCAGGCGAAGGGCGAATGCAAGAGCAGGTCGGCCGCCGAGTAGTGCTCGCCCATCAGATAGGGACTGTCCTTCAACGCGTTTTCCAGGCGTGCCGCCATCTCTGTCGGGCCGCGGAAGGTGGCGTCGAAATAGGGGTGCGAAACCCCCGCGGCTTGCGCGATCAGCACCGGCTCGACCACACCGGCATACCAGGCAAGCCAGCTGAGATAACGGCCACGCTGCGGATCGCCAACATGCGGCGCCATCCTCTTTTCCGGGAAGAGGTCGGTCAGGTATTGGATGATCGCAATGGTTTCCCAGAGCACCACACCGTCATGAACGAGCAGCGGCACCTTACCCTCCGGGTGCGGGTTCGCCGGATCCTTTCGACCGCTGCCGTCACCGCGAGTGATGTCGACGATCTCGACTTCCACCTTGTCGAGAGCATCGAGTTCGCGAAGCAGGGTGATGATGCGCGACGAGCGCGAGCGCGGGGCGTGAAAGAGTGTCAGCATAGTCTGGATCCTCGGTTGCGTTTGGCGATGCGGATCTTATACAGTCGGCCAACTGCCAGTTTTCGTCAGTAGGGTTCGTCTATCTTTCATCCATGGCCCGTAGTGATCGTCTGTTCTGCCTGCTCCAGGCGCTGCGCACACTCCCCTCCCCGGTAACGGCGGCCCGCCTTGCCGAGGAAACCGGCGTGTCGTTGCGCTCGCTCTATCGGGACATCGACAGCCTGCGCGCCGCCGGCGCCGTCATCGATGGCGAGCGCGGCTTCGGCTACCGGCTGACGGAGGATATCGCCTTGCCGCCGCAAACCTTTACCCGCCTGGAGATCGAGGCGCTGGTGCTCGGCCTTGCCGAGGTGCAGCACATGGGCGAGCCGGATCTTGCCGCGGCGGCACGCGCCGTCCTTTCCAAGATAACGGCGACACTGCCCGATCGGTTGCAACGCCAGGCGCTTCATGCAGTCTCGCAGGTCTATCGCTTCGACAGGAGAGGGCCGCCAACCGTCGATGTCTCCCTGCTGCGCGAAGCCTCCTGGCAGGAACGCGCCGTCATCATCGGCTATGTGGATGCCTTGGGGCAGCGGACCGACCGGCAGGTTTTGCCGCTTGCCATCGTCTATCTGGAACGGGTTCTGGTGCTTCTCGCCTGGTGCTGCCTGCGCCAGGACTACCGCAAGTTCCGCGTCGATCGCATCGTCGATGTCACGATGACGGAGGAAAGCTTCCGCCCGCGCCGAGTTCCGATGCTCCGGGACTTCGTGGCCTACCTGAACGCCGGTGCGCCTGAAACGTCGAAGATGACGCTGAGCGGCCAATAGCTAAAACGACGACGCGGCCCGTGTTGCCACGGACCGCGTTCGGACTGCTTTTTTGCAGCCATGCCTTGGGAGGCAAACTCATTCCGCCGGCTGCAAGGCCGGCTGCGGCAGCGCCTCCGGCGCACGGCCGCCAAGGACCGCGGCCATCTGCGCTTCATCCAGTTCGCCTTCCCACTTCGCAACGACGATCGTGGCGACCGCATTGCCGACGAAGTTGGTGAGCGCGCGGCATTCCGACATGAAGCGGTCGATGCCGAGGATCAGCGCCATGCCGGCGACCGGCACCGCCGGGACGACCGAAAGCGTCGCAGCCAGCGTGATGAAACCGGCGCCGGTGATGCCGGCAGCACCCTTGGAGCTCAACATCGCGACGAGAAGCAGCAGCACCTGATCGCCGAGCGACAGCGGGATATCCATCGCCTGGGCGATGAAGAGCGCGGCCAGCGTCATGTAGATGTTGGTGCCGTCGAGGTTGAAGGAATAGCCGGTCGGGATGACCAGACCAACGACCGAGCGCTTGCAGCCGGCCTTTTCCATCTTGCTCATCAGACCCGGAAGAGCGGCTTCCGACGAGGACGTGCCGAGCACCAGGAGCAGTTCTTCCTTGATGTAACGGATCAGCGCAACGATCGAGAAGCCATTGTAGCGGGCGACCGCGCCAAGAACGACGAACACGAAGAGGAAGGACGTGATGTAGAAGGTGCCGATCAGCATCGCCAGGTTGGCGATCGAGCCGACGCCGTATTTGCCGATGGTAAACGCCATCGCGCCAAAGGCGCCGATCGGGGCGGCCTTCATCAGGATGCCGACGAGCTTGAAGACCGGCAGCGTCAGCGCGTGCAGGAAGTCGACGACGGGCTCTGCCTTCTTGCCGACCATGGCAAGCGACAGACCGAAGAGCACGGAGATGAACAACACCTGCAGGATGTCGCCATCGGCAAAGGCGCCGACGAGCGTCGTCGGGATGATGCCCATCAGGAAGCCGGTGATCGTCTGCTCATGCGCCTTTTCGGCATAGGTGGTCACCGCCTTGACGTCGAGCGAGGCCGGATCGATGTGCATGCCGGCGCCCGGCTGGACGACATTGGCGACGATCAGGCCGATGATCAGCGCGAGCGTCGAAAACGTGAGGAAATAGATCATCGCCTTGCCGGCGACGCGGCCGACCTTGGCAAGATCGGTCATGCCGGCGATGCCGGTCGCGACTGTCAGGAAGATGACCGGCGCGATGATCATCTTGACGAGACGGATGAAGGCGTCGCCGAGCGGCTTCAGCTCGGTGCCGAGCGACGGATAGAAATGGCCGAGCAGGATGCCGGCGGCGATCGCAACCAGAACCTGGACATAGAGATGGCGATAGAAAGGTGTCTTGCCGCGCGGTTCCGCGGATTGTTCGATAATCATGAGATCCTCCACTGGACCCAGTCCGGCGTCATGCCGGGCCTCCCGGGTCAATTTCCGATGCGCGACAGCGCGGGCTGTCATGAGGATGTCATTTGCAACGGTCGTGCCAGTTGGCCGCGGCAGGAACCAAGCCTTTGAATTGATGAGGATGTTTTGTGCAGGCGGCTCGGTGCGCACAAAGAGTTGAGCGGATTTCCGCACAAGCCGTCTGGAAGACTGAGCGAAAAAATGCACAATTGGGCCATGTTCAACGCCCTGTCCGCCCCCCTCAATCTGGCAGATCTCGACCAGTCGATGCGCCGCACCTGGCTGGTCTTTGCCGGCCTTGCCGTCGCGCTGCTTGTCGCCGCGCTCCTGCTTGCCGGCGAGTACGGCCGAAGCCAGGCGCTCGAAACTGTCGATGCCCAAAGCCGGATCGATGCCAATCTGAAGGCCTCGCTGCTGCGCGCCGTACTCGAACGCCAACGCTCGACGCCGCTGGTGCTGGCCGACGATGTCGAGGTGATGGCAGCCCTTTCGACCCGCGGCACAGAGGCGCTGCAACGGCTGAACGAGAAGCTACAGGCGCTGGCGACCAACACGGACGCCGCTGTCATCTACGTGATCGGCCCCGATGGCGTCGCCGTCGCCGCCAGCAACTGGCGCGAGCCGACGAGTTTCGTCGGCAACGACTATGCCTTCCGCGAATATTTCCGCATGGCGATGCGCGACGGCAAGGCCGAGCATTTCGCCATGGGCAACGTCAGCAAGCGGCCGGGCCTCTACATTTCGCGTCGGGTCCAGGGTCCTGACGGCCCGATCGGCGTCGTCGTCGCCAAGCTCGAATTCGACGATGTGGAAGCCGAATGGCTCGCCTCCGGCAAGCCGGTCTACGTCACCGACCGGCGCGGCATCGTGCTGATCACCAGCTTCCCCTCCTGGCGCTTCATGACGACCAGAACAATTCCACGCGACCGCGTCGCCGCCATCCGCGACAGCCTGCAATTTGGCGATGCCTCGCTGCTGCCGCTGCCCTTCCGCGACATCGAGCCGACCAGCGACGGCTCCAGCGAGTTGCGTGCGCTTTTGCCCGGCGACAGCGAGCGGCAGTTCCTGCGGGTCGAGACCATGGTGCCGACCACGAGCTGGCGGCTGGAGCAACTGGCGCCGCTCGATGGTGCGATTTCGGCGGCAACCCGTGAAGCCCGGCTTCTCGCGCTCGCCGTCATCGTGCCGCTGCTGGCGCTCGCCGCTTTCCTGCTGCGCCGACGCCAGGCCCTGACGCTGGTCGCCACAAGGGAGCGTGCCGCGCGTGACGAACTGGAGCGCCGCGTGGCGGAACGCACCCATGACCTGAGCTTGGCGCGCGATCATCTGGAAACGGAGATCGCCGACCACAGGCGCACCGGCGAGAAACTGCAGGCGGTGCAGCAGGAGCTGGTTCAGGCCAACCGGCTGGCGATCCTCGGCCAGGTCGCCGCCGGCGTCGCCCACGAGATCAACCAGCCGGTCGCCACCATCCGCGCCTATGCCGACAACGCCCGCACCTTCCTCGAACGCGGCCAGCAGCAGACCGCGGTCGAGAACCTTGTCAGCATCGCCGAACTGACCGATCGGGTCGGCACCATCACCGACGAACTCAGAAGCTTCGCTCGCAAGGGCCGCTTCGTCGCCGAGCCGACGCCCATGCGCGACGTGATCGAGGGGGCGATGATGCTGCTGCGCAGCCGCTTTGCCGGCCGCATGGATGCGATCGTCATCGACCTGCCGGAAAATGGCCTCAGCGTCCTCGGCAGCCACATCCGGCTCGAGCAGGTGCTGATCAACCTTTTGCAAAATGCCCTGGAAGCGCTCGGCACGCGCAGCGACGCCGAGATCCGCGTGCGCTGCAAGGACAGCCCCTCCGGGACGGTTTTGCTCGTCGTTGCCGATAACGGCCCAGGCATTCCCCTGCACATCCACGAGGATCTGTTCACGCCGTTCAACACCTCGAAGGATGAAGGGCTCGGCCTCGGCCTTGCCATCTCCAAGGAGATCGTCGCCGACTATGGCGGCGATATCACCGTCGAAACCAGCGACAGGGGCACCGTCTTCACGGTTCGCCTGAAGAGGGCCTGAGCGATGCAGCCGACCGTCTATCTCGTCGACGACGACAACCATCTGCGCAAGGCGATGACGCAGACGCTGGAACTCGCCGGCCTCGCCGTTACCCCTTTTGCCAGCGCTGCCGAAGCGTTGAAGACGCTGGATGCGAATTTCGACGGAGTCGTCGTCAGCGATATCCGCATGCCGGGCATCGACGGCCTCGCCTTCTTCCGCCGCATCGAAGCTTTCGACGCGGATCTGCCGGTGATCCTGGTGACCGGCCATGGCGACATCCCGATGGCAGTGCAGGCGCTGCAGGATGGCGTCTACGACTTCATCCCCAAACCCTTTGCCGCCGACCGGCTGGTGCAGAGCGTGCATCGCGCGCTGGAAAAACGCCGGCTCGTGATGGAAAACCGCGCGCTGAAACGGGCCGCCGAGACGGCCGGCGACAGCCTGCCGCTGATCGGCCAGACGCCGGTCATGGAACGTTTGCGCCAGACGATCCGGCACATTGCCGATACCGATGTCGACGTGCTCGTCGCCGGCGAGACGGGCAGCGGCAAGGAGGTGGTGGCGACGCTGCTCCACAATTGGAGCCGACGCCGCAACGGCAACTTCGTGGCGCTGAATTGCGGGGCGCTGCCCGAAACGGTGATCGAAAGCGAACTCTTCGGCCACGAACAGGGCGCCTTCACCGGCGCCTTGAAGAAGCGCATCGGCCGGATCGAGCATGCGAGCGGCGGCACGCTGTTCCTCGACGAGATCGAGGCGATGCCACCGGCGACTCAAGTGAAGATGCTGCGCGTTCTGGAAGCGCGCGAAATCACGCCGCTTGGCACCAACCAGGTTCGTCCGGTCGATATCCGCGTCATCGCGGCTGCCAAAATCGATCTTGGCGACCCGGCGCAGCGCGGCGATTTCCGGGAAGACCTCTACTTTAGATTGAATGTCGTAACGCTGTCGATCCCACCGCTGCGCGAACGCCGAGACGATATCCCGCTGCTCTTCTCGCACTTCCTGACCCGGGCGGCCGAGCGCTTCAAGCGCGACGCGCCTGTGGTCACATCGGCCGTGCAGAGACATCTGATGACGCATGCCTGGCCGGGCAATGTGCGCGAGCTCTCGCACTTTGCAGAACGCGTGGCGCTTGGTGTCGAAGGTCCGCTGGGACAGCCGATTGCGCCCGCCGAACAGCCTGGATTTGCGCTCCCGGAACGGCTCGAACGCTACGAGGCGGAGATCCTGAAAGAGGTGTTGCGGGCTCAGCGCGGCGACGTCAAGGCGACGATCGAGGCGCTCGGCATTCCGCGCAAGACATTCTACGACAAGCTCCAGCGCCACGGCATCAACCGTGCCGATTACGCCGAGCGGGCCGCACCGGAAAAGGCCGGCCGCTAGCGTCAAACCCGAATCCGTCACCACACGCAATAGGTGCATCTTTGTCGGCAGGCGAATTCACGCTTGACGACCCGGGCCGATCGATGGCTATGATCTAGGCATTCACCAGGGGGGTCCCGCAAGGGGCTGAGATTCTGCTGGATGGCCGGCTTGCCGGCTGTGGCGCAGTGACCCGTTGAACCTGATCCAGTTCATACTGGCGTAGGGACGGTGCAGATATCGAAGCCAGGATTCCGTGCGTCCAGCATCTGGCGGAGCGTCTTTCATCTTTCCGGCATCAGAACTGGGTCTCCAATTGCAAACTTGGAGCCTCGTCATGAATATTGCCACCAAACCCGCAGCCCTCACGGTCACGCAAGGACCGCTTCCCGCCTCCCGCAAGATCCACAAGCCGGGCGTGCTTCATCCGGATATCCGCGTGCCGATGCGCGAGATTGCGCTCCACCCGACGTCGGGCGAGCAACCGGTTACGGTCTATGATTCCTCCGGCGCCTACACCGCCGACGACGCCGAGATCCGCATCGAGGACGGCCTGCCGCGGCTGCGCCGCAACTGGATCGTCGACCGCGGCGATGTGGAAACCTGTGAGGGACGCGTGGTCCGCCCCGAGGACAACGGCTTTGTGAGCGGCGACAGGCTGACACCGACCTTCCCGTTCCAGCATGCGCCGCTGAAGGCCACGGGCGGCCGCGCAGTGACCCAGCTTGCCTATGCCCGCGCCGGCATCATCACGCCGGAAATGGAGTTCGTGGCGATCCGCGAAAATCTCGGCCGCGACGCGGCGCGTGCGAAAGTCCGCGACGGCGAGAGCTTCGGCGCCCACATCCCCGATCACGTGACACCCGAATTCGTGCGCCAGGAAATTGCCAGCGGTCGCGCGATCCTGCCTGCCAACATCAACCATCCGGAATCCGAGCCGATGATCATCGGCCGTAATTTTCTGGTGAAGATCAATGCCAATATCGGCAACTCCGCCGTCACCTCGTCGATGGCGGAAGAGGTCGAAAAGATGGTCTGGGCGACGCGCTGGGGCGCCGACACCGTCATGGACCTTTCGACCGGCCGCAACATCCACAACATCCGCGAATGGATCATCCGCAACTCACCGGTTCCGATCGGCACCGTGCCGCTTTACCAGGCGCTGGAAAAGGTCAACGGCATTGCCGAGGACCTCACCTGGGAAGTCTATCGCGACACGCTGATCGAGCAGGCTGAACAGGGCGTCGACTATTTCACCATCCATGCCGGCGTCCGGCTGCACTACATCCCGCTCACCGTCGATCGCGTCACCGGCATCGTTTCGCGCGGCGGCTCGATCATGGCCAAGTGGTGTCTGCATCACCATCGCGAGAGCTTCCTTTACGAGCATTTCGAGGAAATCTGCGACATCTGCCGCGCCTATGACGTCTCCTTCTCGCTCGGCGACGGCCTGCGCCCCGGCTCGATCGCCGATGCCAACGACGCGGCACAATTCGCCGAACTCGAAACGCTCGGCGAGCTCACCAAGATCGCCTGGGCCAAGGATTGTCAGGTGATGATCGAAGGCCCCGGCCACGTGCCGATGCACAAGATCAAGGAGAACATGGACAAGCAACTCGCCGTCTGCGGCGAGGCGCCGTTCTACACACTCGGACCGCTGACGACGGACATTGCGCCCGGCTACGACCACATCACGTCGGGCATCGGCGCGGCGATGATCGGCTGGTTCGGCACCGCCATGCTCTGCTACGTCACGCCGAAGGAGCATCTGGGTCTTCCCGATCGCAACGACGTCAAGGTCGGCGTCATCACCTACAAGATCGCCGCCCATGCCGCCGATCTCGCCAAGGGCCATCCGGCCGCCCAGCTGCGCGACGACGCGCTGTCGCGCGCGCGCTTCGAATTCCGCTGGGAGGACCAGTTCAACCTCTCGCTCGACCCGGAGACGGCCCGTAACTTCCACGACGAGACACTGCCGAAGGAAGCGCACAAGGTCGCGCATTTCTGCTCCATGTGCGGCCCGAAATTCTGCTCGATGCGGATCTCGCACGACATCCGCGCAGAAGCGCAGAAGGAAGGCCTGGAGGCAATGGCCGCGAAATACCGCGAGGGCGGCGACCTCTATATGCCGGTGGAAGGGGCGGCTGGCGCGGCCGAGTAGACGACAGAGACTCGTTGAAGGGGCCAGTCACGGCCCCTTCAGTTCACTCAGGGCTGCGCCTCCCGCCTCGGAAGCGGAAGCGGCGATCGCCAAGGCTCTCCTCCTCCGTCATGCTTGGGCTTGAGCCGAGCATGACGGAGGGTGGGAGGCGCGCCAACGACCCCGTTCAATCAACAAACATGCAACGTCCTCTGTCCCTCTCGCGACGCCTCAGCGATGAGGGCGATCATCTGTATGTCGTGGCCGCCGCCAGAGGCCCGCACCTTGCGCTCCGTGTCGCCCGTCCCCCCAATAGCTTGTCCCCACATCGATTGAACGATATGCAAGGCGCACGCAAAAGTCGCTGTCGGCGAAATTCATTCGCTGCGGGCAGCCGAACTGTACCCGCGCAAAAGTCCTGCAGGACGACGCAAGAACACCGTTTGCACAAGGAGAATGACTTGAGGACATGCCTGTTGAGACTGACGGCCTTGTCCATAGGAGCCCTTGCAGCATTCGGCGGAGATCTGCCGCGCCTCAACGGTGACCGGGGCTTTGCCGCGGGCCTTTCCTGGATTTCCGCTGCCCATGCGGACGACGCCGATGCCGGCGGCACGAATGGTGAAGGTGCCGCGGGCGGCAGCGACCAAGGTAGCGAAAACGTCGGGAGCGGCGGAAGCAACGGCACAGAGGGTGGCGGCGATTGGGGCTCCGGCGATGGTAGCGGCGTGGGCGGCGAGCCCGGCGGGACCGGGGCTGGCGGTGGAGGCGGCGTCATCGACGGAAGCGGCCTGAGCGGCGGAGACAGCGAGCGCCACTCATCCTCATCGCGCGACGGGCGGGATTACGGACCAACCGGCAGCGTATGGCACGGCGGCAGCAGTTTCCTCAATCTTTTTCGCCGGACACCGGAAGAGCCTCCCGAGGGGAGCGGGCCAAAGTCTTCCACCCGGCAGAAGAGCGATGCGGGATCCCGCAAAAGCGCGGGTCACACCAGAACAGAGCCCTGAAGAGATGTCTGCTTCGTCGCGCCGAAGGATGCCGTGTGCTGTTTATCGCAGACATAGAAGCGTCTGCGCCTGGATGCTTGGGCCAAGCCCTGGCATGACGGAGCAGCGGGAGGCGCGCTATCGATCCCGTTCGATCAACGAACGCGCAACGTCCCTATAGCCCTATAGCCCTCTAGCGACCACTCACCATCCGCTCGACCACATCGAGCAGCACGTTGGCGCCGGCGACCAGATCATCCGGCTCCGTGTGTTCGCGCGGATTATGGCTGATGCCGTCGCGGCTCGGAACGAAGATCATCGCCGTCGGCGCGATGCGGGCGATCATCTGGGCATCATGACCGGCGCCCGAGGTCATGCGCCGGCTCTTGAGGCCTCGCGCCTTCGCCGAAGCCTCGACCGCTGCGACGATGCCCTGATCGAAGGCGACCGGCTGGAAGCGTGCCAGCCGCTCGACCGAGATCGTTACCCCCTCTTCCGCGCCGATGCGCACCAGAAAGTCCGCAAGCGCCGCTTCGAGCGCCTGCAGCCGATCCTCGTCCGGATCGCGCAGATCGACGGTGAAGGCGGCACGCGATGGGATGACGTTGATCGCGTCGGGCTCGAAACGCATGGTGCCAATGGTCGCGACACTCGGCGCGTTCGACCGGGCAATATGCTCGCGCAGGAAGAGGCCGACACGCGCGGCCGCGAGACCGGCGTCGGAACGCATTGCCATCGGCGTGGTGCCGGCATGGTTGGCGACGCCATCGATCGTCACGCGCTGCCAGGAAATGCCCTGCAGGTTCTCGACGGCACCGATCGAAAAGCCCTCGCGCTGCAGCACCGGCCCCTGCTCGATATGGAGCTCGACATAGGCGTGGGGCTTGAGGAACCCCGGCTCGATGTTGCCGGCATAGCCAATCCGCTCGAGTTCCTCGCCCAGCGACGAGCCATCCGTGCCGATGGTCGCGAGCGCTGCGTCCAGCGGCAGGCCGCCGGCATAGACGAGCGAGCCGAGCATGTCGGGCGCAAAACGCACGCCCTCCTCATTGGTAAAGGCGGCAACGACGATCGGTCGGGCCGGCGTCACGCCACGGTCCTTCAGCGTCTCGATTACTTCGAGCGCGGCGAGTACGCCGTAACATCCGTCATAGATGCCGGCATTGATGACCGTATCGATGTGCGAGCCGAGCATGATCGGCGCTTCGCCGCTGTTCTTCTCGCTGCGCCAGATGCCGAAGATGTTACCAATCTGGTCCACGGCCACATCGAGGCCCGCCGCCTCGATCCAGGCGACGAGGCGGTTGCGGCCGGCCTTGTCGTTGTCGGAGCCGGCCAGCCGGGTCAGTCGCCCTTCTGCATCGCGACCGATTTCGCCAAGCTCGCGGATGCGCCCGATGAGGCGCGCGGCGTCGATGGAAGGAAATGACATGTTAGTCCTGCTTTCATGCGGATTTTGGTTCATGGCCGGCTATCAGCCAACGCCAGTCGCTGCCGGATAATCTCGGCGTGATAACGCGCGCCGAAGATCAGGGCGTCGTCGTTGAAGTCGTAACGCGGATTGTGCAGCGGCGCCGATGTCTCGCCATTGCCGATAAAGACGAAGCAGCCCGGAACGTGCTCAAGGAAGCGTGCGAAATCCTCCGAGCCGGTCATCGGCTCGGCGGCCGTTGCGACATTCCCGGTCCCGAACACCGTTTCTGCTGCGGCAAAGGCGTGGCCGGTCAGGGCCGGGTCATTGATCAGTGGCACGAACTCGCGCGTGTAGTTGACCTCGACCTCGCAGCCATAGGCATCCGCCGTACCCTTGGCGATCACCCGCATCTCCGCTTCGATCCTGGTGCTGACCTCCGGGCGGAAGCTGCGGGCATCGCCGAGGATGCGGGCGAGACCGGGCAGCGCGTTGCGCGTGCCGTCGGTCAAAAGCTCGGTGACCGAAACGACACCGATATCCGTCGGCGAGAGGCGGCGCGACACGATCGTCTGCAGATTGACGACGGTGGCGCAGGCGGCGACCAGCGTCTCGTTACCCCAGTGCGGCCGCGCCGCGTGCCCGCCGACGCCTTTGAGCACGATCTCGAAATTGTCCTCCGCCGACATGATGGCGCCGACGCGGGTTTCGAAACGGCCGACCGGCAGCCCCGGCATGTTGTGCAGGCCGTAGATTTCGTCGAAGGGAAAACGTTCCATCAGTCCGTCGTCGAGCATCGCCAGCGCGCCCTTGCCCCACTCCTCGGCCGGCTGGAAGATAAAGCATGCGGTACCATCGAAGCCGCCGTCTTCGGCGAGCATCTTGGCGGCGCCAAGCAGCATGGCCGTGTGACCGTCATGGCCGCAGGCATGCATGGTGCCGGGCTTCGTCGAGCGATAGGGAAGCTCTCCCTGTTCCGGTATCCGCAGCGCATCCATGTCGGCCCGAAGCGCTATGGCGCGGTTGCCGCTGCCGCGTTTCAGCCGACCGACGACGCCGGTACCACCGACACCTTCCACCACCTCGTCGAGCCCGAATTCCCTGAGCTTTGCCGCAACGAAGGATGAGGTGCGTTGTTCCTCGAAACCGAATTCCGGGTGCGCGTGCAGGTCGCGGCGCCAGGCGGTCATGTCCTTCACAAGCCGGTCAAAATCCATTCCCGCCATGGTCATCCTCTTTCGTTCGATGTGTTGGCGACGGTCTCGGGCGACAGGCCGACCAAGGCAGCATAACGCTCTGGGTCCGTCGCACCCTCGGTATTGATGACGAAGACGCGCGACTGCGCGGTCAGTCCGAGCGTTTCCCGCAGCGCTGGATCGCGGGCAACCGAAAGCAGCCCGGCCAGGCCGACGCCGCCGCTTTCGCCGGACACGATCGCCGGGTCAGAGCCTGTCGGCCGCGCAAGCCGGTTCATCACCGAAACGGCATCCTCCTCGTCGACGGTCATGAAGGCATCGGCGACGCGGGACAGGATACGCCAGGCGACAAGCGACGGCTCGTAGCATTCGAGCATCGCCATGATCGTCGGCTCGCCATGCGCCACCTTGACCGGATGTCCGGCTCTGGCGCTTTCGTAGAGGCAGGCGGCGCGCGCCGGATCGACGACGACGAAACGTGGACGCTCCGCGCCATAACGTAGCGCCAGATGCCCCGCGGTCGCCGCCGCAATGCCGCCAACGCCCGCCTGCACGAACACATGCGTCGGAGGCTCTTCCATCTGCCGCAGCGCCTCGCTCAGCAGCGCCGTGTAGCCCTGCATCACCAGGCCGGGAATGTATTCGTAGCCCGGCCAGGTGGTGTCCGAGACGACGGTCCAGCCATTTTCGTCACAGACCCGCGCGGCCTCCCGGACGGAATCGTCGTAGGTCCCGGCAACGCGGACGATCTCCGCGCCATAGGCCGCGATCGCCTCGATGCGAGTTTCGCTGACGCCTCCGTGCACGAAGATCACCGCTTTCGCGCCGACAAGCCGGGCGCCCATGGCAACCGAGCGGCCGTGATTGCCATCGGTGGCGCAGCCGAAGGTCTGGGCGGCGGCAATTGCCCGAACCTCTGGCCGGTCGAGATCGTCGAGATCGATGCTGCGACCGAGACGCCGTTCCGCCTCCTCGACCACCAGCCGGATCACCGCATAGGAACCGCCAAGCGCCTTGAAACTGCCGAGACCCAGGCGATGGCCTTCGTCCTTGACGAAGATGCCGGCAATACCGAGTTCGTCCGCCAAAGCGGGCAAGGCATGAAGCGGTGTCGGCCGATGGTCGGGGCGGCGCGCAAGCTGCTGCTCGACACGGGCGGCGGCGGCAAGCGACAGCATGTCGGCATCCGCGGGCAGTAGCGAGTGGCCGAAATCGGCATGGGTATTGGCGAGAAACATGGTGCAATCTCCGTAGACCACGAAAATCTATTTCATCGTTGCCGAGAAATGCGCTCTAAATGGCCGTCGAGAATGCAAGTTTGTAAAGTTAATGGGGTGCCGTGACGTGGGGTTCCACCTTCAGGGCCCGGAGAGCAGGAACCGAAAGGCACTGGATGGCCCCGTCGAAAAAGCCACAGGTCGAACTGGATCGCTTCGATCTTGCGATTCTCGCCATCCTGCAGAAGGACAATACGACGCCGCAGCGCCAGATCGGCGAGGCGGTCAATCTGTCGGCGCCCGCCGTCCAGCGGCGGATCAAGCGCATGGAAGAAACTGGCGTCATCCGCGCCAATGTCGCGCTGATCGATCCGGTCAGCGTCAACCAGGCGTTGACGATCCTGGTGGAGGTGGAGGTCGAAAGTGAACAGATCGCCCTGCTCGATGCGGCCAAGGCGGCATTCACCGCCGCGCCCGAGGTGCAGCAATGCTACTATGTCACCGGCGACGTCGACTTCATGCTCGTCGTCATCGTGCCGACCATGGCCGACTACGAGGCCTTCACCCGGCGCATGTTCTTCGGCAATGCGAACATCAAGCGCTTCCGCACCTTCGTGACGATGGATCCGGTGAAGGTCGGGCTTTCGGTTCCGCTCTAGGATAAAGCCGGAAGCGCGCAGCGATTGCCCGACGGACGTTGGAATTCACGGTCTAATTCCTGCCGGAGAGCGCCTTCTTCTCGGCGTCCGCATCGAGCGGCTGCCCGGCGCCGATCGACGTCAGAAAAGCATCGATGGTCTCAAGCGAAGAGGCGGGTGCATAGCCGTCTCCGCCTTCCGGCCTAGTGACGGCGAGCCGCGTCTGCCAGGTCGACGCCTTGCGGCAGGCGACCGACACCAGACCGGGCTCACCGGGCTGGGTGAACTCGTATTCGCGGCAGAGCTGCCCCGAGCCGAGCTCGAATGCCGATACCATCCGGACCGTCCCCTGCCCTTCACCAAGGGCGACTTCGTCTCCCGAAGCCGCCTTGTCGAGGATGGCGGAGAGAACCGGGCCGACAGTGCCGGCCATCTGCATCGCGCCCGGCACCCCGCCTGGATCCGCCAGCCCACCGCCGCGAAGCAGGTAGCCGCCAGCGCCGCCGACGACCACCAGCAGCGACGCTGCCATCGCCATCAGAAACCGCGAGGGGCTACCGTTCGGCGACGCCGGCTGATCCGCAGGGCGCCGGAAGGCCACGACGTTATCGCCGGCTGCAGCCGGTGCGTCCGCCGCGCGCGCTGCGTCGCCCGCGGCCGCCGCCATGGCCCGCACCTTAGCGACCAGTTCGTCAGGCACCGGCTCGTCGAGCACCGGCTTCAGCGCCTCGCTTGCGGCGGCGCGCGTTTCCATGAACATCGCCACGCGCGCCATCAATTCGTCGTCCGTTTCCAGCGCCGCCTCGACACGGCGCATCGTCTCCTCGTCGAGTTCGCCGTCGGCGAACGCCATCAAGATTTCATCGCTGAATTCCGTGTCGCTCATCTTGTCCCGCCTCTCATGTCCTGTGAACGCGCGACCGGCGGTTCTATTCCCGTTGCCTCCGCAAGATTTTTACGCGCCCGGGCGAGCCTGCTCATGACGGTTCCGATCGGAATGCCGAGAACCTCGGCTGCCTCCTTGTAGGAAAGCTCCTCGACGCAGGTGAGGATCAGTACCTCGCGCTGTTCGAGCACCAGGCCGTCGATCGCAGCCGCCACGCTCTTCAGCGCCATGCGCGCCTCGCTCCCGGCCTCGCCGGAGGGAACGGCGAGTTCGGCCTGCGCCTCGATCTCCTCCGTCGGGCCGGCGGTCTTCTGCCGGCGCAGCTGGTCGATCCAGAGGTTGCGCAGGATGCGGAACATCCAGGCGTCGAAGCGCGTGCCTTCCTCGAAGCGGTCCGAACCGGCAAGCGCCTTTTCGCAGGCCGCCTGCACCAGATCGTCGGCCACGTCGCGCGACCGGCAAAGCGAAATGGCAAAGCGGCGCAGGTTCGGCAGAAACGCGACCAGGCGCTCGCCGAAGACGATGGTCGGATCTGTCATCGGGCGTTCCTTTTGGCGCTACCCTTCGTCACCGGTGGAATAATTTGTCCATTCATCCGTTGAGCGTTATGGGAACTACACCCGAAAGTCACCACTTATGGTCCGTCCGTTCACGGTAAGCTTTCGTTTTCGGATGCCGCTACACAAGGAGAAAACCTTGAAAAAACGCCTGTTTCGACTGACCGTCCTGTCGTTGTGCGGCCTGGCAACCGGTGCCGGGGATCTCTCCTTTGGCGGTAGTAACGATGGCAATTCAACCGTTCGCTTTGCCTCAATCAGTCAGGCCCAGGCGGACGACGACGATGACGATGGCGGCGGTGGCGGTTCGTCCCGCGGCTCAGGCGATCGCGACTCAAGCAACACCTGGCGCGGAGGCGGCAATCTGCTCGATCTCTTCCGCGGGACGTCGGAGCGCCGCGTCGTGCGCCAGCGTCCGGCAGCGCGCCGGGCAACCCATGTTCCCGGTGAAATCATCGCGCTCGGTCTCAACGATGCCGCTATCCAGCGCCTTGCGGAAAGCGGCTTCACAGTGCGTGCACGAGAGCCGCTCGCGCTTTCGACGACAGAGATCGTCAAGCTCGGCGCCCCCCGCGGCATGACGCTCGAGGATGCCCGCCGGCAGGTCGCGGATGCGACGCCCGGAGCAATCGCCGATCTCAACCACTATTTCGAGCCGAACGAAGGCACCGCCTCACCGGCTCCCTGTGCCGACGGCGGTTGCGCGCTCGTTCGCACCGCCATCGGCTGGCCCGACGCCGGCGCCGCGTGCCCGGCTGCCGGTCCGATCGGGCTGATCGACACGGCGATCAACCCCGCCCATCCCTCACTGAAAGACGTCAGGCTCGACATCGTCAGGCTGGCGGAGGAAGAGGCACCGGAATCCGGCCGCCAGCACGGAACCGCGGTCGCAGCCCTCATCGCCGGACGGAAGGACAGTCGCGCGCCGGGGCTGCTCGGCAACGCCCATCTGATCGCCGTCGACGCCTTCCAGCGAAAGGGCGGCGAGAGCGATATCGCCGAGACCTACAATCTCGTGCGCGCCATCGATCTCCTGGCCTCGCGCAAGGTCGCGGTCATCAACATGAGCCTCTCCGGGCCACACAATCTGCTGCTCGAAAAGACCGTCGCGCTCGTAGCCGAGCGAAACATCATCCAGGTGGCGGCGGCAGGTAATGACGGCCCGCGGGCTAAACCCGTCTATCCCGCCGCCTATCCGGCGATGATCGCGGTCACCGCGGTCGACCGCAACTTCAAGCCCTATCGCCGCGCCGGGCGCGGCGACCATATCGATGTCGCAGCACTCGGCACGAGTGTCTGGACGGCTGCGTCGATCGAGGGGGCAGCGCCCAAGACCGGCACATCCTTTGCCGCCCCCTTCGTCACGGCTGCCTCCGCCATTCTCAGGGCCTCGCATCCGTCGCTGTCGGCCCAGGAAGTTGCAAAACTCGTCACGGAGACGGCGCAGGACCTCGGCGCGCCGGGCAAGGATCCCGTGTTCGGCTGGGGCGTTCTCAATGCCCGCGAGCTCTGCCGCTCGTAGCAGCGTCGAGCGGGTGGCACTGAACTACGGCTTTTGCCAATCCATGACCAGGAACGAGGGGACCCTTCTAAAGAGGTCCCTTTGTTCCGCTTCGCCGCCACGCGGCAGTGGTTCGTCGAAATAGCGCAACTGCAGGCCCGCTCCCAGCAACAGCGACATGTAGGTGCTGAGCGGCCGGTGCCAGTTCATGACCCGAAGATCGCCCCAGCCGATCCAATCGGACCGTTCATCCATGTAGCGGTCGATCATGAAACTGCGCTTGCCATCGCCGCCATCGCGCCAGCCGGTCGGGTTGCTGGCGCTGTAAAAGCTGGTCAGGTTCGCGATCAGCAGATGACCGCCCGGGCGGAGAACCCGGTTCATCTCGCCAACCGCCGCATCCAGATCGGCGATGTCGATGAGGCTGAGATAGGCAACGACCAGATCGAAAGTCTTCTCCGCGAAAGGCAGTCCTTCGGCCTGTGCGATGCGATAGTCACCATCGGGATGCAGGCGCCTCGCCTGACTAACGAGCGACCCGGCGGGATCGATGCCGACGGTGCTCAGCCCCTCCGCCGAAAGCAGCCGGCAGAACCGCCCCTCGCCGCACCCGACATCGAGGACAGCCCTTGCCCCGCTTTGCCGCGCCCTTTCGAGCATGGGTGCATCGAGGACGAAGCGCCGCGCAAAATCCCCCTCGGCGCCCAGCCCGGAAATCCAGGCAGCCGCAGACTCCTCCCATCCATTTGACATTTTACGTTTGGCCCTCGTGATCCGTCCTGCGTTTACGAAGACTGAGAGGACAACCTTGGCGATTGCATGACGTAGCCGCCGCGCGGCTCCGGCGGGAGACGGCAGCGCCACCATCCCGCCAGACCGGTAGATGCGTCAATCAGGCAGCCAGTCCGCGTTCGTTGAGCAGCATGCCGACGCGCACCATGCGCACGGCGTCTTCCGCGGCGCGCACGAGCAGTTTCGGCGCGGCGTTGATGGCATCGTCGAGGGTGCAGGGCGCCTTCAGGATCGAGGCGAAGGCGTCGATGCCGTGCTCGAAATTGAGGGTCACGCCCTTGCCGATCGTACCGGCGAGAGCGATCACGGGACGGCCCGCCTCCTTCGCCCTGTGCCCGACCTCGGCCGGCACCTTGCCGAACGGCGTCTGCCCGTCGAGGCTGCCTTCGGCGGTGATCACCAGATCGGCCCTGGCGATCATGCTGTCGAGATCGAGATAGCGCATCACGATGTCGTAGCGCGGATGCAGCGCGCCGCCGAGCAGCCCCATGACCGCCGCCCCGAGACCACCGGACGCGCCCGCTCCCGGTGCGTCGCCGACCGCGATACCGGTCACCGTCTCGATGGCTGCGGCATAGGTCTCCATCGCAGCCGCGAGCAGTTCCACCTGCTCCGGCGTCGCGCCCTTCTGCGGCCCGAAGACACGGGCAACGCCGCGCGCGCCGAGCAGCACATTGTGCCAGTTGACGGCCGCGTCGATGAGAACCTCGGCAAGACGCGGATCGCGGCCCGAAATGTCGATGCGCGCCAGCGACGCCAGCGCCGCCCCGCCGGGCGCAAGTGGATTGCCCTCCCGGTCGAGCAGCTTCACGCCCAAGGCTGCCGCCATGCCGGCGCCGCCATCGTTGATGCCGCTGTCGCCGCAGCCAAGCAGGATACGGCGGGCGCCGGCGTCGAGGGCCGCCCGGATCAGCTCACCGACGCCGTAGCTGGTGGTGAGGCAGGGGTTGCGCCGATCGCGCGGGACCAGTCGCAAACCGGCGGCCGCGGCCATTTCGATGACGGCCGTGCGTTCGGACTGCCCGCCGAGGAAACCGAAATGCGAGGCGACGGGTTCGCCGAGCGGGCCGGTCACGGTCAGTTCGTGCAGGCTGCCGCCGGTGATAGCGACGAGCGCCTTGGTGAAGCCTTCACCGCCGTCGACCATGGGCACCTTGAGGACCTCGGCACTGGGGCAGGCGCGCAGCACGCCCTTCTCGATGCAGTCGGCAGCTTCTTCCGCCGACAGGCTTTCCTTGAAACCGGACGGTGCAACCAGAATGGTAAGTGACATGTGACAATCTCCTTGCACTTTTGTGACAATGCGGATGCAAGGGAGAAACGGCAGCTCGCCACGTTTATTCCGGCCGAAATGCAGAATTCTTTCTTTTACGAAAAGAAAAAGAAAAGAGCCGAAGCGACAGACGCTTCGGCTCTTAAAATGACATTATATCAGATGCTTATCGTCATGTTTCCAACCCGACTGCAGGCCAGATCACAAGCGCGAACAGGGCAAGCAACGCGATGAACGGGAGCGCCAGCATCAAGGCCAAGCGCAGGAGATCGGAAGGGCTGAAAGCGGGTGGTTCCATACCTCCGAACAGCGCTACGGGCTTCGCCGAAACCATCAGCGTCTGGCAGAAGCCACTACCTATGGCTGTGACCATGATGAGGCTGGCGGGGCTGACCCCGAAGCCCGCCAGTGGCAGCGCAACGGCCGGAATGAGCACTGTCGCGCGAGCCGTTCGCGAGGCAAGGACGATATGGGCAAAGGTCGCGACCGCAATGGCGAGAAGCACGACCAGCCACGCCGGCGGCTTGCCGATCTGGCCGAAGGCACCGATCAGGCGATCGGCAAGTTCCGTCCCCGTGCCGGTCGACAGCAGCGCTTCGCCGATGACGAGCGTGCCGGCAAGAAACAGAAGCAGGTTCCACTCGACACCCTTCAGCGCCTTGCGAAACGGCATGCCGGAGATCCTTTCAGACGCAAGGACAAGAGCCCCGACGAGTGCCACCACCGGCAGCGCGATGCCGTGCAGGTCCGAGGTCGCGAGTGCTGCGACGATCGCAGCGGTCACGGCAAGGATTGCCTTGTCGCGCGCCGAAAACGGACGTTTCTCCGTAGGCGCGGCCGGCAGGTCGAGGCGCCAGTTCCGGTCGGCATCGTCGAGGAAGAAGCGCAGGATCAGGCCGCAGGCAAGGAGGCTCGTCAGCAGCGCGAAGGGCGCTGCAAGCAAGGCCCAGCCGAGGAAGCCCGGCGCTTCGCCGCCGCTGCGGCGAATGAAATCGACGGCGACGAGATGGGCGCCAGCGCCGGTCAGCGAGGCGGCCGCCGAAAGCAGGATCACCGACGGGAACAGGAGGGCCAGCGCGCGGGTGACGCCAGGGCGGCCGATGGTCGAGGCAAGCCCCAGGAAGACCGGCATGAAGATCGCCGCCCGCGCCGAGGTCGAGGGGATGACGAAGGCAGTCACGAAGATCGTCAGCGTCACCACCCAGAACAGCCGGCTGACATCGCGGAAACGGGCAAGCAGCCGGAAGGCGAGCCGCTCAACGAGACCAGATGCCTGCAGCACCGCCGCGATCACCGATGCCGCCATCATCAGCCAGACGATGTCGTTGCCAAGCGCGGCATAAACCGCCTCTTCGCCGACGGCGCCGGTCACGGCCAAAGCCGCCGCCCCGGCAAGCGCCACCGGCGTTTCCGGCAGGTCGAAGATCGTCCAGCAGATCAGCGTCGTCGCAAACACCATCAGCGAAAGGCGCATCGGCAGCGCCAGGCCGTCGGCCGCGAGAAAGATCAGGACGGCGGCAAAGGCGACGAGCATTGCGCCGACGAGCAGGCGCACCTGGCTCACCGGCATATGGCCGTCAATGCGTTCGGCTACCGCCGCGTTCAGGGTGACGAGGTCTTTTTCCGAAGCGATCACCGGGCTGATGGTCATAGCTACGCTCCCTTTTTGCTGGCCCAGGCTCGCGCGGCAACCGCGCCGCACGAAAGCCACCGGGCTGATTTCGTGGGAGGGCAAACGGGGTGTCGGGCGGTTTATTCCGCTCGTGCCCGACAATTTTCGGCGCTGGAGGCCCGAAAGCCCGAATTGAGCGAGATCAATGCCTGTTCTCCTGACAGGCAGAGACTGGTGCCAGATGACCTCTTTCAAAAGGAGAGTTTCATGTTGATCAGGGAAATGTCGCGGCAGGAATGCATCGACCTCGTCGCCGAGAACCACATCGCCCGCCTCGGGTGCGTCCGGGATGGCCAGCCCTATGTCGTGCCCATCCAATATGCTTTTGCCGCCAACAGGCTCTACGGCTTTTCGATGCCCGGGCAGAAGATCGACTGGATGCGGGCCACTCCCCGCGTCTGCATTCAAATGGACACGGCAACGGACCGGAAGGACTGGCGAAGCGTCGTCATCTACGGCCGCTATCAGGAACTGCCGGATACGAAACAATGGCATCGCGAGCGCATGAACGCCTGGTCGCTTCTCGAACAGCGCGTGAACTGGTGGGAACCGGGCGGTCTGAAGCCCGGCGATCAGGCAATTACCGGCGCCTCGCCGCATCTCTTCTTCGAAATCGAGATCGATGAGGTGACCGGGCGGGCAGCCACTGTGGGTTGATGACCGTCGGCGCGCAGTCAGATGGCTGCGCGCTCGGCCGTGCCTGTCAATGGGCCATCAGCACGGGTACCACTGCGTTTTCGAGCATCGAGCGGGTGACGCCGCCGAAGACGCGTTCACGCATTCTGGAGTGGCCATAGGCGCCCATGACGATCAGATCGGCGGCCACGTCGGAAGCGAAGCGATTGATCACGTCATCGACCCGATGCCCGCCGCTCGGCAGCCGCTCGACGGAAACCGAAACGCCATGCCGGGCAAGGTAGCCGGCGATATCGGCACCGGGTTCCTCGCCGTTCTTGCCGTAGGCGGAACGCGGGTCGACCATCGTCACGTGGACGATCTTGGCGCCCTTCAGCAGGTCGAGCGCTTCGCGTACCGCACGGGCCGCTTCCAGCCGGGAGTTCCAGGCAAGCACCACCGTCCTCGGATCAAGCCGCGCGGGCTTGCCCTTGGGCAGGACGAGGACCGGTCGCGCGGAGTTGAACAGCGTCCCGTCGATGGTGCGCGACCGTAGCTCCGGGTCCAGCATCAGGCCGTCGCCCACGAGCGTCAGGTCGGCATAGCGTGCGCGCTCGCCGATCTCGTCATCGGCCCAGGCAGCCTCGGTGTATTTCGTTTCGACGCTGAACGAGATGCCTTCCCGGGTGAGAACGTCGGTTGCGCTTGCCACGCAGGATTCGAGCTTGTCGACCTCGCGCTGACGTTCGTTCAGCCAGTCAATCGATATGGCGGCGGCAAAATCGCCGATCGGCGGAGAAGCGGCGAGCTTGACGATCAACAGGGAGAGGTGAGCGTTTGCCGAAGCGCAGACCTGTGCCGCGGCACGCAGATCGTCTGCGGAATGATCGACGCCGACCACGGCGAGAATTGTCTTGTATGTCATCGCGTTTCCTCCTCGCGACCGGACTTAAGAACTGAGTCAGCCTATGCAAATGCGCACCCGGCGACATTGATCCCCGTCAACCGGGATCATGGAGGAAAGCGTATAATTATGGGGGGCTCTACGCGCAGGCGTCTACGCCGACCGCCCTCGTTGCGGGCGGGCCGGCGAAGACGGTCATTGCCTCCGCCGCCCAATTGCTCCGCAAACTCGGCCTCACGGCCTCGACCGCGCGGGTCTGAACTTCAGTCGTCAGGCACCCCGGCGCGCGACGACCGGCACGTAATGTTCGAGCTCCGGCGCCGGGAAGTTGAGCGTCGCGTTGATTTCTGCCGACCGGTAAAGCCCCATCAGCATCTCGACGACAGCAAGGCCGTCCTCGAAGGTTTCGAGCGGCTTTTCGCCCTTGCGGAAGCACTCGACCATGTGGCGGTTTTCGTCGGTATAGCCGTAGACGCCGGCCTCGTCCTCGAGCACCGGCATCAGGCCCTGCTCGGCATTCTGCTTTTCGACGAGATCCTCGCCCTCCGAGCCCTTGACCTCGCGCGACATGAAGATCTTCAGGCCGGTAGAGAGCGAATTGTATTCGAGCGCATATTCCGGTCCGAGCAATTCGAGCTGGATGCGCAAGCCGGCGCCGACATAGGCCCAGGAGGTGGTCGCCTCGATCATCAGCTCGTTGCCGTCCTGGTCTTCGAGCGTCACCGTGGCGCGGGCAAAATCCTCGGACGGCCGGTTGCGATAATCGACCTCGTTGCCGAAGCGATTGCGCAGTTGTTCGGCATAGTGGGGACGCGTCCATTTGAGGTTGGCGACGGTGCCGTTCACCGCCTTGATCTTCAGCGAATTGCGCGGCGCACCGGGCGCCGTCAGCAGGTAGCGCGCGACCTCGACGCTGTGGCACATCATGTCCGAAAGCACGCCGCCGCCCTGCTTGTCGCCCTGCCAGAACCAGGGTTCGTGCGGGCCGGAATGTTCCTCGGCCGCGCGCGCCAGATAGGGGCGCCCGGTGGTCGTCGCCGCGCGCCGCCAGATGATTTCCTTGCCACGCAGCACCGGCGTGCAGAAAACCTGGTTTTCCAGATAACCGTGGTTGAGGCCGGCATCCTCGGCCAGCGACAGCATCTCGCGGGCTTCGGCAACCGTGCGGGCAAGCGGCTTTTCGCAGGCAACGGCGAAGACCTTGCTGCGGCCGTCCTTGACGGCCTTGTGCAGCGAACGCATGACGTCGATGCGGGTGTAGTTGGGCGAAAGGATCCAGACCGCGTCGACGTCATCGGCGGTCAGCAGCGCTTCCAGGCTTTCATGCGTGCGGCAGCTGCCGAGACCAAGCGCCTCGACCTCATTTGCAAATTTCTCGCGGTTCTCGGCCTTGCGGCTGAAGACGCCGGTGACCTCGATATTACGCACGCCGATCATCGATTTCAGATGGAAATGGGCGATGAAGCCCGATCCGACGAAACCCACGCGCAGCGTCTGCTTCGGTAGCTGTGTCATTCTCTTCTCCCATTGATCGATTTTGGTAACGGCGGGGTGCGGGCGGAAAACCGCACGCGGCTTTCCTCGTCCCACCTCCGGCTATTTACGTGGCGGCGCGGTGCTGCCACGGATGTTGAGCGTGGTCGGCAGGACGATGGCCGGCTCTGCGGCGGCGTCACCATCCGAGAGGACGTTGAGAAGCTGCGACATCGCCGTGCGACCGATGTCGGCGCGCGGCTGGCTGACGGTCGTCAGCGGCGGATAGAAGGCCTTGCTGAGATAGAGATCGTCGAAGCCGACGACCGAGACGTCGCCGGGCACGTCGCGGCCAAGCCGCCGTAGCGCATGGATTGCGCCGTAGGCCATCTCGTCGTTGGCGGCGAAAATCGCGGTCGGCGGCTCCGGCAGGGCGAAAAGGTCCGAGACGCAGGCCTCGCCGCTTTCGAGCAGGTAGTCGCCGCGCACCTCGTACCCCTCGGGGACCGCAAGGCCGGCCGCTTTCATGGCGGCCCGGTAGCCGTCGCGGCGGCGGAGCGCCATGACCTCCGGCAGGGGACCAGCGATATGGGCGATGCGGCGATGGCCGAGCGCGATCAGATGGTCGACCGCAGCCTCAGCGGCGGCGACGTTGTCGATCTGCACATGCGGGAAGCCGGACCCCTCGATCATTTCGAGCGCGATAACGACAGGCAGATGCGAGAGATCGGCGCTTTCGCCCGGCTCAGGCGGCGGCAGCTTGCCGGTCATCAGGATCATGCCGTCGGCATGGCCGTCGCGCAGCATGTTGAAATACTCGACCTCGCGGTCCGGGTCGTTCTCGGTGTTGCCCATGAGGACGGCGTAACCGGCCTCGCGCGCCGTCGCCTCCACGCCCTTCAGGATCTCGAGGTAGAAGGGGTTGCCGACGTCGCGCACGACAAGCAGTACCGACATCGACCGGCGCGTTCGCAAGTTGCGGGCGCTGACATTCGGGCGGTAGTTGAGCTCGCGCGCCAGCGCGTTGATGCGCTGGCGTGTCTCGTCCGTCACCAGCGACGAGCCGCTCAGTGCCCGCGAAACGGTCGCAACCGAGACACCGGCGCGTTCTGCGATATCTTTGATCTTCGGCCGGTCGCTCATGCGCGCATCGCCCTCCCGCGGCCGTAGAACAGCATGAGCAGCAGCAGCGTCGCGCCGAACACCATCTGACGGCCAGACTCGTCGATGTTCACCGTCGTCAGGATGCCCTGGAGGATGACAAGCAGCAGCGCGCCGGCCATGGTCCCGGTGTAACCGCCCTTGCCGCCGGCAAGCGACGTGCCGCCAAAGACGACCGCGATGATCGACGACAGCATGTATTGCTCGCCGACATTGGCGAAGGACGATCCGGAATAACCGAGCAGGCAGAGCCCGGCGATCGCGGCGAACATGCCCGAGATCATGAAGAGACCGATGCGCATGAGCCGAACCGGCACGCCGGCCATATAGGCCGCGTGCTCGTTGGAGCCGATCGCGTAGATCCGATGACCGAAGACGGTGCGGTTCAGCATGAAGGCCATGAACAGGCCGATCACGATCCAGAGCCAGATGATGCCGGGAATGCCGAGCGCCAGCGGCTGGGTCACGAAGGCGGAGAGGCCGGGCGCGGCGCGACCCGAGGGAATGCCCTGGCGGATGACCACCAGCAGGCCCTGCAGCACGCCCAGCATGCCGAGTGTCATCACCAGCGGCGGGATGCGCAGAAGCGTGACGCCGAGGCCGTTCAAAAGGCCGAAGAAGGCGCCGGCCGCCAGGCAGGCGAGCACCGCCGGCAGGATGCCGCCATCGGCACCGTTCATGACATTGCCGGCGATGATCGCCGAGAGCGACACGACGCCGCCGACGGAGAGGTCGATGCCCTCGCGGCCGCCGAGAATGACGACGTTCTGGCCGGCGGCGACGATGCCGAGCAGCGAGGCGACGATCAAGAGCCGGAGGATCTGATCGGCCGAGGCAAACCCCGGCGACAGGCTTTGGCCAAGATAGAGCAGCGCGACGATGAGGATGAGCGCCACGACCAGCGGCTGTTTGAAGAACGACGTAACCGAGCTCATGCGCGTGCCCTCCGACCGGCGAGCACGCCGGCCATCAAGACGATCAGAATGGCGAGGCCCTGGACGAAGTTCTGCCATTCCGACGGCGTGCCCATGAAGAAGACCAGGGAATTGACGAGGCCGATCGTCAGGGCGCCGAGCAGAGAGCCGACCACCGTCGTCCAGCCGCCGGCAAGCGCACTGCCGCCAAGCACGACGGCGGCGACGCTGTAGAGCGTCATCTTGCCGCCGACCAGCGGATCGCCGCTCGCTGTATCACCCGTGAGGCAGAAAGCGGCAAGCGCCGAGAACAGTCCGCACAGAAGGTAGCCCTTGATGCGGACGGCGACGACCGGAAGCCCGGTCTGATAGGCGGCCTGCTGGTCGTCACCGACGGCCAGCAGTTCGGTGACGATGCGCGTGCGCGACAGGAAGTAAAGCAGGACAGCCAGCGCCGCGAGCACGTAGAAGACGAAGGGCAGGCCCAAGAGGCGGCCGCCATAGGTGCGCCAGAACAGTGCCGGCGCCGGCGTACCGGCAACCGGCATGACATAGAGCGCCAGCCCGGTGAAGAAGATGCTGGTCGCAAAGGTGGCGACGATCGCCTGCAGCCGAAGTGCTGCGACGACCAGTCCGTTGACCAGCCCGCAGGCAAGTCCGATGAGGACGCCGAGCGCAAGTGCGAGCAGCACGGCACCGGCGCCGCCGCCCCAGCGCTCCATCAGGACGACGATCGCGACATTGACCAGCGACAGCGTCGCGCCGGCGGAAAGATCGATATCGCCGGCGGAGACAACATAGGTCTGCGCGATCGCCAGCATGATCAGCGCCATATAGGTGCTGAGCAGACCCGTCAGCGAGCGGAAGCTCAGGCTGTTGGGCGAAAAGAGGCCGTTCAGCGCCAGCAGCACGATGAGGATGACCAGTGCCGGCAGGAAGGGGTAGCGCTCGAGCCAGGAGCGCAGGCCGCCGCTCCTGGGAGAGGAAATGTCTGTCGCGGTCGATGTCATCATGCGGCCTCGTATGCAGCCTGGTAGAGATTGTAGCGGGTGCGATCGTCGCCGATCAGCTCGCGTGTCACCGAGCCGCCGTTGAAGACGAGGATACGGTTGGCGTTGCCGAGCAGCTCGGCGTCCTCGGACGAATAGAGCAGGATGCCGAGGCCTTCGGCCGCAAGCTGGCGAATGAGCGCAAAGAGATCGGCCTTGGCCTGGAGGTCGATGCCCTTGGTCGGGTCGTCGAGCAGCAGCACGTCGGGCCGATCGATCAGCCATCGGGCGATGATCACTTTCTGCTGGTTGCCGCCGGAAAGCGAATTGATCGGATGGAAGAGGCTCGCAAACTTGGTGTGCATCGCTTCGAGCGCCGGCATCGCCTTGTTTTTGAGGCTCGAGGGCCGCGCGAGCATCAGCCGGTCGCGAAGATAATGGATCGGCGTGACGTTCTCTATGATCGGACGGCCGCTGATGACGCCGTCGCGACCGCGGTCGCCGGAGACATAGGCGCAGCCACGGCGAATGGCGTCGCGCGGGTTTTTGGCATCATAGCGTTCGCCGCCGATCGTCACCTCGCCGGATGAAACCGTGCTTGCGCCGAAGATGGCCCGCAGCAGCGCCGATTGCCCCTGCCCGTGCAGCCCGCCGAGCCCGAGGATCTCGCCCTTTGCCACCTCGAAGCTGACATCGCGAAAGCCCTTGCCCGAGAGGCTACGTACGGAGATCGCCGTCTGCGCGCCAGTTTCCACCACCGCTGGTGCCGATGACCTTGCAGCCGGCATGTCGCTGGCGCCGCCGACCATCAGCCGGATGACCGTTGCCGGGTCGGTCTCGGAGAGTTTCAACGTCTCGATGGTCTCGCCGTCGCGGATGATCGTCACGCGATCGCCGATCGCGGTGATTTCGTCCATGCGGTGCGAGATGAAGATGATGCCGCGACCCTGGCCTTTGAGATCGCGCAGGATCTCGAAGAAGCGATCGACCTGGGCGCGGTCAAGTGCGGAGGTCGGCTCGTCGAAGATCAGGATCGGCGCTTCGCTGGCGAGCGCCTTCATGATCTCCACCAGTTGCCGCTGGTCGGCCCGAAGGTTGCCGACCAGGGCCTCCGCGTGGAAACCTTCGCCGGAGACCTCCGAGAACAAGGCGATGTAGCGCGCCGCGCGCGCCTTCATTGCCGCACGGTCGATGAAGAGGCCGGCCTTCACCGGCAGGGCGGAAAGGCAGATGTTTTCCTCGACCGACCGGTGGCTGGCGAGGCTGAGTTCCTGGTAGAAAATGCCGATGCCGGCGGCGCGTGCGGCTTGCGGCCCGGAGATCGTCACGCGCTTGTCGTTGATCAGGATCTGGCCGCCATCCGGCCGCACGCTGCCGGCGATGATCTTGCACAGCGTGCTCTTGCCGGAGCCGTTGGAGCCCATCAGCACATGCACTTCGCCGGCAGCGATCTCAAGGTCGCCGCGGCGTAGCGCCAGCGTTGCGCCGTAAGCCTTGCTCACGCCGTTCAGTCTCAGTTTCGACATCGGCTGTCGTCCATTTGGTTGCTTGCCGCATCTTCAGGAATGCTCGCGCTCGGCACCGGCTCCACTGCAGCAATCTTTCACGCCCGATCGGCCTTGGTCGGTGGCCATCGGCGGCATCGGTCGCCGGGCGGCTCAAGACAAGAGTCGCCCGGCGAAACCCGAACTTACTTGAACAACGCCGTGGCGTCGTCGATCGAAAGCGCGTTGGTGTAGGAGTAGTAGCCTGGCTTGCCGTCGAGCTGCTTGGCGGCGTCGCCAAGGTTCTTGCTGTCGATGAACGGGATCGGCAGATACATGGCGTTCTTGTACTGGCCAGCCGTTGCCGGCTCCTTCAGTTCCTTGCCCTGCAGCATCAGCACCGCGACGTTGAGCGCGCTTGCCATGACGCCCGGCGGGTTGACGGTCGCGCCGGAGTTCAGCTTGTCCTTGACCCAAAGGTCGATGAAGTCCTTGCGGATTTCGCCGGTTGCGGCGATCTGGCTGGTCTTGCCCGCATCCATGATCGACTTCCAGGCGCCGGCCGCCATGCCGTCCTGCACGACGACGCCGTTGATATCAGGATAGGTTGCAAGGATGTTCTGCATCGCCTGCTGGCCCTGGGCCTGATCCCAGTTGGCGTTGACCTCGTTGACCACCTGCAGATCCGGATAATCCTTGAAGACACTCTTGTAGCCGGCGACGCGCATTTCATTGGCCGGATGGCCGGCGACGCCGTTGATGGCGACCACCTTGCCCTTGCCGCCGAGCGTATCAGCCAGCCACTTGGCGCCGGCAGCGCCCCAGGCCGTCTGGTCGATGCCGACATAGGTCGCATCCGGCGAGGAAACCTCGGCGTCCGTCGCGATCACCAGGATGCCGGCTTCCTTTGCCTGGGCGAAGATCGGATCGAAGGCCGTCGGGCTGTTGGGGTTGATGATGATGGCGTTCACGCCTTCGGCGATGAAGTTGCGCACATGCGCGATCTGCCCGGGTACGTCGACATTGGCGCTCTGGACGGAGACTTCGACGTCGACGCCCTTCTCCTTCCACTTCGCCGCGGCCTCCTTGGCCTCGTCGATCATCTGCGTGCGCCATTCGCTGCCGACCCAGCCGTTGGACAGGCCGATCTTGAAGGTCTCGGCATTGGCGAAAGAAGCGGAAATGGCAATGGTTGCGACAGCGCCAAGCGCTGCGGCGATAAATTTCTTCATCAGATCCTCCCAAATCTTGCGAGAACCATGAAGCCAGAAAATGTAATCGATTTCAATGGGCATTTTCAGGGAATTTTGTGCGGTTTCGTTTTCCGCCGCCGGGAGGATCAAGGAGATAACGGAAAGCGTCGGGCGCGGGCAGAATAGACTTCGGAAAGTGTCTCACCGAGAGAAGCCAATAGTGCTTGGTTCCCCCTCCCCGCTGTGCGACAGCAAGGGCAGAGGCGGTGACGATTCGTCGTTGCGCCAACTGGAATGAACTGCAGGAATGACGCCATGACATGAAGGCGCTGCGGGATTGATCCCAATGGCCGCCCGAACAGCGGCCCGCCCGTTGCTCAAATCGCAACACTTCGTTGCTTGCCGGCCGGCTAGCCGCAATTTGCCCTCACCGCCTACTCTGAACGCTGGGCAAAGAACAACAACTGGCTCCCAACCAGAGGAGAACATCATGACCGGGAAATCCGGAGCCGCCTCGGGCGCGCTCTATCTGCATATCTTTGTGCTGGCGATCGTCATCGTCTCCGAGCTGATCGGCATTCAGCGTCTGCCGATCGGTATCGGCACCGTCATCTTCCTGCCGATCCTTTACGCCTTCGCGCTCGGCATCGCCTTCAATCCGGCCATTTTCAAGGCGACCGGCAAGTTCCTGTCGCGCGATGCGGTCAAGCTTTCCGGCGCGATGATCACCGTTGCCATCATGCCGTTCATCGCCAAGTTCGGAACGACGGTCGGCCCGCAGATTTCGCAGATCATCGAGGCCGGCCCGGCGCTGGTTCTGCAGGAGCTCGGCAATCTCGGCACGATCATCGTCGCCTTCCCGGTCGCAGTGTTCCTTCTCAAGATGGGCCGTGAAGCCGTCGGCGCCACCTATTCGATCGACCGCGAGCCGAACATCGCGCTGATCGCCGACAAATATGGCCTCAACTCGCCGGAAGGTGCCGGCGCCATGGGCGTTTATGCGACCGGCACGCTGATCGGCACCTTCGTCTTCGCCATCATGCCGCCGATCGTTCACGGCCTCGGCATCTTCGACGTGCGTGCGCTCGCCATGTCCTGCGGCGTCGGCTCCGGCTCGATGCTGGCGGCCTGCACCGGCGGTCTCGTCGCGGCGGTGCCGGACCAGAAGGACATCATTCTCGCGCTCGCCGCCGCCAGCAACATCCTGACCTATGCCACCGGCCTCTATGTCGGCATGTTCGTGGCGCTGCCGTTGACGGAGTGGCTCTACAACAAGGCGCGCCCATCCGAGCGTCGCACCGCAGCCTGATCGGGAGAGAGAACCATGACCAACCAGAACACCTCCGCCAACTACGCCGACGATCTCCCGCTGAACCCCGAGGACGAACGCAAGCTCGATGTGATCGGCCATGCCGGCCTGCTGATCATCGCCTGTGCGATCGGCCTTGTCGCCAACTGGGTCGGCACCGGAACGTCGCCGCTCACCGCGCTGCCGGGCATGGCGACGCTATATGCCGCCTGCATCGTCGGCCTGGCGCTCGCCCGCTTCGTGCCCTTCTACCTGCCAAGCGTCGCCTGGGTTTCGCTGATTGCGATCCTCATCACCATCCCGGGCGTTCCGGGTGCAGCCTGGGTCAGCGAACAGGTCGAGCACCTCAACTTCCTCGCGTTGGCGACTCCGGCGCTTGCCTATGGCGGCCTTGCCTTGACGGCGAACGAGTTCGCGATCGCCCGCCGCTCGGGTTGGAAGATCGTCATCGTCGCGATCTGCGTGATGGTCGGCACCTATATGGGCTCGGTCGTCGTCGCCGATCTCTTCCTGCGCCTCGGACAGTAACGCGGCACGCAATTCCAGGAAGCGGTTTTCCGTCCGGAATTGTGTAAGAGAAACAGGTCGGCCGCTCTGCGGCCGGCCATCCCCTCAAACGACAGGACGCACGCCATGACACGCCACGACATCAGCCCCGAGCGCATCGAGGAAACGATCCGCTGGCGTCATCACCTGCATGCCCATCCCGAGCTTGCCTTCGAGGAACGCCAGACCGCGGCCTTCATCGCCGGCCGGCTTGCCGAATGGGGCATTGCCGTGAAGGACGGTTATGGCGGCACCGGGCTTGTCGGCACGCTCAGGCGTGGCACATCGAACCGATCGATCGCCATTCGCGCCGACATGGACGCGCTGCCGATCATCGAGACGAGCGGCGCTGCCTACGCCTCGAAGACGACGGGCAAGATGCACGCCTGCGGCCACGACGGCCACGTCGCCATGCTGCTGGCCGCCGCCCGGCAGGCGAGCGAGATGGACTTCGACGGCACCGTGCATTTCATCTTCCAGCCGGCCGAAGAGGCCGAGGGCGGTGCCCGCGTCATGGTCGCCGATGGCCTCTTCCGTGATTTCCCGGCCGATGCCGTCTATGCGCTGCACAACTGGCCGGCGCTCGACGTCGGCTCGGTGGTGGCCCGCGACGACGCGATGATGGCCGCCTTCGGGGTCTTCGAAATCACCATCACCGGTCGCGGCGCCCATGGGGCGATGCCGCATGAGGGTGCTGACCCGCTCGTCGCTAGCGCCCAGATCGTCACGGCCTTGCAGACGATTGCCAGCCGTAACGTCTCGCCACTCGAAGCGGCCGTCGTCTCCGTCACACAGATCCACGGCGGCGACGCCTGGAACGTGATCCCGGAAAAAGCCGTGATCCGCGGCACCACGCGCTGGTTCGACAAGGCGGTCGGTGACACGCTCGAAAACCGGATGCGCACGCTCGTTTCGGCCCTTGCCGAAGGGCTCGGCTGCACGGCCGAGCTCGATTATCAGCGCCGCTATCCGGCGACGATCAACGATCCCGCAGCCGCCGCGCTCGCACGCTCGGTCGCCGCGGCAGACCCGGCCTTGACGGTCATCGACGCGCCACCAAGCATGGCGGCCGAGGACTTCGCCTTCATGCTCGACGAACGTCCCGGCTGCTATCTCTGGCTCGGCGCAAGACGCGAGGGCGTTAACCCCGGCCTGCACTCGCCGCACTACGATTTCAACGACGCGATCATCGGCCAGGGCGTAAACCTCTGGACACGCCTGATCGCGACCTCGCTTGGTCGTTGACCCCAAGGGGATTCCGTCGCATCCATGACCACCATGGACGTACTCGACGCGAAAGCGCTCAGGATCTTTATGGCGGTTGCGCGCATCGGTTCGATCCGGGGCGCTGCGGAGCATATGGGGCTGGCGCCATCGGTCGTCAGCCGCCAGATCGCCGACACTGAACGCGACATCGGCCTGTCCCTCTTCGAGCGCACCGCCCGCGGCACGGTCCTGACCGACGCCGGTGAACTGGTGCTCGAACACGGCAAACGCGTGCTCGAGGACAACGGGCTGCTTGCCGAGCAGCTCGACCAGATCCGCGGCGTGCAGCAGACCCGCATCCGCATTCGCTGCGGCGAAGGTTTCATGGCCGACCTGGTGGAGCACGGGCTCTCGTCGTTCTCAAAGGCACACTCCTATGTGCGCTACATCGTCGAACTCGGCAGCACCGAAGACGTCGTCGACGCCATCGCCAACAGCGACGCCGACATCGGCATCGCCTACAATCCCCTGACCGAACCGCGCATCCGGGCGCTGGCGATTGCGCGCCAGCCGCTCTGCGTCATCGTGCCGGCGGGCCATCCCCTGTCCGAGCGCAGCGACCTGAAACTTGCCGATTGCCTCGCCTTCCCGTGCGCGCTGCTCGGCAAGGGCAATGGCGTGACACAACTGGTGGCGCGGGTGGCGGCCGATGCGGGGCTGGCGCTGGCGCCGTTGCTCGAAACCCATTCGATCGAGGTGCTCCGCCGCTTCGTTGCAGCAAGCCTTGGCGTCACCTTCCTGCCGCGCACGTCCGTAACCGTGGAAATCGCGCGCGGGTCCATGCAGGCGATCGACCTCTCCGATCCGCTGCTGAGCGAGGCGAGCGCGCATTTGATGGTGCGGGCCCACCGCCGCCTGCCGCTGTCGGTCGAAAAACTCGGCCAGCATCTCGCGCGCGAGATGCAATCCTTCCAGACTTAGAAGACCGTCCTAGCTCGATGAAACCCGCGCGGCGCTAACGCTCGCCTTTCCCATCACCGGCGGTCGAGCAGACGTTGCCACGCCAGCAACGCATTGTACCAGGCGCGCCGTCTACCCGCTCGCCAGCCCGCATGCCACCTTCGCCGGATCATTCTGATCATACGAGGGTAAGCGGATCATGACGGCGGAACGAACGACAGTTGGCGTGGTGGGTTTGGGCGCCATGGGTCTCGGCATGGCGACGACGCTCGCCGGCAAAGGTTTTGCCGTCAAGGGCTTCGACCTCTCCGAGGCCCGGCGCACGCTTGCCGCCGAAGGCGGGGTGACCCCGGTCGAGGCTCTGACTGACGTCTTCTTCGACACCAACTTCATCGTCTTCTCGCTGCCGACCGCCAAGGACGTGGCAGCCGTCGTCGAGGCCAATCTCGAAGCGCTGAAGGCGGCCGGCCGCCGCGTCGTCATCATCGACACCTCGACCTCCGAGCCGGATGTCTCGCGTGATCTCGCCGCAGCCCTTGCCGGCCTCGGCCACGGCTTCATCGACGCGCCGGTCTCCGGCGGTCCGGCAGGTGCCGCAAGCGGCAAGCTGACGATGATGATCGGTGGCAGTGATGCGGACGTCGCCCTTGCCGGCCCGGTGATCGACGCGATGTCGGCCAAGGCCCTGCATGTCGGCCCGAGCGGCGCCGGCAACGTTGCCAAGCTCGTCAACAACCTGCTCGCCGCCGCCCATATGGTGACGACGGGCGAAGGGCTGAAGCTGGCGCTTGCCGCCGGGCTCGATGCGGACGAGGCGCTGAAGGTGCTCAACGCCGCGTCCGGCAAATCGATGATCAGCGAAGTGCATTTCCCGACCTGGGTGATGAACGGCCGCTTCGACAGCGGCTTCACCATGGGCCTGATGCGCAAGGACGTGCGGCTTGCCAGCGAGCTTGCGGCCCGCACCGGCGCCGATCTGCCGCTCTCGGGCGCGGTCGCCAAGCTCTGGGCCGAGAGCCCGCTCGAAAACGCCGAGGACTTCACCCGCATGGGCGCCTTCCGCCCGGTGGCCAACGACAACTGAGACTTGAAGGGAACGACGATGAACGACATGACCATGCCCGCCAAGGCCGAGCGCATCCGGGCGCTGTTCCACGGCATCATTCCCGGCACCGAGATCGGCAGCTATGTCGACGGCACGCTGGTGCCCGGTTCCGGCGACGAGCAGGCGCTCACCGATCCGGCGACCGGCGAAGTCTTCGCCACCTTCAAGGACGCCGGCGCTGATATCGTCGACGCCGCCATGCAGGCGGCAGCGCGCGCCCAGCGCGAATGGATCTCGATGACCGCTTCGGCGCGCGGCCGGGTGATGAACGAGATCGCCCGCAAGATCCGCGAGCGCGCCGGCGAGATTGCCGAGCTCGAAAGCCGCTCGGCCGGCCGGCCGATCCGCGACATCCGTGGCGAGGCTGTCCGGGTCGCCGAGATGTTCGAATATTATGCCGGCTGGTGCGACAAGCTGCACGGCGAGGTCATCCCGGTCCCGACCTCGCATCTGAACTATACCCGCAACGAGCCGGTTGGCGTCGTCGCCCAGATCACCCCTTGGAACGCGCCGCTCTTTACCGGCGGATGGCAGATTGCGCCTGCGATCTGCGCCGGCAACGGCGTCGTCATCAAGCCGTCGGAACTGACGCCGCTCAGCACGCTCGTGCTCGGTGCGCTCTGCGAGGCGGGCGGCGCGCCCCGTGGCCTCGTCAACGTCATCGCCGGCCAGGGCGTAACGGCGGGCCAGGCGATGGTCGCCCATCCGAAAACGGCACTCGTCGTCTTCGTCGGCTCGGCGCTTGCCGGTTCGGCCATTGCGGCAGCGGCTGCGAAGAACGTCGTGCCCTGTATCCTCGAACTCGGCGGCAAGTCCGGCAACATCGTCTTTGCCGATGCCGATATCGACCGCGCCATCGTCGGCGCCCAATCGGCGATCTTCTCTGGCGCCGGCCAGAGCTGCGTTGCCGGCTCACGCCTGCTCGTGCATCGCTCGGTGCACCAGCAGTTCGTCGAGCGTTATGCCGAGGCTGCCGCGCGCATCCCCGTCGGCGATCCCTATCTCGACAGCACGCAGATCGGCCCGATCAACAATGCACGACAATGGGCGAAGATCGCGGAAATGGTGCGCCAGGGCGTTGCCGAAGGTGCAACGCTTGCAACCGGCGGCGCCAAGCCGGCTTCTCTTCAAGCCTCCGGCGGCTTCTATTTCGCGCCGACCATTCTCGACAACGTCAAGCCGGACATGACGATCGCCCGCGAAGAGGTCTTCGGCCCGGTCGTCGGCGTCACCGTCTTCGACGACGAGGACGAGGCGGTCACCCTCGCCAACGACAACCCGTACGGCCTGGCAGGCGCCGTTTGGACCCGTGATGTCGGCCGCGCACACCGGGTCGCTTCAAGGGTGCGGGCCGGGACCTTCTGGATCAACGGCTACAAGACGATCAGTGTCATGTCGCCCTTCGGCGGCTTCGGCCGCTCCGGCTATGGCCGCTCCTCCGGCCGTGATGCACTGATGGCCTATACACAGACGAAGAGCGTCTGGGTCGAGACCGCGGAAAACCCGGCCGTCGTCTTCGGTTATTCGCCGGAAGCCTGATCGGCACGCCCCCCGAAACGAGAAACGGCCGGCAGAATGCCGGCCGTTTCTTTTTGTGACTGAAGCTCCTCTGGCTCAGAATTCAAACGCAGTCGACCCCATGAAGGTGCGCGGCGCGCCGGCGGCAAGGAAGCCACGGGCGGACGAGGCCCAGTAGTTCTCGTCGAACACGTTCTGGACGGTCGCCCGGATTTCCACCGGCTTAGCGTTTTCACGCTCGAAGGAGTAACGCGCACCGAGATCGACCCGCGTCCAGTCCGAGACCTTCTGCGTGTTCCTCTGGTCGTAGTAGGTGCTGCCGGTATAAACGAGGCGACCGGTGAGCGTCAGGTCCTCGACCCAGGGTGTGTCGTATTCACCATAGAGGCTGATCGCGGTCGTCGGGACGCCGGGCACACGGTTGCCATCGAACCGCTCTCCTGTTCTCGAGTTCTCTGCCTTATCGAGCTTGGCGTCCATGAAGGTGATGCCACCAAGCAAGCGAACGCCGTCAACCGGTTCGCCATAGGCTGAAAGCTCGATGCCACGGTTCACCTGCAGGCCGTCGACGGCGAAGACGCCGCCGGTTGTCAAACCGTTTGGCTGCCTGATCTCGAACAGCGCTGCGCCGAGCATTACTTCGCCGAGGTCGTATTTGAAGCCGATTTCCTTCTGCTTGCTGACAACAGGAGGGAAAATCTGGTCGCTGTTCAGAGCGTTGGACGGCGCTGACGGCCCTTCGGTCAGAGCTTCCACGTAGTTGCCGTAGACAGAGAAGCTGTCGGTGACGTTTACGAGTGCCGCGACGGCAGGGCTGAACCGGCCTTCCTCGTAATAGTAGGTCTGTTGACCGAGCGGCACGGCGCCGGGACGCGTATTGTACCCTCGTACACGCATTTCCTGATAGCGCCCGCCGACCGTCAGCTGGAAACGGTCTTCGGCAAAGGAAAGCGTATCGGAGATCGCGACGCTGGTCGCGAGCAGGTCCGAAAACGCATGCAGGTCGTTCGAGCGCGGAAGCCCGCCCGTATTGACCCAATCGCTCGGCACATAGATCGGATTGTAGATGTTGGTCATGTAGCTTCTGAAGCCGAGCCTGCCCGGATGGAAGTAGCCGCGGTTATTCTCGTTGAGCGCTCGGCTCACAGAAACGCTGAGCTGATGACTGACGGGTCCGGTATCGAACTCCGAGCGGAGACCAACCTCACCCGAGACCCCCTGGATCTCCTGCGGATTGTAGCCGAACTCGGCCAGCGCATCGCCATTGGGATTTTGAATGGTGTAGGACGTGCTCAGGAAGTCCTCGCGGTAGCGGCTGATGCCGCCGGCGGCGTAAACAGTGGTGTTCTCCAGCACGTCGAACTCGACGCGGCCAGCGACCATATTGTGTTCGCTGTCATGGTATTCGAACGGGTTGGACGTGTTGATCCGGCCGTCCGGCGCTTCCGGGATCTTGATGCCCGGCGCTGCCGCGTTGAACAGAGAGGCCGGCGCATTGATGTTCTGCTTGGAATGATTGAGGTCGAGCGAGGCACGCACCCGATCGCCGCGATAGTCGAGCCCGAGCGACAGCACGCCGATCTCGTTTTCGTTGTGGTCAAGCGCCGTGTCGCCGCCACGATAGGAACCGTTGAAACGGACGCCCCATTCGCCCTCGGGCCCGAAACGGCGACCGACATCGAGGTGCGACCACAATTGCGAGTCCGACATATAGGTGGTCGTCAGTCGCGTCAGCGGCTCGTCGGTGGCGCGCTTGGGCACCAGATTGATAGTCCCACCGACGCGGTCGACGCCGCCGTTGACCAGCGCGCTCGGGCCTTTCAGGACCTCGACGCGCTCGATACCCTCAAGGGGGCTGCGGCGCGGGTTGGTGATGTAGAAGAGGCCGTCATAGGCCGTATCCAGATTGGTGACCGAGAAGCCGCGAATGAAGAACGAATCACGCTCGCTGAACGCCGGCGCATCCATGCGTACCGAGGGATCGTTGAGGGTGACATCGGCGACCGTTCGCGCCTGCTGATCGCGGATCAGCTTATCCGTGTAGCTGGTGACGCTGAACGGGGTTTCCTTGACAGGACGGTTGCCGAGCGCGCCAAGCCGCGCACCGGTCGCCATCTGACCGCCCGCATAGGGAGCTGACGGCTGGCCGATGGTGCCGGTCTCAGGCGGCTGACCGCCCGCTTGCCCGACGGCCACGATGGGGGCCAGCTGCGTCGCGCCGCCCGAACTGCGTTCAGCCTGGGCCAGGCTTTCGACCCGGTTGGTCTTGCGTGCCTCCTGGGCCGACGCCGCCACGGCGGACATTGCCAGCAGCGACACGCCCGCCAGCACGACTTTGGCTCGCCGACGCGAAACCGAATTGAACCTGCCCCTTGCCATTCTCTTACCCCTGTAACTTCGATTAAGGTGAATTCCGTATCCGCCACTGTCGCCGGCCGAACCCAGCCGCTCAGAACGCGACGCACGCGCCTTGCCCGTTGAACAACGGTGCAGGGCGAGCCCCGGACATTGCGTTCAGTTGCGGCTATTTCGACCGACAGACGGGTCTCGTGCGCAGCAGCTCGCTTCGGCAAAGCGGGTGCGTAACCGGCCCTTCGGTCACGGCGCGTTCGGTTGCGCCCATGCAGACTGGCTGCCAGACAAAGTGTCGGCGATCGCGGGTCATCCCACGCTTGGGAGCACTCTCAAAACTGGACGAGATTGCGAACATCGACATTGAAACATCAACTATAACAATAGCATAAAACTTGAATTTCTAAGTCAAGTCTGCGCACGTATAGTCGGATTCGGTCGGGCGTCCACGCTTTTTGTGCGTGAATTCAGCGGTTAACGGTAAACCGGGCGTTGTTTGCCAGATGTGGAAAGACAGGCAAATCGGGGCGTAGCGGGCCGTCAGCCCGCGTCCGGCGCAGGACAGCCTCAGCCTGGCGCCTGCGCTACGATCGGTGGGCCGCGTCATGCAAAGATCGGCGGGAAAAGGATGTTTTAATCGAGCGACGCCCGCGTCACCGAAGGGCTTGCCCTGTCGGCCGCAGCGGCTCGTTCGCGTGTCAGGCCCGGAAGCGGTCGAAAGCGGTCAAGCGCTTGATCGGCGGATCGGCTTCCTTCCAGCGATAGATCTCCGAGCGGAGGTAGCCGAGTTCGTCTTCAAGTGCGGTTTCGGCGACTTCGACCCACCAGGATTTCGGACGGCCGTCACTTCCGTCAGACCAGCGGTAGCCGCGAGCTTTCAGATGATCCTTCATGTCGAAGGGGCTGTTTTCCGCAAAAATGCGGACGCGTGATCGCTGGCTCGCCTCGTAGAGTTCGGCAAAGGGCGTGCTGCCGGAGCCGCCATCCTTGGCAAGGACTTCGAGCAAAGCGAAACAGTCGTCGACCGCCCGGTGGCCGTCGTGGAAGTAACCGGCCTGCCCGATCAGGTAACCGAGCTTGGTGCCTTCGAAGCCGCGGGAAGACCAATCGATCTCGGAGACGGAACAGGCCCATGCCTTTCCTGCAAAAACGGGCGAGAAGGCCTCGCAGAAGGGACGGTCGAAGCCGGCATTGTGGGCGATGACAAGGTCGGCCTTTTCCATCAGCGCCCGCACTTCGTCGAGGTCGATCGTCTTTCCCGCGACCATCTCGTTGGTGATGCCGGTAAGACGAGTGATTTCCGCAGGGATCGGATTGGACGGCTGGCGCAAGCCGCCGAAAACGCCAGTCACGTCTCCCAGGTTTCCCTTCTCATCGAAGGTAAAGGCGATCAGGCCGATCTCGATGATCTCATCCTTGCGATGGTTGAGCCCTGTGGTTTCGGTATCGAGAATGACGCCATGCAGGGGGAAGCCGGGACGCGCAACAGGCACCACAGCGCGCGGCACAAGCCGCTGCAACAGGCGATAGCGACCCGTCGCCTGAAGGTGACGGACCATATCGTCCTCGGTCAGCGATGCCCGCTTGACCGCCGGTCCACCGCCCGCCTTTTTGGAAGTTGCCTCGTCCGAAACAAAGAGGTCGAACTGCTGCGTCATTCGGTTGTCCCGCAAATTAACGACTCACACGTCTGCGTTCCAGAATAGCGGCTAACAGGCATGCTTCCCAGCAAATCGGGAAGAAGGCGCAGGAGCGCCTGGATTTTCAGGCGCAAAAGATGGGGAAACGGTCTCGCGCTTCAATATGCTCGGCGGCACTGTTGTCCCCGTCCCCGTCAACACGGGGTGCAGAAACGACAGTGCCGCCGCAGCAAGAACTTCACTTGAAGTCGTGGCGATTACGCCGCTCGATCAGGCGGCGCGGCTCCAGCCTTCGCGGGCTGCAGCACCTTCCAGCTTGAACTTCGCCAGCATCGTGCGCAACTGACGGCTCTCTTCGGCGAGCGTGCCGCTGGCGGCTGTCGTCTCTTCCACCATCGCCGCGTTCTGCTGGGTCATCTGGTCCATGTGGTTGACGGAGGTGTTGATCTCCTGCAGTGCGGTCGCCTGCTCGCGCGCCGCCGTCGCGATCGTGTTGACGTGGCCGCTGACATTGTTGACCAGTGTCTCGATCTCCAGCAGCGCCTCGCCGGTCGAGCGCACCAGCGCCACGCCGTTTTCGACTTCCGACGCCGAGCTGTGGATCAGCGTCTTGATTTCCTTGGCCGCGTTGGCCGAGCGTTGCGCCAGCTCGCGCACTTCCTGGGCGACGACGGCAAAACCGCGGCCGGCTTCGCCCGCGCGTGCCGCTTCGACGCCGGCATTGAGCGCCAGCAGGTTCGTCTGGAAGGCGATTTCGTCGATGACCGAGATGATCTGGTTGATGCGGTTGGACGAACCCTCGATGCGGCCCATGGCATCGACGGCGCTGCGCACGATCGCGCCGGAACGGCCGGCGCTTTCCTTGGTGGCGCGCACCATCTCATGCGCCTCATTCGCCCGCTCCGAGGCGGTGCGCACGGTCGAGGTGATTTCGTCGAGCGCCGCTGCGGTTTCCTCAAGCGCTGCCGCCTGCTGTTCCGTGCGCTTCGACAGATCATTGGCAGCCGAGCTCAGTTCGGCGGAGTTGTCGTTGATGGTGCTGGCCGCGGTGCGCACGTTCTGCATGGTCGACCGCAGCGTCACCATCGTCTGGTTGACGTTCGTCTGCAGCTCGGCGAAGGCACCGTGGAATTCGCCGCGCATGTTCTGCGTCAGGTCGGCGTCGGCAAGCGCCGCAATCACGCGGCGGACTTCGGTGACGGTCTGGTCGACGCTGGAGACGAGCTCGTTGACGCTCCATGCGAAGCGGTTGAGGTCGTCGTTTTCATAGTCCTTGTTGATGCGGCCGGTGAAATCGCCGGCAACGGCAGAGGCGACGACGACGCTGATGTTGGACTGCAGGTCGCTGCTGCGCGCATGGAGGGCCGCTTCCTGCGCCTTCATCGCGCGCATGGCGATGCCGTTCTTGCGGAAGACTTCGACGGCACGGGCCATCTCGCCGATCTCGTCCTGGCGGGAAACGTCCGTCGCATCTCCATCCAGTTTTCCGTCGGCAAGTTCGCTCATGGTCGAGGTCAGGTCACGGACCGGCATGACGATGCCGCGGCGGGCAACGACGAGGCTGACGCCGACGCCGAAGAGCACGCAGGCCGCAGCGGCCGCGGCGAGGATTGTCATGGCGACGGACGAGGAATTCAGCGCCTCTTCACGAGCGGCGGAAAGCGCTTCGCCGGAATAGGTGCTGTAGGTCTTGACTGTTGCCGTCACGGTCTTTTGCGCTTCGAGCGCCTTGTCGAGTGCGGCCTTGACGGCACCGGCATCTCCGCCCTTCTCGGCGGCGACGGCGACCATGGCGCGGATCTCGTCGAAGTAGCTGTTGAGCGTCAGGCGGATGTCATTCAGCAGCTTGTCTTCGGCATCGTCGGCGACCGCCTCGATCTTGGTCAGGCGGCCGAGCATTTCGGTCGCACGCTTTTCGGTTTCCGCGCCGAAGTCGGCGGCGTTCTCCGGGGCGGCGGCGAGCTGATAGGTCATGCGGCTGATGGCGATGATGTCGACGCGCAGGTCCATTGCCTCGCGCGCTGCTTCCTCACGCGCGCCGACATCGACGATCGTCGCACCGAGCGAGGAAAGACCACGCGCACCGGCAAGCGCGATCAGAATGGAGGATATGCCCATGACCACGACCACAAGGCCGACCTTGGTCAAAATCGAAAGGTTCTTGAACGTCACTGCCGTGACTCCTGTGATGTCGCAATCGCGCTGATGGGAGGGGACATGGTCAGCCAAACCGGCGGGAGGAGGACCGGATGTTTGCGGCCCCGCAAGGGGAGGAACTGGGGCGCGCACTGACCAATAAGTACTTAGTAATTTCGAATTTAAATTCGGGTTAAAAAAGCGATCGCGTCTTTTCGCATATGCAGCAATAGTTGTTGTGCATATGCCGGAACGAAAAACGGGCGGACGATCGCTCGCCCGCCCGCAGACCACCGCAGCAGTCTTGGGAGATTTCAGTCTTTCCGGCCTATGACCGGCCGTATCCACCGCCGGTCGGCGTCACGACGGTAAAGGCTTCGCCAGCTTCGAGAACCGTATGGGCGCAGCCCGACAGTTCCTCCGTCCGGCCGTCATTGCGGCGCACGAGGTTGCGGCCGAGTTCACCCGGGCTGCCGCCCTTGATGCCGAAGGGTGCGACGCGGCGATGGCCGGAGAGGATCGCGAAGTCGAGCGTTTCCCGCGCCCGGATCGTGCGCTTCGTGCCGTTTCCGGCGTGCCACTGGCCGCGGCCACCGGAACCGACGCGAATGTGGAAGTCTTCGAGCACCACCGGGAAGCGGGTTTCGAGGATTTCCGGATCGGTGAGCCGCGAGTTGGTCATGTGCGTATGAACCGCATCGGCACCGTTGTAGCCGGGACCCGCCGGCGCGCCGGAGCAGATCGTCTCGTAATACTGATAATTGTCGTTGCCGAAGGTCAGGTTGTTCATCGTCCCTTGCGCGCCGGCCTGGCTCTGGACCGCGCCGAACAGGCAGTTCGTCACGGCCTGGCTGACCTCGACGTTGCCGGCAACGACGGCCGCCGGATAGCGCGGCGTCAGCATCGTACCCTCGGGGATGACGATGTGGATCGGCCGCAGGCACCCGGCATTCATCGGAATGTCGGCCTCGACCAGCACGCGGAAGACATAGAGTACGGCGGCGCGGGTGACAGGCGCCGGCGCATTGAAGTTGTCGCCGCGCTGCTCCGACGTGCCGGTGAAATCGACGGTCGCCTCGCGCTTGTCGCGGTCGACCGTGATCTTGACGACGATGCTGCAGCCCTGGTCCATCTCGTAGGAGAATTCGCCGTCTGGCAACTGGTCAAGCACACGGCGCACGCTCTCAGCAGCATTGTCCTGGACGTGGCCCATATAGGCCTCGACCACGTCTTCGCCGAACTGGGCGATCATCTTCTTGAGTTCGGCGACGCCCTTTTCGTTGGCCGCCACTTGAGCCTTCAGGTCGTTGACGTTCTGAAGGATGTTGCGCACCGGATAGCGCGCGCCATTCAGAAGCGCTTCAAGCTCGGCCTCGCAGAAGCGACCTGCATCGATGAGCTTGAAGTTGTCGATGTAGACGCCCTCCTCCTCGATGTTGGTGGCAAGCGGTGACATCGAGCCCGGCGAAATGCCGCCGATATCCGCATGGTGGCCGCGGCTGGCGACCCAGAAGCGGATCTCGCGTCCGGCGTCGTCGAAGACGGGCGTGCAGACGGTGAGGTCAGGCAGGTGCGTGCCGCCGTTATAGGGCGCGTTGATCAGGAACACGTCGCCGGGCTTGATCACCGGGTTCTCGCGGATCGCGGTTGCGACCGAGGCGTCCATGGAACCCAGATGCACCGGCATGTGCGGCGCATTGGCGACGAGGTTGCCGCGGTTGTCGAAGACGGCGCAGGAGAAGTCGAGCCGCTCCTTGATGTTGACCGAATAGGCGGTGTTCTGCAGCGTCACGCCCATCTGCTCGGCGATCGACATGAAGAGATTGTTGAAGATCTCCAGCATGACCGGATCGGCATGGGTACCGATCGCGCTCTGCTGCTGCAGCGCCTTCACGCGGCGCAGCACGATATGGTCTTTCGCCGTCAGTTCCGCCTGCCAGCCGTCCTCGACGACGACGGTCTGGTTCGGTTCGATGATGATCGCCGGACCGTCGAGCCGCTGGCCGGGGCTGAGTTCGGCGCGCAGCAGGACCGGCGCATCGTGGAACTGGCCTTGCGAATAGAACTGAGTGCGGCGTGAAACGTCGGGCGTGCCCGAGGTGACGGATGCGCCTTCGCGCTCCATCTGGGCAGCACCGCCGCCGACCGTCTCGACTTCGACGGCGTCGATCACCAGCGCCTTGTTGTCGGCGACGAAGCCGAAGCGGCGCTTGTGCAGCTCTTCGAACTCGGCGCGCAGGCGGGCGATGTCGTCATGCGCCGGGAAGGTCGCGTCGACCGCAAGCACCGTGTCGGTGCCGGCATAGCGGATATGGGCGCGCAGATGGGTGCGAATCTCGTCGCGGGCAATTCCTTGTGCTTCCAGTTCGCCGAGGCAATCGACTTCCAGCTCGGCGCCCAGCGTGCTGAGGGCTGCCGGCGCCTTGTCGTCGAGCGCGACGCCGAGCGCCTTCTGGCGAGTCGAGCGGATATCGGCAAGTCCCATGCCATAGGCCGAAAGCAGGCCGGACATCGGATGCACGAGAATGCTCTTCATGCCGAGCTGGTCGGCAACGAGGCACGCGTGCTGGCCGCCGGCGCCGCCGAAGCAGCTCAGCGCATAGCGCGTCACGTCATAACCGCGCTGCACGGAAATCTTCTTGATCGCCTCGACCATGTTGGCAACGGCGATGCGGATGAAGCCGTCGGCCACATCCTCGGGGCTGCGGCCATCGCCGATCTCGGTCGCCATGGCAACAAAACGGCCGCGCACGGTCTCGACGTCGAGACGTTCGTCCTGGTTCGGACCGAACAGCGCCGGGAAGAAATCCGGCATCAGCTTGCCGAGCATGACATTCGCATCGGTGACAGCAAGCGGACCGCCATTGCGGTAGCAGGCGGGGCCCGGGTTGGCGCCGGCCGAATCCGGGCCGACGCGGAAACGTTCGCCGTCGAAGTGCAGGATCGATCCGCCGCCGGCGGCAACCGTGTGGATCAGCATCATCGGTGCGCGCACGCGCACGCCTGCAACTTCGGTCTCGAACGCCCGCTCATATTCACCATCGAAATGGGCGACGTCGGTCGAGGTACCACCCATGTCAAAGCCGATGACGCGATCGAAGCCCGCGGCTTCGCCGGTCTTGGCGAGGCCGACGACACCGCCGGCCGGGCCGGAGAGGATCGCATCCTTGCCCTGGAACATTTCAGCCGCCGTCAGGCCGCCGGAGGACATCATGAACATGACGCGTGCGCCGGTACGGGCAATATCGAGTTCGCCGGAGACCTGGGCGACGTAGCGGCGCAGAACCGGGGAGAGATAGGCGTCGATGACGGTGGTATCACCGCGGCCGACATATTTGATCAGCGGCGAGACTTCGTGGCTGACGGAGACCTGCTCGAAGCCGAGTTCGCGGGCGATGCGGGCAACGGCCGCCTCGTGCTCCGGATACTTGTAGGCATGCATGAAGACGATGGCGACGGCCTTGTAGCCCTTGCCCTTCAGGTCTTCGAGGGCAAAGCGCGCCTTCGCCTCGTCGAGCGGCTGCTCGACAATACCGTCGGCCAGCACGCGCTCGTCGAGTTCGACGATATCCTGGTAGAGCGCTTCCGGCTTGATGATTTCGGTCGCGAAGATCTTCTTGCGTTCCTGGTAGCCGATCTTCAGCGCATCGCGAAAGCCCTTGGTCGTCACGAGAGCCAGGGGCTCGCCCTTGCGCTCGAGCAGCGCGTTGGTGGCGACCGTCGTGCCCATGCGCACTTCGCCGATGAGGCCGGTCGGGATCGGTGCACCGGTCGCAAGGCCGAGATGCAGGCGGATGCCTTGCACAGCGGCGTCGCGATAGGCTTCCGGATTTTCGGACAGCACCTTGCGGGCATGCAGGTTCCCGCGCGGGTCGCGACCGATGACATCGGTGAAGGTGCCGCCACGGTCGATCCAGAAGTCCCAGCTGCCGGTTTCGCGTGCGCTCATTGTCCATCCCTCTCATTCGCGAGCCGCTTCATTGTGCAAGCCCGGAAATTCATCAAAGCAGTTCGTTGACAAAATGTCGATAAAATGATGACATAAAATCGTCAAGATGAGGAAGAGCTGAATGACGAAGAAGTCGGAGGATAGCTTCGAAGGACGGGAATGGGCCGAAAATGCCCTGCCCGAACATCTAAAGCCGGTCGCGGCCATCGGCCCGATCGTTTCCTCCGCGCACCTTGCTGAAGGCGGCTCTCCCGGCCTCTCCGAGGTCGAATACGGGTTGATCCTCGCGTCGCATGCCTTTCACCGCTGGATGATGCGCTGCATGGCGGCCGCCGGCGTACCCGGTCTTTCCCCGATCGAGATCCTGATCCTGCACACGATCCGCCACCGCGATCGCGGCAAGAAACTCGCCGACATCTGTCTCGTGCTCGACATCGAGGACACCCATGTCGCGACCTATGCCATCCGCAAGCTCGAAGCCGCAGGCCTCGTGACGACGGGCAAGGAAGGCAAGGAAAAGACCATCCTCATCACCGACAAGGGGTCGGACGCCTGCACGCGCTACGCAAAAATTCGCGAGCGGCTGCTGGTCTCCTCCACCGCCAAAGCGCGTCCTTCCGAGGAGACGCTTTCCGAGATCGCCGCCGTCCTGCGTTTCATGTCGGGCGCCTATGAACAGTCCGCGCGCGCCGCGACCACATTGTAACAAGGAAGACCGCGTGACCGTCGATACGCCTGCGCCCCTGCTCGCCGTTGAGAAGCTTTCCGTCGCCTTCAACGGCAATCCTGTCGTCGAAGACCTGAGCTTCACGGTGACGCCCGGCCGGACGCTCGCAATCGTCGGCGAATCCGGCTCCGGCAAATCGGTGACGTCGCTGTCGATCATGCGGCTCTCGGACATGATGGGCGGCCAGTTTCCGACCGGCCGCATCCTGTTTCGCGGCAAGGACGGCGAAATCGATCTGACGAGCGCCCCGCAGAAGACCATGCGCGCGATCCGCGGCAAGGAGATCGCCATGATCTTCCAGGAGCCGATGACGTCCTTGAACCCGGTCTTTACCATCGGCGACCAGGTCGCCGAAGTGTTGATGCTGCACGAGAAGATGACCAAGGCCGAAGCGCTCGTCGAGACGCGCCGCCTGCTCGACATGGTGCGCCTTCCTGATTCTGCAGAACTGATCGGCCGCTATCCGCACCAGCTTTCCGGCGGCATGCGCCAGCGCGTCATGATCGCCATGGCGCTTGCCTGCCGGCCGAAACTGCTGATCGCCGACGAGCCGACGACGGCGCTCGACGTCACCATCCAGGCGCAGATCCTGACGATCATCCGCGACCTCCAGAAAGAACTCGGCATGGCGGTGATCTTCATCACCCATGACATGGGTGTCGTCGCCGAAATGGCCGACGACGTCGTCGTCATGTGGAAGGGCCGCAAGGTCGAGGAAGGTCCGGTCGGCGAGATCTTCGCAAGCCCCAAGCACCCCTATACCCAGACGCTGCTTTCCGCCGTGCCGAAACTCGGCAGCATGACCGGCGAGGAATTCCCGAAGCGCCTGCCTCTGACCATGATGATCGACGGCGAACCGAAGCGCGTCGGCGAAACCCATATCCAGCGCACCGCCCGCTACGACGCGGCACCGATCCTTTCGGTGCGTGATCTCGTCACCCGCTTCGACGTGCGCAAGAACCTTTTCGGCAAGGCGACGCACCGCGTGCACGCCATCGAAAACGTCAGCTTCGACATTTTCCCGGGTGAAACGCTGGCGCTGGTCGGCGAGAGCGGCTCGGGCAAGTCGACGATCGGTCGCACGATCCAGCAACTGCAGAACGCAACCTCGGGCGAGATCCTCTTTGGCGGTCGCCCGGTCTCGGCCATGAGCTATGCCGAGCGGCAGCGGCTGAAGCAGGAAATCCAGTACATCTTCCAGGATCCCTTCGCCTCGCTCGACCCGCGCAAGACCGTGGGCTTCTCGATCGCCGAACCTATCCGCACCCACGGCCTGATCCTCGGTGAAAAGGACATCGAAAAGCGCGTGCATGAATTGCTGGAGCGCGTCGGACTGACGCCCGCGCACGCCAAGCGTTACCCGCACGAATTCTCCGGCGGCCAGCGCCAGCGCGTCTGCATTGCGCGTGCGCTCGCCTCCCGTCCCAAGCTGATCATCGCCGACGAGGCGCTCTCGGCTCTCGACGTCTCGATCCAGGCGCAGATCATCAACCTGTTCATGGAGCTGCAGGAACAGGAGGGTCTCGCCTATCTCTTCATCAGCCATGACATGGCGGTGGTCGAACGCATGAGCCACCGCGTCGCCGTGCTCTATCTCGGCCAGGTCATGGAGTTCGGCAGCCGCCAGCAGGTCTTCGAGACGCCGTCCCATCCCTATACTCGCCGGCTGCTTTCCGCGGTGCCCGTCGCCGAGCCCGGCAAGGGTCGCGAGCGCGCCATGCTGGAGGGCGAGATCCCGAGCCCGATCCGCCGCGTCGGCGACGAACCCGCGGTGCTGCCGCGCAAAGAAATCGCCCCTGGCCATTACGTGGCCAAGGGTGCGTGAGCCGCTTTCTCTTCTCAGGAAGGCTGTCGAAACAGGAGTGAGTAAATGATCAACAAAAAGGGGATCCACGCCGCTTTCATCGCCCTTGCGATGGCGGGTAGTTTCATGACCGCAGCCCCGGCCTTTGCCGCCGGCACGCTGACGGTATCTTCGCCGCAGGATCCGGGAAGCTGGGACCCGGTCGACACCTTCCTCGTCAACTGGGCGTCGGTTGCCACCAACATCTATGACGGCCTGACCTATCGCGGTCCGGATCTGAAGCTCGTGCCCGGCCTTGCTACTGCTTGGGAAGAGCTCGACGGCGGCAAGCGCCTGCGCTTCACGCTGCGCGAGGGCGTCAAGTTCCACAACGGTGAGCCCTTCAATGCAGAAGCAGTGAAGTTCACCTTCGACCGCCTGCTCGGCGAAGAAGGCTCCAAGGGTCCGCAGAAGTCCAACTATGCCGTGATCGAAAAGGTCGAGATCGTCGACGAAAAGACAGTCGACCTCGTCCTGAAGACGCCGGATCCGGTGCTTCTCACCAAGCTCGCCGGCTATGGCGCGATGATCGTGCCGCCGAAGTACATCCAGGAAAAGGGTGAGGACTACTTCAACGCCCATCCTGTTGGCACCGGCCCGTTCAAGTTCGTCTCCTACGAGCCGAAGGTCGGCATCAAGCTCGAAGCCTTCGCAGATCATTGGGGCGGCGCGCCGAAGCTTTCCAACCTCAACTACCGCTTCATTTCGGAGCCGGCGACCGCCGTTGCCGAGCTGCAGGCCGGCCGCGTCGATCTCGTCATCCCGCCGACCATTCCGATCGGCATGATCCCGACGATCCAGGGCGATAGCAATCTGGAGATCGTCTCCAGCGCCGGCCCGACGGTCTACGCGCTGCGATTCAACACGCGCGACGGCATCACCAAGGATCCGAAGGTCCGCAAGGCGCTGATCCTCGGCGTCGACCGCGACACCATCATCCAGTCGATCCTCGCCGGCCAGGCGGATCCGATCGCCAGTTTCCAGGGCAAGCTCTCCTTCGGCTTCGACCCGGCGATGAAGCCGCTGCCGTACGATCCGGAACAGGCAAAAGCGCTTCTGAAGGAAGCCGGCGTTGCGCCGGGCGCTTCCGTGCAGATCGACGTTCGCGGTAACGACGCGACCTTCAACGAGGTCGTGCAGGCTATCGCAAGCTACCTGCAGCTGATCGGCATCAACGCGACGATCAAGCCCTATGAAACCAACGTTCTCTTGAACGACATCATCCCGGCCGGCAAGACCGGCGCGCTGTTCCAGCAGTCCTGGGGCGGCTGGACGCTCGACTACGACAACACCGCCTACTCGATGTACCACTCGGGCGAAAAGTGGAACCCGTACGACAAGGACGCGGAACTCGACAAGCTGCTCGAATCGCAGCGTTCGATCACCGACCAGGCAAAGCGCGAGGAGATCCTCAAGCAGATCGCCAACTACGCCGCAGACCGTTCGCTCGAAATGCCGCTCTATAACCTCAACGCCATCTTCGGCGTGAGCAAGCGCGTCAAGAACTTCACGCCGGTGCCGGATAGCCGCCTGCGGCTGACGGACGTGACGGTCGAGTAATACAGGCCGGTCCGTCGCCTCACGCTTGAGGCGGCGGACCATTTTTCCAAAAGGGCGGGTCACTTGGCCGGATTTCTGATCAAACGTTTTCTGCAGGCGGTCTTCGTCGTGTTCGTCGTGACACTGACCGTCTCCTATGCCATCCGGTTCACCGGTGACCCCGCGCTAATGCTGGCGCAGGGCGCTGGCAGCGTCACCGAGGCCGACCTCGTGCGCATCCGCGAGGGGCTCGGCCTCAACCAGCCGTTCCTGGCGCAATATGCCGATTTCATCACGGGCATGTTCAGGCTCGATTTCGGCCGCTCCTTCATGGGCGGTACGCCTGTTTCGCAGCTGATCGCCTCTGCGCTGCCGGCGACCATGCTGCTCGCCTTCGCCTCGCTGATGGTCTCGATCGCGATTTCCATTCCGCTCGGCATCCGCGCCGCCGTCGCCCGCGGCAAGTGGGCCGACCAGACAATCCGCATTCTGTCGCTCGTTGGGCTTTCCTTCCCGAACTTCTGGCTTGCGATCATGCTGGTCCTGTTGTTCTCGATCGTCCTCAAATGGCTGCCGCCAAGCGGCATGGACGGTTTTGCAAGCTTCATCATGCCGGCGCTGACCATGGGCATCATCCTGACGGCGACCAATGTGCGCCTGGTGCGCACCGCGATGCTGGAAACCTTGCAGTCGCAATACATCATGGTCGCGCGCGCCAAGGGCCTCAGCGAAAGCAAAGTGCTCTACAAGCACGCACTTCGTAACTGCGCGATCCCGCTGATCACCTATTTCGGCCTGCAGTTCGGCGGCCTGCTCGGCGGCATCGTCGTCGTCGAGCTGGTGTTCAACTGGCCGGGCATGGGCACGCTCGCCTTCGACGCGGTCGCCTCACGCGATTACCCCGTGCTTCAGGCGGTCATAACCGTGCTTTCGCTAATGATCGTGTTCGTCAATCTTCTGGTCGACATCGCCTATGGCCTCGTCGATCCGCGCATCCGGACGGAGTGAGCCGATGTCGTCAAAGGCTTCCAGCACCCGCTTCGCCCGCTTCCGCAACCTCGAATTCATCCTCGGAGCGCTGCTCACCGGGGGCATCTGCCTCGCCGTTCTCTTCTCTGGCGTGCTCTTTCCCGGCGGCGTCGACAAGATCGACCTGATGGCGCGGCTGACGCCGCCCTTCGTCAATTGGGCCCATCCGCTCGGCACCGACCCGCTTGGCCGCGACGTGCTGGCTCGCGTGGTTGCCGGCGGCAAGATCTCGCTGCTCGTCGGCCTGACGTCGGTTGCCGGCGCCGTCGTCGTCGGCGTGGTCATGGGGCTTGTCTCCGGCTACTATCGCGGCTTCTGGGACATGCTCGTCATGCGCTTTGCCGATGTGCAGCTGGCGCTCCCCTTCATCCTGCTGGCGATCACCTTCATCGCCATCGTCGGCGGCGGGCTCGGCAATACCATCATCCTGCTGATCGTCTCGCAGTGGGTGCAATATGCGCGTCTCGTGCGCGGCTCGGTCCTGTCTCTGCGCGAGCGCGAGTTCATCCAGTCGGCCCGAGCCATCGGCGTTCGCGATTACAGGATCCTGTTCCAGCACCTGTTGCCGAACCTGATCGGCCCGGTGATCGTGCTGATGACGCTCAACGTCGCCAACAACATCCTGCTCGAAAGCAGCCTCACCTTCCTCGGCCTCGGCGTCGATCCGCTGATCCCGAGCTGGGGCGGCATGCTGGCCGACGGCCGCACCTACCTGCAGAACGCCTGGTGGGTCAGCGTCTTCCCGGGCCTTGCGATCCTGCTCACCGTTCTCGGCCTCAATCTTCTCGGCGACTGGCTGCGTGACAGCCTCGACCCAACCGGTAGAACTTCACGATGACGACGATTTTCGAAGGCGCCTTCGAGCGCACCCTCGACACGCTTCTGACCACCTACGGCAAGGAGGCCGCCCGCGGAACCAAGCTCGAAGCCTGGCTGTTCGACGATGCCGCCAGCCGTAAGGCCGCCGAACAGAAACTGGCAAGCTTCGGCGTCAAGGCGGCGCTCAGGAGCGCCTACAAGCCGCTGCTGCATTTCTTCCTGGAAGAAGTGGATCGCGCAGCCCTCGCAAGCGTCGTCGTCCGCTATCCCCAGCATGAGGGCGCGCCTCAGAACCGTTTCCTGCTCGAAGCCTATCCGCTCGCAGCCCTCGTCGGCGATGCCGAGATCCGCTTCGAGGCCGGCAGCGCCAAGGCATTCACCTATGATGTCGCGCTGACCTTCCGTGACGGGCGCCAGGAAAACCACGCCGTATTCGCACCGAACCGCATCCACACCGATTTCATCGGCGAGACGCTTTTGTCGCCGACCGGCTGGATCCGCCTCGACGAGGGCTGCGACAAGCATCGCGAATGCCACCTCGATACCGACTATGAGCGGCTTTTTGCCGGCACGATGCAGGCGATCTCCGATCATGCCTGGGGTGACAGCGAGCCCTATTTCGAAGAGCTCAACATCCGCGTGACCCTGCCGATCACCGACTTCCGCCTGCCCGTCGGCGAGGAAGTCATCAGCCTTCGCGAAGCGCTGCACGAGGACTTCTATTTCTCGCTGCTCGAAGTCTTCCAGAAGAAGTCCGGTCGCCCGCTCGGCGACCGCGGCCTGAAGCCCGGCCAGATCGTGCCGGAGATCGTCTTCGGCGTCGGCAAGCCCACCGTCGTCGTCAAGGCGCGGCCGCTGCAGGCGACGGATGTCGAAGGCGAAACCCTGCCGCTCGACACCGCCGAGGCACCGCTGGCGGTGGCGCAGATCCATGCCGAACTCGCCGCGATCGACGGCCAGCCCTTCGAGGCCAGGTCGCGTGCCGGCCGGCCGGTGAAGGCCCGCTATCACAAGGGAAGCGATGCGCCGGTCATGATCAGCGGCGGACAGCATCCGAACGAGACGACCGGCATCGTCGGCGTGCTCCGCGCCGCCCAGGCGCTCGCCGCCCGCACCGGTAGCCACTTCACCATCTCGCCGCTCGAAAACCCCGACGGCTATGCCGTGCACCAGCGGCTGCGCGTCGACAACCCGCTGCACATGCACCATGCCGCCCGCTACACCGCCCTTGGCGACGATCTCGAATACCGCACCGGTGCAGCACTCAACGAGCGCGAGATCCGTAAGGAGGCCGAGCGGCTGACCGGCGCGCAGCTGCACGTCAACCTGCACGGCTATCCCTCGCATGAGTGGACGCGGCCGCTTTCGGGCTACGTGCCGCGCGGTTTTGCCATGTGGACCCTGCCCAAGGGCTTCTTCCTGATCATGCGCCACCACGCCGAATGGGAAGCGCGCGCCGAACAGCTGATCGCGGAAGTCACCGAGCGGCTTGCGGCCGTTCCGGGCCTGCTCGCCTACAACGACGCCCAGATCGCGCTTTACGAGACGCATGCCGGCGAGACCGGTTTCCGCATCATCAACGGCTTCCCCTGCATGATCTCCGTCGACGACCGCCACACGGCACCGCTGACGCTGATCACCGAGTACCCGGATGAGACAATCTACGGCGATGCCTTCATTGCCGGCCATGAGGCTCAGAAGGAAACGGTGCTTGCGGCCTATGATGCGTTCCAGCGGATCATGGCCGTCGCCTGACCTCCGTCATTTGGCCGGTCCGTGCCGCTGCGTACCCTTGCGCAGCGACACATCGTTTGACGGTCTGCGCCTTGCGCGGCAGCGCCCGCCCGGCGCTGCCGCGCAAGGCGATTTTTGAAGGCTCTTGTCCGATCGCTCGCCCCGCAAATGCGCGGCTATTCTCTCCGTCCCATCCGAATACGGTAAGCCCCGGCCGCTCTGCATTGCCGGGCTCCCGTTCTCGCCGCTAGAAAGGCAGCGAAAGGCCGCAACGTTGTTGCAATCCTCGTCCACCAGACGTGAACGAGACACGCCTATCGGATTCGGAGATATTCAATGCGCCTGCTCCTTGTCGAGGATGAGCTGGAAATGGCGGCAGCACTCAGTGCCGCACTCAGCCGCTATGACATGATCCTCGACCATGCACCGTCGATCGACCATGCGATGGCGGCGCTGGCCAACCAGGTTCACGACGGCATCATCCTCGACCGGCAACTGCCCGACGGCGATGGCCTGTCGCTGATCCCGCGGGTGCGTGCGCTACGATCGGGAATCCCGGTAATCGTGCTGACGGCGCGCAGCGCCATCGACGAACGGGTCAGGGGGCTCGACATGGGCGCCGACGACTATCTCGCCAAGCCGTTCGCCGTGGAGGAATTGCTGGCGCGCATCCGTGCCCTGATGCGACGTTCACCTGATATTGCGCCGATCACCGCCCGCATCGGCCAGCTGATCTTCGATTTCGAGGGCAGGCAGGCTCGTGTCGACGGCCGGGTGCTGGACCTGCCGCGGCGGGAGCTGCTGGTGCTGGAGGCTTTGGCGCGCCGGCAGGGGCGCACGGTGCAGCGTTCGACTCTGGAGGAATCCGTCTATGGCTATGACGACGAGATCCAGTCCAATTCTCTCGACGCGCATGTTTCGCGGTTGCGCCGCAAGCTCTCGGAAACCGGTGCCGGCGTTGAAATTCACAGCATCCGCGGCGTTGGCTACCTTCTGAGACCCTCTCCATGACGAACGCTTCCACCAACTCGCTGAAGAAGCGTCTGATCTGGCAGATCCTGACCTTTCAGGTGCTGCTGTTGATGGCGGTCATCGCCGGCTTCATGGCCTTGCTGACGCGCGCCGATCTCGGCGGCAAGTTCCTCGACGCCGACGCCGCGTCGATCGCGGCCGGGGCAATCCGGCCGGATCCCGCCGGTGGACTGACGCTGGTTGAGACGCCGCAACTGCTTGCCATGCGGGCCGAGTCCGCCGATTTCTGGTTCGTCGCACGCAACGAACGCGGTGACATGATCCGCAGCGGACCGGTGCCGGACGCCTATCGCAGCATTGGCGAGCACCTCGACCGCATCGCCTTTGGCGATATGCGTGACAGCGTCGAGCCCTATACTCTCTCGTCGATCGTGCGCTCGGTAACCACGGACAACGGCACCTATACGGTGCTTGCCGGCGGAGGGCGGCTCTGGAGCGCGTCCTTCGCGGTGTTCATCCTGGCAAACCTTCTGCTTTTGCCGATCGTCTTGATCGTGGTGCTGATCCCGGCCTTCGCGATCCCGATCATCGTAAGGCGCGCCTTTGCCGGTCTTGCCGAAGTTGTCGACCAGGCAAAGACGATCGATGTCGAGCGCCGCGGTGCCCGGCTGCCCGATCATCGCATCCCCGGCGAAGTGCGACCGCTCGTTGAGGCGTTCAACGGCGCACTGCAGCGGCTCGATGAGGGGTACGAGCGCCGCCAGCGCTTTATCCTCGACGCGGCACACGAGCTTCGAACCCCGGTTGCGATCCTGCACACGCGCCTGGAAAGCATGGAGGCCGGCCCGCTCAGGAACCGCCTGCTGATCGATTCCAATCGCATTGCCGGGCTTGCCGAACAGTTGCTCGACCTCGAACGCATCGATCGCGACGGCACGGATTTCGGGCAGCTCGACCTGGTTTCGCTCTGCCGCGACGTGACGGCCGACCTCGCCCCGCTTGCGCTTTCGGCCGGCTGCGACCTTTCCTTCGCTCCGGGCACGGAGCGCGTCGTCGTGCGCGGCGATACCGGCGCCATCGAGCGGGCGGTCACCAACCTCGTGCGCAACGCCATCGAACACGCCGGCGGCCTGATCACGATCCGGGTGGAGCGCGGTGGCGTGATCGAGGTTACCGACGAAGGTCCCGGCATACCGGAGCGGGAACGGGCCCGGATCTTCGAGCCCTTCCATCGCCTGCAGCCGCGGGACCATGGCGCCGGCCTCGGCTTGCATCTGGTCAGCGAGATCATCGGCCGCCACAAGGGTCACATCTCGGTGGTCGATGATCCCAAGGGCGGCGCCTGCTTCCGCATCACCTTACCTGCCGGCTAGGATTTTCCTCAGTCGGCGTATGGTTAACAGTTAACTAACAACAAAATCAGCAACTTAGATAAGTTGCGCAATGTTGATGCAATCCGTGGGGCCGACAAAGGCCGTGTACCGTCCAAACATCGCCATCCCACCCCAAAGGTGAAGCGCGCATGGGAGGACGCAAGCGCCATCAAGGCGCGTTTCCTATGCACGGAGCAAGAAAATGCGGCAGTCCAGCAAGTTTTCCATCTGGTCGGGTCTTACCCTTCTCGCCCTCTGCGGCGCACAGCCGTCCCAGGCGGCTGATTTCTCCGCCCCCACCTATCAGGACCCGCCGGCCTTCAGCTGGAGCGGCGCCTATGTCGGTGCCCATGGCGGCCTTGGCTTTACCGGCAGCCCCAACCCGTTCGCCGACCGCAACGGCGTCGCGCTCGGCGTCCAGGCCGGCTACAACATGCAGGCCGGCCCCGGCATCGTCGGGGCGGAAATCGAAGGCTCCTATCTCGGCGACACCGAGCACAAGGTCAACGGCGGCAAGCTCAAGGAGAAATGGCGCGGCGCCATCAAGGCGAAGGCGGGTCTCACCTTCGACCAGACGCTCGTCTACGGCACGGCCGGTTACGCCATGACCAGCTACAAGAAGGGCGGCGACGTGCGTAACGACGTCGGCTTCAAGGGCGGCTATCTGCTCGGCGCCGGCGTGGAACAGGCCTTTGCCGGCGGCCTCTCCGCCAAGCTCGAATACAACTACATCACGACGCCCGATGTCCGCACCCACACGAGCTCAGGCTCCAGCGAGAAAGACATCAACAGCCACGTCATCAAGGCCGGCATCAACATGCGTTTCTGACGGGTCCGACGGTTTGCGGCGGCGCGGCAACGTTCCTCCCAGCAGCGCCCCGACAGACCGATGCCCCTGCCCTGATCACTCCGCCGCTTCCCGCGCCGATCGCTAGGGCGTTGCAAGCCGGCGCCAGATCGGCGCCATGGCAGCGGCGATCTCGCCGTAAAGCGCAAAGCGCCTGTCATAATGCGCGGCAAGTGCAGGGTTTGGACGGTAGTGGCGCTCGGTCTTGACCATCGCCGCAGCACCGGCGGAGATATCGGCGAAAAGGCCGATGCCGGCGCCAGCCGTAATCGCGGCGCCGAGCGCGCCGGTCTCGCGTGAACGGGCGACCGTCACCGGCACGTCAAGCACGTCAGCGAAGATCTGCGGCCAGATCAGGCTGCGCGATCCGCCACCCGAAAGCACCGCCTCCTCGAAGCGAGCCCCAGCCGCGCGCAACGCCGCGATATGTTGGCGATGGCCGAAGGCGACGCCTTCAAGCACGGCGCGGACCAGATGGCCCTTGCCGTGCCAGCCGGCGACGCCGTAGAAGCCGGCGCGCGCGTTGCCGTCCTGCTGAGCGCCATAGAGAAACGGATGGTAGAGCGGGTCATCAGAGGCCGGCGTGACCTCGGCTGCCAGCTGGCAGCAGAGATCGAAGGGCGACCGGCCATCCTTGCCGTCGTGCGGGAAGAGCTCGCGCACCAGCCATTCCAGATTGGCCGCCGACGTGGCACTCGCCTCGATCGCCATGTAGCGCTTGCGATCGAAGGTCGAGGACATGAAGAGCGGGCGTGAGAGATCAGGCTGGTCGATGATCACCTGGTTGATGCTCCAGGTGCCGGCGATGATCGAGGCAGCACCGGTGCGGGTGACGCCCGAGCCGATTGCCGAAGCGACCACGTCGAAGAGCCCACCGACAACGGGTGTGCCGGCAGCCAGACCCGTCTGCGCCGCCGCTTCCTCGGTAACGCGTCCGACGATATCGGCGCTTTCGGCGAGATCGGGCAGCAGGTCCATGTCTTCGCCGAGGCCATAGGCCTTCATTAATGCCGCATCGTAACGCCTACCGGCGACATCGAGCAGGCCCGCGCCGCTCATGTCCGAGACGTCGCTGACGCGCGCGCCGGTCAGGCGATTGATCACGAAGTCCTTGCAGAGAAACACCGTGCCGACTTTTTCAAACTGCTCAGGCCGATGGCGCTTCAGCCAGGCAAGCAGGGTCGGCGTTTGTGATGGCCAGGGCTTCTGCCCGGCGATCGGATAGGTTCGCTCGCCGACGCCTGCGGCCTGCCACTCCTCGACGAGGCCGGCGGCGCGAGTGTCGAGCGACTGTATGCCGACAAGCGGTTCTCCGTCTCGATCGAGCGCGTAGAGACCGTTGCCGTGCCCGGCGCAACCGATCGCCGCGATCTCGCTGGCATCGATGCCGGCGCGCTCGATGCAGGCGCGGATCACCACCTTGGCATGGCTCCACAGTTCGCCAAGCCCACGCTCGACATGGCCGGGCATCGGCACATGGCTGTGCCCTTCTTCCGCGGCCATCGCGATCTCGTTGCCGTCACGATCGAAAAGTACCGTCTTGATCACGGTGTTCCCGGCGTCGATCCCGAGCAGATACTTACCCATTGCCGAACCCCTCCCCAAGGTCCTTAATCCATTTGCCGGAACGCCGCCGGTGTCCTCACAGCGGCAGCGTTCCTCTTGCGCCGGAGCATCGCTGGTGAAGCGGTTCCGGCTGAGCGATTTCAACCGCGCTGGTAGAGCGCGTATGCTTCTTCGCCGCTTACATCCTCATGGATGATCGCCATCAGGCCGCGCACAACGGCGCTCGGATTGGCGTGCTGGTAGATGTTGCGCCCATAGACCATGCCCATTGCGCCCTGACGCATCAAGGCCGCCGACTTGTCGAAGACGTTGCGCAAGTCCTCCTTGCCGCCGCCACGCACGAGAACCGGGCAGCGCGCAGCCTCGACGACCCGGTGGAAATCCTCGGCATTGGTGGTCGGGTCCGCCTTGACGATGTCAGCGCCCATCTCGCGCGCAAGCCGGGTCAGCGTCACGATCTTCTCGGCATCGCCATCGACCATGTAGCCGCCATGCTCGGTCACCGGCTGCATCACCAAGGGCTCGATCATCAACGGCATGCCGTACTTGTCGCAATCGGCCCGCACGCGCGAGATGTTGGCGACGCATTGGCGGAAGAGATCGGGCTCGTCCGGCAGCATGAAGAGGTTGACGACGACGCAGGCCGCGTCCATCGCCAGCGCGCCGATCAACGGTTCGGCCTCGTTCTGCAACACGGCCCACATGTGCCGGTGGCGGATGCGGTTATAGGGGTTGCCCATGTCGAGACGCATGACCAACGCCGGCTTGTCCTTGCCCGGCACCTCCTGCAACAGATCCGCCTGGCCAAAATTCATCTGGATCGCATCCGGTGCGGCCGCGACCAGCGCCTTGACCACGGCTGACATGTCTTCAAGACCATTGAGGAAGGAGGGTTCGTTGCAGACGCCATGATCGATCGCGACGTCGAGGCAACGTCCACCGCCGAACAGACGGTTCATCCGGACCTTGCTGTTGTTTCGCATAATGCACTCCTTTGTTCGTTCCGTACGGATAGGGTTTCCTCGTCGACGCCATGGCGCTCGACGAGAAGGGCAAGAAATCGCTTACGCTCGACCGCGACACGCGGCGGCAACCATTGCTTTTCGATGGCAAGCACGGCGAGCACCGCATCCACCATGTCGAGCGAGAGCTCGCCGGTGATTGCAAGCGTCGTGCGGCGCAGCAGCAGGTCCTCGAGATGTTCGACGGCTTCGCTGCGGATCAGGTATTGCAGCTCGCGCGCGGAGTAATCCGGATGCGGCAAGGCATGGTCAGCGCCGGCGGCGATGAGATCGGCAACGTCTCGCGCGCCCGTTCCATAGCGGACGAAAAGCACTTGCATGCGCTCCCGCGAAAGCCCGGTGGCTGCCGCAACATCATCGACCCATCGGTCGCGATCGGAGGGATAGTCTTGCCCGCCACCGATGGCACGTTCTCCGGTGCTGACATGGCGCTGTTTTGCGAGCCGTTCCAGGGTGAGGTCGGCCGCCATTTCGCCGAAGGAGCGGAACGTCGTCCATTTGCCGCCGATCATGCAGAGCACCGGCGGACCGCCCTCAACACCCTCCACGAAGGTGCAGAAATGGTCGCGCGGGATGCGACCGGTGAAGCTGTCCTGGCTCGCCGGCAGCGGCCGTACGCCCGAGAACTGGAACACCACCTCTTCCGGCCTGATCCGGATGTCTGGCAGGACGAAGGCGAGCGACTGCAGGATGTAGTCGCGCTCGTCGGCTTCGCAGCGCACGGTTTCGGGATCATCGACACGAATGTCCGTCGAGCCCACCAGCACCTTGCCGAGATATGGAAAGAGGATGCAGATGCGGCCATCCTCGTTCTCGTAATAGATCATGTGGCCGTTAAGCGCTTCCATGAGTTGGGCATTGTCGATGATCAGATGCGAGCCCTTGGTGCCGCCCATCAACGGGGCCGGTTTCGACGTTGCGGGAAACAGTGCGCCGTTGGCGATATCGATCCAGCCGCCGGTGGCGTTGATGATGAGGCCGGGCTCGATCGCAGCGACCGCGCCGGTGACATCGTCCTTCAGTTCGTAGCGTCCGGGTGCGGCCAGCGTCAGTTCGGCGTAGTTCAGCGCCTGCGCGTGAGAACCGGCGGCAAGCCCATCCTTCAACAGCTCGATTCCGAGACGTTCCGGCTGGCTGACCCAGGCGTCGTAATAGGTCGCGGAACTCTTGATGTCGGGATTGAGCGCCGGCCAGCGTGCAAGCGTCGTGCGCCGCCCGCGGAAGGCATGCTTCGGCATCAGCGCCCGCTTGCGCGTCAGGAAATCATAGATGCCAAGGCCCATCTTGACGGCGACGGCGCCACGGCGGCTTGGCCGCCGCGTCAATCCCAGGAAGCGAACCGCGCCATTGGCAAGGCCCGAGAAGATGTCGAAGATCGGCACGGTCGTGGGCAGCGGCGCCACGTAATGCGGCGCGTTCTTCAGCAGCCGATCGCGTTCGACCAGCGATTCCCTGACCAGGCTGAACTCGCCATTTTCGAGATAGCGAAGACCGCCATGCACCATGCGTGACAGCGCCGCACTCGCGCCCGAACAGTAGTCGTGCTTCTCGACGAGCAGCACGTTCACCCCCTGCAGCGCCAGTTCACGAAAGACGCTGAGGCCGTTGATGCCGCCGCCGAGGACGCACACGTCCACCTTCGGGCTCTTGGGGAGCCCGTTGAAAATCTCTTCCCGGTTCATGATGGCAGTCCGTTAGCTGTCCATGTTGACGAGCGTCGCCGCGATGGCCGCGTCGATCCCCGCGAGATCATCGTGATCGAGCCGGATCGTCCCGGCCCTTGCATTGTCGAGCGCTTGCGCCGGATTGCGTGCGCCGCAGAGCGCGAAAGTCACGCCCTCCTGGCAGAGCGTCCAGGCAATGACGATCTGGGCGATTGTCGCGCCATGCTTTTCTGCGACCGGCTGGATGGCCTTGGCAAAGGCCGCGACCTTTTCGCGGTTGCCGACCGAGAAGCGCGGATTGTCGCGCCGCTGGTCGTCGCCTGAAAACACCCGCTCCGGTCCGATGCCGCCGGAGAGAAGGCCGAGCGCCAACGAAGAGTAGCTGAGCGTGGCGACGCCGTTGCGCCGCGTCAGCGGCAGAAGCTCCGACTCGATCTCGCGATCGATCATGCTGAAGCGTTCCTGGATCGCGTCGAGCCCCCCGATCGCGATGTACTGTTCCAGTTCGCTACGGCCGACATTGCTGGCGCCGATCGCCCGGATCTTGCCCGCCTGGCGCAACTCTTCGAGCGCGGCCATGGTCTCCTCGATTGGCGTCGTCGGGTCCTGCCAATGGGTGATGTAGAGGTCGATGTAATCGGTGTCGAGCCGCTTCAGGCTCTGCTCGACCTCGTGATGGATCGCATCTCGGCCGAGGTAGCGGTGCACCGGCTTGCCGTCCTGGTCGAAGAAGTGCTTGCCCTTGTCCGTATGCCACACGAGCCCGCACTTGGTGGCGATGATTGCCTTGTCGCGGCGTCCGGCCAATGCCCTGCCGACGATCTCTTCCGAGCGGCCGAGGCCATAGGCCGGCGCCGTATCGATCAGCGTCACACCGGCGTCGAGCGAAGCCTGGATCGCGGCAATCGACTCCCGCTCGTCCGTGCCGCCCCACATCCAGCCGCCGATCGCCCAGGTGCCGAGCCCGACGGCCGAAGCCTTCACGCCCGATCGGCCGATCTCCCGCATCAATTGATCCCCGCTCATGCCAGAAGTCCCTTTTCGCTTGCCATGGCGAGCACGCGCTCGCCGGTCGCCTCGTCCGTCACCAGCGTGTCGAGGTGGTGTCCCCGCATGACGCTGAGGATCGGTCCGGCCTTGTTCGGTCCACTTGCCACGCCGATCTTCGTCGGGATCGAGGCGAACTCCTCGAGCGTCAGTGACACCAGCGACCGGTTGAGGCTGTAGTCACAGACACGTCCCTCATCATCGAGCAGATGGGCGAGAAGTTCGCAGCTTGCGCCAGAGCGCTCGATTGCCGCTCGGTCGGTGCTCGAAGACGGATGCAGGTCGTAGTAGCTCGAATCGTCCGAAAGGATCGAACCGATGCCGACCACCGCCACCTTCGCTTCGCGCGCCCTCCCGAAGACATCCGCCACCGAGCGCATGTTGATCAGCATCGCCCGCTCGGCGGCACTGTCGGCAAAGAGCGGCGCGTGGATCTGGAAAGACCGCCCGCCGAGCCGGTCGGCCATCATCGTCGAGACGTGGTTCACATCCGTATAGTGCTTGCCCTGGACGCAGCCGGTGCCGGGGATAACCTCGACATCGAAGCGGCGCGGCGCCTGCAGCCCCGCGACGACGGCACTGACACCCTTGCCGCCGGTGATGCAGATCGTGTCGCCATCGCCGATCTCCTCGAGCAGCAGCCGGGCTGCCGCCTCGCCGACCGCCTGGAGTGCGGTCTGCTGATTGTCGGAAACGGTCGGCACGACGATCGCCCGGCGGATGCCGCCGATCGCAAGCAACTGCTCTTCCATGTCGACCAAGGGCTCGATCGGCGACTTGATCTTGATCTCTACCAGGCCAAGCTGACGGCCGCGCTTGATCAGCCGGTTAACGGTCGGCTGCGAGATGCCGAGCCGATCGGCGATCTGCGACTGGGTCAGTCCTTCGAGGAAATGCAGGACGAGCGCCTGGTGCATCTGCCGCGCGACGACGAGTTCTTCTCGCGCACTTGAGGCCTGGGACAAAATGGGTTTGGCAATCGGCATGGTCAGGCTGCCTTCCGCTTGTGCAGCAGGTGGTCGATGGAAACGGCAGCCAAGAGAATGCACCCCTTGATCATGTCCTGCCAATAGACGGAGACGTCGAGCAGGATCAACGAGCTGGTGACGACCGAGAGAAGAGCGATACCGAGGATGGCGCCGAGGATGGTGCCCGAGCCACCGTTGAGCGAGGCGCCGCCGATGACCGCCGCAGCGATGATGTTGAGCTCCATACCGACCCCGAAGGTGGGCGTCGCGGCGCCGAAGCGCGACATGTAGATGACGCCGGCGACACCTGCGAGCGTCGAGCAAAGCACCGTAACCCAGAACTTCACCTGCTTGGTCTTGATGCCCGAATAGAGCGCCGCCTTCTCGTTGCTGCCGGTATAGAAGACCTTGCGGAAGGCGGTCGCCCGGCGCAGCAGGAAGTCGAAGAGCACGACGACGGCGACGAAGATCAGGATGACATAGGGCACGCCGTGGAACGTGCCCTGCCCGACCGCCTTGAACGACGCCGGCAGCGTGAAGAGCGACAGCGGCGTGCCCTTGGTGATGACGAGGCAGAGGCCGCGCACGATCACCATCGCCGCCAGCGACGTGATGAAATGATTGAGCCCGACGACGGTGACGAAGAAGCCCATGATCATGCCGATCATGCTGCTGGCGAGGATGCCGACCAGCGAGGCCGTCCAGGGATCGACACCGGCGAGAAACAGCGAACCGGCCAGCACCATGGCAAAGCAGACGACCGAGCCGACGGCGAGGTCGATGCCGCCGACAATGAGCAGGATCGTCATGCCGACGACGACGATGCCTTCGACCGAAAAGCTCATCAGCATGGCGCGCATGTTGCCGAAGGTGAGAAAATGCGGCGAGGCAAAGCTCATGATGATACCGAGCGCCAGGATGATCGCGATCAGCCCCGCCTCACGCATCGTGCCGATGCGTTTCCAGGCGGGCGCCTGCGCATGCGTTGCAACCATCGTATCAACAGCCATTTCCGCCTCCCCGGCTCTATCAGTTCTTTCAGGCGACATGATCCACCATCCGGCCAGCCTCGGCCGTTTGCGTCACCCCTGAGGCCAGGCGGATCACCGCCTCCTCGCTCATTTCTCTGTCATCAAGCTCGCCGGCGATCGCGCCTTCGCGCACGACCAGAACCCGGTCGCAAAGCCCGAGCAGCTCCGGCAGTTCCGACGAGATCACGACAATGCCGATGCCGGTTTCTGCAAGCTCGCGCAGCAGCCGGTGGATTTCGGATTTGGCGCCGACATCGATGCCGCGCGTCGGCTCGTCCATCAGGATCACTTGCGGGCGAACGGCGAGCTGCTTGGCAATCGCCACCTTCTGCTGGTTGCCGCCCGAGAGCGACGAGACCGGCATATCGATGCCGCCCATGCGCACGCCGAGCCGGCGGACGAAATCGCGGGCGAGATCGGCCTCGGCCCTGGAATTCAGCAATCCGAGCGGCCCGGTCAGCGTCTTCAGATCAAGCACCGAAATATTCTGCGCGATCGACAGGTCGACGAAGACGCCGGAGCCCTTGCGATCCTCCGAGAGATAGACGATGCCGGCATCGACCGCGTCGCGGTAGTTGCCGATGCGCTGCGGCTTTCCGCGCAGCGTAATGTCGCCCTTCGACTTGGCCCTCAGACCGCAGATCGCTTCGGCGATCTCGGTACGACCGGAGCCGATCAGACCGCCGATGCCAAGAATTTCGCCCCGCTTCAGATCGAAGGAAACGGTGTCGATGCGGTCGTCATCGCTCAAGCCACGCACAGAGAGAATGGTCTCGTCCGTCCGCGCCTCCGGCGCCTGCTTTTGCGGATAGAGCTGGCTGATCTCGCGGCCGACCATGCGGCGCACGACATCGTCAGCAGTCACGTCGGCGATCTTCTCGGTGACCACATGGCGGCCATCACGAAACACGGTGACGCGGTCGCAGAGCGAAAAAATCTCGGCCATGCGGTGGCTGATATAGATGATCGATATGCCCGCGGCCTTCAGGTCGCGGATGATGGCGAACAGCGCCTGCGCTTCTGCTTCCGTCAGCGCCGCGGTCGGCTCATCGAGGATCAGTACGCGGCAGTCGAGCGTCAGCGCCTTGGCAATCTCGACCAGCTGCTGGCTGGAAATGGCGAGGTCGGCGACCTTGCGGCGGACGTCGATCGGCGCCAGCCGGTTCATCACTACCTGGGCTTCGCGTTCGAGCGCGCCGTAATTCATCAGCGGCGAGCGCCGGCGGTTGGTGGCCGCCATGAACATGTTTTCCGCCACCGTCGCATCCGGGCAGAGCGCGATTTCCTGGTGGACGAGGCCGATGCCGAGCGTCTGGGCGGTCGCCGGCGAGGCGATTTTCACGGGCGCTCCATCCACCAGCACCTCGCCGTCATTCGGCTGCAGCACACCGGCAATGATGTTCATCAGCGTGGATTTGCCTGCGCCGTTTTCGCCGCAGAGTGCGTGGATCTCTCCCCGCTCGAGGCGAAAATCCACCTCCGTCAGCGCCTTCACCGCACCGAAATGCTTGGTGACGCGCCGGACCTCCAGAACCGGTTGTGCTGTCATGCTGTCCTCCACCCGCAGTCCTGGCTGCCCGGAAACGACCGGGCAGCCAATTCACAATCTTACTCGTCGATGCCCTTGGTGCCACGACGCTTCAGGTACTTGTCCCAGTAGAAGTCATCGGCATTTTCGGCGGTAACGATCGAAAGGCCGTTGTCGACGAAGGGGATGCTCATCGGGTTGAAGCCGGAACGCTTGGCGTCGTTCATCGGGTCGATCAGTTCCGGGTGCTTGGCCATCCACAGGAGCATGAAGCCCATATAGCCCTGCATGCCCTGGTTCGGGTTGATCGAACCGAAGACTTCGCCGGCCTTGATCATGTCGAGGATGTTGGCGTTCACGTCGGCGCACATGACGAGGACCTTGCCGCCGCTTTCCTTGCTGGCCTGGGCCGCACCGATCGCGGAGTTGGCTTCCGGCATGAACACGGCGCCGAGGTTCGGATTGGCCTGGATGAGGCTCATCAGACCCTGATAGGCCTTGTTCGGATCCTGGTTCGAGGCGGCGCGACCGACGAGTTTCATGTCGGGCCACTTCTCGGCCATGCGATTGACGAAGGCGGTAATGCGCTTGTCGTGGTTGTCCTGGCCGGGGTTTTCAAGAACGGCATATTCGCCCTTGCCGCCCATCTTCTCGGCGATCGCGTCGGCGGCATAGATGCCTTCGCGGGTGTTGTCCGAGGTGATGAAGGAGACGCGCTTCGACAGCGGCGAGTCCGCAGCGAAGGTGACGACTGCCGTGCCCTGATCGATCGCCCGGTTGATCGGCTCGATGAACGGATCGGAGTTCATCGGGTGCACCAGAATGCCGGCCGGGTTCTGGGCAAGCGCCTGGTCGAAAGTGGCGATCTGCTTGTTGACGTCATATTCCGGCGTGCCGGTATATTCGGTCTCGCAGCCGAACTGCTGGCCGGCCTGCTTGAACATTTCATAGACCGGGAACCAGTATTCGACGCCGGATACCATGACGTTCATGACGTATTTTTCGCCGGGCTGGCAGCGAAACGGGTTCGCCGTTTCGGCGCTTGCCGAACCTGCCCAAAACGAAGCTGCAATGACCGCCAGAGCGGTCGTGCTGAGAAATTTGCGCACGCGTCCTCCTCGAGGCCGAAGCCCCTCCCAAAAACCGATAGGGCCGTTTGTTTGCGGCCGCTGAATGTATGAGTTCGCCGGAACTCCTCCTCGACTTCCGACGATTGCGATTTAAGCCGCGGACTCGGCTTATGTCAATATAATTCACAGCATGAATAATAATTCACGCGCGACGTGGAAAACCTCGGGTCCGGTCCTTCAATCAGCTGTCACGCAGACCCGTTAGAGCGCGATCATGGTTACCCTGCAACAGATCGCCTTTCATGCCGGCTGCTCGCTGGCAACCGTATCGCGGGCGCTCAAGGGCGAAGGTCCCGTCAGCGACGAGATGGTGCGTCGCGTGCGCCGGGCGGCGGCCGAACTCGGCTACCGGCCGTCGCCGGCCACGGGACGCGCCACCAACCGCAGCCAGCCCGTCGTCGGCGTGCTGGTGCCAAGCGTCACCAACCCGGTGTTTGCCGCCTCGCTCGGCGGCATCCAGCACCGTTTGCAGGCGGCGAACCATGGCGTGCTGATCGCCCAATCCAATTATGATCCCGCACTCGAGGCGCGCGCCGTGCGCTCGCTGCTCGAACAGCGGCCGACCGGTCTGATCCTGACGCTCTGCGACGCCAAGACCAGCGAGGCGCTTTCGGCGGCGCTGCCGCCGACGGTGCTTCTCAACAACCGGCCGGTCGCACGCTTCGCTGCCGCCGTCACCGTCGACAATTACCGGGCCGGTTTCGATCTCACCCGCCACATCCTCGACCACGGTCACCGCCGCATCCTCGTCGTCTCCGGCCACTTCCGTTCATCCGACCGGGCGCGCCTGCGCTATGACGGCTATTTGGCCGCTATGCAGGAAGCCGGCGCCCGGCCGATGGAGGCGGTCGAGATCCCCTTCGTCGACGGCTATGAAAACCTCGACCTCGCGACGGTTCTTGCGCAGCACCGCCCGACCGCAATCATTGCTTCCAACGATCTGCTGGCGCTCGGCGTGATAGCAGCGCTGCGGCGTGAAGGCCTTTCCGTGCCTGACGATGTCTCCGTCGCCGGCTTCGACGGCATCGCGCTTGGCCGGCTGATGACGCCAACACTCACCACCATCTCGATGCCCGACGGCGACATGGGGCTCGCAGCGGCGGCGCTGCTGCTCGATATGGCCGAGAATGCGTCGGGCTGCCGCCATCTCAATCTCGACTGCCGACTCTACGCAGGCGGGACTGTTCGCCACCTCGCGTGAGCAAACACGAAAACACCGCCTCGAAGTTTCCTTCGGGGCGGCGTCGATCGATTTGGTTACAGGATCAGCTGCGCGGCAGCAGGCTTTCGACTTCGGCCGCGGCCTCGTCCAGCGCTTCCTTCGGCGAGGCCTGCTGCTCGACGATGCGCGACAGGTTCTCGACGATCGTCTGCGTCACCTTCACCCCGTTGCTACCGGGGAAGGCATACCAGGGGCGCATCAGCGCCATCTGCTCGAGACCAGCGCGGAACAGCGGGTTTTCCTTGTAGAAGTTGGCGAGATACTCAGGCGACTTGGCGGCCAGCTCGTTGTTCGGCACATAGCCGGTGCCGGGAACGACAACCGAGGCGCCATAGGGGCCGGCTGCGAACTTCGCGAACTTCCAGGCGGCTTCCTGCTTTTCGGCGTCGCGCGTCAGGATAACGACGGCGTTGCCGCCGGTCGGCAGCTTGCCCTTTGCCGGGTCGATGAGCGGGATATGGGCAGTGCGCAGGTCGAACTTGTCGCCGACATTCTTGATGGTGTTGCGCAGCGCACCCGTCGTCTGGAAGGCGAAACCGACCTTGCCGGCAACGAAGGCCTGCTCGCCGGCCTGCTTGGTCAAAACCGGCAGACCGCCTTCCTTGACCATGCGGTCGAGCACTTCGACGGCCTTCTCACCTTCGGGACCGTTGAAGGCAACCTTGCTTTCGTCTTCGCTCAGCATCTCGCCGCCGGCGCCGAAGAGCAGCGCGGAGAACATCCAGTCATCGCCCTGCCAGCGGAAATCGATGCCCTCGTTGCCGTCGCCAAGCGCCTTGATCTTGCCGCCGAGCGCAATGACCTCGTCCCAGGTCTTCGGCGGGTTTTCCGGGTCGCCGCCGGCTTTGCGCACGAGATCGGCGTTGTAATACATGATCGGGTTGGAGGTGGCGAAGGCAAGGCCCACCTGCTTGCCGCCCACCTGGGCGAGCTTCAGGATGTTTTCGGAAAAGCCCTGCTCGGCCATGTTGCCGTCCTTGGCGATGAACGGGCCGAGATCAACGGGGACGTCGCGCTCGTTGACCATGCGCAGGCGGTTGAGGCCGATGAAGGTGAGATCGGGCATCTCGGCCGTTCCGGCCTGACGCATGATCGTCTGGATGCCTTCCTCATAAGTCGCCGACGGATTGGCGAAGGTGATCTTGATATCCGGGTTTTCTTCCATGAACTTCTTCGAGATCGTATCCATCACGTCCTTGAAGAAGCCGGGCATCGGATAATGCACCGTCAGCTGGGTCTCGGCGTCGGCGGGGGCTGCGAGCATCAGCGATGCGGCAGCCGCGGTGAAAAGCTGTCTCAGATGTGTCATGGGTTGCGCTCCAGGTTGGACCGTTCAGCCTTTGAGACCGGTCATGGTGATGCCCTCGACAAAACGCTTCTGCGCCAGCAAAAACGCGGTCACGAGGGGAAGGGTGATGATGAGGGTCGCGGCCATCAGCGCGCCGTAGTCGTCGCCGGCTTCCGCGGCGCGGAAGTAGAGAAGGCCGAGTGGCGGGGTCGCATAGTCCTGGTTGGTGACGACGATCAGCGGCCAGAAGAGATCGTTCCAGTGGGCGACGACGGAGAAGATTGCAAAGGCGGTGATCGCCGGCCAGGCGTTTGGCACGATGACGCGCGCGACGATGCCGGCTTCAGACATACCGTCGAGGCGTGCCGCATGGATCAGATCGTCGGGCATGGCGCGGAAAAACTGCAGGAAGAGGAAGATCGCGAATACCGAGATCGAGAACGGCGCCACTAGCGCTGCGTAGCTGTTCAGCACCGACAACCTGTCGAAGGCCACGTAAATGGGCAGCGCGGTTGCGTGGATCGGTACCAGGAGGCCGAGCATGACCAGCACCATCATGGTGCGGGCCGCCCGAAACTTCAGCTTCGCCATGGCATAGGCGCAAGGGATGGCGACGACGATCTGGATGACGAAGATCAGCGCGCAGACGACAACGCCGTTGAAGAGCAGGGTCGTCATCGAGACGCGCGACAGCGCCTTGGAAAAGTTCTCGACATAGGACCACTGCTCAGGGATCAGCGACAGCGACGAGGAGAAGATCTCGCTCTGAGCCTTGCCGGCGGTCGAGACCATGAAGATGTAGGGCGCGAGGAAGATGAGCGCGCCAAACGAGAGAACGGCGAGGCGAATGAGGCGGGTGACGGAGATGGTGTTGGTCATGCGTAGTGCACCTTCCGGTCGAGCACGCGGTACTGCAGGAACATCAGGACGACGAGGATGGCGAGGAAGACGACGGTCATGGCCGAGGCATAGCCGACGCGCAGATAGACGAAGCCCTCCTGGTAGATGGTGAAGAGCAGCACCTCCGACGCCTTGTTCGGACCGCCCTCGGTCAGCGTCTTCACCGTCTCGAACACCTTAACCGAGTTGATGATGCTGATGGTGGTGACGAACAGCGTCGTCGGCCCGAGCATCGGCCAGGTCACCAGCCGGAAACGATCGAACCAGGTCTTGGCGCCGTCGACTTCGGCTGCGGCATAGAGCTCGCGCGGGATGGCGGTGAGACCGGCGAGGAACAGCACCATGTTGAAGCCGACCGACTGCCAGATGCCGATGATCGACAGGCCGTAGAGCACCGTGCCGGAGGCGCCGAGCCAGTTGGGGCCGGCAATGCCGAAAACGGCCAAGAAGGTGTTGATCGGGCCGATGGTTGGGTGAAACAGGAATTGCCAGACCGTCGCCATGGCGACGAGCAGCGAGGCCACCGGCAGGAAATAGACCGTGCGGAAGAACGCCCGGCCCTTGGTTTCCGCCTCGATCAGCATGGCGATCGCCAGCGCCAGCACGATCGAAACCGGCGTGACGATCGCGGTGTAGATGGTGGTATTCCAGAGCGAGCGCCGGAAGGTGCGGTCGCTGAAGAGTTCGGCATAGTTCTCGAAGCCGACAAAGCGGAAGCTGCCGTAGCCGAGCTCGAAATCGGTGAAACCGAGAACGATCACCGCCGCGGTCGGTAAAAGGATGAAGAGGACGAGCAGCGTGATGGCCGGCAGCGCTAACAGCCAGGCAATGCGGGCCTCGCGGCGATCGGGATCGGTGGCCGCGGCACCGATCGCCGTCTGGGTCCGCAGCCGCTGCGCCGGCTGGGCACCGTCTCGCAGAGATGAATGCTGAGGCATTGCCTCCAGCCGATCTCCCCCCTTGTGGGGGAGATGCCCGGCAGGGCAGAGGGCGGTATCCACGCAATCCGCCGCCCCTGCCGCCGTATCCCGATTGGAACCCGCCTTAGCCATGGATCTTCTCCAGCGTCGCGGCGATAGCGACCCGCTCGGCCGGCAGCCGGGTGCCCTCGCCGTCGAACAGCATCGCCCGTTCCGGCATGAACTCGACGTCAACGGGCTGACCGATCGCGAGCGCCGCGGCCTCGGCAGGTGCTGACTTGGCAGTGACCACCTCGCCGATCGCATCGAGGCGGGCATGGACGATCACCTCAGAGCCGAGGAACTCCATACGCTCGACCCGCGCGCTCAATCGGCCGGCGCTTGCCGCATGGAAGCGCACGAATTCCGGGCGGATTGCGAGCTTCACTGAAGCATCCGGCGCCTGTCCGCGGCTTGCCAGAAGCACCAGATCGCCGAAGCGCACGATGCTCGCCGTATCCGTGCGGGTCTCCAGCACGTTGATCTTCGGCTGGCCGAGGAAGCGTGCGACCTCGATATGGGAGGGGTTGTCGTAGATCTCCTTCGGGGTCGCCAGTTGCAAGAGATTGCCGCCGATCATCACTGCCACTCGATCCGCCATCGACAGCGCTTCCGACTGGTCGTGGGTGACATAGAGCGTCGGCACGCCGGCGCGGCGGTGGAGATCGACGATCTCGCCGCGGGCGTGGACGCGCAGGTTGGCATCAAGATTGGAGAGCGGCTCGTCCATCAGGAAGACGGCCGGGCGGCGCACCATGGCGCGGGCGAGCGCCACGCGCTGGCGCTGGCCGCCGGACATCTGGCCGGGCTTGCGGTCGAGCAGGTGATCGATCTTCAGCGCCAGCGCCATTTCCTTGACCTGGCGCTGGATATCGCTGCGGATCTGCTTCTGCCCCGGCATCAGATTGCCGATCACAGGCAGGCGCTGCGCCGCTGTCAGCCGCCGCATCGCAAGCGGCACGGCGATGTTCTCGCCCGCCGTCAGGTGCGGATAGAGGGCATAGGACTGGAAGACCATCGCGACATTGCGATCGGCCGCGGCCATGCGCGCGACACTGCGGCCGCCGATGACGATCTCGCCGCCGTCGCCATGATCGAGACCGGCGACGATGCGCAACAGCGTGCTCTTGCCGCAGCCGGAAGGACCAACGAGCGCGATGAACTCACCCGCCTCCGCCTGCAGGCTAACCCCCTTCAGGATCGCGTTGCCGCCATAGGACTTGGTGATACCCTCTAGCGAAAGCACGCTCATTGCGCGGCCTCCACACGGACCGTCTTCTTGGCCGCCAGCGGGTAGACCTCTTCGACGATCGGATCGAGCAGGTGGCTGGTCAGTCCCGGCACCGCGATGATCTCGCTTTTGACGTTGACGTCGCTAAACTCGTGTACGACGGCGCCGACCAGCCGCTCGCCCGGCATCGGCCGTTCCAGCGTATCAATGATGAAGGAGGTCGGCGGCGCCCAGACGAGCGACGTCCCGGCGTGCTTGCCCGTCCAGGCCCAGTGCAGGTGGCCGCTTGCATGCAGCGCCACCTCGGCTTCGGCGAAAAGATCAAACAGGCGTTGGCGCTGGCGCGGACGGATGCCCCAGTAGCCGGTGTCGCCTTCGCCCGGATCGTCGACGAAGAGCGGCTTGTGGGCAAAGACGGCCACCCGGCGGCCGTCGCGGCTGAGCAACTGTTCCTCCAGCCAATTAAACTGCCTGTCTTCTTCTTCGTCCTCGAAGCCGATCAGCAGGCTGTTGAGGCCGAGCAGCCGCCAGTCGCCATGGTCGCGGCCCCAGTAGTCCGGACCGGCGAGCCGGCGCCAGCGGGCAAGCCGAACCGGATCCACCGGCTGGTGCGAACCCGGCAGATGGCCGACATCGTGATTGCCGGGAACGATCAGCACCGGCATCGAGAGCTGGCCGATCAGATCGAGCGAGAAGGTGATGTCGTCCTCGTGGTCGGCACCATCGATGGTGACGTCGCCGGTGTGGATGACGAGATCGGGTTTTACCGCCTCGATCCAGGCGCGAACCGGTTCCCAATTGCCATTGAAGTGGCTTTTGGCGGGGCTGAGATGGGTGTCGCTGATCTGGACGATTTTCATGGAAACGGGCCTCCGACGATGGCTTGCGGTATCCGCGTCGGAGGGCTGATACTTTCCTTCTCTGCGGTTGGCCGCAGTCTTTAGGGAGCCGCCATGTCAGTTTGGTAACAGCCGTTCTCAGCTGATTTTCAGTTTCTCCATGAAAGCGTCATCTTCAGAAGACCGACGGGCCGAGTAGGCCCCGTTGTGTCTCTACATTGCGCCGCGGTCGGTCCGACGCGACGCCGGACAGGATTGCTCCATCACGGTCGAAAGCATGGCGTTCGACGCATCGGCCTCGGCGACGACCCAGTCGCGAAAGGCCTGGATCTTCTTCTGCCGCCTGGTGCTTTGCGGATAGACGAGCCAATAGGCGCGGCCGTCGCGCACCACATGCTCGAACGGCCGGATGAGCCTGCCGCTCTTCAGTTCATCCATCAGGAAGGTCGAGACGGCAATCGCAATGCCGTGATCCGCAAGGATTGTGGCGACATCCATCGCCTGCACGTCGAAGATCAATTCGGTGCCATTGCTTGCCGGCGGCTCGACGCCGGTTTCGATCATCCACCGCCGCCACCAGCTGGCGTTGCCGAAACGCCGGACTCTCAGAACGTCCGCGGGCTCCTTGAGCTGGTACTTTTCCAGGAAGGATGGCGTGCAGACAGGCACGTAATCGAGCGGAAACAAGGGAAAGACATCGTTGCCCGGCCAGTCGCCGGCGCCGCTGCGCACCGCGAGATCGATGGCGTCACGTTTGAAATCGACCAACTCGGTCGACATGTGCACCCTGATGCTGATGTTGGGATGCGCGGTCTGAAACGACGCGAGGCGCTGACCGAGCCAGCTCGACACGACGGTTGGCAGCACCGAGATGTGCAGGTGATGTTCGGTCTTGTCGGCGATCTCCGAGAAAGCCGCCCCTAAGAGATCGATCGCTTCGGTCACCTTCGGCGCTAGCTGCCGCCCGGCGCCGGTCAATCGCACCTCGCGCGGAAGCCGAACGAACAGCGGCGCGCCGATGCGATCTTCCAACAGCCGGATCTGATAGCTGACGGCCGCCTGCGTCATGCCGAGCTCTTCGGCGGCGCGGGTGAAACTCAGGTGCCTGGCGGCGGCCTCAAAGGCGCGCACCGCACTCATGGGAGGAATCTTGCTCATGGAACTGAGATAAGCATTCTTTATGCCAGCATGCGAGAAATCGCTTTGCGCGAAACGGCAAAAACCCTCACTTTTTTTCGCGAACACACGCCCTTGAAAGAAGTGAGGATAGCAATGCTTAGCGCAGTGCGATCAACGATTTACCATGTCCTGAACTGGGCCGATAAGACCCTCAACCCTCCGGTTGCCATCGACACGTTCAACGAGTTCCAACTCCGGGATATCGGCCTGACGCGAGATCAAGAGCATATCCGCGCGCGCGTTGGCGACGCGGCGGATCCGTGGCAGTGGCCGGAGGAGGACGCTTCGACCAAACCGCAACCGTCCCGTGAGCGGAAAGCAATGGAAAGACCTCGTCCTGCCATTGTCTCGCCGCGGGCGGCGGCGGGAGAGAATAAAGACATAAGCATTTCTTTATGCGATTGACGAAAAGCTCGGGACAGGGCATTGTCGCCCCATCGTGGTTCTTCGCCCGCCTTTGGAGGGACGGAGCTAAGAGGGAATTCGGTGCGGCGCCAGACAAGCGCCCATGCCGGAGCTGCCCCCGCAACTGTAAGCGGAGAGCGGCCGTTCGAAGATGTCACTGAGGGAGACGCCTCGGGAAGACGGAACGGTCCGCGACGACCCGCAAGCCAGGAGACCTGCCGCGATGAACAACGTCCACGGGCGGGGTGTCCGATGAGGCGCGTTGAGGACGCGGGATCGCTCTCGCGCCGCGGCTGCGTCGCATTCAAGCCTTGCCCATAACCTTCGGGGTAAGGAAATGACCATCAAGACTGCCAATCTCGGTTTCCCGCGCATCGGCCGCCGTCGCGAATTGAAATTCGCGCTCGAACGCTATTGGGCCGGAAAGGCCAGCCGCGGCGAACTTCTCGATACCGGAGCCAAGCTCCGCGCTGAAAACTGGGCCGCGCAGAAAACGCGCGGCATCGACATCATCCCCTCCAACGACTTCTCCTTCTACGACCACGTGCTCGATGCCGCCGTGCTTGTCGGCGCAATCCCGCCGGCCTATGGCCGGACGGGCGGCCCGGTCGATCTCGACACCTATTTTGCCATGGCGCGCGGCTCGGCCGGAACGCCCTGCGCCGCCGGCTGCACCCATTCGGGAAGCAGCAGCGGCACTCCCGCGCTCGAAATGACAAAGTGGTTCGACACCAACTATCACTACATGGTGCCCGAGTTCGACAGGGATCAGCGCTTCGAGCTCACCCACAATCGGCCGCTGGAAGCCTTCCAGGAAGCTCAAGCCCTCGGCTATCGCACACGCCCGGTGCTCATCGGCCCGGTGACACTGCTGAAGCTCGGCAAATCGAAGGGCGGCGACTTCGATCCGGTCGATCTGATCGAACGGCTCCTGCCCGTTTACGTGAGGGTCCTGGCGGAGCTTGCTGACGCCGGCGCCGATTGGGTACAGATCGACGAGCCTTGCCTGGCGCTCGATCTCGCGGACAAGGTTCGTCGCGCCCTCGACCTCGCCTATCGCACGTTCGACACCGACGTGCCCGGACTCAAGATCATGCTGGCGACCTATTTCGGCTCGATCGGCGACAACACGGCAACGGCGTTGGCGCTGCCGGTCGATGGACTGCATGTCGATCTCGTGCGCGCGCCGCAGCAGATCGACACGCTCATCCAATCGGCTCCGGCGGACCGGGTCCTATCGCTCGGGGTCATCGACGGCCGCAACATCTGGCGGACCGATCTGGCCAGCCTGTTCCGCCGGCTGCAGCCTCTGACTTCGGCCCACGGCCGCGACCGCATCGAGCTCGCACCTTCATGCTCACTCCTGCACGTGCCGATCGATCTCGAGCTGGAGCGTGCGCTTGATCCGGAACTTTCCTCCTGGCTCGCCTTCGGTACGCAGAAACTCGACGAACTCAGCCTGCTTGCCAGCGCCTTCGAGCCGGGGCTTGCCATTTCCGAGCACGTTTTCGCCGCCTCGATCGCGTCCGCCCAGGCGAGGCTCACCTCACTCAGGATCCATGATCCTCTGGTCGCCGGGCGCTTGAAAGCGCTGACGGATGCGGACAGCGAGCGGCAGTCCCCGTTCGCGGGCCGCCGGGCACTGCAGGCGAAGAAGCTGTCATTGCCGCTCTTCCCGACAACGACGATCGGATCCTTCCCACAGACATCGGAGGTTCGGCAGGCCCGTTCACTGCATGCGAAAGGCGAACTCAGCTATGTCGACTACACCGCCTATCTTCGCCGAGAGACCGAAGTGGCGGTGCGCTGGCAGGAAGAGGTCGGCATCGACGTACTCGTTCACGGCGAGTTCGAGCGCAACGACATGGTGCAGTATTTTGGCGAGCAGCTCTCGGGCTACGCCTTCACCCAGAGCGGCTGGGTGCAGAGCTACGGATCGCGCTGCGTGCGTCCGCCTGTTATCTTCGGCGACGTTTCGCGACCAAACCCGATGACGGTCGAGTGGGCGACCTTCGCGCAGTCGCTGACCGATCGCCCGGTCAAGGGCATGCTGACGGGTCCGGTCACCATGCTGCTGTGGTCCTTCGTTCGTGACGACCTGCCACGTTCCGTGGTGTGCCGGCAGATCGCGCTAGCACTGCGCGATGAAGTGTCGGATCTCGAGGCGGCCGGCATCGCCATCATCCAGATCGACGAACCGGCACTGCGCGAAGGCCTGCCGCTGCGAAATGCCGATCGCAAGGCCTATCTCGACTGGGCGGTGGAGTGCTTCCGTCTCAGTGCAGCCGGGGTGGGCGATGCGACCCAGATCCACACCCATATGTGCTACTCCGAGTTCAACGACATCATGGCCGCAATCGCGGCGATGGACGCCGACGTCATGTCGATCGAGACGTCGCGATCGAAGATGGAACTGCTCGGCGCCTTCACCGACGAGGCCTATCCGAACGAGATCGGCCCGGGCGTCTACGACATCCATTCACCACGCGTGCCCGGCGTCGAGGAAATGGTGCATCTCATCGAAAAAGCGACCGAGGGCCTCACGCCGGACCAGATCTGGGTCAATCCCGATTGCGGACTGAAGACCAGGCGCTGGGAAGAGACGCGGCCGGCGCTCGTTAACATGGTCGCCGCCGCCCGCTCGCTTCGAGCGGCTTTTGCCGCCGATACGCGCGAAGCCGTCAAAGCATGACGGGGCAACACGAAGTCACGATGGCGCCGGGGGAAACCCCGGCGCCACAAACCCTGATCGACATCGTTTTTCCAGGCGATACCAATCACCATGGCACGCTCTTTGGTGGCGCCGCCCTCGCGTCGATGGACCGGATCGCTTTCATCGTCGCCACCCGCCACGCGCGCGTTCCCTTCGTCACCGCATCCTGCGACCGCATCGATTTTCGTGCGCCTGCGCGCATAGGTCAGATCGTCTGCTTCAGCGGCCGTCCGGTTCGTGTCGGGCGCCGCTCGATGGTGGTCGAGGTCGAGATGATCGCGGAAGACATCGCCACCGGCAGCCGCGCCCTTTGCAGCAGGGGCACCTTCACCATGGTCGCGATGCCCCGTGCCGATGAAACGGATTGGATGCTGCCGCCGCTCGATGTGGCAACGGACACGCCCGAAGAGGCGGGCACCCTACGCATGGTCGACATCGTCTTTCCCGGCCAGGCCAACAGCTTCGGCGCCATATGCGGTGGCAACGCCCTCGCGCATATGACGAAGGCCGCATTCGTCGTCGCGACGCGCCGGAGCCGCCGGGCGACCGTCCTTGCCTCCTGCACCGGTATGGACTTCAAGCACCGGATCATGATCGGTTCGATCATCGAACCCATCGCCCGCATTGTGCGGACGGGTCGCAGTTCAGCCGCCGTCGAGGTCGAACTCTGGTCGGAAGAGCTCCTCACCGGTCTGCGACAGCGGACTGTTACCGGAACGTTCGCTATGGTCGCCGTCGACGAGGACAACCGGCCCGTGGCCGCTTTCGCTGCTTGATGGAATGGGGCGTCCGCACCAGGGGCGCCCTATCCACAACCTTGGTGCCAACCGGCTGTTTACTCCCCGTTATCCACACTGCAAAAGAAACCACCCTCCTACCCCCGCCTTCCACATACGGAACCTATTGACGCAGATTTGCGATGAACTACTATATCTAGTGTTCGAGGTTCTTCCGATTCGCAAGGATTGGGAGCTAAGACGGGAATACGGTGCGCCGGCGAGTTTCCGCTGAGGCTATGCCGTAGCTGCCCCCGCAACTGTAGACGGCGAGCGACTGTCCGGATTTGGACCACTGAGGCATGAGGCCTCGGGAAGGTCGGGATGGAAGCTTTGACCCGTAAGCCAGGAGACCTGCCTCGATCACCAAACGTCCACGGGCGGGGTGTCCGGAGGGGTTGAGTGCGTGGCAGGATGAGCCTGCCCGATCGTCTCGACGTCTCCCCGGCAGCCCGTCGAAAGCTTCGGGGTGAAGTCATGCCAGTTTCTTCCAGTTCAGATCCACCTTCTGCGGACGGGTGCGCGTTGTTGCGCGCCTGATCGAAAGGCCGCGCCTTGAAAACCCGCATCCGCGGAATTCCTGAGCGCCCGACCAAAACGAGCCGGCCCGGTTGCGTAACCGACCTTGGGCCAGCTTGACGACGTCAACTCCGGTCGAGTCGACCGGGGAGCGATGTTTCGTGTCCAATCGCCAACACCACGGTTCGCGTTCGCGCGATCCGACGATTTTTTGCGCCCATTTGCCAGACCCTCACGAGGAACCCATGTCGATCACCGTCTACAGCAAACCAGCCTGCGTCCAATGCACCGCCACAACCCGTGCGCTCGACCGCCAAGGCATCGATTATCGCATCGTCGATATCTCCGAGGATTCCGATGCATTCGCGCTGGTGCAGGGTCTTGGCTATCGGCAGGTCCCGGTCGTCGTCGCCGGCGAGCGGCATTGGGCGGGTTTCCGCCCGGACATGATCAGCGCGCTTTCCTGAAGGACGCGGGCGATGGGCCTGATCGTCTATTTTTCCAGTCGCTCGGAAAACACCCATCGCTTCGTCGAAAAGCTCGGCCTTCGCGCCGCCCGCATACCGCTCAGGGAAGGTATGGACGCACTTACGGTCGCAGAGCCCTATGTGCTGATCGTGCCGACCTATTGCGGCGACGATGGCCGCGGGGCGGTGCCGAAGCAGGTCATCCGCTTCTTGAACGACGCGGGCAACCGCTCTCACATCCGCGGCGTGATCGCAGCGGGCAACAGCAATTTCGGCGCGACCTACGGGATCGCCGGCGACGTGATTTCGGCCAAGTGCCGGGTACCCTATCTCTACCGGTTCGAGCTGCTCGGGACCGACGAGGACGTCGCCAATGTCAAAAACGGGATGGAACGATTTTGGACGTCACGACACTCGAACGCCCCTTGAAGGCGACGGAAGCAGCGCTCGACTATCATGCGCTGAACGCAATGCTGAACCTCTATGACGAAGAGGGACGGATCCAGCTCGACAAGGACCGGCAGGCGGCGAAACAGTACTTCCTCCAGCACGTCAATCAGAACACGGTGTTCTTCCATAACCTCCGGGAAAAACTCGATTATCTGGTGACCGAGGGCTATTACGAGCAGGAAGTGCTGGACCAGTATTCCTTCAACTTCGTGCGCGATCTCTACGATCATGCCTATTCAAAGAAGTTCCGCTTTCCGACCTTCCTCGGGGCGTTCAAATACTACACGTCCTATACGCTGAAGACCTTCGACGGAAAGCGCTACCTGGAACGCTACGAAGACCGTGTCTGCATGGTGGCGATGGCCTTGGCGCGCGGCAACGAGGGGCTTGCCCGCGATCTCGTCGACGAGATCATCTCCGGCCGCTTCCAGCCGGCAACGCCGACTTTCCTCAACGCCGGCAAGAAGAGCCGCGGCGAGCTCGTCTCCTGCTTTCTGCTCCGGATCGAGGACAACATGGAGAGTATCGGCCGCGCCATCAATTCGGCGCTGCAGCTTTCCAAGCGCGGTGGCGGCGTGGCGCTGTCGCTCACCAACATCCGCGAGATGGGCGCGCCGATCAAGCAGATCGAGAACCAGTCATCCGGCGTCATCCCGGTCATGAAGCTGCTCGAAGACAGTTTCTCTTACGCCAACCAACTCGGCGCGCGCCAGGGAGCCGGTGCTGTCTACCTGCACGCCCACCACCCCGACATCATGCGCTTCCTCGATACCAAGCGCGAAAACGCCGACGAGAAGATCCGCATCAAGACGCTGTCGCTCGGCGTCGTCATCCCCGACATCACCTTCGAGCTCGCCCGCAACAACGAGGACATGTATCTGTTCTCACCCTATGACGTGGAGCAGGTCTATGGCGTGCCCCTCACCGAGATTTCGGTGACCGAGAAGTACCGCGAGATGGTCGAGGATGCCCGCATCCGCAAGCGCAAGATCAAGGCGCGCGACTTCTTCCAGATCATCGCCGAGATCCAGTTCGAGAGCGGTTATCCCTACATCATGTTCGAGGACACGGTGAACCGGGCAAACCCGATCGCCGGGCGCATCACCATGAGCAATCTCTGCTCGGAAATCCTGCAGGTGAGCGAAGCGAGCGCGTTCAACGACGACCTCTCCTACAAGCACATGGGCAAGGACATCTCCTGCAATCTCGGTTCGCTGAACATTGCGGCTGCGATGGACAGCCCGGATTTCGGCCAGACGATCGAGACCTCGATCCGCGCCCTCACCGCCGTCTCCGAAATGAGCCACATCTCGTCCGTGCCCTCGATCGAAAAGGGCAACGACGACAGCCACGCGATCGGCCTCGGGCAGATGAACCTGCACGGCTATCTCGCCCGCGAGCGCATCTACTACGGCTCCGAGGAAGGCATCGATTTCACCAACATCTATTTCTACACGGTGACCTATCACGCCATCCGCGCGTCGAACCGGCTGGCGGTCGAGAAGGGCAAGAACTTTGCCGGCTTCGAAAACTCGAAATACGCGTCGGGTGATTATTTCGACAAATACACCGAAGCCGAATGGCTGCCGGCGACCGAAAAGGTGAAGGGCCTGTTCGAGGAAGCCGGCATCTCGATCCCGACTCAGGAAGACTGGCTGGAGTTGAAACGGGCGGTGATAGCTGGCGGCCTTTACAACCAGAACCTCCAGGCCGTGCCGCCGACCGGTTCGATCTCCTACATCAACCACTCCACTTCCTCGATCCATCCGATCGTCTCGAAGATCGAGATCCGCAAGGAAGGCAAGATCGGCCGCGTCTACTATCCGGCCGCCTTCATGACCAACGACAATCTCGAATATTACCAGGACGCCTACGAGATCGGGCCGGAGAAGATCATCGACACCTATGCGGCCGCCACCCAGCACGTCGACCAGGGCCTGTCGCTGACCCTGTTCTTCCGCGACACGGCAACGACCCGCGACATCAACCGTGCTCAGATCCATGCCTGGAAGAAGGGCATCAAGACCATCTACTACATCCGCCTTCGGCAGATGGCGCTCGAGGGTACGCAGGTCCAGGGCTGCGTTTCCTGCGCGCTGTAACCTCGCATTCCAGTAACGGCCCCTCATCCTAGCCCTCTCCCCGCAAGCGGGGAGAAGGTGCCGGCAGGCGGATGAGGGGCACCCCCTCACCGCGCGATGAGGCATACACGATCACAAAGGTTCAACGACATGAACATGCACACCAAACCCGCAAGCCGCATCCGCGCCATCAACTGGAACCGCATCGAAGACGACAAGGACCTGGAGGTCTGGAACCGTCTGACCGGCAATTTCTGGCTGCCGGAGAAGGTGCCGCTTTCCAACGACATTCCCTCCTGGGCAACGCTGAAGCCGGAGGAGCAGACACTCACCATCCGCGTCTTCACCGGCCTCACCTTGCTCGACACGATCCAGAACGGCGTCGGCGCCGTCCGACTGATGGAAGATGCGGCCACCCCACATGAGGAGGCGGTGCTTTCCAACATCTCCTTCATGGAGGCGGTGCATGCCCGCTCCTATTCCTCGATCTTCTCGACGCTCTGCCTGACACCCGATGTCGATGACGCCTATCGCTGGTCGGAAGAGAACGAGTTCCTGCAGAAGAAGTCGGCGCTGATCATGGCGGAGTATGCCTCCGGCGATCCCTTGAAGAAGAAGGTCGCGAGCGTCTTTCTCGAAAGCTTCCTGTTCTATTCCGGCTTCTATCTGCCGATGTACTGGTCGAGCCGCGCCAAGCTCACCAACACCGCCGACATGATCCGGCTGATCATTCGCGACGAGGCGGTGCACGGCTATTACATCGGCTACAAGTTCCAGCGCGCGCTGGAGCGCTTGAGCGAGGAACGCCGCCAGGAGATCAAGGTTTTCGCCTTCGACTTGCTGCTCGAACTCTACGACAACGAAGCGAAATACACCGAGGCGCTCTATGACGGCGTCGGCCTGACCGAAGACGTGAAGAAGTTCCTGCACTACAACGCCAACAAGGCGCTGATGAACCTCGGCTACGAGGCGCTGTTTCCGGCGGAAGCCTGCAAGGTCAACCCGGCCATTCTCTCGGCGCTTTCGCCGAATGCCGACGAGAACCACGACTTCTTCTCCGGTTCCGGTTCGTCCTACGTTATCGGCAAGGCTGTGGCGACCGAGGACGAGGACTGGAATTTTTAAGGACGGTCCATTCGGTCATACCTGACAACAAAGGCCGGCGAGGACGCCCTCGCCGGCCTTTGTTCAGCAATAGCAGCGCCTACTCTGCCGCGACCACCCGGCTGCGGCCGATCGTTGCTTGCGTCAGCAGGAAGGCGGCAAGGGCGCAAGCGGCGATCGCGCCGGCCATCGGTAGGGCCGTTCCGTCGAAGAAGATAGTCGCAACCACCATGGCGACGGCGGCGGTGACGAAGTGCAGCGTACCCATCAGTGCCGAGGCCGTGCCGGCGATCTCGCCGTGGTCTTCAAGCGCCAGCACCGCCGAGGTCGGGATAACCAGGCCGAGCACGCCATAGCCGACGAAGAGGAACGCGGCCATGACAGGCAACTGGTTGAAACCGAGGCTCATGACGATGAACATCGTGAGCGTGGTCAGCGCGAACGCGCCGACGGCAAGATGCATGACCCGCACCAGGCCGAAGCGCTCGCCGAGCCAGCCGGTCGCCTGCGACACAGCGAAGAACGACACGGCATTGATCGAAAAGGCAATGCTGTACTCAGTCGGCGTCAGCCCATAATGGTCGATCAGCACGAAGGGCGAATTGGCGAGATAGACCAGGAACCCGGAAATGCCGAGGCCGCCGATGAAGGTGAGCGTCAGGAAATTGCGGTCGGAGAGAAGCAGGCGATAGGCGGCAAGCGCACTTGCGATACTGCTGTCGGCACGATCCTTCTTCGGCCGGGTTTCCTGCAATTGCGTCGAGAGCAGGATCAGGCCGATGAAGGCGGCGATGGTCACCGCATAGAACACGCCGCGCCAACCGTAGAAGCCGATGACGGCGCTGCCGGCAAGCGGCGCCAGGATCGGCGAAACGCTGAAGACCAGCATCAGCATCGACATCAGCCGCGCAGCCTGGACGCCCGTGTGCATGTCGCGCACCACGGCGCGCGGAATGACCATGCCGGCGGCACCGCCGATCCCTTGCAGGAAGCGGAAGGCGATCAGGGTTTCGATGTCGGTCGAAAGCGCGCAGCCGATGCTGGCGACGGTGAAGAGGCCGATGCCGAGATAGAGCGGCGCCTTGCGGCCCCAGATATCGGAGAGGGGCCCATAGACAAGCTGCGAGATGGCAAAGGAGATGAAGAACGCCAGCAGGCTGAACTGCACCACGCCGTTTTCGGCCGTCAGGTCCTTGCCGATCGACGGCAGGGCCGGCAGGTACATGTCGATTGCAAAGGGGCCGATCGCCGAGATCAGGCCGAGCACGATCGCCGTGCGGAGGAAGGACGTTGTCATGGCAATGAACTTTCAGAAATCGCGGCGCCGAAATCGCTGCCGCCCGGATTGAAACTCAAAGACATCGTCGTGCCAGGATCGAACGTTGGGGATACGCATACTGCGCTGACTATTCCGTCCATTAATTTGGACACACATGTCAAATTAGACAGCATTGTCTAAATCGTCAATGGCGCCTATCTTCGGTCCATGAAGAAATTTGATTTGGCCTCGGCTGACGCTCGCCCCCAGAAAGGGCAATTCGCGAAACGCCTCTCGATCCTGGAGGCCGCGGCCGATGTTTTCTGTCGGGAAGGCTTTTCCGGCGCCAGCATCGACGAGATCGCCGTCGCGGCGGGTGTCTCGCGTCAGACCATCTACAATCACTACCGCGAGAAAGAGACGCTGTTCATGGCGGTGATCCAAGACATCATGGATCGCGTGAACGGCGTGCTTTTCTCCATCCTCGCGACCTTTCCCGAGAACGCCGATAACCTCGAGGAAGACCTGGCCGAATTTGCCGTGCGCCTCAACAAGAACTGCAATTGCAACCAGGACGCCAAGTTCATCCAGAAGCTGATCTCGACCGAGGGCAACCGCTATCCGCATCTCTTCCAGTTCTGGCGGGAGCAGGGACCGGGCAAGACCGATCGGGCGCTGGCGGCGCTGTTTGCGCGCCTTGCCCACATCGCACCGCTCGACATCGACGATTTCGACCTCGCGGCGCGCCAGTTCATCGCACTGATCAAGGCCGACCTGCAGATGGGTGGGCTCTTCGGTGAAACGCCGAGCGAAGCAGAGTTGGAGATCAGCGCCCGCAGGGCGGTGAAGACGTTCCTGCGCGCCTATGGCCGGCCGTCAGCGGTTACGGCAGGCTAACGCCGACCGGCGCCAAAAACCAATCCCGGCCTATTTGGTGATGCGAAAGTCACCGACGTGCTCAGGCGGCTCGACAAATTCGGCAACCACCTTTGAAACCCATGCCGCCGGCGGCCCGTCATGCAGGCGCTCGAGCATAAGGGTGACCGCGTCCTCCGGGCCGCTGATCAAGGCGGCTACCGACCCGTCCGCCTCGTTTCGAACCCATCCCACCAGACCGAGCTTGCGCGCCTCGTCACGCGTCCAGACCCTGAAGCTGACGCCTTGCACCCGCCCGAGAATGCGGACCAACGCCGTCTTGCCGGTCTCAGCCATGGCTCGTCTCCTTTGCCGTTTGTCATGAAATCTGGGGCAAGGCTGCGGAAAGACAAGCCACCCGCAAAAGGACTGAAAGGACGACCGCCGCAACCTAAAAACTTCCACACTGCGCTCCAAATATTTTGTTCGTGTATTTTTAAAAGTTGACGCGCGAAAACTTTTATGATTTTTACGGCCCCACCAAGACGGCGGTGGGAGGGCCTCGCCAGCTTGGCTGAGACACAAGAAGGCCCGCGCCGTTTCCAGGGAGGAAACCATGAACATGTCCCGCATTCTGAAATCTCTCGTCGCCGGCACGGCGCTGTCGCTCCTTGCCTCCTCGGCTTTTGCCGACGGCATCGGCGCGTCGCTTCTGACCCAGCAGCACCCGTTCTACATCGAGCTCGCCGACGCCATGAAAGCCGAGGCTGAAGCCAAGAACGTCAAGCTCGAGGTCTCGATCGCCAACCAGGATCTGAACAAGCAGCTCGCCGATGTCGAAGACTTCATCGTCAAGGGCGTCGACGTCATCGTCATCTCGCCGGTCGACAGCCAGGGCGTGCGCGCTGCGATCGAAAAGGCCGAGAAGGCCGGCATCAAGGTGATCACTGTCGACGTTCCGGCCAATGGCGCGACCGTCACCTCGCATATCGGCACCGACAACTTCACCGGCGGCGTCAAGGCCGGCGAGCTGATGGCCAAGGTTCTCGACAACAAGGGCAAAGTCGCCGTCATCGACTATCCGACGGTCCAGTCGGTGGTAAACCGTGTCAACGGCTTCAAGGAAGCGATCGCCAAGCATCCGGACATGGAAATCGTCGCGATCCAGACCGGCATCACCCGCGCCGAAGCATTGGCCGCCGCCCAGAACATGCTGCAGGCCAATCCTGATATCACCGGCATCTTCGGCTTCGGCGACGATGCCGCCCTTGCCGCTGCCGTTGCGGTCAAGGCTGCGGGTCTCGAATCCCAGGTCAAGGTCATCGGCTTCGACGGCATGAAGGAAGCGCGCGACGCCGTCGACACGAACCCTGTCATGGTCGGCGTTATCCAACAGTTCCCGGACCAGATGGGCAAGCAGGCGGTCGACACCGCCGTCAAGGTTGCCGCCGGCGAGACCGTGCCGGCCGAACAGCCGATCGTCCCCGGCGTCTACACCGCGAAGTAAGTCCTCCCAGGACAGCCGCCGCCTCACCTCAGGGGCGGCGGCAACCCATCAGGGTCCGTTTCCGTCCTCTGGCCGGAGGCGCTGCTCTCGGCTGACCTGAAGGAGGCCGCCATGTTTGGTTCGACCAGCGATACCATTCTCGAAATCGACAACGTCACCAAATCCTTCGGCCAGGTCGCGGCGCTGAAAGGCATGCGGCTCAAGGTTCGGCGCGGCCGGGTGCACACGCTGCTCGGCGAAAACGGCGCCGGCAAATCGACGCTGATGAAGATTCTCGCAGGGGTTCACGAGGCGACCTCGGGGGAAATCGTCCTCGATGGGCGCCCCTACCAGCCGCGCAATCCGCAGGATGCCGCCGCACTCGGTCTTGCCATCGTCTTCCAGGAACTCAGCCTCTGCAGCAATCTGACGGTGGCCGAAAACATTCTCGCCACCCGCGAGCCACGCCGCTTCGGCTTCATCAACGACAAGGAACTGGTCGTCAGGGCCCGCGCGATCGTCGCCGATCTCGGCCTGCCGATCGACGTCAGCGAGAAGGTCGGCAATCTCTCGATCGCCCAGCGCCAGCTGGTCGAGATCGCCAAGGGCTTAAGCCACGAGGCCAAAGTCGTCATTCTCGACGAGCCGACGTCGTCGCTCAGCGACAGCGAAGCCGAGATCCTCTTCGACATCATCGCGCGGCTGAAGAGCCGTGGCGTCGCGGTCATCTACATCTCGCACCGCATGGAAGAGATCATGCGGCTCAGCGACGACATCACGGTCATCCGCGACGGTGAATATGTCTCCACTTATGATCGCGACGACGTCACCATCGAGGCGCTGATCGCGCTGATGGTCGGCCGCCGCATGGACGAAATTTATCCGCCAGCGGCACACGAGCAGAAGCCGGATGCCACGCCGGTTCTCTCCGTCGACGACCTCACCCGCGACGGCGAGTTCGAGAACATCTCCTTTGACATCCGGCCCGGTGAAATCCTCGGCTTCTTCGGCCTCGTCGGCTCCGGCCGCTCCGAGGTGATGAACGCGCTCTTTGGCATGAAGGCTGCGACCGGAACTGTGCACTTCGAGGGGAAACCGGTCCGCTTCCGCTCGCCGGCAGAGGCAATCGCCCGCGGCATCGGCTTCGTCACCGAAAACCGCAAGGAAGAGGGCCTGGTCCTCAGCCACAGCGTCGGCTGGAACATCTCGATGGCGGCGCTCTCCGATTTCACCGGCCCGCTCGGCTTCACCCGCAGCCGCGCCGAACGCACGGCGGCAGCCCAGGAAGTCGGCCGGCTGGCGATCAAGACCCATTCGCTCGACACGCCCTCGGGTTCGCTCAGCGGCGGCAACCAGCAGAAGATCGTGCTCGCCAAGTGGCTGCTGACCCGACCCAAGGTGCTGATCCTCGACGAGCCCACTCGCGGCGTCGATGTCGGCGCCAAGTTCGAAATCTACAAGATCATCCGCCAGCTGGCGGCCGAGGGAACGGCGATCCTGCTGATCTCCTCCGAGCTGCCGGAAGTGCTGGGAATGAGCGACCGCGTCGTCGTCATGCACGAGGGCGTCATCGGCGCAACGCTTTCCGGCGCCGAACTCAACCCGGAAACGATCATGGCGCACGCAACGGGATTTAAATCATGACGCAGCAATCGGAACTCCAGGCCACCTTCCTGCGCGCCCTGAAACAGTATGGCGGCATCCTTTTGTCGTTGGTGATGCTCTGCGTCATCTTCTCCTTCCTCAACCCGCGCTTCATGTCGGTCGTCAACTTCATGAACATCCTGCAGCAGGTGGCCGTGGTGGCGATCGCCGCCTTCGGCATGACCTGGGTGATCCTGCTTGGTGAAATCGACCTTTCGGTCGGCTCGATCATTGCGGTTGCGGGCATGGTCGGCGCGCAATGTTTCGCCTTCGGCCTCGGCTTCGCGCCGGCGCTCGCCATCACGCTTCTTGCCGGCGCCCTGATGGGCATGCTGAACGGCGTACTGACGGCAAAGCTGCTGCTGCCATCCTTCATCGTCACCGTCGCGACCATGGGCATCTACCGCGGCATGGTCAGCCTGCCGACCAACGGCGCGCCGGCGATGATCGAGAACTCGACCTGGACCGCCATCGGTACCGAAAGCTTCCTCGGCCTGCCGATCATCATCTGGGTCGTCGCCGTGCTTTTCCTCGTCAACCACATCCTTTTGAGCAAGACGAGCTTCGGCCGCCGCGCCTATCTGACGGGCGGCAATCGCGAGGCAGCGGTCTACTCCGGCATCAAGGTCGACCGGCTGAAGATCACCATCTTCATGATCTCGGGCGTGATGGCGGCGATCAGCGGCGTGCTTCTCTCCTCCCGCCTGTTCTCTGCCCAGACCAATGCCGGCATGAGCTACGAGCTCGACGCAATCGCGGCGGCAGTCCTCGGCGGCACCTCGCTTGCCGGCGGCGTCGGCACCATGGTCGGCACGCTGATCGGCGCGCTCATCATCGGCGTCATGAACAACGGCATGAACATGCTGTCGGTCCCCTACTTCTACCAGCTCATCGTCAAGGGCCTGGTGATCCTGATCGCCGTCTGGCTCGACGTACGCGCCAAGCAGGCAAAGCGCTGATCTTTCCGAAGAGAACATACCCATGCACAAGATACTTACGATCGGCGAAATTCTCGTGGAGATCATCGCCACCGAAAAGGGCGACGGCTTTCGCCAGGCGACCTCTTTGATCGGCCCCTACCCCTCGGGTGCGCCGGCAATCTTCATCGACCAGGTCGGCAAGCTCGGCCAGCCAGCGGCAATGATCTCGCGCGTCGGCAACGACGATTTCGGCCACGTCAACCTTGATCGGCTCAAGGCCGATGGCGTCGACATCTCGGGTATCGCGGTCGATCCGCTCGGCACCACCGGCAGCGCCTTCGTGCGCTACCGCGCCGACGGCAGCCGCGCCTTCGTCTTCAACATCCGCCACAGTGCCTGCGGCACGATCCGGCTCGACGAGGCGACCCGGGCGCTGGTCGGAACCTGCAGCCACCTGCACGTGATGGGATCGTCGCTCTACGCCCCGAGCGTGGTCGAGAGCATCATCGCCGCGATCGAGATCGTCAAATCGGCCGGCGGCACCGTCTCCTTCGACCCGAACCTGCGGCCGGAAATCCTCGACAGCCCGGGCATGCGCGAGGCGCTGCAGGCGGTGCTCGCCAAGACCGACGTCTTCCTGCCGAGCGGACAGGAACTCTTCCTGTTCACGCAAGCAAAGACCGAAGCGGAAGCCGTTGCCGAACTGCTCGCCACCGGCATCAAGGTCGTCGTCGTCAAGCGCGGCGCCGAAGGCGCCAGCTATTTCGATCGTGAAACGACGCTCTCGCATCCGGGTTTTGCGGTCGAGGAGATCGACCCGACCGGCGCCGGCGACTGCTTCGGCGCGACCTTCGTCACCTTCTGGCTGAACGGAGCCAAGCCCGCTGAAGCACTGGAATTCGCCAATGCCTCGGGCGCGCGCGCCGTCATGATTTCCGGCCCTATGGAAGGCGCATCGACGCGCGCCGATCTCGAAACCTTCATCACCGCGAAAAAGGGCTGACCGCCATGCAACAGAACCTTCTGATCGACATCGCCCGCTGGTCCGAACGCCCCGGCCCGCGCGGCATACCCTCCGTCTGCTCGGCCCACCCGCTGGTAATCGAAGCCGCCATGCTGCGGGCGCTGAAGGAAGATGCCGCGCTTTTGATCGAGGCGACCTGCAACCAGGTCAACCAGGACGGCGGCTATACCGGCATGACGCCCGCCGATTTCACCCGCTTCGTCGCCGGGATCGCCGATCGTGTCGCCTTCCCGAAGGAAAAGATCATTCTTGGCGGCGACCATCTCGGCCCCAACCCGTGGAAACACCTTGCGGCCGAAGAGGCCATGGCCAAGGCCGAGACGATGATCGAAGCCTATGCCAAGGCCGGCTTCACCAAGCTGCATCTCGATACCAGCATGGGCTGCGCCGGCGAGCCGGTGGCTCTGCCCGACGCGGTGACGGCGGAGCGCGCCGCGCGGCTGGCGGCTGCCGCCGAAGCCGCCATTCGCGGCGAAAACCACACCACTCCCGTCTACATCATCGGCACCGAAGTGCCGGTTCCGGGCGGCGCACTGGAAGAACTCGACACGCTGGAAGTCACCGCACCCGAGGCGGCGGTCGAGACCGTCTCCATTCATCGCCAGGCGTTTGAAAGGGCCGGCGCTGCCGACGCCTTCGGACGTGTCGTCGGCGCGGTGGTCCAGCCGGGCGTCGAGTTCGGCAACGAGAACGTGATCGCCTATGACCGGGCGAAGGCGGCGAAGCTTAGCGCCACCCTGAAACAGCTCGACGGCGTCGTCTTCGAAGCGCATTCGACCGACTACCAGACACCAGAGGCGCTGCGCGATCTCGTTTCCGACGGCTTTGCCATTCTCAAGGTCGGCCCGGGCCTGACCTTCGCTTTGCGCGAGGCACTCTACGGCCTCGACCAGATCGCCGCCTTCCTTTTCCCCGAGGCGCGCAAGCAGACGCTGGCGGCCGTCACCGAGGAAGTGATGCGCGAGGAGCCGGCCAACTGGGGCAAGTATTACCACGGCTCGGCGGAGGCCCAGCGGCTGCAGCGGCATTTCTCCTATAGCGACCGCATCCGCTATTACTGGCCGCATCCGAAGGTCGCGGCAGCCGTCGAAGAACTTCTGGCACTGCTTGACGGCGTCGTCATCGCGGAAACGCTGATCAGCCAGTATCTCCCCGGCAATTACGAGCGCGTGCGCGACGGTGAAGTCGTGGCTCAAGCAAAACCGCTGGCACTTGCTGCCGTCGATCGGGTTCTCGAGGATTACTTCAGGGCCTGCCGCGCTTAGCGTCAGGCCGGATGTTCGGTGAATATTTGCGAGCCGGTACTGCCTATCCCCTCGAAATGAACCTATAAACGAAATCAAAACAATATGGGGCACAGCGACCGTGGACAGACAGATCAAGACCATGGAGGATTTTTCGGAGTTCGTCGGCTTGTCGCGCCCGACGGTCTCGAAATACTTCAATGATCCAGGCTCGGTCCGCAAGAAGACCCGCGATGCCATAGAGGCTGCGATCAAGCAGTCGGGTTTTCGCCCGAACATCTTCGCCGTCAACCTGAACCGCCGCCGCACCAACATCCTCGGCGTCATCGTCCCGAACTCGACCGATCCCTTTTACATGGCGCTGACGCGCCGGATCGAACACATCGCCAACCAGGCAGGTTTTCTCGCCTTCGTGCTTTCCTCCGACGGGCGGCCGGAGATGGAAGAGCGGGCGATCGAAACCTTCAAGTCGATGAACGTCGCCGGCGCCATCATCGCGCCGCTCGGCGTGCAGTCGCACCACCGGACGCTGACGGCGCTCGGCGCCAGCATTCCGCTGATCTATGTGGACTCGCCGCTCGATGACAGCTCCTCCTTCGTCGGCACCGACAACCGCCAGAGCTTCCGGCTGATGGTCGATTATCTTTGCCGCTCCGGCAGCCCGCCCTGCTACTTCGGCATGCCGCCGGTCAACAACAACGCGATGGCCCGGCGCGACGCCTATCTGGAAGCGATGCAGCAGCTGAAGATGGAGCCGGCACTGGTCGAAACCACGCCGAATGCCGCCTGGGATTTCGAAAAATTCGGCTTCGACGAGACGCTGCGCATCCTCGGCTCCGGCGGCTTTCCAACCAGGACGGTGCTTTGCGCCAACGACCGCGTCGCCTTCGGCGTCATTGCCGCCGCCTTCCAGTCGGGTCTCAAGGTCGGACGCGACGCCGATGCGGATCTGCGCGTCGCCGGCCACGACGACCATCCGCTGTCGCGCTACACCTGCCCGCCGCTGACGACGGTGGCGCAGAACTACAACGAGATCGGTCGTCTGGCGATCGAACTGCTTTTGTTCAAGCTCGGGGAAACCACCAACGACGGCGGCGCCTTCCCCGAGGACGAGCGCATTCTCTTGAGCGCCGAGATCATGCTGCGCGGTTCGGCCTAGCAAGGTCGGGCGACCCGTTCTGTCCGAATGCGACCTCTCAGAAGAGCGCGCTCCAGACAGGCCCGGTTGCGCTGATCAATCAGGACCGGCGCGCCAGCGCCAGCACCTGATCGGTCGTCAGGATATCGCCGAAGGTGTCATCGATCGTCGCCAACGATGCGCGATGCAGCAGCGCATGCGGAACGACGTCACCTTCCCCCGTATCGAGATCGCGTGTGGCGCAGGCATCCGAAGCGACGATGACGTTGAAGCCGAGCGGCACGGCATCACGCGCTGCACCGGCAACGCAGGCATGGGTCATCAGCCCTGACATGACGAGCGTATCGACGCCAGCCTGCCTCAACTGGGTGCCGAGATCCGTGCTGGCAAAGACGCTGACGGAGGATTTGCGCACCACCGAATGGTTGGCGGCGGGCTGAATGTCCCGGTGAAACGCCGAAGTCTCGCTGTCCTCGGCAAACACCGGGCTGCCAGCCGGCGTGACATGCTTGACGTGATAGACCTTCATGCCCTCCGCATCAGCGCGCGCAATCAGCCGCTTGGCATTGGCGAGCGCCCTCTCACCGTCCGGGATCGGCATGCGGCCGGCAAAATATTCGTTCTGGAAGTCGATCGCCAGCAGCGCCGTCTTCCTGGGATCGAGGCTGGCGGGGGCAGCGGCACCGGCAATCGTACGGATGGTCGGGTGTTGTGTCATGGGAGGTTCCTTTCGCGTTTCGACGCCCGCGAAGATCGTCAAAGCGGCCTCATCACGAAAGTGGCCTGAATGACAATATGTGATAGGTTCCGGCCAACTTCATTGCTTGAGTATCGGCCAGCACATGCACACCGTCGCCATCGTCGCCTTCGAGGGCATCAGCCCCTTTCACCTCTCGGTGCCCTGCATCGTCTTCGGCGACGACCTGTTGAAGCTCGGCGCGCCACGTTACCGGCTTGTGATTGCCGGAGAAAAGACCGGTACCGTTCGCACCATGTCCGGTTTCAGCATCGAGGTGGAGCACGATCTCGCAAGCCTGACGGAAGCGGACACGATCATCGTGCCGGCCTGGAACGATGCGGGCAACCGTCCGTCGGAAAGCCTGCTTGAGGCGCTGCGCGACGCCCACGCCCGTGGCGCCCGGCTCGTCGGCCTCTGCCTCGGCACCTTCGTGCTCGCCGAAGCCGGGCTGCTCGACGGCCGGGCGGCCTCGACGCACTGGGCCTGGGCGGACGAATTCGAGCGCGCCTACCCGCAGGTTGCGCTGAACCGGAACGCGCTCTATCTCGACGAGGGCGATATCCTGACGTCCGCCGGAACGGCCGCGGCGATCGACTGCTGCCTGCACATCGTGCGCAGCGACCACGGCGCCGAGATCGCCAACCGCATCGCCCGCCGGTTGGTCGTCGCACCTCATCGTCACGGCGACCAGGCGCAATATATCGAAGCGCCGCTCCCTGCCCCCGGCAGCGGCGACCCGCTCTCAGCGACGATTACCTGGGCGATCGAACATCTCGACGAGCCACTGTCGCTCGAACGGCTGGCCGATCACGCCGGCATGAGTCTCCGCAGCTTTACCCGGCACTTCCGCAAGAAGACAGGAACGACGTTCACGCAATGGGTTCTGGCGCAGCGGTTGGCGGTGGCGCAGCGCCTGCTGGAGACCGGCTCCTGTTCGGTCGATCACGTAGCGGAGATGGCGGGTTTTGGCTCCACCGTCTCCTTCCGCCAGCATTTCACCCGCGCCCTCTCCATCTCGCCAGCCAGCTATCGCCGACAGTTCCGCAACCGGCCAGCACGTGCATCCGCGCCCTAACCGGTCCCTTGCCCGTGTACATCAGGTAGCGCCGGCGTCAGGGCAAGGCGCGCTGCGCGTCGGCCCGCATCGGCGGCCGCACGAGGAACGCCAGCAACGGCACCGCAACCGTTGAAACCCCTGCCGCGCAAATAAAGAAGGCGGAATAGCCGAACCGTTCGGCGATCCAGCCGGCGCCCAAGCCCCCGGCCATGCTGACAAGGCTGTCCATGCATTGGAACAGAGTGAAATCGACGCCCGCCTGGCGCGGATCGGCCCAGCCCATGAACTGTGCATAGAGCGCGACGAAGCCGATCGCCATGACGCCGGAGGAACTGGCAACCGCAAGCGTCATCACCAGCGGTCGCGAGACATCCCCGGAGGCGCCGACATAGGCGAAGGCGACCAGCATCGTCACCTGCAGGAGCAGCGCGCCGATCAGCACGGCACCGGTACCGCACAGGCGCACGAGCAGACCGCCGAACAAGGCCCCACCGAAGCCGACGAGCATGCTGCCGACACCATTGAGCATACCGACAGAGGCGAGATCGAACCCGTAGTCGATCAGGAAAGGGCCGAGCATGGCAAGGCCCCATTTCTGCGCGGACACATAGATCGCTGCGAGCAGAAGGCCTTTGCGCACCTCCGGCCGGGCGAGCGCGGCCTTGAGCGACGGAGTGTGGCTGCGCGCCTCGTTCGTCGGGCGCGAACCGGGCCCGAGCAGGAAAGGCAGACCGAGCCCCAGCACGACGGCGGCCATGATCCACACCGCCGGGGCCCAGCCGAGCCGATCGACGAGCACGAGGAACAGGCCGGCACCGATCGCCGAGCCGACATAGGAGCCGCCGACCTGGGCGGCATTGCCCCAACCGTGATGCTCTTCGGCGAGCGTCTCGACCGCAAAACCGTCGCAGGCGATGTCGACGGTCGAGGTGAAGAGCGCGATGAACACGAGGCAGGCGAGAACGGGGAAGAGCCGCTCCGGGCCGATGAACCCGAGAACCGCCAGCATCAGCGCCGACAGCGTGCCGCCGACGACAATGATGACCGCCGAGCGGTTGCGACCGACCACCGGCAGGCGGAAACGCTCCACCTGCGGCGACCAGAGGAACTTCAGCGCCCAGGGCAGCACCGTCAGATAGACGAGGCCGATCTGGTCGAGCGGGAGGCCTTGCGTCCGCAAGACCGCCGGCAGGCCGAGCATCGTCAGCCCGCCGATCACGCTCTGCGCGACATAGAGCCCACCGACCGCGAAGAAGATCGCGGCCGGCGACGGCCTTGGCTGGACTGCCTTTTCCGACGCCATCAGAAGCGGTAGCGCAGGCTGGCGACGACCTTGCGGCCTTCGTCGAAGTAGCAGAAGCCCGTTGTGCAAAGCTGCTCGACTTCGTCGAAGAGGTTGGTCGCATTGAGCTGAAGCCGCACGCCCTCGAAGTTCGGATTGGCAGCGCCAAGATCGTAGCGCACCGAAGCATCGACAAATGTGCGCGCCTGGTTGTTGAGGACCGGCGTGTGGACGTTGTCGCCGAAGCTCGAGCCGACATAGCGCACGCCTGCGCCGACGCCGAGCCCTTCGAGCGGTCCGGACTGCACCTCGTAGTCCGCCCACAGCGAGAACATGTGGTAGGGCGAGGAGTTCAGCTGGTTGCCGAGCGTTTCCGACGTCAGCTTGGTGATTTCGACGTCGTTGTAGGAGTAGGACGCGATGAAGTTCCAGCCGTTGTCGAGCGAGGCCGTGCCCTCGAGCTCGAAGCCGCGTGACTTCAGATCGAGCTGGCGCAGGAGGTTGAGACCCGATGACGTCTCGTAGACGGTGGCGTTTTCCTGGTCGATGTTGAAGACCGCGGCCGTAATCGTCGCGTTCTGGCCGGGGATCTCATACTTGACGCCCGCCTCCCATTGCTTGCCGAGCGTCGGCATCGCCGGCGTATCGGTGCCGCCGAGATTGAGGATCACGCCCGGGTTGGAAACGAAGGCCGTGCCGTAGCTGACATAGGGCATCATGCCGTTCGGCAGCACGTAGCCAAGGGCGGCGCGCGCGGTCGTCTCGCTGTCGTCGCGGTTGAAGCGCCTTCCGTCGACGGAATATTTGTTGTCCACCCAGTCGTGGCGCAGGCCCGCCGTCAGGCGCCAGGCCTCATACTCGATCTGGTCCTGGATGTAGATGCCGATGCCGCTTTGCGACTGCTTCTGGGTCGAAGTCAGCTTCGGCACATAGGTGAAGTCGTCGGTGAAGAGATCCGGCCCGCTGCCCTGCTGCGAGGTGTACTTCATGTAGCTGTAGTCGATGCCGGCGATCAGCTGGTGCGCAGCGGCACCCGTGTCGAAGTCGAACTTCAGATAGGTGTCGCTGGCAAGGCCGCTGTTGTCCTCGACGGTCAGGCCCGGATACTTGGCGAACACCCATTCCTGCCGCGTCGAAATGTCGGAGTAGCGCAGCTTGTGGAAGAGCGTGACGCTGTCTGTGAGCTCATGCTCCAGCTCGTAGCCGATGCGCGCCTGCTTCTGGGTGAAATCGTTGAAGCGGGCGTCGCCGCCATAGGTCGGGATCGCGCCGATCGACTTGCCGTCCGGCCCGTAGCGGTTGAGGTAGCCCCAGGTGCCGCCGGTGGTCGAATCCATGTACTCGCCAAGCAGCGTGAACTTGGTGCCCTCGTCCGGCTGCCAGGTGAAAGCGGGCGCGATGAACAGGCGGTCGTCCTTCACCGCCTCGATCTCGGTGCGGCCGTCGCGCGCAAGACCGGTCATGCGGTAGAGCATGGTGCCTTCGTCGTCGAGCGGTCCGGAAACGTCAAAGGCGCCCTGCACGCGACCGAAGGAACCGTATTGCACCTCAACCTCGCACAGCGGGTCGCTGGTCGGGCGTTTCGAGACGATATCGACGATACCGCCAGACGAGCTGGCGCCGTAGATGGAGGCGGCCGGGCCGCGCAGCGTGGCGATTGCCTCGACGCCATAGGGCTCCAGCCGGAACAGGCCGTTGGGGCTTGCGATCTGGCGCAAGCCGTCTCGGAAGATGCCGGTCAGCGTCAGGTCGATGCCGCGCACCTTGAAGGCGTCGAAGCGCGGCTCGGCGCCGTATTGGCCGACGCGGGCGCCGGGTGTATAATTCAGCGCTTCCATCAGGTTCTGGGGCTTCAGGTCCTGCAACTGTTTCTGGCTGATCACTGACATCGACTGCGGCGTCTGCATGACCGGCGTATCGGTCTTGGTGGCGATCCTTGCGGATTTCGCCACGTAGCCGTCAGTCTCGACGATGCCTTCGGCGCCGGTCCGCTCGCCGGTCGCGGTGATCTTTTCCAGTTGCGTTGCGCCATCCCTGACGACGGCGCCGGTGGTGATCGTCGCGTCCGCCGGATCGAAGATCTGCACGGTCGTTGCGCTGACGATGCGGAAGCGAAGCCCGGTCCCGTCGAGCAGTTGCGCAACCGCCGCCTCGGTCGCGAGCCTGCCTTCAACGCCCTTGGTCACCTTGCCGCTGGTGAGCGCGCTCGGATAGAGCAGGCGCAGGTCGGCCTGCCGGCCGAGCTTGAGAATGCCCGTTTCAAGGGAGCCCGCGGGAACGGAGATCGCTTTGGACGCCGTGATCGCGGACGGTGCCGCCGTCGCCTGCGCCTGCATTGCGCTCGCGCAGGCGATGAAAGAAACACTGGCGAGCGCCAAGCATGCAAAAGACCGGCGTCGCGATCCACGACCCTGCAAAATTCTCATCCGAGATCCCCTACTCCAACTCCGGGCGGGCCACCTCGAACCAGGTGCAGCGCCGCCACTGCTGACTAAGAGTGTGGGGAGCGCGTTCTCCTGACGTCACCGGACGATTTTTGTCAGAAAAGATTCTTGTAAGGCGCGAAACCGCCTTGCCGCCGGCGTCAACCTAACGCGACTGGACGAGGACCATCAGGCCCGAGAGCCGCAAGACACGGAGCGGCAGACTGGCTTCGAGAACGCTCAGTGCGTCGTCGGTATCGTGCAGATCGAAGATGCCCGACACTTCGAGCGCGCCGGCCTTCTCGTCGATGAGCAGGATCCGGCCGCGGCGGTAGCGCTCGAGCGTCGAAAGGACCTCACGGAGCGGCAGACGGGAGAAGACAAGCTTTCCGTCGCGCCAGGCCGTCCCGGCGGCAACATCCGTCTTCGTCAGGAACAGGCGACCCTGCCGGTCGATCGTTGCCGCTTCGCCGGCGCCCAGGATGGCTTTCTGCCCGGCCGCCTCGACTTCGACACGGCCCTCCTCCACCTTAACGTCGGCCGCTCGGTCCGCCCCCGTCGCGCCAACCGAGTAGCGGGTTCCGAGCGCCGTCGCGCTGATCGAGCCGTCTTCGACCACGAAGGGCCTCTGCGGATTTTTTGCGACGGCGAAGAACGCCTCGCCGCGCAGCAGCCGCACCTTTCTTTGCCCCTGATCATATCGGACGACGAGCGCCGTGTCGGTGTTGAGGTCCACCTGCGTCCCGTCCTCCAGCGCGATGCGCCTGACCTCGCCGACACCGGTGTAGTAGTCGGCGCGCCAACGGTCGCCATAGGGCGTCGCCAGCGTCAGGATCGCGACGCCTGCGGCAAGACAGAGCCCGACAAAGCCACCGACGCGGCGGCGGCGCTGTGCGCGCAACTGCCCGAGCCGCCCTTCGGGGATCGGTACCTCGCCGAGATCGCTCCATAATGCCCGCAGTTCTTCGTAGGCCGCCCGATGATCCGGATGCTCGTCGAGCCAGCGCTCGAATGCCTGGCGGTCGATAACGGTCGCATCCTCGGACTGCAGTCGCGCAACCCAGCCGGCAGCCGCTTGCAGAACGCTGTCATCGATTGTCTGGCGATCGCCACTCATTCCTGTCTTCCGGTCGAACTGAAAATGCCTTCGGGCGGTCCCAAAGAATCGCTCCCATCATCTTAGAGTTGAATGGATGGTTTTGCCTGATGTCGGCTCAGAAAATAATTTCGGCGCGTATTTTCCGGCATTCGAGCAGCGCCCGGATGATGTGCTTTTCGACCATGTTTCTCGATATGCCGAGCTGCTCGGCAATCGCGCCGTTGCTGAGGCCGTGCAGGCGGCTGAGGATGAAGACCTGCTGGCAACGGTTCGGAAGCCCCTCGATGGTGCGCGCCATGATCAAAAGGCACTGGCGGGCGTTGACGATGCGATCCTGGATCGGCCTGTCTTCGGCATGTTCCCTGCCGTCCTCGTCGGCAACGAACAGCGCCTGCTCGCGCGCGGTGCGCTCGGCGGCGACCCGCGCGACGGAGCGCGCGACCTGGAACAGATAGGCTTGCGGGTTCTCGATCAGCGTCGAGCGCGATGCCTCCAGCATGCGCATGAACGTTTCCTGCGTGGCGTCGACGGCATCCTCGCGACTTCTGAGGCGGCGGCTGAAGAAACGGCGTATCCTGCCCTCTTCCCGTTCGTGGAGCCCCTGCACCATCGCATCGGTCATCAATCTGCCTCTCCATCGCGGGAGCCGCGCGGCCGCCGCCGGAACCAGCGGTGGCGCCGTGCGCCCCCGCTTATGTTGAATGCGTTACTCATGTTTTATAAGTGAAGCCACGCGCGACCGCAATGCGCTGGCATGCCGCATAGGAAAACGGGGGGCGATACTGTTGCACGACCGCCACGTCGGCAGCGGCCACGGGCGGACGTGGCGCCGGCCCTATGCGTCTCCAATGCGCGTCAGGACAGTCTCGATCGAACCGAGTTCCGAAGCGATCCGCTCGATCAACAGCCGCACCCGGCGTGGCTGGACGCTCGCCGGCGGATAGACGATCTGCAATCCGGTTTCGCCGACCGCAAAATCCTTGAGAAGCTCGACCAGCGCGCCGGAGGCCAGGTCCTCGGCGATGTCCCACACCGACTTCAGGGCGATGCCGTGCCCCGCCCTGCACCACGCCCCCACCAGTCCGCCGTCATTGGCGACGCGACGCCCGCGCACCATGACCTTGTGCGGCTTGCCATCCACCTGAAAGGCCCATTCGCGGTCGAGATTGGCGCCGAAGCGCATGACGATGCAGTCGTGGCGGGAGAGATCGTCGGGATGCTCCGGCCGGCCCATAGCTTCGAGATAGGACGGCGCCGCACAGACGACGCGCCGGTTCTCCCCGAGCGACCGAGACCTCAGCGTGCTGTCGGCAAGCACGCCGTGCCGGATCGCGAAATCCATGCCCTGGCCGACCAGGTCGAGGTAACCGTCGGTGAGATTGAGATCCACCGTCACATCGGGGTGCTCCGCGAGAAAGCGATCGAGGATCGGTACGATGTAGCGCCGCCCCATATCCTCAGGCGCGCTCAGCCGGATCGGCCCCGAGATCGTGCGCGTGCCCGACCGGATGCCGCTCTCCAGTTCGTCGGCCTCCGCCAGCAGCCGGCGGGCGCCGTCCACCAGTAGGCGGCCCTCCTCCGTCAGACTGATCGCCCGCGTCGTGCGTTTCAGAAGTGCGGCGCCATAGTGGGCCTCGAGTGCTGCCAGCCGCTCGGAGACGGAGGCTGGCGACAACCCCTTCTCGCGGCCGGCGGCGGAAAGCCCGCCCTTTTCGACGATCAGAAGAAACAGAGCCAGATTGTCGAGCAGCATCTTTCGCTTTCTCCGAAATATAATTTTAGAAATAAGCCAATTATCCGGATGCGCCGCAAGCGCTAAATTTGCTGGCGAAAGGAGACGCGTGATGCACATCGACCACGTCACCATCCGCACCACCGATATCGACGCCACACGCGCGTTCTTCGAGACGGTCTTCGACCTGACCGTCGGCGAGCGTCCGGCAGCTATCCGCCGAATCCCCGGCTGCTGGCTCTATGCCGGAGGCAAGCCGATCGTCCACCTCATCGGCAGCCGTGGCGTGGGCTTCGAGCGTGCGGCCGAAGCGATCGATCATGTCGGCTTCCGGTTCGAAGGCTACGCCGCCTTCCGCGCCAAGCTCGACCGGCTCGCCATTCCCTATTCGACGATGGACCTTGCCGACATCGGCGAGCGGCGGCTGTTCCTGCGCGCGCCCGGCGGACCGCTGCTCGAAGCCGTCTTTTCCGAACCCTTTCCCACTCTTCCTCCGGAGAATGACCATGACTTTCACTGACACCACCGTCTCCGTCGTCATCGGCGGCACCAGCGGTATCGGCGCCGCCGTCGCCAAGGCGCTTGCCGAGCGCCCGGGTCGGGTAGAGATCGCCAGCCGCGCCACCGGTCTCGATCTTGCCGATGCCGCGGCAGTGGTCGCCTATTTCCAACAGCTCGGTCCGTTCGATCACCTGATCGTCACGGCTGGCTCCTCGGCGCCGGGCGGCACCGTCGTCGATATCGACCTCGAAGCAGCCAAGGCCGCCTTCGACGTCAAGTACTGGGGCTCGATCCTGCTTGCCCGCGAGGCGGGCAAGAGCATTCGGCCCGGCGGTACGATCACCTTCACCTCGGGCTTTCTCGCCCGCCGATCGGTGCCGGGCACCTTCGTCAAGACGGCGATGAACGCGGCACTCGAAGCAACCGCCAAGGTGCTGGCCAAGGAATTGGCACCGCTGCGGGTGAACGTCGTCAGCCCCGGCCTGACGCGAACGGAAGCCTATGCCGGCATGGCCGGCGAGGCGCGCGACGCGATGTTCGATCGCGCCGCTGCAACACTGCCTGCCGGCCGCGCCGGGCAACCGGAAGATATCGCCAGCGGCTATCTCTTCGCCATCGACAATCCCTTCGTCACCGGCTCGGTCATCGACATCGAAGGCGGCGCACTGATCAACTGACGTGCTTCCCCGCGCTTGGCCCTGCCGCTATGCGACTGCCCCTCCCAAAGGATCTCACCATGCCATCGCTCTTTTCTCCGATCCCGCTCGGGTCCTTGACCCTACCCAATCGCATCGCGCTTGCGCCGATGACGCGGGCGCGAAGCAGCCAGCCGGGCAATGTGCCCAACGCCCTGATGGCCGAGTACTATGCCCAGCGCGCCTCGGCCGGCCTCATCGTCACCGAGGCCACCCAGATCTCGGCGCAGGGCCAGGGCTACTCGTTTACACCCGGCATCCACTCTCCCGCGCAGATCGCCGGCTGGCGGCTCGTCACCGACGCCGTACACCGGGCCGGAGGCCGCATCATGCTGCAACTCTGGCATGTCGGCCGCATGAGCCATGAGAGTTTCCACGACGGCGGACGCCCGGTCGCACCGTCTGCGATTTCGCCGGACGCAAAGGTCTGGGTGGCCGATCCAGAAACCGGCATCGGCGCGATGGTCGACAGCCCCTTGCCGCGCGCCTTGGAGCTGAGCGAGATCGCCGGCATCGTCGAAGATTTCCGCCAGGCGGCGGCCAACGCCATCGAAGCCGGCTTTGACGGCGTCGAGATCCATGGCGCCAACGGCTACCTGATCGACCAGTTCCTGCGCCGCTCGTCCAACCGGCGCGACGACCGCTATGGCGGCCCGGCCGAAAACCGCATCCGCTTCCTGGTCGAGGTCGCCGAGGCGGTCGCCGGCGAGATCGGCGCCTCCCGGGTCGGCATCCGGCTGTCGCCCTATATCACCCAGCGCAACATGAAGGACGACGAGATCATCCCGACGATCCTGAAGGCCGCGGGCGAAATCGACCGCATCGGCCTTGCCTATATCCATCTGGTGGAAGCCGACTGGGACGATGCGCCCGTCATCCCCGACGACTTCCGCCGCGAGCTGCGCGCCACCTATTCCGGCCGCATCATCGTCGCCGGCCGCTATGATCGTAAGAAGGCCGAGACGATCCTTGCCGCCGGTCTTGCCGACATCGTCGCCTTCGGCCGCCCGTTCATCGCCAATCCGGACCTGCCGCGCCGACTGAAAGACGGGCTGCCGCTCGCAAGCTTCGACGGGGCCACGCTTTTCGGCGGCAGCGCCGAAGGCTACTCTAGCTATCCGGCACTCGAGCGCGTGGCATGACCGCGGCAATCACACCTCTTCACCCCACAAAGGAGCAACTCATGAAAGCTGTCGCCCTCACCCGCTATCTCCCGGTTTCCGACCCGGAGAGTTTCCTCGATGTCGAGCTCCCGAAGCCGGAGCCCAAAGGGCATGATATCCTGGTCGCGGTCCGCGCCGTCGCGGTCAATCCCGTCGACGTGAAAATGCGCGCGCCGAAGGACAAGGTCGAGGAAACGCCGCGCGTGCTCGGCTGGGACGCAAGCGGCGTGGTCGAGGCCGTCGGTGCTGATGTGACGCTGTTCCAGCCGGGCGACGCCGTCTACTACGCCGGCGACCTGACTCGATCGGGATCCAACCAGCAGTATCAACTGGTCGATGAGCGCATCGTCGGGCGCAAGCCGAAGAGCCTGTCCTTTGCGGAAGCGGCCGCCCTGCCGCTGACGACGATCACCGCCTATGAGGCCTTCTTCGACCGGCTCGGCATCGACCGGGACGGCGCCGACCACGGCCAGTCGATCCTCATCGTCGGTGGCGCCGGCGGCGTCGGCTCGATCGGTATCCAGCTGGCAAAGCGCGCCGGCCTCACCGTCATCGCCACCGCCTCGCGGCCGGAAACCATCGCCTGGGTCAAGGAACTTGGCGCCGACCACGTGGTCAGCCACCGTGAACCGCTGGTCGCGCAGGTCCGCGCGCTCGGCTTTCCCCATGTCGACCACATCGCCATCTTCAACGACATGCGCCACTGGGACGACGCTGTCGAGCTGATCCGGCCGCAAGGCGGCATCGTTTCGATCGACAACACCGACGTGCCGATGCCGATGGCCGGCATGAAGACCAAGGCGGCGAGCCTGCATTGGGAGTTCATGTTCGCCCGCCCGATGCACCAGACGCCCGACATGATCGAACAGCATCGTCTGCTGAGCTTCGTCGCCGACGAGATCGATGCCGGACGGCTGAAGACGACGCTTGCCGAGGTGCTGTCGCCGATCAACGCGGCGAACCTGCGCGAAGCGCATCGCCGCATCGAAACCGGCGCTGCCAAGGGCAAGATCGTCATTGAAGGCTTTGCCGGCTAAGTGCACCAGCTGCCGATTTAAACGAAATCGCTTGCCGCGACATAGATTGCGGCAAGCACCTGTCACCTCTGAAATTTCCGCGGCACCCGCGCCGCGCCAAACGGCCGAGCGACATTGGCGGTCGCCGCGACCCGCGTCGCCCTGTGCACGGCAATCGCATCAACGCTCGCCCCGATGAAATTGCGATCGCGGCGCGATATCGATATATCCACGTAGATATATCGAATCTTCGAGGCTTCCCTTCAAACCAATCCCACAGATCCCCTCGAAAACGCTGAAACAGGCGGGCTTTGCAGGTGCGCCCAATACCGGCGTTAACGCCCACCGAAAATGCAAGGAGAATGCCCGTGCCCTATGAACTCGTCGTCTCCCAGGGACGCATCGCCGACAGAACGTCCGGCGCCATCCCCGGGGCGGCCCTGACGGCCGAAGCGCTGAGCAAGCGCACCGGGCTGCAGCCGACCGTTATCGGCAGCCCGTCACCGGCAAAGGAAGACGACTGGTCGGCAAGCCTGCCTGAGGCCGGGGAGACCCTGGCCGCTTTGCAGGCGGCGATTGCCGCAACACTTGCGCGTGGCAACAAACCACTTTTCATCGCCAATACCTGCTCCGCCAGCCTTGCGACACTGCCGGTCGTCGCGCGGGAACGCGCCGACGCGGTCTTGCTCTGGTTCGATGCCCATGGCGATTTCAACACGCCGCAGACCACCGAAAGCGGCTATCTCGGCGGCATGGTGCTGGCTGCCGCCTGCGGGCTCTGGGAGAGCGGCCACGGCAGCGGGCTGCACCCGGCAAAGGTCGTCATCGTCGGCGCGCGCGACATCGACCCCGCGGAGATGGATTTGCTGCGGCAGGCAGGCGTGTGCATCCTTTCGCCGACAGAAGCGACGCCGGAAGTCATTCTTTCGTTGATCGGCGATGCGCCGGTCTGGATCCATGTCGATTGGGACGTGCTCGAGCCGAAGCATGTGCCGGCCGCCTATGCGATCGGCGGAGGCCTCTATCCGCAGACCTTGCGCGCCATCTTCGCGGCAATCCCGAAAGAGCAGATTGCCGGCATCGAGCTCGCGGAATTCGAGGCGTCTGAGGCGGCGCTGAAGAATGAAGCTGCGATCGAATGCCTGCTTGGCGTCGTGGAACCGTTGCTGGCTTGACGCGGAGCGGCGTCGAGCCGGCGCCCTGTCACCCGTCCGTTTCCGGATCGGCCTTTACATTCGTGATGATCTCGCCGAGCACCAGATGCAGCGCGTCGCGGTAGCCGTTGCGGGCCGACGGCCCGCTTTCGGCCGATGTCATCACCACCGTCAGATCCAGGTTCGGCACGATGTAGAGCATCTGGCCGCCATAACCCCAGGCGAAATGCACTTCTTCACCGGCGATCTGGCGCTCGAACCAGCCATAACCGTACTCGTCGCCGGAGAAGCGCGAATTGGTTCGATGCTGCCAGGAGGCCGCGACCCACCCTTCCGACACCAGTTGCTGGCCTGACGCCGTGCGGCCGCCATTGCGATAGAGTTCGCCGAAGGCAAGCAGGGAGCGCGGGCTCATCGCCATCTGGTTGCCGCCAAGGTAGATGCCTTGCGGATCGCGATCCCAGGCCCCGATGCGGAAGCCCTCGAGCGGCCCCAGCCACGCGCGCGCGAGCGCCAGGGTCGACTTGCCGCTGACCTTCGTCAGGATCGCCGAAAGCAGATGGGTCGAGGCGGTGGAATAGAGCATCTCACCACCCGGATCGTCGTCGAAGGGCTGGGCAAGCGCCGTGCGCACCCAGTTCCGGCTGGCGACCCATCGCCCATAGTTCGGGCCCGAGAGACGGCCGAGCCCGGCCTGCATCGAAAGCAAATGACCTATGGTGATGTCGTTGATGCGCGGATCAGGCGAGGCCGGCAGGTCCGCCTTCAGGATCGGCGCGATCTTCTGCTCCGGACCTTCGAGCAGCCGCTTGTCGATGGCGATGCCGACCAGCGCCGAGATGATCGATTTCGACGCCGACTTGATGTTGGTCGAGTCCGTCACGCGGTTGCGGCCGTAACCACGCTCAGCGACGATCTTGCCGTCGCGGGCGACGATCACGGTCTTCAGGGGATCAAGCTCTGACCGTGAGGCCAGTTCGTCCAGCAAGGCCGAAATCGGCGATGGCGTCTGAGCCGCGACCGGCAAGGCGACAAGCGTCGAGACGACGAGTGCCAAAGTGGAGATGCGGGCAACGAGGACTGCGACAAATCTGATCATGGATCAGCATCTAAGACCAGCTTGCGCCGCCGTCATCCACCGCACGGCCATCTCACGGCGATTTGACAGACCGGTGAGCACGCCACTGCCGCAGTTGTCAGCCTGCCGGCCGTCTCGCAAAAGCTTCGACGAAGCGCGTCAGGCTCTGCTCGACAAAGACCGTGACCGGCACCTGCGGGTCGAAGCTCCACCAGAGCAAGGATCCCTGCCATTGCGACGCCATCAGCAGACCGAGCCCCGGGCTCGCAGCGGGAAGGCCGGCGAGGCATTCGTCGAGCACGCCTGCGAGCACGTCGCGCCACTTTGCGCCGCGGGCACGGAGCAACGGATCGCGCAGGTCTTCCCGCAGAATCCTGAGGTCGTCGGCATAGCTGTCGATACCGCCATAATCGCCCGAGAGGCCGACGAGCAGTGCGATGGCGCCCTCCGGCGTCCGCGGTACGCTCGCCATCAGCTCCGCCGTCTGCCCGTCCAGCCCGTCCCAGGCCTGGCTGAGCGCCCGCTGGATCAGCTTCGCCTTGTTCTCGAAGCGCTGCACCAGCGTGGCGCCGGAAAGGCCCGTACGTGCAGCCAGCGCCGCGAAGGTCAGGCGATCTGGACCATCGGCCCGCATCAATGCGAAGGCGGCGGCCAGCAGCTCTTCGTCAGGCATGGTTTTTGGGCGAGGCATCTTGACTCTCATTTATAACCGAACAATCATTTATATATCACCCGAGCAAGAAAACGCCAGTCGGCAAGCGGCCGCGAAGGAGAAGAATCATGACACTCGAAGGAAAAGTCGCCCTCGTCGCTGGCGCGACGCGCGGCGGCGGGCGCGGCATCGCGACCGAACTTGGCGCCGCCGGCGCCACTGTTTACGTAACCGGCCGCACCACGCGGCAACAGCAATCCGATTACGGGCGTCCCGAAACGATCGAGGAAACCGCCGAGATCGTCACCAGCCTCGGCGGCAAGGGCATTCCCGCCCAGGTCGACCATCTGCAGCCGGCGCAGGTACAGGCGCTTGTCGAGCGCATCCGCAGCGAACAGGGACGGCTCGACATCCTCGTCAACGACGTCTGGGGCGGCGAGTTGCTGTTCGAGTGGAACAAGCCGGTCTGGGAGCACAATCTCGAAAACGGGTTGAAGCTCCTGCATCTCGGCGTCGATACGCACCTGATCACCGCCCACTATGCCCTGCCGCTGATGATCGAGAAGCCCGGCGGCCTCTTGGTCGAGGTGACCGACGGCACCGCCGAATACAATGCCGAGAACTACCGGCTGTCGCCGTTCTACGACCTTGCCAAGGTTTCAGCGAACCGCATGGCCTGGGCCCACGCCAAGGACCTTTCGCCGCACGGCGCAACCGCGGTTTCGATCACGCCCGGCTGGATGCGGTCGGAGATGATGCTCGAACATTTCGAGGTCGGTGAAGACAACTGGCAGGACGCCACAAAGAACCAACCGCACTTCGTCATTTCGGAAACACCACGTTTCGTCGGCCGCGCCATCGCGGCGCTCGCGGCCGATCCGGACAAGTCCCGCTGGAACGGCCAGTCGCTGTCGAGCGGCGGGCTGGCGCAGGTCTACGGGTTTTCCGATCTCGACGGCTCGCGGCCCGATTGCTGGCGCTACATGCGCGAGGTGATGGAGGCGAACAAGCCGGCCGACGCAACCGGCTATCGTTAGGCGTTGCCGCCAAAACCCGTCACCGGCAAACTTGAAACGACGGGCGGCCTCCTATAGTTCGGTGTTTCGGGCAACCAAGCGCCGCCGCCCGCCATCCGGATGTGGCAGCGCTATCGAGTGTGATTGAACATGGCATCGCGGGATCGGTATTCGAGAAAGCTGGAATGCGCCAAATGCGGAGCCGCCGGCTTCGCCGAAGCGTCGGAAAACGACAAAGGCAAGGGCAGCAATCGCGGCTTTACCATCGACGTGATGCCCAAGGGCTTCTCGACTGAACGCACCTCTCCCGACCCCGCCAAGCACATGGTGCGCTGCCGCTGCGGCAACGTCTTTGCCTTCAAGCAGAAGACCGTCTATGCGCCCGGCAGTGAGCCGCGGGACTGACGCAGCGGGACTTTTCCGGCGCCCGCGTTGAGAAAAAATTCACCATCTTGTCTCAACATCGACCCAATCGGCGGTCAGCTATGGCAGCGCGCGTTCAAAAATTTTTGATCGCGAGCGCCAGGGACAAAGGCTTGCAGCCAGGGCTGTCACCGCTTAATCGCTGAACTTGAGGCTGAACCGAACTGCGTCGAACGCAACCGGCCGGCACACACGCCACACGAAGGACGCTTGGTGGCGGAAGCATTTCCAGGAGCCCGCATGCGGCGCGAGACGATCAAGAGCCCTTCTTCCGAGACACCTCAGGCCGGCAGGATATTCGCGCAGGTGCGACGGATGCGGCATGCCTTGGCGATCGGCGCGATGGCCCTGGCGCTGTCCGGCTGCATGGCGCTCGACGCCGACGACGTGCGCGAGCCACCGCCGATCCCGGCCAAGCTGATCGCCGCCATGGCGAAGAACGGCAGCAAGCCGGAAAGCCCGGTGTTGATCCGCATCTTCAAGCAGGAAAGCGAACTGGAAGTCTGGAAACAGAATAAGCAGGGCCAGTACGCGCTGCTGAAGACCTATCCCATGTGCCGCTGGTCGGGAAAGCTCGGCCCGAAGATGAAGTCGGGCGACCGCCAGGCGCCGGAGGGCTTCTACCACGTCTCCGCCGGCATGCTGAACCCGAAATCGCAATATTTCCTGTCGTTTAACCTCGGCTACCCGAACCGGCTGGAATCGGCGCTCGGCTACACCGGTGAAGCGCTGATGGTGCACGGCGCCTGCTCGTCGTCCGGCTGCTACGCCATGACCGACCAGGGTGTCGGCGAAATCTATTCCGTGGTGCAACGCGCGCTCGCCGGCGGCCAGGGCACGTTCCAGGTTCAGGCCTATCCCTTCCGCATGACGGCGGAGAACATGGCCAAGCACCGCGGCGACCCGAATTTCGACTTCTGGAAGAACATCAAGCAGGGCTACGACATCTTCGAGGCGACGAAGCGTCAGCCGAAGGTTTCGGCCTGCGGCCGCCGCTACGTCTTCAACACCGATTTCGCCGATGGCGAACCGTCCGACCCGCTTGCCGCCTGCCCGGCGGCGATCTCCACGCCCGATGCCGGGCTGGTGGCGCGACTGCAATCGGAGGACGCGAAGCTCGCCGGCATGATGACCAACCAGACGTCGGCGCCGCTGAACGCCTATGTCGATGGCGGCATGCATCCGAGCTTCCGGGCGCTTCTTGAGAAAAACGGTGCTGAAAAGCTGGCCGCGAAGATCTCGGGAACTAAGTATCCTATCAGCCGACCCGAAGCGGCGCTGGCGGACCCCTACGCCGGCCTGTGATCGTTCCGTCGGCTGGCGACGCACAATTGACTTAAAAGGTCGGTTGCATCGCCGGTAGCGAATAGAGGACGATCGAGGATTACATGCCCGAAAGAGAGTTCCGCCGCCGCGCCTTCCTGCAGCTTTCCGCCGGGTTGGCGGCCGTTGGTCTCGCCGGCTGCGCCTCGCCGCGGCCTACTGTGACGCGCTCCTATGCGCCGGAACCGGTTCCCGAGACCAACACGTTCCTGGCCGACATGTACGGCGAGAAGCCGAACGAGCCCTACCCGCTGCCGGCCATTCCCTACGAGAAGATCGATCCGCGCTTCTACCGCCAGATGGTCGCCGATCCGACCGGCGAAAAGCCGGGAACGCTGGTCGTCGACGTCGGCAGCCACTTTCTCTATAGGGTCTATGAAGGCGGCCAGGCGATGCGCTACGGCGTCGGCCTCGGGCGTGCCGGTTTCGCCTGGGCCGGGCGCGGCGTCATCCAGTACAAGCGCGAATGGCCCCGCTGGAAGCCGCCGAACGAGATGGTGGCGCGCCAGCCCGAGCTGCAGCAATTCAGCATCGAGGCGGGCGGCATGGATCCCGGCCTCAAGAACCCGCTCGGCGCCCGCGCCATGTACATCTTCCAGAACGGCGAAGACACGCTCTACCGCATTCACGGCTCGCCGGAATGGTGGACGATCGGCAAGTCGGTGTCGTCGGGCTGCGTGCGCATGATCAACCAGGACGTCGTCGATCTCTACAACCGCGTGCCGAACGGCACGCCGATCGTCGTCACCGATCTCTCGGGCGGCGGCATGGTGCAATCGCAGCCGATGCAGGACGCGCAGCCCCTGCCGGATGGGCAACCATTGCCGGACTCCCAGCCGGTGCAGCGGTCGCCCGACTATATGCTGATGGGGCCGGACGGGCTGCCGCTTCCGCAGCCACTTTGAGGCAATCCGTCCGGCAAGGGCGCAGAAATTACGCCAGATTGTCGCCCATCACAGGACGAGCAGCGGCGTCTTGCCTCTGACGCGATCATAGAGATCGATCGCGTCCTGCTGCAGCATCCGCACGCAGCCCGCCGACGCGTTCTTGCCGATCGAGCGCCACTGCGGCGAGCCGTGGATGCGGTAAAGCGTATCCTGGCCGTCCTGGAAGATATACATGGCGCGGGCGCCGAGCGGATTGTCGAGGCCCGGATCCATGCCGCCGGCATCGATGCCGTATTTCTTGAGGTGCGGCTGGCGTGCGACCATGTCGTCGGGCACCGTCCAGCGCGGCCACTTGCGCTTCCAATGCACGACGGCACGCCCCTTCCAGGCGCGGCCGGCCGCACCAAGACCGACGCCGTAACGGATGGCGCGGCCGCCGGGCAGGACGTAGTAGAGGAACATCGTCTGGGTATCGACGACGATCGAATGGGGCGGCTCGTTGGTGGCATAGGCCACTTCCTGGCGCAGGAACTGCGGCTTGATCTCGGTGTGCTGGATGCCCGGGACGTCGTAGCCTTCGTCCTTCACCGGCGCGTAGATCCTGGCATAGTCGAAGGTCTTCGTCGGCACGCCCGCCGCATCCGCCGCCTTTTCCGGCGAGCCGCCATCACCGCCGATCGGCTCGATCAGCTTCGGTTTCGGTTCGGGTTTCGGGATCTGCGTGCAGGCGCTCAAAACAGAGCTGGCGATCACCGCGAGCAGCGACCGGCGGGACAAATTCATCGACACTGTATTCAATTCCAGGGTTGGAGATTTCGGTTGGGAGGTCCGAGGGGAGGCCCAAGGCTGTTGGGCCGAACCGTGACCGAAATGTGGTGAAAATCTTTCTTTGGCGTGGATCGCTTGCGCGAGGCGGTACTCGTTTTCGAAGTGTTGCAGAATTCCCGCGCTCGCTGCCTGCCCTCACCTAACCGATCGCCATGTCGCCCTTGGTCGGATCCGGAATGACGACGATGGTGCTGCCGTCGCGGACCTGATCATGGAGGTAGACGACATCCTGATTGAGCAGGCGAATGCAGCCGGAAGAGACCGCCTTGCCGATCGAAAATGCCTCGGGACTGCCATGGATGCGGTAGAGCGTGTCCTTGCCGTCCTTATGGATATAGAGCGCGCGGGCGCCGAGCGGGTTCTTGATGCCCGGGGGCATGCCGCCATTGGCGATGCTGTAGGGCTGGAGTTTCGGCTGACGCGCGACCATCTCGTCGGGCGGCGTCCAGCGCGGCCATTTGCGCTTGTAGGCGACGATCGCCCGGCCCGACCAGGCAAAGCCCTCGCGCCCGACGCCGATGCCGTAGCGCATCGCCCGCCCGCCCGGCAGCACGTGATAGAGGTATTTCGCGGGCGTATCGACGATCAGCGTGCCGGGCCGCTCACTGGTCGGATAATCCACCTCCTGCCGCCAGAACTTCGGATCGACCTCGGCGATCTTCACCTCGGGGATCGGAAACTGCTCGTCGGGCATCGCATAGTACATCGGCGGCACCGTCCGGCCGGCTGAGGGGCGGACGGGCGTGACGGCTGCCGGCACCACCGCCGGCGTCGGGCGGGCGGTCGCGCAGCCGGTGACGAACAGCGAGGCCGCGCCGACGACAAGGCTGCGGCGGGTCAGCGTGATGCCGGTCTTGTGATCGGCCGTGGAGGAAGAAGGCTCGTGTGCTTCGGTCATATCGGGCATTCAACGATTCGATTGTTGCAATGCCGCCTCAGAGGGAAGTCCTACCTTAAGGCTGCCTTAAGGGAGCGATTAAAGGATCGCGCTCTCAGAAATGTTAGGAGTAGCGATGCGAGTCCTGATCGTCGAAGACGACGATATCCTTAGAGACGGCCTGAAGGTCGGCCTGGCGCTGGCGGGCTTCACCACCGATGCCGTCGGCACCTGCGATGCGGCCGCGACGGCGCTTGCCGCCAACGGCTTCGACGCGGTCGTGCTCGACCTGATGCTGCCCGACGGCTCCGGTCTCGACATTCTGCGGGACCTGCGCGCCAGGCAGAGCGACATTCCGGTGCTGCTGTTGACCGCACGCGACACCGTGCGCGATCGCGTTGCCGGCCTCGACACTGGCGCCGACGACTATCTCGGCAAACCCTTCGACCTCGACGAGGTCGCCGCCAGGCTTCGGGCGCTGGCGCGACGCTCCAGCGGCCGGGCGAGCGCCGCGCTGGAATGGTCGACGCTCAGGCTCGATCCGGCCAGGCAATCGGTGGAACAGGCGGGCAAACCGGTGCAACTCTCGCGGCGCGAATATTCCATCCTGCATACGCTGATGTCGCACCCGGGGGTGATCTTCTCCAAGACCAAGCTGGAGGACAAACTCTACGGCTGGCAGGAGGAAATCGAGAGCAATGCCGTGGAGGTACACATCCACCATCTGCGCAACAAGCTCGGCCCGGGACTGATCGAAACCATCCGGGGCATCGGCTACCGGCTGGGCGGAGCCGGCTGATGCAATCGCTGCGCGCCCGGCTTTTCGCCATCCTCCTGATCACGACGGGGCTCCTGTGGCTATCGGCCACCGTCTGGATCTTCCTCAGCACCCGCGCCGAAGTCGAGCGCGTGCTCGACGCGCGGCTGATGGAGGCGGCGCGCATGGTGAATTCGCTGATCGTCAGCCCAGACATGATGAAGGAAGAAGGCGACACCCATGCCAACCGCCCGGCACAGAGCGCAATCAGCATCCCGCTGCTGGAGCACCCGCATTACGACCGGCAGCTCTCCTGCCAGATCTGGTCGCTGGACGGAACTCTGATCGGCAAGTCGGACAGCGCGCCCGACACAACGCTTGCACCCCACGCCATGGGCTTTTCCGAAACCGTCATCAACGGCGAGACCTGGCGTGTCTTTGCGGTGGAGAATGCGAGCCTCGGCGTGCGCGTTCTCGTCGGTGACAACCTGCGCATCCGCGACCGGCTGGTCAACGACCTGGTCAAGGGGCTGTTGCTGCCGGCGCTGCTGATCATTCCGCTTCTGGCCGTGCTGATCTGGCTCTGCGTCGGGCGTGGCCTCGCGCCGCTGCGCAAGCTTGCCGGCGACCTTGCCGCGCGTGAAGCCTCCGACCTGCACGCGATCGAGGACACCGGCACGACGCGCGAGATCAGCCCGGTCTTGAAGTCGCTGAACGGCCTTTTTGCCCGTGTCGCCGGCGCCCGCGAGCGCGAGCAGAATTTCATCGCGTTTGCCGCCCACGAGCTGCGTACGCCGCTGGCGGGCCTCAAGACGCAGGCGCAGGTGGCGCTCGCCAGCGACGACGGCGAAATCCGCGAGAAGGCGCTCGGCCAGATCGTCGCCGGTGTCGACCGGACCGGCAAGCTGGTGCGGCAACTGCTCGATATCGCCTCGGTCGAAGCCACCGAGAGCGGCAGGCCGGCGGCCGGTTTTGATGTCGGCGAGATGCTGACAAGTCTTCGCACCGAACTCGCCGGCCAGGCGCGTCGCGTCGATGTTGTCGTCGACGGGGCGATGTCCGGTCTCAGGATCAATATGGATCCGGACCTCTTCCGGCTCGCGGCGCGCAACCTGCTCGAAAACGCCATCAACCATTCGCCACCGGGCGCAACGGTCTCTTGCCACGCCGAGATACGAGGCCAGCATCTGGCAATCGCGATCGACGACGAGGGGCCTGGCATCCCCGAGGAGGAAATGCCGCGCGTGACCGAGCGCTTCTTCCGCGGTCGGTTCAAGGCGGCGGCCGGCAGCGGGCTCGGCCTCAGCATCGTCGAGCGTGCGCTTGACCGAACCGGCGCCGAACTCGAACTGCGCAACCGACCGACCGGCGGCCTCTCGGCTCGCATCGTATTGTCGCAAGCGCTCGCGCCGTGATCGATCGCGATTGTTTCAAACAGAGGGGGATGCGGGCGGAGACCGCACCCGTTTTGTCATCTCGCTCTAAGCGCTTTTCCGCATCGGCGGGTCCGGCAGCGGCACCGCGGCCATCAGCGCCCGGGTGTAGGCGTCCTGCGGATCCTCGAACACGGCGCGGCGCGTTCCCATCTCGACGATGCGGCCGCCGCGCATGACGGCGACATGGTGCGACATCCGCTCGATCACAGCCATGTCGTGCGAGACGAAGAGATAGGCAAGACCCATCGTCTCCTGCAGTTCGAGCATCAGATCAAGCACGCGTGCCCGCACTGACACGTCGAGCGCGGCCACGCTTTCATCCGCGACAATCAGCTTCGGATTGACCGCCAGCGCGCGGGCAATGCAGATGCGCTGCCGCTGTCCCCCGGAGAACTCGTGCGGATAGCGGCTGGCAGCATCGGGCCCAAGCCCGACACGGCGCAACAGATCGGCGACGCGATCCGTGCGTTCGCTGCGATTGCCGATGCCATGGATGAGCAGCGGCTCGGCGATCGCCGCCCCGACCGCCATGCGCGGGTCGAGCGAGGCATAGGGATCCTGAAAGATCATCTGCGCGGAGCGGCGCACGGGCCGCATCTGGCGTTGCGACAGCGCGCCGATCTGCTGGCCGTCGATCGCCACATCGCCATCGAATGGAATGAGGCCGAGCACCGCCTTGCCGGTGGTCGACTTGCCCGATCCGCTTTCGCCGACGAGCCCCAGCGTCTCACCGGGGAAGATGTCGAAGGAAACGTCGCTGACGGCGGCGGCCAGCTTCTTTCCGCCCAACAGTCCGCTGGGCTTTTTTCCGTAGTGGACGGCGAGGTCACGCACGGACAGGACCGGGCTCGCCGCCCGCGAGACGGATGCCGCAGCCGTTGCGGCGATGCGCGGCGGGCCGTCGGTGCCGGCATGCGCCCCCAGCCTCGGCACGGCCGCCAATAACTCCTGCGTGTAGCGCTCGCGCGGCGAGCGGAAGATCGGCAGTACGTCGCCCTGCTCGACGATGCGGCCCTGCTGCATGATGACCACGCGGTCCGCCATCTGCGCGACCACGCCCATGTCATGGGTGATCAGCACAATCGAAGCGCCGAATTCCCGCTTCAGTTCCTTCATCAGCGTCAGGATCTGCGCCTGCACGGTAACGTCGAGTGCCGTCGTCGGCTCGTCGGCGATCAGCACCTTGGGTCGGCACGAGAGTGCCATCGCGATCATCACGCGCTGCCGCATGCCGCCGGAAAGCTCGTGCGGATATTGCGTCATGCGCCGCGCCGGCTCGGTGATGTGCGCCGCATCCAGCATGCGCAGGGCGACGGCACTCGCCGTTCCCCCCTCGGAACCCTGATGTTCGCGAATGGCCTCGGTCAGTTGCTCGCCGATCGACATCACGGGATTGAGCGATGTCATTGGCTCCTGAAAGACCATCGCGACATCGCCGCCGCGCACGCTGCGCATCGCACTGTTGGAGAGCTTCGAGAGTTCGCGCCCTTCGAGCTTGATGCTGCCGGAGGCGATCCGCAGCGAGGCTTTCGGCAGGAGCCCCATGACAGCAAGCGAAGTCACGGATTTGCCCGAGCCGCTCTCGCCGGCAATGCACAGCGTTTCGCCGCTCATGAGGTTGAAGCTGACGGCATCAAGGACCCTTCGCGGCCCTTGCGGCGTCAGCGCATCGACGCAGAGGCCATCGATGCCGAGCACGGGTGCTGCCGTTGTCACGAAAAGACGATCCTCGGGAAGTAGAAGGAAACGACCCAGTTCGGAGCGTCGACGATCTCGCTGATGCGGAGGTCGCCGCAGACCGAGCAGAGCAGATAGGCATCGACCGGACTCAAGCCGTGTTCGGCGCCAAGCAGGTCGATCATGCGCATCAGGCTTTCGCGCGCGCCGGTCATCAGATCCGGGCCGATGCCGGTCGTCACCTCGTAACCGGCAGCATCCAGATGACGGGTCACCGGACCCGGCGTAGTGAACCGCGGGCTGGCGAGACGGGAATCCTTGACGAGCTCGATCGTGGCTTCGACCTCCATTTGGCTCTCGATCGCGGTGCCACAGACCTCGCCGTCGCCCTGGGCTGCGTGGGTGTCGCCGATGGAAAACAGCGCGCCCTCCACCTCGACCGGCAGATAGAGGGTGACGCCCGATGTGAGATCGCGAATGTCGAGATTGCCGCCGACCCGGCGCGGCGGCACCACCGAATGCAGGCCCGGTTCGGCCGGCGCGACGCCGATCGTGCCGGCGAAGGGCTTCAGCGGCACGCGGCCGCCCGGTCCATAGAGCGCCGGTGCCATGGTATTCGCATCATAGGACCACATGTGCAGCGCCGGATCGGTGAACTGATCGGCGAGCAGGCCGAAGCCCGGAATGTTGGCCGTCCAGCCAACGCCCGAGGGCACGAAGCGGCGGATCGTCACCTTCAGCGCGTCGCCGGGCGCAGCACCTTCGACATAGACAGGCCCCGTCACCGGATTGATCTTCTCGAAATCGAGCGAGGCCAATGTCTCAAGCGTTGAGCCAGCGCCGAGCTGCCCGCCGGAAGAATCCAGGCATTCGAAATGGATGGTCTCACCGGGCTTGGCGATCAGCGTCGGCTCGAAGTCGCGGTTCCAGCCGAAATGATGCTTGGCGCGATGGATGGTGTGTGTGCAGGCAACGCACATGAAATCTCTCCCAAACTCATGAAGAGGCTCCCCGAAGACGACCTCCGGAGAGCCCGACGCTTATTGCTTCACGAAGATCGCGTCGTAGTTGATGACCCGGGTCGGATCGACGTAGATCTCGCCCTCGCCACCCATTCGCGGCGACTTGGCGACGACGCGGCGCTCGTTGGTGACGGGCACCCACGGCGCATCGGCCATAATGTCGGTGAAGATCTTGCCCCATTCCGCCTGCCGCTCGGCCGCCTTTGCCGGATCGGACATGGAATCGGCGGCAACGGCGCGCTTGTCGAGTGCCTCGTTGCAGTACCACGACCAGTTCCAGCCGCCCTGGACCGCACCGGAGCAGCCGAGGATCGGGCCGTAGAAGTTCGACGGGTCCGGGAAGTCGGCGATCCAGGCCATACCACCCGACCAGATCATCGGCGCTTCGCCTTCGGTGCCGCCGGCGGCAATGACGTTGGCCTGGGCCAGCGCCCGCACCTCCGCCTTGATGCCGATGGCGGCCAGATCCTGCTGGATCGCCTGGGCGATGCGCGGCTGCGGGTCGGTGTTGGTCGAATAGAGCACCGTCTCGAAGCCATCGCCATGTCCGGCCTCGGCGAGCAGGGCCTTCGCCTTCTCGACGTCATAGTCATAACCGGTGAACGCCTTGTCGTAACCCGGCATCAGCGGCGGCAGCGGCTGGTTGGCGGGCGTCGCGCGACCATTGAGGATGCGGGTGATACGCTCCTTGTTGATCGCCATATTGACGGCCTGACGAACCTTTACGTCGTCGAAGGGCTTCACCTTGGTGTTGAGCGTGACATAGCCGGTATGGAGCTGCTGTCCATCCACGATAATCTCGGCGCCTTCAGGCGAATTCTTGATTTCGAGGAATTTTGCCGGCGGAATACCGTCCCCGGCAATATCGACCTCCCCCTTCTGCAGTCGCAGCAGCGCCACCAGCGGCTCCTGGCCGACCTCGACCGTGAACTTGTCGATATGCGGCATGTCCTTGACGAAATAGTCGGGGTTGCGCTCGAAGGTCAGGCTCTGACCGACGGTCCAGTCCCTAAGGACGAAGGTGCCGGAGCCGACCGGCTTCTTGCCGAAGTCGCCGGCGGCAGCCTCGACCGCTTCCTTTGGCACGACCGAGGCGAAGTTGACGGCGAGCACGTGCAGGAAGGTTGCGTCCGGGCGCGACAGGTGGAAGACGACAGTCGCATCATCCGGCGCCTCAATGCCTTCAAGCGTCGCCGCCTTGCCGCCCGAGAGATCGTCGAAGCCCTTGATCGCGCCGAAGAAACCGGCGCCCGGCCCCTGCGTCTTCGGGTCGACCGCCCGTTCGATCGAATACTTCACGTCCGAGGCGACGATCTCGCGGCCGTTGGTGAATTTCACGCCCTTGCGCAGCTTGAACGTATAGGTCAGGCCATCCGGCGCGACGTCGAAGGTTTCGGCGAGCGACGGCACCAGCTCGGTGGTACCCGGCTTGTAGTCCATCAGGCGCGAGAACAGGCTCTTGATCATCGACCAGTTGACCCAGTCGTAGCCGATGGCGGGATCGAGCGTGGCGATATCGTCCTTGTAGGTGATGACGATATCTCCGCCCTGTTTCGGCGCATCCTGTGCAAGGGCCGAGAGCGGTGCTGCGAGCAGTGCCGCAGCGACGGTTGAAGTTCGAAGCCAGCTTTTGAACATTGTTGTTCCCCTTTTTGGTTGGTTTCGGATTAGCGGGCGCGGATGCGCGGATCGATGAGCGGCGCGACGAGGTCGGCAAGGAGGTTGCCAAGCACGATCGCGAGCGCCGAGACGAGCGTCACCCCCATGATGATCGGAATGTCGACCTGCTGGATCGCCTGCCAGGCGAGCTGGCCGATGCCTGGCCAGCCATAGACGGCCTCGACGACAACGACCCCACTCATGAATTGGCCGATATCGATGCCGACCATGGCGATGACGGGTAGAAGCGCGTTCGGCAGCGCATGGCGGAAGATGATGCGGAACGAGGACAGGCCCTTGGCACGTGCGGTGCGCACATAATCCTGGTTCAAGACGTCGATCATCGCCGAGCGCACCATGCGCGCATACCAGCCGGCACCGAGGATGCCGAGCGTCAGCGCCGGCAGGACCACATGGGCGAAGCTGCCGAAGCCGCTCATCGGGAACCAGGCGAGCGTGACCGCGAAGACATAGAGCAGCAAAAGGGCCGCAACGAATTGCGGTGCCGAGACGCCGACGAAGGATGCCATCATCACGAGCCGATCGACGAAACCGCCGCGCCGGATGGCCGCGACGACACCGAGAAACACGCCGAGCAGGACTTCGACGAAAATTCCGGCCGCCATCAGGATCAGCGTTGCCGGCAGGCGCGCCGCGATCAAGGTACCGACATCGGTCTTCTGCGCGTAGGAGCGACCGAGATCGCCCTGCACCAGCCCCTGGAGATAGCTCCAGAACTGAACGAGCAGCGGCTGGTCGAGCCCGAGTTCCCGACGAATGTTGGCGACCGTCTGCGCCGTTGCGCTGCGCCCGGCGATCATGCGCGCCGGGTCGGCGGGAAGCGCATAGAGCAACAGGAAGGTGATGGCGGCAACGCCGAGCAGGATGAGCGCGGTCTGCACGAGACGGCGCAGCAGAAGGAATGCCATCTCAGCCCCTCCCGCGTTGCGTCGGGTCGAGGATATCGCGGAGCGCATCGCCGACCAGATTGAAGGAGAGCGCGGTCAAAAGGATGACGGCGCCGGGGATGAACACCAGCCAGGGCGCGGCCTGGAAATAGCTCTGGCTCTCGAAGATGATGTTACCCCAGGAGGGTGTCGGCGGCTGGACGCCGATGCCGAGGAATGAGAGCGTCGCTTCGAGCAGCACCGTGGTTGCGATGCCGAGCGTGCCCCAGACGATCGCCGTCGGCACCAGATGCGGCAGGATGTGGTGAAACAGGATGCGCCCGTGGCCGGCGCCGAGTGAGCGCTCGGCGAGGATGAAGTCGCGTTCGACCAAGCCACGGGTCTCGGTATAGACGATGCGGGCGACCTGGACCCAGTTGACGAGCGCGATCACCATGGCGACGATCCAGAGACTTGGGCGCAGCAGTGCGGCAAGGACGATCGCCAGCAGCAGCGCCGGAAAGGCCATCATCAGGTCGGTGAAGCGCATCAGTGCGCTGCCGATAAGGCCCCGCATGTAGCCCGAGAGAATGCCGATCATGAGCCCGATCGAGACGGCAACGCCATTGGCGACGAGGCCGATGACAAGCGAAGTTCGGGCGCCATAGAGCAGGCGCGAAAAGAGGTCGCGGCCGAGCGTATCGGTACCGAGCAGGAACTGAGCACTCGGCGGCAACGGCGCTCCTTCGAGCGTCAGCCCGTCGAACATCTGTTCGTCCGGGCTATAGGGGGCAACCAGCGGAGCGGCCAAAGCGAGCATGACGACCAGTGCAACGACGACGAGACCGAACAGCGCCGCCGGCTGCCTGAACATGGATTTCAAAACCTGCATCAACCGGCCTCCGGCAAGGGCTCGGCACCGCCGAGGATGGAACCGGCGATCTGCTCCATCGACAGGCGCTTTTTCATCGCGCAATTGCGCAGGATTCCATAGGCTTGTTCTTCGTTGACATGGCAGGCCTGACCGATCTTCTGCACGGCGGCATGAACGAGCGGGCGCATGCGCACCCGTTCTTCGAGATGGGCGATCTTGTCGGCGACGGCGCGGCGCTCCTCGTGGATCCCAACCGCCAACACCAGGGCCGGGTAGACCGCCGAGGACGCGACCGGCTTGGCGATGATGGCCGCAACCCCCTGCCCCATCGCCCAGGCGACCCGGCCCGGTGCTTCCGAGCCGAGCAAGGCGATCAGCGGCCGTGGCGCCTGTTCGTCCTTCCAGGGCAAGAGCCCGCTCCAGCCCTGGTCAGCGTCGACGAGGATGATATCGGGCAGGTCGCGCGCATCGAGCGGCTGCCATTGTACGGTGACGTCGAAGCCGAAGAGCTTGAGCTGTCGCACCAGCCGCTCCGTCGTCTGGTCTTCGCGGTGCAGGATTGCCGCACGCCAGCCGGTGAAGTTCGGTGTTTCCCTCATGAGACGATCCGCAATTGGGGCGCCTTGCGCTTGCGCTGGCCGGTCAGATAGGGGTCGGCGGCAATTGACGGCAGCGATGTGACGATGTCGAAGCCTCCGTCGTCGCTGATGCGGCCGAGATGGAACGGCAACGCCGCATGGTGGGTCTGCGGATCGATCCTGAGCGGGCCGAGCACACTCTGATGCGCCGCTGCCGAAACAAGCTGCGTGATCGTCGCGGGATCGTCGACGCCCGCCTCGATGATCGCCTCGGCGCAAAGCTTGACGGAGGCATAGGCGCTGGCAAACAGGCTGGAGATGCGTCGCCCGGGGCCGAAGCGACTGGCAACGCGCAGCTTGAAGGCCGCATTGTCGGGCGAAACCACCGTGTCGAAATAGGAAGCGGCGCAGAGCTGGCCGGTCGCGACCCCGAGGCCAATGTCCGTCAGCTCGCACTCTTGCAGGTCGCAGCTGACGACCGGGCAATTTTCCGGCCGGAACCCCGGATCGCGCACGGCGAGCGCACGGATCGCCGCGTGGAAGGCGTAGCTGGAAGGACCGACGAGATTGTTGAGGATGAAGCTCGGCCGGCGCTGCTCGATTTCGGCGACGATCCGCTCGACCGCGGTTTCCTCGAGCGGCAGGTAACGCTCGCCGAGGATTGCGCCGCCGGCTTCCTCCACCAGCTCACGCGCCAGGCGGTTCATTTCCCAGCCCCAGACATAGTTTGCGCCGATCAGATAGGGCCGGTTGCCGAAACGCGGCAGCAGATAGTCGAGCAAGGGCAGCAAATGCTGGTTCGGGCAGCCGCCCGTATAGATCACGTTGTCGTTGGCCTCGAAGCCCTCATAGGGGCACATGTACCAGAGCAGGCCGTCGTGCTTTTCGACAAGCGGAATGACCTCCTTGCGAGCGAGCGAGGTGATGGTGCCGATGATGTGGCGGCATCCGTGGTCGCGCAGCAGCGATCTGGCGCCTTCGAGATAGCGGTCGATATTGGCTTCCGGATCGATGAAAACCGGCTCGATCCGGCCCGGATGGCTTGCCGCAATCTCCTCGATCGCCAATTCCGCGCCGTCGCGACAGTCGCGGCCCATCGTCCCGTAGGGCCCGGTCGTCGAATAGAGGATGCCGATCTTTACCGCGCCGCTCATGTACCCGCCAAAAACCAAAAACCCCACGACGCCGGGCCCATCGAAGATGGGGGCATCATGGGGCGAAACTGCCCGTCGACCATCGAGGTCATGTGAATGGATTGATCATGCTCAATCTGAGAGCATGATTAAGATACGGGCAATCGACGGCTGTCAAGCAAGGATTGGCAAGCTCGCAACCTATTATACGCAACTTTACAGACAGAGGCGGGTGGAGCACCGCAATCAAGCGCCACTGCTGCGCGGAGGCGCGTAGGAGGACATTCGGCCGACCGCATGCCGGCCGGCCGGGTCCATGTCCGGTCAGAACTTGCGGCTGATCGCGATCTTGAAGTTGCGGCCGGGCATCGCCGAGATCCCGTCGCTGAGATAGGGCTCGTAGTATTTGTCGAAGATATTGTCGACCGCGAGATGCACTTCGCCACCCTCCATGAAGCCCGATGTCGGCGTCCAGTCGAGGAAGAGGCCGTGCACCGCATAGCCGGCACTCGGCGGGCGCGCGTAGGTCTGTCCGCCCTGATTGTAGGGCGTGCGGTTCTGGTCGTCGACGAAGGTGCCTGTCCAGCCGAAGGCGAGGTCCTGATCCGGTACCTTGATCCCGGCCGTCGCGATCACGGTCAGGGGCGCCAGATCGTTGATATAGGTGTCCGGTCCCCAGACGTTGTTGACGGCGCCGGTCCGCTCGCCGGTCATCCAGGACACGCCGAGATCGGCGAACATACGCTCGGTCTCGTAGTGCGTCTGCCACTCGATGCCGCGGATATCGTAGGACGGCGTGTTCCAGTAAAATGGCACGTTGCCGGTAACGTCGGCGAGGTTGGCCGTGCCGAACCGGCGCGTTACCGGATTGGAGACGTGGTTGTTGTAGATCGAAATACGCGTCGACAGCATGTCGTCGGTCGTCAGCACGTCGTTGAAGCTCAAGTCGACACCAATGTTGAAGGTGCTGTTACGCTCGACCTCCAGATCACGGCTGGTGCCGGAAGCCTTGGTAAGCACGCTCTGGGTCGAATAGATTTCGTCAATGTTGGGCACCCGCATCGCATAGGCCCAGTCGGCAAAGAACCGCACCGACGGCGTGGCTTCCCATGACAGGCTGATCGCCGGCGTCACACCCTGGTGCGACACGGCTGAATAGTCGTGCCCGGCCAGCGGATTGTCGAACCGCGGCGCCTCGTTCGGCACGCCCTTCGAGCGCACATGGTCGTAGCGCAGGCCCGGCGTCACGGCAAACGCGTCCGTCAGTTCGATCCGATCGCGAACGAAAGCGGCAAAGGTCTTCTGCGAGCCCTCGGGCATGAACCAGGGGGCGTAGGAGCCGTAGTTGTACTGCGCCTGGGTGCGGTTGGCGATGTCATACATCCAGATGTCCCGGTCATGATCCAGGTACTGAATGCCATAGTTCAGGCTGTGCGACAGTCCGCCGAGCGTGAAGTTGGAGGTATTCTCCGCTTCGAACTTGATGTCTGTGTAGGTGGCATCGTTTTCGTAGCCGCCGACGGATGCGCTGGGGTTGAGCCCCGGAATGTCGGGCCGCTTCGCATGCTGGCCGGTCGACGAGAAGCTCCCCATCATGCGGTAATTCACCAGGTCGCTGTCGCCCGTATAGCTATAGGTAAGCGTCGAGGTGAAATCCTCGATTTCACGCCAGGTGAGAAGCCGGCGCATCGCTTCCTTGTAGCCGTAGCGGGTGATGTTGTAGTCCGACGGCGCCGACTGGCCGCGGATGGCGGCCACGGGTCCCCAATTGTCGTTTTGGCCGTAGGCGACCGTCCCCCTGATCTCGTGGCCGTCATATTCGGCACCGACATTGGCAAGCAGGGTGGTCAGCTTCGAGTTGGAATAGTTGTAGACCTCGCCGCCGCCGACGCGCATGTCGCCGCTTTTGCGCCATGTGCCGGCCAGAAGGCCATCATAGGTGATGGGGCCGCCGAAATCCGACTTTCCGTAGAGCGCGCCGGTTTCGAGAAACTGCTTGTTGGCACTCTGGAAACCGGACTTGGCCCAGACGCCCCATTCTTCGCCGGGCCTGAGTATGTCGGCCGCGTCCTTGGTCTCCATCAGCACCGTGCCGCCGAAGCCGCCATTGCCATAGCGCACCGATGTCGCGCCCTTTTCGATCTCGACGCGCTTGAGCAGTTCCGGCTCGATGAAGACTGTGCCCTGGTCGTACTTCTCGAAATTCTTCGGCGCGCCGTCGAGGATGATCCGCACGTCAGACTGCCGGGCAAAGCCGCGGATGGCGAGCGTTTGTCCTTCGATGCGCACGCCACCGCCCATCGACACGCCGGGCGTCTTCTGCAGCAATTCCGGAAGGCTCGATGCCTGGGCCTTTTCGATGTCCTCGGCATCAAGGACCGCGACGTTCGGCGCGCGGTCACCGTCCTTGGCGTCGCCGCGGGCGACAATGGGCGCGAGCTTCGTGCCTTCGCCGTCTGCCGGCGTCGCGGCTTCCACCGCACCCATCAGCTTCACCGTCGAGCTGCCGACGAAACGATAGCGGACGCCCGTTCCGCTCAGCAACCGCGCCAGCGCCTCTTCGGCCGTCATCTCGCCGGAAAGGCCTGGCGTGGTGACACCTGAGGCGACCGAGCTGTCGAACACCACCTGCAGCTTGAGCTGTGAGGCCAGGCGATTGACGGCCGTCGTCAGCTTGCCCGCAGGTACGTCGACGTGATGCCGCACCGCATCTTGCGCAAGGGCGACGGTGGTGGTGAGGGCAAACACGGTGCCTGCCATCAGCAGGTTGAGAATTCCGGATTGGCGGCGGCGGCCGGTCGTATTCGAATATGACATGATGGTTCCAGACAGAGAGATGGCCGAAACGGCCGGGGTCTGGTTTCTGGACGAACGAGGTGCCGGTTCAGGGACACCTCGTCCTCGATTTTTTTAGCGCAGGATCGTGACGTAGGCTCCGATCCGGGTGACCTTGACGTCGAAGGCTTCGGCAAGACCTTGCAATGCGCCGACGGGATCGGAGAGATCGAAGCTGCCGGACACCCGCCTGGCGCCGACGCCGGCATCGGCGATCAGGATCTTGCCGGGAACGTAGCGCCCGATTTCCTCGACGACGGACGCGATCGTGCGTTCCTCGAAAACCAGGCGCCCCTGCCGCCATGCTGCTGCCACGAATGGATCGACCGGCGTGACATCGCCGAGCCGGCCGTCATGGTCGTAGCTGACCTGCTCGTTGACCGCGACGCGGCGCGGCGGCATTGCCGCGTCCGTCGCGACCGATACGGCGTGTTCGAGAACGGTGACGCTGGTGCCGTCGTCGGTGAGGTTGACGTCGAATGCCGTCCCGAGTGCCGTCGTCGTGCCGCCTCCGGCCTTAACGACAAAGGGCCGTTGGCTGTCGGCCGCGACCTGGACGAAGGCCTCGCCACGCAGCAGCACGATCCGCCGCTCGGCGGAAGTGAACTGATAGGCGACGGCCGACTGGGCGTTGAGCTGCAGTGTCGAGCCATCCTCAAGGGTAAGAATCGGCCTTTCACCCTTGCCGGCGATGACGTCCGCCTGCATCCACAGGGCGCCGTCGAGCGCAACAAAAATGCCGGCGCCGACGCTGACGATGGCCGCCAGCGCTGTTGCGGTTTTTCGCCGCGTCCCTGTCCGCTTCACCGCCCTTTGGGCGAATTCCGGTTCGCGCCGGATCAAGAGCGATGCGTCACCGATCGCCCTTTGAGCGCGCGCAAAAATCTCGGCATGGGCAGGATCCTCCGCGCGCCAGCGTTCGAAGGCGAGCTGCAACGCTTCATCGTCGGGATCACCCGTCAGGCGGACGAGCCAATCCACCGCCTGCTCGCGCATCCTCCTGTCGCGCGCCGTCACAACACCTCCTCCAACCGGTCGAGGCAATGCAGATAGGCCTTGCGCAGATGCCGGTCGACCATGTTGCGACTGATCCCTGTGCGCATGGCGATTTCGTCCGAGGTGAGGTTGCCGATGCGGCTTGCGAGAAAGACGCGCCGCCGCTGCAGCGACATGTCCATGATCGCCCTCTTCAGGATCGCCAGCCGCCGGGGAAGATCGATGTTGGCATCAGGCGCAGTGATATCGCTGGCGACAGCCAGAGCGTCTTCTTCGCTACCGGAGAAAAGCTTGAACTCGAAGCGGTCGCGCCGCAGCCGGTCGATACCGAGATTGGCACAGGCGCGGCGCAGAAACGCCCTGAGCGACGACTTGCCCTCAAGCGGCGTGCGCCGATCGACCAACCGAACATAAAGCTCGTGAACGACCTCGTTCGCGGTTGCCGCCTGGTGACCACGCCGCCGCGTCATCGCGCAAAGCTCGTCGTAGTAGGCGACGATCGCGTCGTCGAGCATCAAATGCGAAGCTGATTTCTCTGGCATGATAGGTTTCAGGGCCGATCAGGAGCCGTCGGCAGAGCGAAGATGAGAGACAGGGCGCGGTGCAGACGAGGCAGCGCCGGCGTTCATTAGCGCGTCCGTGCGGTGTGCACAACAAATATGAGTATTGTACTCATCTTTAATTTCCGAGGCCGTCAGCAGTGCAACTAGCTCGAAAGGAGGCGTTGACCTCAGGGCTCAGAGTGAGACCCTCAGGCAGGGTTCACGCCGGTTATCAGCAAGAGCCAGATTTCCGGGCGACAAGAACCGAAAGGAGGTGGCATGAAAGAGACCGCGTCCGCTGAGAGAACGGATCACTGAGATGCAGGTGATGATTGAGGGACAGCCACGCTTCCGGCCTTTCGGCTTATCCTGTTGGGGTTTTGGAGATCTCAACACGGGAGTTGGAAGCATGACTGCGTCCTATGATTACCATATCGGCGTTGATTACCACAAATCCTATAGCCATCTGGTGGTGCAGGACAGCAGCGGCAAGACGCTGCGCTCCGGCCGGGTGAAGAACGATCGCCAGTCGCTCGGCGGGTTTCTCGAGCGGTACCGCGAAAACAGCCATGCGGTTGTCGAGGCGACGCGCAACTGGATGGTTATCTACGACTGGCTCGACGACATTTGTGATGATGTCGTTCTCGCCCACCCGTTGAAGGTCAAGGCGATCGCCGACGCCAAGATCAAGACCGACAAGATCGATGCGACCGTGCTGGCGCATTTGCTGCGCGCCGACCTGGTGCCGGAAGCCTGGGCGCCAAGCGAGCGGTCGCGGGACCTGCGTGTCGCCCTGCGGGAGCGGATGTTCTACGTGCGGCTGCGCACGATGACGAAGAACCGCATCGTCACGGTGTTTGATCGCTATCCGGAGCAGACGGCGCAATTGAAGACGCTCGGCGATCTGTTTGGTAAGGCCGGCCGCATTCAGCTTTCGCAGGTCAACGTCTCTGAGATCGACCGCATCCAGATCGACCGTGGCCTCGCTTTCATTGGCGACATCGATGAGCGGATCAAGCAGTCGGAAGCGACGATCCGGGCGATGACCAAGGCCAATCCCAACGTGAGGCTGTTGAAGACGATCCCCGGCATCGGCGAGTTCTTCGCCCGTCTGATCGACGCGGAGATCGATGACATAGCGCGGTTCCGCAACCCGAAGAAGCTGGCCGCCTATGCCGGGCTGGTGCCCTCGACCTATTCGAGCGGCGGCAAGACCTATCACGGCAAGATCATCAAGCAGGGCAACAAGTGGCTGCGCTGGGCTTTTGTCGAAGCGGTCACCCCGGCGATCGCCAGCGATCCACAGCTTCGCGCCCAATATGAGCACCTGAAGATCAGAGGAACCAACAAGGCGCGTGTGGCGATGGCGCGCAAGCTTTTGACGATCGCCTTCCAGATCCTGCGCGACCAGCGCGCTTACGAGCCGCGCGGCGAAAGCATCATCACGGAAGGCGCGTCAATGAAATCCCGACTGTCCTGATGACTTTCTAGCGAGCCTAGCAGTGCCGGGCTGCGCTCCTCAAGGAGAATGGGAAGCCGGGAGCCGAACGCCACTCTGTGACCGAAGCCAAGCCATCAGGTCACGCATTGGAGAATGGTTCAGAACCGAAGGACGGCCCTGTCCAGCGGAACGAAGACCATTGAGCCGATCGGCAAAAAAGGCCGGTCAGAACAAAACCGAACCCAAGGAAAGCCGCCAACTCAAGGCGTTCTGCCCCTTGCGTTCTTTCATTGGAGAAAGTCATGGCAGCGAACGGCAGCCTCAACGGAAAGTGCTTCTGCGGCGCAGTCGAGATCGAAGTGAGCGGCGATCCGGCCGCCATGGGTTATTGCCATTGCAGTTCCTGCCGAAGCTGGTCGGCAGGCCCGGTCAACGCCTTTACGCTCTGGCCACCGGAGAAGGTCAAGATCGTCAAGGGTGCGGACAATCTGGTTGGCTACCAGAAGACGGCAACGAGCGTGCGCAAATGGTGCAAGGCCTGCGGCGGGCATCTCATGACCGAACATCCGCTCTGGGGTGTCACCGACGTCTTTGCAGCGGCAATCCCGTCGCTTGCCTTCAAGCCGATGCTTCATGTCAACTATCAGGAGACGGTGCTGCCGATGAAGGACGGCCTGCCGAAGTATCGGGACTTCCCGCCGGCCTTCGGCGGAACGGGCGAGATGATGGCGGAATAGCTCATTTTCTGAGCACAATTCCGGACGGAAAACCGCTGTGCGCTTTTCCTGGAATTGCTTTACGCCTGCGCGGCGCCGGCCAGATAGTGCTGGAGCGCCGTGCGGGTATTGACGAACAGGCGGTCAGGGCCGAGCTGATCGGCAAAGCCGGATGCGCGCACATAGGCAAGCACGTCCGGGTTCAGCTCGGCCAGCCAGACGGTGACGCCGTGTTCGCTGATGCGGCGCTCGCCCTCCATCATCATCTGCAGCGCCGAATATTCGATGTCGAAAACCCGGCTCATGTCGAGCACGACAACTCTGGGCTTCTGCTTTGCGACCAGCATCTGCGCCTGGTCGGCCACCTGCTGGGCATTGCCAAAAAAGAGCCGACCCTCCGGGCGTAGGATCAAAAGTCCCTCGAAGGTCTCGTCATCGGGGTGCGCGGACGAGAGCGGCCGCAGCCGATCGGTGCCGCGCTTGCGGCCGACGACATAGACCTTCGCCGAGGCCGCCTGGCGCGCGAGCCCGATGAAGGACAGCACGATTGCAACGATGATGCCCTGCAGCGTGCCGAAAAACAGCACGCCGAGAAAGGCGGCCAACGCCCAGTGAAACTCCATCAGCCGGACCTTGCGGACGGAGAGGAAGTCCGCGGGCTTGATGAGCCCGACCGAGTAGACGATGACGATCGCCGCAAGCACGGCCTGCGGCAGCAGGCCGAGCAGCGGCGCCAGGACCAGCATGGTCGCAGCCGCAGCCGCCGCGGTGACCAGAGACGCCATCTGGCTGTGGCCGCCGACCGCTCGCACCACGGCGGTTTGCGACGTGCCGCCGCCGGCACTCATGGCACCGAAAAAGGCGCCCCCGAAATTCGCGGCACCCGTCGCCAGCAACTCGCGGTTCGCCCGGATCGGCGGGTCGGACGGAGCGGCAAAGGCCCGGCCGGCGGCAATGGTCTCGGTGAAGCTCATCAACGCGATGCCGAGCGCGCCCGGCAAGAGTTCCTGAACAAGACCCAAGCTCGGAAGTGTCAGCGAAGGCAGCGATTGCGGGATGAAGCCGACGGTGGAAACGCCGAGCGCGGCGAGACCCGCGAACCAGGAAAGCGCGATGCCCGCGGCCACCGCCAGAAGCGGCGCCGGCGAATGCGGCCAGAGGCGCTCCATCGCAAGCAAAGCCACCAGAGCCGCGGCCGCAATCGCGAGCGTGAGCATCGAGGTCTCGGACAGGTGCCCGGCGATGCTGAGGATATCGCGGAAGAAGCCTTCCTTGGTGATGTGAATGCCGAGCAGCTTCGGCACCTGGTCGAGCACGATGACAAGGCCGATGCCGGCCTTGAAGCCGATCAGCACCGGCGACGATATGAAATTGGCGACAAAGCCGAAACGCAGCAGCGATGCCAGGAACAGTAGCGCGCCGGTGAGCGCCGTCAGCGTCGCGGTCGCCGTCAGCAGCTTGGCCGGATCGCCATCCGGGACGGCAAGGCCGAGCTGCGTGCCGGCGAGGATCGCAAGCGTGGTGGTCGACGAGACGCTGAGAACGCGCGACGTGCCGAGAAGCGCGTAGATGATCATCGGCACGAAGGCGGTGTAGAGGCCGACACTGACGGGCAGGCCGGCGACCGTGGCATAGGCCATCGCCTTGGGCAGGACCACGGCGGCGGCCGTAAGACCTGCGATCACGTCGAGCCGCAGGCCCGCGGAGAGAGAGCGGCCGTCGCCGGCAAGTGAATGCTCATGCGATGCCATCCGGGTTGTCCTTTGGCAGGAGCTTTCATGAGATTATTCTAAAGCGATAGCACTCGGCCAAAGCGGTTGCAAGAAATGCAACTGACGGCATCGCATCCCGTTTGCCGGCCGGAAAACAGGCGCTGGAAGCCGACCCGACTCAGGGCTATCTTCAGAGCGGCGGCGGTGCGTTTGCGAAGGGATTTCGGCGGCGGCAAGCGAGCCTTGGGCCGATCGTCTTGGGGGCGCGGCTGGTTCGCCTTCCAGGCCTATCCGCGAGAGGGAGGATTGCGTGGCGGAATCTCAACGCCGGCGGCAGACGAAGAGAATGCGACGCCGGTTCTTCTCCAATCTCTACCAGCAGCTTCAGCTGCTCTGGCCGATCTTCTCAGCGATCCTGATCGTAATGGCAGGAACCGGCGTCGTCATCGGCCGCATCGAAGACTGGCGGCTCGACGAAGCGTTCTATTTCACCTTCGTCACGGGCCTGACCATCGGCTACGGCGACATCACGCCGAAGCATCTGAGCGCTCGGGTGCTGGCGCTGGTGATCGGTTTTTCCGGCATCGTACTGACCGGCCTCGTCGCTGCGGTCACCGTGCAGGCGCTGAATGAGACTAGCCGGGATGAGACCGACGACCACTGAGGGGGCAAGCCGGCAAGCCTTGCCCGCCCCCTCGTTTGACGGGTCAGCCGGCCACGAACCGGCCTTCGGATACGATCTCCGACAGCGCCTTGCGCGGGCTTGGCTGCTCGCGCTGCTGCAGCGCGTGCGGAAGCAGCGCCTTGTCGCCGAGACGCCCGATCGCGACGGCCGCTTCGATCCGATAGTTCTCGGGCACGCCGAGCTCCGTTCGCGCGCGCTCATAGTCGAGACCGGCCATACCATGCGCCTGCCAGCCGGAATGCGCTGCCTGCAGCGCAAGCGCACCCCAGGCGGCACCGGCATCGAAGGAATGGGTGTAGGACGCCACCTCTTCGCTACCGCCGGGCGGCAACAGTGAAGTCTTCGACAACACGAAGATCAGCGCCGATGCCTCCGCCGCCCAACTCCGGTTGAACTCGTTCAGGAGGCCGAGCAGCCTCTCCCAACCTTCACTGCCGCGGCGCGCATAGACGAAATGCCAAGGCTGGGCATTGTAGGCGGACGGCGCCCAGCGAGCAGCCTCAAGAATCTCGAACAGCTCGGGCTCGGAAATCTCGGCACCCGAATAGGCGCGCGGAGACCAGCGCTCGAGAAAAAGCGGGTTGATCGCATAATCTGCGACGCGGGAATTTACATGCAACGTCATGGGGATGTTCCATTCATCGACGGCGTGCCGCCGTCACTTCAGGTAATTGATGGCGGATTTGGTCACTGACGGCCGAAGCTTTGATAGCGTCCGCAGCGGCTTTTCAAGGTCGAGATCTCATCGGAAAGTTCGGCAATGCGATCCTTAAGCTCATGGACCGTGCCATCCTCGATATCGTCGAAACCAAAACAATCGCGTGCCTCGTGCAGTTCCAGCCGGCCCTGCAGGACCTCGCGGATTGCACTCAAACGCTCGTATTGCCGCAACATGCTCATCATGGACCTCATCTCAGGCGGCCGCCGCAAACTCGCGCCGGCCGACACCACCGAGATTATCCACTTAAACAGTAGATTAAAGGAATTCTGACCCAAAGAGCGGGCGGGACGTGGAAAACTGCTCCGCCCGGGCGACGACGCTGCGTCGCGGGCAAGAAAAGACCCGGGCGGTGGGAGGTCCGCCCGGGTCTGTCGAAATCAAGCGGTCGGACGAAATCATGCGGTCGGGAGGTCGTGCCCGTCGGGGCGGTTGCCGTCGAGAAAGCCCATATCCCGCTTCAGGTGATCCGACAGATCCCTGACGTCGACGACATCGGTCGTCCGGCTCTTCCTCGCGAACAGGAGCGCCAGCCAGGAACCGACGGAAAAATCGTTTGTCGACGAAAAACTACGTACTTGAATAGTTGTCATAGCCGTCATCCTCTTCATCAATCCGTCTAATGGACGGACCTTGAAAATGGTTGTGGACGGCATCAACTTCCAATCGAATATCGGTCACCATGCATAAGGCCATTTGATGCATAAGACACTTCCGCTTCCCCCATTGACGGCGATACGGGTCTTCGAGGCGGTCGCGCGCCATGGAAGTTTCACCAATGCCGCAAGCGAACTCGGCATGACGCAAGCTGCGGTGAGCTATCAGATCAAGGTGCTGGAAGATCGGATCGGCGCATCCCTGTTCCTCCGCCGCCCACGCCAGATCGCGCTCACCGAGGTCGGCCAGCGGCTTGCACCCGTGGTGACGCAGGTCTTCGAGCAGCTCAGCGAAGCCTATGTGAGCGCGGGCGGCGGCGCCCAGGGAACACTGGTCATCAGTACGATCGCGACCTTTGCCTCCAACTGGCTGGCGCGGCGCCTCGGCTCGTTTCAGATCACTCACCCCTCGCTTGCCGTGCGACTTCAAACCGAGCCGCATCTCGTCGACTTCAGTCGCGAGGAGGTCGATATCGGCATTCGCTCAGGCCGCGGCGAGTGGCCGGGACTTGCCGCCCACCGTCTGATCAACGCCGATTTTTCGCCGATGTTGAGCCCAGGCCTTGCGGCCAGCATCGGTGGCGTGAAGGAACCGGCCGACCTCCTGCGCCTGCCGCTTCTCGACCCCGGTGATCCCTGGTGGGCGCAGTGGTTTGCCGCCGCCAACGTGCCGGTGGAAGGGCTTGCGAGCCGGCCCGGCTCCAGCATGGGCGCCCAAGTCTATGAGGGAAATGCGGCCGCGGCCGGACAGGGCGTGGCGATCCTGACGCCGGCCTTCTTTGCCGCGGAACTCGCAGACGGGCGTCTGATCCAGCCCTTCGATCTGCTCTGCGACGAGAGCCAGGCCTTTTGGATGGTCTATCCGGAAAGCCGGCGAAACGCCCCGAAAATCAGCGCCTTCCGCCAGTGGATTCTCGGCGAGATCGGCCAACAAAAACGTTGAGGGCGGCTGTCGAAGCGGGGTGGCCTTGCGTCTCGACCGCCCCGGAAATTTCTCCCGTTCTGGAACCCTTCGGGCCACCGGGGAGTTGCACCCCCGTAGCGACCAGAGCGAGGGAGTGCGGGAGCGAAGATGCAAAGCGAGCCGACGGAACAGTTCCGCTCAGCCAGCGAAACCACCTGGTGGACCGCACACCGCGGCGATGGGCCGATCGTCGGCACGGCGATCCACAACGGGCACGCGATGCGCAGCGACGCCCGCGCGCTCACCGCCCTGACAGACGAGGAACGGCTGCGCGAGGAGGATCCGTTCACCGAGTTCGTCATCCGCGATCTTGCCAACCGCATCGTCGTCCACAGGTCCCGCTTCGAGGTCGACCTCAACCGTGCCCGCACGGGCGCGGTCTATCTTCAGCCGGCGCAAGCCTGGGGCCTTTCCGTCTGGCGGGAACATCCGCCCGTCGAGATGATCGAGGCGTCCCTCGCCGTCCATGACGAGTACTATGCCATGCTGCATTCGATGCTGACGGCGATCGAGCGCCGCCACGGTCGCTTCATCGTGCTCGACATGCACAGCTACAACCACCGGCGACAGGGACCGGACGCCGCGCCTGCGGCTCCCGACGAAGCCCCGGAAATCAACATCGGGACCTCCTCGATGGATCGGCTCAGATGGGCCGGCGTCATCGATACGCTGATGTCGGCGCTCGGCACCGCCTCTATCGACGGCCGGCCGGTGGATGTACGCGAGAACGTCGCCTTCCAAGGACGCGGAGAGCAGACGCGCTTCATCCACGAGCATTTTCCCGAGACCGGCTGCGCGATCGCGATCGAGTTCAAGAAGACCTTCATGGACGAATGGACCGGCAAGCCGGATATCCGGGCGCTTCGTTCTCTGCGGGCACTGGTCTCTTCCCTCGTCCCGATCCTGACCGAAACGTTGGCGAGGCAGCGATGACGGAGGAGAAAGCGACGCCCGTAAGTCCGGCCCCGGCCTGGCTCGACGAAGCCATCGGCCGGCTGACGGATGGCCGCGCCGTGCGGCGCGATTTCGGCGAGGGCGGACGGCTGCACATCGACCGCCTCGTTCCCTTCCTCTGCGTGCACATCGCCGCCGAGCACCAACAGCCGGTGGCGCGCGACATCGCCCAGGCGAACGCCGCCTATCTACTGGCGCCCGACATCGATACCGCCGCCGCAATCATCGAACGTGTCGGGCGCGTAATCGAACAGCGACTCGGCCTTTTCATCGTGCTCGAATTCGGTGAGCTCGAAAGCGATGAACCGCCGGCCAAGGACGCGCCCTTCCTGCCGCCCTTTTTGATCGAGGTGGTCGCCGGCGCGCGTGCCGCCGAGCAGGTCGCCGCCAAGGCCCTGATCGAGACGGCGGCAACGATCGAAGGAAAATTCCGCACACCGCATGTGACGCTCGTCGAGCGCCCAGCGGCGACAGCGACAGGCCGAAAGGCGCTTGCGCTCGACACCCCACACCTGACGGTGCGCTTCGCGCCGATCTACTGCGAGCCGGGAACGCGCCGCATCTATCCGCAACTGCGCGAGCGGCTGGTCGCGAGCATCTTCGACGCGGGGCTAAGAGCCGTTGCTGCTTTCGCCCGCGCAAAATCGGACAGTTTTCGGCTGCCGACGCACCGTGCCTTCGGCCGAAAAGCCTTCGTCGATGCCGTCGTGCGCGCCGACCGCGGCATCGACGAGATTGCCTCCAGCTTCGACTTCCTTCTGGCGGTGACGCCAATCAACGCCGAAGCCGCTTGGACGGAGTTCGCTTCGGGCGGCTTCTCCAAGAGTCCGCGTCTCTACTACCGGCCGCTGACGCTGCAGATCGAGACGGCCAAGCGGAAGCTCTTTTCCCTCAACTTCGAACATCTCGAAGATCCGCTGCTCTACGCGCTGTACCGGGAAAAGCAGCAGGAGGTCGATCTGCAGTTGTCGATGATCTCGGCGCGGGAGACGCGCACCTTCGTCGAGTTCGGTCGCGCCCTCTATGGCCCGGTGGAAGCCACGCTTCATGACGCCGCCTCCGAAATCCTGGCGCGCACTGCACCCGACCGCGATGCACGGTCTTCGGCCGCAGACAGGCGCGATTGCGAGTACATAAGGGAGCGCGCCCAGGCGATGATATCGGCCTATCGGCGCCAGTCGGCCGATTTTTCCGCCTCCGTCGACATTCGCGACGACCTGCCGGCTGGCTTGCTCGTTTCGCGCGGCCAGCTTTTGATCGCCAGGAGTTCCGCGCTCGACGCCGATCGCGTCGAGGCGCTGCTCAACCACGAGATTGGCGTGCATCTGCTGACCTATTTCAACGGTTCGGCCCAGGGGCTGCGTATCCTTCGCTCCGGACTGGCCGGTTACGAAGGCATGCAGGAGGGGCTCGCGGTCTTTGCCGAATATCTGAGCGCCGGCATGACGATAGACCGGCTGCGCGTGCTGGCGGCACGGGTCGTCGGCTGCGCCGCCATGCTCGACGGCGCACCCTTTCCGCAGACCTACCGGCTGCTCGTCGACGGTCATGGCTTTGCGGCCACCGAGGCCTTCAACATCACGCTGCGCATCTATCGCGGCGGCGGGCTGGTCAAGGACGCGATCTACCTGCGCGGCCTCTTGCAGCTTCTCGATCACCTCGCCGGCGGCGGCACTCTCGAACCGTTCTGGATGGGCAAGATCGCCGCCTCGCATTTCGGCGCGATCCAGGAACTCAGCCTGCGCGGCCTCCTTGGTACCGCAGCGCTCCGCCCTATCTTTCTCGATGAGGTCAAAGCGCGCGACCGACTTCAGCGAGCCCAAAGGGGACTGTCCCCGCTCGACTTGATCTCAGAGTAGGAAACCGAATGCGCATTGCCTTTCTCGTCAACTCCATCGAGGGCGAAGAGACGTTCTATGCGACGACGTCGCTGGCACTCGCCGCCCTCGCCCGCGGCCATGAGATCGTCTACCTCACGCCAGGCGATTTCGTTCTGACACCCGACGGCCGCCTGATCGTCCATGCGCTTTCTCTCGGAACTGCAAAGCCGCGCAAGGCTGAAACCTTCATTGCGGCACTGCGGGGTGATGCGACGCGGCGCGAGGTCCTGGACATTACGGATATCCAGATCCTCTTTCTGCGCAACGACCCCTCGGAGGATGCCGCAACGCGTCCCTGGGCGACCCAGGCCGGCATCATCTTCGGGCGGCTCGCCGCCGAGCGCGGTGCGATCGTCGTCAACGACCCGGACGGATTGGCGGCAGCACAGAACAAGCTCTATCTGCAGGGTTTTCCCGAGGTCGTCCGTCCAACCACGCTGATCACGAAACACATGGAGGAGGTCCGGTCCTTCCTCGACGCCCATCCCGAAGGCGTCATCCTGAAGCCGCTGCAGGGCTCCGGCGGCAAGAACGTCTTCAAGGTCGGCTCCAGCCATGAGACGAACCTCAACCAGATCTTCGAGGCCGTCAGCGAGATGGGCTATGTGATCGCGCAGGAATACCTGCCGGCGGCGACGGAGGGCGACGTCCGCCTGTTCCTGATGAACGGCCGGCCGCTCAAGCGTGGCGACACCTATGCCGCCGTGCGGCGCGTTCCGGCGGAAGGCGAGTTGCGCTCCAACATGCATGTCAACGGCCGGCCCGCCGCGGCCGTCGTCACCCCGGCGATGCTTGCCGTCGCCGAAGAGATGCGCCCCAAACTGGTGCGCGACGGCATGTTCCTGGTCGGCCTCGACGTCGTCGGCGACAAGCTGGTGGAGGTCAATGTCTTCACGCCCGGCGCCCTGCCCGAGATCGCCGAGCTGACCTCGATCGATTTCAGCGAAGACATCGTCGCCGAGCTCGAACGGAAGGTCGAGATAAGGCGGGCCAATGATGGCGTGCTTTCCAATCGGGAGCTTGCGACCCTTTGATGGCGGCCAAGGTGGCTCTCACCCGGCGACGGCCTCGTGCCAGTGGCTGGCCGGCGGCACCACGCCCTTGGTGAAGAGGAAGCTGCCGAAGCGGCGCGCCTCGCCCGTCACGATGATACAATAGGCGCGCTTCGCTTCCTCGTGGAAGGCGAAACGCTCGATCGCATACATCTTCGAAAGAATACCATCCGCACGCACGAGCTCGGCCTGCACCTCGCGCTGGACGTCCGGCAGTTCGCCCGCCTCTCCGTCCGGCGTCAGCCGCGCCGCCGAGGGCTGCAGCGGCGTGTCGAGCGGCATGACGGAAAGAATGGCGCGCACCGCACGCGCGGCCGAGACATTCGCAATGTGCAGCGGTAGGCCGAGCCGGGTGTGGCGGGCGATCGTGTCGGCGGGAAAATTCGCGTCAACGATCGCGATCCGGTCTCCATGTCCCATTGAGCGTAGTGCATGCAGCACGTCGGCGTTTAGCGCCGGATCGATGTTCTTGAGCATCAGCCTAACCTTCCCCATTTGCTTCTGCGTGAAAACCAGGCCGCAGAGATCCCCGCGGGCGGGTCTATCGACCCGACCACCTTGTCCTTCACCGCGTTTCGTCGATTGCGGCGGGCGGCGATCCGTCCGCACGTGGCTCCCGGTCTTAGATACCGGTCAGCCGTTCGCGATATTTATCTATGATGACGGCGAGGATGATGACGACACCGGTGATCATCTGCCGCATGAAATCGCTGAGCCCGAACAGGATGAGGCCGTTGGCAAGCACCCCAGTGATGCAGGCACCGAGCAGGGTGCCGATCACCGTGCCGCGGCCGCCGTTGAGGCTCGTGCCACCGATGATGACGGCGGCGATCGCGTTCAGCTCGAAGCCGATGCCGATGATCGGGCTCGCGATGTTAAGGCGGGCCATGTAGACCATGGCGGCGATGCCGACGAGCGCACCGGCAATCGTGAAGGCCGCCACTTTGTAGAACATCAGCGAATGGCCGGCGAGACGCACGGCCTCCTCGTTGTTGCCGATGCCATAGAGCAGCCGGCCGAACACCGTCTTTGACAGTACGAACCAGGCGATCGCGACGAGCAGCAGCGCGATCAGGAAGACGACGGGGATGCCGAAGATCATCTGCGAGCCGAAGGCGTTGAAGCTCGGCGGAAACGAATAGATCGTGCGTGCGTCCGTCACCTGCAGCGCGGCACCGCGGGCGATGTTCAGCATGCCAAGCGTGACGATGAAGGAGGGCAGCCCCCAGAAGGCGCTGATCCAGCCATTCAGGAAGCCACAGACGACGCCGGTGCCGACAGCGGCGAGCGTTGCCAGCGCCACGGCCTGGAACACCGAGAGATCGGGAATCGTCAACACCGTGCCGCCGACGACGGCGCAGAAGGCCAGCATCGAGCCGACGGAAAGATCAATGCCGCCGATCAGGATGACGAAGGTCATGCCGACGGCGAGGATCAGGTTGATGGTGATCTGCGTCAGGATGTTGGAGATGTTGTTGGCCGTCAGGAAGTGCTCGGTCGAGACCGAGAAGAAGAGGATCAAAAGCAGGAGCGCCAGGCCGATGCCGGCATCGCGCAGGAGCACCTTTGGCGACCAGCCCGGCAGCTGGCGGGCATGGACGGTTTCGCCGGCTTGTGTCTTTTCGAGTGCTTGCATCTTACTGCCTCGCCTGTTGCTGCTCGCCCTGGTAGGCAAATTGCAGGATACGTTCTTCGGAGAATTCCGGCCGCGACAGCTCGCCGACGACACGGTGCTGCGACATCACGAGGATGCGGTCCGACAGGGTCATCAGTTCCGGCAGCTCCGACGAGACGATCAACAGCGCCAAGCCACGTTCAGCGAACTGGCGGATCAGGGCATAAATCTCGGCCTTGGCGCCGACGTCGACGCCGCGTGTCGGCTCGTCGAGCAGCAGTACCTTCGGATTGCGCGCCAGCCATTTGGCGAGCACCACCTTCTGCTGGTTGCCGCCCGAGAGCGTCGCGGCATTCTTGCCGGGTCCGCCATATTTCAGCTTGAGCTCGGCGCCGAGCCGTTCCGTCACTTCGATTTCCGCCTTCCTGTCAAGGATGCCGGCACGCGAGACGTCCGAGAGGGACGCGAGCGTGACATTGGCCGAAATCGACATGTTGAGGATCAGGCCTTCCTCTTTCCGGTCCTCGGTCACGAAGCCGATACCGGCATTGATCGCCTCGCGCGGCGAGCGGAAGGAGGCGCGCTTCCCCTCAAGGAAGAGCTCACCGGAGAGCGGCCGTTGAGCGGCCGCGATCGCCCGCAGAAGCTCGGTGCGGCCGGAGCCGACAAGCCCGGCGATCCCCAGGATTTCGCCCTTGTGCAGGTGCAGTGAAATGCCCTCGGCATGCGGCGATTGCGGCGGGCGAAACCGGGCAAGCGACAACGCCTGTGCCGGCCGAGCAAACGAGACCACTTCGCTCGCCATCTGCTGCTGCAGCTTGCGGCCCACCATGGCGCGCACAAGTTCGTCCTGATTGGTCTCGACGATCGGCCGCGAGAACACCGTCTCGCCGTTGCGCAGCACCGTCACCCGATCGCAGATGCGGAAGACCTCGTCGAGATGATGCGACACGAAAACGATCGAGACGCCGCGACGGCGAAGGTCGCTGACGATCTTGAACAGCCGCTCGGTTTCGCGCGACGTCAGCGTCGCCGTCGGCTCGTCGAGGATGAGAATACGGCTTTCCGTCATCAGCGCGCGCGCCACCTCGACCAACTGTCGGTGGGCGATGCCGAGGCGCGCGACCGGCCAGCGCACGTCGATGTCGCTGAGGCCGATGGCGTCGAGTGCGGCCCGTGCGCCGGCATGCATCTCCTGCCGTCTAACGACGCCGAACGCATTGCGCGGCAGATGCTCGATGAAGATGTTTTCCGCCACCGACAGATGGGGCAGAAGGTTGAATTCCTGGTGCACCACCTGGAGACCGTTGGCCTTGGCCTCCCGGGGCGTGGCCGGCGCATAGGCCCGGCCTGCAAGATTGATTGCGCCCTCGTCCGGACGGACGATACCGCAGAGAACCTTGATCAAAGTCGATTTGCCGGCACCGTTCTCGCCGATGAGGCCGTGCACTTCGCCCGGCTGAATGGAGAGGCTGACGCCGTTCAGTGCCTTGGTACCCCCGAAGGCCTTCTTAACATCGTGCAGTTCCAGAACCGGCGGCATCGAAACGCCAGCCGCTTCCGCCTGCACGGTTTGCGTGTTCATCATGACCTGGCCCTTTTGAAACGCAGCAATTGCGCACGCAAACCATTGGCCTGCGGCGGATGCTGTCCTTGCCGAAGCGCACCGGGCAGCGCCCGGTGCGCACGCGCGGTCTCAGAGCTATTTCACGTTGTCCTTGGTCACGAGCTCGATGTCGGTCTTCACCCAACCTTCGAGTTTGGGCCCGCCGGCCACGACTTCGAGCGCCTTGTCGATTGCGTTCGCCGCCATCTGCGAACCGAACTGGTCGACTGTCGCCAAAAGCTTGCCGTCCTTCAGCATGGGGGCTACCGCCGGCACATTGTCGAAGCCGACGACCTTGATGTCGTTTCGGCCAGCCGCGTCGAGCGCCTTGACGACACCGATCGCCATGGAATCGTTGGCGGCGAGCACACCCTGGATATCGGGATGCGCCGTCAGCATGGTCGAGAAGACGGAATTGGCCTCTTCCGTTTCCCAATGCGCCGTCCGAGAATCGAGAAGATCGAGCTTGCCTGCCGCGATCGCATCCTCGAAGCCGAGCTTGCGCTGCGCTGCATTGTCGGCGCCCGGATTGCCCTCGAGGATCACGACCTTACCGCCGGCGCCGAGATCCTTGGCGAGCGCATCACCGACCATCTTGGCGCCGCCTCGATTGTCAGGGCCGACGAAGGCCAGATCGACGCCGGCATCCTTCTTTGCCTGCTCGTCGAGCGAAACGTCGAAATTGATGACGACAATACCCGCATCCATCGCCTTCTTCAGCGGCGCGACCATGGCGCGGGAGTCGGCCGGCGCAATCACGATCGCATCGACGCCCTGGGTAATGAAGTTCTCGACGCCATTCAGCTGGCTCTCGAAGTCGGTCTCGTTCTGCATGCCGATGGCTTTAAGCTCGTAGTCGCCACGCTTCTGCGCATGTGCTTCGGCGCCTTCCAGCATGTTCTTGAAGAAGTCGTTTGCAAGCGACTTCATGACGAGGCCGACGACGGGTTTATCGGCAGCCATGGCAAGTGTCGGCAATGCGGTGGCAACGGTAAGTGCGACGATAGACGCATACAGGGAAAATTTCATGGGTTCTCCTCCGGTGAAAAGATGGCCCTCCAACCATCAATGAAACGTTTCATCACATGAACATGCGTGGCCCGCTTCGACCTTTAGAAGATAGAAAGGCGGTATCGCTGTCAATATGAAACGTTTCATCGCTGAGAAATTTGTGCTGGAAGCCGCTACCGGTTCGCGGCATTCTCTGATCTAAGAGGAAGGCCAGCTGCCGTCGGGCGGACCCGCGGTCGCTGGCGTAAGACTTTGATCCGTTGCATGATTTTTCCCTCCTGATCGATGCAGCGAACGTGATAGGGAGCCGACCGTTTGAACCCGACGATCAAGGATGTTGCCCAGCGCGCCGGGGTGTCCGTCGGCACGGTTTCGCGTGTGCTTGCCAAGAACAAGACGGTGAGCGAGGACATCAGGGCTAAGGTCGAAGCAACGATCGACGCGATCGGCTACCGACCGAACATTCTCGGTCGCAGCCTCCGGCTCGCCAAGACCGACATTATCGGCCTGGTCGTGCCTGACATCACCAACCCCTTCTTTGCCGAGCTTGCCAAACAGGTGGAGATGTTGGCTTCCGCCGAAGGCTACTCGGTGCTGCTTGCCAACACCCATGACGACCCGGACGCCGAGAAGCAGCAAATTGAAACCCTGCTCGGACGGTTGCCGGCCGGGCTGATCCTCGTTCCCGTCAGCAACAGCCTCGCCGATGGATTGGCGTCGCGCACGCGCACGGTGACCGTCGACCGGCCCTTGAGCGGCCATGCGCTCGTCTCCGTCGACAATCGTCAGGGCGGTTATCTCGCCGCGGACCACCTGCTTTCGCTCGGCCATCGTCGGCTTGGCTATATCAGCGGTCCGGGCACGACCGAAGTCTCCGGCGAGCGCCGCGGCGGTTTCGTTCAACGGCTCGAGGAATTCCAGAAAAGCCACCCAGGCGACTACGTTCCGCCGCAGATCGTCGAGGGGCACTTCGACTACCGCTCAGGTGAAGAACTTGGTAAGCAGCTGCTGACGCAACCCGTAGCAAGTCGCCCGACTGCGATCGCCACCGCCAGCGACCAGCAGGCAATCGGCTTGCTGCGCGCCGCCGACGACATGGGGCTTCGGGTCCCGAACGACCTTTCGATCGTCGGCTTCGACGACATTCCTCTGGCTTCGCTGGTGCTGCCGCGGCTCACCACCATTCGCCAGCCGATCGACGAGATCGCCCGGCTGGCACTCGAAGGCGTGCTCGGCAGCCATGCGCTGCAGGAGGAATACAAGCTGCAGCCAATGCTGATGAAACGCGGCTCTTGCGCCGCGCCCTCAACACCCTGACATCACGGCGCGCGCCCCAGGTTACGCGGCGTGGCTGCCGTCGACGCGTCATCAGATCGCGAGCACTGCCGCCCCTCCCGCAAGCCCCGCGCCGGCCGCCGTCAGCAACAGCTTTTCGCCGGAGACGAAGGGTTTTTCTCGGTGCGCCAGCGATAGCGACAGCGGGATGGTCGCGGCCGACGAATTGCCGTAGTCCGAGATCGTGCGCACCGTTTTCGACGGCGCGATGCCGAGACGATCGCAGACGGCGTCGAAAATGCGGGCATTGGCCTGATGCGGCACGAAGCGGCTGATGTCCGAGGCCACGCAGCCGGCGGCGTCCATGGCGTTCACGGCACAGGCCGTCATCATCTCCACCGCCTGCGCGAACATCTCGCGCCCGTCGCGCATTGTCATCAACAGGTCCTCGGGCCTGGTGTCGGCGGAAAACGGCCTGTTGCCGCCGCCGGCGGCAATAGAGATCAGATCGTAGCGGCTGCCGTCGGCGGCGAGGTCAACGCCGACGAGGCCGGTTTGCGGGTCATCGGACGGCGCGACGACGACGGCGCCGGCCGCATCGGCAAAGAGCACGGCGCTCGCCCGCTCGGCCAGATTGATCCTGCGGCTCAAGATGTTGGCCGCCACCACCAGCACCGGCTTTCCCTGAGCCCGCGCGAAACCATCGGCAAGCGTCAGCGCGTAGAGGAAACCCGAGCAGGCGCCGGCAAGGTCGATCGCACCAGCGTTGGAAAGGCCGAGACGATGGGCGAGCAGGGGTGCTGAAGGCGGCAGCAGGTGATCGGGCGTCGAGGTCGCAAGCAGGACCAGGGCGATATTGGCGGCCGGGGTGCGGGCATCTTCGAGCGCCATTGCGCCCGCCTTTGCTGCAAGCCCCGACAGCGTGTCTTCAGACGCGGCCCAGCGCCGCTCGCGAATGCCGGTGCGGCGCTCGATCCAGCCGGGCTCAAGCCCGAGCGTCGTCTCGATTTCGCCGTTGGCGACACGCCGCTCCGGCACCGCATGGCCGAAACCGACGATCCGGGATGAGCGAACGAGCCTCATAGCTGCCCTGCCCCGAAGAGCGACGCCGCCTCGTCGATCGCGTCATAGGCCCGCCCGAGATCGGCATCGGTGACGCAATAGGGCGGCATCAGGTAGATGACGTTGCCGAGCGGACGGATCAGCAAACCACGCTTGCGGAAAAACGCCCTGAGCTGCGGGCCGACCTCGGCGAGATAGCCGCCGGACGGCACCGTGAGGTCGAGGGCTGTAATGGTGCCGATTTGGCGAACGTCGACGAAGCGAGGATCGTCGGCGAAGCGCGCCAGATGTCGACGCTGGCGCGCGACCAAGGTTTCGATACGCGCTCCCACCGGCTCCTGTCTCCAGACGGCGAGATTGGCAAGTGCCGCGGCACAGGCGATCGGGTTGGCCGTGTAGGAACTCGAATGGAAGAAGGTCTTGCGTCGGTCGACCGAAAGATGCGCCTCGAAGATCTCCGAGGTGCAAAGCGTCGCGGCCAGAGGAAGCGCGCCGCCGGTCAGCCCCTTCGAGGTGCAGAGAATATCGGGCGCGATCCCGGCCTGCTCGCAGGCAAACAGGCTGCCCGTCCGCCCCCAACCGGTCATCACCTCGTCGGCGATCAGCAGGCTGCCATGCCGTTCGGCAATGCGTTTCAGCTCGGACAGCACGGAAGCCGGATAGGTCTTCATGCCACCGGCGCCAAGCAGCAGAGGCTCGATCAACAGGGCGGCAACCTCGCCGGAAGCGCAAGCCTGTTCGAAGGCGTCGAGCGTTGCCTGCTCCCGGCCCGGCTCCGGAAAGGGCAGGCGATCGACGGCGAAGAGCAGCGGCGCGTAGGCGGCATTGAAGACGCCTCTTTCGCCGGCCGACATCGTGCCGATCGTGTCGCCGTGATAGCCATGCTCCAGCACACAGATCCGGCTCCGCGGCTGGCCGCTGTTGTGGAAGAACCCGAGCGCCATCTTCAGCGCGACCTCGACCGCAGTCGAACCGCTATCGGAATAAAACACATGGGAGAGCCCGGGCGGTGCGATCTCGATCAGCCCGCGCGCCAGGTCTTCCGCCGGTGCGTGAGTATATTCGGCGAAGATGATCTGGTCGTAGGTCTCCGTAGCCCTGCGGATCGCCTCCATGATCGTGGGGTGACGGTGGCCGTGGGTGATAACCCACCAGGACGAAATCGCATCGAGGATCGACGCGCCATCTTCGTCGACGAGATACGCTCCTTCGGTGCCGACGATGCGGCGCATCGCCGGTTCGAGGGCATGCTGGGTGAAGGGATACCAGACGGCGGAGCTCTTCATGCCGGCATCCCTCGAAAATCGGCGATGTTGAAATTCTCGGCGAAGGCGTGGCGCAGGCGGTCGGGCGTCAGCGGGTCGAGCCGCGGCAGCCGCCCGAGCCGGCGCACCCCGCCAAGGCGCGCGATGATCGCTTCGCTGTCCTCCTGCGCGTCGCCGATGAAGGCGACGCCGAGAACGGGAATGGCGCGGCGGCGCAGCGCTTCGAGCGACAAGAGGGTGTGGTTGATCGTGCCGAGCCCGGTGCGAGCGCAGACAACCACCGGGATCAGCCAGCGCGCAAAGACATCCGCAAAGACCGTGTGCTCCGTCAGCGGCACCAGAAGCCCGCCTGCGCCTTCGATCACCAGCGGTCGTTCCACCGCCTGCGGGGAAAGATGCTCCGGGTCGATGGTGACGCCGTCGATCCGTGCTGACAGGTGCGGCGATGCCGGTGTTGCGAGCCTGTAGGCTTCGGGCAGGACGCGGTCACACGACAACCGACCAAGCCGGGCGACGGTTTCGCTGTCGGTTTCTTCGTCGAGCCCTGACTGCACAGGCTTCCAGTAGCAACCGTCGAGCGCATCGGTGAGGGCTGCGGAAAAGATGGTCTTGCCGATGCCGGTATCGGTACCGGTGATCACAATACGGGTTTTCATGGCCGCTCCTTCGCGATCGCGATCTTCAACTGCTGCAGCATCTGCACGATTGCGGCCCGGTCGACGTTGAGGGTGATGGCGATCCGAAGACGCGCGGTGCCTTCCGGCACCGTCGGCGGGCGGATTGCCCTGACATCGTAACCCTCGGCGCGCATACGGGCGGCGATGCGGACCGCTCGGCCGTTATCACCGATCGGGATGGGCAGGATCTGCGAGCCGCTGCCTTCGATGCCGAGCACTTCGGCAAGCGCCCGGTTGGCGAAAGACCTGAGGTCGTCGAATGCGGCGCGGCGTTCCGGCTCGTCGACGAGGGCGGCGAGCGCTTCACGCACCGCGGCCGCGATGAGTGGCGAGGGCGCGGTCGAATAGATGAAATTGCGGGCGCGGTTGACGAGATAGTCGCAAAGCACGGCGCTTGTTCCGACCAGTGCGCCGGAAACACCGAGCGCCTTGCCGCAAGTATGCAGCATGACGACGTTCTCCCGGTCCTCCAGCTCAGCGGCGAGACCGCGACCTTCCGGCCCGAAGACGCCGGTCGCGTGCGCCTCGTCGATGACGAGAAAGCCGTCATGCTGCGCGGCAAGCGCTAAGAGGTCAGCGAGCGGCGCCCGATCGCCATCCATCGAATAGAGGCTTTCGACGGCAATCCACGGGCGCCCTGTGCCGCCGGCGCGGCGCCATTGGCCGATCGCATCGGCAAAGGCGTCGATATCGTTGTGCGCTGCCGCAACCGAATCGGCCTTGCTCGCAGCGATGCCTTCATGGGCGCTCGCATGGATCAGGGCATCGTGGACGATGAGGTCGTCGCGCTGCGGCAGCGTCGAAAACAGGGCAGCATTGGCGGCATAGCCGCTGCCGAAGAAGAGCATTCGTTCCGCGCCGAAGAAGGTGGCCGCTTCCGCCTCAAGCGCCTCGTGTTCTTCGTGATTGCCGCGCAACAGCCGTGAGCCGCCGGAGCCGACCGGCACGCCGCGCGCGATGGCACTCGTTATCGCCGCCTTCAGCCGCGTCGAAGCGGCGAGCGCCAGGTAGTCGTTCGAGGTAAAATCCAGGCCGCCAGCGGGGGCAAGTGCGCGCCGGCGGCCCTTGCGATCAAGGCCCTCCAGCGTCTTCTCATAGCGCGCAAACAGACCCAGGGTCATTCGGCCGCATCCTGCCTTGCCGCCGGAGCCATCGGCTTCAACCCCAGGCGTCGGAAGAGCGCCGCATCATGGTCCTCGCCGGGATTGTCGGCGGTCAGCAGGGTTTCGCCGACAAAGATCGAATTGGCGCCGGCGAAGAAACAGAGCGCCTGCGTCTCGTCGCTCATGTCGGTCCGGCCGGCCGAAAGCCGGACATGCGATAGCGGCATCAGGATGCGGGCAAGCGCGATGGTGCGGACGAAATCGATCGGATCGACGGGCGCTGCATCGGCCAGCTTCGAGCCCGGGATCGGGATCAGCATGTTGATCGGCACGCTTTCGGGCGGCACCGGCAGATTGGCGAGCGTCACCAGCATGGAGATCCGGTCGTCGGCGGTTTCGCCCATGCCGAGAATGCCACCGGCGCAGACCTTGATGCCGGCGTCGCGGACATTCGCGAGCGTCTCCAGCCGGTCGGCAAAGCTGCGGGTGGTGATGATCTCGCCGTAGAAGCGTTCGGAGGTATCGACATTGTGGTTGTAGTAGTCGAGCCCGGCCTCGGCGAGCCGTGCGGACTGGTCCGGCGTCAGCATCCCGAGCGTCATGCAGGTTTCCATGCCAAGCGCCCGCACACCGCCGATCATGGCGACGATCGCGTCCATGTCGCGGTCCTTCGGGCTGCGCCAGGCGGCCCCCATGCAATAGCGCGTCGCACCGCCGTCGCGCGCCTGTCGCGCCTCGGCAAGCACACGCTCGACCTCCATCAGCTTCGATGCCTTGAGCCCGGTCGGATAGTGGGCGGACTGGCTGCAATAGCCGCAATCCTCGGCGCAGCCTCCGGTCTTGATCGAGAGCAGCCGGCTCATCTGGATGGCGTTGGGATCGAACTGCGCACGATGGACCGTGTGTGCGCGGTAGAGCAAATCGTTGAACGGCAAATTATAGATTTTTTCAGCTTCCGCTTGGGTCCAGCGGGATTCGCCCGCGTCGCCCGGGGTAAAATTAGCGCCAGTTGATAGGGTTCCGTCCAGCATTTCGGCTCGTCCTCCAGGTCATCGCAAACGCGAAATAGATAGAATCTGATATTATCTATAATTTTATCGACCAGCAAAGTTCGCAAGCACCCAGGTGGAGAGTTTGTGTTAGCAAATACCCTTCTGGTTGTATTTTGACCGTGAGTGAATCTGGAAACCGCCGAGACAGGGCAACAATCACCAATCAATCGGTCGCATCTCCCATTTCCGAAATCGGGCGTAACGCACCCGAGAAACGAGGACGAGCGGGGCTTCTCCGGTATTTTTCGACCCGCTCTGCCCGCCTGACACTCCTCCCCTCAGCACGCCGCCAACGCTTCCGCTTTCTCGTCGCAAAATTATAGATAATTTTCTCGGCAGCTGAGATCACATCGCACACGAATGCTGGCTCTTGACAAAAACCGCCCCGAACGGTCAGCTTGGAGCATTCACCAGGGGTGTCCCGCCAAGGGGCTGAGATTCTGCTATGCGGTTTGCGCGGCGCAGTGACCCGTTGAACCTGATCCAGTTCATACTGGCGTAGGGACGGTGCAGACATCGCTGCCGCAAACGTCGCGTTCACGCGACCATTCAACGGCAAGGCGTCCTTCCCCTTCCTTCGCTCGTGAACTGGGTCTCCACAATCGGAGCCTCGGCATGCACACCGCCAACACCATCCCGCTTCCCTCACGACGGCCCGCCCACGCCTCGCGGGAACACTGAGCCATGCGGATCCTCGTCAAAGGTGCCGGCGTCGCAGGGCTCTGTCTGGCGCATGAACTTAGCGCCCGCGGTGTCGCGGTGACGGTTGTCGAGCAAAAACCAGGCTTTGCCGGCGCGGCCTCCTGGTTTGCCGGCGGCATGCTGGCACCCTGGTGCGAACGCGAGAGCGCCGAAGAGGTGGTGCTGACGAAGGGCATCGGCGCCATCGACTGGTGGGACGACGCCCTGCCGGGCGAGGTTTCCCGAAACGGCACGCTTGTCGTCGCCCCGCCACGGGATGCGGGCGAACTCAAGCGCTTTGCCTCACGCACCTCCGGCTTCGAATGGCTCGACGCCGCCGCGATCGAACGGCTGGAACCGGCGCTTGCCGGACGTTTCCGCGAGGCGCTGTTTTTTCCCGGTGAGGCGCATCTCGACCCGCGCCGGGCGCTGAGCCGGTTGCGGCAGAAGCTTGTCGATCACGGCGTCACCTTCCTCGATGAGACGAGCGACGATGGCCACCACGATCTCGTCGCCGACTGCGCCGGCGCGGCACGCATCGGCGAAACGCCGGGCCTGCGGGGCGTGCGCGGCGAAATGCTCTACCTGCAGACAAGCGACGTGGAACTGTCGCGGCCGGTCAGGCTCATTCATCCCCGCATCCCGCTCTACATCGTGCCGCGCGGCGGCGGCCTCTTCATGTGCGGGGCGACGATGATCGAGACGGATGACGGCGGACCGATCACCGCCCGCTCCCTCATGGAACTGCTGAACGCCGCCTATGCGCTGCATCCGGCCTTCGGCGAAGCGCGCCTCGTCGAAACCGGCGCCGGCGTCCGCCCCGCCTTCGCCAACAACCTGCCGCGCGCCCTGCGCACCGAGCAGACCATCACGATCAACGGACTTTACCGCCATGGCTTCCTGCTTTCGCCGGCCCTGGCGGCGGAAGCAGCCGACCTCGCGCTTGCGCAGGACCTGAAGGGAGATGCCGCATGAGACTGACCGTCAATGGCGAGGATCACGACCTCGCCGTCACCACCCTCGCCGAGCTTCTGGCCGCCCTTGATTTCGAAGGCGACTGGCTCGCCACCGCCGTCAACGGCGAACTGGTGCACCGGGCCGACCGTTCGGGTCATGCGCTCAGCGACAGGGACCGGATCGAAATTCTCTCGCCGATGAAAGGAGGCTGAGACATGCTGACGCTTTATGGACAGGACCTGCGCTCACGGTTGCTGCTCGGCACCGCCCGCTACCCCTCCCCCGCCGTTATGGAAGATGCGGTGCGATCGTCAGGCACTGAGATCGTCACGGTCTCGCTCCGGCGCGAAACCGCCGGAGGCCGCCAGGGCGGCGCCTTCTTCGAACTGATCCGGGCGCTCGGCGTGCACGTGCTGCCGAACACCGCCGGCTGCCACTCGGTGTCAGAGGCGGTGTTGACGGCCAAGATGGCGCGCGAGGTCTTCGGCACCAACTGGCTGAAACTCGAAGTGATCGGCCACCACGATACGCTGCAGCCCGATGTCTTCGGGCTGGTCGAGGCGGCGCGCATCCTCTCGGCCGAAGGGTTCGAAGTCTTTCCCTACACCACGGATGATCTCGTGGTTGCCGAACGGCTCGTGGAAGCCGGCTGCAAGGTGCTGATGCCCTGGTGCGCGCCGATCGGCAGCGCCATGGGGCCGCAGAACATCCAGGCGCTCAGGGCAATGCGGGCCAACTTTCCCGATGTGCCGCTGATCGTCGATGCCGGCATCGGCCGGCCCTCGCACGCAACGACGGTGATGGAGTTCGGCTTCGATGCCGTCCTGCTCAACACCGCCGTCGCCGGCGCCGCCAAGCCCGCGCTGATGGCCGCTGCGTTCGCGGGCGCGATCGATGCCGGCCGGCAGGCCTTCGAGGCGGGCATGCTCGAGCCGCGCGATTTTGCCGTCCCTTCCACCCCCGTCATCGGAAAGGCGGTGTTTGCGTGAAACTTGACCCCTTCTATCTCATCGTCGACAGCACGGATTGGATCGAGCGGCTGGTGCCGCTCGGCGTCAAGCTGGTGCAGCTACGCGTCAAGGATCGTACGGAAGCGGAGATCCGCCGCGAGATCCGCGCGGCCAAGGCCGTTTGCGACGAGCAGGGCTGCCAGCTCATCGTCAACGACTACTGGCAACTGGCGATCGCGGAAGGCTGCGACTTCGTCCATCTCGGCCAGGAGGACCTGGCGGAGGCCGACCTTACTGCAATCCGCGCCGCCGGCCTGAAGCTCGGACTCAGCACCCATGACGAGACGGAACTGGAGACAGCACTTGCTGCCAAGCCCGACTATGTCGCGCTCGGACCGGTTTACCCGACCATTCTCAAGGCTATGAAGTGGGCGCCGCAGGGACTGCCGCGCCTTGCCGCCTGGCGGAACCGTGTCGGGTTGCTGCCGCTGGTCGCCATCGGCGGCCTCAACGTCGAGCGGATCGCCGGCGTCTTCGAGCACGGCGCCGACATCGCCGCCGTCGTTACCGACATCACCCGCAACGCCGACCCGGAAGGCCGGACGCGCGAATGGATCGCCAGAACCGCACCGTGGCGATAGGCACGTGCCGGACCGCGGGTAGCAGTTTCGCGGTCAGGCGATCTCCAGCTGCGAGAGCCAGGAGGCGTCCAGGCCACGCTTGCGACAATAGGTGGCGAGCCGCTGGCGGGTCGGCCCCGGCCGGTCGAGGCCGAGGTAACGGGAGGCGTTCTTCCAGAAGATGTTCTGCTGGTCCTCCTCGCTCACATTGGCCTCCTTCAGTTGCTGGGCGATCCGCGGGACGTAGGCGTTGTAGTCCTTCTCCAGCGCCATCATCGACCAGTCGGTGCCGAACATCAGATGGCGCGCATCGGGATCGTAGTCCCGCAGCCATTTGTCGAGCAGCGCGCGGATTTTTTCGTGCAGCCCGGGCGTGTTGTCGGTGACGAGCTCGCTCAGGTAGCTCAGGTCGGCAAACAGGTTCGGCCGGCGCCCGTGGCCGATCGTCTCGCCAATGATGTCCTCCCAGGTCGGCGGACCGGAGAATTTGTCCTGGGCGCAGGACACCATGACCCCCGTCGGTGCGCCTGGGCGAATGACTTCATCGAAAGCGCCGAAATGCGCCAGATTGATCCGCAAGTCATTGTAACGGTTGGTGTCGAGCAGCTTCTTCCAGTAGGCGGGGCTCGCCATATTGCCATAGCCGCAGCCGGCGCCGATGCTGTTTTCCGCATGCGCCATGATCGGCACGCTGTTGTCGCGGCACCAGTCGTAGAGCCGCTTCAGCGCCGCATCGATCGCCGGATCCGCATTGCCCCATGCCTTGAAGCCCATCGGCGGGTAGATCTTCACGCCGATGAAGCCCTTTTCCATGATCGCGTAGCGGACGTTTTCCAGCGACGAGCCACGCTTCTGCGCCTCCCGGTGCGGATCGAAGCCGACGAAGCTGTGCATGTGGATGCCGTGCCGCTTGATCACCAGCTGCTGGATCTCGTCCATCACGTCGATCTGGTCGTGCTGCGGCGATGCCCTGCCGCCGATCGACTTCTCGAAATCGAGGATGCTCGGCGTGATCATGGAAAACCGGCATTTCGAAGCGAAGATCCGGGCATAGGTTTCCGCCAGGTTTTCGCGGTAGTCCTGCATGAGGCGCACGAAGGAAAGGTAGTTGCCGATCTGTTCGTGGGCCTTGGCGGCCGACGCCAGGGCATCGACATCCGTCTCCTCCACGCTGCCGGAGCGCCGCTGCAAGCCCTGCGGCAGGCCGGGGGTGCCGCCGATCTGTTCCAACAGGCCTTGATAATCCGGCGTTTCGGCGCCGCTTCGTGCGGTCAACGATGCGCGCTGCTCGCCGGCTAGCGCGACCAGTTGCTTGACGGCGATGCGCAACTGCTCGTCCTTCTGCCGCTCGAACTCGGCGTCGGAGGGGCGCGGCACCCGCTTCTTGAGAATAGCGTCCTCAGCCTTGGCCTTGGGCGCGACGTCGCCAAGGGCCGTCACGAGGAAGACCACCAGGGCGTTTTCCAGACGCTTCGACTGCAGCGGATCGGCGGAGAGTTTTGCTTCCGGCAGTTTCTCCCGCAGCGCCACATAGCGCACCAGCCCTTCCACGGGCACATCGGCCGCGTTGAAGAAATGGCAGTGAACGTCGACGATCGGGTAGGGAAGCTCGCAGGCCGCGGCCGGTGGCCAGTCGTGTCGACACCCGGAAAGCACATTCGCCATCACGCCTGCCGAGAACAGCCGCAAGACATTGCGGCGTGTCACGGCGGCGACCGGACCAGCCCAGTCGACCCCCATCATCCCCTCCTGTTGCGAGACCCCCTCGAACAATCGGGCAAACATTACTCCGTTAGCAAGCGGCGTGGAACAGATATTTACTTGCCGTTACTGGAAACCCATAGGTCAACACGGGCGGCCTTTAAGTGCGAAAGGAGGCATGTTACTCTAAAATCTTGGGGAGAATTTTGCGTGGTAGGTGGCGCCGGCAAGAATGAATTCCAACGTTACCTGTCGGGAGCCCTGGTTCGATGGTCTGCCCCGGCGGCGACGGATTCGGCTGGCCCGACGCGCGAGGACTTTCCCGGCGCCTTGCTGTTCGCCGACATCTCCGGTTTTACCCGCCTGACCGCCAAATGGTCCGAAAGCGACCGCGCCGCCGGCGCCGAACGGGTGAGCCGGCTGCTCAACGGCTACATGGGGCCGCTCGTCCGGCATATCGAGGAACATGGTGGCACCGTGTTGAGCTTTGCCGGGGACAGCCTGCTTGCCGGCTGGCAGGCTGCCTCCGACAGCGAACTGGAGCAGGCCGCCTGGCGCAGCTGCTATTGTGCCGGCCGCATCCGTGAAGAGATCGGCGGCCCGGGCGGGCCGGAGGACGCGCTGCAGCTGCGCATCGCCGTCGGCGTCGGCACCATCACCCTGCTGCACCTCGTTCCCCGCATCGACCAGCGCTGGCTGATCGTCGGCGGCGACTGCCTGGCGCAGGCGGACCATTGCGGCCTTTTGAGCGATGCCGGCGAAATTCTCGTCTCCGACGCCGTGTGGCAGCTGATCGGCAAGCGGGCAACCGGCCGGCCCGGCCGGGAGGGCACCGCCCGCCTCGAACGCATCGATCCCTATTCGACCGCAACCGGGCAGCCCCACCCCCTTTCGGGCTTCGCCAGCAAGCGGCTTGAAGCCTACCTGCCGCTTTCGCTGCGCGGTCGGCTTCTATCGCCGCTTTCGGAGTGGCTGGCGGACCTGAGAACCATTACGGCCCTGTTCGTGCATATCGTTGGCCCGGACCTCGAGAAAGATCTCGATCGGCTGAACCAGCTCGTTGCACGGTCGATCGCCGTTGTCGGCCGCACCGGCGGGGAAATCCTCCACACAGCCCTTCACGCAAACAGTCTCGAGATCTTCGCGGTCTTCGGTCTGCCCGGCCCCAAACATGCCGACAATGCGCGCCGCGCGATCGTTGCGGCGCTGCGTCTTTCAGGCGAGCTCGACGATCCCGATATCGGCCTTTCGGCCGGCATCTCCACCGGCGAAAGCTTCTGTGGCGCGCTCGGCGCCAGCCACCGCGCGGACTACACGGTGGTCGGCGCCGCCGTGAACATGGCCGCGCGCCTGGCAAGCGTTGCCGCCGGGCGCATCCTTGTCGACCAGGCGACGGCAAAGGAGACGGCCAGCCAGATCGCCTTCTCCGGACCGTGGTCGCTGGCCATACCGGGCGTGCGCGGCGGCGTGTCTGCCTTCGCGCCGATTGCCGAGACGGTCGCAACGATCGACACCAAGTCACCGGCACTCCTCAACCGTGCGGCCGAAATGACGGCCCTTTCCGCCTATCTCGAAAGCGCGCGCAGGGGGCAGTCCGGCATCATGATCGTCAAGGGCGATTCCGGCGTCGGGAAGTCGGCCCTTCTGCGCGCCTTCGTCGAGCGCTGTCGCGACCGCGGCAACCGCGTGCTCGTCGGCAATGCCGACGACATCGAAAGCGACGTCCCCTATTTCGCCTGGCGCGGGGTTATCCGCGACCTGCTCGGTATCGGCGATCTGCGCGGCGCCGAGGCCACGGACCAGGTGGCGCTCTTCTTTGCGGAAAGACCGGAGCTTGCTTCCCTCGCGCCGCTGCTCAACGATGCCATCAACCTCACCTTGCCGGACACGCCGGAGACCCGGGCCATGTCCGGCGACGGGCGCTCCCATCGGCTACGCGAGCTGCTGAGCGAGCTCATGGCCGACAGTCTCGCCGGGGGACAGGGCTTCGTCGTGCTCGAAGATGTGCACTGGCTCGACGAGGCGTCCGGCCAGCTGCTCGGGCGGCTGGTTTCAGGGGCGGCACCCGTGCCGGTGGTCGTATCGACCCGGACGACCCGCACACAGGAAGACCTGACCCGGTGGACCGGCCTGCACCACAACGGCGCCCAGACGCTCGATCTTTTGCCGCTCGACTTCGAGGGTACGATCGCGCTCGTTCGCGCATCAATCGGCAGCAACTCGCCCGCCGACGGCTTCGGCGAGGCGGTCTATGCGCAGTCGGCCGGAAACCCGCTGCTGATTTGCGAAATCTGCCGGATGATCGGCGAGCGCCGGCTGCCCAAGGCGGCCGAACCTGCCGCAGCCGTCTCGCTGCTCTCCGAGCCCCGCTCGAACGATGCGACCCTGCTCAACACCGCCAAGGTTACCGTGATTGCCCGGACCGACCAGCTTCCGGCAGAGCTGCAGGTTCTCCTGAAGATCGCAAGCGCCATGGGCGCGACCTTCTCGCTTGCCGAGCTTGGCGCGCTGCCGCCGATCAGGAAGACGGCACTGGACATCGAGGCGAGCATCGAGCGGCTGCAGGCGGCGCATCTGATCAAGCCCGCCGACGACCGCCCGGGCCGGTTCATGTTCAGCCATGCCGTCATCCGCCAGGCGATCTACGAAAGCCTGTTGTCGGAACAGCGCCATGAAGCGCATCGCGCGATCGCCAAGGCGATGGAGGAAGGCGGGCAGCCGGACAATGCGGAAAACCTGCCGCGCGTGCTCAGCCACTGGGAGCGCGCAGGCGACGCCGCGCAGGCCTTCAACTATCTGGACCGCGTTGCCGAACTGCGGCTGCGCCAGTTCGACAACGCCGCGGTTGTCGATCTGATCGAGCGCTTCTTCAAGACAGCGCGCGACCTTTCGATCACCATTCTACCGGCAAGACGGGCGGCCGCCTGCTTCCTGCTCGGCGAAGCCAGCCTCAATCTTGGCCGCGCCGAAGCGGCCCGCCATGCCTATGAGGAAGGACTGCGGCTTTCCGGCCTGCCGCTGCCGCGCACCTCTGCCGGCCTCGCGCTGCATCTCGTACTCGATCTCGCCGAACAGGTGTGGCGCCGCACCATCCACCGCGACGCGGACTGGATCCTGAAGCGCGAAATCTCGCGATCGCCGTCCGATCCCTTCCTGCTTGCGGCGAAGGCGCATGAGGACCTGACGCGGATCTATTACTTCACCAGCGAGAAGCTGCGGCTGATCCATGCGACGCTGAGGGCGACGAACCTTGCCGAAAGAAACAAATACGTCTCTCCGACGACCGCCGCCAATTATGCCAGCCTCGGCGCCATATGCGGCGTGATCCCGCTGCACAGCCAGGCCGAACACTACAGTCGGCTGGCGGCAGCACTTTCCGAACGCGTCGACCAGTTGGGAACGCGCGTGCGGGTCGACTTACTGTCGGGCATGTACCAGATCGGCATCGGTCATTGGCACGCGGGCAAGCGGGCGTTCGAGGCCGGCCTGAACAATGCGGCGACGGTCGGCGACCTGAGGCGCTGGTGCGAAGTGGCGGTCGGGCTGGAGACGATTTCCGGCCCTTGGCTTTTGACCTCCGCCTTCGAGGGCATCGCGCCCTGGGAGATCCTCGTGCAGCGGATCTGCGAGGAGGGGCGCCGGCGCGGGGACATGCAGGTGCTCGGCTGCGGCCTGCTCGGCCGTCTCAGGGGCCACGCAGCACTTGGCCGCTGGAACGCGATCGACACCGACCTCGACGAACTCGAACAGATCCTTCGCGAAAAGGGTGACGGGCTGGAACTCGTCCATTCGATCGAAGGCGCATCGCTTCTGAGCGAGGCCGCCCGGCGCCGGGGCAACAGCACGGAGGCCGCAAGCTGGCTCGAGCGCGCGCTTTCCTGGTGCGAGACGCTCAACCCGGCGATGAAGACGCGAACGCTACCGGCGCTCGCCCGTCTCTTCGATGTCGCCAGCGACCCTGACGGAGGCGACCTGCTGGCCGCACAGCTCGTCCTTAGAAAACTCGAGCGCTTTGCGCGGGTTTACCCGATCGGCCGACCGGTGGCAGCGCTCGGCGAAGCGACCCTACATCTGCGCCGCGGCCAACAACGCCGCGCCGAGCGCGTCACCCAGTATGCCCTCGCGGAGGCGATCCGGCTGGAGATGCCGGCCGTCGCGCTTGCCGCCCTGCAGCATGCCGCCGGACCGAGAGACGCCGAAGCGCGCCAGGCGTTCGAGACGATGTTTTCGCTGCGCCGGGCCACGTGGTGCGAGGTTCTTCCGCTTGGCCAAACCGACCAGGCGCCGCATGTCCAGTTTGCCAGATCTCAGGGGAGCCGCGCATGAACCGTCCCAGTCCTCCCCGCATCCTGATCGTGCTAGCCCATTTCGACGAAACCCGGAACCCCAGGGGCCGCCCCGACTTCATCCCCCAGGGAACCGGCCACCTGTTCCTGGCGGGCGCCTTTGCCCGCGACCGCGTGGACCTTCGCGCCTACAGCGAATTCCATGACGGACCGCTCGTCGACGAGGCAGCCTTTGCCGACCTCGACATGCTGGTGTTGACGGGCGTGACCGCAGCCTTCGACCGGATGCAGCACCTGACGGCCTATGCCCGCACCAAGTCACCCGGTTGCGTCGTCGTCGCCGGCGGGCCGGTCGTGCGCAATCTGCCGGTTTCGAGCGCCGAAACCTTCGACTACGCCTGCGACGGTGACGTCGAGGAGATGCAGGCGGTCATCAGGGAGGTGTTTGGCGAATGGGCCGTCTCCGAGACGATCCTGCCGCGCTTCGACCTTGCCAATTGGCGCGGTCCGGTCAGCTACATCGAGACGAGCCGCTACTGCAATTTCAAGTGTAGCTTCTGTGCGCTAACCGCCGAAGGCAGACGCTATCACAGCTACGACCCCGCCTATATCGAGGCGCAGCTGCGCAACGCCCCGCCGAAGAAATACGTGCTGTTCATCGACAACAACTTCTACGGCAACAGCAAGGACGTCTTCTATGACAAGCTCGAAGTGATCCGATCGCTGTGGCGGGAGGGGCTGTTTCAGGGCTGGATTGCGCTCGTCACCGGCGACTTCTTCCGCGATCCCGCCAATCTGGAAGCCGTGCGGGCGGCCGGCTGTCTCGGCCTTTTCAGCGGCGTCGAAACGCTGAACGAAGCGCAACTGAAACGCTACCAGAAAAAGCAGAACCTGGTGGTGCCGCAACTGGAGGCGATCCAGACCTGCCTCAACGCCGGCGTCGCCTTCCAGTATGGCTTGATGTTCGATCCGTCGTCGCAGACGATCGAGGCTATGCAGGAGGAGCTCGCCTTCATCACCGGCGAAACCACGATGCCTCTGCCGGCGTTCCTGAGCCTGACGATCCCGCTGCTCGGCACGCCGCTCTTCGACGAGTGCGTCGCCGACGAACGCTTCCTGCCCTCGGCCAAGCTGCGCGACATGGATGGCTTCACCCTGATGACCCGTCCGCTCGATGGTCTTGAGGACGTGGCCCTCTTTGCCCGCAAGTTGTCGCGCCTCGACGGCAACCGCGCCCGTATCCTGCGCCATTGCCTGGGGTTCTACCGCAACTACCGCCACTCGCTTTCCGGGCGGCAGATGATCCACCTGCTGGCCAACAGCCTGCGCCTCGCGCTTCCTTCGGTCCTGCATCGCCACGGCCTGCCGACGCGCTCGGGAAGCGACGAAAATCTCACCTATGTGACGACGACACAGCCGCTCGGCCCGCTCTACACACCAGCCTTCCGGGTCGGCGAGGGTTTCCGTTCGCATTTTGCGCCGACGATGATCACCGACGCGTCCGGCGCGCTCGACGACACCATCGCCCGCAACCTCGAATTCCGCACCAGCCGCCGGCAACGGACAGGCACCGGCATCGAACATTCGTCCAGCTGACAGCGCCACCACGCCTGCGTCAAAGTGCCCGGCCCGATGCAACCTCCAGTGCGTGAAATTGGGTTCGCTTGGTAAGATTGGATTCAAACTTTTTGGGTAAGTTTCCGTTAGCTATTTCACACCTGTCGGCCGGCGATCGCCGTCGACCTTGTTTTGCGTACGGGTGCCCATGCGTCTTTCAGCTGCGACCGCAATCCTTTTTGCTGGCCTCATTTCGGGCTGCTCCTCCAGTTCGAGCCTGGACACCATCGCGCCGCCCTCGCGCGAAACGACGAGTTCGGTCGCAATGTCGGCCGCACCGGTGCCCGCCGCCAATGTCGGCGCGCGGGTCGCGCAGATGACGCCGCCGCAGAACGTTCAATCAGCACCGCCCCAAGAAATGCTCGCCTGGGCCGGACCGGTCCCGGAGCCGGAAGCCTTTGCACCCGCGTCAAACACCACGACGACGCTCGCCGCGCCTGTTCCGGACGCGCGGCCGGTCGCTTTCGTCGCGCCGGAAAATCCGGTGACCCAGGCGATGCCACAGGGCCGCTCGCGCATCTACGGTCATCGTTTCCGTGACGCCAAGCCGATCAACTTCGGCCGCGCCAAAAATCCGCGCAAGATGGCCGTGCATGGCGTCGACGTCTCGCGCTGGCAGGCTGACATCGACTGGGCTCGGCTGCGTACACAAGGGGCGAACTTCGCCTTCATCAAGGCGACCGATGGCGGCGACCACCTCGATCCGATGTTCAAGAAGAACTGGCGCGCTGCCAAGGCGGCCGGCATCCGTCGCGGCGCCTATCACTTCTTCTACTGGTGCCGCACGGCCGGCGAACAGGCCGACTGGTTCATCCGCAACGTTCCGCGTGAACCGGGCGCGCTGCCGCCTGTCATCGACGTCGAGTATAATGGCGAATCGAGCTGCAAGCGTCGCCTGTCGCCCGAGCGCGTGCGCGAAAAGATGCAGGTGTTCATGGACAAGCTCGAGGCCCATTACGGCCAGCGTCCTATCATCTACACGGCGCCGGACTTCTACGCCGACAACCTGCAGGGCGCTTTCAAGAACTATCCGTTCTGGCTGCGTGCCGTCGCCCAGCACCCGTCGATCGTCTACCCGAACCGCAAGTGGCTGTTCTGGCAGTATTCCGGTTCTGGCCTTTCTCAAGGGGTCGATGGCAAGATCGACCTCAACGTCTTCCACGGCAGCGAGGACCAGTGGCACGACTGGCTGGAGGCACGGGCGAACTGAGCCGGCAGGCTCTCGCTAACCTGCCTTCTCAGTCTGCAACCTCTCAATCCGCGCGGGCCAGCTTCGGCCCGCCATGGTTGACGCGGTCGAGGAACCGCCGATAGCCGGCATGGTCGCGCAACAGGCGCCGGCCGAGATCCGCAAGAAAATCGACGTCCTTTTCGTTGAGGCTCAGCCGATTGTGCAGCCCGAGGATCCGCCGCGCCAGCACCGGTTCGGATACATCCGACAGCGCCAGCCGGATGATCTCGACATCGAGATCGCCGCAGCCCCGCTTGGCGCCGCTGCTGCCGCACCGCCAAGTCACGAAGCTTTCCCGCCAGGCCGGCAGATGATCGCGCAGCGCATCGAAGCTCTGAAGATTGGGAATATTGATCATCGCGTCGATGGCGGCGACGATCGCATCGGGAGCCTTGGGGCTGTCGACTGTCTTCGAGATGGCCCCGCCGATCCGCGTGGAGGCATCGACGACGATGACAACCAAATGCCTGAGACGGAAGGCGCGCTCCGCTGGGATGGGTTCCGGAGCACCCCGGCCCATCAGGTGCAGCAGGCTTTGCGTTCCGACGCCATCGACCAGGCCGCCATCGTAGAGTTTCAGATAGTTGAGATCCCTTGCCGTTTCATAGCGCCTGAGGGAGCCAGCGTATTCGCGCGCAACGAGCGAGCCCGGCGCGCGAACCCCTGTCTTCTGTGTTTTCGCTTCCGGCAACGCCTCGCAACCGCTTCGGAAGTTCTGCAAGGTCAGCGGCGCGAAAACGACCGGGACGGCGGCCGAGGCCGCAACCGCATAGGCGAGCGGATAGTCGTCGTAGCTGCTGCAGATGGCGGTGAACGAGGCGCGGTCGAAGATGAACGGTGCGCGGTTATAGAGATCGGTCGCGTGGATCACCAGGCGCGGATGGCCGGAGCGCGAGATGTTGCCGAGCGTTGCGCCGTTAAACAGGTTGGCGTCGAGCCAGGCCGGAAAACCGGAGAGATCGTTCACCCCGCCGCGATAGCCGCGCAGGATATTGGGCGGTGAAAACGACGTCCTGAGCGAGGCCTCGACATCGCGTCCGAGAAACCGCTTGCGGAAATCCTCAAGGCCCGCGCGGCCGTTCAAGGCAAAATAGGAGGCGAGCACAGCACCTCCGGAGACGCCGGCAACAACCGCGACATCGTCGGCAAGCCGGCGCCCTCGCCCGCCCGGGGACGGCGCCTCGGCCAACGCCGACAGGACGCCGTAGCCGAAGGCAGCAGAGCGGGCGCCGCCACCGGAAAAGGCAAGGATAATGCCGGTGTCGCTCACATCAAACGTCGACTGCGCAAGCGGCACGGCACCCGTCGTCAATTCAAGTCGCCTGTTTGTGGGCGTCACGTCCGGGCCGGCGCAGCCGGCGGTGGCAAGAGCGAGCGCCAAGGTACCGTGACGCAGGAACCGACCTGCGCGCGCAAGTGCAACCGGATGCGCTGCACGCCAGCCAGCCGGCCTTTCCCTGCGTTGTCTGAGTGTAGGCGACGTCCGTTTGCTGAATGTCATGCGCCGTGATCCGGGTTGGCTTTGTCCGCGAACCCCGTTCTTGAGGTTTCACTGCTTCACAGCCTAAGGATCAAGATTGAGACAGCATGTCATGCAGGGCGCCCGCAACGAATGATTGTGCGGCGACAAAGATCGGGATTACCTTGCGGCGGGATGACAGGTTCCCTCAATGAAGCGGCACTAGGATCGCGCGCGTAGGCACGTTGCACGGGGTAAAGCGCATTCATGCGGGTCTTGCTGGTCGAAGATGAGAAGGAGCTCGCGGGGGCGCTGAAGGCCGCGTTGAGCCATCACCGGATGATCGCCGATCATGCGCGCGATCTCGCTGAGGCCGCGCTGATCCTCAACGACGCCGTCTATGACGTGGTCGTGCTCGATCGCAAGCTGCCCGATGGCGACGGGCTCTCGCTCATCCCCGTGATACGGGCGCGCGGCAACACCGTGCCGGTGCTGATGCTGACGGCGCTCGACGACCTCGCCGACCGGGTGGCGGGGCTCGATGGCGGCGCCGACGACTATATCGGCAAGCCCTTCGCCTTCGAGGAACTGCTGGCGCGGCTGCGCGCGCTTGCCCGTCGCCCGGTTCCGGTGCAATCCGATGTCGTCACCGTCGGTCGGCTCTCCTTCGATCTTGCCCATTGCGAGGCGAGTGTGGCCGGTACGCCGCTGAAGATGCCGCGGCGCGAGCTTCTGGTGCTTGAAACGCTGACCCGTCGCATGGGACGCATGGTGCTGCGCGCGGCCCTGATGGAAGCCGTGTTCGGGCTCGACGACGAGATCCAGTCCAATGCGCTCGACACCCATATCTCGCGCGTGCGCCGCAAGCTGACGGACGCAGACGCGGGCGTGACCATCAACGGCATCCGCGGCGTCGGCTATCTCCTCAGAGAAGACCAATGAGCGGCCGCGCTTCCCATTCCTTCAAATGGCGGCTCGTCGGCTGGCTCGTGCTGTTCGAAACGGTAGCGACCCTTGTCGTTATCGCCATTGCGGTCGGCCTGCTCTGGGTGACCGGCTATCTCATCGACGGCTACGAGAACGGCAATGTTGACGTCTTGAAGGACGCGATCACCCGCAAAGCCGATGGCGGGCTCGAACTTCAGGAAACGCCGGAGCTGCAGCGGCTGCGCCAACAGGCGGGAAAGATCTGGTTCATCGTTCGCGACAGACAAGGGCACAGACTCTCGGAGGGCACGGTGCCGGAAGAATTCGCCTTTGCGGTCGCCGGGCTCGAGCGCATGAACGACGCCCGCTTCCGGCTTTCGCCCGACAAGAACGCCCGTCCGGAAGCGGTCGTCAAATGGCTCGAGTCGCCGGCCGGCATGGTCCAGATCTTCAGCGGCACGGAGGGACAATTGACGCTCGGCCGCCTGCTGCTCAGCACCACCGGCGCCTTCCTCAGCATCTTCGTGCCGATGCTGCTACTGCTCGCCTTTGCGACCGTGGTCGTCACCCCGATCGTCGTTCGAAGGATGCTCTCGGGCCTGTCGCACGCGGCCTCGCATGCCGCCCACATCGAATATGACCAGCGCGGCATCCAGATGCCGGTGACGGGTGTTCCCAATGAGTTTCTGCCGCTGGTGACGGCCGTCAACGATGCGCTGACAAGGCTCGATGACGGCTATACGAGACACAAGCGCTTCCTGGCCCAGGCGGCGCATGAGTTGCGCACGCCGGTCGCCATTCTCGGCGCTCGCATCGCCTCGCTGCCGCCGGGACCGGACAAGACCCGCCTCAACGAGGACGTGACGCGCCTTTCCATTCTGGCGGGTCAGCTTCTCGATCTCGAACGGCTCGACGCCGAGAACGATGAGTTCAGGCCGGTCGATCTTGCAGCACTTGCCGAGCGGGTGATCGTCGCGCTCGCGCCGCTTGGCTTTGGGGCAGGTTACGAGATGACATTCGAGGCCGATCAACGCCCTGTCATGGTGACGGGAGACGAGGCGTCGCTGGAGCGAGCGCTCACCAATCTCGTGCAGAACGCCATCGACCATGGCGGAAGGCGCGGCACGATCACGGTCAAGGTCGATCCCCAGGGCGTGATTGAGGTCTGCGACGACGGCGACGGCATTCCGCGCAGCGAAACCGACCGGATCTTCGAGCCGTTTCAGCGGCTGCGCAAGGACGGCAAGGGCGCGGGCCTCGGCCTCAACCTCGTGCAGAAGATCGTGCACCTGCATGGCGGCTACGTCGACGTCTCCCGCTCGGCATCCGGCGGCGCCTGCATGCGGATCGTGCTGCCGCTGGCGGCAGCCGTAACAGCTTGAGAAGAACAAGCCCCGGAACCGGCGCTGTCGGTCTTGCCCCGTAAATCGGCTAGGACATGGGGGAAAGACGACATGCGGTTCCGGGGCTTGACGCGGCCTGACCGGGAGAAAAAGTCAGGCTGCCTGGACCTTTTTCGACACGCGCGCCCATTCCGGGATCCAGTCGCGATGCGCGACGAGCAGGTCGTCGACGAGCGACCAGATCTGGTCGAGATCGAGTTCGGCCGCCGTGTGCGGATCCATCATTGCGGCGTGGTAGAGATGCTCGCGGTTCTCGGTCATGAGCGCCTGAACCGTCAGCTCCTGCACGTTGATGTTGGTGCGGATCAGCGCCGTCAGCTGCGGCGGCAGATCGCCGATGAAGGTCGGCTGGATACCCGAGGCATCGACCAGGCAGGGAACTTCAGCGGCGCAATTTTCCGGCAGCGAGGTGATGCAGCCGTTGTTCCTGAGGTTGCCGTAGATGACGGAGGGTTCGCCGGTCCAGACCGAGTTCATGATCGAAGACGCGTATTCGTGGCTCTCGGCCACTTCGATCGTCTCGGCTTCCTTGAAGGCAGCCGCCTGCCCCTTCCAGCGTTCGATCTGCTCGACGCAACGCTTCGGGTACTCGTCGAGCGGGATGCCGAACTTCTCGATCAGGTCGGGACGGCCGTCCTTGATGAAATAGGGCGTGTACTCGGCGAAATGCTCGGAGCTTTCGGTGACGAAATAGCCGAGCCGCGTCAGCATCTCGTAGCGCACCTTGTTGGGGCAGCGCGGGTTCCAGTGGCTGGGCTTGGGGAAGCGGCCTTCGCGGTAGCCGCGCACCAGATCCGGATAGAGATCGCGGAAGCTGCCGTCGGCCTGTTTGTGTTCGAACTTGAGGAAGAAGGCCATGTGGTTGATGCCGGCGGCGCGGTAGCGGATCTCCGAAACCGGGATGTCGAGATCGCGTGAAAGCTCGTAGGCCGTGCCCTGGACAGAATGGCAAAGGCCGACCTGACGGATCGTCGGATACTTCTCGGAGATCGCCCAGGTGTTGATCGCCATCGGGTTGACGTATTGCAGCAGGATCGCGTTCGGGCAGACCTGCAGCATGTCCTCGCAGATCTTCCAGAGATGCGGCACGGTGCGAAGGCCGCGCATGATGCCGCCGACGCCGAGCGTATCGGCAATGGTCTGGCGCAGGCCGTACTTCTTCGGCACCTCGAAATCGGTGACCGTGCAGGGCTCAAAGCCGCCGATCTGGAAGGCGACGACGACGAAGTCCGCACCCTCCAGCGCCTTTTTCTGGTTGGAATGGGTCTCGATATCAGCCTTGACGCCGAGCGTGCGCACCAGCTTGCCGGCGACGACCTCGCTTTCGCCGAGGCGCTCGGGGTTCACGTCCATCAGCGCGATCGTCGCGGCCGACAGCGCCGGACGCTGCAGTACGTCGCCGATGATGTTCTTCATGAAGACGGTGGAGCCGGCGCCGATGAAGGTGATCTTGGGTTGTCTGGTCATGGATTGCCTCTGCTTTCTAGCGGTCATGCTGCCACATCGAAGGCGGCTCTCACGAGCCTTTCGGTGTAGGCGGTCTTGGGATTGGACAGAATTTCGCTCACCGGCCCCTCCTCGACTATTCTGCCGTGCTGCATCACCACCACCCGATGGCAGAGCGCGCGCACGACCTTGAGGTCATGGGAGATGAAGAGGTAGCTCAGGCCCCGCTCGTCCTGCAGCTTGCGCAGCAGTTCGATGATCTGGGCCTGGACCGAGAGATCGAGCGCCGAAGTCGGCTCGTCGAGCAGGATGAATTCAGGCTCAAGCGCGATGGCCCGGGCGATCGCAATGCGCTGGCGCTGGCCGCCGGAGAACTCATGCGGAAAGCGCGACAGGATGTTGCCCGGCATGCCTGCGGCGTTAAGCGCATCCACCACCCGGTCGAGCCGGTCCTTCCGGTTCTCACCGATGCCGTTGACGACCAGCCCCTCCTCGATGATCTGGCCGATCGACATGCGCGGGTTGAGCGAGGCGAAGGGGTCCTGAAAGACGATCTGGATGCGCGAGCGCAGAGGCCGCATCTGGGTCCGGTCCTTGTCGTGGATCGGGATGCCGTCGAAGTAGATCTCGCCGCCATCGGGGTTGAGCAGGCGGATCAGCGCCTGGCCGAAGGTCGTCTTGCCCGATCCGGATTCGCCGACGAGCCCCAGCGTTTCGTGCTTGCGCAGATTAAGGCTGAGCTTGTCGACCGCGACCAACTCAGAAAACTGCGAGCGGAAAAGACCGCCCTTCTTCAGCATGAAGGAGACCTTCACGTCCCGCCCGTCGAGCATGATCGGGGCGTTGTCCGGTAGCGTTTTAGCCGCACCCGACGGCTCCGACGAGAGCAGCCGTTTGGTATAGGCATGCAACGGGTTGGCGAAGAGCCCGGCCGTGGTGTTGTGCTCCTTCACCTCGCCGTACTGCATGACGTAGACGTAGTCCGAGAACTGCCGAACCACCGTCAGGTCGTGGGTGATCAGGATCACCGCCATGCCGAGCTCGCGCTGCAGGTCTCGGATGAGGTTGAGGATCTGCGCCTGGACGGTGACGTCGAGCGCCGTCGTCGGCTCGTCGGCGATCAGCACATCCGGATCGTTGGCGAGTGCCATCGCGATCATCACCCGCTGGCGCTGGCCGCCGGAGAGCTGGTGTGGATACTGATTGATCCGAAGCTCCGGGTCCGGGATCCGCACGTGGCGCAGGAGCTCCAGCGCCCGCTCGGTCGCGGCGCGTCGGCTTATCCTGCGATGCGCCCGGATCGCCTCGATGATCTGCGTGCCGACCGTGTAGACCGGATTGAGCGAACTCATCGGCTCCTGGAAGATCATCGCAAGGCGATTGCCACGCAAACCGCGCCGCTCACGCGGCGAGAATTTCAGCACGTCCTTGCCGTCATAGTCGATGCGCGATTGGGGGGCGATCGTGGCGCGCTTGGAGAGCAGCCCCATGACGCAGCGCGCGGTAACCGATTTGCCCGAGCCGGACTCGCCGACGATGGCGATGGTCTCGCCGCGGTAGAGCTGGAAGGAAACATCCTTCACCGCCTCCACCGTGCCATGTTCGACCTTGAATCGAACCGCGACATTGCGGGCGTCGATGACCGGCCGGCCATCGCGTTCGGCAAGGTCCCTGCGCTCAAAGGGCGCGGCAGTGAGGACGTCGATTGTCTCTGTCATGATGCGTCCTCCTCAATAGGGATCGATGGCGTCGCGCAGGCCGTCGCCAAGCGCATTGAAGGCGAAGACCGTGACAAGCACGAAGGCCACGGGCGACAGGATCCAGGGATAGGACCCGATGACGGAATAGGTGGAGGTATCCTGCAGCATCAGCCCCCAGGAAATGAGCGGCGGCTTGACCGCAAAGCCGAGGAACCCGAGGAAGGATTCAAGCAGCACCACCTGCGGGATCGACAGCGTGACGGCGACGATCACATGGCTCATCACGTTCGGCAGGATGTGCTGGAAGATGATGCGCCGGTCGCTGGCGCCGACGGCGATCGCCGCCCGCACATAGTCGATGCGGGCAAGCGCCAGCGTCTTACCGCGCACCTCGCGCGACATCTGCGCCCAGCCGAGCGCCGACATGACGATAATGACGAAGGCGAGGAAGACATTGGTCGGCGCCGTCACCGGGATCAGCGACGTCAGCGCCAGGTAGAGCGGCAACTGCGGGAAGGCGAGTACCAGTTCGACGAAGCGCTGAGTCCAGACGTCGAAGCGGCCGCCGAAATAGCCCGACGCCATGCCGACGGTCGTGCCGACGATGGTGACGATCGAGACGACGATGAGGGCGATCATCAACGAGATGCGCGAGCCGACGAGAATGCGTGACAGCACGTCGCGGCCAAACTTGTCGGTACCGAGCAGATGCACCGGCGAGCCATCGACCGCGCCAAAGAAATGGCGCTCGGCCGGGATCAGGCCGAAGAGACTGTAGGGGGCGCCCTTGACGAAGAAGCCAAGGATCTGCGGATTGTCGTAGTCGGGGCCGATGATCGGCTGAAAGGTGATCGGGTCGAGTTCCGTACCTTCGCTGAGCGGATAGCTGCGCGGCGAGAAAACGAGGTTGCCGTCCTTATCGGTAAAGCTGATCGCCTGCGGCGGCGCAAAGGCGACGCCCGTGGCCTTCGGATCGACCGGCGACAGGAAGTCGGCAAAGACCGCCATGAAGAGCAACAGGCCAACGAGCACGAGGCCGAGCATGCCGGTCCAGGAGCGCTTCAGCCGGCGCCAGACGAGCGCAGGATAGCTTTCGTTGTGCTGCTCGTTCTTGGGTTCGACGACGAGCGGAAGGGTTGTTTGCATCTCGACGGTCATGCTGGGGCTCCTCCGAGACGCACGCGCGGATCGAGTGCGGCCAACAGCATGTCGGCGATGATGTTGCCGAGGATAAGGGTCGCCGACAGAACCAGCATGAAGGTGGCGGTGACATAGACGTCGCCCACCCACATGGAGCCGACGATGGCCGGTCCGACGGTCGGCAGCGCGAAGATGATCGCCGTCTCGATCTCGCCGGTCAGCATGTAGGGCAGCACAACGCCCTGGTACATGATCAGCGGATGCAGGGCATTCGGCACCGCATGGCGCATGACCACCGCGCCTTCGCTCAGGCCCTTCGCCCGGGCGGTTTCGACATATTGCGCGTTCAGCGTGTCGAGCAGATTGCCGCGCATCACCCGCATATTGTAGGCGAGGCCGCCGAAAGTGGCGATCGCCACGACCGGCCAGACATGTTTGACGAGGTCGACGAATTTGTCCCAGGACCAGGGCGCACCGCCATAACGGGCCGAGTGGAAGCTGTTGATTTCGCTCACATTGAAATGGAAGACGAGGATGTAGACGATGATCAGCGCCATCAGGAAGCGCGGCACCGTCATGCCGAGGAAGGCCACCGTCGAAAGCAGGCTGTCGATCCACGAATATTGCCGTGTCGCGGCGATGATACCGAAGGATATGCCGATGATGGACGCCAGGATGTGGCAGACGAGCGCCAATGCCAGCGTGCGCGGCAGGCGTTCGCCGACGACATCGGCAACAGGCTTGTTGTAATAGAGGCTGTGGCCGAAATCGCCGCGCGTCAGGATGCCGGTCATCCAGTTGACGTATTGAACCGGCAGCGGCTTATCGAGGCCATGCTCCTTGCGATAGGCCTGCGCCTGGGCTTCGGCTTCCTCGTAGGATGCGCCACCCTGGTTGATCAACTGCGAGCGGATGTAATCGCTGTAGTCTCCGGGCGGCGCCTGGATGATGGCGAAGGTCGCCACGCTCAAGACAAGCAGCACCGGAATGGCAGAGGCGATGCGGACAAGCAGAAACCTGAACATGCCGTTTCCTTCTGTCGGTTAAGATGAGGCGCCGCCCCTCCGGCTTGAGGCCGGAGGGGCGGCCTTCGATCAGTTGCTCAGGCTCTTCTCGCCGGGCTTGCCCGGGAGCTGCTCGGCGAAGAGCTCGAAGTCACCCTGCTTGTCGGCGGGGACAAAGAGACGCTCGCGCATGATCGTGTCCTCGGCCCAGTTGAACATGAAGATCGGCGCTCCCGTCGGCACGTTGGCGAAGCGCTTGTTGATGATCAGCGCGCCCGGATATTCGGTAAGGCCGACTGTATCGAGGTTCGTCGTCGCGACCTTCTGGTACTGCTTCATCAAGTTCGCGCGCTCGGCATTGTCGTTGGTGGCAATGAACTTGTTGATGATGTCGACGAGTTCCTGTTCGAAGGGCATCAGGTCAAGCTGACCGCCTTCCGGTGCACGGTGGTGCCAGCTGGTGCGCGGACCGGCGGCCGCCAGCTGCGGCGTGTTCTGCACGACGGAGGCATATTCGGCGGCGTTGCGGTGAACCATCCAGTCGAACTTGCCGGCGTAATTGGTCGCGTCCCGCTGCTTGCCGTCCAGCGAGTTCAGAACCACCCGGAGGCCGAGCTTTTCCATCTGGCCGATAAGGCCCTCGGCCAGGTTGCGGTCGGTCGCATAGCTGTTGTCGATCAGAAGCACGATCTCCACGTCCTTGCCGCCGGCCTTGCCGTCCGCGAAGTTGACGAAGCCGTTGCCGTCGGTGTCCTTCAGCCCCGCCTTCTCAAGCAGCGCCTTCGCGCCATCGATGTCGAAGGGATAGTAGACGGTCGATTGCCGGTCGTAGAAGCTGGTGCCGGAGGAAAGCCCGCCGGGATAGATCGCGGTAAAGGGGCCCTTTACGAGCGCCTCGCCGAGCTTCTTGCGGTCGACCGCCATGGTCACCGCCTTGCGGAAATCCTCGTTGCGGTTGAGTTCACGCACCGCCTGGGCGCGTTCGTCCGGCTCCCCCCAGCCATTGGCCGAGAAGTTCATGTGCAGATTGTAGCCGATGAGGCGCGGGCCGAAGGCAAGCCGGGCGGGGGCCGTATCCTGGGCGGCGCGCTTCAGCGACTCCACGAAGTTTTCCGGCTGCTCGAGGTTCGAGAGATCGGCGGAACCTGCAATCGCCTGTACGTCGCGGTCGGCCCAGGTCGAGAGCTTGTAGTGCAACTCGTTGATGTAGGGCAGCTGGTTGCCGGCCTCATCGACCTTCCAATAGTACGGGTTCCGGCGCAGCACGATGATATCGTCGGGGCGATAGGCGACAGGGACCCAGGCACCCATGACCGGGATGTTCATGTACTCGGGCGGGAAGGCATTCTTGTACTGGTCGTAGGTGGTACCGGCGTATTTCGGATGCTTGGCCTTGAGAATATGCGACGGGCCGGGGCAGAAGGTGCCATAGGCCATGGCATAGAGATGCTGGCGCGGGAAGGCCTCCTTGAAGGTCCACTCGACCGTATACTGGTCGATCTTCTTCAGCGTCGTGCCGGCGCCGAAGGTCTCCGGCGTCGCGCCGTTCAGCGGCGTCACGCTCGGGTCGAGCACGTTGTCTTCCCAGTAGAACATTACGTCGTCGGCATCGAAGAGGTCGCCATCCGACCACTTGGCGCCCTCGACCAGATGCATCGTCAGCTTGTGGCCGTCAGAAGACCAGTCCCAGCTCTTGGCAAGGTTCGGCAGAGGCTCGACGTCCTTCGCTTCCACCTGGAAGAGCGGCGCCGTACGCGTCAGGCATTCGGACATGCCGATATCGATGCCCCCCCAACCCTGGCTCTGGCCGGCTGAGTAGTTCCAACCCTCGGGACGACCGCCGATGACGTGGCGTAGCGTGTCGCCGTAGACACCGACGCCATCAGGCATGTTGCCGGTCTTGAAGACCATCGGCTCCTTCGGCAGCCGTTCGGCGACCGGCGGCAGCTTGCCGGTCTTGACGTATTTCTCGGTAACCCAGGTCGGTTCCTTGTATTCCGGCAGCGCCTTGAACTCGGCGATCGAGTCGCGCGGCACATAGGTGATCTTGCCCTCGGCCGGAAAGGCCGGCTGCTGGGGCACGACGGTCGGCTCGGAAGCGGTCGCCTCCAAGGCAAAGGCCGAGATGCCGACAAGCATCAGGCTCGCCATTTTCATCAGTCTGTGGCTGGTCATTGGCTTAGATTCTCCCTCTTTGCCGCGCCGGGACGCGGCCTCCTCCTTGAAAAGTCTGCACTTCAGGCAGCGCTGCCCACGTCTCCTCACGGAAGCAGCGCTGCAATCGATCAGCCGGCGGCGCGGACCTGACGCTCGGCGCGCAACTCGTCGAGCGAACGCACTTCACGCCGCGCAGCACCCTTCCATTCGCGCGTCCTGACGGTTGCGCGGCCAAGTCGCTCCTTCGCGCCGTCGATGGCATGGGCGTATTGCGGCAGCCACTGGCTTTGAGCGACCACCATCTCGTCGACCATCTGCCAAACCTCCTCCGGTGTGCAGATGGCGCCGACCAGCGGATCATGCAGCATCGCCAGCTTTAGAAGATCGAGATCGCCGGTCACGGCCGCATGGACCGACATGCGCTGGACGTTGATCGAGGAAAGGCAGGTGGCGGCACAGGCCTCGGGAAGGGTGAGGCCCGAGACCATGTTGATGCCGAAGCGATCGACGAAGCCGGGGGATTCGATGATGGCGTCGGCAGGCAGGTTGGTGATCACGCCATCGTTCTTGACGTTGAAATGGCCGCGATAGACCCGGCCCGTTTCCAGGGCCTCGAGAATATGGCTCGCATGTTCGTTCGAGCGCTTCTGATGGTCGAGCGGCCGGCCGGCTGCTTCGAGGAACTGCGGAAACTCGGTTTCGAACCAGTTGCGCGTCTCGGTCGAATGCCTGAGATAGCCGCCGGTCTCGCCGTGGATCCAGTCGGACATATCGATCCAGCGGGTAATTTCCTCCGGGCGCTTGCGATACCAGGGAAGATATTCGGAGAGATGGCCGTTGCTCTCGGTCGAATAGACGCCGAACCGCTTCAGCACGTCGATGCGGAGCTTCTCCTGCTTGGAGAACACCGGGTGCGCCTCGAAGGCCGCAACCAACTCGTCCTTGCCGATCCTGCGGCCCTTCAGCCTCACGTCGACGAACCAGGTCTGATGGTTGATACCCGAGCAGATGTAGTCGAGTTCGCCCTCGCCGGCTCCCAAGATTTCGGCGATCTGCTCGCCGCCGTGCTGAACACCGTGGCAGAGCCCGACCGTATCGACCTTGCCGTATTCGATCGCCGCCCAGGTGTTCATCGCCATCGGGTTGGCATAGTTCAGGAACTTGGCACCCGGTTCGGCGACCGCGCGGATATCCCGGCAGAAGTCGAGGATGACGGGGATGTTGCGCTGGCCGTAGAGGATGCCACCGGCGCAGATCGTATCGCCGACGCATTGGTCGACGCCATATTTAAGGGGGATGCGGATGTCGTCGGCATAGGCTTCGAGCCCGCCGACACGGACGCAGCTGATGATGTAGCGGGCGCCTTCGAGCGCTTTCAGCCGGTCGGTGGTTGCCGTGACCTTCGTCGGCAGGCGGTTGACTTCGACAATCCGGTCGAGGATCGCCTTGATCATCTCCAGATTGCGGGCGCTGAGATCTGTCAGCGCAACCTCGATGTCGCGCAATTCCGGCACGGCGAGAATGTCGGTGAAGAGCTTCTTGGTGAAGCCTATGCTGCCGGCGCCGATGATGGCGATCTTGAATGTTGCCATGCCCTCACTCCTCATGAACTGCATGCATCTCTGACAAAGGGTAAAATCAATTCACGGTTTTCCACCGTCTCTGCGCGCAACTTCGATGCATCCCCTCATTTCTTACGGGCCAAAAGCACCGCCTGTTGCGCTGTTGGTGGTCATTATGTGTATAATCGCCGACCCCGCCAGAGCGGTATTGTGCTTTCATGGGTAATTTTATGCTGCAAGAATTGGTCGACAACGGCCCGGTTATGCGAACCGTTTCACTGCCGCGGGGACGCCAGAGCCTGCACGCGATGCCGACCAGCACCGGCTATGAAATCCGCAACAATGCGACCTATGACTGGGATGGCAGAAAGCGCGGAAACACGCCCTTTACCGTGCTCCAGCATACGATCGCGGGTGCCGGAAACCTGCGATACGAAAACCGCAGCTATCGGGTGCGCGAGGGCGAGACGCTGCTCCTGCTCGTGCCGCACAATCATCGCTACTGGCTGGAAGACGGCGGGCGCTGGGAGTTCTTCTGGATCTCGATGAACGGCGACGAGGCGCTGCGCATCCACCGCGCCCTGCTCGCCGTCACCGGTCCGGTATTGAAGCTGCAACCGGAAACGATCGAGCATCTGGCCGACTGCAGCCTGCGGCTGATCCGCGGCGGCGAGACGCCAGGCAGAGCCTCGGCGATTGCCTACGAGGCGGCGATGGCGCTCTACGACGACGTCTTCGGCTCGCACCCGGTGTTCAGCCATGAACACAGGACGATGCACCGGGTCGTCGACCACATCATGAACAACTTGCAGAACCCGCTTCCGGTGGAGGAACTGGCACGCGTGTCGGGCTTGAGCCGGGCGCATTTCTCGCGCGTCTTCGCCGCCAGCGAAGGCATGGCGCCGGCCGAATATGTGCTGCAGAAGCGACTGCAGCGTGCGGTAAAACTGCTGACGAAAACCGCAAGCCTTCCGGTCAAGGAAGTGGCCATTCTCTCGGGCTTCGAAGACCCCAACTATTTCGCCAAGGTGTTCCGCCGCTCCTTCGGTCTGAGCCCGACGGAATTCAGAACCACCGGCATGTATGCCAGCATCGCCGCCGGCTCGGTGGAGCAAGCGGTCGACACGGCGGAGGACGCAACGGTGCTGCTGCCCGGTTGAGGACGCGAACGATCAGCCGGCGAGCTGCTGGCGAAAGGCCGACACCCTCGGGAAAACCATGCCGAGGTCTGCATGCATGGCCCGCGCGATCACGCGGAAGTCACGCTCGCTGATGGCAAGATGACCAAGACGAAGCTTCTGGTCCCAGTTACGGTTGCCTTCGGCAAATTCCAGGCTGTCGAGCCACGGCCGAACCGGCGCCTCCATGCTGTCGGCCCAGTCGATGTCGCCGCGATGCGGGGCGACACCGCCCATGGCAAAGAAGTAGGGCGGGCGCTCCTTGACGACACCGATGGCGGCAAAACAGGCAAGCCCCGCCCTGCCGTTGAAGGCGGCGTTGGGCGCATAACCGATGAAGCCATCACCCGCCTTCATGCGCGTCATCGCCTGGACATTGCCGTAGCCGTAGCCAAAGCGAGAGAAGCCGTCTTCCGCAGCATGCTGCAGGTCATCGCCGGAAACCGCGCCGATCCAGAAATTGCGCTCGCCCGACCTGTTTGCTGCACCCATCTGAAACATATCCTGCGCCGACATCTGCAATCCCTCGATCTCTTATCCTGGGACCACTTTACGCGCGACCCCTGCCAGATTCTGTCAGCATCGCTTTGACAGCCGGGCATACCGTCGAGCCGCGTCTCAGCCGTCTTCGGAGGGCGCTTCCCATTGGCCAAAAAGCGTCACGCCCACGGCTCCCGCAAGCGCCACCGACGCGTGGTTGTCGAGTTGGCAGCGATATTGCGGTTGGTAGCCCTTTTCGAGGGCGACCCTGCTGATTGCGCGCACGACCTTGCGGGCGTGGCCCTTACCCCTATCGGACATAAGCGTCAGCACACCGAGATCGGCGATCTGCCGCTCCTGCCAGGGATACATGCTCGCGGCACAGACCAGCCTGTCACCATCGAAGGCACCGTAGACCAACCAGTGATCCAGTTCGACATAGGCTGCATCGAGATCCTCTTCCGAGGCGGAGCCCTGGAACAGGGCGAACGCGGCCGCATCCTTCGCCGTGAGCGCGCGCACATAGTCGCTCGAATTCTCCCGCAACAGCACAGCCTTATCCGCTTCGGTGAAGTAGAAGAGGTTGTCAGCACCGTTCAGGACGATGCCGGCATCGCACAGCCCTTGGCGAAGGGGCGCTTCGGTGAGCACCTGCCCCGCCGCCGACGACAGCGCGGCGCCGAGCGCCGGGGACAGGGCCACGATCACGCCGTTTTCAGCAGTGTGCAGCACCATGGCCGGGCTCTCCTCGTCGAGGTCGGGATTGACCACGACGGTAAACCGATCCGCGCTTGCGAGAACATCGCCCGCAAAGGACGCGTTCCAGAAATCGGTAATCTCAGGGGAAAACGGCGGCATGGCACTCAGTCTCTTGAACGAACACCGCGCCTGTCGGCGGCAAGCGGCGCGATTAATGGAGTAGTCGATTAATCAAATCGCAGTGCCAGCGATGTGTGGGACGACAATGGCGCAATGAAGGCGCCAAAAAAGCAAAAGCGCCCGCAGGAGATGCAGGCGCTTGGCAATACTTCAGTCTTTAAGATCGCCTTAGCGGGCGAAGGCCGTACGTGCGACGCGGTCGATGTCGGCGCGTTCGATGCCGAGGTCGCGAAGTTCGCGGTTCGACATGCGGCCCAGTTCGGTGACCGTCTGACGGTACTTGCGCCAGTTGTTGATGGAGCGTGCGATGTTCATTTGATCCCCCTTTCAATGGGCTTTCGAAGCCTGGCTGCCAGTCCGTGGCGCCTCGTTTCGCTTCGATGAACACCTTATAGCTCAGGCTTTCCGTGAGTTGCAGCGCTCAAAACTCAGCGCTCCCATGTGGGAAACGCATGGGTCGCCACAACAACCTGTGCACGCAGATGCGGATAACAGCTTCGCGCAATGACGGCAGCGGAAACTGTTGATCCCGGCGACAGAGACAAGTATTTCTTTTGTCGACAAAGGAATCTGACATGACCGATATCGACACCGACAACAGCCCCATCCCCGAGCGCAAGCGCGGCTCCGGCGTAAAGATGGTCTATGACCTCTTGCGCGACGAGATCCTCGACCTGGTGCTGCCGCCGGGCAGCCCGATCGACGAAGTGCAGCTTGCCGAGCGGCTGAAGATGTCGCGCACGCCGATCCGCGAGGCGCTGGTGCGTCTTGCCGGCGAAGGGCTGATCGACACGCTGCCGAACCGCTCGACGATGGTGGCGAACATCGACTTCCTCAATCTCAATCCGTTCTTCGACGCGCTGGTGCTGATGTACCGCGTCACCACGCGGCTTGCGGCGCAGAACCACCGCCCGGAAGACCTGGCGATCATTCGTGGCTTCCACGAAGACTATGCGGCAGCCGTGCAGACGCGCGACGCGCTGACGATGATCGCCACCAACGCCGCCTTCCATGCGGCAATCGCGGAAAGCGGACGCAACCCCTACTTCACCAGCCTGTTCCGCCGGCTGCTGGACGAAGGGCGGCGCATTCTCCGTCTCTATTATCAGTCCTATGACGAGCAGTTCCCCCAGCGCTTCGTCGACGAGCATGCGGCCATGATCGCCGCGATCGCCGCGCGCGACGTCGAGGCTGCGGATCGGCTGGGCAAGGCGCATGCGGAGCAGATCGTCGAGCAGGTGCAGAAGCTTTTTGCCCGCAACAACAAGCTCGATATCGCTTTGTAGCGAGCTTTGTATTTTTCTTGTCGACAAATAAAATACAAACAGCTATTGTCTGGATCAAAGGCAAGGGCGCAGGTGCGCCGCTGCCCTGAAGACAAAGCCGAGAGGAGTTTCAGATGAAGGCTCAGATTTTCACCGGCGTCATCCCGGCGCTGATGACCCCCTGCAAAGAAGACCGCACCCCCGATTTCGACGCGCTGGTGCGCAAGGGCAAGGAGCTGATCGCTCAAGGCATGTCCGCCGTCGTCTACTGCGGCTCGATGGGTGACTGGCCGCTCCTGACCGACGAACAGCGCATGGAAGGCGTCGAGCGCCTCGTCAAGGCCGGCATTCCGGTTATCGTCGGCACCGGCGCCGTCAACACCGCTTCGGCCGTCGCTCACGCGGCACATGCCGAGAAGGTCGGCGCCCAGGGCCTGATGGTCATCCCGCGCGTGCTTTCGCGCGGCTCGGTTGTCGCTGCCCAGAAGAACCACTTCAAGGCCATTCTCTCGGCCGCCCCGAGCCTGCCGGCTGTCATCTACAACAGCCCGTACTACGGCTTCGCCACCCGCGCCGACCTGTTCTTCGCACTGCGCGCCGAACATCCGAACCTCGTCGGCTTCAAGGAATTCGGCGGCGCTGCCGACATGCGCTATGCGGCCGAGAACATCACCAGCCGTGACGATGGCGTCTCGCTGATGATCGGTGTCGACACGGCCGTTTTCCACGGCTTCGTCAACTGCGGCGCAACCGGTGCCATCACCGGCATCGGCTGCGTTCTGCCGAAGGAAGTCATCCACATGTGCAACCTGTCGCGTGCCGCCGCCGAAGGCGACGTCGACGCACGTCTGCGCGCACTGGAACTGGAACAGGCGCTCGCCGTTCTCTCGTCCTTCGACGAAGGTCCGGACCTCGTTCTCTACTTCAAGCATATGATGGTGCTGAAGGGCGACAAGGAATACACGCTGCACTTCAACGAGAGCGACGTTCTCTCCGACAGCCAGCGCGGCTACGTCGAAGCCCAGTTCAAGCTGTTCAACAGCTGGTACGCCGAGTGGAGCAAGCTCCCGGGCGCGGTGCAGAAGTACAAGGCCTGATCGCTCGATCGGCACTCAAATAGAAAAGGCCCTCCGGTTGGAGGGCCTTTTTCGTTTGGCAGTCTCGACGGGTCGATGACCGACGAAAAGGTTAGCCGTCGCTTACGCGACGGCGTCCAGTCCAAGAGCAAGCAGCCGCTCGAGCTGCTCGATTTCAGCCGTGTTGAGAACGACACCTTCGACTTCCGACTTGGCGCGCGCCACGAAGCGACGCTGCGACGGCAGGCGGGCGCCCTGGCCGACGATCGCCTCAAACAGCACTTCCGCACGGGCGAAGGGATTGCCCGGGCGTCCGGCTGCAAATTTCTCCGGCGAGAAGGCGACGATCAGTTCGCCGTGGAACGGTGCAAGCGTCGTGGTGCCGAGATAGTCGAGCACTTCCGGGCTCGTCAGGTCGCCGATCATGATGCCGGCAAGAAGCTCGACCATGGTGCCGATCGCCGAACCCTTGTGGCCGCCGAAGGGCAGCATGGCGCCGGCAAGCGCTGCTTCCGGATCGGTCGTCGGATTGCCTTCGGCATCGATCGCCCAACCCTCCGGCAAGGGCTTGCCGGCACGGCGGTGCAGTTCGATCTCTCCGCGGGCGGCAACCGAGGTGGCGAAGTCGAAGACGTAAGGCGGCTTGTTTTCGCGCGGCCAGCCGAAGGCGAAGGGGTTGGTGCCGAGCAGCGGCTTGTTGCCGCCGGTCGGCGCAACGGTCGCATAGCTCGGGCACATGACGAGGCCGGCAAGTCCCTCGCCGGTCAGGCCTTCGACCTCAGGCCAGAGCGCCGAAAAATGGGTGCAATCGTTGATGACGAGCGCGGCGATGCCCAGCGAGCGAGCGCGTTCGGCGAGAACCGGCAGGCCGAGCTCGAAGGCGGGATTGGCAAAACCGCCCTTGGCGTTGACCTTGACGATAGCGGAACCTTCGCCCGCTTCGAGCTCCGGTGTTGCATCCGGCTTCACCTTGCCCGCCTTGACGGTGCGAAGCGCTCCTTCGATGCGGTAGATGCCATGCGACTTGCAGGCATCCCGCTCGCCGGCGACGATCACGCGGGCCAGTGCACCGGCCTGAATGGCGTTGAGCCCCGCCTTCAGGAAGATCGCCTCAACGCGCTCGAAAAGTGCTGCGATCGTCAGGGTGTTGGTTTCGCTCATCTCTCTCCCTCTCAAATGCTGCGCCTGATCCGGAAGGGCCAGTCAGGCGATTGATGTTCTGCATACATATAGTATACAAAGATCCGACAAGTGCAATTCAGCCATGATCCCCTCTGCTAGAAAAGGCAATCCGGGATCGAACGAAAGGATCGGCAGATGGCCTTCACCCCCAAAGGAAAACACCTTGTCGCCGGCGAATGGCTCGACGGCGCGGGCACCTTCGCATCGGCACCCGCCCACGGTCCGGTCCATCAGTTCGCCACCGGCACCGTGGAACTGGTCAACCGCGCGGCTGAAGCCGCCGAAGAAGCCTTCCTGAGCTATGGCTATTCGACCCGGACCGAGCGCGCCGCCTTCCTGCGCGCCATCGCCGACGAGATCGAGGCACGCGCGGAGGCCATTACCGAGATCGGCACCCAGGAAACCGGCCTGCCGGAAGCGCGCCTGCAGGGCGAACGCGGCCGCACCACCGGCCAGCTCCGTCTCTTTGCCGACCACATCGAAAAGGGTGAATATCTCGACCGCCGTTTCGATGCGGCCCTGCCCGAGCGTCAGCCAGCGCCGCGCCCGGAAATCCGCCTTATCCAGCGCCCGATCGGCCCGGTCGCAGTCTTCGGCGCCTCGAACTTCCCGCTGGCCTTCTCGACCGCCGGCGGCGACACGGCTGCCGCCCTTGCTGCCGGCTGCCCCGTGGTCGTCAAGGGCCACTCGGCCCATCCGGGCACCGGTGAGATCGTTGCGCAGGCCGTCGAGGCCGCGATCCGCAAGACCGGCGTTCACCCGGGCGTCTTCTCGCTGATCCAAGGCGGCAACCGCCAGGTCGGCGAAGCGCTTGTCCAGCATCCGCTGATCAAGGCCGTCGGCTTCACCGGTTCGCTCGCCGGTGGCCGCGCGCTCTTCAATCTCTGCGCCGCACGTCCGGAGCCGATCCCGTTCTTCGGCGAGCTCGGCTCGGTCAACCCGATGTTCCTGCTGCCGGAAGCACTGAAGGCACGCGCCGAGACACTCGGCCAGGGTTGGGCCGGTTCGCTGACCATGGGTGCCGGCCAGTTCTGCACCAACCCCGGCATCGCCGTGGTTGTCGAAGGTGCTGACGCCGATCGCTTCACCACGGCCGCCGTCGAAGCGCTCGGCAAGGTCGCGCCGCAGACGATGCTGACCGACGGCATTGCCAAGGCCTATCACGAGGGCCAGGCGCGCTTTGAAAGCCGCAACACCGTGAAGCCGCTGCTGACGACCGAATCGTCCGGCCGCTCGGTCTCGCCGAACCTGTTCGAAACGACCGGCGACCAGTTCCTGGCCGACCATGCGCTCGGCGAAGAGGTGTTCGGTCCGCTCGGCCTCGTCGTTCGCGTCGGTTCGACCTCTGAAATGGAACAGCTTGCCCGCGGCTTCGAGGGGCAGCTGACCACCACCATCCACATGGATGCGACCGATCTCGAGACCGCCCGTCGTCTGCGCCCGATCCTTGAGCGCAAGGCCGGCCGCGTCCTCGTCAACGGCTTTCCGACCGGCGTCGAGGTGGTGGATTCGATGGTGCATGGCGGACCCTATCCGGCCTCGACCAACTTCGGCGCAACCAGCGTCGGTACCCTGTCGATCCGCCGTTTCCTGCGCCCGGTCGCCTACCAGAACATGCCGGAAGGCCTGCTGCCCGAGGACTTCCAGGGCTAAGGCACTCACCGACAGCTGCGGGTGCCTGCCGCCCGCAGCCGCAAGACACGACAGATCGCTGCGCAGGCATCCCATTTGACGAAACAAATGGGATGCCTGCGCGCGTTCTGCGTTATGAACTTATACTTTTTGTATACTAATTGTATTTTTCTATTGATTTGTGCTGTCTAAAACGGAATAGTGCCTCAGCCGTCAAACGGCACTCATTTCAGGGAGAGAGAAAATGAAGACTTCGGTGCTCGCGCTCGGCCTCGTTGCGGCCGCTGCTCTGACCAGCCAGGCCCATGCCGACAAGCTGGATGACGTCATCGGCTCGGGTACGCTGCGTTGCGCAGTCGTGCTCGACTTCCCGCCGATGGGTTCTCGCGACGAGAACAACAACCCGATCGGTTTTGACGTCGACTACTGCAACGACCTCGCAAAGGCACTCGGCGTCACCGCCGAAATCGTCGAGACCCCGTTCCCGGAGCGCATTCCCGCTCTGATGTCGGGCCGCGTCGACGTCGGCGTTGCCTCGACCTCCGACACGCTTGAGCGCGCCAAGACCGTCGGCATGACGATCCCCTACTTCGCCTTCGAAATGGCCGTCACTGCCAACGAGAAGTCGGGCGTCAAGTCCTTCGAAGACATGAAGGGCAAGGTTGTCGGCGCGACCGCCGGCACGTTCGAAGCGATCGCTCTCGAAAAGCAGGTCAAGGAATGGGGCGCCGGTGAGTTCCGTCCGTACCAGACCCAGGCAGACGTCTTCCTCGCGCTCAGCCAGGGCCAGATCGACGCTACGGTTTCGACCTCGACCGTCGCCCAGGCCAACGTGAAGGGCGGCAAGTTCGCCGGCATCTCCGTCGTTGGCAAGGCTCCGTTCGACACCGACTACGTCGCGCTCTTCACCAACCGCGAAGAATACGGCTTCATCAACTTCCTCAACCTCTTCATCAACCAGCAGGTCCGCACCGGCCGCTACGCTGAACTTTACGAAAAGTGGGTCGGCGGCGAACTTCCGGACCTTACGGCTAAGGGCGTTTACCGCTAATATGCCGTTTATCTGGCGGCGCGAAGTTTAGCTTCGCGCCGCTATTCGTTTCCGAAGAGGTGAGACGAAACATGTTCAGCTATACCTTTCATTGGAACCAGGCGCTGAAAGCCCTGCCACAGATGCTCGACGGAGCGCTGGTCACCCTGCAGGTGGCTCTGCTCTCGATGGTCATCGGCCTGGCACTGGCGCTCGCGCTGACGGCTTGCCGCCTGTCGGGCAATCGCATCCTCGGTGGTTTTGCCACCGCCTGGGTCGAAATCGCCCGCAACACGCCGGCGCTGTTCCAGATCTACATGGCCCATTTCGGCCTCGGCAATTTCGGTATCCACCTGAGCCCCTATACGGCGCTGCTCGCGGGGATCGCCTTCAACAATGCCGGTTATCTCGCGGAAAACTTCCGCGGCGCCCTCAAGGCCATTCCCGATACCCAGGCACGGGCCGGCCGCTCGCTCGGCATGACCCCGGTGCAGGCCTTCCGCTACATCGTGCTGCCGCAGATGCTGCGCATCGCCTTCCTGCCCGTCACCAACCAGATGGTCTGGGCGATCCTGATGACCTCGCTTGGCGTTACCGTCGGCATGAACACCGACCTTGCCGGCATCACCCAGGAACTGAACGCCCGTTCGTTCCGCACCTTCGAATTCTTCGCGATCGCGGCGATCATCTATTACCTGATCGCCAAGGCCGTGACGCTAGGCGCGCGCCTGCTCGCCGCGCGCATGTTCCGCTACTAAGGAGAGGTGAGAGATGTTCAATACCGCCCTCACCCTCGCTGATCTCGGCTTCCTGCTGCAGGGCGCCTTGATGACGCTCGCGGTCACCGCCGTCTCAGTTACCGCCGGCACCGTGCTCGGCATCATCTTCGGCGTCGTGCGCAACCAGGTCGGCCCCTATTGGGCCGCTCCGCTCACCTTCGTGCTCGACATCTTCCGTTCGGTGCCGCTGCTGATCCAGCTGGTTCTTGCCAATGCCTTCCAGGCGATCGCCAAGCTCGGCTGGGCACCGTTCACGACCTCCTGCGTGGTGCTGTCGCTCTATACGGCCGCCTATTGCACCGAGATCGTTCGTGGCGGCATCTCTTCCGTGCCACCGACGACGCGCCGCGCCGCCCGCTCGCTCGGCATGACCTGGTGGCAGGACATGCGCTACATCGTGGCGCCGCTTGCGACCCGCGTTTCGCTGCCGTCCTGGATCGGCCTGACGCTCGGCGTCATGAAGGACTCCGCACTCGTCCTCTGGCTCGGCCTGATCGAACTCTTGCGCGCCTCGCAGGTGCTCGTCACCCGCCTGCAGGAACCGCTGCTGATCCTTCTGATCTGCGGCGCCATCTACTTCCTTATCAGCTTCCCGATCGCCCGGCTCGGCGGTTACCTTGAAAAACGGTGGTCCAATGATTGAGATCCAGAACGTTCGCAAATCCTTCGGCTCGCTGGAGGTTCTCAAAGGCATCGACCTCACCGTCAACAAGGGCGAGGTGCTGACCATCATTGGCGGCTCCGGTTCCGGCAAGTCGACGCTGCTGACCTGCATCAACGGTCTCGAGCCGATCGATGCCGGCCGCATCCTCGTCGACGGCACCGAGGTCCACGCGAAATCAACAAACCTCAACAAGCTGCGCAGCAAGCTCGGCATCGTCTTCCAGCAGTTCAATGCTTTCCCGCACCTGACCGTGCTTGAAAACGTCATGCTGGCGCCGCGCAAGGTGCTCGGCCTCTCCAAGGAAAAGGCCGAGGAAAACGCCGTCAAGCAGCTCACGCACGTCGGCCTCGGCGAGAAGCTCGGCGTCTATCCAACCCGCATGTCGGGCGGCCAGCAGCAGCGCATGGCGATCGCCCGCGCACTCGCGATGTCGCCGGAATACATGCTGTTTGACGAAGTGACCTCGGCGCTCGATCCGCAGCTCGTCGGCGAAGTGCTCGACACGCTGCGCATGCTGGCCTCCGAGGGCATGACGATGATCTGCGTCACCCATGAAATGAAGTTTGCCCGCGAAGTTTCCGACCGCGTCGCCTTCTTCCACAAGGGCGTGATGGCGGAAATCGCCGCACCGGAAGCGCTCTTCGGCGCGCCGAAGGATCCGGAACTCCAAAAGTTCCTCGCAGCGACGCACTGAGCCGATCATGAAGGATGCAGTTCAGCCTGACGTCATCGTCATCGGCGCCGGCGTTGTCGGCCTTTCTGCGGCGATCGCCGCCCAGGCACGGGGACTTTCCGTCACCGTGCTCGACCGGGAAGGCCCGGCAGCAGGTGCCTCGGCGGGCAACGCCGGGGCCTTCGCCTTCACCGACATCCTGCCGCTCGCGTCACCCGGCATCCTGAAGAAGGCGCCGAAGTGGCTGCTCGACCCGCTTGGGCCCTTGAGCGTGCCACCGGCCTATGCGGCACAGATCGCGCCGTGGATGTTCCGCTTCTGGCGCGCCTGCTCGGCAAGCCGCGTGGCCCATTCGACGACCGCCCAGACGGCGATGATGGACCTCTCCAAGGCCGAGCTCGAACCTTTCCTCGCCGAGACCGGCACCCTGCCGATGCTGCGCAAGGAAGGCAATCTGCAGGTCTATGAAAGCGAAGCCGAGCTGAAGGCCTCTCTTCCCGGCTGGACCGCGCGAGCCGAACACGGCATCGAGTTCCGACACATGGGCGCGGCCGAGATGGCCGAGATCCAGCCTGGTCTCGCATCGCGCTTCACCCATGGCACCTTTACCCCCGGCTGGTATTCCATCGCCGATCCCAAGCTCTACACGCTGGCGCTGGCAGACCATTTCCGCGCCAAGGGAGGTGTGATCGAGCGTGCCGAAGTTACGGCACTGAAGCCGATCGAAGGTGGCGTCGAACTGACGGCCGACGGCAAGACGCGGCGGGCAGAACAGGTCGTGCTTTCAGCCGGCGCGTTCTCGCACCAGGTCGCCCGTACGCTCGGCGAGCGTATCCCGCTCGAAACCGAGCGCGGCTACAACACCACGCTGCCGCAGGATGCCTTCGATCTGCGCACCCAGGTAACCTTCGGCGGACACGGCTTCGTCGTCACCAGGCTTTCGACCGGTATCCGCGTCGGCGGCGCCGTCGAACTCGGCGGGCTGAAGCTGCCGCCGAACTTCCGCCGCTCGGAAGCCATGCTGAAGAAGGCGCAAGCCTTCCTGCCGGGCTTCAAGAGCGAGGGCGGCGTGCAATGGATGGGCTTCCGCCCATCGCTGCCCGACAGCCTTCCGGCGATCGGCCGCGCCCGCGCCACCGGCCGCGTCGTCTACGCCTTCGGCCACGGCCATCTCGGTCTCACGCAATCGGCCGGCACCGCACGGCTCGTGGCCGACCTGCTCACCGGCCGGCGGCCGGCGATCGATATCAGTTCCTTCTCGCCCCAACGTTTCTGACAGAGTTTAGACCATGGCCAACCACACCTTCTCCTGCATCGACGGCCACACCTGCGGCAATCCGGTCCGCCTCGTTTCCGGCGGCGGGCCACGACTCGAAGGCGCTAACATGCTGGAGAAGCGGGCCCATTTCCTGCGCGAGTTCGACTGGATCCGCACTGGCCTGATGTTCGAGCCGCGCGGCCACGACATGATGTCGGGCTCGATCCTCTATCCGCCGACCCGGGCCGACTGCGATGTCGCCGTGCTCTTCATCGAAACGTCGGGCTGCCTGCCAATGTGCGGCCACGGCACGATCGGCACCATCACCATGGCGATCGAAAACGGCCTGATCACGCCGCGTGAACCGGGCAAGCTTTCAATCGACGCGCCGGCCGGCAAGGTCGACATCACCTATCGCCAGGAAGGCCGCTTCGTCGAAGAAGTGCGCCTCACCAACGTTCCGGGCTTCCTCTACGCCGAGGGGCTGACGGCTGAAGTCGAGGGTCTTGGCGAGATCGTCGTCGACGTCGCCTATGGCGGCAACTTCTACGCCATCGTCGAACCGCAGAAGAATTTTCGCGACATGGCCGACCATACGGCCGGCGAACTTGTCGGCTGGAGCCCGAAGCTCCGCGCGGCGCTCAACGCCAAATACGAGTTCGTGCATCCGGAGCACCCGGAAATCAAGGGCCTCAGCCACATCCAGTGGACCGGCAAGCCAACACAGGCAGAAGCGCATGCGCGCAACGCCGTCTTTTACGGCGAAAAGGCGATCGACCGCTCGCCCTGCGGCACCGGCACGTCGGCGCGCATGGCCCAGCTTGCCGCCAAGGGCAAGCTCAAGGTCGGTGACGAGTTCGTGCATGAATCGATCATCGGTTCGCTGTTCAAGGGCCGTGTCGAGGCAGCGACCAAGGTCGCCGACCGCGACGCCATCATCCCGTCGATTGCCGGCTGGGCCCGCATGACCGGCATCAACACGATCTTCATCGATGACCGCGACCCCTTTGCTCATGGATTTGTCGTAAAATGAACCAATCGATCTCCGCCCGCAGCATTCTTTCCGGCTCCGCCGATGGCCCCATCATCGACACGGAGGAGGCGCTGAGCTTCTGGGGCGGGGTCGATCCGGCAACGGGTCGGGTGATCGACGTGCACCATCCGCTGCACGGCCTCTGTCTGACCGACGGCATCCTGATGATGCCGTCGAGCCGCGGCTCCTGCACCGGTTCGGGCGTGCTGCTCGACATGGCGCTGACCGGCCGTGCGCCGGCGGCCCTGGTCTTCTCGGAAGCGGAAGACGTGCTGACGCTCGGCGCGCTGATCGCGGCCGAAATGTTCGGAAAATCCCTGCCGGTGCTTCGGCTTTCGCGCGACGCCTTCAAGGCGCTGGCGCAGGCAAAGACCGCGCGCATCAGCGATACGGCAATCGAAGCCGATGGCCTGACAATTCCGGTCGCTCCGCCGGCAATGACGGCGCTTGATCTCACCGACGACGATCGCGCCATGCTCGACGGTCGTGACGGCATCGCCGTGCAACAGGCGATGCGCATCATCGCGGCGATGGCGGCGCAGCAGGGTGCGGAAAAGCTCATCGACGTGGTCCAGGGCCATATCGACGGCTGCATCTATGCGAGCCCGGCAAACCTCACCTTCGCCGAGAAGATGGCGGACATGGGGGCCAAGGTTCGCGTGCCGACGACGATGAATGCGATCTCGGTCGACCGTGCCAACTGGCAGGCGCAGGGCGTGCCGGAGAGCTTCGGCGATCCGGCAGCAAGGCTTGCCGACGCCTATGTGCGCATGGGCTGCCGCCCGACCTTCACCTGCTCGCCCTATCTGCTCGACAGCGCGCCGAAATCCGGCGAAGCCATCGCCTGGGCGGAATCGAACGCCGTCATATTCGCCAATACGGTGCTCGGCGCGCGCACGGCCAAACACCCGGACTTTCTCGATCTCTGCATTGCGCTCACCGGTCGTGCACCGCTCTCGGGCGTCTATCTCGACGCGCCGCGCAAGGCGACGCGCGTCATCGACGTGGAACTGCCTGAGGATATCGACGATGCCTTCTGGCCGCTGATCGGTTATCTCGCCGGCAAGGCAGCACCCGACCGCATCCCGCTTTTGCGCGGTCTTGCATCGGCAAAGCCCTCGCGCGACGACCTCAAGGCGCTTTGCGCCGCCTTCGGCACCACGTCCGCATCCCCGATGCTGCATGTGGAGGGCGTGACCCCGGAAGCGGAAGGTGCCGCCGCCAAGGATGCCGACCACACGACGATCACGCGCGCCGACATGGCCGCGGCCTGGTCGCTCCTGAACGACGGTCCGGCGGAGGTCGAGCTTGTCGCCATCGGCAGCCCGCATGCGTCGCTCGAGGAATGCCGCACGCTGGCCACAGCCTTCGACGGCCGCAAGCGCGATAGCAACGTCGCCGTGATCGTCACCGCCGGGCGAGACGCGATAGCCGCAGCGCGGGACGAAGGTCTGCTTGCCCGCCTTGAAGAGAGCGGCATCCAGGTCCTGCCGGATCTTTGCTGGTGCTCGATCTCCGAACCGGTCTTTCCGACCAAGACCCGGGCGCTGATGACCAATTCCGGGAAATACGCCCATTACGGGCCCGGTCTTTCCGGCCGCGCTGTGCGCTTCAGCAACCTCGCCGACTGCGTCGAGGCGGCGCTCACGGGCCGTGTGCCGGTGCGGTTGCCGGCTTGGCTTTCTTGACGGTTTTGCTTCGCGCTTAGCGCAATTCCAGAAAAAGTGTGGAACGGTTTTCCGTCCGGAATTGCGGTCTTTCGAAGAGATTGACTGTTTCGCCGTTTCGAAGAAACGATAAAACAGTCTAGGCGCTGCGCGGCGGCGCCGTCGAGGCCCGCGGCACCAGATGACAGGCAAGCTCGACGCGCCGCGGCGGCGCCGGGATGCCCGACAGCGTGTCGCGCAAGAGATCGAGCGCAACCGAGCCGATCTCGCGCATCGGGATATGCATCGTCGTCAGCGGCGGGTTGAGGAAGGCCGCCTGCGGAAGGTCGTCCATGCCCATGACCGAAACGTCGCCGGGAACCGAAAAGCCCTTCTGCTGGATGCCGAGCATGGCTCCGACCGCGAGGCTGTCGCCAGCCGCAAGCACGGCGGTAAAATCCAGCCCCCGCTCCGAAATCCGCTGCGTCAGCGCCTGTATCGCAAGCTCCGGCAGCCAGTCCTCGACGGTAACGAGCATGTCGTCGGTGGCGGGAAGGCCTTTCGCCAGCAGCCCGTCGCGCCAGCCCTCGTAGCGCCTTTCGATCGTGCGGCGCCCCGGCCGCATCAGGAACAGGATGCGCTCATGCCCAAGCTCGATCAGATGGTCCGTCGCAAGCCGCGCGCTCGAGCGGTTGCAGGGCGTGACGCTCGATAGCCGCATATAGGGGTCGTCGCTGTTGAGCAGCACCACCGGCTTCTCGAAGCCGCGGGTGGCGGCGATCATGCCCTCGTCGTCGATGGTGAGAAACAGAAGCCCGGCAACCTGCTCGTCCGCCTCGGCCTCGGCAAGCACCGCAAGCTCCTCGCTGCGGTCGGCGATCGGCCGGGTGACGATTTCAAGGTCCAGCGCCTGCGCGCGCTCCTTCAGCCCTTCCAGCACGTAGTGGGTGAACTGGTTGCGCACATAGTCGATCATCGCGGCACTCGACGCAGCCACGATGACCTTCTGGCCGGCAACCGCCGTCGGGATCGAGTAATTGGCGTTCTTCGCCGCCTCCAGCACCTTCTGGCGGATTTCCGCGCGCACGCCCTTTTCGCCGGCAAGCGCCCGCGAAGCAGTGCTGAGCGACACGCCGCACGCTTCGGCGATGTCCTCCAAGCGGACCTTCTTGCTCTTCTTGCCGCGTTTGCCGGCCAACGGTTTGACGGTCATCCGCTCCCCCCCTGCCACAATACTGGGAAAAATTTTCATGTTGCGCAAGAAAAAACGTCATGCCTTTATCCCATCAAGAAAGCCGAGGGAAGAGCGGCTTCAAGGAGGAGGAGTGCCATGGGCCTCAACGCCCACGATATTCGCATGGGTCTCGATCGCCTTGTCGGCGGCATGACCGGTCTCAAGCATGACGGCCGGTTCGTTGAGCCGAACCTCGACGGCACCGCGGGCGACTACATCAGCTTCGACAGTTGGGAATGGCCGCAGGGCGTCGGCCTTTACGGCCTGATCAAGCTCTGGCTGTTCACCGGCCGTGACGACATCCGCCGGCTGATCGAAGGCTGGTACGAAGGGCGTATTGCGGCCGGCCTTCCCGAACTCAACGTCAACACGACCGCACCCATGCTCGGCCTCTCCGTGCTCTGGGCGAAGACGGGAAACCCGCGGTGGAAGCCCTTGCTCGACGAATGGGCAAACCGGGTGATGAGCGAAATGGGCCGCACGCCGGAAGGCGGCTTCGAGCACCATGTCTCCGACAAGGTCAACGACAATGAACTCTGGGACGACACGCTCTATATGGTCGCCCTGTTCCTTGCCTCCTACGGCCAGGCGAGCGGCCGGCGCGAACTGGTCGACGAGGCATCACGGCAGTTTCTCGTGCATGCCCGCTATCTCGCCGACACGCATTCGGGCCTCTGGTTCCACGGCTGGACCTTCGATGGCCGGCACAATTTCGCCCGCGCCCGCTGGGCCCGCGGCAATGCCTGGATCACCGCCGGCATGCTCGATCTCTTCGACCTCGCAGAGATTGCAGCGCCAGTGAAAGAGTATCTGCGCGGCGTGCTCGTGACCCAGGTCGAGGCGCTTCTGCCGCTGCAGACCGCGTCGGGCGCCTGGCGCACCCTGCTCGACGACGCATCGTCCTATGAAGAGATCTCGGCCACCGCCGGCATCGGCTACGGCCTGCTCAAGGGCTATCGCCTCGGCTACGGCACGCCCGCCTGGAGAGCCGCCGGTCTCAGCGCGCTCGAAGCCGTGATGCGCAACATCGACGAGACCGGCACCGTGCTCAATGTCTCCTACGGCACGCGCATGGGCCACGACCTGCAATTCTACAAGGACATCCCCATTCAGCCGACCGGCTATGGCCAGGCACTGGCAATCCTCTGCCTTTCCGAAGCCCTGCAGCATGTCGGCGCGGAAGGACAGGAAGCATGACGATGAAGGTTCTTTACGGGGCCAATCCCGAAGACATCAAGGCATATGACACGGCGCGGCTTCGCCGCGAGTTCCTGATCAGTGATCTCTTTGCCGAGGACGCGGTGAACTTTACCTATACCCATGTCGACCGGCTGATTCTCGGCGGCGCCATGCCGAAAACGAAGAGCGTATCCTTCGGCTCGGGCGCCGAGATCGGCACGCCCTATCTGCTTTCGGCGCGAGAGATGGGTATCGCCAATCTCGGCGGCAGCGGCACCATCACCGTCGACGGCAAGAGCTTCGTGCTCGAAAACCGCGATGTGCTCTATGTCGGGCGCGGCGCCAAGGAGATCGTCGTATCGAGCGAATCCGCCGACAGGCCTGCGCGCTTCTACATGAACTCGGTCCCCGCCGGCGCCGACCTGCCGCACCGGCTGATCAGGAAGGCCGAGGCCAAGGCGATCGAACTCGGCGACATCAAGCGCTCGAACGGGCGCAGGCTCGTCATGTACATCCATCCGGAAGTGATGTCCTCCTGCCTGCTCCTGATGGGCATTACCGATCTCGCCGAAGGCAGCGCCTGGAACACCATGCCGCCGCATGTGCATGAGCGGCGCATGGAGGCCTATTGCTACTTCGACATGGCGCCCGAGGACCGGATCGTCCACGTCATGGGCGAGCCGGACGAGACCCGGCACCTGATCGTCGCCGATTGTGACGCGGTGCTGTCACCCGCCTGGTCTATCCACATGGGCGCCGGCACCGGCCCCTATGCCTTCGTCTGGGGCATGACCGGCGAGAATCAGGAATACAACGACGTCACCCCCGTAGCCTTGGCTGAGTTGAAATGAGCGATACGATTTTCCATCTGAAGAAGAGCCTCGTCCCGGGGCAGGCGATCGGCTACTGGCAGCTCGGCGCTATTGCCGAGGAACGGTTCGACGTGCCGGACCAGCCGATGAAGGGCGAAATGGACCCCTTCTTCTTCCTGACCAAACACAAGAACTTCATTCCGCACGAATACCCCTGCCGGACGATCTTTGCTGAAACGTATCGCGGCAAGCGGCCGGACGTGCGCGGCACATTCGAGGCCAGCCGCTGGTGGCTGCCCTTCGGCTCGCCGCGGCTCGATCTCTCCGGCTTCTGGTTCCGGCCGACGCGGCTTGCGACCTGGGCCCGCACCTCGATCGAAGTCGAGACCGCAGGAACGGCGAAAATCCGCCTCGGCACCTGCGGCGGCGCAGTGGTCTTCTTGAACGGAACCGAGATCGGCTGGATGGCGCCCTATAGCCGCAACCTCGAGGCCAAGGCCGAATTCGAGCTACCGCTCAACGCCGGTCTCAACGAGGTCACGATCTTCTTCGACGACCTCGCCGAGCGCGACGCCCGCTATTTCTTCCAGCTCGACTATCTCTCCGGCCCGGCGGCGCGCGTGGCGCTCCCCGTACCCTGCCCGAGCGAAGCGGCTGCCGACATCGAAGCCGCACTCGACGGCATGCATTTCGACCGTACCGCCTATTTCGAGGGCGACATCACGCTTCTCTTCGCTGCCGCCCTGCCGCTCGACGTAAAGGTCAATGTTGCGGTTGAAGGCGACTTCATGTCGACCGAACGCTTCGACCACGACTTCCTCATGAAGGCCGGCGACAGGAAGTTGACGATCGGCCCATCGGAGGACACTCCGGCTGACTTCCGCCATTTCCGCATCACGCTCGATGCCGGCGGCTTCGTCGCCTCGCGCTCGCTCGGCGTCGAGATCTGCCATGCCGGCCGCCAGGGCAGGCCGCCCGAGGCGCTTTCGGCCCGCATCACCGAAACGCTCGACGAGATCTCCGGCTTTTCCGAGCGCGACACGGTACGTGCATTCGCAAGGCTCGCAAGCGGCCGCGGCGGCGCCGAAACGGACGCGATGATCGACGAAATCCTGCCCTCGATCGAGGATTGCCATGACTGCGCCGACTTCTCGCTGGTGCCGTTGATCTGGTCGCGCACCACCTGGGGCCTGGATATCGGCGACAAGACCCGGAACCGCATCGACCAGGCGATCCTCGGTTTCCGCTACTGGATGGACGAGCCCGGCAACGACGTGCAGTGGTATTTTTCCGAAAACCACGCGCTGCTGTTCCACACGTCCGCCTATCTCGCCGGCCAGCTGTTCCCGCAGGCGACCTTCCGTCGCTCCGGCCGCAAGGGACGCGAGCAGAGCGCTGTGGGTGCTGCCCGCGTCCGCGCCTGGCTCGACCACTTCGAGGCCTGGGAGATGGCCGAGTTCAACTCCGCGCCCTATTTCCCGATCGACCTCAAGGGCCTCACGGCATTGGCCGCACTTTCGCCGGACGCCGATATCGCCGAACGCGCCAAGAACGGCATCGTTCGCCTCTGCGAGATCATCGCCCGCTCCGCCCACCACGGCATGGTGACGGCAGCGCAAGGCCGCTCCTACGAGCACACGCTCTGCGCCGGCCGTTCGCTCGAACTTTCGGGTGTTGCCCGCCTGCTTTGGGGCAAGGGCTGTTACGGCCGCCGGGTGCACGCGCTGCCCCAGCTTGCCGTCTGCCTGCGCGACCATGGCATCGTCGTGCCCGAAACACTTGCCGCCGTTGCCTGCCATCAGGACGAGGCCAAGCACCAGGAATGGCGCTTCGCCCAGGGTGAAAACAGCTTCGCCGCACTCTACCACTACAAGGGTCGCCACTTCGCCATGGGCTCGGCGGCGCATTATCGCTGGAACGAATGGGGCTACCAGGAAACGGTGCTGCATTTGCGCCTTGGCCAGCGGCCGGAAGCGGCGATCTGGATCAACCATCCGGGCGAAACCATTCAGTTCGGGTACGGCCGGCCATCCTATTGGGGTGGTTGCGGCACCCTCCCTCGTGCCCACCAGTACAGGGGGCTGGCCGTACTCGACTTTTCGACCGTCAGCGAACAGCCGGATTTCACCCATGCCTGGTTCCCGGTCGCCGAATTCGACGAGAGCAGGGTCGAGGGCAATCTGGCGCTGGCGCGCAGCGGCCACGGCGCTGTTGTGCTGATCGGTGGAAATGAACTGGTCGCGGTAACCGATGGCCCATCGGCGAATGCCGAGTTGCGCCAGGCAGGTCACAGGACGCGATGGATCGTCAGGGTTTGCGAAGCCGGGGAGCTTGCCGAGGCGAAAGCGCGATTTGCTGGGCTTACGGTCGAGGAAACCGCCAACGGCACCTTCGTCGTCAACGATCCGGACTATGGCCGCGTCGTCTTCCGCAATGACGGTTCGGCCGAGGCCGAAGGGCGCACCATCGCCGCCAAGGATTTCACCGTGGCCGGCGAGGCGACCATGCTCGCCGCCCGATAAGGGCACGAAGAATTGCGCCGGCCGGGAGAAGACGGCGCCGTCCCAAACGAGCGGGAGGAAGCTCGTCCAAGGATCAAGTGGAGGAGAAGGACAATGAAGAAGACCAAGACGATGCTCGCGGCGCTCGCCGTCGGGCTTCTGACGTCGACGGCAGCAATGGCCGGCGACGTGCGCATCATGTGGTATTCCGATGGCGTCGAAGGCGAGGTGCTGAAGGACCTGCTCGATCGCTTCATGAAGGAGAACCCCGGGATCAACGTGATCCTCGACAACGTCTCCTACAGCGTCGTCAAGGAGCAGCTGCCGGTGCAACTCGAAGCCGGCAACGGCCCGGATATCGCCCGCGTCACCAATCTGAAGGCACAGGCCCAGCATTGGCTCGACCTGCGGCCGCTCGTTGCCGATGCGGCTTATTGGGACGAAAACTTCGGTGGCCAGGCGGACTGGATGCGTCCCGACGGGTCGAACCAGATCTCCGGTTTCATGACCCAGATCACCATTGCCGGCGGCTTTGCCAACAAGACGCTGTTCGATCAGGCGGGCGTCGCCATTCCCGGCAAGGATGCCACCTGGGACGACTGGGCAAAGGCCGCCAAGCAGGTTGCCGAAAACCAGCAAGTGCCCTTCCCGATGGCGCTCGACCGCTCCGGTCACCGCCTGAGCGGCCCGAACCTTGCCTATGGCGGCAACTACATCGGCGCCGACGGCAAGCCGGCGCCGCTCGACGACGGCTCGAAGAACTTCCTGAAGACCTTCGTCGGCTGGGTTGCCGACGGCACGATGAGCAAGGACGTGTGGGTTTCGGCCGCGGGCTCGACCTACCGGGCGGCGGCCGACGACTTCATCAACGGACAGCTCGTCTATTATTATTCCGGCTCCTGGCAGGTGCCTAACTTCTCGACGAAGATCGGCACCAACTTCGACTGGGTCGCGACCGGCAGTCCCTGCGGCCCGACGAACTGCACCGGCATGACCGGCGGCGCCGGCCTGGTTGCGGTCAAGTACACCAAGAACCCGAAGGACGTCGCCAAGGTAATGGACTACCTCGCGAGCGAACCGATCGTAAAGGAGTTCTCCGAGCGAACCCTATTCCTGCCCGCGCACAAGGGCGTACTCGCCAAGGGTCTCGACTTCAAGACCGACGACGCCCAGGCGAAGGCAGCGCTCAACGCCTTCGTCGAGGCGAGCAAGACGCTCTCCGACGAGGCGCGCAAGCTTCCCGGTTGGCTCTGGTCCGACGCCGTCTACGGTGCGCTCGTCACCCGCGTCAGCCAGGCGGCTGCCGGTGAGATGACAGTCGACGAGGCCTTCGCCCGCATCGACTCCGATATCGCCACCAAGGTGAAAGATACCGGTAACTGATCGCCACAATCGATGCCGGGCTGCTGACGGCGTGACGTGTCATGCCGTCGGATCGGCCGGCGCTGCGTAAGTTGATACTTACGGGCATCCGGAAAAGCCTTGCCCGCCTCTTGCGGGGGAAGGAACATCGGCCTTCCAACAAAGGCAGAAGGAACCAAAATCAAAGTGATAGAGCGCCGCGCACTCATTGAAACCCGCGGCGCTCCGGACCAGAATCCGGTGACAACCGTTGCGCTTCAAAGTGCAGTCGGTGGGCGAGGTGGCAAGCGATGAAGGCAGATGTTCCAAAAGGAAGCGGCTCAGGCCTCGGCGAGGCGGCAATGGCCCCTGTTCGCCTGGCGATGGCGGCCATCGATGCGCCGCTGCGCTGGGTGCAGCGCCGCCTCGGCATCGGCGGCATGGCGACCTTCTTCCTGCTGCCGAACATGCTGATCTTCGGCATCTTCGTGCTTTTGCCGTTCTTCATCAACTTCGCCTATTCCATGACCGGCGGCACAGCCCTTTTCCTGCCGGACCGGAGCTTCGTCGGCGGCGACCAATATGCGCGGCTGTTTGACTGCGTGAACTACACCGACCCGAACTCCTGCGCGGAAGACACCTTCTGGACGGCCGTCGGTAACACGGCGTGGTTCGTCGTGCTGCAGGTCAGCCTGATGATCCTGTTTTCGCTAGTGACGGCCTTGATCCTCAACCGCGAGCTTATGGCGCGCAGCTTCTGGCGCGCCGTGTTCTTCTTCCCCGTTCTGCTGTCGCCCGTCGTCGTCGGCCTGATCTGGAAGTGGATCCTGCAACGCCAGGGCCTGCTCAACTTCGGGCTCTACGGCCTCGGTTTTGATCCCTACACCTGGCTCAACGACCGCAACTGGTCCTTTGCCGCGACCGTCGGCGTTTCGATCTGGGCGCATATGGGCTTCTACACTCTGATCCTGCTTGCCGGCCTGCAGGCGATCCCGAAGGATCTTTATGAAGCGGCCGACATGGACGGCACCCGCCCGGCGCGCGCCTTCTGGCGCATCACCCTGCCGCTGCTGATGCCGAACCTGCTCGTCGTCATCGTGCTCGTGCTCATCCGCGCGGTGCAGATCTTCGACGAGGTCTACGTTCTGACCGGCGGCGGCCCGGGCACCAGCACGCTCTATATCACGCAGTACATCTACGAGACCGGCTTTGCGACGCAGTTGCGCAATCCAGGCCTTGCCGCAGCCGCCTCGATCCTGATGGGCGCCGTGCTGGTGGTGCTAACGCTGGTGCAGCTCGGCCTTGGGCGCAAAGGCGAGAACAAGGGAGCCCGCAAATGAGCCGTGTCGCCGAATTCATCTTCCGCTGCCGCGGCCGCAACGGCTGGCACTGGACCGACGTCTTCACGTGGGTGTGGCTGATCGGCGGTCTCTTCATCATGTTCGGCCCGGCCGTCTGGCTCGTCGGCTCCTCCTTCAAGTCACCGGCAGCGCTTGCCGAATTTCCGCCGACGATCATGCCCTATGTGACGCAGAAGGCGACGGTCGAAGGCTATGACAAGCCGCTCGACCTCTATGAGGTGACGATGCCCGATGGCAGCAAGAAGGTGCTCGCCGAGGTCCGCCGCATCGGCATCGTCAGCCAGATGGTTTCACCGGAGAAGCCGACCGAGATCGTCAAGGTCAAGATCGCCGAGCGCACGCCGGTGCGCACCATGTCCTTCGCCACGTCGAACTACAGCGAGCCCTTCACGCACTTCGACTTCGTCCGCTATCTCTGGAACTCCGTCTTCGTGACCGTGACGGCGACGCTGATCACGCTGATCGTCAACTCCATGGCGGCCTTCGCGCTCAGCAAATACGAGTTTCGCGGCCGCACCTTCGCGATGCTCCTGATCCTCGCGACGCTGATGGTGCCGCTCTCGGTGATCATGGTGCCGCTCTATTCGATTGTCTCGGCCCTCGGCCTCTTCAACAATCTCTGGGGCGTGATCCTGCCGACCGTCGCCACGCCCACCGGCGTCTTCATCCTGCGGCAATACATGCTGACCATCCCCGACGAACTGATCGACGCGGCGCGCATGGACAAGGCGTCGGAGTGGCAGATCTACTGGCGCATCATCCTGCCGCTGACGGCGCCGGCGCTCGCGGTTCTGGCGATCTTCTCGGTCGTCTGGCGCTGGAACGACTTCCTCTGGCCGCTGATCGTGCTGTCGCGCAAGGAACTCTATACGCTGCAGGTGGGTTTGAGCATCTATTCCGGCGAGCTGAACGTGCAGTGGCATTTCATTCTCGCCATGACGGTCGTGACGATGATCCCTGTCGTCCTCGTCTTCATCTTCCTGCAACGCTTCATCACCACCGGCATCGCCGGCACCGGACTGAAATAAGGGGGCACCCATGGGCCACATCAAGCTTACCAATGTGACCAAGTCGTTCGGCGCCGTCGACGTGCTTCATGACATCAACCTCGAGATCAAGGACGGCGAATTCGTCGTCTTCGTCGGCCCGTCCGGTTGCGGCAAGTCCACGCTGCTGCGCATGATTGCCGGGCTCGAAAAGCCGACCGGCGGTGAGCTCGCCATAGACGGCAAGGTGGTCAACGACGTGCCGGCGGCCGATCGCGGTCTTGCCATGGTGTTCCAGTCCTACGCGCTCTACCCGCATATGAGCGTGCGCCAGAACCTTGCCTTCGGGCTCGAAAACACCCGCATGCCCAAGGCGGAGATCGCCGAGCGCATTGCCGAAGCCGCGCGTATGCTGGAGATCGAAGCCTATCTCGAACGCCGGCCCGGCCAGCTCTCCGGCGGCCAGCGCCAGCGTGTCGCGATCGGCCGGGCGATCGTTCGCCGCCCGGTCGCCTTCCTGCTCGACGAGCCGCTGTCGAACCTCGACGCGGAACTGCGTGGCTCGACCCGCGCCGAGCTTGCGGCGCTGCATGCCCGCCTTTCGGCAACGATGATCTATGTGACGCACGACCAGGTGGAGGCGATGACGCTTGCCGACCGCATCGTCGTGCTTCGCGCCGGGCGTATCGAGCAGATTGGCACGCCGCTCGAACTTTACAACAAGCCGGCAAACCGTTTCGTCGCCGGCTTCATCGGCTCACCGCACATGAACTTCCTCGAAGGCACGCTGGAGGCGGCCGGCTCGGACAGGGCTGTCGCGACGCTCAAGGGCGGTCACCGCCTGGAGGTTCCGATGGCGGGCGGCGTGGCGGCAACCGGAACGCCCATCACGCTTGGCGTGCGCCCGCATCACATAACGCTCGATGCGGGCGAAAACAGCATTCCGGCGAAGATCCGCCTCGTCGAGGCGCTCGGCTCCGAAACCGTGCTGCACGCCGACGTCGCCGGCCAGAAGCTGCTGGTCGTTGCTCCCGGTCAGCACAACCTTGCGCAGGGCGACGACATCCGGCTGTCGCTTGCGGCAGCCCCCATCCACCTCTTCAACGACAAAGGGCTTCGCCTTGAACGCGCTGTTTGACCTCGCCGGCAAGACCGCTCTCGTCACCGGCGCCCGCACCGGCCTCGGCCAGGGCATGGCCTTGGCACTGGCCAGGGCCGGCGCCAACATTGCCGCGATCGGCTCGTCGCCAATGCCGGAAACGGCAGCGCTGGTCGTGGAAGCGGGCGTGCGCTTCCACCAGCAGACCGTGGATCTTTCGAGAAAGTTCAATGCGACCAACGTCATCTCCGAGGCGGCCGCGGCCCTCGGCGGCATCGATATCCTCGTCAACAATGCCGGCATCATCCGCCGCGCCGACCTGCTCGATTATTCCGAGGAAGACTGGGACAGCGTGCTCGACGTCAACCTCAAGGCAGCCTTCCTGCTGTCGCAGGCGGCCGCGAAGCACATGGTTGCGACCGGACGCGCCGGCCGCATCGTCAACGTGGCCTCGATGCTCACGTTCCAGGGCGGCATTCGCGTGCCGGCCTATTCCGCCTCGAAACACGGCATTGCCGGCCTTACCAAGGCGATGGCCAACGAACTGGCGCCGCGCGGAATTACCGTCAACGCGATTGCGCCCGGCTACATGGCGACCGACAACACCGAAGCGCTGCGCAACGATCCCGACCGCAACGCCCAGATTTCCGCCCGCATCCCCGCCGGGCGCTGGGGCACGCCGGATGATCTCGCCACCGCCGTGCTGTTCTTTGCCGCCCCGGCCTCCGGCTATGTCACCGGCACGGTGCTGCCGGTCGACGGCGGCTGGCTAGTTCGATAGATTGTACCCATGTAAATTTCTCGCGAACGCCTGCAGACGCTTCTCGGTCTCGCCAAAACAGAGCTCGTGCTGGAGGCGTGCGAGACGGAAGAGCAAGGCTCCCACCTTGTCGAGAGGCTGCGCTTCCGCAGCCTTCGCAATGGAGCCGAGATCCGCGGTTTGCTGACACGACCGCCCGGCAACGACGGGCCTCGACCGGCGATCCTCTACGCCCACGCCCATGGCGGACGCTACGAGATCGGTGCCAGCGAGTTGCTCGAGGGCCGGCCGGCGCTGCTCGGCCCGCCCGGCCCCCTTCTGGCAGAGCATGGTTTCGTCACCCTTTGCATCGATATGCCGACATTCGGCGAACGCTCCACCGTCACCGAGAGCGCCGCGGCGAAGGCGGCCCTCTGGTACGGTCGCACGCTTTTCGGCCAGATGCTCGCCGAGCAGGAGGCGGCGCTCACCTGGCTTTCGTCGCGCGACGATGTCGATGCCGACCGCATCGGCATGACCGGGATTTCGATGGGTGCGACGCTCTCCTATTTCCTGGCAGCGCTCGATGAGCGCATCGCGGCAACCGCGCATCTCTGCTCCTTCGCCGATTTCGCATCACTCGTCGAAACCGGAGCGCATGATCGGCACGGCCACTATCTCACCGTGCGCGGCCTGCTCGCGGAGACATCGACCGGCGCAATCGCCGGGCTCGTCGCGCCGCGGCCGCAATTGGTCTGCGTCGGGCTCGACGATCCGCTGACGCCGCCGCCGGCGGTGGAGCGCGCCTATGCAGACACGCTGGCCGCCTATCGGGAGGCCGGCGCCGAGGGTGACGTATCTTTGGTTGCAGAACTCGGCATCGGCCATGGCGAAACCAGGACCATGCGCGACGCGGTTCTCGCGTTCCTCACCCAACACCTCGCAGAAACCGGCAGCAACTGACGCGACCCCGCCGTCATGATCACGCGGAATGGCGGAGCCGCCGGGCTTAAAGCAGGCGGTCTGCGCCGCCGTTTCGCGCTTCTTCCACCGGCTCGATCAGGATTTCGTGATGTCGCGTTCACGATCTTTCAAACATCGAAAGCAACCCCTTCGAGAATCACAAGAAAGCGAGTATTCTGAAGGAACTTTGCGAATGGGACGCCGTTTATTCGAATGAGCGAGCCGATAAGCAGCGATCCCCGTCTCAGCCAGCGGCCGCGGGAGAGCATGATGCAAAAGAGCGAATGCGACGTCTTCGATCTCTTCTCGGAGATCTATACCAGTGCAGCGCAAGAAGAAATCAGCCTTCAGGAATACCTCCTCGCATGTCGTGATGACAAAAGCATGTATGCCACCGCGCAGGAGCGGATGGTCACAGCCATAGGTAACCCGACCCTGATCGATACGAGCGCGGACGAGCGCCTCGGTCGCATCTTCTCCAACCGGACCGTCAAGATCTATCCATCCTTCGCCGACTTCTACGGCATGGAGGACACGATCGAGCGCATCGTCGGTTACTTCCGATACGCAGCGCAAGGGCTGGAGGAGCGCAAGCAGATCCTCTATTTGCTCGGCCCCGTTGGCGGCGGCAAGTCGTCTCTGGCCGAGCGATTGAAGAAACTGATGGAGCAGCAGCCGATCTACACGCTGGCGGTCGGCGGCAAGGTGAGCCCCGTCTTTGAATCACCGCTCGGCCTCTTCCATCCCGACCGCATGGCCGATCTGCTCGAAGACAAATACGGCATCGGCCGACGCCGGCTGACCGGCCTCATCTCGCCTTGGGCGACGAAGCGGCTCGACGAAGTCGATGGGGACATCTCAAAGTTCAGCGTCGTCAAGCTGATGCCGTCGCGGCTGCGCCAGGTGGCGATCGCCAAGACGGAGCCCGGCGACGAGAACAACCAGGACGTTTCCTCGCTGGTCGGTAAGGTCGACATCCGCCAGCTCGAAAACTACAGCCAGGCCGATCCCGACGCCTATTCCTATAGCGGCGGCCTCAACCGCACGACGCAAGGCTTGCTCGAATTCGTCGAGATGTTCAAGGCGCCGATCAAGGTGCTGCATCCGCTTTTGACCGCAACCCAGGAAGGCAACTACAACGGCACCGAAAGCTTTGGAGGCTTCCCCTATCAGGGCATCGTTGTTGCGCACTCGAACGAGTCCGAATGGCTGCAGTTCAAGAACAACAAGAACAACGAGGCTTTCCTCGACCGCATCCTCGTGGTGAAGGTGCCTTACTGCCTGCGCGTCACCGAAGAGCGGCAGATCTACGAGAAGCTGCTGCGCGAAAGCGAACTGACCAAGAGTCCCTGCGCGCCGGAAGTGCTGGAAAGCCTCAGCCGCTTCACCGTCTCCACCCGCCTTGCCCGTCACGAGAACTCGCCGCTCTACACCAAGATGCGGGTCTATGACGGCGAGAACCTGAAGGACACCGATCCCAAGGCGAAGTCCGTTCAGGAATATCGCGACGCCGCCGGCGTCGACGAGGGTATGACCGGCATCAGCACCCGCTTTGCCTTCAAGGTTCTGTCGGAAACCTTCAACTACGACACCAAGGAGGTCGCGGCCGATCCCGTGCACCTCATGTATATTCTGGAACAGGCGATCCGCCGCGAACAGTTCCCGAAGGAGACGGAAGCGAGCTACCTCGACTTCATCAAGTCCGAGCTGGCATCGCGCTATGCCGAATTCATCGGCCACGAAATCCAGAAGGCCTATCTCGAATCCTACAGCGAATACGGCCAGAACCTGTTCGACCGTTACATCGCCTATGCCGACGCCTGGCTCGAAGATCAGGACTTCAAGGACCCGGATACCGGACAAATCCTCAACCGGGAGATCCTCGACAGCGAACTGTCGCAGATCGAAAAGCCGGCCGGCATCGCCAATCCCAAGGATTTCCGCAACGAGGTCGTCAAGTTCACCCTGCGCGCCCGCGCCAAGAACCATGGGCGCAACCCCTCCTGGACGAGCTACGAAAAGCTTCGCGATGTGATCGAGAAGCGCATGTTTGGCCAGGTCGAAGACCTGCTTCCGGTCATCAGCTTCGGCTCGAAGAAGGACAGCGCATCCGAGAAGCAACATGCCGAGTTCGTCCAACGCATGACCGAGCGCGGCTACACGGAGCGTCAGGTCCGGCGACTGGTCGACTGGTACATGCGGGTCAACAAGGCGGGCTAACGATGCCGAAGGGGATTGAGCCGAAGCAGGGGATTGGTATATGCCGAATTTCATCGACCGGCGGCTCAATCCGAAGGATAAGAGCCTCGGCAATCGACAACGCTTTCTGAAGCGGGCCCGCGAAGAGCTCAAGCGGGTCATCAAGGATCAGGTCAAGTCGGACAGGATCATCGACGTCGACGCCGCGCATGGCGTGCCGATGCCGACTGATGGTGCCAGCGAGCCCACGTTCCAGCCGTCCCGCGGCTCCGGCGAACGCAACTACGTGCTTCCCGGCAACAAGGAGTTTTCGGCAGGCGACCGCCTGCCGAAACCGGAAGCGGGTGGCGGTGGCGGCGGCAAGGGCAAGCCCGGAACCGGCGAAAGCGACGATGATTTCCAGTTCATCCTGTCGCGCGAGGAAGTGCTGGATTTGTTTTTCGAGGATCTGGAGCTGCCCGACATGGTCAAGCTCAGTCTCAAGGAAACGGTCACCTTCAAGCCCCGCCGCGCCGGCTTCGCCACGGCGGGAACGCCGACGAATATCAATGTCGGGCGCACGATGCGCAACAGTTTTGGCCGACACCTGGCACTGCACCGGCCGAAGGAGAAGGAACTGACCGCGGTCACCGACGAGATCGCGCAACTGGAAGTGGAGCCGGAGCCGACGGCGAAGAGCCGACAGAGGCTCAAGGAACTGCGGGTCGAGCTGGAAAGGATCGAGAAGAAGCGGCGGCGCATCCCTTACGTCGATCCGGTCGACATCCGCTTCAACCGCTTTGAGCAGCAGCCGCTGCCGAACGCCAACGCCGTGATGTTCTGCCTGATGGACGTCTCGGCCTCCATGGGCGAGCGCGAGAAGGACCTCGCCAAACGCTTCTTCGTGCTTCTGCACCTGTTTTTGAAACGGCGCTACGAACGCATCGACATCGTCTTCATCCGCCATACGGACGAGGCGCGCGAAGTCGACGAGGAGACCTTCTTCTACAGCACCCAGAGTGGCGGCACGATCGTATCGACGGCGCTCGAAGAGATGATCAGGATCGTCGAGGACCGCTACCCCTCGCAGATCTGGAACATCTATGCGGCCCAGGCCTCCGACGGCGACAACATCATTGGCGACAGCGAACATTGTGCGGCACTGCTGCGGGAAAAACTCACGAAGCTCTGCCAGTACTATGCCTATGTCGAGATCATAGACGAGCGCGAGACGGAAATCTTCGGCTCGACGGACAACGGCACCGCGCTCTGGCGCGCCTATCGCACGGTGGACGGCGAGAAGTCGAATTTCCAGATGACCCGGATTGCGAAACCCGCCGACATCTACCCGGTCTTCCGCAGGCTTTTTGCCCGGCAGCCGACCGTACGCACACGGAAATGAGGGGGAGACCGGATGGCAAGACGCACGACCTCAGGTCTCCTGTTCCAGGGGTCCGACTGGAATTTTGCGACGCTGTCGCGCGCTTACGACGCGATCGAGCAGGTCGCGCTCGGAGAAATGGGCCTCAGCGTCTACCCGAACCAGCTGGAGATCATCACTTCCGAACAGATGCTCGACGCCTATTCCTCAGTCGGCATGCCGCTGATGTACCAGCACTGGTCCTTCGGCAAGCGCTTTGCCTATGAAGAGCATCACTACCGTAAGGGCCACCGCGGTCTTGCCTATGAGTTGGTGATCAATTCCAATCCCTGCATCACCTATCTCATGGAAGAAAACACCATGGCGATGCAGGCGCTGGTTACCGCGCATGCCGCTTTCGGCCATAACCACTTCTTCAAGAACAACTATCTCTTCCGCCAGTGGACCGATGCTGGTGCGATCCTGAGCTACATGGATTTCGCCAAGAAATACGTGACCAAATGCGAGGAGCGGCACGGCACTGCCGCCGTCGAAGCCATTCTCGATTCCGCCCATGCGCTGATGGACCAGGGCGTTTTCCGCTACCGCCGCCCGCCCCGCCTCTCCTCTGAAAAGGTGCGCGAGAGAGCGCGTGAAAGGCTGGAATATGAGGAGCAGACCTATAGCGACCTGTGGCGAACGCTACCGCAGGTCGCCGAGAACCGCGACCCGGCCGAGGCTGAGCGCGACGCCTCCGAGCGCAAGAAGGTGCTCAACCTGCCGGAGGAGAACCTGCTCTATTTTCTCGAAAAGCACAGTCTGATCCTGGAGCCCTGGCAGCGGGAGCTGCTCAGGATCGTGCGGGTGATCGCGCAGTATTTTTCACCGCAGCGCCAGACGAAGGTCATGAACGAGGGGTGCGCCACCTTCGTGCATTACACCATCATCAACCGGCTCTACGACCAGGGCAGGATTGGCGAAGGCCACATGCTGGAACTGTTGCAGAGCCATTCCAACGTCGTCTTCCAGCCGGATTTCGACGACCGGCGCTACCCGGGCATCAACCCTTACGCGCTCGGCTTTGCGATGATGCAGGATATCCAGCGGATCGCCACCGAGCCGACGGAGGAAGACCGCGACTGGTTCCCCTCCTTTGCCGGCAATGGCGACTGGATGGAAACGCTGCGCGACGCCTGGGCGAACCATCGCGACGAGTCCTTCATCCTGCAGTATCTGAGCCCGGCGGTGATGCGCAAGTTCCGGCTGTTCCAGCTCTCAGATCGCTCGTCGGATCGTTTCGTCGAGGTTGCCTCGATCCACAACGAGCGCGGCTATTCCGCGGTCCGTTCGGCGCTCGCCAACAGCTACGACGTTGCTGCCAACCAGCCGGACATCCAGGTGATGGACGTCGATCTGCTCGGTGACCGGCAATTGCGGCTGCAGCACAATGTCAAGCACGGTATCCTGCTCGACGAGGGCAGCCGCGACGCGACGATGCGCCATATTCGCCATCTCTGGGGCTATGAGGTGAGCCTCGCCGGCGTCGATGCCCAAAGCGGGCGCACGGTGTACGAGTGCTCGACGGCAAAATCGTCCGAGTGAACGGATAAAAGCCGTGCGTCGTGGCCATCATTAGAATTGGTGGCAGACATTAGAATTATTGGGCCATAAAGACGCACCGCCGCGGGACCCGGTTGAGGCGCAGCTTGCGTTGAACTGCACTGTGGCGGACGTTCAGCCTGCGATAACGTCGGGCGTGGCCGGCAAGGCCGCTGCCTCCTGCTCGGCCGCCGCAGCGAGCCAATCGTGGAAGGCGGTCATCGCCGGCGTGACGGGACGCGATTTCAGCCGCGTCAGCCAGTAGCTTCCCATCGAGGTATGAACGTCGAAGGGCTGGCGCATCGTGCCGTTCGACAGCAGCCGCGAGAACATCAGCGGCGGCGCCAGCGCCACGCCAATCCCCTGGGCCGCTGCCTCCATCATCGCCAGCGAACTATCGAAGACGATGCCCTTGAGCAGGGGCGCCGGATAGGCGATGCCGGCTGCATCGAACCAGGTCACCCACTCGTCGGCCCGATAGGACCGGAGCAGCGTTTCGTCGAGCAGATCGGCCGGCGTCTTCAGCCGCTCGGCGATCTCGGGGATGCAAAGCACGGATAGCGGCGCCTCGAAGAGCCGCGTCGCCTCGATATTGTGCCACGAGCCGCCGCCGAAGCGTATAGCGAAATCCAGCCCCTCGGCCGCCATATCGACGCGGTTGTTGTTGGTGGAGAGGCGAACGTCGACAAAGGGATACTTCGCCTGGAAATCCGCGAGCCGCGGCAGCAGCCAACCGACCGCAAACGTGCCGACGGCGCCGATCATCAGCACTTCGCGAATATGCCCCGCCTCGAAGCGGTCGAGCATGTCCGCCATCCGGTCGAAGCTATCGCGCAGAACCGGCAGCAACGCCTCGCCCTCCGCCGTGATCATCAGCCCGCGCGGCAGCCGCTTGAACAGGGTCACGTTCAGGCGGTTTTCGAGAAGCTTGACCTGATGGCTGACTGCAGCTTGCGTAACGCAGAGCTCGATTGCCGCGCGCGTAAAGCTCAGATGCCGCGCCGAGGCTTCGAAAGCGCGTAGCGCATTGAGCGGAAGATATGGCCTGACCATGAATGCCCTAACTCACCTAATGGGTCTCGCAAATAAACGTGGTTTGTTGCGTAAGCACAATCCCTTTACGGTGAACTTTATCGGCGGTGCGTGCCGTTGCCCGGAAGCCGCCAACTCAGGAAAGGCGCGGTCAGCCGCACCGCTTTCGGAGACCTGATCCATGCGCCGTTTCATCTGGCCCTAGCGGCCGCAGGCACCGTCACCGAGCCAACGTCCGCGGACGTAGGCGCACCCCGATACTCCGCTCCGCATGCGCTGCCCGCCCCACGAACACCCGTGTCGGCGACGCTGCCTGCTGCCATGAAGGTCCGCTCTGCCCGTTATGAAGCTCCTCGTAAATCTGCTCGGCACATGCCTCAATCTTACTGTCGTCGTCGCGCTGGCCGCCGCCGCGCTCGTCGCAGCCCTGACGCGAAACCTGCCCGATCACCGCACGCTCGCCAACTGGGAGCCGGCGGTGACCAGCCGCCTCTATGCCGCCGACGGCACGATGGTCGCGGAACTCGCGCGGGAACGCCGGCTGTTCCTGCCCATCGCCACCATCCCCGCACGCGTGCGCCAGGCGTTCCTCTCCGCCGAGGACAAGAACTTCTACACCCATCCCGGCATCGATGTTGCGAGCATCGGCACGGCGCTCTTTGCCAATCTCGCCAACTACGGCTCCGGTCGCCGCATGATCGGCGGCTCGACGATCACGCAGCAGATCGCCAAGAATTTCCTGCTGACGTCGGACCGGACTGTGGAGCGCAAGCTGCGCGAGGCGATCCTTTCGCTGCGGATCGACCAGACCTATTCCAAGGACCGCATCCTCGAACTCTATCTCAACGACATCTATCTCGGGCGCGGTGCCTATGGCGTGGCGCAGGCAGCGCTCACCTATTTCGACAAGCCGGTCAGCGAGCTCTCGGTCGCGGAGGCAGCCTTCCTCGCAGCCCTGCCGAAGGCGCCCAACAATTACGACCCGGACCGCCAGGCGGAGCGGGCAACCGGCCGCCGCAACTGGGTGATCGACCAGATGCGGCAGAACGGCGTCATCGACACCGCCGCCGCCGCAAAGGCATCCGCTTCCTCGCTCGGCGTCAGGCAACGCCAACAATCGCCCGCGGTCGCCAGTTCCGACTATTTCACCGAGGACGTCCGCCGCCAGCTCAACGCCCGATACGGCGATGCTGCCCTTTATACGGCCGGCTTCTCCGTGCGCACGACGCTCGATCCGCGATTGCAGGTCGCCGCCATGACGGCGTTGCGCAAAGGCCTCGTCGCCTATGACCAGGCAAAGGGCTACCGCGGCCCCGTCGCCAGGCTCCCTTCGACCGGAAACTGGGCGCCGGCGCTTGCCAGGCTCCAGCCGCTCGCCGACGTGCCGGAATGGCGGCTCGGCGTGGTGATGGCGACCGACAAGGATGGAGCAGAGATCGGGCTAAGGCCGACGGTCGCGGAACGAAGCGGTGCTCTTGGCACCAACGAGACGATCCGCCTTGGCCGGGCGGGCATGGCCTGGGCGCTCTGCCGCTCGGCCAAGGCAAAGCGGGGCTGCGCCGCGGGACCCGACGGGGCTCTGGCGCCCGGCGACGTCGTATATGTGGAAAAGGCGGGCGACGGCTACTTGCTCCGGCAGCCGCCGCTCGTGCAGGGCGCGCTCGTTTCCATGGATCCGAACACCGGCCGGGTGCTGGCGGTCGCCGGTGGTTTTTCCTATGCCCAGTCGGAATTCAACCGCGCAACCCAGGCCTATCGCCAGCCGGGCTCGTCGTTCAAGCCCTTCGTCTATGCCGCCGCCCTCGACAACGGCTATGCGCCGACGACGCTGGTGATGGATGCGCCGATCGCCCTTGCCGACGGCGCCGGGCGAATGTGGAAACCGAAGAACTACGACGGTCGCTTCAGCGGTCCCTCGACGCTGCGCGTCGGGCTCGAAAACAGCCGCAACCTGATGACCGTGCGCCTTGCCCGCCATCTCGGCATGGATCTGGTCGCCGACTACGGCAAGCGTTTCGGCATCTATGACGAGCTGAAGCCTTACCTGCCGATGTCGCTCGGCGCCGGCGAAACGACGCTGCTCAGGCTGGTCTCGGCCTATGCGGTCATCGCCAATGGCGGCAGGGCCGTCACGCCTTCGATGGTCGATCGCGTCCAGGATCGTTACGGCCGCACGATCTTTCGCCACGACCAGCGCAAGTGCGACGCTTGCAACGCCTCCGACTGGACCGGCCAGGAAGAGCCCATGCCCGTGGACGACCGCGACTACGTGCTCGATCCGATGACAGCCTATCAGGTCACTTCGATGCTGCGCGGCGTTGTCGAACGTGGCACCGCTCGAAATGTCGGCTCGCTCGGCGTGCCGATCGCCGGCAAGACCGGCACCACCAATGACGAGAAGGACGTCTGGTTCGTCGGCTACACGCCCGATATCGTCACCGGTGTCTTCCTCGGCTACGACACGCCGAAGCCCATGGGCTACGGCGAAACCGGCGGCGGCCTCGCCGCACCCATTTTCATCGATTTCATGAAGGTGGCTCTTGCGGGGCGGGCCGCGGCCGATTTCCACGCGCCAACAGGCATGATGGTCGAGGCGATCGACCGGAAGAGCGGCCAACCGGTCCCGGCGGGCACGCCGGGTGCCATTCTCGAATCCTTCAAGCCGGGCACTGCCCCTTGCGCCGGCGGCTGCCCGGTCATCGACGGCTTCGAGACGGCGAGCACATCGGCCACGGCCGATGCGGACCTTACGCCCGAACAGCGGGCGAAGCTTCTTACCAACAGCAACGGACTTTATTGAGATGGCACGCAAGGCTCAGCTCCGGCCGGATCCCCGCGGCCGCCTTCTCCTCGTCATCGGCGCGTTCGCGCTCGTCTTCGGCCTCATGCTCGCGCGTCTCGTCCAGCTCGGCGCCGCCGACTACGAGCGCACCGGCTACATACCGCCGCCGCCGTCGCTCGGCCGTCCCTCGATCCTTGACCGCAACGGCAATCTGCTGGCGATCGACGTGCCGAGTTCCGGGCTTTACGCCGAGCCTCGACTGATCGTCGATGTGGACGAAGCAGTCGAGAAACTGACAGCGATCTTCCCTGATCTCGACGGGCGCGACCTCTATCGTCGGCTGAAGAGCGGTGCGGCGTTTGCCTGGATCAAGCGGCAAGTGACGCCGGCCGAAGAGCAGGCCGTCTGGAACGCCGGCCTTCCAGCGATCGGCTTCCAGCGCGAGAAACAGCGCTTCTATCCCAACGGCACGCTTGCCGCCCACGTGCTCGGCGCGGTCGATATCGACAATATTGGCATCGCCGGCATCGAGCGCTGGATCGAGGGCCAGGGGCTGGAGGTGCTGCGCCAGAGCGGCATGGATCTCTCCCATCGCAACCTCGAGCCGGTGAGCACGACGCTCGATATCCGCATCCAGCATGCGCTCGAGGTCGAGTTGCGCAAGGCGATCGCCAAGTTCAGCGCCAAGGCCGGGGCCGGCTTGGTGCTCGACGTCACCAATGGCGAGATCCTGGCGCTCGTTTCTTACCCGGATTTCGACCCGAACCTGCCCGTGGACGCGCTGAAGCCCGACCGTATCAACCGCATCGCCGCCGCCACCTTCGAGATGGGCTCGACCTTCAAGGCACTGACGACGGCCATGGCGCTCGATTCCGGCCAGTTCACGCTCCGCTCCGTCATCGACGCCAGCAAGCCGCTCGCCTTCGGCCGCTTCCGCATCAACGACTACCGCGGCCAGCATCGACCGCTGACGGTGCCGGAGGCCTTCATCTATTCGTCGAACATCTCGATGGCGAAAATGGCGATATCCGTCGGCCCGGAGAACCTGCAGGCATTCCTGACGCGCTTCGGGCAGACGTCGCGGCTGACGACGGAACTGCCCGAAAGCGCCCATCCACAATTGCCGCGACGCTGGGGCGAGATCGAAACGGCGACCGCCTCCTACGGCCACGGCATCGCCGTGACGCCGCTGCAGGCGAGCATCGCGGTGGCGGCGCTCGTCAACGGTGGGCGCCTTATAAGGCCAACTCTGATCAAGGGTGCGGCGCTCGACGAACGCATCATCGCGCGCAATCTGATCAAGCCGGAGACCGGCGAGTCGCTGCGCTATCTGCTGCGGCTCAACGCCAAGACCGGCTCGGCAAAGAAGGCGGAGGTCAAAGGCTATTTCATAGGCGGCAAGACCGGCACCGCCGAAAAGGTGGTCAGCGGGCGCTACTCGAAGGAGCTGAACATCACATCCTTCATGGGCGTCGTTCCCGTCGACAATCCGCGCTATCTGCTTCTCACTTTGCTCGACGAGCCCAAGGGTCTGAAGGAGACCTATGGCTTCCGCACCTCCGGCTGGAATGCAGCACCGCTGGGCGGCGCGGTTTTCGAACGGATCTTGCCGATGCTTGCGCTCATGCCCGATTTCGAAATCGCAGACGTCAGCTTCCCCGAGATCAGCAGCCAGGGCGCCTTTGGCTCCCAGCTCTTTCCGTCTCCGACGAACACAGGCGAGCGCAACAGCGGCGCGATCGACGGAGCGCTTTGATCCCTGCCGCCGCGGCAGGCAATGACGCGCGAGCCGGCAACCGAACCGTCGGCTATGCTTCAAGGAAAGCGCGGGAGAAACCCGGTTCGGTCACTTCGATCGTTCCATCCGGGAGCTTCAGAAAGCGCTCGATGGCGGTGCCGTAGGTTCGCATCCAGCCGTCGAGCATCGCAGCCGCGCCGTCGAGGTCGCCGGCCTCCTGTCGCTGCAAGGCCTTGTGCATCACTTTGGCGACACTCAGCCGCAGTTGCAGCAACATCAGGGCGGAAGCTTCCGGATCGGGCGCATCGAGCGTTCCGTCCGCGTGCCCACGCCGCAGCATTTCGGCGACCAGCGGCAGGCTGACGGCCATCAGCGCCTCGTCGATACGATGATAGAGCGCGACATTTTCGGGCTTGAAGAGGGCGTTGAAGCTGTTCTTCAGCTGCGGCGCCATGTCGAGCTTCAGCCGCCGCGAGCCGGCGAAAAGCGCATTCAGCTGGCCGACTGCATCGAGCGACGGATCTTCGAAAAGCGGCTGCAATTCCTTCAGGTTCCGCTCAGCCAGGCGGGTCGCGACCGCCTCCAGCAAGGCCTCCTTCGAAACGAAATAGTGGTAGAAGGCGCCCTTGGATAGATTGGCCTCGCGGATGACGTCGTTGACCGTCGTATTCTCGTAGCCGTGCAGAAAGAACAAGCGCTCGGCGCAATCGATCAACTCGTTCGATCGGACTTCCGGCAATTTCTTCGTTCTGACCATGAGCGCTCCCAGGACGGCGGCTTAGCACGGGTTTGCGGCGCGGTCCACGACGCTCCTGAAGGTCGAGGAAATCGGCAGCCTTGAAACAAACCGACCGTCGGTCTATTCATACAGAACGGATTGGAAGCGTTCAAGGAGCGTCTCGTGCGGCTCACTCGTTATGCAATCGGAGCGGCCGTTGTCGTTGCCGTCGGTGCGGCAAGCGCCTGGTATTTTCTTCGCCCGGTTCCCGTCTCCGTCATTTCGCCGAAACGCGGCGATGCGGCGGAGATCATCTATGCGGATGGCGTGGTGGAGCCGCGCACCTGGGCGAAAGTCACCCCGACGGTCGCCGAGCGCATCGTCGAGCAGTGCAATTGCGAGGGACAGCGTGTCGCCAAGGGTGACGTGCTCGCCCGCCTCGACGACACCGAGGCACGGGCGGCGCTTGGCGAACTACAGGCGCGGCTGACGCTGGCGCAGGAGGAATATCGGCGCAAGCTGGCGCTCGCCGAACGCAGCACGATCAGCGAACAGGAAGTCGACCGGGCGCGCAGCGAACTCGGCCAGCTCGAAGCGCTCGTCGCCGGCCGCCAGGCGCGGCTCGCGACCTATGTGCTGCGCGCACCGAGCGCCGGCCAGGTACTCAGGCAGGACGGCGAGATCGGCGAGGTCGCGGATCTCGGCACGGTGCTCTTCTGGGTCGGAGAGCCGAAACCGCTGATCGTCACCGCCGACGTCAACGAAGAGGATATCCCGCGCGTCGAAGTCGGCCAGAAGGCGCTGCTCCGATCGGATGCCTTCCCCGACCGCAAGCTGGAAGCGACGGTCGACAGCATCACGCCCAAGGGTGATCCGGTAACGAAGACCTATCGCGTGCGCTTTCGGCTGCCCGACGACACGCCGCTTCGGATCGGCATGTCGACCGACGTCAACATCATCGTGCGGGTCGCCAATGGCGCCTTGATCATCCCGACCGTGGCGCTGGAAGGAGCGAAGGCCGCCGTGATCGACGGCAATCGCGCACGGATCCGAGAACTGAAAACGGGCATCCGCGGCGCCGACGGCGTCGAAGTCCTCTCCGGCCTCAAAGACGACGCGCGCGTCGTCTCGCCCTTCCCGACCGGTCTTGCCGATGGCACGCGGGTGAAGGCCACCCCTTCGCCGGAGAAATGAGCCCGCCATGCGCCTCATCCTCGACATCGCACTGACGCACATCACCGGCCGAGGCCGACAGACGATCGTCGCGATGCTGGGCGTGGCGGTCGGCGTCGGCTTCTCCATCGCCATGGCAGCGCTGATGCAGGGCGGCCAGGACGACTTCGTTCGCCAGCTCGTCGACACGATGCCCCATGTGCAGGTGACCGACGAGCAACGCACGGCGCGCCGCCAGCCGGCGGAAGACCTGTTTAGTGCCGCGGCCATTTCCGGCCTCAGGCCACGCGACGACCGCCGCGGCATCATCAACCCAACGGCAGCGCTCTCCTGGCTCGACGGCTGGATCCCCGGCCGCTTTGCAGCCACCCTCAGGGCGCAGGGCGTCCTTCGCTATTCCGGTCAGGAGGTCGGCGCCGCCGTCATCGGCATCGATCCGCAGGCGGAGCCGCGGGTCTCGCCGATCATCGGAGATTTCAGGGCGGGCAGCTTCGCCGCCCTTGCCGCCGGCGGCAACAATGTGGTGATCGGCGATACCATGGCCTCCCGGCTCGGTGCCAAGATCGGCGACACGATCACCGCCGTCTCTTCGGAAGGGCTCAGCCGCCGCTTCAAGATCGTCGGCCTCTTCCACACCGGCACGACGGCGCGCGACGAGGGCGAGGCCTATGTGCTGCAGAAAAACGCCCAAATCCTCTCAGCCCGGCCCAACGCGATCAACGTGATCAACATCAAGCTCGACGATCCGAACGCCGCCCCGACCGTCGCCCGGCGTATCGAGGCGGAACTCGGCTACAAGGCGATCGCCTGGCAGGAGGCCAACGAGTCGATCCTCGAGGCGCTCGTCGTGCGCAACGTCATCATGTACACGGTCGTCGCTGCGATCATGCTGGTCGCCGGCTTCGGTATCTTCAACATCATCTCGACGATCACGCACGAGAAGGCGCGCGACATCGCCATCATGAAATCGCTCGGCTTCACCGAGACCGACATGCGCATCCTCTTCGTGCTCGAAGGCGTGGCGATCGCGACAGTCGGCACGCTTGTCGGCTGGGCGTTCGGCTTGGCAATGATCTATGGCCTTTCGCTCGTCCGCTTCGAGCTCGCCGCCACCGGCCAGGAGATGACCCGGCTACCGATCGCCTGGAGCATGTTGCACTATCTGATCGCCGCCGCTTTCGCGCTCGGATCGGCAGCGGTTGCCGGCTACCTGCCGGCGCGGCGCGCGGCCCGGGCAAATCCCGTCGAGATCATCCGGGGCGCGACATGAGCACGCTGATCGAAACCAAGGATTTGACGCGGATCCTCAGGGAGACCGTACCTGTCACGCTGGTGAAGGACATATCGCTCACCATCGGCGAGCGGGAATTCGTCGCTGTCACCGGCCCCTCCGGTTCCGGCAAGTCGTCGCTCCTCTATCTGCTCGGCCTGCTCGACCGGCCGACGGGTGGCACGCTTATGATCCGCGGTCGCGACACGGAGCGAATGGACGAGAACGAACGGGCAGCCACGCGGCTCGCCAATATCGGATTCGTCTTCCAGTTCCACTTCCTGTTGCCCGAATTTACCGCCCGCGAGAACGTCGAAATTCCCATGCGCAAGCTCGGCCGCCTCGGCCGGAGCGAGATGCGTGGGAAGGCAAGCGAGCTGCTTGCGGCACTCGGGCTTGCCGATCACCTCGACAAGCGGCCCGATCAGCTCTCGGGCGGCCAGCGCCAGCGCGTGGCGGTCGCCCGTGCACTCGCCAACGACCCGCCGCTGATCCTCGCCGACGAACCGACCGGCAGTCTCGACAGCACGAGCTCCGAGCAGGTCTTCAGGATCCTGGAAACGCTGGTGCGCGAAGAGGGCAAGACCGTGGTCGCGGTCACTCATGACCTGGATATGGCCGCGCGCATGGACCGGCGCCTTCATCTCATCGATGGGCACCTGACCACGGAGACGATCAATGCCGCGCGCCAAGACGAAGGCGCAGCTCCGGAGGCCTGACGAACGAGGCCTCAGCCGAAGACGAGATCGCTTTCGGAGAGAACCGAGAGCGAGCTATCCTCGATCAGAATGCCTTCGGTTTCCGAGCCATTGAAGGAGACGAACACGCCATCGGCCGTGTCGCGCGCTGCGGCAAGGAAATCCGCATAGCTGTGAATACCCGTTGTGTCCTGGGCCTCGTGGGAAAAGGCGATGCGGTCACCCTGCCGGCCATCGAAATCGAGAATGCGATCGAGGCCCACCTCGCCGGAGGTTTCCGACGACCAGTAAAAGGTGTCCGCGCCGCGGCCACCCGTCAGCACATCACTGCCGTTACCGCCGCTCAATAGGTCGTTCTCGGACCCTCCATCGAGGAAATCCGCCCCGTCGCCGCCGAAGAGCTGGTCGTTTTCCGACGCGCCCGTCAGCTTGTCATCCCCGCCGCGCCCCTCGAGGATATCGTTGCCGCTCGAGGCGTAAAAAGTGTCGTTGTCGTCGCCGCCGCGCAGTACGTCGTCGTAGCCCCCGCTCGAAACGTTGAAATATTCGATACCGGTGAACGTCAGGCCGGTATGGGTGACACCCCGTGCCGCGTCGAAGTCCATCGCCTCCGGCAGGCCGCCATAGTTGAGGTTCAGGAGGTCCCGGCCTTCACCGCCATCGACCTCGCCGACGTAGCGGGCATTGATCGTGTCGTTGCCCGCGCCGCCGCGCAGGATCGACGCAACACCGAGGCTGCCACCGCCGGGGAAGGTGTCCTGCAGCCAGTCGTCTCCGGCGCCGCCATCGAGCACGTCGCTGCCGCCGGTATTGGCTAGCGTGTCCATTCCGTCGCCGCCATAGGCCACATCGTCACCGGCGCCCGTGACGATCGAGTCGTTTCCGGCACCCCCGTGAATGTAATCATTGCCGTCTTCGCCATAGAGCGCATCCCCTCCGGCGCCGCCCTCGAGGTGATCGTTTCCAGCGCCGGCCTCGACCACGAGATAGGTCAGATCGCCGGCGATCACCCGATCGTTGCCGCTGCCGAGCATGAGGCTCGCCTCCTCGATGCCGCTAATGACGGTGCCGGTCGAGGCCCCTCCGGCGGAGAAGTCGACCGTCAGGTCGCTCGTGCGCTGCGTTTCCTTGATCCATAACCAGTCCTGGCCCGCCCCACCGTCGATTTCTGCCGAATACAGCGTCGAGGTGATCTGATCGCGGCCGTCACCGCCAAACAGGCGATTGGCGCCGAGCCCGTCGATGATCGTATCGTCGCCGACACCCGCGTCGACGAAGTCGTTGCCGCCGCCGGTCTGGATGACATCGGAAAGCGTACTCCCCAGGATCCGGTCGTTGCCGCTTCCCGTCGTCACTTCGATCTTTTCGATGCCGTCATAGGTGACGAAGATATGGCGCTCGCCCGATGTCTGATGACCGATGATGCCGTGGCCGTTTTGCAGGTTGAAGACGACGGGGGCTTTGGCGGCGACGAGATCGATAGCCAGCGTATCGGTGCCGCTGCCGCCGGAGACGGTGCTGCCGGTACCGATGAGAACGAAGCGGTCGTTGCCGGCGCCGCCATTGAGACGATCGTGACCGCCGCTGTTGGTTATGAGATCGTTTCCGCCACCGGCGTAGACGACATCGTTGCCGGCGCCCGTCGAGATGTTGTCGCCTGAGGCGGTGCCGGCGATCCGGTCGTCGCCGCTGCCGGCAAGCACCCGCAACCACTCGATATCGTGGAAGAAGACGTGGCGCCCGGCGAGCGCAGGATCTCCGACATAACCGTGGCCGGACCCGCCGTTGAACACCATGCGCTCGGAGGTTTGTGAGAAATCGACCACGAGACCATCATAGCCGGCCCCTCCGGTGACCGCACCGCCGGTCCCGTTCAGCACGATCTGGTCGTCGTCGGCACCGCCGTCGAGCCGATCAAAGCCGCTCGAGCTTATCAGGGTATCGCGCCCGCCGCCGCCGCTGACGAAATCATCGCCAGCGCCGCCGTCGATCGTGTCGGCGCCGAAAAGCCCCCAGATGCGGTCGCTTTCCGCGGTACCCTTCAAAACGTCGTTCCCATAGGAACCTACGATCCTCGCCATGCGATCACTCCCCTTCAAACAATTTTCAAGAATACTTTGCCACGGAAATATCGACACTTCTATGCGGACTGTATTTATATAAACTCGTAAAGCAATACCGAATAAATACTCGAAATACTGGCAATATAATTCGAGATTTATATTAGTTGTTTCGCGCGTATATTTTCATCCTCGGCGCCGTGCGTCCCTCGGCGTGAGAAACACGCGTGCGAGCTTTTCGGGAAAGAAGGCCACGAGCCTCGATAGCCGGTCGCTGCCGGACACGACGGCTTTGCCCGAAGTTCGGGTGGTGGCTTATGGGAGGTGCCGACCTATCCCTGCACCGGCGCGGCTGCCCAGCGCCTGGTCGCTTCCGCTGCATCGTCAAAGCTTGCCTCGAAGGCTGCGGATGCGAGCACAGCGCGAATGTGGAGCGTTTCGCCGCCGACATTTGCAAACCCGTGCCGACGCAATTTCGGCACGATCAGCGATTGATTGCTGGTGAGGATGAAACGTTCGTCGTCGATCCACATTTCCGCCTGCCCCGCCACCACCGTCAGCACCTCTTCGACGGGATGGCTATGGGTGGGCGCGCCGGCGCCGGGCGCGATCCATTGTTCGAACAGGCACAATCCGGAAGCGCCATTGAGCGCGGAGATGAGCATGCGGGTCTCAACCCCCGGGCGCCACATCTCGATCGGCCAGTCTTCATGCGCGACAGCTCCCATGACGTGCTCCCCGCCGATGAAATCCGGCCAGCAGTTTATCAGGTTGAACCAATCGACACGACCGATCCCGCTGAGCGCTCAAGGGCATTTGATGCCTCGCCTTATCGATAGCTGGGCAAAAGGAAGGGGCGGCGCGGAACGCCACCCCTCCCTGAGAGACTACAGTATGAAGACCGCCTACGGTCAGTTGATGACTTGGACCACCGTTCTCGACTGCGGCTCGACGATCACGCGGTGGTCATTTACGACCGCATAGGCGTAGCGCGGATTATCGGGTACGGGCGTCAGGACGACGGCTTGCGGGATGGGTTTACCGATCACGACCTGCTCCTGCACGACGACCGAAGGCGGTGCGGGCTGCTGTTCGACATAGGTGATGACTTCCGGCGGCGGCGGCGTCAGCGCTCCGCCGAGCGCGCCACCGACCACGGCACCCACACCGGCACCGATCGGCCCGCCGACGACGGCACCCGCGGTTGCGCCGCCAACGATGCCTGCGGCCGTGCCGGCTTTCTGGTTGGCATCCTCAGCAAATGCGGATCCTGCCATCAAAGAAACAACAGCCGCGGCGATTATAAGCTTCTTCATGATCTAATCCTTTCGTTTGATCACCACATCAACGAAAAGAATAATAATTTGTTCCGAATCCACGCTAATTTCAGCGCATCACGCTTGATAAATTTCATTAACAATCAATGTATGATCGACATCAACGCCATACAATTCAAAGAGGCACCGACCATTATCAATTCTATAGTACAAATAGCAGAGAATCACCCTCTATGTGACTGAGACGCCTTCGTGCGCTCTCAAGGCAAACCCATCTGCCCCGCCACGCTTTCTGCCCGCACCGCCCATCAGTCACGGGGCAACCGGCCAAGAAGCAGTTTGTTCCCTTCCCTGTTGCCGCAGCGTACGCATTTCAGCGCCGGGCCGATGGAATTGAGAGAGACGCCCCATCCGCGCCTGTTTGCAACAAGCCGGCGATCGATCCGCCCCTGGTGTCGACATTTCCCGCATTGCGCCACGAGCACGTACCATTCCGGCAAGAGTTCCAAGGTCGCCCCGTCAACGGTGGCGTCTTCGCGCGGCATCAGGTCGATGCTTCGACGATGCCTCATGTTCATTCCTCTCGAAGCTTCGACTCGCTTCGCCCGTCATCCAGCTGCCGGGCCTTGAGCGGCCCGCTCCTTCGTCAGCGTGCGGAACCGTCGAGCCGAAGCGAAAGCTGGACACCGCCACGCTTCAGCCGCGGCAACGGCGGCGCCATGTCGATGCGGCCGAAGGTGCGCTTGCGCCATTCGGCCTCGCGTTCCCGCTTCTTTCGGGCGGCCGCAACGGCGGCCATGGCGCGTTCGATCACTTCTTCCGTGTGGGTCATGGTCTCCATCCGACTCATGGGAACCTCCGCTTTGTTCTTGTTATGTTCTTATTTTAGCGTTCCAATGTCAACTCCCCTCATGAGCCCGGACGAATCGCCCTTGCCGTATCGAGGCTTTCTGCGTCGCTCGGCGCCGGGCGCAGGGTCTGATCGGCCGAAGCCAAGGCGACGATGGGCAAAAGAGCGGCTTTTTCGGCCACCCGATTTTCCTTGTTTTCCAGCGGCTGGCGACCGGTCCTCAGCGCCGCCTCATTAACCTTCGCATTGCCGAATTAACCATTTGTTAACCATTTGATCGATACACCGAAGCAACGGAAAATTTACCAAGATGAATGATGTGTTAACCGAATCCCGGCCGATCCGCCTCAAGGGGCGATCCTTCCTTGCGCTAGCGCTGACCCCCGAGCTTCCGCTCGAGGATTGGCTCACCCGCCTCGACCATCTCGCCTCCCGCTCCGCCGGTTTCTTCCTGCGACGCCCGGTCGTGCTTGATGTCGACGGCCTTGATATCGACCGGTCGCAACTGCGCGAACTCGTCGACCAGCTCGGCAAGCGCAATGTGCGCATCATGGGCATCGAAGGCGCGCGCCAGTCTCTGCTCGGCGCTGACCTTCCTCCCGCGATGACCGACGGTCGCCCGGCGGCGGACTACGAAGCCAAGATGGCGGAACAGGCCGAAAAGAGCGAGACGCCGGAAGCGGAAGCAGCCGCGGAAACCGTGATCACGGCAGAACCGCTTGCCACCAAGGCGACGCCGTCGATCGTCGTCACCCAGCCGGTGCGCTCCGGCCAGTCGCTGTTCTTCCCCGAAGGGGACGTGACGATCATCGGCTCGGTCGCCTCGGGCGCCGAAGTCGTCGCCGGCGGCTCGATCCACATTTACGGCGCGCTGCGCGGCCGGGCGATGGCCGGCACCACGGGCAATGCTTCGGCGCGGATCTTCTGCCGCAAGCTCGAAGCGGAATTGATTGCGATCGACGGCTTCTACAAGACGGCCGACGACATGGAGCAGAATCTGCGTGGCAAGTCCGTGCAGATCTGGCTCGACGGCGAAGAGCTGAAGGCCGGAACGCTCGGTTAGGCCGAGGCAAGGAAAGGTGTGGATGCTTGCCATCCGCATCTGGTGATTCAGGTCGATCCGGCCGGGGTCACGAGGACGTAGGCGAAGGCGAATTCTTAGATACTTGGAGAGACGAATGGGCAAGGTAGTCGTAGTTACATCGGGCAAGGGCGGCGTCGGCAAGACGACGTCCAGCGCCGCACTGGGCGCCGCACTCGCTCAGAACGGCGAGAAAGTCGTCGTCGTGGACTTTGACGTCGGTCTGCGCAATCTCGACCTCGTCATGGGCGCGGAACGCCGCGTCGTCTATGACCTGGTCAACGTGATCCAGGGCGAGGCCAAGCTGTCGCAGGCGCTGATCCGCGACAAGCGCTTGGAAACGCTCTATCTGCTGCCGGCCTCCCAGACCCGCGACAAGGACAACCTGACGCCGGAAGGTGTCGAGAAGGTCATCGCCGCCCTTCAGAGCGCCTTCGACTGGGTCATCTGCGACAGCCCCGCCGGTATCGAGCGTGGCGCCACGTTGGCCATGCGCCACGCCGACATCGCGATCGTCGTGACCAATCCGGAAGTCTCGTCGGTGCGCGATTCCGATCGCATCATCGGCCTGCTCGATTCCAAGACGCTCAAGGCGGAAAACGGCGAGCGCATGGAAAAGCACCTGCTGCTTACCCGCTACGACCCGGTACGCGCCGAGCGCGGCGACATGCTGAAGGTCGACGACGTGCTCGAAATCCTGTCGATCCCGCTGATGGGCATCATTCCGGAAAGCGCCGACGTGCTGCGCGCGTCCAACGTCGGTTCGCCGGTCACGCTGGCCGACACCCGCTCGGCCCCGGCGCTCGCCTATTTCGAGGCGGCTCGCCGACTGAAGGGCGAGGCCCTGCCGATCAACATCCCCGGCGAGAAGCGCAGCTTCCTCGGCAAGATCTTCGGAAGGAAAGCGGCATGAACCTTTTCCGTTTCTTCTCCCGCACACAGTCAGCGCCGGCCGCCCGCGAACGGCTGCAGGTGCTGCTCGCCCATGAGCGCGCATCCGCCGGCGATAGCGATCTCGTCACCAAACTGCGCGACGAAATCCTCCAGGCGATCTCCAAACACATGCAGATCGACGACGACAAGGTCCGCGTAACGATGGAACGCGGCCCCCAGGTCTCAACGCTCGCCGTCGATATCGAGATCCCCTTCGACGCAAAGAAGGCGGCCTAAGGGCCGCCAACTTATTTGGGAAGCAACGTTCCTCTCGGCCGACTTCCTGTTTTCAGATACGGCAGCATCCAGCGGGTACTGCCGTATGTTTTTGTTTGAGACTAGTACTCCGGGGCGACACCGAAGACGAACTCCACCTTGTCGCCCGTCATGTTGAAATATTGGTGATCGAAACCCGCCGGAAGCCGTCGCGCGGGTTGAGCTCGAACCAGACCTGGCTTTCGGCATCGGGCACATGGATGTTCAAGATACCCGACACCAAGTAGAGGCATTCGTCACCCTTGTGGCGCTCCATGCCGGTGCGTTTTCCCGAAAGCAGCGTCGTCTTGCCGACGGTGAGCTGATCGGTCGCGCAATAGAGGCCGGTATAGGCGCCCTGCGTTTGCCGATCGAGGCTTAAGAGCAGATCGGCATCGCGCATCGAATGGATTGTCCTGGCCTTCCGCTGGGCGTCGGCGTCCATCGGCCAGCGACCGATGGACTCGCTCTGGCCATAGCGCGATTGCTCGATCTCGATATAGGGCTTGGTGCGCGCATAGGGGCCTGACGTGCCCTTGGCCGGCGGCGGCGCGAAGAATTCCAGCACGCGGACCTGCTCGTTGCCAAGGTTGAAACCGTGGTGCCAGGTTTCCTTGCGGAAGAACAGCGCCTCGCCTTCCTTCGCGATGCAGAATTCACCCGTCTCGGGGTTGGCAAGGCCAAGTGTACCGCTCAGCACGTAGAGAACCTCGTACGCCCCGAAGATCGCGGGAGGCCATCGTATGCTTGAAGCAGCCGCCGGGCTGCATGAAGACGATCTGGTGAATGCTTTCCGTCGAGGCGTAGATCCAGCCGTCAACGAGACCGGCATTTTCCTCGCCCCAGAGATGCCGCGTGACGCCGGCATAGGGGATGTGGCTAGGACGATCAAAGACAGGACGGGGAGACGGCTTGTATCCCATTGGTAAACTCCTTGGTTCTGGGCGCGAAGCGGCGCGCCGATGTGGGGGGGGGGGGGGGAGGTCAGTCTGCGCCGTCTCGCCGACGACGGTCGCCCGTTTTGCGACCGTCCTTGGTTTCGATGACTTCCGCGACCTGAAGGCGTTCTTTCAACAACACCTGCGAAATGCGCGGATGGTCTCCGCCTCAGCATAGAACACTCACGCGGCCTGTTGCGGCAGCGGCCCGACATAGAGCGAACGCGGCCGGATAAGGCGGCCTTCCAGCGCCTGCTCGCGGGCATGGGCGATCCAGCCGACGGTGCGACCGATCGCGAACACGCCGGTGAAGGCGTCGCGCGGGAAGCGCAGCGCATCGAGCAGCAGCGCCGTGTAGAACTCGACGTTGACGTCGAGCGGGCGGTCGGGCTTGCGCACCTTCAGGACGGCGAGCGCCGATTGTTCGACCTCTTCTGCCAGTCGAATGCGATCGCGGTTGGCCGGATGCGCAGCGATCAGTCGTTTCAGCGCGCCCTTCAGCGCATCGGCGCGGGGGTCGCGGACACGATAGACACGGTGGCCAAAGCCCATCAGCCGTTCGCCGTGGTCGAGCGCGTCGGAAAGCCAGGCCTCCGCATTCTCAGGCGTTCCAATCGCGTCCAGCATGTCGAGCACCGGACCAGGCGCGCCGCCATGGAGCGGCCCCTTGAGCGCCCCGATGGCGGCAAGCACCGAAGAGGTGAGACCGGCCTTGGTGGAGGCGACCACGCGTGAGGCGAAGGTCGAGGCGTTGAGGCCGTGGTCCGAGATCGTCACCAGATAGGCGTCGAGCGCCGCCACTTCTTGTCTGCTCGGCACCTTGGCACAGAGCATCGCCAGGATATCGGCGGCGTGCGACAGCGCCGGCGTCGGCGCGACCGGAGCTTCACCGCTCTTCATGCGCAGCGCCGCCGGCAGGAAGACGGCCGGCGCGGCGAGCAGACGTAGGGCCGTATCGAGGTCCTCCCCATCCGGGAGCCGGGCGATGAGCGCGCGCATGATGTCGACCGGCGGCAGTTCCAGCAACGCATCGTCGATGGCGCCAACATGGGCGAACACTTCCGCTCGCTTCTCACCCAGCCGCTTCGCGAGTTCAACCCGGTCCGGCATCGGCCCCAGCAGCCCCTCGAACAACAGCGCCACGACATCCTCATAGCTTGCGTGGCCGGCCAGGTGATCGAGCGAGACGCCGCGGATGATCAATTGACCCGCCTCGCCGTCAACATGGGAGAGCTGCGTTTCGGCGGCGACGACGTCTTCAAGTCCGTTCTTCATCATCAAGTTTCTCCTTTACGCCGAGGATGATCCGACCTAGACCTATTGACGTCAATCTTGATGCTATTGATCAACATGAATACACTCTGGATCACCGCCGAAGAGGCGCTCGCCAAGCTCGGCAGCAAACGGCAGACGCTCTATGCCAATGTCAGCCGCGGCCGCATTCGCGCCAAGCCCGACCCCGCCGACCCGCGCCGCAGCCTCTACCAGGCCGACGACGTGCACCGGCTGGCCGAGCGCCACGCCGGCAGGCGGCAGGCGGCGGTCGTGGCGGCCGAGACGATCCGCTGGGGCGAGCCGGTACTGCCAACGACGATCTCCAGCATCGCCGGAGGGCAGCTCTCCTACCGCGGCAGCAACGCGATCGAACTTGCCACCACAGCGACCCTGGAGGAGGTCGCCGCCCTGCTCTGGCTGACACCGGCGGCGGTTGTTGTTCCAGCGCGCGATCCCGGCAGCAGCCAATCGCGGCTAGCAACGACCTTTACGCTTCTCGCCGGGCGCATCGAAGCCGACCTGCCGGCGCTCGGACGCAGGCCCGCCATCCTGAAGGCCGAGGCCGCCGAGGTGCTGGCGACCGTTGCCGCCGGACTTGCGCCGTCGCGGGAAAATGTGCCGCTGCACGAGCGCCTGGCGCACGGCTGGGAGCGGCCGGAGGCGGCGGAGCCGATCCGCCGATGCCTGGTGCTGACGGCGGAACACGAGCTCAACGTTTCCGCCTTTGCAGCACGGGTCACCGCGTCGTCCGGCGCCGCACTTTCCGCCGCCACACTTTCGGGGCTTGCCACCCTCACCGGCCCCAGGCACGGCGGCGCCTGGCTGAGCGTCACGCGGCTTGCCGAACAGGCGGCCGTGGGCGGGGTGCGCGAGGCGATCCGTACCATGCTGTCTTCGGACGGCGTGGTCCGGGCTTTCGGCCACCGGCTCTATCCGGACGGCGACCCGCGCGCGAAGGCCATCATGTCGAGCTTCGACGTGCCGCCGCTCTATGCCGCGCTGGCCGAGGCCGGCGAGGAACTGCTCGGAGAACCGGCCAATCTCGACTTCTCTCTGGCGGCGCTCGCTGCTGCCTATGATCTACCCGATGACGCGCCGATGGTGATATTCGCCCTTGCACGCACCGTCGGCTGGCTCGCGCACGCAATGGAACAGGTCGTCAGCGGCGATCTGATCCGGCCGCGCGCCCACTATGCCGGATCGTAGCTCCTCCTCCGCGCCCTCAGCCCTAAGCTCGATTGACTAGAAAAGGCGCGGGCGGGCGGCCGCAAAAGGGCCACAATACGCGCCTGGGGAAAGAATATCCGTCAATCTGGAGCGAATTGGCCTTTATTAAATAATGTTAATGAAGCGGATTTCCGGAGATGTCTGCCGAAATATTACGCGTTATTAACATGACGGCGGCGCACGGAAGTAATACCTTCATTTTCGAGGCTGAATATTGCCGGCGACCGCTTCGGCCGTGACGCGACAATAGGAGACAGCCTCGAACGGAAGCGCGCGGCGCTTCCTTCAATTCAGGAGATGCAGTCATGCGCTCGCCCTTCAAGACCACCACCATCGCAACCGTCGCCCTCGTTCTCTTAAGCGGCGCCGCCTTTGCTGCCGATCACCACGATTTCGGCCGCGACAACGACAAGGGTGCCTATACCGGCGATTACTACCAGGGCATTTTCGCCCAGGACGACATGGCAACCCCGGCCATGCCGGTCTACCGGACACCGACCCACATTGCATCGACGCGGCTCGATCACGTCCTGCATGAACTCCGGGTCGACAACCACCGCATCAACGCCGACCACGAACAGGGCAAGCTGACGGCAGCAAACTACCGGAAGCTTGAACGCGAAGACGGTGCTGTGCGCGCCGACGCCGTCAAGACCGCCGCCGCCCATCACGGCATGCTGCCGGCCCAGTCCTACGCCCGGCTCCAGGGTGACGTTCGCCATCTCGACCGCGACATCGCCCGAATGGCTTGACCGACACGTTGAGGCTCACCCGTCTTCGGGTGAGCCGTAACCGATGGGGCCGGGCCTGCTCAAGGGCCTGGTCCTTCGGTAACCAGACCGCCCCTTAATCCAATGCCGGCCGACGGTGCCCGCAGACCCGACCTGCCTCGGGCTGCGTCCGGCCAAGTTCGTCCGGCAAACAGGCAGCGAAAGGAACAGGATCATGTCAAACATTCTCACGAGGTATCGAGCTGCCGCCCTCCTTGGCGCAGCCGTCATCATTGCGCCCTTGTCTGTAGCAGCCTTCACAGGCCATGACGTGGCCGCTGCGGCGGCCAGTCCGGCCGTTGCAGTCCCGGCCACATCCGGCGGATCCTTCGCGCCGGTCGTGTCGGCAGACAAGCCGGCGGTCGTCACCGTGACGACCGTGATCAAGGCCGACAACGCCGGTGCGAGCGAACCGTCGCAACCGGGCGGAAATTCGCCCTTCGACGAACAATTCCGCCAATTCTTCCACGATCAGGGCATCCCCTTGCCGGACCAGGCGCCTGAGCAGCGTCAGCGTCAACGGGCCGAAGCGCTCGGCTCCGGTTTCATCGTGACCGCGGACGGCTACGTCGTCACCAACAACCACGTCATCGACAAGGCATCGAGCATCATGGTGACGCTCGACGACGGCACGCAAGTGCCGGCCAAGCTTGTCGGCGCCGACCCGAAGAACGACCTCGCAGTCCTGAAAATCACGGCGCCGAAGCCGCTCGCAACAGTTGCCTGGGGCGATTCCGACACCTTGCGGGTTGGCGACCAGGTGCTGGCGATCGGCAACCCGTTCGGCATCGGCACGACGGTCACGTCGGGGATCGTCTCGGCGCGCGGCCGCGACCTGCACAGCGGTCCCTATGACGATTTCATCCAGATCGACGCCCCGATCAACCACGGCAATTCCGGCGGACCGCTGGTCGACGCAAAGGGCCAGGTGGTCGGCATCAACACGGCGATCTATTCGCCGAACGGCGGTAGCGTCGGCGTCGGCTTCGCCATCCCCTCGGACCAGGCGCAAAAGGTCGTCACTGAGTTGATGAAGGATGGTTCGATCCAGCACGGCTTCATCGGCGTGCAGATACAGCCGGTCACGGCTGATATCGCCGACGCCATCGGCCTTGCCCAGCCTGAGGGCGCGCTCGTTGCCGGCGTCAGTGGCGGAACGCCCGCGGCCAAGGCCGGCATCAAGGCCGGCGACATCATCATCGCGCTTGGCGGCAACCCGGTGAAGTCGCCGCGTGACCTGTCGCGCATGGTCGCCGACCTCTCGCCCGGCACCTCGAAGAACCTGAGCCTATGGCGGACCGGCAAGACGAAGGATGTTGCGATCACGATCGGCGACAATGCCGCAGACCAGCAGTAACCGTCGCAAGTACGTCACCGCACACCTTGCCTCCAACCAGCCCGGCCGCACCGCGGCCGGGCATCGCCATGGCATCAGTCAGGCGGCAAGCGCTCCGGTCCGGTTCTGCTCGCGCCAGGCGACGGGGCTCAAGTCGGTGACGCGGCGAAACTCGCGATTAAAATTCGATTTCGTCTGAAAGCCGGATTCCAGCATGGCCGCGGTCACCGACATGTCGGTTTCGCGCAACAGCCGGCAGGCCTCAGCAATCCGGATATCGTTGATGTATTGCGAGACGTTCTTGCCCGCCAGCCGATTGACGGCGGTCGATATCTGCCGGGCGGGCAGGCCCGCGCGCCGCGCCAGACGTGACAAGGTGAGGTTTTCGTCGCGGGCCAGTTTCTGACTGACGAGCAGTTGATCGATCCTGTCGAGGATTTCGCGGTCCTGCGGCTTTGCAACAGGATCCTCGTCGGTGACCGCGCCGGCGGCCGGAAGCGCACGCGCACGGTCCGCGACCATGGCTGTCAGCCCGATGAAGAGCAGGCCCAGCAAGTTCGCGTTACTGACGATGAGGCCGATATTCGCGCCCCTCGTCCATTCGAAATCCAGAAGGATCGCAAGATCGAAGAGCGCCGAAAGGCAGAGCGAGAACGCGGCAATGAGCAAGGCGCGGTGCGCCGCGGCCGCACCTTCGAAGCGCGCTTCCTCCAGCGCATCCGTACCGACGCGCGCCAGGTTCAGGAGCGCCAGCGCGTATCCGACATATTCGACGATCAAGGCGAAATCGATGTAGCGCGGCGCGAACAGCACGAGCGCGAACATACCGATCGTCGGCGCCGCATGGACCCACCCCGCCGCAGCAGCACTGCGCTCGTCTCTGCGGATCAGGCTGTGGAAACTCGCAAGCACCAGCGGCGGCACACCGCTCGCAAGCACCGGCAGCGCAAACTTCAACGCAGTGACGTCATAGCCCCAACGCAGCCCGACGATCACCGACTGGAGCGCACAGAGCGCCACCAGAGCGAGGAACGGCCGGTTGCGCCGCCCTGGCTCGTCGCCATGCAGCATGAACGCAAGCAGGATAAGAAGCAGCAAGGCGACGACGAACGGGAGCGGCAGAAAGATCAAGGCATGTCCTTCAGACAAAAACGGGCAGACAAAGGCGGGCAGACAAACGGCAGGCAGGCGAGCGGCAAGCAGGCATTTCGATGGGCGGATCATTGCCCAGATCGCGATTCGGGACGACCTCAATCGCGATCGAGGACGCGGACAAGGGGGGCGTCGGTGACGATCGGCCGTCTTTTCCAACACAGCGAGATGCCCAATGCCCCTCCTCCAGTTCATTCCCGCCGCTGCCTTCCTTCTGAGCCTGGCCGCCTCGGCGCAAGCCGATGACGTCGGCGTCCGCGAGATCGACGTTGCCGCACCGAAGCGGGAACGCCAACTCGCCGTCACCGTCTGGTATCCCGCCAAAGCCGGCGGTGAGCCGGTGCTTGTCGGCGACAATCGCATCTTCGAGGGATCGCCCGCATCGAAGAACGCCCCCTTGCGCGAGGGCCGGTATCCGCTGGTGGTTCTGTCCCATGGTTCGGGCGGCCGCGTCGAGGCGATGAGCTGGCTTGCGGCCGAGCTCGCGGCGGCCGGCTTCATCGTCGCCGGCCCCAACCATCCCGGCACCACCAGCGGCGACTCGACGCCTGCCAACACGCCGAAGCTTTGGGAAAGGACGGCCGACCTCTCGGCATTGATCGACACGTTCACCCGGGATCCGCAATGGAGCGCTGCAATCGACCCCGGGCGGATCGCCGTCCTCGGATTCTCTCTCGGCGGCTCGACCGCCATGGAGATTTCAGGGGCAAGAGCGAGCCTCGAGGCCTATGCCGGCTACTGCGACAGCTACGGCAAGTGGGATTGCGCCTGGTTCGTCGGCGGCAGGGGCTATGTCGACGACACGCCGGTCGACGTCGACAAGCTCGATCTTCGCACCGTCGACAAGGCGCGTTTCGAGCAGTCGAACCGGGATCCTCGGATCAAAGGCGCCGTACTCGTCGACCCCGGCCTCGCCCAGGCCTATGTGGAAGACAGCCTCAAGGCGATCGCGATCCCGATGCATTTCATCAATCTCGGCAGCAAGGAGACGATCCCGCTTGCGGTCGCTTCCGAGCCGCTGGCGGCGCTGACGCCGAAGGGCTCCTATGCCACGGTCGCCGGAGCAGACCACTTCAGCTTCCTGCCGATATGCAAGGACGGCGCTGCCGAACTGCTTGAATCCTTCGGCGAGGTCGATCCGATTTGCGGCACGACGGAACGGCCGCGCGCCGATATTCATGCCGAGATCAGCAAGCTGACCCGCGAGGCCCTGCAGAAAACACTGGCGAATCGATAGCATCGTCATACTGGCCGCAGGGCGATGACACGCGTCGCCCTGTGCTCGGTCTGTTCGATTTCGGTCTTGCCCGGAGAGATGGCATCGTCCGAGGAGACGAGAAGCTGCCATCGCTCTGGTCCGCTGCTAGCGCTGAAACGTGAGGTGGACAGTCCCACTCTCGGCCGTTTCTGCCTTGACGGTGTAGCCGGCCTCCAACCCGCGCAGATCGTCCCAAAGACGGATACCCCGCCCGAGCAGGATGGGTGCGATCGCCACATGCAAGCTATCGACAAGGCCTGCCTTGAGATAGGCGCGCACGACCGTGGGTCCGCCGCCAATACGGACATCCTTACCGTCCGCAGCGCTCGTCGCCTGCCGGAGTGCATCGGCAAGGGACGTGTTCAGAAAATGAAATGTGGTGCCTCCGGCCATCTCGATCGGAGGCCGCGGCATGTGCGTGAGCACGAAGACCGGGACGCGAAACGGAGGTTCTTCCCCCCACCAGCCGCGCCAGTCGGGATCGTTTGGGTGAGCGTGAAATCCAAACATGGCGGCACCCATAATCTCAGCACCGATGTTTGAGAAGTATGACTGCGCATATTGCTCATCGACGCCCGTGGTGCCCGCTCCGGACGTGTCCTTGAACACGCGCTCCCGCATCGTTCGGGTCGCAGCATAGGCGGCAACCAGACGCGGCCAATCAGCGCCAAACGGATTGTCCGGGGTCTGATCTGTGGTTGTCGCGAAACCGTCCAGGGAAATGTTGAGATCGACACGAACTGCCATTGGTCTCTCCTAATAGTAAGGTAGATGCCTTATTAATTTCACCCGAATACAAAGGCAAGTACCTTATTATCATTGACGCGCGTGCGCGGTCCGCTTTAGTGTGGCGCATGCCCTATCATTCGACCCCGCTTGACCTTGCCTTCCATGCACTCAGCGACCCGACGCGCCGCGCCGTTGTTTCACGGCTTGCGGACGGGGAGATGCCCGTGAGTGTCCTTGCCGAGCCCTTCGACATGGCACTGCCCTCCTTCGCCCAGCACCTCAAGGTGCTTGAAGATTGCGGACTTATCGCAAGCGAGAAACGTGGCCGCAGCCGCTGGTGTCGACTGGAGCGGGGGCGCTTCGAAGAGGCGGCAACCTGGATGGAAGCGGAGCGACGACGTTGGGCCGAACGGCTCGACCGATTGGAAGCCTATCTGGACAAGACGTAGGGAACGGCAATGGAACCGATTTTTGAGACCTGGTCGCCCGACCGCGAAATCGTTTTGGTCAAGGTGCTGAAGCACCCGCGACAAAAGGTTTTCGCCGCCTGGATGGACCCGCAAGCGCTGGCACAATGGTATGGCCCGGCTGGCTTCAGCATCGAGAACCATGAGGCTGACATCCGTGAGGGCGGGGTATGGCGCTTCGACATGGTGGGCGAGTTTGATGGTCGGCAGCAGCGCTTCCCCAGTCTGATGCGCTTCCTGAAGATCGTGCCCAACGAATTGATCGTAGTGGACTATGGCACTGCTGAGCCCGACGACCCCGATCGCTTCTATATGACGATTACTTTCGATGAACAGGCCGACGGCAAGACCGTGCTGACCCTGCGCCAGCTTCACCCAAGTCGCGAGCGCCGCCAAGCGGTCATCGACTTCGGCGCGGTGGAGTACGGGCTGCAGACGCTTGACAGTCTGGCCGCCTGGCTCGATGGCTGACGCGGCCCGCCTGGACGTTGGTCGCCGCCTTCATGATTGACCGCTTTCAGGATTGTTCGGAGCCACGTCTGAGCTTGCGACTGGCACCGTCGGCGAAGCCGTCGCCGCTCGTTCCGATCAAGTGACGGATCTGCGCGGCACCTATGGCCGAAGGAAGTCGAGAAGCTCCGAATTGAAGGCCTTTGCCGACTCGATATTGACGATATGCCGACCAGGCAGCGACAGGTGCCGGCCTCGCTGCACCCGGGCGGCGATATATTCGAGGTCCGCCGGCGGGCATACCGGATCGCCGTTGCCGGAGATGGCGAGCACGGGGTTGGCAATCGCTACGATCTCCTCCCTCAGATCCGCGCCCGCGAGCGCGGTGCAGCCACCGATGTAGCCGTCCGTCGAGGTGGCGGTGAAGGCGCCCAGAATGCGATCGACGGCTTCTGCATGGCTGGCTGCAAACTGCGGGGTGAACCAGCGTTCTGCCGTGGCCGCGGCGAGCCCTGCGAGACCGTCCGCCCGAACGCTGTCGATGCGGGTGGCCCAGCTCTCGGGCGTCCCGATCCGCGCCGCCGTGGCACAGAGCACGATCTTGTCGAAACGTTTGCCGGCATGGATACCTAGCCATTGTCCGGTCAGGCCCCCGATCGACAGGCCGCAGAAATGTGTCCGCTCGATCCCCAGGCCATCCATGAGCGCGAGCACATCCTGGCCGAGGTCGGAGAGCGCATAGGGCGGCGGCGGCGCCGAGGACTGGCCATGACCGCGGCGATCGTAGCGCAGCACGCGGAAATGGGGCGACAGATCGGCGATCTGCGCATCCCACATGGAGAGGTCGGTGCCGAGCGAATTGCAGAAGAGCAGCCAGGGCGCGTTGCCGCTCTGGTCGCCTTCGATGCGGTAGTGAAGGCGATGGCTGGACAAGTCGAGATAGGCCATGAAACAGGAACTCCAATCGGGAAAGCCGCCAGCAATGGCGGCTTTGTCGTTCTTGGCGCAACATCGCGCCTCGGGTGGTACGCGCGCTGCAATAGGTAGATATCGACAGCGCGCGCTCAAGGGTGGCAACCGATCCCTTCGCGGCCCGGCCGCCTCGCCTCGATCTATGCCGCCGCCAGTCGCGCGATCTCCACGCGGCGGGCGTTGCTGACCGCGAAGACCAGCATGGCGACAGCCGAGATCGCCGCCGGTACGGCGAAGATCGCGAAGTTCTGCTGCAGCGGAAGCTCCTGCGCCAGGAGCACGCCGCCGAGCGTCGGGCCGACGATCGCGCCGATGCGACCGACACCGGAGGCCCAGCCCAAACCGGTGGAGCGAACCGACAGGTTGTAGAGCTGCGCCACGCTGGCATAGAGCAGGATCTGCGTGCCGATCGTGGTGGCGCCGGCAACAAAGACCATCAGAAACAGGACACCCGTCGGCGGATTGAAGCCGATCAGCGCGATCGAGAAGGCGGCGGCAACGAAGAAACCGACCACCACCTTGGGCAGGCCGAAGCGGTCACCGAGCCAACCGCCGGCAATGGCGCCGACCATGCCGCCGAAATTCAGCGAGAACAGGCTGAGCAGGCTCGCCTTCTCGGCATAGCCAGCTTCCTGCAGCACCTTCGGCAGCCAGGACGACAAGAGATAGACGAGCAGTAGGCAGCAGAAGAATGCGACCCAGAGCATCACGGTGCGCAGGGTCCGCTGATGGCGGAAGAGTTCCAGCACCGATGCCGAGGCCCCCTTCCTCTCGGAGAAGACCAGCCTGTCGGTGGTACCGAGACGCGCGTTCGGATCGATCTTGGCATAGATGCGTTTGGCCTCTTCCTGCTTGCCCTGGCGGATAAGGAAGCCGAGCGATTCCGGCAGCTTCCAGAGGATCACTGGCAAGAGGAGCAGCGGCACGGCGGCGATGAAGAACATCGGCTTCCAGCCATAGGACGGGATGAGGCCGATACCGAGGCCGGCAGCGACCATGCCGCCGACGGAATAGCCGGAGAACATCAGCGCCACCAGCGTGCCGCGCAGACGCTTCGGCGCATATTCGTTCATCAGCGCCACCGCATTCGGCATCAAGCCGCCGCAGCCGAGACCGGCGAAGAACCGGAAGATCTTGAATTGCTCCGGCGAATTGGCAAAGCCGGTCAAAAGGGTTGAGAGCGTAAACAGCAGGAAGCTGATGGCGATTCCCTTCTTGCGGCCGATCCGGTCGGCGAGCGGGCCGAAGATCAGCGCCCCGAACATCATGCCGAACAGCGCCCAGGCCTGCAGCGCCCCGGCCTGCGGCTTGCTCAGGCCCCATTCGGCAATCAGCGTCGGCAGCACCGTGCCGGCGACGAAGACGTCGTAACCGTCGACGATCAACAGCAGCGCCGAGAGCGCTACAACCATCCACTGGAAGCTCCCAAGCGGGCTCCCGTCAATTGCTTCATTCACATCGATCGTGCGCATCATCTCCTCCCCAGGTGTTCGCGCGTTGAAAAAGGTCCGTCAGCCGAGATCGCCGCCGGCGACCGGCAGAACACTGCCGGTGATGTAGGAGGCCTCGTCGGAGGCCAGGAACAGGATCGGCGCCGCTTGCTCTTCGATGCTGCCGTAGCGTTTCATGAAGCTCGACTGCTTCACCTGGGCGACGACGTCGCCCATCCAGGCCTTCTCGGCCTCATTGTCGCCTTCGGCATTGCGCGGGATGCGGCGCGGCGGCGCCTCGGTTCCGCCCGGCGCTGTGGCAACGACGCGGATGTTGCGGTCGGCAAGCTCCATCGCCAGCGACTGGGTGATGGCATTGACGCCGCCCTTGGCCGCCGAATAGGGCACGCGGTGAATGCCGCGCGTGGCATTGGACGACACGTTGACGATGGTGCCGCCACCGCGGGCAAAGAGATGCGGCAGCACCGCATGGCAACAGTAGAGAGTCGGCATCAGCGAGCGGCGGATCTCTGCATCGATCTGCACCGGTTCGAATTCGGCAAAGGGACGCATGCGGATGGCGCCGCCGACATTGTTGATCAGGATGTCGATGCCGCCGAATTTTTCCGCGGCAAAGTGCATGGCTGCGGCTGCCCCCTCGTGCGTTTCAAGATCGGCTACGAAGGCAGCCGCCCATTCACTGCCGGCCTCCGCCGCCACCTCGGACACGAAATCGGCACGGTCGACAAAGAGAACCTTGCCGCCTTCAGCCACGGCACGCAGCGCCACGGCGCGGCCGATCCCTTGCGCGGCACCGGTGACGACGATTGCCTTGCCGGCAAACCGTCCTTCGAAACGAGCGGAGGTCATGCTGCCTCCTTCGCCACCGCATTGGGCGTGAACTTCTCATAGTGGAAACTGTTGGGCCTTACGCCGGTGTCGTCGAGATGCTTGCGCACTGCGTCCACCATAGGCGGCGGGCCGCAGAGATAAACGTCGACATCGCCGCCGTTCAGCACGTCCTCGGGCATGTGCTGGGTCACCCAGCCCTTGCGCGGATGGCTGGAGGCGACATCCGCCACCACCGTGTCAAAGGTGAAGTTGGCAAGCCGCTTGGTATAGGCTTCGATCTCGTCGACAAGCACCAGATCGAGGTCGCGGGTGACGCCGTAGATCAGATGCACTTTCTGCTCCGGGTTGGTGCGGGCCAGAACCTCAAGCATCGACAGGAACGGCGCAAGACCGGTGCCACCGGCGAGGAAGAGCAGGGGGCGCTGAACCTCGCGCAGATAGAAACTGCCGAGCGGCCCGGTCAATTCCAGTTTCGTGCCGACTTCGGCGTGTTCCAGCCACGTGCTCATCAGCCCGCCCGGGATCTTCTTGATCAGGAAGCCGACGCGCGTCTCGCCCGATGCCGAGGAGAAGGAATAGGAACGGCTCTGGCCGCTGCCGGGCACGTCGATGTTGACGTACTGCCCCGGCAGAAAGGCCGGCGCTGCAGCGCCCTCGATATCCAGTTCGAGCACGATCGCCGCATCGTTGTGCGGGACGACGCTTGCCACACTCGCCGTAAACTTCTGCTGTCCGGTCTTACAGGCCGCTGCTGTCGTCGGCACCGCGATGACGCAGTCGCTCGACGGCTTCATCTGGCAGGTCAGCACCAGTCCGCTTGCCGCCTCGTCCGCTGTCAGCGCATCGTCGATGAAGTCGTCGCCGAGGTCGTAGGCGCCGCTTTCGGCGCGGCACTTGCAGGTGCCGCAAACCCCGTCCGAACAGTCCATCGGCAGGTTGATCTTGTTGCGGAAGGCGGCGTCGAGCACCTTCTCATCGTCCCTGCATTCGACGAAGCGGGTGACGCCGTCCTCGAAATTCAAAGCGATCCTGTAGCTGGCCATGGTTGTTCCTCCCATTCCTGTCAGGCGACGGCCGTCAGATGTGGTAGACGTCGATGACCTGGCGGATGTAGTCGTTCTTCAACACGATCTTCTTCCGTGAGATCAGCAGTTCACTGCCGCTCTTGCGGAGCGTGACGAACATGGTCCCGAAGAAGTGGTCGGTGACCTTGTAGCGGTGGTTGAGCGTGTGGAAGTTGTAGCGGAAGTCCGCCTCCTCGCCGCGATCGGCCACAAGCTCGACATTGGTGACGTTGTGGCTTGTGCGCGGCTCCGGCGTGGACGCTCCAGAGCGTTCGGTCTTGATGCGAAAGACGCGATCTTCCAGGCCATCGCGGCTCGGGTAATAGATCAGCGAGATCTGCGACTGCGGATCTTCGGTCAACTGATCGTCGTCGTCCCAGGCCGGCATCCAGTAGCTGACGTCCGGCGCATAGCAGGTCAGCCATTCGTCCCATTGCCGGTCGTCGAGCAGGCGCGCTTCGCGATAGAGGAAGGCGCAGGCGGTGTCATAGGAGATCGTCATGCGACCGCTCCCTGCTTTTCGGAGGCAAGTGCTGTGCGCATCACCTTCGCCCAATATTCGTGCTGGCGGACAAAGAGGCCTTCGTCTTCGCTGCGCTCGCCCGAGAGCAGCGGTGCGATGCCCATGCGCCTGGCGTTCTCATCCGGACCGTCGATCCAGAGCGGCGCACCGCGAGAGAGATCGTTCCAGAGCGCGGTGATGCCGGCGTAACCCTGCTGGCAGGCGCGGAACTCCTCGAGATCGTCGGCCGTGCCCATGCCGGAGACATTGAAGAAATCTTCGTATTGGCGGATGCGCAGCGTGCGATCGGCCGCATTTTCACCCTTCGGCGCGAAGCAGAAGATGCTGATCTCGGTCTTGTCGACGCTGATCGGACGGGTGACGCGGATCTGCGTGCTGAACTGGTCCATCAGGAAGACGTTCGGATAGAGGCAGAGATTGCGGGTCTGGTTGACGATGAAATCCGCCTGCACCTCGCCGACGCGCGCCTTGATCTCCTCGCGGTGGCTGTAGATCGGCCGGACCTCCGGGTTCATGGTGTTGGTCCAGAGCAGGATGTGGCCGTTGTCGAAACCGTAGACGCCGGCAATCGAGCGGCTCCAGCTCGAGGCATCGACCGCCTTTGTGCCCTCCTCGTTGCGCCGGCCCATAGTGGCGGCATAGTTCCAGTGAACGGAGCTGACGTGATAGCCGTCGCAGCCGTTCTCCATCTGCAGCTTCCAGTTTCCGTCGTAGATATAGGAGGAATTGCCGCGCAGTACCTCGAGACCGTCAGGCGCCTGGTCGACGATCTGGTCGATGATGACTTTCGTTTCGCCGAGATAGTCCTCGAGCGAGGTGACATCAGGATTGAGGCTGCCGAACAGGAAGCCGCGATAGCTCTCGAAACGGGCAACGCGCTTCAGGTCGTGCGAACCGTCTTTGGCAAACTGCGGCGGATACTGCGTCGTCTTCTCGTCCTTCACCTTCAGGAGCTTGCCGGTGTTGGAGAAGGTCCAGCCGTGGAAGGGACAGGTGAAGCTGCCCTTGTTGCCGTGCTTGCGCCGGCAGAGCATGGCGCCGCGATGGGCACAGGCATTGATGACGGCGTGCAGTTCGCCCGTCTTGTCACGGGTGACGACAACCGGCTGCCGGCCGATATAGGTGGTGTAATAGTCGTTGTTCTCGGGGATCTGGCTCTCGTGGGCGAGATAGACCCAGTTGCTCTCGAAGATGTGCTTCATCTCCAGCTCGAAGAGGTTTTCGTTGGTGAAGATGTCGCGGCGGCAGCGGAACGTGCCGGCCTCATGATCGTCCTCGACCGCGGTGGCGAGCAGGTCGTCGAGGGCTTGGGCTTTGTCGATAACGGCGGACATGGTTCTTCTCCCGCAAACGGCTGATCCGTGCTCGGCTCTAGCGATTGCAACAATGTCTGATGTCAGGGGGCGGCGGCTCAGTCGGCCGCCGCAGAGGTGATCAGGCGGCGGCGCGCTTACGCTGCTCGTTGATCTGGTTGTCGACGCCGTTCACCAGTGAGGTGAGATGGATGTCGAATTCGATCTCGGCGAAGGGGCCGGAGAGGTTGTTCGCCTTGATGCTCGCCTCGTCGGTCCGCTCGGTGACGTCAGGCACCAAGCCATCCCTCGTCGCATAGGCGAAGTCGTCGTTGACCAGCGGATCGCCGGCGATGTTGATCTGGGTCGTCAGCTTGCGGTGCCCATCGGCGCTGATGAAGAAATGGATGTGGGCCGGGCGCTGGCCGTGACGGCCAAGGGCGGAAAGCAGCTGCTCTGTCGGGCTTCCCGGAGGCACGCCGTAGCCGTGCGGCACGATGCTTTGAAACTTGTAACAGCCCTTGGCGTCGGTGACGATCGTGCGGCGCATGTTGAACGGCGCCTGCAGGCCGGTCGGGTCGAAGTGCGAATAGAAACCGCGGGTGTCACAGTGCCAGACTTCGACCGTCGCGCCCTTCAGCGGCTGGCCGTCGGCATCATAGACGGTGCCGTGCATGATCAGCGTCTGGCCATTGGTGTCGCGGCCATCGTCGAGACGGGCGAAGCCTTCCGAGGCCGGTGCGCCGGCGACATAGAGCGGACCTTCGATGGTGCGCGGCGTCTGATTCTCGATGCCGAGCGCTTCGTCGATCGCGTCGAGACGTTCATCGAGGAAGTGATCGAGGCCGAGGCCGGGCGAGATCAGGCCGGCCTGGCCGGCAGCGCCGATCTCGTTCAGCCAGGCAATACCGGTCCAGTATTCGTCCGGGGTGATGTCGAGATCGTCGATCGCCTTGAACAGGTCAGACATCAGCCGGTGCACGATCTCTTTGACACGCGGGTTGCCGCCGTCCTTGTCGAGGCCGCTGAGAACCTTCAGGAAAGCTTGAGTCTCCGGCTTGTCGAAAATCTTCACGTTCATATCAATTCCTCCACTTGGATTGTCTTGAAGCTCAAGCCGCTTGCCAAACCTCCTGGCCGCGGCACGCACAAATTCTCAGCTATCGTCCTCGCGGATCGAGGATGGGTGCCGAAGCAGCGGCGTGACCTCGATCTGCATGAACTTGAACAGCGGCAGCCCCGAGAGGATCTCGTGCAGCTCGGCATTGTCCTTCACGTCGAAGACGCTGTAGTTCGCGTACTGCCCGGCGATCCGCCAGATATGCCGCCACTTGCCGCTCTGCTGCAGCTGTTGCGAATAGGCCTTTTCCCGGGCGAGGATCTCCGCCGCCTGCTCGGCAGGCAGATCGTGGGGAATGCGAACATCCATTCTGACGTGAAACAGCATGGCTCAGTCCTTACTTCGCAACGCTGATCGTCTTGCGCAGCCCGTCGCGCGCGAAGAATTTCAGCCGATCTTCATCGAGTTCGATCCCGAGCCCTGGAGCATCCGGCACCGTCAGCTCGAAGTCGCTGTAGTCGAGCGGCGTCGCCAGAATTTCCTCGGTCAAAAGCAGCGGACCGAAGAGCTCCGTGCCCCATTGCAGCTTGGCGAAGGTGGAAAACACGTGGGCTGACGCCACTGTGCCGACACCACCTTCCAGCATCGTGCCGCCATAGAGTTCAATGCCCGCGGCATCGGCGATGACCGCCACGCGCTGCGCATTGAACAGACCTCCGCTCTGTTCGATCTTGACCGCGAAGACGTCGGCCCCCTTGGTCTTGGCGATCTCGAAGGCGCTCTCGGGTCCGGTGAGGGACTCGTCGGCCATCAGCGCCAGCGGGAAACGGCGGACGAGGCGACCGAGCGCTGCGGTCGAAGCCACCGGCTGCTCGACCAGTTCACATCCGGCATCGGCGAGCGCTGCCATGCCGTAGGCGGCCTCAAATTCGCTCCAGGCCATGTTGACGTCGACGCGCACCGCGCCGCGCTCGCCGAGCGCCTTCTTGATCGCCGCCACATGGGCGATATCGTCCTTCAGCGGCCTGGCACCGATCTTCAGCTTGAAGATCCGATGACGGCGTAGCTCGAGCATCTTCTCGGCCTCGGCGATATCCTTGGCCGTGTCACCCGACGCCAGCGTCCAAGCGACCGCCAGGCGCTTGCGCAGTGCCCCGCCGAGCAGTTCGCTGACCGGCAGACCCAGGCGCTTTCCATGGGCGTCGAGCAGCGCCGTTTCCACCGCGCTCTTGGCGAAACGGTTTTCCTTGATCGCCTTGCCGATGCGCGCCATCAGCGCCTTCACGTGGGTCGCGTCCTCACCGACCATGACAGGCGCAAAATAGGTATCGATCGCAAGCTTCATGCTTTCCGGGCTCTCGCCGCCATAGGCAAGCCCGCCGATCGTCGTACCCTCGCCAATGCCGACCGTTCCGTCGCTGCAATGGACCTTCACCAGCATCAGCGTCTGGCCGGTCATGGTCGCGACCGACAGCTTGTGCGGCCGGATGGTCGGCAGGTCGACCAGCATGGTCTCGACCCGTTCGATCACGGGGAAGAGGGCTGCTGTCGGGGCGATGGGTGCAAGGGTCGTGTTCATGACCTGAATGTGCGCCCACGCAGCGGGTGACGTCCAACACCAAATAGGTTACCTATGATACCTTGACGGTATAGTATGGCAAAGATTACGCGCATTCATGCGCTTGCCGCACTGCAACATACCGCAACGGTAGGAAAATGGGGGCTGTAACATTGGATCTGCGCCAGCTTCGCTACTTCGTCGCCGTCGCCCGCGAGCGCAACTTCACCCGCGCTGCCGAGCAGCTGCACATCGCCCAGCCGCCCTTGAGCCGGCAGATCCAGCTTCTTGAGGAAGAACTGGGCGTGCCGCTGATCATCCGCAAGAGCCGGCCGGTGCGGCTGACGGAAGCGGGGCGATTGTTTTACGAACAATCGCTGCAAGTGCTCGGCCGGGTGGAACAGATGGTAGAGGCGACCCGCCGCGTCGGTCTCAACCAGAACCGCGTGCTGTCGATCGGCTTCGTCGCGTCCACGCTCTATGGCGGGCTGCCGACGCTGGTGCGCAAGCTCAGGCAGAACGCGCCGGAACTCGATATCCGGCTGTTGGAGATGGTGTCGGTGCAGCAGATCGCGGCGCTGAAGGAAGGCCGGATCGATGTCGGCTTCGGGCGGCTGCATCACAACGATCCCAATGTCGCCGGCATCCTCATGCGGGAAGAGCGCCTCGCCTTGGCGATACCGCAGGGCACGCCGTTTGCCGATGACACATCTCCGCTTCCGTTGAGTGCGGTTGCCGGGCAAAAACTGATCGTCTACCCGAAGGAACCGCGCCCGAGCTATGCCGATCACGTGTTGAGCCTGCTCCACGCGCAGGATGTGCGCCCGGCCGAGGTGCATGAGGTGCGTGAGATCCAGAGTGCGCTTGGCCTCGTCGCCTCGGATGCCGGACTTTGTATCGTCCCGTCCTCTGCGCGTCAGGTCCGCTCCGATCTGCACTATCGCATGATCGAGGGCGAGCGGGCGACCTCACCCGTCATCCTCAACCATCGGGTCGGCGACAATTCCCGTTACATCGAGCTGATCAAGGCGCTGATCGTGGAAATGTATGCCGAAAACCCGCCCTGGCTCGGCCTCGAGCACAATCTGCCGTTCCGGCCGTCCTTCGTTAAATGACGAGTTCAGGCGTCCTCAGATCCCGTGCTTCACCCGTCGGGGAATTGGCACTTTCCGCCCAGATCTCGCAGGCCATCTCGCGAAGCAAAAGCGCCTCGGCCCAGCGATCAGTCGTATCGTTACCGTCCCTGTCGGTGATGGCATAGGGCCTTGGGCCGAGTTCGCAGGTCATGACCAGCTCGGCATCGTTGGCAGCGTGGGGGCGCCAGTGCCGGAAGCCGTAGTCCCACCACTCGCGGAAGAGAGCGACCCAGGGCAGATGGTGGGGAAAGGAAAGCTCGATCTGGATCTGCTGGCAGGAGCCGATACGGCCGTGGAAGGCGCCGGCGTTGCGCAGAATGCGTTGGATCTGGGCGTGGCTTTCGTCTTCCACCGGAAAGGCGAATTCCCGGCCAACGAGATAGTGCGAGAGGTCGGCCAAGAGCGGCAGATCGGGCCGCCGGTCGAGCAGGTCGAGCGTGAAGAGGAGGTCGTTGGTGATCCGGTGACGGTGGGTTTCGATATAGACGGGAACATCCATTTCCTCAGCAAGCCTGGCCCAGCCGTCAAGCAGCGGCAGGCAATCCTCGACCCGGCGCGGGCGAACATCGGCCTGCAGATCGATGTGGCTCACCGGAAACTCCGAGGCCAGTTCCAGCGTCAGGCGCAAATCCTCGACGCTTCGAGGAAAACAGACGCCCTCGATCTTCAAGCCCGTTCCGCGGATCACGGCATTGAGGTGCTCGACATCGCGCCGATTGGTATAATGCGCGCTGATGCCGTCGAACCCGGCCTCGACGATCATTGCGATGTTCTCTTCGAGACTGCGCTCAAAGCCGTCCGCATGCCGGCGCTCCATCGCCCAGAGCGATTGAAAGACAAGCAGCTTCTGCATCAGGCGGCCCTGGCACTTTTGAGCAGCGCCTTGAGGTTCACGCTGGCGTCGGCGAGCGCTCCCGGATCGGGACTGACGCCGGCAGCAATCAGCATTTCCGAGAGCTTGATATCCTTGGCGAGACCATTGCCGAAACCGAGGCCAGCGGCGGCGACGAGACGCCCGCCATCGAGGTAGAATTCGAGTTCGCCACCATCGAGCTGGCGTGTCACGCTTTGATGGTCCGGATGGGGCAGGCCCGCCACCTGCAGGCCGAGATCGTATTGATCGGTCCAGAACCAGGGGATGGCAGAAAAAGCCTCCTTGCCGCCGGCCATGTTGAGGGCCGCGACCTCGGCCTGGGTGCGTGCATTGCGCCAGCTTTCGAAGCGCACATACCCGCCACCCGGCTGGGCCACGGCGGCGCAATCGCCTGATGCATAGATGTTCGGATCGCTGGTGCGCAGATAGCCATCCGTCAGGATACCGTTGCCGACGGCAAGCCCCGCCGCCTCCGCGAGTGCTGTATCCGGCTGGACGCCGATGGCGGCGACGGCGATATCGGCCGGCACCGGAGTGCCGTCGGAAAGAACAACCGCATCACCGGTGATTTCGGCGATCCCCTGCCCCAGATGGAAGGTGACGCCCTCATCCTGATGCCGGGCATGAAGCTTCGCGGCAAAACGCGGCGGCACCGCGCGACCGAGCGGCTTCGGCGCCATTTCGATAACGCTAACCATGATGCCCTTGCCGCGCAGCACCGCCGCAAGCTCCATGCCGATCAGTCCACCGCCGATGATCGCAACGTGTCTGCCGGCTTCGGCACGGGCGAAGATCGCCGCCGCATTGGCGTAGGTGCGGAAATCCAGTGCGCGCTCGGCCCCTATGCAAGCGAGGCGCCTCGGACGGGCGCCGGTGGCGAGCAACAGCTTGTCATAGGTGAGCGTCCGGCCATCGCTCAAGGTGACGGAGCGGTCACCGGCATCCAGTCGGGATGCAGAAACACCTTGCCGGTAGTCGATACCGGCGGCCTCCAGCGCCTCAGCGCCGCAGATCGGCTTCATCTGTACGGCGCCATTGAGCGGCTTCGACAACGGTGGCCGCTCATAGGGCAGATGCGGTTCCGTGCCGATGAGCGTGACGCTGCCGGCAAAGCCAGTTTCACGCAGGGCAAAGGCCGCGCGCGTGCCGGATTCCCCGGCGCCGATTATGACGATGCGATCCATAGCTTGCTCCGTAGATCATGCGTTGACGTGCGGGGCGGTCGCAAAACCGCACGCAAGATTTGTCAGCCCGTTCAAAAAGGTGGCCGGCGCAGGCAGGAGAAGTGCGCCGGCCCACAGCGCCGCGCATCCGTTCAGACGCGCAAAGGTCGCTGTAAAACTCTGAATTCCTGCATGTTTCTGTGCTTCAATCGGCGACGATTAAGGAAACATGCAGGAGGAGGATCAGTTGCGCGCCGCGTAATCGGCCATGTTTTTCGGCGTAACGAGCTCGAAGGGAACCCAGACGTTCTTTTTGACGCTTTCACCGCGCACCAGCGAGACGGCCGTGTCGACGGCGCTAGCCGATTGCCCCTTGGCGTTCTGGAATACGGTTGCGTCGAGGTCGCCGGCGGCCATGGCGGCAAGCCCGTCCTGGGTCGCGTCGATGCCAACGACGATCACGTCGTCCATCGATACACCGGCGGCCTTCAGCGCCTGGATGGCGCCGATCGCCATTTCGTCATTGTTGGCAAAGACCACGTCGATCGGCTGTCCGGCGGTGATCCAGTTGGTGGTGAGATCCATCGCATTGGTGCGCGTCCAGGCGGCCGACTGCTCGTCGGCAATCGTCGCACCCTTGCAGTCGCCGGCAGCGAGCGTTTCCTTGAACGCCGAGGTGCGGTCGCGCGAGGCCTGGTGAGCAAGGTCTCCCATCAGGATATAGACCTGCGCATCACTGGCCTTGCCCTTTTCCTTCAGCAGCGAACAGGCAGCTTCCGCACCCAATCTGCCGGAGTCCGTTTCTTTCGAGCCGACATAGGCCTGCTTTTCCGGCAGCTTGCCGAGGTTATCCGGCTCTAGATTGAGATAGACGAGCGGAATACCGGCCTTCTCAGCGGCTTCGCTGATGCCGGGGGCGGCCGAGGTATCCGTCAGCGTCATGATGATCGCGTCGACGCCGCCCGCGATGAAATTGTTCACCTGGTTGAGCTGCTTGGAGATGTCGGTCTGTGCGTCTTCGATCTGAACGGTGGCGCCGTTGACTTCGGCAGCGCGGGCATTGATGCCCTCACGCAGCAGCGTCTGGAAGTTGTTGTCGAAGCTCTGCATCGAGACGCCGATCGTCTCCGCCGAGGCAGCACTTCCCATCAAGGCGGCAAGCGCAGCCGCCAGGTACATGGATTTCATGATTTCCTCCGAGGGTGCCGGATCACCCGATCGCATTCCGGAGGCCCGATGGGCCTGATCAATGCTTGCGTGGTGGCCTTAGCCGAGCGCCACACGAACCTCGCCGTCGACGATTTCGGCGGGATAGGTCTTGAGATTCTCGCAGGCCGGAAGCCTGATGGCTTCACCGGTGCGATAATCGAAGGCGCCGGAATGCTTGGGACATTCCACCTCGTAGTCCATGACGAGGCCATCAGCGAGGTGAACGGCCTCGTGGGTGCAGAGCCCGGCGGTGCAATAGACGCTATCGTCGGGACCGCGGTAGACGGCGTAGGTTCGGCCGCCATGGTCGAAGCGGATCGCCCCTTCCTGTTCGATATCGTCCAGCTTGCAGGCTGGTACCCAGGTGATCACGTTGCTCATTCTGCTGCCTCCCCGATGGTGTTGCGTGCCTTGCGGGCTGCGAGTTTTTCCTTGCGTTTGCGGTAGCGCTCCTGCATCCGCGCCTCGCCCTCCTTGGAGCCGTCGTGCCAGGTGCCGAACCAGCGATCGAGCGGGATCAGGGCGTCGCCGTAATTCACCTCGAAATACTTGTGGTGCAGGTAATGCGCATAGGCGTGGCTATCGACGAGCGTCTCTTCACCGACCTCGACCTTGTCGAAGCCGACATGGCCGGGAATGGCACCGAAGCCCGCGTAGTGCAGCTGGTAAAGCATCAGGATCGGGTTGGACGGCAGGATCAGGTGATAGAAGGCGGTGGCGAAGTAGAGCAGGTGCTCGACCGGATGCATCGACAGCGACGACCAGGGCGACGGGTTCACCGAATTGTGGTGGACCGAATGCACCCACTTGTAGAGCAGCGGCGTGTGGATGAGCCGGTGGATGCAGAAGAAATGGAACTCGTGGATAACAGGCACCACCAATGCGACGAGCGCGAGCGTCCAGGGATTGTCCGCGAAGCTCAGCCACGGCGCATAGCCATTGGCGTAGGCCCAGAGCATGGCGACTTCGACGGCGGTCCAGATGGTCACGCCTGAGAGGAACGTGCGCAGGATGTTGTCGAGATTCTGGCTTTCGAACCAGAAGGCTTTGCTCTTCTGCTCGGCCGGAAACTTGCCGTTGTACTTGAACCGGTTTTCCTGCCGTTTCAGCACATAGAGATGCAGCTCGAAAGCGCCGTAGAAGAAGAAGACGCAAACCGCGTTGACCGCATAGAGCCAGGCGATCCAGCCGACGCTCAAGCTCTGCATCGCCTCGACCGGCGGGATCACCCAGGCCCAATAGACGACGGCCGACGCCGCGAAGATCGCATTCCAAGGAAAGAAGTAATGCGGCAGCCACTTGACGAGCGCCAGCAGTTTTGGCGGGAAGGCAAACAGCGGCGCCGTTTCGATCGGCTCGTTCGGCGCCCAGTCGCCGCGCTTGTTGCGGGTTCCATATTTCAGATCGTCCATGGCGCTCTCCTCCCGGCGGACCGCATGCGCTCCGCCCTAAATCCTTCGAAGGAGGTTGCTTTCCGGGTCTGTCGGAGCGCCTCCTTCTTGATAAAAATCTAGCAGGAGGCGGTCGGAACGGCGAAAGCTTGTTTGATCAAATCAGATCAAAGGCTTTCGGCTGTGATGGTAATGAAGCGAATGGGGGCGGTGTCCGGCTCCATCTCGGAAAGCCCGATCCGCCGCAGCATCAGGTCAAGCGAGCGACGGGCCTGTGCCTCCGGCGCCTGGTCGAGCACGACGTCCATGATGCCGTCGCTAAGCGCCTTGCGGGTGTAGTCGGTCAGCTCATGGCCGACGAAGAAGATTTCGGTGCCACGCTTATGTCGGCGAAGCACGTCGATCAGGGCCGCATTCGCGCCGCCGGCATTATAGAGCCCGGCCATATCCGGATACATGTCGAGCGCCCATCGCAACGCTTCGGCGCCATAGTGCTCCTCGTCGCGGGTAAAACCCAGCCACTCGAACCGGCGGTCGCCCGGATGCCCCTCAAAATAGTCCGAGAAGCCACTGAGGCGGTCGCGATGGACCTGATAGATCGGGTGGCAGAGCGCGACGACGGGCCCCGCCTTGCGCGCCATGCGCGCGATGAAGAGTGCCGCCGTTCGTCCGGCCGCGTGATTGTCGATGCCGACGAATTCGCCCAAGTCGTGCGAGGCCCTTGTCACGACATGGACCACCGGCACGCCGCGCACGATCACGGCTTCGACAGCGGCGCTGATCAGCGGATGATTGGGCACGGCCAGGATCAATCCGGCGCGGCTAACCTCGGCTGAAAGGATGCGCCTGGCGATCTCCTCCGGCTTCATTTCCTCGGTAAAGCTGCGATGCACGACGACGAGCGGATCCAGCGTCTCGGCGATCCGCTGAAAGGCCTGCGACAGGCGGCGATAGAAGGTCGTCTCCGGCCGCACCATCAGCACATCGATGCGCAAAAGCCCGCGATGGGTCTCGGGAAGGGTTCGCGGATAATTCAGCGCGCGCGCCGCAACGACGACTTTTTCGACGAGGTCCGGGCGAACACCACCGCGGCCGTTCAAGACCCGCTCGACGGTCGCGGTACCGACGCCTGCCAGTTCAGCAATGTCGCGATAGTTCGGCTTGCTCACCTGGACTACTCCCCACCACACGTGTTCATAGCGCCTTAGCATGTGATCGCCCCTGTTCGACAGAGCAGGCGTCCGAAGTCAGGGCCTCCCCTCGCCGCCGCTGCCGCGGCGCCTATATCAACCGGGTATCGAGAATGGGATCGAGGCATCATGACCTATGAATTGTACTACTGGGACGGCATCCAGGGGCGCGGTGAATTTGTCCGACTGGCACTCGAGGACGCCGGCGCCGCTTATGTCGATGTGACGCGCGCGCCGGGCCGCGGCACCGGGGAGATGCTGAAGCTGATGGAGAGCGCCACCGAGGCGCACGTGCCATTTGCGCCGCCCTTTCTGAAAGATGGCAACCAGATCATCTCGCATGTCGCCAACATCCTCTTCTACCTCGGCCCCAAGCTCAGCCTTGCGCCTGACGGTGAGGCGCTGCAGTGGTTCGCCAATGGCCTGCAGCTCACCGTCACCGACTTAATCGCCGAAGTGCATGACACGCACCATCCGATCGCGACTTCGAAATATTATGAGGAGCAGAAGGCGGAGGCGAAGGACCGCGCATTCGAATTCGTCACCAACCGCATCCCGAAGTTTCTCGGTTATTTCGAGCGGATTCTCGCGCAAAACCCTGATGGCAGCGGCCATGCAGTCGGGAACGCCGTCACCTATGTCGACCTTTCGCTGTTCCAGGTGATCGAGGGGCTACGCTATGCCTTTGCCAAAGCGATGCGGCACTATGAGGAGGACTACCCCAATCTCATGAAACTGCACGCCTCGGTGAAAGCCCGGCCGAACATCGCCGCCTATCTCGCCTCATCGCGACGGCTGGCCTTCAATGAAGACGGCATCTTCCGCAATTACCCGGAACTGGATATCGCGCCCTGACGGAAACTCCCCTCAGGCGGCCGCCGCCTGGTGCTCCCGCAGGAACGCGGAGACGCGCCTCAAGCCTCCGCGTAGAATGCCTTCGTTATTGGCGTAGCCGATCCTGAGATAGCCTCCCATGTCCATGGCGCTGCCCGGCGTGAACATCACGCCGGTTCGCTGTAGCAGTTGCAGGCAGAATGCCTCTGAAGTCATCGGCAGGTCGTATTTCAGAAGCGCCGTCGTGCCCGACTGCGGCTTGATCCAGGCGATCAACGGCTAAGCACCCACTCAGTCCGAGAGAATGGCGAGGTTGGTGCACCGTCTACAGCTCGGCGCAGGCCTATGCCTACATCAATGACGGCGACGGCGTCGTGACATTCGTCCGCAACGTCATCTCGTAGACAAGGCCTAAGCTGCCACCCGCTACTCGACGTAGTTCCAGGGGACGAAGCGATAGAGCGTCTCGTCGCGCGCCACATGGCCAACACCGGGGAACGGCAGATGCGCACCAGCGACGAGGTATCGCCCATCGGCCGCATCCGCCAGCGCCACGGCACGCGTCGCTGCCGCCGCGGTGCCGTCGACGTCGAAGCTGACGAAGACGTCAGGCGTGTCGAACTGGATGTAGTCGCCGTGAATGACGTCCCCCCAGAATACGAGGCGCTGGCCGTCATCCGCTTTCAGCACGATCGCGGAATGCCCGGGCGTGTGCCCGGCGCGCAGGGTCGATCCGAGGTTCGGCAAGACGTCCGCGTCGTCGGCGAAACGCTTCACTTTTCCGGCGGCGATATAGGGGGCCAGGGCATCGTGCGCTCGCTGAAAGTCGGTCTTCTGCGCCTCGGTCAGCGCCGTCACGCCCTCCCGCTCGATCCAGTAGCGGTATTCGCGCTCGGCGAGATGGATCTCGGCATTCGGGAATTGTGCTTTGCCGTCGATGGTGAGGCCGCCCGAGTGGTCGGCGTGCACATGGGTCAGGATCACCGCGTCGACCTGGTCGGCGCGATAGCCGGAGGCCGTGAGATGCCTCAAGAGCTTGCCGGCGGCAATGCCGAGCAGGCTCCCCGACCCGGCATCGATCAGCACCAGCCGTTCGCCGTCGTTGACGAGATAGGCGTTGATCGACAGATGCGGCTCCTTGCCGAGGAAGTTTTCGTCCAGCCTGCGCTGCAGCTCGCCTTCCGGTTCGTTCTGATAGATCTTTGTCATCGGCAACGCCAAGGTGCCGTCCGACAAGGCGGTGACTTCGAACTTTCCGAAGCGGAAGCGATAGTAACCGGCATTGGCGACGGTCGATAATGGCGCGGCGGAAAAGGCGATCCGCGGTGCGAGCGGCAACAGGGCCGCGGCGGCAAGAAGGCCCAAAGCTTGTCTGCGAGTGGTCATGATCGGCTCCTTCGATTGGATGCCGAGACGCTATCAATTCAACCGTCGGTCGATTATCCTGCGATCGTGGAAGTAATTGTTCCGGAAACGCATGAAATCCCCCCAATCTGCCGATCTCAACAGCCTCAGGATTTTCCTCGAGGTCGCCCGCTCAGAGAGCTTTTCCTCAGCTGCGCTTCGCCTGCACCTGCCACCGAGCACGGTCAGCCGGCGCCTGGGCGAGCTTGAGGCAGCGCTTGGCGTCGCCCTGCTGCTGCGCTCCACCCGCCGGGTCTCCTTGACCGAGGCCGGAAAGCATCTGCTGGAATCGGTCGGGGGCGCCGTCGAGCTCATCGACCGCGGCATCGCCGGCTTCCAACCGGCCGACGGTACGGCGCGCGGGCGCCTAAGGGTCGCGACGTCAGTCGCCTTTGCCCGTACCTTCCTGCCACCGATCCTGAAGCGCTATGCGGAACTCTGCCCAGAAGTCCAGGTCGACGTGCAGACCACCCACCAAAATGTCGATCTGATCGGCGAAGGCGTCGACGTGGCCTTAAGGATGGGCGAACCCGTCGACAGCGAGATGATCTACCGCAAGATCGGAACGATCGAGCAGCGCCTCTATGCCGCGCCCGCCTATTGCGCAGGATTGGCGCTGTCTTCGCCCGAGGACCTCATGCACGTCGCCCTGGTGGCACACCGGACACGCATGCGACGGGAGCTTGCCCATTGGGTGCTGTCAGACGGCAACAGGCACTTTACGCTCGAGCGCCCGCCATCGATCGTCGTCGACGATCCGGCGATCGGTGAGCGCCTGATCTCCGAAGGTCTCGGCATCGGCATGCTCAGCGACGCGCTCGCCGCTGACGGCGTCGCAGCAGGAAGACTTGTGCCGGTTCTTCCCGAATGGTTCGGGCCGCCTACGCACCTCTACTACCTCTACCACCAGCAACTGGGCGACCTGCCGAAAGTGGCGGAGTTCCTGAAAGCGGTGCGCGAGACGTTTCAGGTTCGGAGCAAGTAGCGTCGCACCGCCGCCGCTTCCAGCAACCGTCATGCGGCGACGCGCGGAGGGCCGGGCTTTCGCGCCTAGGGCCGAAGCTCTTCGATCGAATCCACCCGGTCCGGATAGAATGCCAACCGATCCCGGATGTCGGCGACCGCCTCATGCGGGTTCTCATAGCTCCAGACTGCGTTTCGCGATCGCTCGCCGCCGGATGGGATGCTGTAGTAGGACGCATCCCCCTTATAGGGGCAGTGGGACGCGTGATCCGTGCGCTCAAGCAAAGACATGTCGACATCCTCACGCGGGATGTACTGCACCGGCGGATAGGACGCCTCGCGCAAGGCGAGCGCATTGCGGGTGTCGGCAACGACGCGCCCGCCAAGCGTGACGACGACCCGCGCCGGGTTTTGCTCGATGGTGATCGGATGATCGGGGCCGGGAATCTTGATCGGTTTGTCTGACATGGGCGACCGCCTCCAGAACGTTACGGATACTAGGTGGTTACCTCGCCGGCCAATTCCAACCGGTCACGCCAAAAACCCTCAGCTGTTTGCCGCCGGAGAACGGACGGCTGTTGAGGGTTCTACCGCGGCCGCCGTCGGATGGCTCTCGTCGAGCAGCTTGCGCACCTCCATCACGCCCTTGGCCGTATCCGACCAGCTGTGTCTCCAGACGAGAAGCGCGACCGAGCCGACGATGGCGATAATAAAGGCGATCGGCCCCAGGAACCAGAGCGCGGCGGCAACGGTGAAGTAATAGGAGCGGACACCCTGGCTGAAGGATCGAAGGGCCGGATTGATCATCAGCGACAGGGCGTGGGCCCATGCGGCGATGTCGCGGGCTTCTTCGCGCGAAGGGCTCGCTCCGATCGCTGCGAGGCAATAGTTGATCTGCCGCACCGCCCAGATGAATTCGGACAGCCCGCGCAGCAAGGTCGCCATGACGAGCAGCACCTTGCATTGAAACAGCCACAACGGCTCGATCGGCGCGAACATTGCGATGATGCCCGACTGAAGGCCAATCGTCGGCTGGATGAAAAGCGCACTGCTCATGGCGACGATGACGATGAGATTGGCCGAGCCGAAGAACGAGGCCGAATTGATCGTGTGACCGAGAATGGCGGCGTCACCGATGAAGTTGGTATCCCGCGTCAGCACCTCGCGCATCCAGGCCTGCCGGACACGCACCATGTCTAGCATCAGGCTGTCTGTCCGGCGCGGCCAACCAAGCGCCATCATCGGCTCCAGTCCCACCCAGGTCACGAGGAACAGGATAATCGCGATCCAATCAAGCATCTGCACGGCCAGCCTCCCACCATAGCAGTTCCTAATAGAAGCCGCGGCGAGCGGCGCGTCAACGCGGCGGCGCAAGTCGGGACTGCCGAAGCCGACGGCGTCGCCAGTACTTGCTGACAATCCCTGGGACTTATGTGTCATCACCGGATTGACTCGGCCTGTATCCTGGATACAATTTGCCTCGATCTTGGGAGGGATCGATGAACCAATCCTTTGAATGGCGAAGCCAGTCACGCTTGCTCGACGAAGTGGCCCAGGCCCTTCGCGAACGTATTTATGCCGGCGTCTATGCGCCGGGCGCGACGCTGCGCCAGGAAAAGATCGCCGCCGAGTTCGGCATCAGCCGCACGCCGCTGCGCGAGGCGCTGCGCGTGCTCGAGCGCGACGGGCTGGTTGTCAACAAGCCGGGCAGCGGTGTCCGGGTCGCAACCGCCGACCTGCCGAAACTGCTGGACGCCTACGCGGTGCGTGAGGCCATGGATGGCGTGGCGGCCCGCAACGCCGCCGAGCGGGCGACAAATGCCGAGATCAAGGATCTGGCAAAGCAGGTGGAGCGCCAGCGCAAGACCGTCGAAAACTGGGATCCAGGCGCCTACACACAGTCCAACGTCGTCTTTCACGAGGCGATCGTTGCGGCCTCGCGCAATGCGTCGCTGGCGCCGCTCGGGCCGCTTCTGCGCATGACCTCGCAGGTTTTTGCCCCAGCCTTTTCGCTTTCGAGCGAGCGGGCGAGCACTGCGGTCGCCGAACACGGGCTGATCGTCGAGGCGATCGCCGCACGGAACCTTGATGAATCCGAGAAACTGGCCCGCGCCCACATCAACGCGACGGCCATGAGATTGAAGGCGCTGCTTGAAGAGCGCGGGACTGACAAAGAGGCATGACTGTGAAGACCTACGGCAATTTCATCGCGAACAAGTGGCAGGACGCAACGGGCGGCGAGTTCATCGCCGTCAGGGATCCTTCCAACGGCCTGGAATTTGCGCGCATCGCCCGGGGCACTCGGGACGATATCGATCTCGCCGTGCGTTCGGCACGCGCGGCACTCTCAGGTGAGTGGGGACGCCTGACGCCGACCGAGCGCGGCCGGGTGCTGACCCGGATTTCGGCCGGTGTGCTGCGCAACATCGACCTTCTGACGGAGCTCGAAGCACGCGATGTCGGCAAGCCGCTGACGCAGGCGCGGGCCGATGTCGTGGCGCTCGCCCGCTATCTCGAATTCTATGGCGGTGCTGCCGATAAGGTACATGGCGACACCATTCCCTATCAGAACGGCTTCACCGTGCTGACCGTCTATGAGCCACACGGCGTCACGGGCCATATCATCCCCTGGAACTACCCGATGCAGATCCTCGGCCGCAGTCTCGGCGCGGCCCTTGCCATGGGCAATGCCGCCGTGGTCAAGCCCGCAGAAGAAGCCTGCTTGACGATCCTCGAGTTTGCCCGCATCGCCGAAGAAGGGGGCCTGCCGTCGGGTGCGCTCAACATCGTCACCGGCTTCGGCTCGGAGGCGGGCGTCGCCCTCTCAGAACACCCCGATGTCAACCACATCTCCTTTACCGGCTCGGTCCGCACCGGCGAAATGGTGCAGGCAGCCGCGGCGAAGAACGCCGTGCCGGTGACGCTGGAACTCGGCGGCAAGTCGGCGCAGATCGTCTTTGCCGATGCGGATCTCGACCGCGCGGTCCCCTTCCTCGTCAATGCCGGCATCCAGAATGCCGGTCAGACCTGCTCGGCCTCGTCTCGCATTCTGGTCGAGCGTGCCGTCTATGAAGAAGTGGTCGCGCGGATGAGCGAACGGTACCGCGCCCTGAAGGTCGGTCCTGCTGGCAGCGATCTCTCGGTCGGCCCGGTCGTCTCGCACCGGCAGAAGGCGATCGTCGAGGGCTTCCTTGCCGACGCCGCCAAGGATGGCCTGAAGGTCGCGGCGCAGGGCGAGATCGTCGCCGACGCGCCGGCCGAGGGCGCCTATGTCGCGCCGACGTTGCTGCGAGACGTGCCGCACCAACACCGCACGGTGCAGGAAGAGATCTTCGGCCCGGTTCAGGTGATCATGCCCTTCGACGGCGAGGAGGAAGCCATTCGACTTGCCAACGGCACCGCCTATGGCCTCGTCTGCGGCGTCTGGACCAATGACGGCGGCCGGCAGTTGCGCATGGCGCGCGCCGTGCACGCCGGCCAGGTCTTCATCAACAATTACGGCGCCGGCGGCGGCGTCGAGCTGCCCTTCGGCGGCGTCAAGAAATCGGGCCATGGCCGCGAGAAGGGTTTTGAGGCCCTCTACGGCTTTGCCAGCATGAAAACCATCTCTGTCTACCACGGCTAGAGCGCGCAAAACCGCAGGCGGCGTTCCACCCGCATCGCGCTCCAACCCATGATCTAAGTCTCCTTGGGAGGAACAACAAAGTGTCACTGGAAGGTAAAGTCGCTCTCATCACCGGCGCAGGCTCCGGTTTCGGCGAAGGCATTGCCAAGCGCTTCGTCGAAGGCGGCGCCAAGGTCATCGTCGTCGATCGCGATGCTGCGGGTGCAGAGCGCGTCACCAAGCAACTCGGCAGCAATGCCATCGCCGTGGTTGCCGATATCGCCAAGGAAGCCGACGTTAACGCGGCCGTTGCGGCGGGTCTCAAGCAGTTCGGGCACGTCGATATCCTGATCAACAATGCCGGCATCGGCCACAAGCCGCAGAATGCCGAGCTGGTCGAGCCCGACGAATTCGACCGTATCCTCGGCGTCAATGTGCGCGGCGTCTACCTGATGACGCGGGCGCTGCTGGCGCACATGAAGGAAAACAAGGCGGGCGTTATCGTCAACATCGCTTCGACCGGCGCCAACCGGCCGCGTCCGAACCTTGCCTGGTACAACGCGACCAAGGGCTGGGTCGTTTCTGCCACCAAGGCGCTCGCGATCGAACTCGCGCCCTTCAACATCCGCGTTGTCGCGCTCAACCCGGTTGCCGGCGAAACGCCGCTGCTGACCACCTTCATGGGCGAGGACTCCGACGAAATCCGCAAGAAGTTCCGCGATTCCATTCCGCTCGGACGCCTGCTGAAGCCGGAAGACCTTGCGGAGGCCGCCTTCTTCGTCGCCTCGCCGCAGGCGTCGATGATCACCGGCGTGGCGCTCGACGTCGACGGCGGACGCTCGATCTGATTATTTCGACCTGATTTCCGGGACCATAAACAACGAAACCGCAAAGCGGGGGAACCATGATGAATTTGACGAAACTGGCGCTTGCCTCGTGCTTCATCGCCGCGTCGCTGACGCCGGGGATGGCCAAGGATACGATCACCGTCGGCCAAGTGCTCGAGCCGCCGGGCCTCGACCCGACCGCGGGCGCCGCCGCACCCATCCGCTACATCACCTACGGCAACCTTTTCGAAGGTCTCGTCCGGGTGGTGGAAGACGGCACGGTGAAGCCGCTGCTCGCCGAGAGCTGGACGATCTCCGACGACCAGAAGACCTACAGCTTCAAGCTCCGCCAGGGCGTCAAGTTCCATGACGGCACGGCTTTCGACTGCTCGGTGGTGAAATTCTCCTATGAGCGCGCCGTCTCGGCCGATTCCACCAATGCGCAGAAGGGCCTGTTCGAGCCGATCGAAAAGACCGAATGCCCGGATCCGGCCACCGCGGTCGTGACGCTGAAGCGCCCGGCCTCCAACTTCCTCTTCAACATGGCCTGGGGCGACGCGGTCATGATCGCGCCGTCGTCGGCCGCCGACAACAAGACCAAGCCGGTCGGTACCGGCCCGTTCAAGTTCAAGGAATGGGCGAAGGGCGACAAGGTGGTGCTGGAAAAGAACGCCGACTATTGGGGCGAACCGGCTAAGCTCAGCGAAGTGACCTTCAAGTTCATCAGTGACCCGTCGGCTGCAGCGGCCGCCGTTCTTGCCGGCAACGTCGATGCCTTCCCGATGTTCCAGGCCGCAGAACTGGTCAGCCAGTTCCAGAGCGACCCGAACCTGCAGGTCGAGGTCGGCAGCACCTCGGGCAAGGTGGTGCTTGCGCTCAACAATGCGAAGAAGCCCTTCGACGACGTGCGCGTGCGGCAGGCGCTTGCCCATGCGATCGACCGCAAGGCGCTGGTCGAAGGCACTTACTCGGGCTTCGGCACGACCATCGGCTCGCATTATTCGCCGGTCGAACCCGGTTATGTCGATCTGAACGAGACCTACCCCTATGACCCCGGCAAGGCGCAGCAACTGCTGCAAGAAGCGGGCGTTCAGAACCTCGAAATCACCATCATGCTGCCGCCGCCGGCCTATGCCCGCCGCGGCGGCGAGATCATCGCGGCCATGCTCAGCGAAGTCGGCATCAAGGTGAACCTCGTTCCGATCGAGTTCGCACAATGGCTGGATCAGGTCTTCAAGAACTCGAACTTCGACGCAACGATCATCGCCCATGCGGAAGCCCGCGACCTCGATATCTATGCGCGCGACAAGTACTACTTCAACTACCAGAGCCCGGAATACAAGGCGCTCTACAAGTCCTACACGCTGGCTGCGACCGAGGCCGAGCAGATGGACCTGATCGGCCAGCTCCAGCGCAAGCTCGCAGCGGACGAACCGAACGTCTTCCTCTACGCGCTGCCGAAGATCGGCGTCTGGAACAAGAAGGTGAAGGGTCTCTGGAAGAACATGCCGGTGCCGGCCGACGACCAGACCCAGACCTATTGGGAAAACTGATCGACTTTCATTGAGCGGGATGCGGACGGAAATCCGCACCCCGCTCCAGCATCTGCCCCTCGTTGGGGCGGACGCAGATCTGCCGTTGATTGACGCACCCGGCGCCGGTCAACGCTCGCTCTTTCCGGGAGGTTGATGTGATTTCCTTCATTGGCGGTCGCCTCGTGTCGCTCTTGCTGACGACGCTGGTCGCCTCAGTCATCGTCTTTCTGCTGATGCAGGTGCTGCCCGGCGACCCCGCCGTGCTGATGCTCGGCATGAATGCCGACGCAGATGCGATCGCGGCGCTGCACCGGCAGCTCGGCCTCGATCAGCCGATCTGGATCCGCTACCTCCACTGGATCGGCGGCTTCGTGGTCGGCGATTTCGGCATGAGCCTCACCTATTCGGTGCCGATCCGGGAGCTGCTTGGCCCGCGCATCCTGGTGACGCTGCCGCTGGCGCTGCTCTCCATGGCAATCTCGGTCGCCGTCGCCATCGCCATCGGCGTCTATGCCGCCGCCAACCGCGGCAAGGCCGGCGACACCGTCGTCATGGGCATCGCCCAGGTGGGCGTCGCCATCCCAAACTTCTGGCTGGCGCTTCTCTTCATCTTGCTCTTCGCGCTGAAGCTCGCCTGGTTCCCGGCCTCCGGCTTTGCCGGCTGGGAAGGCGGCATCTGGAACGGCCTGCATTCTCTCATCCTGCCGGCGCTCGCACTCGGGCTGCCACTTGCGGCCATTCTCGGACGCGTCACGCGCTCGGCCGTCATCGAGACGCTCGGCGAGGATTTCATCCGCACCGCGCGCGCCAAGGGGCTTAGCCGTTCGGGCGCTCTCTGGAAGCATGCGGTGCCCAATGCGCTCATTCCGGTCGTCACCATTATCGGCCTGCAATTTTCCTTCCTGCTTGCCGGCACGATCATCATCGAAAATGTCTTCAACCTGCCGGGTATCGGCCGCCTCGTCTTCCAGGCGATCGCGCAGCGCGATCTCGTGACGGTGCAGACGCTGGTGACCCTGCTTGCCGCCTCCGTCATCACCATCAATTTCCTCGTCGATCTGGTCTACGGCTATCTGGATCCGCGCCTGTCGAGGGGAGGCCACTGATGTCCGCTCCTGCAACCGCCGCGCAACCCAGCCTCATCTCCAAGCTTATCGGCAGCCGAAATCTGACGATCGGGGCCACCGTCACCGTCATCCTCGTGGCGATGGCGCTCGTCTCCTATGTCTGGACGCCCTATTCGCCGACGGCGATGAACTTCCGCGACAAGCTGCAGGGACCGAGCCTTGCCCATTGGTTCGGCGCCGACAACTTCGGCCGCGACATCCTGTCGATGATCATGGTCGGCGCCCGCAACTCGATCAGCGTCTCGATCGTCGCGGTTCTCGTCGGTGCCGGCATCGGCGTGCCGCTTGGCGCTTGGGCGGCTGCTCGCGGCGGCTTTGTCGATGGTCTCGTCATGCGCATGAGCGACCTCGCCTTCGCCTTCCCGGCGCTTCTGACCGCCGTCATCATCACCGCGATCTTCGGTCCGGGCGCTACCAACGCGATGATCGCGATCGGCATCTTCAACATTCCGGTCTTTGCCCGCGTCACCCGCGGTGCCTCAATGGGCCTCTGGAAACGCGAATATGTGCAGGCCGCGCGCTGCGCTGGCCGCGGCGACGTCGCGATCACGTTTCTGCACATCCTGCCCAACATCAACCACGTGCTGCTCGTTCAGGTGACGATCCAGTTCGCCTTGGCGATCGTTGCCGAAGCCGGCCTTTCCTATGTCGGCCTCGGCACGCAGCCGCCGATGCCGAGCTGGGGCAAGATGCTGAACGACGCCCAGACCTTCATCTATCAGGCGCCCTGGCTCGCGATCTTCCCGGGCCTGGCGATCACCTTCGCCGTGCTCGGCCTCAACCTGCTCGGCGATGGCCTGCGCGACATTCTCGACCCGCGCGTGAGGCGGCAACGATGACCAAACCCTTGCTTCACATGGCCGGCATGTCGGTCGAACTCACCGCGGGCAAAAGCACGGTCGATATCGTCTGCGACATCGATCTCGAACTCAACCGCGGCGAACGGCTTGGGATCGTCGGTGAGTCCGGCAGCGGCAAGTCGATGACAGCCCTTGCCGTCATGGGCCTGCTTCCGCAGCGCATGCGGGTGCGCGGCGAACTTTCCTTCGACGGCCGCAATCTCGCGGGCTTGGACGAAGCCGACTATTGCGGCTATCGCGGCCGGCGCATGGCGATGATCTTCCAGGAGCCGATGACGGCGCTCAATCCGGTCAAATCGATCGGCGCGCAGATCGCCGAGGGACGGCGGCTGCATCTCGGCGAAACGAAGGCCGATGCGGAGAAGAAAGCGCGTGCGCTGCTCGACCGCGTCGGCCTGCCGGCGCCGCGCTTCGACCTCGATCTCTACCCGCACCAGCTCTCCGGCGGCCAGCGCCAGCGCGTGATGATCGCCATGGCGATCGCCTGCGAACCGGATCTGCTGATTGCGGACGAGCCCACGACGGCGCTCGACGTTACGGTGCAGGCGCAGATCCTCGATCTGCTCGACGAGCTGATCGAAGACACCGGCACAGCACTGATGCTGATCACCCACGATCTCGGCGTCGTCTCCGAGATGACCGACCGCATCGCGGTCATGTATGCCGGCCGCATCATCGAAACCGGGCGCACGGACGATGTCTTTGCGCGCATGGCGCATCCCTATGCCCGCGGCCTTTTCGCCGCGTCGCCGCATGGCGCGGCCCTTGGCTCCCGCCATCAAGGCGATGGGCGCCCGCGGCTGAATGCCATCCCCGGTATCGTTCCGGATCCCTTTGGCCGTCCATCCCACTGCTCCTTTGCGGACCGCTGTTCCTTCGCCGAGGCCGACTGCCGTCAGGCGATCCCGGCACTCGACCTGATCAATACCGATGGAAACGTGGAGCATCGCGCCGCCTGCTTTCATCCGCGCGAAAGGATGGTGGCCCCGTGAGCGAGGTGATCCTCAAAACCACCGATCTGGTGCGCGAATACGACCTGCCACGCCCGTCGATCTTCTCGAAGCAGAGCCGCCTGCGCGTGCTCCATGGTGTCAGCGTCGAACTCGCCGCCGGCCAGAGCCTCGGCATCGTCGGCGAAAGCGGCTCCGGCAAGTCGACCCTGGCCCGCGCCGTGATGGGGCTGGAGCGGCCGCAATCGGGCCAGGTATCGATAGCCGGCAAGGACATCTACGCGCTCGATCGCGCCGGACTGCGAGAGGCGCGCAAGGGGTTTCAGGCGATCTTCCAGGATCCCTACGGCTCGCTCGATCCGCGCCACACGGTTCGGACGATCATCTCCGAGCCGATCGTTTCGCTGGAGCGTGGAACGGGCACCACGGAGCGCAACCGGCGCATCGCCGAGGTGCTGGAAGCCGTCGGCCTACCCTTGGCGTCGGCCGACAAGTATCCGCACGAATTCTCCGGCGGCCAGCGCCAGCGCATCGCCATCGCCCGCGCGCTGATCACCCGGCCGGCCCTGATCGTCGCTGACGAGCCAGTGTCTGCACTCGACGTCTCGATCCAGGCGCAGGTTTTGAACCTGATGATGGACCTGCAGGAAAGGCTCGGCCTTTCCTATCTGTTCATCAGCCACGATCTCGGCGTCGTGCGCGCCATCACCGACCGGGTTGCCGTCATGCATCTCGGCCGCATCGTCGAGGAAGGACCGACGGCCGAGGTCTTCGACAACCCGCGCCATCCCTATACTCAGGCGCTGGTCGCTGCCGTGCCGAAACCGTTTTCCGGACGGCGCAAGCGGGTGCGTTCCGCTGGGCCGCCGCAAACGCCCGTCCATACCGCAACGACCGCAGCCGGCTGCGCCTATGCTGCCGTCTGTCCCCGCAGGCAGGAGATCTGTCTGACCCGAACGCCTGAGGCCAAGCCGGTGACGCCGGCCTGGTCCGCCCGCTGCCATTTTGCCTAGGAAGTGCCCCATGTCCGAACTCGCCGATCTCTCCGCCGTCGATCTCGTCGACGCCTACCGCTCGAAGAAGCTTTCCCCCGTCGAGGTCACCGAAGCGGTGATTGCCCGCATCGACGCTTCCGAGCCAAAGCTGAACGCGCTTTGGGCCTATGACCCGGCCGAGGCGCGCAAGGCCGCCAAGGCATCGGAAGAGCGCTGGGCAAAGGGTGAACCTCTGGGCGCAATCGACGGCGTGCCGGTGACGATCAAGGAAAACATCGCAACCAAGGGCACCGCCGTGCCGCTCGGCTGTGCTGCCGTGTCGCTGACGCCTGCAACCGCCGACGCGCCGCCGGCAGCCCGCACCCGCGAGGCGGGCGGGATCCTTCTCGCCAAGACCACCATGCCGGACTACGGCATGCTGTCTTCCGGCCTTTCCAGCTTCCACAAGCTTGCCCGCAATCCGTGGGACCTTTCGGCCAATCCCGGCGGTTCAAGCGCTGGTGCCGGTGCTGCCGCTGCAGCCGGCTACGGACCGTTGCACATCGGTACGGATATAGGCGGCTCGGTCCGGCTGCCGGCCGGCTGGTGCGGCATTGTCGGGCTCAAGCCTTCGGCCGGCCGCGTGCCGATCAACCCGCCCTTTATCGGCCGCGTTGCCGGCCCGATGACCCGGACGGTCGCCGACACGGCACTCTACATGTCGGTGCTGTCGCAGCCGGACGCCCGGGACACCATGTCCCTGCCCTATGCCGACATTCCCTGGCTCGATCTTGATCGTGATCTGAAGGGTCTGAAGATCGGCCTCTGGCTCGACGCCGGCTTCGGCCAGTCGGTCACGCAAGAAACGGAACAGGCGGTCAAGAAGGCGGCACAGCTCTTTGCCGATGCCGGCGCGATCATCGAGCCGATCGGCCCCTTCCTGACGCGCGAAATGATCGACGGTCTCGACCGCTTCTGGCGGGCGCGCGGCTGGGAAGACGTGTCGCGCCTCTCGCCGGAAAAACAGGCGCAGATCCTGCCCTATATCTTCGACTGGATCAAAACGGCCGAGAATTTCTCCGGCCGCGAGGTCTATACCGGCTTCGCCCAGATCGACGCCATGCGCAACGCGCTGCATGCGGCACTTTCCGGCTATGATTTCACCCTGTCGCCGACGGCCCCGACGGCCTCCTATCCGGCCGAATGGGCCTCGCCGGTCAACGACCCGCAGAAGCCGTTCGAACACATCGCCTTCACAGTCGCCGTCAACATGGGCGGCCAGCCGGCAATCTCGCTCAACTGCGGCTACACCTCGGGCGGCCTGCCGATCGGCCTGCAGATCATCGGCCAGCAGTTCGACGACATCGGCGTGCTGCGCCTCGCGCGTGCCTTCGAGACAATGCGCCCTCAGCAGCGCCCATGGCCAAAGGTCGCATGATGAGCAACACCATGCGTTACACCATCGAAAGCGGCGATCTCGAAAACATCGTTTCCCGCCTGCTCGACATCGTTCGCCGGCTCGGCGTCAGCGTCTCGAAACTCGCGATCGAGGTAGACGGCGGCAACGCCAATCTTGAAATCGCCCTCGCTCCGGCTTCGCAGGCTGTCGCCAACACGCTGCGAGAGCGCATCGGACAGATCGAAGGCGCGAAGGCAGCGGTCTAGCCCGCATCATTATCAACGCGGCCGTGCCGCTTTACACCGACTGAAAACCACAGGAGTGCCGACAATGGCCCGCAAACTTTTCATCCTCCCCGGCGACGGCATCGGCCCGGAAGCCATGGCGGAAGTCCGCAAAATCATCGCCTACATGAATGCCGAGCTTGGTGCCGGCTTCGTGACGGACGAGGGCCTGGTTGGCGGTTCGGCCTATGACGCCCACGGTCAGGCGATCTCGGAAGAGGACATGGCAAAGGCGCTTGCCGCCGATGCGGTGCTGTTCGGCGCCGTCGGCGGTCCGAAGTGGGATGCGGTGCCCTACGAGGTTCGCCCGGAAGCCGGTCTGCTGCGCCTGCGCAAGGATCTCGAACTCTTCGCCAACCTGCGCCCGGCGATCTGCTACCCGGCGCTTTCCGCCGCCTCGTCGCTCAAGCCCGAACTGGTCGAAGGCCTCGACATCCTGATCGTGCGCGAATTGACCGGTGGCGTCTATTTCGGCGAACCGAAGGAGATCGTCGATCTCGGCAACGGCCAGAAGCGTGGCATCGACACCCAGGTCTATGACACCTACGAGATCGAGCGCATCGCCGGCGTCGCCTTCGAGCTGGCCCGCACCCGCAACAACCGCGTCTGCTCGATGGAAAAGCGCAACGTCATGAAGTCGGGCGTGTTGTGGAACCAGGTGGTGACCGAGACGCACAAGGCGAAATACTCCGACGTCCAGCTCGAGCACATGCTGGCGGACGCCGGCGGCATGCAGCTGGTGCGCCAGCCCAAGCAGTTCGACGTCATCGTCACCGACAACCTGTTCGGCGACATGCTGTCGGACGTGGCGGCGATGCTGACCGGTTCGCTCGGCATGCTGCCCTCGGCCTCGCTCGGCGCACCGGATGGCGTCACCGGCAAGCGCAAGGCGCTCTATGAGCCGGTGCATGGCTCGGCACCCGACATTGCCGGCCAGGGCATTGCCAACCCGATCGCGATGATCGCCTCCTTCGCCATGTGCCTGCGCTATTCCTTCAACCTGGTGAAGGAAGCCGACAATCTGGAGAAGGCGATCGCCACCGTGCTCGACCAGGGCATCCGCACCGGCGACATCATGGCCGAAGGGGCGAAGAAGGTCGGCACCACCGAGATGGGCGACGCCATCCTTGCCGAGTTCAAGGCGCTGTCGGCGTAAGCGACAACCGATCCCGGATCGGCGTCACGCCGACGCCAACAGGCCTACGAAAACCAACACCTCCGGAGCGCATCCGGAGGTGTTTTGCGTTTCACGGCCTTGCGAGAATGCGGCGTCTCAGATCGTGATGCCGCCGTCTATGTTGATTGCCTGGCCGGTAATGAAGGCCGCCTCGTCGGAGGCGAGGAAGACGCAGATGGCGGCGACTTCTTCCACCGTGCCGAACCGGCCGGCCGGCTGGCGGCTGATGAAGGACCGGTAGGCCTCATCCCGGCTTCCAAGCTTTTCGCCAAGTTCGCCGATGCGCTCTTCCAGGGAGGGTGATGCGACAGTGCCGGGGCAGACCGAATTGCAGCGAATGCCCTGAGACACGTAGTCAGCTGCCACCGCCTTGGTCAGGCCTATGACGCCACCCTTGGCGGCGCCATAGGCGGCACGCCGCGGGAAACCCTTGATCGAGGAGGCGACCGAACCGATGGTGATGATGCTGCCGCCATTGGCCTTCATCTTCGGGATTGCGCCGGCAATGACATTGTAGGCGCTGTCGAGCGTAATGTTCACCGAGCGCCGCCAATCGGCGGGCGAGCATTCCTCGATCGTGCCCTGATGCACGTAGCCGACCGCGTGCACGAGGATATCGACCCGGGCGAAGGCGTCGAAATAGGCACCGACCGCCACATGATCCGTGGCATCAAGCCGCGTCGTTGTAGCCCCTTCGAGCGTGGCGAGCAGCTCGGCATTGATGTCGCTGGCGTGGACCTCGGCGCCCTCAGCCATCAGTCGTTCGGCGACCGCGCGGCCGATGCCTTGGCCGGCAGCCGTGACCACGGCTATGCGCCCGGCCAAACGTCCTGTCTTTTCCTTCATGGTGAGACCCTTCTGCATGTCTAGAGGGATTGAACGACCTGACGCTGGCGGCCGAGTCCATCAATACCGAGTTCGATCACGTCACCGGGCCCAAGATAGCGCGGCGGCTTCTTGCCCATGCCGACGCCGGGGGGCGTGCCGGTGCAGATGAGATCGCCGGGCTCCAGCACGCAGAACTCGCTCATGTAGGAGACGATGGTCGCGACGTCGAAGATCATGCGCGCGGTCGTACCCGCCTGCATGCGCTCGCCGTTGACGTCGAGCCACATCGACAGGGCCTGCGGGTCCGGCACCTCGTCTTTCGTCAGAAGCCAGGGCCCCGTCGGGCAGAAATTGGGGAAGCTCTTGCCCTTCACCCACTGCCCGCCGCGCTCCATCTGCCAGGCACGTTCGGAGACATCGTTGACGATCGTGTAGCCGAGGACATGGTCCATAGCCTCGGCGCGCGATACGTTGAGCGCCCGCTTGCCGATGACGATGCCGAGCTCGACCTCCCAGTCCAGCTTCGACATTTTCTCGGAGTGGAGAAGCGGTGCGTTCGGGCCGCAATAGGTGCCGGCCGCCTTGTTGAAGAGGATCGGTTCGGACGGCACTGGCAGTCCCGCCTCTTCCGCATGGTCGGAGTAGTTGAGGCCGACGCACCAGATCGTACCGGGCCTTGCGACCGGCGGCAGGATGTCCGCATCGACCACCGGCATCACAGGGAGCGCCGCGAAATCGGCGCCAGAGAGCACTGCCAAAACACCAGGCAAAGTCTCCGCCGTGAAGTCCTGGACGAGCGAAGACACCTCCCGCGCCTTGCCCTCGCCGTCGAGGATGCAGGGCACGGCAGAGCCGTCGACGGTGAGACGCAACAATTTCATTCTCTTGGCCTTTCAGTTGGATATGTCTCAGCGAGCGACCATTCAGCCGATCGGAGCGGCTTCGACGGAAAGCCGATAGCGGGTGGTGAAGGTCTGATCGGGTTCGAAGGCAATCGCCGTTGCAACGCCGGATGCCGCGATGGGGCTGTCGCCCGTGGAGACTGCCGGTCCGAGATCGAAGGCGGATGCGATCGGCTCGACGCCGAGCGCCACGTGCCGCCCATTCCAGGGGTAGGCCTTGCGACCGCGGTTGCTGTACCAGAGCAGGAAGCTTGGGAAATGCTCGTTCTGCCAAGTGAGCCGCGCGCGAAAACCCTCGTCGCGATAGTGGAGCGCGAGGCTGCCGTCGATGCCCGAGAGCTGCAGCAGGTCCTCGGTCTCCTCGACCAGCGGCACCTGCGACGCATCGAGCATGACACCTTTGCGCGTCTCGACCTTGCCGAGCGATGACCATTGCCGATCGGGCGAGAACAGAGCCGCGCCCGGTTCGACATCGCCGGGAAAACTCCAGACGCGATCATGGGCGCCGGGTTCGATCGTGACCGAACCGGGACGGCTCGGCAGTCGGAACGTCGGATGCAGGCCGATCGGCAGGCGGCACGGACGCCGGGCCTCGATTTCCAGGGTGATGTCGATAGAGGGCGCATTTGGATCCGGCACGATCCGCCGCCGCAACAGTCGGATCGGATGGTTCTCCGGATAACGGCACTCCATCGCTATCTGGCGGTCGTCGCAGGCACCCCACTCCCAATGGACATTGGAGCTATGGCCGTGCGGCACGCCGGCGCCGTCGAAACTCTCACCGTCTACGGACCAGCCTGCAGGAAGCGTGCGGCTGGCGTCGCTGCCGAAAGGCACGCACGGCCACTCGCCACGCAATTCCTTCAGGATCTCCGGCAGCGTCTCGCGCTCGGGATCGTTGCCCCAAGGCGCAACGTGCAAGGGGCTGACCTGCCGCCCGTCCGGAAGCAGGAACAGCACCGGGCCGAGCATGCCGCCGAGCGACTGCACCGAGAGGCAGCCATGCGCCCAGGCGAGCGCGCGCCGTGTGGTCTCCGCGCTCACTTTGTAGCCGCCCCGAACCGGTTTTCCGGCATGCCGGCGACCGTGACGCGCATGGCATAGAGGCTGCCGGCGAGACGCTCGGCTGGCCCCGCACCGGCCGTGGTGATGTAAAGCGTCTTCAGGTCGGCGCCACCGAAAGTGCAGGTGGTGATGTTGGTGACCGGCATGTCGATCGTCTCGGCAAGGCTGCCATCCGGCGCGACACGGGCGATGCAGCCACCGCCATAACGGCAGTTCCAGAGGAATCCCTCGCTGTCGATCGCCGAGCCGTCGGGCGCGCCGCGATCGAAACCGGTGAAGAAGGGTCGCTCGCTGGAAATCGAGCCGTCCACGGCATGATAGTCGAAGGCGTAAATCTCGTTTGCCAGCGTATCGCCGAAGTAGAAGGTGCTTCGATCCGGGCTCCAGCAGAGCGTGTTGGAAATGCCGAGGCCATGCCGCCATTCGGTGACGGTGCCATCGGGCGCGATCCGGTAGAGGATGCCCTCGCCCGGGGCAACGTCGCCAAGCTGGCCATCCGGAAGCACGTTGTTCTTCATCGAGCCGACCCAGAAGTTTCCGAGGGGATCGGCGCGACCGTCATTCAGCCGAACACGCGGTGAACCGGGCAGGACGAAGCCGTGATCCTGCCGCCGGTCGGTTTCGGGCCACCACCATATGAGCTTCGAGCCGAGAGCGATGAGCAGACGCCCATCTTCACGGGTCAGCGAGATCGCCACCACCGGCTCGTCGAAGAGCCACGTCCTGACCGCGCACGTCGCCTCGTCATAGCGGTGGATCAGAAAGCGGTTGATGTCGGTCCAGTAGAGCGCCGCCTCTTCCGCCGACCAGACGGCGCCCTCGCCGCAGCGGTCGCCGACGGGCGCGACACAGACGAGCTCACGGGCCATCTCCGCCTCCTATTCCGCTGCGATGCTTGTCGGGATCGAACGCGCGGGGCCGAGCGCCTCGGCATTCTGCACAAGCGCCTTCATGTAGCCGAGCGCAAAGGCCTTGCCCGCATGCCAGGAGGCGCCGCAGGTCATGGCCGGCGTATGGTCGGGGATCATCACACCCTGGTAGTTTTCGTCGCGCAGGATGCGGATGATTTCGGCCATGTCGATATCGCCCTCGTCGACGAAGGTCTCGACATAACGCGGCATCTTTCCGCGTACGTTGCGGAAGTGGATGTAGCCGATGCGGCCGGAGCGGGCGAAACGACGAACGTGCTCGTAGATATCCCCTCCCGGCATTTCCTGCAGCGAGCCGAGGCAGAGTTCGAGCCCGTTCGAGGGCGAGTCGACGATCGCCATCAGCCGGTCGTACTTCTCCGGACGGTTGACGAGCCGCGCGGTGCCACGCAGTTCCTCGGCTGGCGGATCGTCCGGGTGAGCGCCGAGCACCACGCCCGCCTCCTCGGCGACCGGCACGACCTCCTTCAGGAAGTGGCTGAGGCGGTCCCAGAGCTCCGCCGAGCTGACGGAAACGGAGGCAGCGCCGGCGACGCCACGACGATAGCGCATGTTCCAGACCATGCCGTCTGGGATCGGCGCATCCGGGCTTGGCGCGATGCTGTTTTCGACGCCGAAGCCGACGGATTCCGCACCGCCGCGGGCATAGGGGCCGCGGGTCCAGCCATAGACACCGGCAAGCGAGAAATTGTAGCCGATGCAGGGAATGCCGGCGCGACCGGCGTCGCGAATGAGCTGCTTCAGCCCCTCGATCTGCTGCGCCCGCTCTGGCCCGTCGAGCAACACGTCATGCCAGAAGCGCGGCGAGAAGTTCTCGATCGCCGCCACTTCCAGCCCACCGGCCCGCACGTCCTTCACGAGCGCCGACAGCTCTTCGTAAGTCCAGAGCCGGTCACCGGAGCAATCACCCCAGCCGCCCTGGTCGCCACTGTCGATCTTCGGATCCTCGCCGGCGAAATAGTTGGTGAGATGCGCGACGACGTGGGTCGCGCCCGCCTGCAAGGCAAACTGAAAGTTATCCGGGGTGAGTTGCTCCCGGTAGAGCCCAAGGCCGATTTTCATCTTGTCGTTTCCTATCCGATTATTTGACGCCGATGCCGGCGGTGAGGCCGCCGTCGATGCGGAAGTCCGAGCCGGTGACGAAGGCGGCGCGATCCGAGGCGAGATAAGCGACCAGCTCGGCCACCTCCTCCGGCTCGCCGATGCGGCCGATCGGGTGTGCCGCGCCGAAGCGGGCAAAGGCTTCCGCCTCGCTGACGCCCTCGCCGCCATAGGTGCGGGCTGCAAGCGATAGCAGCGGCGTGCGCACCGAGCCTGGGCTGACCGAATTGACCCGGACCTTCGCCGCCGCATGATCGAGCGCCATGGCGCGGGTCAGCGCATGGATCGCGCCCTTGGAAGCGACATAGGCGGCGACGTTCTGCTGGCAGGCATGACCCTGCACCGAGGAGATGTTGACGATCGCGCCGCCGCCGCGCTTCATCATTTCCGGAATGCCGAAGCGGCCGGTGAGATAAATCGAGCCGACATTGACCGACAGGCAGCGCGCAAAGGTCTCGGCGCTGGTGTCGAGCACGGTGCCATAGGGGTGAACGGCGGCGGCATTGACGATGATGTCGAGGCCGCCGTGGCGCAGCACCGCCTCGCGCACGGCCGCCTCGACCTCTGCTTCCACGGCAACGTCCGTCAGTCGGGTCGACATCGGCAAGTCGCGCTCTTTGGCTATGCGGTCGAAGATTTCGTTGGTGGCGACGTCGTTGCCACAAGCAAGCACGGTCGCGCCTGACGAGGCGAGCCGGATCGCCGAGGCAAGCCCGATCCCGGACGTGCCGGTGACCAGCGCGATCTTTCCCTTGAATTCAGTCATGATTGTCTCCGCGATGGATCGCGATGATCCGGGCCGGCGTCGACCCGAGATCATAAGCGTGATCGTTGGTCATAAGGGGGAGCGGGATGCGGACACCCCGCGCCGGTCTCAGCGCACCCGTTCCAGAACCTGGTTCAGGAGCACGGCGCCGAGGATGATCCCGCCGCGCACGACGTATTGCCAATATTCGCTGACATTCATCAGCGTCATGCCGTTGGAGATGCATCCAAGGAAGAGCACCCCGATCAGCGTGCCCCAGATCCGGCCCTTGCCGCCGAAGAGCGAGGTACCGCCGATGATGACGGCCGCGATCACGTCGAGTTCCATGCCGGTCGCCGTCGTCCCGGTGCCGGCCCCGATCTGCGAGGCGATCAGCGTGCCGGAGACGGCGGTTAGCGCGCCGGTCAGGCCCAATGTCAGCGCCTTCACCTTCCAGATGTCGATGCCGGAGAGACGTGCCGCCTCCATGTTGCCGCCGACCGCGTAAACCTCACGGCCGAAGCTTGTGTACTTCATCAGGAAGTGCATCGCCGCGAAGGTCAGCGCAAAGATATAGACCGGGAACGGAATGCCGAAGAGATAACCGCCGCCGAGGAAATCGAAACCGAGCGGGAAGGACGACATCGGGAAGCCGCCGGTGATCAAATTGGCGACACCGCGGAGTGCCGCGAAAAGCGCCAGGGTGGTGATGAAGGTCGGCACGTTGAACCACTGCCGGAAACGGCCGGTGAGATAGCCGAGCGAGAAGCCGAGCAGAAGTGCCACCGCAAAACCGACGGTGACCGCGCCCCAGTCACCGAACGTGTCGGTGAAACGGTCGGCGAACCAGGCAACGATGCAGCCGGCGAGCGCGGCACCGGCGCCGACCGAGAGATCGATCTCCCCGCTGATGATAACCGCCGTCATGCCGAAGGCGATGATGCCGAGCATCGAGACGGTGCGCAGCACGTTCAAGAGGTTGCTGGTGGAGGCGAAGCCCGGTGCGACGAAGATCAGGAAAATCACCAATGCGGCGAGAATGATCTCCATCGGGTAGGTTTTCAGAAACTTGAGCGGCGTGTTCTGTCCGCCTGTTTCCGTGGTCTGGCTCACGAGTGTCATTGCTTGGCCCCTTCCATGCACAGGCCGTAGAGTTCGGTCAGGTCGGTTTTCGTCGGATCCACTTCGGCGACGACGGCGCCGTGATGCATGACGAGGATGCGGTCGGCGACTTCCAGCACCTCCTCGAGCTCGGTCGAGACAAAGAGGCTGGCAAGGCCATCGGCGGCCTGTTGCCAGATGATGTCGAAGATCTGGCGCTTGGCCTGGACGTCGACGCCGCGGCTCGGCTCATCGAAGAACATCACCGACGGCTGCCGGTTCAACCATTTGCCGATCACCACCTTCTGCTGGTTGCCGCCCGACAGCGACGACACGGGCAGTTCCGGATCGCCGCACTTGATGTGCAGATCGGCGATCTGGCGGCGCACGTGCGGCTGTTCGCGGCGGCGCGAAATGAAGCCTCTGTTGGAGATCGGGCCGAGGCTCGCCATGCAGAGATTGTCGGCGGTCGAAAGCGACTGCACGAGGCCGACCTCCTTGCGATTTTCCGGCGTGTAGCCGAGTCCCGCCTTGCGCATGTCGCGTGGGCTGGCACCGGTCATATCGCGACTGTTGAACGTCACTGAACCGCTGTCGATCCGGTCGGCGCCGAAGATCGCCCTCATCAGTTCGGTGCGCCCGGCGCCGAGCAGGCCGGCGATTCCGAGGATTTCGCCCGGATAGAGATCGAAAGAAACATTCTGAAAATGCCCGGAGCGGCTGAGATCCCGCACCTCGAGCACCGGCCGGGTGCGATCGAGCGTGCGCCGCGGCGGCCGCGTTGCGCGGGCGGCATCGCCGAACATCATGCCGACGATCGCCGAAGGCGTCGTCGCCTTCATCTCGACCGCGCCGATGTAATGGCCGTCGCGGATCACCGTGCAGGTATCGGCAATCTCGAAAAGCTCGCTCATCCGATGGGTGATGTAGATCATCGTCACGCCGCGGGCGCGCAGCCGTTCGATCAGTGCGAAGAGCTGCTTGACCTCGCGCGACGCCAGCGCCGAGGTCGGTTCGTCCAAGAGCAGGATCGACGGGTTGAAGGACATCGCCTTGACGATTTCCACCACCTGCTGCTGGCCGACGCTCAGCGCCGAAACCGGCTGGCGGGAATCGATCGCAAGCCCCATGTCGGCAAGCAATTCGCCGGCGCGCTTGTGCAGGCCCGCCCAGTCGACGACGCTGAAACCGGCGCGACGCCGATGCGGCAGCCGGCCGAGAAAGATGTTCTCGCCGACAGAAAGCTCCGGCACCAGCGAGAGCTCCTGGTGCACGGTGACGATGCCGGCGGCAAAGGCATCATGCGGCGAGGTGAAATGGCGATCCTCGCCATTGACACTGATCGTGCCCGATGTCGGCTCGGTGACGCCGGCAAGCAGCTTGACGAGCGTTGATTTGCCCGAGCCGTTCTTGCCCATCAGGGCATGCACCTGGCCGGGGGCGAAGCTGTGGGTGAATTCGGAGAGGGCGACAGTCGGACCGTAACGCTTGGTCACGGCCCGAAAGTCCAGCCGTCCCTGCACCCCTTGCAACGCGGCTGAACTCGGTTGCGGATAGCTCATGCGGATTTCCTGCTGTGCAAGACGAGGGAGTGGCGGGCGCGATGTCCCGCCGCTCGGCTGACGTCAAAACCCAATCACTTCAGCGCCTTCAGGCCTTCCTTGTAGGCCGCGACCGCCTGCGTATCGGCGCGCGTCAGAGGCAGCACCGGCACGTTGACCTTGGTCTCGATCTTCTTGCCGTCGAGCAGGTTCTGTGCCGCTTCGATCGCCTGCTTGCCGACCTCGAGCGGCTGCTGCGCCGTCGTTGCCTGCAGTACGTTGTCGGAATTCAGCAACATGTTGGCGAGCTGCTCGGAACCGTCGGTGCCGAAGACGAAGACCTTGCCTTCGAGGCCTGCCTTTTTCACGGCCTGGACCGCACCGATCGTGCCGCCCTCGTTGGCAGCGTAGATCACCTGGATATCGGGATTGGCCGTCAGCATGTCGCTTGCGACCGCGAGCGCCTTTTCGGCAAGCCAGGCATCCTGTTGGGCGACGATATCGACCTGGTCCTTGACGACGCTTAAGAACCCGTCGACGCGGGCGTTCGACTGTTCAGGCAGCAGTGCCTTGAAGGCGAGCGTGCCGATCTTGACCTTGCCACCATTGCCGAGGGTCTTCAGGAAGTCGGTTGCGGCGTTGCCTGTGCCGATGCCGATATCGCGGTCCGAGCTCGTCACCGTCGCCTGGGCGACGTCGCCATTGGCCGAAGTGCCGTAGGTGACGACCGTGATGCCAGCATCACGCGCCTTCTTCAGCGCCGGCACCGAGGCATCGGCCGAAAGCGGCGCCACGACGATCGAGTTCACGCCGCGAGCGATGTAGGTGTCGATGAGCTGCGCTTCCTTCTCCAGCTTGCTGTCGCTGTTGCCGGCGAGAAGCTCGTCGCCGGCGGCTTCCGCAGCCTTCTCCATGCCGATCTGGATGCCGCGGAAATACTGGTCCTGCTGGAAGACGATGCCAGCGATCGCCTTGCCGCCAGCAAAGGCTGCGCCCGGCGCAAAGCTGACGGTGGCAAGAAGTGCGGCAAGCGCCAGACGTTTCATGTTGCTCATATTGGTTCTCCTCCCAAGTGCCCTGTTCGTGCCGCCGGACCAACGGGCGAAAATCCGGCAAATGGCTGCCCGCACCGCGTGAAGCGCGGTTCGGACCCAATCTCCAAATGTTTATCGTGGCTGCGAGCTGCCCGGCACGGCATCGACGAAGCGGATGCCGAACTCCAGATGACGGCTCATCAGGTAGACATAGGCGATGCGGTCGCGCGCCCTCAGCGCCCGGATGATCTCGGCATGCGCCTCGAAGGTCGCCGCGTGCACCGGACGTTCGGCCTTGCCGAGCCGCATGACCTCCTCGATCACCGAACGCAGCATGTGATAGGCGGCAAGCGTCGTGCGGTTGCCCGAGAGTTCGACGATCGCCGAATGGAACTCATAGTCGCACTGTGCGGCTGCCTCGACGCTCTCGGCCTCAAGGATCCTGGAATTGATCGCATCGAGCCGGTCGAAATCGGCGTCGCTGGCCGTCAGGATGATGTGTTCGCCGACACCGGTCTCGATGATGCGGCGGAAGCCCTGCAGGTCATGAAACGAGTCCGGTGAGATACCGTTGTGAAAGGCAAAGAGCCGGCGGATCGCCTCGCCGTGGCCACCGCTGATCACGGCGCCCACCTTCGGCCGGGTCTCGACCATGCCATAGGCGCGCAGCACCTGCAGCGCCTCGCGCACGGTGTTGCGGCCGGCCTGGAACTGTTCGCCGAGATCACGCTCGGTCGGCAACGCGTCACCGACACCAAGGCCACGCTCAGAAATCATGTCGCGGATCTGCTCGACCAGCCGATCGACGGCCGAGGTCTTGCCCGGCTCCACGGCCTCGACGCCCGACAACACCTCTTCCCTTACCGAACTGCTCACCGGCTCTCCTCCCTGCGATGCCTTATTTGTTGGTCCAGATTGCAGTTTCCGTCAAGCGAAAATTTGAAGGCCTCAGCTTAATCGGTGATTTTCACGCGAAATCTCCGCTTTCAGACTTGAATTGTTGGACCAATGGGACATTATTGCCGGGCGTGGTCCAACAATAGCCACGGAAGCGGGTAGGAGTTCTGCATGAGACTGATGGAAGAGTGCTTTCGCTGGTACGGGCCCAACGATCCGGTGCCGCTCAGCCACATCCGGCAGGCGGGCGCCACAGGGATCGTCTCGGCGCTGCATCACATTTACGACGGCTCGCCGTGGTCCGATGAGGCTATCCTTAAGCAGAAGGCGCTGATCGAGGCCGCCGGCCTGCGCTGGAGCGTCGTCGAGAGCATTCCGGTGCACAATTCGATCAAGCTCGCGACGCCAGATAGCGATCGCTATATCGGCTGGTACAAGGATACGCTTCGCGCCCTGGCACGTTCGGGCATCAGCATCGTCTGCTACAACTTCATGCCGGTGGTCGACTGGACGCGCACGGAACTGATGCAGCCTTTGGCCAATGGCGGCTTTGCGCTGCGCTTCGATGCTGTCGATTTTGCCGCTTACGACCTCTTCGTCCTGCAGCGTCCGCATGTGGAGGACAGCTACTCAACGCAGCAGATCGCCGCCGCCCGCCAGCGTTTCGACGAGATGGACCAGGCGAAAATCGACCGGATCGAACGCAATCTGATCGCCGGTCTTCCGGCCACCGAGCGCCAGTTCAACCGGGCGAGCTTCCTCGCAGCCCTCTCGGAATATAATGGCGTCACCGCCGACATCTTGCATGAGAACCTCGCGCGCTTCCTCAGGGAGATCGTGCCGGTCGCAGAAGAAGTCGGTATCCGGCTCTGCATCCATCCGGATGACCCAGCCTTCTCTCTCTATGGCCTGCCGCGGATCGTTTCGACGCCGGCCGACGTCCGGCGCATTCTCGCTGCCGTCGACAGTCCGGCCAACGGCATCACCTTCTGCACCGGCTCTTACGGCACACGCGCCGACAACGATTTGCCGGCCATGGTGCGCGAATTCGGCCCGCGCATCCATTTCGCCCATCTGCGCAACGTCCAGCGCGAAGAAGACGGATCCTTCTACGAGGCCGACCATCTTGGCGGATCGAGCGACATGCCCGCGGTGATATTGGCGTTGATGCAGGAGCAGGAGCGCCGCGTCCGCAAGGGTCGCACCGACTGGCAGATCCCGCTTCGGCCCGATCACGGCCATCTGCTCGCAGACGACATCGGCAAGGAGCGGATCAACCCCGGCTATTCGCTGATCGGGCGCTTGAAGGGTCTCGCAGAAATCAGAGGCGTCATGCAGGGCATTGCAACGGCCATGGCGCACAAGGATTGAGGGAAGACATGAAACATTTTGAAGACGATACCGAACTCTTTACCGCCATGCGCAGCCGGCTGTTCACGGCCGTGGTCGGCGACATTCTCGACACGATGGGCCTGCAGCACCAGTTCCTGCCGCCGCAGATCAAGGCGCTGCGCGACGACATGGTCGCTGTGGGCCGCGCGATGCCCGTGCTGGAGGCGGATTTTTTCGCGACCGCTGAGGCCGGCGGCCATTCGGAATTCAGCGCCAAGCCTTTCGGCCTGATGTTCCATGCACTCGATAGCCTGAAGGAAAACGAGATCTACGTCTGTTCCGGCTCGTCGCCGCGCTATGCGGTCTGGGGCGAACTGATGTCGACGCGAGCAATGAAACTCAAGGCGGCCGGTGCGATCTGCGACGGCTATTGCCGCGACAGCGCCGGCATTCTCGCGCTCGATTTCCCGACCTTCTGCTACGGCTCCTACGCCCAGGACCAGGGCCCACGCGGCAAGGTCGTCGACTACGGCATCCCGATCGAGATCGGCGGCATCCGCATCCGGCCGGGCGACATCCTCTTCGGCGACCGCGACGGCGTGCTCGTCATCCCGAAGGAGGCGGAGCGCGAGGCGATCGCGCTGGCGCTGGAAAAGGCCGAGACTGAAAACAAGGTGCGGCTGGCGATCGAGGCCGGCATGAGCACCGTCGAGGCCTTCGAACGCTTCGGCGTCATGTAACGACAGAATGATGAGGTGCCGGGAGACGGCGCCTCACCTCAACCGGCTCAGATCCACGGGGCGACCGTTGATGATCGCCTCCATCGAGAAGAAGCCGGTGACCGTGGCGAGGTCGAAATTGGTGATGAGCTTCTGGTAGAAGGTGTCATAGCCGCGCATGCCGCGGGTCACCACCTTGATCAGATAATCCCAATCCCCGCCGATGCGATAGAAATCGATCACCTCCGGCAACCGCTCGACATGCTGCCGAAAACCGTCGCTCCATTCCTTGGAGTGATGGCGGGTGCGGATCATCACGAACACGGTGAGATCCAGCCCCAAAGCGTCGAGATCGATGTCTGCATGCGAGCCCCGGATCACACCGATTGCCTGCAGGCGCTGGAGGCGCCGCCAGCAGGCGTTTTGCGACAGGCCGACCTTTTCGGCCAGATCCCGCTGCGACAGCGACGAATCTTTTTGCAATGCGGTAAGAATGTTCAGATCGAAAGCATCGATTTTGAGCGACGATTCGATCATTTGACACAATTCCTCGATGAAACCGCAGAAGATAGGTGAGGTTTTCGACCCTGGACGGGATTACAATTGCTGTCAATGTCCGCTCCGAGGAGTAAGCGCGATGATCGTGCCCGCCGTCCACCAACCCTGCGAGGCGCTCTCGCCGCTCGCCCGGTTCCGCCAGTCCCTGAACCGGCCGGGTCTCGTCGCCGAGCTACGCGACGACCTGGTCGGAGCGAAGGCGCGGATCGCCGGTCCCTACGGCACGAAGGCACTGGTCTATGCCGACTACGTCGCCTCCGGCCGCGCGCTGCGCGTGATCGAAGATTTCGTGCTCGAAGAGGTCCTGCCTTACTACGCCAACAGCCACACCGAAGCCTCCTATTGCGGGGGCTTCATGACCCGGATGCGGCGGGAAGCGCGGGCGCTGATCGGGGAATTCTGCGGCGCCACGGCCGACCATGCCGTGATCTTCACCGGCTCCGGTGCGACCTCCGGCATCAACCGTCTGGTCAAACTCGTCGGCGTTAGCGACGCGGTTGCTGCCGGCCAAACCGTCCGCGTCATCATCGGCCCCTACGAGCACCACTCCAACATCCTGCCCTGGCGCGAAAGCGGCGCTGAGATCGTTGAGATCGCCGAATGCCCGGCGGGTGGACCGGACCTCACGGAACTTCGCAAAGCGCTGAGCGTTGGCTCGTCCGACCTGACAGTCTGTACCCTCTCGGCCGGCTCGAACATCACCGGCATCACCAGCGACGTGGCCGCGATCACCCGCATGGTCAAGGCTGCCGGTGCGAAGATGATCTGGGACTATGCCGGCGCCGGCCCCTATGTTCCAATCGCCATGTCTCCCGTTTCCGGTGCCGAGATCGACGCCATCGTCGTCTCGCCGCACAAGTTCATCGGTGGCCCGGGTGCTTCCGGCATCCTGATCGTTCGCCGCGACAGTGTCACGACCGACAAGCCGACCTGGCCGGGCGGCGGCACGGTGAAGTTCGTTTCGCCGGATACACACGACTACAGCGCCAACATCGAGGCCCGCGAAGAGGCCGGAACGCCGAACGTCGTCGGTGACATCCGTGCAGCCCTTGCCTTCATCGTCAAACACGCGATCGGGCTTGAGAGCATGGAGCGGCGCAACCGCGAACTGGCGGAGCAGGCGTTTGCCGCCTGGAGGGCCATTCCGCAACTGGAACTGCTCGGCTTGCAAGAACCGGACCGGCTGCCGATCTTTTCGTTCCGCATCAGGAACGGCAAGGGCGGCTATGTCCACCAGCAGCTCGTCACCCGCATGCTGAGCGACCGCTTCGGCATCCAGGCGCGCGGCGGCTGCGCCTGCGCCGGACCTTACGTTCATCGGCTGCTGTCGATCGATGCCGAGCACTCCGAACAGATCCGCCAGGCGATCCTTGCCGGCGAGGAAATCGAGAAGCCGGGTTTCACCCGGCTGAACTTCAGCGTGCTGCTTTCGGAAGACAAGGTGAAGTACATTCTCGATTGCGTCACGCAGCTCGCCGCCGACGCGCCGAGCTTCGAAGCTGATTACGATTTTGACCCCGCCCGCGCGATCTTCTTCCCGTGCGCCGCGGCTGAAGAGGCCCTCGCCTATGCATAAGCCCGATGTGACCGGCTTCTACGATCCCCGCACCGGCAGCATCCAATATGTCGTCGCCGACCCGGCGACGGGCAAATGCGCGATCATCGATCCGGTGCTGGACTTCGATGAAAAGTCCGGCTCGACCGCGACGCGGAATGCCGATGCGATCCTCGACCATATCGCCGCCAAGGGTTTGACGGTCGAGTGGATCCTCGACACCCACCCGCACGCCGACCATTTCTCGGCGGCGCGCTACCTCAAAGCGAAGACCGGCGCGCCGACGGCGATCGGCGAACATGTGAAGGGCGTGCAGCGGATCTGGAAGGAGATCTACAACTGGCCGGACTTCGCCTGCGACGGTTCGCAATGGGACCGGCTGTTTGCCGACGGCGAGACGTTTCAGATCGGTGAGCTCAAGGCCCACGTCATGCATTCGCCGGGACATACGCTCGCCTCGATCTCTTACGTGATCGGCGACGCCGCCTTCATTCACGACACGCTGTTCATGCCCGACAGCGGCTCGGCCCGCGCCGACTTTCCGGGCGGAAGCGCTGCCGACCTCTGGCGCTCGATCCAGGCCATTCTGGCACTGCCGGACGAAACACGGCTCTTCACCGGCCACGACTATTGCCCCGGCGGCCGCGAGGCGCGCTGGGAAAGCACGGTCGCCGAACAGAAGGCCACGAACCCGCACGTTGCCGGCAAGTCCGAGGCCGATTTCGTCGGCCTGCGCGAGGCGCGCGACCGCACCCTGCCGATGCCGAAGCTCATCCTGTACGCGCTGCAGGTGAACGTGCGTGGCGGCGAGCTCCCTGTCGCCGAGGACAACGGCCGACGCTACCTGAAGATACCGCTCGACGCGCTGCCCGGTTCGGTCTGGGGGTAGCGGCATCGTGGCGGACCCCTTCCAGCAGATGCTGCTTGCGATCGGCTCCGGTTCGCTCACCGGCTTCACGCTCGGCCTGATCGGCGGTGGCGGCTCGATCCTGGCGACGCCGCTCCTGATCTATGTCGTCGGCATCCGCGACGTGCACACCGCGCTCGGCACCGGAGCGCTTGCGGTTTCCGCCAATGCCTATCTCAACCTGATAAGCCACGCGCTCCGCGGTCATCTCTGGTGGCGCTGCGCGCTGATCTTCACGGTCGCGGGTTCGCTTGGCGCCTTTTTCGGCTCCAGCCTCGGCAAGCTGATCGATGGCCAGCGATTGCTGTTCCTCTTCGGCCTCGTGATGATGTTCGTCAGCTTCGCCATGCGGAAGGTCAGGTGCGACACGGCGGCGACACCGCAGTCGCTTTCGCTCGGCACACACGCCAAGACCGGCTTGACAGCGCTTCTGACCGGCACCTGTTCCGGCTTCTTCGGCATCGGCGGCGGTTTCCTCATCGTTCCCGGACTGCTGCTTGCGACCGGCATGCCGCTCATCAACGCTGTGGGCACGTCGCTGCTTGCTGTCGGCACCTTCGGCCTGACGACCGCGATCAACTATGCCGCCTCTGGATTGGTGGATTGGCGCATCGCCGGCTACTTCATCCTGGGTGGCGTCGCGGGTGGCGTGATCGGCACGATCGTTTCGACGCAGCTTTCGACCCAGCGCGATACGCTGACCAAGATTTTCCGTGCGATCATCTTTTCCGTCAGCCTTTACGTTCTCTGGCGCAGCTACGGAGCCGTGTGACCGGCTTCGCCGTCCGCAATCCATATGACGGCGCGACTGATCGGTCCTTGGCCGGAAACATACGCAGCGAGTCCGGAATCGTACTATCTGGATCATTCAAGACAACGGCGTGGCGTGTTTTAATCCTGTCAGCACTCTTTCGGACAGGAATAATCCAATGACCGTTCAATCCATGGACCTCTCGAACAGCACGCCGTTGACCCGCAGGTCGATCTCGCAGCTTCCGATCAACCTGTTCGCCTCGGTAATGGGCATAACCGGCCTGAGCCTCGCCTGGCGCGAAGCCACCAGGACGATCGGTCTGCCGGCCCTTCCCGGCGAATATGTCGGCTGGCTCGGGACTTCGATCTTTCTAAGCCTTGCGCTCGGCTACGCTTTCAAGTGGCACCGCCATCCGGCCACGGTCGCCGCCGAATTCGCCCATCCGGTTCAAAGCAACTTCTTCGCAACGGTCGCAATCGGCTTGCTTCTGCAGTCAGCTTTTCTGAACCGCTATAGCCCGCTGCTGTCAGAAGTCGTCTGGACGGCTGCGTCGGCGCTGACCTTCGCCCTCGCCTATGTCGTCGCCAGGGGCTTCCTCGGCCGGCAACAGTCGCGCGATACGACGCTGCCGCCGCTGCTCATCCCCGGTGTCGCCACTCTGGATATCGCCGTTACCGGCCACGCCATGCCGTTCGCCTGGGCACATGAGGTCAACATGCTTGCCTTCTCGGTCGGCAGCGTCATCGCCGCAGTCTTCATTGCGCTGATCTTCTCGCGGTTGCGCCATGAAGATCCACTTCCGGCGCTGGCTCGGCCGTCTCTCATGGTTCTGGTCGCCCCCTTTGCCGTCGGCTTCCTCGCCTATACCAATGTCACGGGTTCGGTCGATCTCTTCGCCACGGTCCTGTTCTACTTCGCGCTGTTTCTGATGCTCGTCCTGTCGCCGATGGTATTCCGCTCCCATGTCCCCTTCAGCGTCGGCTGGTGGGCGATCAGCTTTCCGCTTGCTGCGCTCTCGATCGCCTTCTTCCGGTATGCTGCGTCTGCCGAGAGCACCGTCCTCACCGGGCTGGCTGGACTGTTCTTTCTGTTTCTGGCTGGCGCGATTGCGGTTGTCTTCTATCGGACGATCAGCATCATCCTCACCGGCAGATTGTTCGAGGTTCGCTAATGGCCGTTCACAAAGTCGCGATCGTCGCAATGCAGGGCGTCCAGCTCCTCGACGTTATCGGCCCTTCGGACGTGTTCGCGGAGGCCAACCGTCAGAGTGGCACCGACCATTATTCGGTGGAGGTCGTCAGCGCCTCCACCGCCCCGGTGCGTGGGTCTTCCGGGCTGACCCTCCTTCCCGACCGTGCGATGGATGACGGCATTGCCGACATCGATACCCTGCTGGTTGCCGGGGACCCGCTCATTCACGAACGACCGCTTCCGATATCGCTTCTGACTTGGGTGAAGGACGCATCCGCCCGTGCCAGTCGCTTCGGATCGGTATGCTCCGGCGCCTTCGTGCTCGGCGAAGCGGGCCTGTTGAACGGCAGGCGGGCGACGACGCATTGGTCGCAAGCGGCGGAATTCGGCAAGCGCTTTCCGGAGGTGAAGCTCGAGCCCAACCGCATCTTTACCAAGGACGGCAATGTCTGGACCTCGGCGGGCGTGACAGCCGGCATCGACCTCGCACTTGCCATCGTCGAAAAGGATCTCGGCCTGGACATCGCCTTGAAAGTCGCGCGTGAACTTGTTGTCTTCCTCAAGCGACCCGGCGGCCAGACCCAGTTCAGCACGCTCCTTGCCGGCCAGCTTGCGCAGAAGACCCCTATTCGCGCCGCGCAGGACTACATTGCCGACAACCTCTCTGCCGATCTCGGTGTCGGGGCGATCGCCAGGCGCACCGGCATGAGCGAGCGAAACTTCTCCAGGCAATTCAAGCAGGAGGTGGGCATGACGCCGGCTGACTATGTTGAGAGCATGCGGCTTGAGGCGGGGCGCAGATTGGCCGAAGACACAAGCATCCCGCTCAAAAAGATTGCGACCGATATCGGCTTCCATGACGATATCGCCTTCCGTCGTTCCTTCGTTCGTCGATTCGGCACGTCGCCGGCGGCTTATCGAAAGAGCTTCGGCTCCTAAGCCTCGCTCAAGGCCCGCGCCGTTACCGCCACCGGAGAAACCAGCATGTTCGACCTGATCATCCGCAATGCCAATCTTCCGGACGGACGGCTTGGCGTCGATGTCGGCGTCAAGGGCGGCAAGATCGCAGCGATCGAGATGGCTCTTGCCGCGACAGCGGGCGAAGAAATCGACGCCACCGGCCGCCTGCTCAGCCCGCCTTTCTGCGACCCGCATTTCCACATGGACGCGACGCTGTCGCTCGGACTGCCGCGGATGAACATTTCGGGCACGCTGCTGGAAGGCATCGCGCTCTGGGGCGAGCTGCGCCCGATGTTGACCAAGGAGGCGCTGGTCGAGCGGGCGCTACGCTATTGCGACCTCGCCGTCAGCCAGGGCCTTCTTGCCATCCGCAGCCACGTCGACACCTCCGATCCACGGCTGGTGACGGCCGAGGCACTGCTGGAGGTAAAGGAAAAGGTCGCGCCCTATATCGACCTGCAGCTCGTCGCCTTCCCGCAGGACGGCTATTTTCGCGCGGCCGACGGCGAGGCTTCACTGAACCGCGCACTCGATATGGGCATCGGCATCGTCGGCGGCATCCCGCATTTCGAGCGCACGATGGAAGATGGCACCCGCTCGGTGGAAGTGCTCTGCCGGATCGCCGCAGACCGCGGCCTGCCGGTCGACATGCATTGCGACGAGACCGACGATCCGATGTCGCGCCACATCGAGACGCTGGCGGCTCAAACGGTCCGTTTCGGACTTCAGGGCCGCGTCGCCGGATCGCACCTGACTTCGATGCACTCGATGGACAACTACTATGTCTCCAAGCTGATCCCGCTGATGGCGGAGGCGGAGATCAACGTGATCCCCAATCCGCTGATCAACATCATGCTGCAGGGACGCCACGACACCTATCCCAAGCGCCGCGGCATGACGCGGGTTCGCGAGTTGATGGCGGCCGGCCTCAACGTTTCCTTCGGGCACGACTGCGTCATGGATCCCTGGTACTCGATGGGTTCGGGCGACATGCTGGAAGTGGCTCACATGGCCATCCACGTGACGCAGATGGGCGGGATCGAGGACAAGCGCAAGATCTTCGACGCCATCACCGTGAATGCAGCGAAAACCATGGGCCTTGAAGGCTATGGCCTCGACGTCGGCTGTAAGGCCGACCTCGTCCTGATGCAGGCGGCCGATGTCAGCGAAGCGCTGCGGCTGAAACCGAACCGGCTCTGCGTGGTCAAGGACGGCAAGGTCATCGCCAGGACGGCGCCGCGCATCAGCGAACTGCTTCTCGACGGCCGGCCGGCCTCCATCGACATCGGGCTGGATTACATCCCGCAGACGTCGGCGCCCTGAGCTTTCGGACTTCGATTTCAATCCTCGAAGTCGCCGAAGACGTTCTGTAGCCGAGTAAGCTGGGCGACGCGCTCGCCGACCTCGTCGCCGAGGACGACGATGATGTTGCTCAGAAGCAGGTCCATGACCGCGACGGTCGTTGCTGCTCCATCCCAGAGCGGACCATGGGACCCGGGCACGACGAGGCAGATGTCGGAGACCTCCGGCGCCCAGGGGCAGAACTCGTCGGTGAAGAGGATGACCTTGACGCCGGCCCGACGCGCCTCCTCCGCCAAGGGCCGCGCCTTGGCGGCGAAGCGGCGTACGTCGTGCAGGAACAGCACGCGTCCCTCGACGGAACCGTCGAGCAGCTCGGCATAGGTGCCGTTGAGGCCATCGACGAACTGCACCCGCGGCCGGGTATAGGATAGCTGGCTCGCGAAATACTGCGCGATGCCGCGTACGTTCTGGTAGGCAGCGACATAGACCTCGCTGGCAGCAATCAGAGCGTCGATCGCCTGCTGCCATTCCGGCGCGGTCGTCAACTCATAGATCATGCCGAGATTGTCGATCTGCTGCTGGATCAGGCCGGCAAGCAGCTTGCCTTCGCGGTTGTCGTCGCGCAGACGGCCAACCGATCCCTTCACCTGCCAGGCAGGATTGTTGGAGCCGTCGCGCCGAAGCTCCAGTTTCAGCTCGTCGAGACCGTCGAAGCCCATGCGCCGAAGATAACGCCCGACCGTCATCGGCGAAACTTCAAGCCGGGTCGCGATCGAACGCGCCGTCTCGAAGGGAATGTCGGCCAGATTACGCTCGATGTAGTTGGCGATGAGCTTATCAGATTTCGAGCGTCTGAGCTCGTCGCTGCGCACCAGCTTCAGGATTCGCTGCGCCACGTCCCCTCCCCTTGCATGATCGGAGCGGGACGCCGGCAAGCTAGCGCCGCATATCCCGCTCCGTCGCATCGCCTGTTTATTGCGCCGTCTTCACCTTCGTCCAGACCCGATCGAGCTGGCGCACGCCGGGGCCGAGATCTTCGAAGATCTGCAGCTTCTGCATGGTTTCCGGCGGCGGGTTGATTTCCTTGCTATTCTTGATCTGCTCGGGGGTCAATTGCCGCGCAGGCACGTTGGCCGTGCCGTTCGTCTGCTGCTCGATGTTGAGCGCCGCCACTTCGGGACGCGTGTAGAACTGCATGAACTTTACGGCGTTCTCCTTGTTCGGCGCGGTCTTCAGAACGCAGATATCCTCCTGATACATCGTCGCGCCTTCCTCCGGGATCACGTAGCCGAGATCCTTCGGATTGCCGAAGACGTCGACCATCGAGCCGACGAAGAAATGACCGGCCGCCACATCGCCGGCCGCGACCATCGGGCGGGTGTCATAGGTGAAGGCGGCGACATCCGGCTTCATGGCGATGATCGTATCGGCCGCCTGCTGCAATTCGGCAGGGTCGGTGGAATTGACCTTGTGGCCATTGAGGATGAGGCCGACCGACAGCACCTCGCGCATGTCGTCAAGCAGCGTGAATTTCAGGCCTTTGGCCTTCACGGTTTCGATCAGGTCGCGCCAGCCGGTCACGTCCTTGCCGAGCAGCGTGCGGTTATAAAGGATACCGACCGTACCGAAGGCATAGGGCAGGCAATATTCGCCCTTCGGGTCGCTCTTGGCGCGCAGGAACGTCGGGTCGATATTCTTGAAGCCCTCATAGGTGTTGATGTCGGTCTTTTCGAGCAGGTCGAGCTTGGCCATGATGTCCTGCATGTGCACCGACGGGAAGACGATGTCGTAACCCGTGGCGCCACCCTGGATCTTCGCCAGCATCTCCTCGTTGGAGGAATAGGTCGAGAGGTTGACCTTGATCTGGGTCTCCTCCTCGAACTTCTTGAGGACAGCCGGATTGATGTATTCGCCCCAGTTGTAGATGTTGAGCTCGGCCGCTTGCGCCGTGCCGAAAAGGGCTGTCAGCGTCGCGAGGGACAGTGCCACTGTGCGCGCACGGGTCGCGAAGGCTCTCCTGCCCCCGCGGGTCGTCCCGTTTGTCATCGTCATCGAAATTCTCCTCTGATGGTTCTGGCCGGACGGCCTGACACGACCTTGACCGGCCGCTTCCGGATCACGGCTTCTCGTGGCCGTTGACTCCGATAGGCAAATGGTATCCATATATCGAAAACGCACAAGCGTTATTTGCATAACATTTTGGGGAACAGAAGTATGCAGAATTCCATCGTCCGGCTGGTGGAGGCGAGCAAGGCCTTTACCACTCCGGAAGGCGGCACCGTGACCGCTCTCGACCGTATAAATCTCGATGTCCGCCGCAACGAATTCCTGACCTTGCTCGGTCCCTCCGGTTGCGGCAAGACCACACTGCTGCAGGCGATCAGCGGCTTCGTCGAACTCGACGGCGGCTCGATCCTGATCGACGGCGAGGACATGACCGACCGGCCGCCCTATCGTCGCCCGGTCAACACCGTCTTCCAGAACTACGCGCTGTTTCCACATATGACCGTCGGCGAAAACGTCGCCTACTCGCTGGAGGTGGCGGGCGTTGCCAAGCCGCAGCGCCGGGAAAAGGTCGCGTCCGCCCTGAAGATGGTCGGGCTCGAAGGCATGGAAGCACGCAAGCCGCGCCAGCTCTCCGGCGGCCAGCAGCAGCGGGTGGCGCTCGCCCGCGCCATCATCGCCCGGCCGAAGCTGCTTTTGCTCGACGAACCGCTGTCGGCGCTCGACAAGAACCTGCGCCAGGCCATGCAGATCGAACTCAAGACGCTGCAGAACGAGCTTGGCATCTCCTTCATCTTCGTCACCCATGACCAGCAGGAAGCGCTGACGATGTCGGATCGCGTTGCCGTGCTATCAGGCGGGCGCATCCAGCAGCTCGATACGCCTCGCGCCATCTACGACCATCCGGTCAACACGTTCGTTGCAACGTTCATCGGCGCCAGCAATCTGTTCGAAGGCAGGCTCGACGGCGACCGGTTGATGACGGCTGACGGCATGGCGATCCGCCACCGGCCCTGCGAGCGGAAGATTTCGGCAGAGGCAACGGCGCTGATCCGTCCGGAACAGTTCTTCCTCGCCGAGGACAACGCTCCCTTCCCGACGATCGACGTCGATCTCGACCAGATCGTCTTCGTCGGCTCCACCTTCGAGCTGTTCGGTCGCACCGCCGAGGGCCGCAAGGTCGTCGCCGAGATTCCGGCCAACCGCCGCAGCCTCGTTGGCACGGTCGAGCAGACCCGTAAGGCGCGACTTGCCTATGATCCAGCCGCCGTGCACCTGATTGGCGAAAGCGCAGGTGCCTAAGATGACGATCGCCAGTCGCCGCCGCTTCCAGCTTGCACTCCTGCTCGGGCCCGTCTCGGCCTTTCTCGCCGTCTTCTTCCTCGGGCCGCTCGCGATCATGATCGTGACCAGCTTTCTCGCACCCGGCCTTTATGGCGGGGTGGAATGGACCTTCTACCCGCATAATTTCGGCCGCATTCTCGGCTTCGCCGATCCGATGTTCGAGGAGTTCGATCCGATCTACATCGCGATCTTCCTGCGCTCGATCGAGATCGCGGCCCTTACGGTGCTCGCGACCCTCCTCGTCTGCTACCCCGCGGCCTTCTGCATCGCCCGGCTTTCCGACCGCTGGAAGAACTTCTGCCTGTTCCTGATCACACTGCCCTTCTTCACCAGTCTGATCGTGCGGCTGTTCGTCTGGGTGCTGATCCTGCGCCAGACCGGCCTCGTCAACGAAGTGCTTCTATCCACGGGGCTGATCGAACGGCCGCTCGACCTGATCTACACCAAGGGCGCGATCATCCTCGGCATGACCTATGTGTTCATTCCCTTCATGTTCATGCCCGTCTATGCCAGCGTCGAGAAACTCGACTGGACGCTGGTGCGCGCCTCGCTCGATCTCGGCGCCGGCCCCGTGCGCACCTTCTTGCGCATCATCCTGCCCTTGACCGCACCCGGCATCGCCGGCGGCTCCGTCATCGTCTTCATCCCGGCGCTCGGCAACTTCGTCGTGCCGGCGGTGCTTGGTGGCGCCAAGGTGATGATGTTCGGCAACCTCATCGAGCAGCAGTTCCTCGCCGCCCGCAACTGGCCCTTCGGTGCAGCACTGGCGATGATGGTGATGAGCGTCATGCTGATCATGATGATCGCCCATGTCATCCTTTCCGGACGGCGCGGCGCTGCCGCCGCACTGGCACGGTGAGGCGCCCATGAAGATCGCTCGATCCCTTTTTACCGGTGGCCTGCTTGCCTACACCGGCTTGTTCTTCGCCTTCATCTACATCCCGCTCGTGGTCATCGCCGTCTATTCGTTCAACGCCAATCCGGTGAACATGATGACCTGGACCGGGTTCACCACCGAATGGTACGCTCAGGTTCTCGGCTTCAAGACCAAGGTCTCCGAGAGCGCGCTCTACATCGAATCGACGGGGCAGCTGCTGCAGGCGGTGTGGAACAGCCTGGTCATCGCCGCCTCGACAACGGCCATTGCAACCGTCTTCGGCACGGCGATCGCGATTGCGCTCTACCGCTTCGAATTTGTCGGCCAGCGCTTCTACCGGGTGGTGATGTTCATGCCGATGCTGATGCCGGATATCGTGCTCGGCATCGCGCTCCTGATCTTCTTCGTCAATTCCGGCATCCGGCTGGGCCTGACGACGATCATCATCGGCCAGTGCACCTTCCTGATCTCCTACGTCTTCATCGTCGTCTCGGCCCGCCTTGCCGGCATGGATCGCACGTTGGAACACGCGTCGGCCGACCTCGGCGCCAACGAATGGATGACCTTTCGTCGGGTGGTGCTGCCGCAGCTTTTCCCGGCGATCGTCGGCGGCGCGCTGCTCGCCTTCATCATCTCGATGGACGATCTCGTCATCACCTATTTCATCGCCGGCGTCGATGTCACGACGCTGCCGATGTTCATCTTCTCCATGCTTCGGCGCGGCATCAAACCGGAGATCAACGCCATCGCCGTGATGATGCTGACCTTCTCCTTCGTCGTCGCCTCGCTCGGCCTTTACCTTCGCTCCCGGCAGAAATGATCATGAACGACAAAACCTCTACGCCCTCCAGCGCCCGCGCCCGCGATATCGGCCTGCCCTTTGCCGGCCGCACCGGCCGCTTCAACGCCATCACGGATGTCGAAGGCATTGCCGTCGGCTTCCGCACTATCGAGGAGCAAACGCCGCGACCCGGCCGAAAGCGCCCGGTGCGCACCGGCGTCACCGCCATCCTGCCGCATGCCGGATCGGAAACACCGGTCCCGGTTTATGCCGGGGTGCACCGCTTCAACGGCAACGGCGAAATGACCGGCACCCACTGGATCGAGGATGGCGGCTTCTTCCTCGGACCCGTGATGATCACCAACACCCATGCGGTCGGCATGACCCACCACGCCACCATCCAATGGATGCTGGAGCGCTACAGGACGACCTACGACACCGATGATTTCCTCTGGCTGATGCCGGTGGTCGCCGAAACCTATGACGGCGTTTTGAATGACATCAACGGCCAGCCGATCACGGAAGCCGATGTGCACGCCGCACTCGACGCTGCCGCGTCCGGCCCGGTCCAGGAAGGCAATTGTGGTGGCGGCACCGGCATGATCGCCTATGGCTTCAAGGGCGGCACCGGCACCGCCTCGCGCGTCGTTGAATTCGGCGGCCGCGACTACACGATCGGCACGCTGGTCCAAGCCAATCACGGGCAACGCGACTGGCTGACGATCCGCGGCGTTCCGGTCGGCGAACACATGCGCGACGGCACGCCGCAAAGCCAGATGCAGGAGCGCGGCTCGATCATCGTCGTGATCGCGACCGACCTGCCGATGGCACCGCATCAACTCAAGCGCCTGGCGCGACGGGCGGCGATCGGCATCGGCCGCAACGGCACGCCCGGCGGCAACAATTCCGGCGACATCTTCCTCGCCTTCTCCACCGCCAACACCCAGCCGATGGCCCACAAGGCGCCGCCGCGACTGTCGCTGGAAATCGTCAACGACGAGCTGCTTGACCCCGTCTATCTCGCGACCGTCGACAGCGTCGAAGAAGCAGTGGTGAACGCGATGATCGCGGCCGAAGATTCCGGCGGCACAGCCCATGATCGCTTCAAGATCCGGGCGATCCAGCATGAGCCTCTGATGGAGGTTATGCGGGCCTATGGCCGATAACCGACGGACTTGGCGATACCTCTCGGAGCCGGTGACTTAGCCGGCTCCAGGCGAGTTCAACCGCGCGCGGCGCCAGTCGCTCGGGGCTTCGCCGACCCTCAGGCGGAAAAAGCGCGAGAAATAGGCGGCGTCGGCAAAGCCGATCTCATAGGCAATGTCTTCGAGTGGCCGGACCGTAAAGAGCAGTAGGCGCTTGGCCTCGAGCAATCGCCGCTCGTTGATCAGTTCCTTCACCTGCATGCCGAAGGCATCCCTGCTCGCCTTGGCAAGCAGGTGCGGCGTCGTGGCGAGCGCGTCGGTGTAGTGCCCGACGCTCCAGTTCTCGCGGAAACGCAGATCGATGAGCCGGCGCAGTTCCGTGGCCAGCATCGCCTGTGTCGGCTGGGCGGTGGGCGGTGCTGCGGCTGCCAGGCGGGCGATCTGGGTCAGCACGGCGGCGACCAGAGATGCCAGCATCCGCTGCGTGCCCGTGGCACCGCCGGCGTACTCATCAGCGACGATATCGAGCAGTTCCGCAAGACGGCGCCAATGCCGGTCTTCACCGTCGCCACGGATCATCATGGGCGTATCGAGCGCCAGCGTCGTTTGCTCGCGGATAGAGAGCAGCGCACCATCGGCAATCGAAACGACAATCGCGTCGCTCGTCTCTGGATCGACCGAAAACCCGTGCACGATGCCGCTCGGCACGAAGCTGATGGCGGGTGCGGAAAAGTCCAAAGGCTTGTCGTCGATGAAGTAAGTTCCCCCGCCGCTCAGCCAGTAGGTGATCTGTCCCATCTGGTCGTGCTTGTGCGCCTTGACCTGGCCCTGATGCAGGTTCCGCCGCGCCATCACCGTCTCGACATGGAAGAACCCGGGCTCGACCTTCTGCTCCGGTTCGCCATAGACGAAGAAACTTGGAATGCTGCTGCTCATGTTCCACCCGAAAAAGTCCAAGTCATTTTGCCATTCTGTCCATGGCCGCTGCCGATTTCAACGCCTAGCCTTGACGAAACTCAAGGAGGAGAAAATGAGAGCAGAGGATTTCCGCGCCGACAGGGCGCGGCCCTTCACCGGCGCCGAATATCTGGAGAGCCTTCGCGACGGCCGCGAAGTCTATATCAATGGCGAGCGCGTCCACGACGTCACCAGCCATCCGGCCATGCGCAATTCCGCCCGGTCGCTCGCAAGGCTCTATGACGCGCTGCACGACCCGGCGAAGAAGGATATCCTGACGTCACCGACCGACACGGGCTCGGGCGGCTACACCCACAAATACTTCCGCGTCGCCCGCTCCTCCTCCGATCTTGCGGCACAGCAAGGCGCGATCGCCGAGTGGGCACGCATGTCCTATGGCTGGATGGGCCGCACCGCCGACTACAAGGCGGCGCTGATGAACACGCTGGGCGCCAATGCCAACTGGTACGGGCCGTTCAAGGACAATGCGCTCGCCTGGCACAGACGCGCCCAGGAAGCCGCCCTCTTCATGAACCATGCGATCGTCAATCCGCCGATCGATCGCCACAAGCCGGCGGATGCGGTGAAGGACGTGTTCGTCCACATCACCAAGGAAACGGATGCCGGCATCTACGTCTCCGGCGCCAAGGTGGTGGCGACCTCCTCGGCGCTGACGCACTACAATTTCCTCGCACAGAGCTCGGCGACGGTGACCGAGGATCCCTCGCTCTCCGTCATGTTCATCGTTCCGATGAACGCGCCGGGCATCAAGATGTTCTGCCGGGTCTCCTACGAGCAGACGGCCAACACGGTCGGCCATCCCTTCGACTATCCGCTGTCGTCGCGCTTCGACGAGAATGACGCGATCCTGGTGCTCGACAATGTCTTCGTGCCCTGGGAGGATGTTCTGGTGCTGCGCGACGCCGCCAAGATCCTCTCCTTCCACCCGGCCTCCGGCTTCATGCACGGCTACTGCTTCCAGGGCTGCACCCGCTTCGCGGTGAAACTCGACTTCCTCGCCGGCCTGCTTGCCAAGGCTTTGAGGGCGACCGGCGGCGACGCCTTCCGCGGCAACCAGGCGGCGCTCGGCGAGGTCATTGCCCTTCGACACATGTTCTGGAGCTTCTCCAACGCCATGGCGCATAACCCCATTCCCTGGGCCGACGGCGCGGTGCTGCCCAATCTCGAAGCTGCGCTTTCCTACCGCACCTTCATGTCGGAGGCCTATCCGCGCGTCGTCGAGACGATCCGCAGGGTCGTCGCCTCCGGCCTGATCTACCTGCCCTCCTCGGCGCGCGATTTCGGCAATCCCGAGATCGATCGTTACCTGGCGCAATATGTGCGCGGCTCCAACGACATGGGCCATATCGAGCGCATCAAGATCATGAAGCTGCTCTGGGACGCGACCGGCACCGAGTTTGGCGGGCGGCACGCGCTTTACGAACTCAACTATGCCGGTGCACCCGAAGAGGTGCGGCTGCAGGTGTTGAAGGGCGCCGAGCGCGGTGGGCGCCTGAAGGAGATGGAGGCGCTCGTCGATCAGTGCATGGCCGACTACGACGAGAACGGCTGGACCGGCAATACCTGGCTGCCGCCGCTCGACGACAACGCCACCCTTCGCAGCGCAGCCGAGTGAGGCCTGCCATGGAACCGCTCGTTTCAAAGACCGAGTTTCGCAATGCGATGGCGCGGGTCTGCGCGCCGGTCAACGTCATTACCACCAACGGACCCGCCGGACGCGGCGGGTTCACGGCCACCGCCATGTGCTCGGTAACCGACGAGCCGCCGACGCTGCTTGTCTGCATGAACCGGAACTCCACCCAATGCGGGCTGTTCATCGACAACAGGCGCTTTTGCGTCAACGTGCTCAGCCACGACCATCGGGATCTCGCCGGCCATTTCGCCGGCGCGACGCAGGACATGGCCGCGCGCTATGCCGCCACCGACTGGGTCGAGATGCAATCGGGCAGCTTCGCCGTCAAGGATGCGATCGTTTCGCTCGACTGCGAACTGGCCGAGGCGCGGCTCTTGGGAACGCACCATATCCTCATCGGCCGGGTCGTCGGCATCCGCTCGCGCAGCGATGGCAATGCGCTGCTCTACTTCGACCGCAACTATGTACACGTGCCGACGCAGCTCGGAAGTTTCGGCGGGTAAGCACGGACGCAGCGTCGCTGGTTCGGTGCAAACACGGCATCTTTCGCCACAGAGCCGGCGCAATCCACATCCAGTTGCTGTTCAGCGCCTTTTGTTTTTTCCCTAAAACGCGTCTATTGCCGGGCGTGGAATGAGAAAGGAAAACGGAATGGTGGTTGCTGAGCCAGCCGGACGTCCGACGACGGACGCGAAAGGCAGGGAATTCGATCGCTTGGCCGCCCTTGGACATCTCGATATCCTCGACACGCCAAGGGATGAAGGCCTTGAACGGGTCGTACGGCTGATCAAACAGGTCTTCTCCATAGAGATCGGCATCGTCTCCTTGGTCGATGCACATCGCCAATGGTACAAGGCCTGCTCCGGCCTTTCGGCCGACGAGGTCCCGCGCAAAGAGACCTTCTGCCGATATGTCGTCGTCGCCGAGGAGCCTCTCGTCGTCCACGACGCCACGAAGGATGCACGATTTTCGCAGCACCCGGCCGTGGCCGGTCCCGAACATGTTCGGTTCTACGCAGGCGTCCCGCTGAAGACGCGGGACGGGCATACAGTCGGGACCGTGTGCGCGATCGATCGCGCGCCACGACAGTTCACTGAGACGGATCTTGCGATCCTGATGGAGTTGGCTGGCGTGGCGATGGACCGGATCGATCTGCTCCGCTCGGCCGCGACGGATGGACTGACCGGGACGCTGACGCGGCGCGCCTTCCGCGAGGAAGCGGACAAGCTGATCTCGCTCGCGGTGCGGCACCAGCATGACCTGTCTTGCATCGTCCTCGATGTGGACCATTTCAAGCGGGTCAACGACACACACGGGCATGCGGCAGGAGACGAGGTCTTGAAGGCCGTTGCCTCCATCTGCCAGTCCAATCTGCGAGCAAGCGACCTCTTTGGGCGGCTCGGCGGCGAGGAATTTGCCGTCATGCTGCCGCATGTCGACGCGACAGGCGCGCTGACGGCGGCGGAAAAACTGCGGGCAGCGATCGCCGCTCAGACGATCCACGGTGAATTCGGCCAGCTCGCGGTGACTGCGAGCTTCGGCACCGCCGCCCTTTCGGCCAATAGCAGGGATAACGCCACCTTGCTCGCCCAGGCGGATGCGGCGATGTATCTCGCCAAGGCCGGCGGACGAAACCGCTGCGTCGAATGGAGCAGTCTCGAAGCCGGCTATCCGCTCGGTCCGCGCCAGCGCGTGCTGAAGGCCGGAACCATTCTCTTCGACGACAGGCATTCACGGATCGACTGCACCATCCGGTCGCTGGGCGCCGATGGCGCGGCGGTTACGGTTTCGAATTCCGCCGGCATACCACCGGAACTCGTTCTGGTGGTCGCCGGCGACGGTTTCGAAACCAAGTGCCAGGTGGTGGCACGGGACCGGCAGAACCTCGAACTCGCTTTCGGATAAGCCTGTTCGCCCGTAAGCAGAGATCACGACACATGATGAAGGGGCGCCGGTTGGGCGCCCCTTCTCGCATCTTTGCGCGGGATGCTATTCCGCGGCCGCTTCCAGGCCCTTCGGCGAAGGTGTCGCCTTGCCCTGGAACTTCCTGAACAGGAAGAAGTAGAGCTTGATGTACTGCCCGACGAGAATGGCGTTCAGGATCGTGCCTTCGCGGATGAACTTGACCTCTGCGAGGAAGAGCAGACCGATACAGGCCGACAGAACCAGCAGCGTGCAGTCGAAGCCGGTCTTGATGTTGCCCCACTTCCAGCCGGTGCGCTTGAAGATGGTGTTGACGAACATGTCGATCGGCATCAGCACCAGATTGGCGCGGATCATCAGGAACAGGCCGAAGGCCAGCGCCGCATCGGCAAAGACCAGCAGCGCCACCCGCAGCGGATAGGCCTCGAGCTTGATGAACTCGGTGATCCCCAGGTTGAAGTCCAAGAAAACCGCGAGCACGAAAGCCGGGATCAGCGAGGCGAAGTTCTTGAGCTTGAAGTCCTTGGGCAGGACCAGATAGGTCAAGAACAGCATGATCAGTTCGAGCATGAAGTTGTACGTGCCCTGGCTGAAGGGCGGATAGACCAGCGTCATGGTCCGCGTCAGGCTGCTCTGGGGTGAAATGCCGATGCCGGCCCGGATCGCCAGGCTGACACCGAAGGTCAGCACATAGATGCCGACGACATACATGATCCAGCGTCGCGTCAGGCTGCCGGTATCGACGATTTCGGCTTCCGCCGCATTGTGTGCCATTGTTTCCTCCCTCGAAACGATGCGGAGCTCCTTACCCCGCCGGCCCATCGCCCCCTCAGCGATGCGCTTTTATATCATTCGGCATGTCCGCCCATTGTCGCGGAAGCACGCCACTTTCCAGGCAGACGGACGCCGAAACGCCCGTCTCCTTTTTCTGAATGGCTCTAGGCCATGAAGCGGAACCGGTGCAACGAGATGAACAGGCTGAGCAGCTTGTTGACCACCGGTTCGCCTTCGTTGCGGTTGCCAAGAGCTTCGAGCGCCGCATCGATCGCAGCGGCACTGGCCGTCAGTTGCTCGACGCTCATGTTCGCCATGACCCCGTAGATCTCCAGCGGCATGACGGCCTTTTCCACCCTGTCGTCGGTGACGATGCAGGCGCCGGCATGGGTATCGACCCGCTTGAGGCAATGGCACATCTCGGCGCTGTCCTGACCGACGACGACGAAATAGGGCTTCGGCGCCGGCCAAAAGGTCGCCACTGCGCCACGATCGACATGAACGCCCTTGAAAAGCCCGTTCACCACATGGCGTTTGCCGTCGGCATAGCGCTGGACGACCGACAGCCGGCTCATCTTCTTGCCCTCATGCTCGACAACGACCTTGCCATCCTTCAGCGGAACCCAGATTTCCTGGTAGAATTTGGCGTGGCCGCGGCCGTAGACATCGAACAAATAGACCTTGGCCTGCGTGCCGTCTTCCGACACTTCCAGGGGCACGATGTCCAGTTGCTCCGGCGAGAGATCGGCGAGGCCGGAAACGCCGTCCTTGCACATGCCGGAATAGTCGATGTCGGCATTCTTCAGCAGCTTACGGTCTTTTGCGACCAGTTCGCCATCCTTGAACACGTAGAGCGGATTGATCTTCGACAGGCTGTCGGTCAAGACGATATCGGCGAACCGGCCGGGCGTCAGCGAACCGATCTTGTCTTCCATGTGGAAAGAACGCGCGGTGTTGTAGGTCGCCATCTTGATCGCGTGGATCGGGTTGATGCCCATTTCGGCTGAGAGCGAAATGATCCAGTCCATGTGGCCCATGGTGAGCAGTCGCTCGATCGAGATGTTGTCGGTGCAGAGCATGAAATTGTCGGTCGGCCATTTGCGGTCGACGATCGCGCGCAACAGCACCTTGATCACCTCGCTGCTGCCGACCCCGAACTTGATGTGCGTCGGGAAGCCGTAGCGAATGCTCTTCTCGATATCCTTCTCGTTCCAGACGTCGTGATTGTTGGAGACGCCGATCGCCGGCAGGTAGTTGAGGATCATGTCGGAGAGCGCGGTGACGCCCCAGTGGCCGTTCATAAAGCCGCCCTTGGCGCGGACCCAGGCCGCCTTGCGGAAATCGTCGTCGTTGCCGGAACTGTAGGTGAAGTGCTCGAACTCCCCGAGGCCGATCACCGGTTCCATCTTGAGCACGGCTTCCGTCACCGATGCCGCCGTCTTCTTGCCCGGTGCGAAGGCATAGAGCCGGTAGGGCAGCTGCTCGTAATCCCGGAAAAGGCTCTCGGCCGCTTCGATGCCTTCCTTGCCCGCGGCGCTGAGCAGATCCAGGCACTCGGCATAGATCGTCGTCGTGCCGCAGGGAACCATCGCCTCGGCGAGCGCCGTCGGGTGCGCGAGCTGGGATTCGAAATGGATATGCGCGTCGATCAGGCCGGGGATCGCATAGAGGCCCTTGCCGTCGAAGACTTGCTTGACCTTCAAGACCGTCTCGTCGGGGTTGAGCGCAACGATGCGCTTGTCGTAGACGAGAATGGACCCCTGGTAGACGGTCTCTCCGTGAACATCGAGGATGTTCAGGTTCTTCAAAAGAAGATCCGCCTCCCGCTCGCCGTTCAGGATATCGAAGATGGCGCGCACCTTTTCGTAATGCGCGGCTTCAGTCTGGTTCACGAATAGTCCTCCACTTTCAGAGTCGTCGGCGCCTGCCCATAACCCGCCATATTCAGCGGGTGCAGTGCCGGCAGCGCGCCCCTCGCCAACCATAAGAAGTCATTGCACCGCTTCCGAAAAGCAGTATTTTCTGCTCGTACCGTTCGCTTTTCGAGAACGATTAAATTGGGGAAGACCATGCTGCATTCACGCGTGCTGCGCTATATCGACGAGGTGGCGCGCTCAGGCTCGATCCGCGGGGCGAGCGAACGGTTGAACGTCGCTGCCTCGGCCATCAACAAGCATGTGTTGCAGCTTGAGGAGGATATCGGCGAGCCGCTGTTCGAGCGGCTGCCGCGCGGCCTCAGGCTGACGCCGGCCGGCGAAATCCTCGTCGCGCATGTGCGCCGGACCATGAAGGAATACAGCCAGGTCGAAGCCGAAATTCGCGATATCAAGGCGCTGCAGAGCGGCGAGGTGATCATCGCCACAATGAACGGCCTTGCCGGCGGCATCGTGCCGAAGGTGGCTGCGATCTTCGGCGCACGCCATCCACGCCTCAAGATCACGATCCGGGTAATGTTCGCCCGCGAGATCGTTCAGGCGGTGGCCGGTGGCGAGGCCGACCTCGGCTTTGCCTTCAGTCTCCCGCCGACGCCGCAGGTCGAGACACTCTGGAAGATGGACACCCGCCTCGGCGCGGTCGTTGCTCCGGAACACCCGCTCGCCGGCATGGAATCATTGCCGCTGGCCTATTGCCAGCCCTACCCGCTGATCTTTGCCGACAAGTCGATGCAGATCCATGGCATCGTCGCCGACGCCTTCGCTGAGGCCGGGCTGACAGTCGAGCCGAGCTATCTCACCAATTCCATCGAGGCGATGAAGTTCCTGGCCGCCGCCGGCGACGGCATCGCTTTCCTCAGCAAGTTCGACATTACCGAGGAACAACGAAACGGCGTCCTGACATACCTGCAGATCCGTGACCGGACTTTTGCAAAGAACGTGCTTTCGCTGGTGCAGCGGGAAAGACGCGGCCACGGCCTGGCCGCCGCCATGTTTGCCGAAGAGATCATCCGGGCCTTGCGGGCGACGATGGAATAGCCGGCTTACCCGGCCCAACGCCGATACGGTTTGTCGTCCCGGGGGTCAGAGCTGAATCCAGGCGGTCTTCAGATCGATGTATTTGTCGAGCGCGTGCAGCGACTTGTCGTAACCATTGCCGGACTGCCTGACGCCACCGAGCGGCACTGTGTTGTCGGCGCCGCCATAGGTATTGACATGCACCACGCCGGCGCGGATGCCGCGCACCATGCGGTGCGCGCGCGACAGGTTCGCAGTCCAGACGGCCGACGCCAGACCGTAGTAGGTCGCGTTGGCGATCCGGAGTGCGTCGACCTCGTCATCAAACGGTATGACCGCAAGCACGGGGCCGAAGACCTCCTCCTTCGCCAGCTTCATATCCGGCTGAACGTCGAAGACAGTCGGCTGCATGTAGGAGCCACCGGTTTCTTCGAGGATGCGCTTGCCGCCGGAGCGCAGCCTTGCACCTTCAGCCTCGGCCTCTCTGACGAAATCGAGGTTCTTCTTGAGTTGAACCTCGCTGGAAATCGCACCGGCCTCGGTCGCAAGACGCAGCGGGTCGCCGACCTTCACGGATCCTGCGATCGCTGCCACCTTCTCGGCGAAGGCTTCGTGAATGGAGCGCTCGACAAGCAGCCGCGAACCGGCAACGCAGACCTGGCCGGAGTTGCGGAAGATGCCATAGGCGGAAATGCGCGCGGCCTGGTCGAGGTCGGGTGCGTCGGCAAAGACGACGTTCGGCGACTTGCCGCCGAGTTCGAGATAGACGCGCTTGAGGTTCGAGCGCGCGGAATATTCGAGCAGCCGACGACCGACGCCGCCGGATCCGGTAAAGGCGAGAACATCGATATCGCCATGAAGGCCGATCGCCTCGCCCGTGGTCGCGCCGCGACCAGTGACGACATTCAAGACACCCTCTGGCAGACCGGCCTCGGCGCAGATCTCAGCGAGCCTGAGCAGGCTGAGCGAGGCGCCCTCGGCCGGTTTCAGCACCACCGAGTTGCCGGCGGCGAGCGCCGGCGCGATCTTCCAGGCGCCGATCATCAGCGGGAAATTCCAGGGCACGATCGCGGCGACCACGCCAATCGGTTCGCGATGCACGAGACCGAGAATATTGTCGGCCGACGGAGCGATCTCGCCATAGACCTTGTCGAGCGCCTCGGCATAGTAGCGGAAGGTGCCGGCGGCGCTGCCGGGCTCGGCCTTCAGCGCCATAGAGATTTCCGTGCCATTGTCGCGTACGCCGAGAACGGCCAGCTCGAGTGCCTGCGCCTCGATGATCTCGGCAATGCGCGTGAGAACCTTTTTGCGCTGGGCCGGGGCAACCCTCGACCAGCTTCCCTTCTCGAAAGCGGCGCGGGCGGCCCGGACCGCGGCGTCGACATCACCGGCTGCCGCGTCGGCGATCGTCGTCAGGTGCCTGCCGTCGATCGGCGAGGCGACATCGAGGCTTTGACCGGAGAGGCTCTCCTGCCAACGCCCCCCGATGAACAATTTTTGGGCCGCAACGGGCAGGTTGCGCAATTGATCGATCTTGTCCTGCATCGTGTCCTGTCCCGTTTGGTTTGCAGGGATGGCGGCGGGCCGCCATCCCCAAAAGCGATATTCCCGAGAGATCAGATCTCCTGGCCGGCACCCAGGCGGGCGAACTCAATCGGATTGCCCGATTTCAGCGAGGCCGCCAGGAACAGCCCGATGACCCCAAAGATCACGACGAGCCCCGGCAAGAACACCGCGAGCATGCCGGTAGCGCCGGCGAGATCGCCGAAATTGGCCGCGATCGCGATGATGACGGCAACGAGGATCAGACCGGTGACGACGGGAATGACCTTGGTGACCAGCGGGTTCGTTTCAAGCCCAGGATTGCGGTTGAAGAAGGCGACGATCGCAAAGGCGGTAAAGGCCATCAGCGTCATCACCGCAAGCGTGCCGACGTTGGTCAGCCAGGAGAACAGCGCCAGCACCGGGTCCTGGCCCGTTGCCGCAAAGAGCGCGACGATTAGCACGGCAATAACCGTCTGGATCAGCGAGCCGACATGCGGGCTGTGGTAGACAGGATGTGTGACGCCGATCGAGGCGGGCAGCAGGCGCTCGCGGCCGGCGACGTAGAGATAGCGGGCGACACCGTTGTGGAACGCCAGCACGCCGGCAAAGAGGCTCGTGACGAAGAGCACGTTCATCAACGGCGGCAGCCAGCCGCCGGCATAGCGTTCGGCGAGGCCGAAGAGAAAAGTGGTCGGATCGGCAAGGCCCTGCAGTTCGGGCACCAGCTTGTCCGCGCCGGCGGCGTTCACCATCAGCCACGAGGTGAACATGTAGAAGATGCCGATGATCAGCACCGAGATATAGGTCGCACGCGGCACGGTCTTCTCCGGATCGCGGGCTTCCTCGCTGTAGATCGTCGTCGCTTCGAAACCGATGAAGGCGGCGAAGCAGAAGAGAATGCCGATCGACGGCGAACCGGAGAGGATCGCCGAGGGCGTGAACGAAACCGTCGTCAATCCGCCGTCGCCGCCCTTGGCGAGGATCGCGACGTCGATGACGAGCACGACCAGATATTCAAGGATGACGAGGACAGTCAGCACCTTGGCGGAGAGATCGACGCGGCGATAACCGAGAATGCCGACCGCAGCGATGCCGATAAAGGTCCAGACCCACCAGGGCAGATCGATCCCCAAGCCGGCGAAAAGCCCCGCCGTTGCCGCGCCGAAGAGGCCGAAGACGCCGATCTGCATCGCGTTATAGGCAAGGATCGCGATCATCGCTGCGGCACCGCCCATCAGCCCGCCGAGGCCCTGTGCCGTATAGGCATAGAAGGCGCCGGCATTGCGGATATGCCTCGCCATGGCGACATAGCCGACCGAGAACAGAAGCAGGATCGCGGTGACGATCAGAAAGGTGCCGGGAATGCCCGCACCGTTTCCGAGCATCATCGACAATGGAACGCCGCCGGCAACCGCGGTTAGCGGTGCAGCGGCGGAAACGACGAGAAAGGTGACGGCGCCGACGCCGAGGGCGTTCTTGCGCAATTGGTTCGCCCCGGTCACGGGCGCAGGCGAATTGGTCATGGTCTTGGCTCCCCTTGCTGGCGCGAACGCCTTTTCGCCTCCGGTCCTTCTCTCCGGCGGCTGCTCCCTGAAGCGGACTTGAGGCGCGGGGCTTGCTTTTTGTCTTTGCCGCGCAAGTCTTTCGGTTCAATATTTGAACCTTAGCTTCAAATATAGACTTGCAAATTGCATCTGGCCCTGTCAAGTTATTTCGCATGTTAAGTATCTCGACCCAGAACGACCGGGAGAGCGGGTCTACCGCTCCTTAGGAGGGAACAGGCAAGAGGACTGACGGGGCGCTCGACAACGGAGGAATGGATGAGCACCATCGGTAAGGCCCTGACTTTGCTCGACGCGATCTCGCGCCTTGAGAAAGAGGCGGGGTTGAGCGACATCGCCCGCCACTGCGGGCTCGACAAGGCGACGGCCAGGCGCTTCCTCGTCGAACTGGAAAAACACGGCTTCGTCGAGCAGGACGTGGAAACGCGCCGTTATCGGCTGGGCGGTGCACCGGTGCGGCTCGCCCGTATCCGCGAGGCGCGCTTTCCCTATCTGAGCGTGGCGACCCCTTTTGCGCGGGAACTCGCAAGCCTTGCGGGCGAGACCGTCCACCTCTCCGAATACGCCGCCGGCCGCCTCTCGACCATTCATGTGGAGGACTCGCAACGGGCGCATCGTGTCATCGTCGACGTCGGCAGCATCCTGCCCTTCCACGCGACCGCATCCGGCCTCGGCTTTCTCGCCTTCTGCCCGCAGAAGGAGATCGACGCGGCCCTGTCGGCGCCGCTCCAGGCCTTCACCGACCACACGCTGACGGATCCGGCCGCACTCCGCCAGACGCTCGGCGAGACGCTCCGGCGTGGCTACTCGATCTGCCATCACGGGCTTGAGACCGGCGTCGTCAGCGTCGCCGCCCCGATCCGTGCGCCCGGCACAACGCCGGTCGGCGCCATCGCTATCGCCGCACCTGCAACGCGTGCCGACAAGGAGACGGTGGAACAGATGGGGCGCGCCGCTATGGCTGCGGCAAGACGCATTTCCGAAAGACTTTTCGGGTTGGAGCAGGTTGCTGCCGATCCGCTGGCAAGGAGGGCCGGCTGATGAATGCAATGAACCGTCTCCCCAATATCCTGGTCGTGGGTACGGGAGACACCAAATGCGACGAACTCCAGTTCATGGCGTCCGTCATCCGCGAAGCCGGCGGACTGCCTGTGATGATGGATGTCAGCATTCTCGGCGACCCGCCCTATCAGCCTGATTACTCGCGCCACGACATTGCCGAAGCAGCCGGCGTCTCGATCGCGGCCATCGCATCCAGCGGCGACGAACACAGCGCCATGGCGCTGATGGCAACAGGTGCCGCCGCCCTTACCCGTTCGCTCTACGAGGCCGGCCAGGCCGATGGCGTCATCATTCTCGGCGGCTCCATGGGCACCGATCTGGCGCTCGACGTCGCCGCGGCGCTACCACTTGGCGTGCCGAAATTCATCGTCTCGACGATTGCCTATTCGCACCTCTTGCCGCCCGAGCGCATCGCGCCTGATCTGATGATGATCCTCTGGGCTGGCGGGCTCTATGGTCTCAACGGCATCTGCCGCTCGGTGCTCTCCCAGGCCTGCGGCGCGGTCGTCGGTGCTGCGCGGTTCGGTACAAAGCCGGATGGATCGCGGCCGCTGATCGGCATGACCTCGCTGGGATCGAGCTGCCTCAAATACATGAAATACCTGAAACCCGAACTCGAGCGCCGCGGCTACGACGTCGCCGTCTTCCATTCGACCGGCATGGGCGGGCGCGCTTTCGAGGCGATCGCGGCCGAGAAGGGTTTCACGGCCGTCTTCGACTTCTGCATCCAGGAGGTCAGCAACCACCATCACGGAACGGTCGTCACCTCAGGGCCGGACCGGCTTGAAAATGCCGGGCGAGCCGGCATCCCCCAGATCGTCGCGCCCGGCGCCGTCGACATGGTCGACCTGCCCGCCTGGCAGCCCGTTCCGCAAGCCTTCGCCGACCGCCCCTATCACGCCCACAACCGGCTGCTCGGCTCGGTCACCACGTCAGTCCAAGGGCGGCGCGAGATCGCTCGCGTCATCGGCGGCAAACTGGCCGGCACCGGCGCCGAAGTCGCCTTCATCCTGCCGCTCAAGGGGATTCAGGAGTGGGATCAGCCCGACGAGCCGCTCTTCGAACCGGAGGCGCTCGACGCCTTCATCGACGAGATGCGCCGGTCGATCCCGTCAGGCGTCGCGCTGCTTGAGGTCGACAGCCACATCAACGCCCCGGAATTCTCGAAAGCAGCACTTGCGATCTTCGACGACTGGGTGTCGCGCGGCATCGTGCCGGAGGGTCGGCCATGACGAAGAACATGACCGACAAGGCATTGATCCTCGACTTCGGCGGCGTCGTCACCCGAACGCTATTCGAGACCCACGACGTCACCGAGCGCGCACTTGGCCTTGCGCCGGGCACGCTCACGTGGCGCGGCCCCTTCGATCCGGCGACCGACCCGCTCTGGGCCGCCATGCAGCGGCGCGAGATCACCGAACGGGACTACTGGACGACACGCACGCGCGAGGTTGGACAGTTGCTCGACGAAGACTGGAGCGACATGAAGACCTTCGTGCAGCGGGCGCGCGGGGCCGAACCGGAGCTGGTGCTCAGGCCCGAGGCACGCGACGCGATCCTTGCCGCTCACAGGGCCGGCATCCGCCTCGCGATCCTCTCCAACGAACTCGACCTCTTCTATGGCGTCGCGTTCCGCGAGCGTTTCCCGCTGATCGAGCTCTTCGAGATTATCGTCGACGCCACCTACACCAACATCCTGAAGCCCGATCCGCGCGCTTACGAACTGGTGCTGAGCCAGCTCAGTTTGTCGCGCGAAGCCTGCGTCTTCGTGGATGACCAGTTGAAGAACATCGAGGGTGCGCGGGCCGTCGGCCTGCCTCACGTCCATTTCGACGTCACCCGACCCGCAGAAAGCTATGCCAGAGCGCTTCAGATGCTCGGCCTCGAACTGACAGGAGCATGAGCATGCGCGAAACCAACTTCCTCATCGAGAACAACGCCCGCCACCTCTGGCATCCGATGGCGCATCCGGCCGAGATGCAGGCGACGCCGCCGCGCATCATCAATGCCGGCGAGGGCGTCGAGATCGTCGACATTCACGGCAAGAAGGTGCTCGACGCGGTCGGCGGTCTCTGGAACGTCAATCTCGGCTATTCCTGTGAACCGGTGAAGGAGGCGATCCGCCGCCAGCTCGACGACCTGCCCTATTATTCGACCTTTCGCGGCACCACCAATTCGCCGCTGATCGAGCTGTCCTACGAGCTCGCTGAATGGTTCCGCGAGGACGGGCTGACGCGCTCGTTCTTAACCTCGGGGGGCTCGGATTCGGTCGAGACCTGCCTGCGTCTCGCCCGCCAATACCACAAGCTCAACGGCCAGCCGGAGCGCACCAAGTTCGTCGCCTTGAAGAAGGGCTATCACGGCACCCATTTCGGCGGCGCCTCGGTCAACGGCAATGCCAATTTCCGTCGCAACTACGAGCCGCTGCTGCCCGGCGTCTATCATCTGCCGGCGCCCTATACCTATCGCAACCCGTTCGACACGACCGACGGCGCTGTCATCGCCAAGTCGATCGCGCGACTCTTCGAGGACGAGATCGCCTTTCAGGGCGCCGACACCATCGCGGCGCTGATCATGGAGCCGGTGCTTGGCGCCGGCGGCGTGATCGTGCCGCACGAGACCTTCATGCCGCTGATGCGCGAGATCTGCGACCGCCACGGCATTCTGCTGATTGCCGACGAGGTGATCACCGCCTTCGGCCGCACCGGCGCCTGGACCGGCTCACGTCTCTGGGGCGTGAAGCCAGACTTCATGTCGACCGCGAAGGCGATCACCAATGGCTACTATCCCTTCGGCGCAGTGATGATCGCCGACAAGGTGGCCGAGGCTTTCGAAAGCAACAAGACGGCTGCCGGATCGATCGGCCATGGTTACACCTACTCCGGCCATCCGGTCGGTGCTGCGGCAGCACTCGCAACGCTGAAGGAGACGCGCAAGCAGAACGTGGCGGCGAATGCCGGTGCCCGCGGCGAGGAACTCATCGCCGGTCTCGAAGCGCTGAAGGAGCGGCACGAACTGATCGGCGACGTGCGTGGCAAGGGTCTGATGTGCGCGCTCGAACTGGTCTCGGACCGCGAGAAGAAGAGCGCTGCGGCGAAGGATGTGGTGCAGAAGGTCCAGGACGTGACCTATGACGCCGGCGTCATGGTGCGAACCTCGGGCGCCAATGTCATCCTCTCGCCGCCACTCGTCATCACCGCCGGCGATGTCGCCCGTATTCTGACGGCGCTGGACGCCGGCCTCACCGCCGCACGGGGATAAACCATGACAGGCAACGCGGATCTGATCGCGCGCCGCGAGCGGCTGCTCGGGCGCAACATGTCGCTGTTCTACGAGGAGCCGGTCCATCTGGTGCGCGGCGAAGGCGTCTGGCTCTTCGACGCCGATGGCCGCCGCTATCTCGACTGCTACAACAACGTGCCGCATGTCGGCCATTGCCATCCGCGGGTGACCGAGGCGATCGCCCGGCAGGCCTCAACCCTCAACACCCACACCCGCTATCTGCACGAAGGCATTCTCGACTATGTCGAGCGGCTGACCGCGACCTTCGACAAGAGCCTCGACGCGGCGATCCTCACCTGCACCGGCAGCGAGGCGAATGACGTGGCGCTGCGCATGGCTCAAGCCGTGACCGGCAAAACCGGGGTGATTGCCACCGACCACACCTATCACGGCAACACCGCGGCCGTGTCGCAGCTTTCGACCCGAATGCCGCCAGTCGGCGGCTTCGGCGGCCACGTGCGCCACGTGCCAGCACCCGACAGCTACCGACCGCTCGGCGGCGAGCCGGGTGACGCATTCGCTGCGGCCTTCACCGCCAAGGTCGAAGAAGCGATCGCCTCGCTTGAGCAGAGCCCGCACGGCTTCTCGGCGCTGATCATCGACCCCTTCTTCGCCAATGAGGGCTTTCCGGAGTTGCCATGGGAATTTCTCGACGGGGCTGTCGCCGCGGTCAGAAAAGCCGGCGGCCTCGTCATTGCCGACGAGGTCCAGCCGGGCTTCGGCCGTACCGGCGGCCATATGTGGGGACACCAGAAGGCCGGCATCGTGCCCGATATCGTCACGCTCGGAAAACCGATGGGCAATGGCCATCCGATCGGCGGCGTGGTTGCCGGCGCCGACACGCTCAACGCCTTCCGCAAGGCGTTTCGCTACTTCAACACCTTCGGCGGCAACCCCGTATCCTGCGCTGCCGCCATGGCGGTGCTCGATGTGATCGAAAGTGAGAAGCTCATCGAGAACGCCGCTGCCGTGGGCGCTTACGCCAAGGCGGGTCTCGCGCGGCTTGCGGACAAACATGACGTGATCGGCGACATCAGGGGCAGCGGCCTGTTCTTCGGTGCGGAACTCGTCACCGATCGCAGCGAGAAAACACCGGCGAGCGGTCTCGCGACAAAGGTGATCAACGGCATGCGAGGGCGAGGCGTGCTGATGGGCAAGCTTGGCGTCCACCAATGCACGACGAAAATCCGGCCGCCGATGCCGTTTACCCGCGAGAATGCCGACGTCATGCTGTCGACGCTCGACGACGTGCTCTCGGGTCTGTGAGCCGACGATGATCGCCGACCTGCCTCCGCAATTTCGCGCCGCGCTCGACAGGCGGGCCTGCCAGGCGCTCTCGCACTGGGGCGTCGCCGACCAACGGCCGGAACTCCTGAAATACCGGGAAAACGCGGTGTTTCGCGTATGCCTCCCCGATGGTCGGTCGGCGGCGCTGCGGCTGCACCGCGCCGGCTATCACGGCGAAGCGGCCCTTCGCTCGGAACTGCAATGGATGGCAGCACTCGGCGATGCCGGTCTCGCGGTGCCGCGGCCGATCGCAACGGCGGACGGATGCCTGCTTGTTGCCCTGCCGGAAGATGAAGCGTTTGCCGCGCAGCACGCCGATATCATCGGCTGGATGGACGGACAGACGCTCGGCGAAAGCGGAAAGCCGCTGTCCCACACACCCGAAAAGCTCGGCGCGATCTTCTCGGCACTCGGCGCCACCATGGCCGAGATGCACAATCTCGCCGACCGCTGGACGTCGCCGGAGGGATTCTGGCGCCCCGCCTGGGATGCGGAAGGACTGCTCGGCGAGCGGCCGCTCTGGGGACGGTTCTGGGACTGCGACGGCTTGTCTTCGGCGCAGACAAGAGCACTTTCGGCGTTGCGCCATGATCTCCGGCGGCGCCTGGCAACGATGCCGACTCCGGCGCAGGATTTTGGGCTGATCCATGCCGATCTCGTTCGGGAGAACGTGCTCGTTGCCGAGAACGGCGTGACCGTCATCGATTTCGACGATGCCGGCTACGGCTTTCGCCTCTTCGACATCGCGACCGCACTCCTGAAAAACCGGCGCGAGCCGGCATATGAGACGATCGAGGCTGTGCTGATCTCAGGCTATCGAAGCCGCCGCGCCCTGCCGGACGAAGCGTTTTCCTGCCTGCCGCTGTTCCTCGTGCTTCGCAGCCTCACCTATATCGGCTGGTTTGCCTCGCGGCCGGAGTTGCCCGCGGCGCGCGACCGCGTCCTGCGATATGCCGACGAGACGCTGGCGCTTGCGGAAGAACTGGGGGTTCGATGATCAGGGCGCCGTCGAAGCACTCAGTCGTTGAGACTGGCGAGTTCGTCCAGCATATCGAGCAGGACTTCGACGCGCTCGTGGCCGTAGCGAGCTTCGAGCTCCTCGTAGATCGCGCGGCTTTCCGGGCTGACGTCGGCGATCACCCGCATGCCCTCGGGCGCGATCTCGAGCAGAACGCGCCGGCCGTCGTCGGCGTCCTTATGCTTGGTGATCAGGCCGCGCTCCTCGAGCGAGCGGATGATGCGCGTCAGGCTTGGCGCCAGGATGAAGGCCTTGTCGGCCATCTCGGACGCATCGACCCGGCCGGCTTCGGCGAGAATGCGGATCACCCGCCATTGTTGCTCGGTAATATCGTGACGCGCCAGCATCGGTCGAAAATGCGCCATGACGGCTTCGCGTGCGCGCAGAAGCGCGATCGGCAGCGAACGGCGCGTGTTGTGCGGCAAAAGGGCGTCGTGGCCCAGGTCGGTGGGAGGCTTTTCGCGGCTCATAGGCGTTCTATCGGACATTTTCTTTCGTTCTGCAATCGGCAGGCGCAGCTGCGGGAAACGGGCTGCTTGACACTGTCGGCAATTTCGTTAACGTGTTAAATATATGAGAGCGCATCGGGAGGAAAGATGCCGCATCTGACAATCGAATATTCCGGTAACCTCGACACTCGCGTCGACTTTGCCAAGCTGTGCCGCACGGTGCACGCGACCATCCTCGGCACCGGCCTCTTCGAGCTTGGCGCCATCAGGGTGCGCACGATCCAGAGCCGCGACTATGCGATCGCCGACCTCCTGCCGGAAAACGGCTTCATCGACCTGTCCTTCCGCATCGGCCGCGGCCGCACGGAAGCGGAGAAGAAGGCGACCGGCGACGCGATTTTCAAGGCCGTCAGCGAAGAACTCTCGACGCTCTTCTCGACGCCGCATTTCGCCCTCAGCCTGGAGATCCGCGAGATCGATCCGGAGCTGAGCTGGAAGAAGAACGCCATTCACCCCAGGCTGCGCGCCTCCAACGGCTGAGCGCGGCCCTCCCACAAAAACACAGCAGTGCGCGGCGAAGTCTGCGCCAGCATCGGAGACCATCATGTCCAAGCTCGCCGAAAACCTCGCCAAGGCGGAACGCTTTCTTGCCCGCTTCAGACGCGAAGGCGTGCTCAATTACATCAACGGTGAAGCCCTTCCCTCGCTTGATGGCGAGACTTTCGAGACCATCTCGCCCATCGACCTGAAACCGCTGGCAAAGATCGCGCGCGGCAAGGCAGCCGATATCGACCGCGCCGCCAAGGCCGCGAAAGCAGCCTTCGCCGAATGGGCGTCCATGCCCGGCGATACGCGCAAGAAGCTCCTGCATAAAATTGCCGATGCGATCGTCGCGCGCTCCGAGGAGATCGCCTTCGTCGAGTGCGTGGATACCGGACAATCGCTGAAGTTCATGGCCAAGGCGGCGCTGCGCGGTGCGGAAAACTTCCGCTTCTTTGCCGACCGGGCGCCGGAGGCACGCGACGGCAAGATGCTGCGCGGCGGCAACCAGATCAACATGACGACGCGCGTGCCGATCGGCCCAGTCGGCATCATCACGCCCTGGAACACGCCCTTCATGCTGTCGACCTGGAAGATCGCCCCGGCGCTCGCCGCCGGCTGCACGGTCGTCCACAAGCCGGCGGAGTTCTCGCCGCTGACCGCACGGCTGCTGGTGGAGATCGCCGAGGAGGCCGGGCTGCCGAAAGGTGTCTGGAACCTGGTCAACGGTTTCGGCGAAGACGCCGGCCGGGCGCTGACCGAACACCCCGATATCAAGGCGATCGGCTTCGTCGGTGAAAGCCGCACCGGCTCGATGATCATGAAGCAGGGTGCCGAGACACTGAAGCGCGTCCATTTCGAACTCGGCGGCAAGAACCCGGTGATCGTCTTTGCCGATGCCGATCTCGAACGCGCGGCCGACGCCGCCGTCTTCATGATCTATTCACTGAACGGCGAACGCTGCACCTCGTCCTCGCGCCTTTTGGTCGAAGACAGCATCTATGACCGGTTCACCGCGCTCGTCGCCGAGAAGGCCAAGCGCATCAAGGTCGGTCATCCGCTTGACCCCGAGACCGTCGTCGGCCCGCTCATTCACCCCGTGCATGAGAAGAAGGTGCTCGACTATATCCGAATCGGCCGCGAGGAGGGTGCAACCATTGCTGCCGGCGGCGAGAAATTCGACGGTCCGGGCGGTGGCTGCTATGTGACCCCGACGCTCTTTACCGGCGCCAATAACGGCATGCGCATTGCCCAGGAAGAAATCTTCGGGCCGGTGCTGACGGCGATCCCGTTCAAGAACGAGGCGGAGGCGCTGGCGCTTGCCAACGACACGCAATACGGCCTGACCGGCTATCTCTGGACCTCCGACGTCACCCGCGCGTTCCGCTTCACCGATCATCTGGAGGCCGGGATGATCTGGGTGAACTCGGAGAATGTGCGCCACCTGCCGACGCCGTTCGGCGGCGTCAAGAGCTCGGGCATTGGCCGCGACGGCGGCGACTGGTCGTTCGATTTTTACATGGAAACCAAGAACATCGCCTTTGCCAGCTCGGCGCACGCGATCGCCAAGCTCGGCGGCTGAGCGCGCTGGCAAAAAAAACTGGAGGAGACATCAATGCCCTTGCCGAAACCGAACCTCTACCCGCCCTTCAACATCGTGCGGCTGAGCCATGTGGAGCTCGCCGTCACCGATCTCGCCAAATCACGCGCCTTCTATGTCGACGTACTCGGCCTGCAGGTCACCGACGAGACGGCGGACACGATCTATCTGAGGGCCATGGAGGAACGCGGCCACCACTGCATCATTCTGAAGAAGGGGTCGAGCGCAGAGGCTCGCGACCTCGGCTTCAAGGTCTTTGGCGACGAGGATCTCGAAAAGGCCGCGCATTTCTTCAAAGCGAAAGAATTGCCTGTCGAGTGGATCGAACGCCCCTACCAGTCACGCACCTTTCGCACCCGTGACCCGCAGGGCATCCCGCTCGAATTCTATTCGAAGATGGACCGTCTGCCGCCAATCCACCAGAAATACGCGCTCTACCGCGGCGTCAAACCGCTGCGCATCGACCACTTCAACTGCTTCTCGCCCAATGTCGACGAAGCGGTCGCCTTCTACAACGAGATCGGCTTCCGGGTAACGGAATACACGGCCGATGAGGAGACGGGACGTCTCTGGGCCGCCTGGACCCATCGCAAGGGCGGCGTGCACGACATCGCCTTTACCAACGGCCGCGGCCCGCGCCTGCACCACACCGCCTTCTGGGTACCGACGCCGCTCAACATCATCGACCTGCTCGACCTGATGTCGACCTCCGGTTGGCTCGCCAATATCGAACGTGGCCCCGGCCGCCACGGCATTTCCAACGCCTTCTTCCTCTATGTCCGCGACCCTGATGGACACCGCATCGAGATCTACTGCTCCGACTACCAGACCGTCGATCCGGATCTGGAACCGATCAAGTGGGACCTGAAGGACCCGCAGCGCCAGACGCTCTGGGGCGCGCCGGCACCGAAATCCTGGTTTGAGGAAGGCAGCGCCTTTGCCGGTGCCGAGGCGAGGGACTCGATCCTGAAAGCCCAACCGATCGTCGCGCCGTGACGTTTGGCGAGTGGATCGGGTAAGGGCCTCGCATCGAACGGGAGTAGAAAATGGACGAAAAGAGTTTCACCGAATGGTCGCTGAAGGCGGCGAAATGGGGTGCGGACTATCGCGCCTCGCTGCGTGACCGCCCCGTGCGGGCGCAGACGGCACCGGGGGCAATTGCCGCCCAGATCCCGGCGCAGCCGCCGCGGACCGGCGAGGACATGCAGGCGATCTTCGAGGACTTCGAAAAGATTATCCTGCCTGGCATGACCCATTGGCAGCATCCGCGTTTCTTCGCCTATTTCCCGGCGAACGCGGCACCCGTCTCCGTCGTCGCCGAATACCTCGTCACCGCCATGGCGGCGCAGTGCATGCTCTGGCAGACCTCGCCGGCGGCGACCGAGCTCGAGACCAAGGTCCTCGACTGGCTGCGCCAGGCGATCGGACTGCCCGAGGGCTTCTCCGGTGTGATCCAGGATTCGGCGTCCTCGGCGACACTCTCGGCCGTGCTTGTCATGCGCGAGAAGGCGCTCGGGTGGAACGGCAACAAGAAGGGCCTCGCCAGCCAGCAGCAGCTTCGCATCTATTCCTCCGATCAGGTTCACACCTCGATCGACCGGGCGATCTGGGTCTCGGGGATCGGCGAGGAGAACCTCGTGCGTATCCCGGCGAACGGGCCGCGGCGGGCGATGGACTGCCAGGCGCTCGAAGCGGCGATCCTCCGCGACAAGGCAGCAGGCCTCGTGCCGGCGGGCGTGATCGCCTGCACCGGAGGCACAAGCACGGGTGCCTGCGACGACATCGCCGAGGTCGTGCGGGTCGCCCATGCGCACGGTCTCTACGTCCATGTCGATGCCGCCTGGGCCGGTGCCGCGATGATCTGCGAGGAGTTTCGCGAACTCTGGGCCGGCGTCGAAAACGCTGACTCCGTCGTCTTCAATCCGCACAAGTGGCTGGGCGCGCAGTTCGACTGCTCGGCGCATTTCATCCGCAGTCCCGATGATCTGGTGAAGGCGTTGGCGATCCAGCCGGAATATCTGAAGACGCACGGGCGCGACGGTATCATCAACTATTCCGAATGGACGATCCCGCTCGGCCGGCGTTTCCGGGCTCTGAAACTTTGGTTCCTGCTGCGCTTCCATGGTCTCGAAGGCCTGCAGACGATGGTCCGCAACCACGTGCGCTGGTCCCGGCAACTGGCGGAGCGGCTGGCCGAGCACCGGGAATTCGAGATCGTGACCGCACCGATGCTGTCGCTGTTTTCGTTCCGCCATCTGAGCGAAGGGGATCCGGACGCCCACACCATCGCTTTGGTCAACGCGATCAATGATGACGGCCGCATCTACCTGACCCAGACGCGCGTCGATGGTCGCGTGGCGATCCGTTTCCAGGCGGGCCAGTTCGACATGACGCAAGAGGATGCCGAGACGGCGTTCGAGGTCATTGTCGAGGTCGCCGCCGCGCTCGACGGACAACACGAAAAAACGAAGGCTTCCCGATGACACCTCCCCGTTTCGTCACCTTTTCGGCCGGAAACAGGCGGGGCTACGGCCTCGTTTCCGGCAATGGATTGATCGACCTTAGCACACGATATGGATCGACCTTTCCGACGCTGCGCGAGGTGATCGAAGCCGGTGCCCTTACCCGGCTTGCCGACGAAGCGGCCGGACTGCCGGCGGACATTTCGCTCGACGATATCCGCTACGAGATCCCTATACCGGCACCGGAAAAGATCATTTGCGTCGGCGTCAATTTTCCGGACCGCAATGAGGAATACAAGGACGGGCAGGTGGCACCCTCCAACCCGTCGCTGTTCATCCGTTTCCCGCGCTCGTTTACCGGCCACAGTCAGCCGCTGATCCGCCCGCCGGAAAGCGCACAGCTCGATTATGAAGGCGAGATCGTCATCGTCATCGGCAAGGGCGGTCGTCGTATCCGCGAGGCGACGGCGCTCGACCACGTCGCCGCGCTTTCGCTCTCAAACGAAGGCACGATCCGCGACTGGGTGCGCCATGCCAAGTTCAACGTCACCCAGGGCAAGAACTTCGACCGCACCGGCTCGATCGGTCCTTGGCTGGTGCCATTCACCGACGAGGCCCAGCTTGCCGACATCAAGCTGGAAACCCGCGTGAACGGCGAGGTTCGCCAGCAAGACCGCACCAGCCGGATGATCTTCTCCTTCCGCAAGATCATCAATTACGTCTCTACCTTCACGACGCTGGTGCCCGGCGACGTCATCGTCACCGGCACGCCGACTGGCGCCGGTGCCCGTTTCGATCCGCCAATCTGGCTGAAGCCTGGCGACATTGTCGAGGTCGAGGCCCAAGGCATCGGCACGCTCATCAACCCAGTTGCCGACGAGGCCTGACCCATGCTCGACAAGAACCAGATCGAGTCAGCCGCGACGGCACTCGACATCGCCGAACGCGAGCGCGTCCAGACCGGACTGCTGTCGCTGCAGCATCCCGACATGACCATGGACGACGCCTATGCGGTGCAGGCCGCCTGGGTGAAGAAGAAGATCGCCGCTGGACTCCGGGTGATCGGCTGGAAGATCGGCTTGACCTCGAAGGCGATGCAATATGCGCTCAACATCGACATCCCCGATTCCGGCGTGCTCTTCGATGACATGCTGTTTGAGGACGGCGCGCGCATTCCGGGCAATCGTTTCATTCAGCCGCGCATCGAGGCCGAGATCGCCTTCGTGATGAAGGCGCCGCTTTCCGGCCCCAATGTCACCGTCTTCGACGTGTTGAACGCCACCGATTACGTGACGCCGGCGCTCGAAATCCTCGATACGCGGATCCTGCGCGTCGATCCGGAAACGAAGAAGGCGCGCACGATCGTCGATACCATCTCCGACAACGCCGCCAATGCCGGCATCGTGCTTGGCGGAAGACAGATGCGGCCCGATGCGATCGACATGCGCTGGATGGGCGCGATCGTCTCGCGCAATGCCGAGGTCGAAGAGACAGGACTGGGCGCCGGCGTGCTCAACCACCCGGCCCGCGGCATCGCCTGGCTCGCCAATCGCCTGGCGCTCTACGGCGACCGTATCGAGGCCGGCCAGATCGTGCTTGCCGGCTCCTTCATCCGCCCGGTCGAGGCCCGCCATGGCGACACCATCGTCGCCGACTTCGGCCCGTCCGGCACCGTCAGCTGCTTCTTCGAATAGGAACGCCCATGCCCGCTCCGCGCAATCCGTTCAAACAGGCCCTCACTGACAAGCGCCCGCAGATCGGTCTCTGGCTGGCGCTCGCCAATCCCTATACGGCCGAGATCTGCGGCGGCGCCGGGTTCGACTGGCTGCTGCTTGACGCCGAGCATGCGCCGAACGACATACCGCTTCTGGCAGCACAGCTCCAGGCACTCGCCGCATCGCCAAGCCACGCCATCGTCCGGCCGCCGATCGGCGAGACCTGGATGATCAAGCAGATCCTCGACATCGGCGCGCAGACGCTGCTGGTGCCGATGGTCGAAAGCGACGAACAGGCCCGCGCCCTGGTGCGCGCCGTGCGTTATCCGCCCCATGGCGTGCGTGGAGTCGGTGCCGCCCTTGCCCGGGCATCGGCCTTCAACCGTATTCCCGACTATCTGCAGACCGCCAATGACGAGGTCTGCCTGCTCGTGCAGATCGAAAGCCGCGCCGGCCTTGCCGCCCTCGACGAGATCACGACCACCGACGGCGTCGACGGTGTCTTCATCGGCCCGGCCGATCTTGCCGCAGACATGGGCTTTCTCGGCAAGCCCGGTGCGCCGGAGGTACAGCAAGCAGTCGAGGCGGCGCTCCTTCGCATCCAGTCGCACGGCAAGGCGGCCGGTATCCTGACCTCCGATCAGGCCCTTGCCCGCCGCTACCTAGAACTCGGCGCGACCTTTGTGGCGGTCGGCAACGATGTCGGCCTGCTGGTCGGCGCCACGTCGAAGCTGGCAGCGGAGTTCAAGGGTACCAGAGGCGAGACCGAGACGACGGCTGGAAAAATCTACTGATCGGCATCGTCTGCGCCGCGACCGGAGGAGCCAGTCGGGCCACGACCAACCGCATGCGTTGGGCGGTCACGACTTTCCCTCGTCTCGGTCTGGGGGTATAGCGGTCTGACGCCCACCAGCATTGGATTCCCGCCATGACCGATACCGTTCTCGACCGCTTCCTTCGTTATGTCGTCATCGACACCCAGTCCGACGCGAGGTCGAAGACGCAGCCGTCGACGGAAAAGCAGAAGAACCTCGGTCGCGTGCTCGTCGAGGAACTGCTGACGATCGGCCTTGCCGACGCCCATCTCGATGAAAACGGCTACGTCTATGCCACCATTCCTTCGAACGTGGACAAGCCGGTGCCGGTCATCTGCTGGTGCTCGCACATGGACACGGCGCCGGATTTCACCGGCACGAACGTCAAGCCGCAGATCGTCAGCAACTACCAGGGCGGCGATATCAGGCTCACGGGAGATCCGCAGCAGGTAATCCGCGTCGCCGACCACCCGGTTCTCAACGACCAGATCGGCAATGACATCGTCACGACCGACGGCACGACGCTGCTCGGCGCCGACGACAAGGCCGGGCTTGCCGAGATCGTCGCGGCCGCTCAAGTTCTCGTCGACAATCCCGAAATCAAGCACGGCACGATCAAGCTGCTCTTCACCACCGACGAAGAGATCGGCCGCGGCGTCGACAAGGTCGACTTGAAGAAGCTTGGGGCCCAATTCTGCTATACGGTCGATGGCGAAACCGCCGGCCATATCGAGGACGAGACCTTTTCCGCCGATGGCGTCGAGATCGTCATTCAGGGCGTCGCCATCCACCCGGGCTTTGCCAAGGACAAGATGGAGAACGCCATCAAGATCGCCGGCAACATCATTAGCCGGCTGCCGCGGGAGGTTTCGCCCGAGGGCACCGAGGGCCGCGACGGCTTCGTGCATCCGACCGGCGTGACCGGCTCGATGGACAGGGCGCAGCTCGGCCTCATCGTGCGCGACTTCGACGAGGCGGGCCTTGCCTCGAAGGAAGCCATGCTCGAAGGCATCGTCAAGGACGTGATGAAGGCCTATCCGGGCTCCACCTACAGTTTCGAGGTCAAGCAGCAGTACCGCAACATGAAGGCCATCCTCGACCGCCATCCGGAGATCGTCGAAAACGCCATCGAGGCGATCCGCCGGGCCGGCATGCAGCCGGTGCGCGGCAGCATCCGCGGCGGCACCGACGGTTCGCGGCTCTCCTTCATGGGTCTGCCTTCGGCCAACCTCTTCGCCGGCGGCCACGCCTTCCATTCGCCGCTCGAATGGGTCAGCCGCCAGGACATGGAGTGCAGCGTCAAGACGCTGGTCGAGCTCGCCAAGATCTGGGCCGAACGCGCCTGACATAGTCCGGAAAACGGGGCGGCTTGGGTGCAATAGGCAGCCGCTCCTTCTCCAAAGGAGACGACCGATCGACACGGCGCGAAGGAGGGTCAGGCGATGAGTACGGCGCGAGGCTCAAAACGCGCGCCGGCAAAGCCCGCTTCGCTCGCAACCAACCCGCCGACCTTCGAGCACATCGTCACCGGCGTCAACGAGACGTTCCTATGGCGTCTCGACAACTATCCCTGGGAACGGAACGTCTGGAACTTCCATCCGGAGATCGAAATCCATCTCATCCGCAAGGCCTCGGGCCTTGCCTTCGTCGGTGATCATATCGGCCAGTTCGGTCCGGGTTATCTCACCGTCATCGGCAGCAACCTGCCGCATGACTGGGTAACGGTTACCGAACCCGATGAGATTATCGAAGGCCGTGACATCGTCATGCAGTTCCACCCGGATCGCATGCGCGAGATCACCGACGCCCTACCGGAATTTGCCGAGCTCGAGGCCTTCTTCGCCCGCGCCGAGCGCGGCCTGGTGTTTCATGGCGAAGCCCGCGCCAAGGGCGCCGATCTGATCGAACGTATGGGCAGCCTGAAAGGGCTCTCGCGCTTCTCGCTGTTCATCCAGCTGCTCGATCTGCTGGTCAACACCGAAGAATACGAGTTGCTCTCCTCGCCGGAATTCGCGCCAGAACTCGACCAACAATCGCTTGACGTGCTGCGCGGCGCTCTGGCCTTCATCTACGAGAACATCGCCACCGACATTCATCTTGCCGATCTTGCCCGGCAGGCCGGCATGAGCGAAACGGCCTTTTCCCGTTTCTTCAAGAAGAATACCGGCAACACCTTTACCGACCACGTCAACAAGCTGCGCATCTGGCAGGCGTGCAAGCTGCTTGCCGAAACCGACGTGCCGATCACCGACATCTGCTTCGAGGTCGGCTACCTCAACATCTCCAATTTCAATCGCACCTTCCTGCGCCAGCACAAGATGACGCCTTCGGCCTACAGGCGGCTGACGGGCCAGCGTCGTACTTCCCGTTCTTAGGCGCGTTTCACCCACCCAGGCAATGAATCCTTGCGTTTGCTGCGCTGCAAACGGCTGGCATCTGGCAATTTTCTGCAAGAAAGTACAGAATTGCCGCATCGCGCACGCTAGTTCGGCAGAGCGTAAGGCCTATCATCGAACCCAGCGAAACGGTTCGCTATGAGGAAAACGCACTGGATCTGAGGAGTATCCGGCGCGCATCGCAGACCTGGGGAGGTCTTTTCACAATGAAAAAAGCCAAAACGCTCGTTTCGAGCATCGCCTTCGCATGCCTTCTTTCCACCGGCCTGACGACTGTTGCGGTCGCTGCCGAATGCTCCGGCACGATCAAGGTGCTCGCCCAGCCGCGCGACGGCCTGACGCTGCTCGAAGACTACAAGTCCGAATTCGAGAAGCTCTCGGGCGGCGCATCCTTTGAGATCGACTATCTCAACGAAAACGACCGCCGCGCCAAGACCAAGGCGGACGCCTCGACCATCGGCAAGTACAACGTCTATTACATCGACGAGGCAAATGTGGCGCTATTTGCGTCGGCCGGCTGGGTCGCGCCGCTGATGGACTATTATCCTGATGACTACGACTACGCCGATTTCGATCCGGGCCGCCAGAAGGTCGCGACCTATGACGGCAAGGTCTGGTTTGCGCCGGTCACTGGCGGCGGGGACCTCATGGTCTACCGCAAGGACCTGCTTGAGGCGGCCGGCATTACGCCGCCGAAGACGCTCGACGAATATGTTGCCGCAGTGAAGAAGCTCAATCAGCCCGACCAGGGTATCTACGGCACAGCCCTTCGCGGCCAGCGCGGCTCGGGCGCCAATGTCTGGCGCTGGATGCCATTCTTCAAGGGCTTTGGCGGCAACTGGTTCGACGGCAAGACGCCGGTCTTTGACGGCGAACAGGCGGTCAAGGCGACCGAGACCTATCTCGAACTCTTCAAGTACTCGGCACCGGGCAGCCAGACCGGCGGCTGGGACGAGGCGGTTGGTGCTTTTACCTCCGGCCAGGTGGCGATGCTGATCGAATCCACCCCGCTCGTCGGCATGGCGATCGATCCGAAGTCCTCGAAGGTGGCCGGCAAGGTCGGCTACCTGCCGCCTCCGGCACCGTTGACGGGCGGCGGCTACGGCCATGGTCTGGCAATCGGCATGAAGGCCAACAAGGATGAGGCCTCCAAGGCCTGCGCCGGTCTGTTCGTAGCTTGGGCGACCTCGAAGGAAAACGAGGCCCGGCGGCTCGAAGCCGGACAGTTCAGCGAACTCAATCGCACCAGCATCATGACCAGCCCGAAATTCGCCGAGCTCTACGGCCCCGATCTCGGCCAGGCGCTTGCTGATACCGGCAAGGTCACCGCCGTCAACTTCTGGCAGAACCCGCAATGGCCTGATCTTGGCGACCGCTGGGGCATCATCCTCGAGGAGCTGATCACCGGAACGCGCACCGACATCAAGGAAGGCCTCGACGAACTCGACGGCTTCGCCAAAGACCTGGTTGCCCGCAGCCAGTAAGCCGGTTCCTCCCAAGGGCCATCGGCCGGCAAAGCCGCCGGTGGCCCGCACCATCGGGGGCGTTCAAAGCCCAGCCGTAGGACTGATCACATGAAGCAGAAAAACAGCCTGCCGGCGGTGTTCCTCACCCCGGCCATGGGCATCCTTGCCGTTCTCGCCCTCGTGCCGACGGCCTATGCGATCTACATATCGTTCCAAAACCGGGAACTCAGCCGTCCGGACGGCAGCTTCGTCGGTTTCGCCAATTATATCGACCTTTTCTCGGACCGCCGCTTCATCAATGCGATCGGCGTCTCCCTGACCTGGGAAGCCGTGACCGTCGGCATGACGCTCGCCATCGCCGTCGGCCTTGGCATTCTGCTGTTCGAATGCGTCTCGCCGCGAACGCGCAACCTGCTGGCGCTCCTGTTTCTGGTACCGGTGATCCTGCCACGCGTTTCGGCCGCCTTCGTCTGGAAGTTCGCCTTCCATCCGCTCTATGGCATCGCCACCTATCCCTACAAGGCAATCATCGGTCAGCCACTCGATCTCCTGTCCAATCCGGCGACTGCACTTGCGACAGTCGCATTGGTCGATGTCTGGCAATGGGGCCTGTTCTTCGCCGTCATCGTGCTGAAGCTCCTGGAAACGCTGCCACCGCAACCCTTCGAGGCAGCAAAGCTCGACCATGCCCGCACATGGGAGATCTATGCCTTCATCGCGCTGCCGATGCTGAAGGCGCCGCTGATCTCGCTTGCCTTCGTCAAGATGATCGAGTCGCTGCGCGCCTTCGACCTGATCTACGTCATGACCCGCGGCGGCCCCGGCATCGCGACCGAAACGCTCGACATGTACGCCTTCTCGCAAGGCTTCATCGAGTCCGGCCGGATTTCCTACGCCTCCAGCATGGCGGTTCTGATGATGATCGCCACCTCGATCGCCTTCACCTTCATCTGGAAGAGGGTTCAGTGATGACCGCCCACGCCCTTGGCCGCTTCATTGGCCGGCTCATCCTTGCCGCCGCCGCCTTCTCTGCCGTGTTTCCAATGTTCTGGACCGCGCTCAATGCCTTCAAGAACCGGGTCGACATCGTGACACCGACCCCGCTCTTCTTCTTCGAGCCGACGCTCGACAACTTCGCCTATGTGCTCGGCCGCGAAAGCGTCTTTGCCGGCCTCGTCAATTCGCTGCTGATATCGGGCGCTGCGGTGCTGATCGGTGCCACTCTCGGCCTGCCCGCCGCCTATGCGATCGCGCGCTATCCCAACCGCTGGTCCCGCGACATTCAGTTCTTCGTTCTGTCGCTGCGCTTCCTGCCGCCGGTCGCGATCGCCATTCCGCTGATGGTGATCTGGCTCGATTTCGGCCTCTATGACACCCGCCTGTCGATGATCGTCACCTATTCGCTGCTGACGCTCGCGACCATCATCTGGCTGAGCGTCCCGGCCTTTGCGCGAGTGCCGAAGGAAGTCGAGGAGGCTGCCCGCGTCGATGGCTACGGTCCTTATGCGATCTTCTTCCTTATCGCGCTGCCGATTGCCCTTCGGTCGCTGATCGGAGCTGTCGCCTTTGCCTTCGTGCTCGTCTGGAACGAATTCCTGATTGCGCTGATGCTGACGACGTCCGACGCCAAGACGTTGCCGATCGTCGCCTCGGAGCTGACGCAACTCGGTCGCGACGTGCCCTGGGGCATCCTCAACGCCTCCGTCGTGCTGCTCTCCATCCCGCCGCTGCTCTTCATCGGGGTTCTAAGTGGCATGCTCAACAGCGCCTTCAAGCGCAAGACCCAATGAATCCCAAGACTGGAAAAACAAGGAAATCCTTCATGCAAGCGTTGGTCCTCGAGCAAAAAGGCAAGCTCGCAATCCGGGAGATCGATCTCCCGCTGGAACTTGGTCCCGATGATGTCAAGATCGCCATCGACACGGTCGGCGTCTGCGGCAGCGACGTGCACTACTACACCCACGGCGCCATCGGCCCCTATGTGGTGCGCGAACCGATGGTGCTCGGTCATGAGGCGGCCGGCACCGTCGTCGCGGTCGGAAGCAATGTCGAAACGCTCGACGTCGGCGACCGGGTCTGCATGGAGCCGGGTGTTCCAGAACTGACCTCCCGGGCTTCCAAACTCGGCATCTACAATGTCGATCCCAAGGTGCGGTTCTGGGCAACGCCGCCGGTTCATGGCGTGCTCGCTCCCTTCGCAGTCCATCCCGCCGCCTTCACCTACAAGCTTCCCGACAACATCTCCTTTGCCGAAGGCGCGATGGTCGAACCGTTCGCCATCGGCATGCAGGCAGCCGCCCGCGCGCGGATTGCACCGGGCGATGTCGCCGCGGTGATCGGCTGCGGGCCGATCGGCATCATGGTGGCGCTCGCAGCCCTTGCCGGTGGCTGCAGCCGTGTCTTCATCTCCGATTTCAGCGCGGAGAAGCTGGCGATCGCCGCTCAGTATCCGGGCATCATCCCGGTCAACATCGCCGAGCGGCCTTTTGCCGATGTCATCGCCGCGGAAACCGGCGGCTGGGGCGCCGATCTCGTCTTCGAGGCGAGCGGCAGCGCCAAGGCCTTTTCCGGGATATTCGATCTGGTCCGCCCGGGCGGTGCCGTGGTTCTGGTGGGCCTGCCGGTCGAACCGGTACAATTCGACGTTCCGGGCGCAATCTCCAAGGAAGTCCGGATCGAAACGGTGTTTCGTTACGCCAACATCTTCGACCGCGCCCTGCAATTGATCGCGTCCGGCAAGGTCGATCTGAAGCCGCTGATCACTGAAACCTTCCGCTTCGAAGACAGCATCAGGGCATTCGAGCAGGCCGCATCCGCCCGACCGACTGATATCAAACTACAGATCCGCATGGACAGTGGGAAGGATTGAGCCATGGCGAACATCGTCTGCTCCAATGTCGACAAGCAATACGGCGCCGTTGATGTCATCAAGGATTTCAACCTCGATGTCGCCGATCATGAATTCATCGTGTTTCTCGGTCCATCCGGCTGCGGCAAGTCCACGCTGCTGCGCATGATTGCCGGTCTCGAAGACATATCCGGCGGCATCGTCTCGATCGGCGGGCGGGCGGTCAACGACCTGCCGCCTCGCGACCGCGGCGTCGCCATGGTCTTCCAGAACTATGCGCTCTACCCACACATGACGATCTACGACAACATCGCTTTCGGACTGAAGCGCATGAAGGTGCCGAAGGCGGAGATCGATACGCGGATTCGCGCTGTTTCGGCAACGCTCGGCCTCGAGCCCTATCTCGCCCGCAAGCCGACCGAGCTGTCCGGCGGGCAGCAACAGCGCGTCGCTATCGCCCGCGCGATGATCAAGACGCCGCGGGTCTTCCTCTTCGACGAGCCGCTCTCCAATCTCGACGCGAAGCTGCGCAATCACATGCGGGTCGAGATCGCCCGGCTGCACCAGAAGCTAAAGACCACGACGATCTATGTGACCCACGACCAGTTGGAGGCGATGACACTTGCCGACCGGATCGTCCTGATGAAGGGTGGCGCGATCGAGCAGGTCGGAACGCCCGCCGAGATATACGAACGCCCGCGCACGCTCTTCGTCGCCGGCTTTATCGGCACACCCAACATGAATTTCATCGACGTGACGGCCGAAAAGACCGAAGGCGGCTGGCTGTTGCGCAGTGCGGGCGGCAGCTTCGCGATCTCGGACGACAGGTTCACGCTTCGCCATGGCCAGACGCTAGTGCTGGGCATACGTCCCGCCGACCTGGCGCCGGCGGAAAGCGGGCTCAATCGTATCGAGGGCATCGCCGACCTGGTCGAGTTTCATGGTAACGACGCGCTCGTGACCTTTCTGTTTGCCGGCAAGGAAATTGGCGCACTGGTCAAGGCCAGCGGCTGCCCCAGGCCGGGGGAAGCCGTATCCTTCACAATCGAGCCAAACGGCTTGCACCTGTTCGACCGGGAGAGCGGTCTCTCGGTGCTGAGTACGTGAGCGGCAAGCAACAGCCCTGCCCCGACAGGACTGTTTGCCTTCAGGCCGCGTTGGCGAATGAGGCGGCCGGGAGCGGCCCGGCCGTCATCATCGTAAAATCGAAGGGCGCGCGAACGTCGGCATCGAGCACGTATTGGCGGTGCACACGCAGGAAGTCGCGCTTGATCCGGCCATAGCGCTCCGGTGACAGCATATGCTTGAGCCGGATGAAAACGATGGGCGGCTGGGGCGCATCGCCGTGTCCGGCAAGCGCCACCACCTGGCATCTATAGAAATTGATCGCGTCGGTCAGGCACTGGACGTCGAACCAGAAGATATCCTTCACCCGGGCGATGGCGCCGACGCGCGCGCGCAACACTTCGGCTGAGCGCAGCAGCGCACATTGCAGGATCGCGCCGCCGAGCGTGACGAAGACGATGCGTTTTCCGGCAAAGAGGCCTGGCTCCCGCTCCACCAGGGCGCCGATCACTTGGGTGGCGATGCTGGAGCCCATGCTGTGAGAGCTGATGACGTACTCGTCGGCCGGTTCGTTGAGCGCGGCCCGCACGGATGCCAGGCTGTCTTCAACCCATTGCTTTAAATATGGTTTTTCCAGACGCGCAACGGCAACCGCCAGCTCCCAGTCGGAAAAGAGATGCAGGGTATGCCACCGCTCCGACCAGGGGAGAAACAGCTTGAAAAAGACCAGGTAGGCGACGATCGCGCTCAGGACGAGAAGCGATGATTCAAGCGCAAGCCAGTAGGGGGCGGTGCCGATCAACACGCTCCCCGCGACGCCAATTGCCACCAGCAGGAACGGAAAGAGAAAGAACAGGCCGAACCGCCAGGCATGCCGGAAGTAGCCGAATGCGCCGCCTTCCCAGACGACGCGCAGGGCGCTCAGGTAGCCCGCGACCATTCGATGCAGCGTGCCCCGGCCATTCAGGCGTCGGACGATCTCGTCGTGATCGAAGATGTAGACGCGGCTGGCCGTCTGCCAGTCGGCGCCCTGGCTATCCACGTCGAAATAGCGGCCGGGTCCCTCGCTCTCCACCTGCCCGACCTGAACATCGAAATCCTGAAGTCTCGCCGTCTTGACCGCCGATCGCTTGTAGCGCGCCTGATGCTTGACGGCATCCAGCGGCTCGAAGCCCGGAAAATGCAGCACGATGCGTTTCTTGACGTGCCCGGTCGATTTGTCGTGTGACAAGTGTTGATCTTTCAAAAGGCGCAAAACGCCCGTCCCCGGGCCTCCGAAGAGGTGCAGGAGCGGGCGCTCGATGAGCGCCGGGTGGTCCCAGCCTGCCGGAGACGTCAACGATCTCGATGTCGAGAATATGGCCAAATGAAACGATGCAACGGCGTGCATGACAATTTCAATCGCGCCATCGCCTGACTACCCGTCACGCCACGGTCGCTGCTCGGCAAGAGCGCAGGCCACAGCCGCCAAACGACGACGCATGGAACCCGACTTTGGTCCTAAGGGAATCCGACGATTGTCCGGCCGTCGCCGGGGAAAGGTCTGGGAAAGCGTAACCGGCGCAGACGCGCGTTGACTGGCCATGCCGGCCATGAGCAAAGTCGAACTTGCCGGTATCCGCCGGAGCGTGCCCACCCTGTGCCGCGACATCGCCAGAGGACTGAAATGCCCAATCGCCGGATTTTTCTTGCTGCATTCTTCTGGCCCGCGATCCTGTTGGTGACGACCCTTCCCTACAAGCTCGATCTGACCCGCGCAGGTCTGTCGATGACCGAGACGGTCGCCCTCGCCAAGAACGGCAATAATGGCGGCGGCAACGGCGGTGGGAATGGTGGTGGTAATGGCGGAGGGAACGGGAACGGCGGTGGCGGCAATAACGGCAATGGCGGTGGCAACGGCAATGGAAACGGGAATTCCAACGAAACCCGTTCCGGCGGAAACTCCAAGGCCTCCCGTGCCAATGAAGACGCCACCGACGATGGCGAAACCGGTATCCGTCACAAGGGCGGCATAACCGAGCAAGTCAGGAAGGGGCGCTACATCATGAAGGATGCCCGCGGACGGACGATCATCAACCGCCGCGCGACATCAGCCGACAAGCAGCGCATGGAGACCCTGGCGCATTAGCACGCGCCGCCGATCGGCGTCGGCGGTGCGACGGTATCGGTCGGTCTTAGAGACTAAAGCTCGCGCGCGTCGCGCAGAACCATTGCCGCTTCGGTGCGGTTTGCGACCCCCAGCTTCGTCATGATCTGCGTCATGTGATGCTTCACGGTCTTTTCCTGCAGGTCCAGCTCGATGGCGACATGCTTGTTGCTCATGCCGGCGGCCACCAGGTGCAGAACCTCTTTCTCGCGGGGCGTCAGGGTTGCGACCAGACCGGATTTTCCAGGCTGGGCCGGGCCCTTCGTCGACAAAAGCTTGGCCGAAAGGGTCGGCGCCACGTAACGCTCGCCCGAAGCGACAGTGCGAATGACCTCGGCGAGCGCCGAGGCGCCGACCCCCTTCAGCACATAGCCGGTGGCACCACGGTCGAGCGCCGTGGTCACGTCATCTCCGTCTTCGGAAACCGTGAGCATGATGATCTTCTGCGACGGAGCGACCTCCAGGATCGCCGGTATCGCCTCCAGCCCGCCGCCCGGCATGGAGATATCCATGAGCATCACATCCGGTCCGAGGCTTTGCGCGATCCCGGTCGCGTCGTCCTTCGAACTGCCCTCGGCGACGATCTCAAACCCCTCGATCTCCGACAGGCTCCGGGTCACGCCTTCGCGAAACAGAGGGTGGTCGTCGACCACGGCAACGCGTATCCTTGACGTCATGATTGTCAGATCTCCTTGACGCTGGTCGTCATGCGAACGGTGGTGCCGGTCGGCTCGATGATGAGCTCAAACGTTCCGCCGAGACTTTCGATCCGTTCGCGCAGGCCGGCAAGACCAAGACTTGTGGGCGGAACTTTGTCCGGATCAAATCCGGGTCCGCCATCGGCGACCTCGATGGTGACACGGTCGCCGACTGTTCGTTGCGATACCTGCTGCCTCACGCCGCCGGCATGCCGGTAGCCGTTGTTGAGGGTTTCCTGCACGAAGCGGTAGATGCAGATCTTTGCCGCCTGCGACAGACGGTCCGGCGGATCGGCCAGGGCGAGCTCGACCGCCGCCCCTGTGCGCTGCTGATGGGCCTTCACGCAACGCTGCAGGATCTCTGCCAATCCGGCCGTCTCGATCTGCGGCAGGACCAGGCCGCCGCAGATTGTGCGGATCTCCTGCATCGCCTCGTCGAGGCTCGCCTTGATCGCGCCGATCTCGCGCGCACGGGTGGCCGCCGGCGTCGCGTCGCGCTTCAAGGTCTCGCTGCCCAGTCTTAGCGAAGCATAGGCGACGAGTTGGGCGGGGCCATCATGCAGGTCCGCGCCGATGCGCCTCAGATAGCTTTCGTTCAACGCGGTGGCGCGCTGCGATGCGCGCTGCAGCCGGCCGCGCAACGTTTCGTTCTGCGCCAGCGATGCCGAAAGCTCGTCGACGCGCTGGGCGAGCGCATGCCGCTGGCTCTCGATCGTCTTGCTGCCCCGAAGCACGATCGCCGACAGCACGACGAAGAAGGCAAGCGTGAAGGCTGCGACCGCCAACCAGGTGTGTGCGCGCGCCTGATTGAGGCTTTGTTCGAAATCATTGGCCACCTCATGAAATTCCGACACGGCCACCACCTGGCCGGACCAGGGCTGGAGCACCGGATTGTAGATGGCAAGCGCCGGCTCGGCCGTAGCCCTGTCCGCCGTCCCATCCCCGGCCTGGTCGAAGCGGGCGACCATTTTGCCTGAAAATGCCGTCTGAAGTTCCTCGCTTGGCTCCACCTTGGTGCCGACGGCCGCCTGGTCACTCGAATAGAGAAGCGTGCCATCCGCACGCCAAAGGCGGAACGAGAGGAGGCGTTCGCCGAGCGCGCCCTGGCCAAGGGTCTCGTCCAGCGCACGGGCAACCGTTTCATCGAGCACTTCATTCGTCTGCATATCGGGCAGCAACGGCGCGATCACGCTGTCGACGTAAAGCGCCGTCGTTGCGGCGGAATTCCGGGTGACTGCGTCTTCGATCCTGTTCGATACGAAGGCGCCGACCAGAACCATCGCACAAGCGGCGACCGCTCCTCCGATCAGCAGGAACTGGGTGGCTAGAGATTGAGAATTCCAGCGGGTGATAAGCTGTTGGACGCGCACCAGGTCTCTCGGATCGGGCCGCCGGCTCGTGCGGCGCGACGATTGTAGCAAGGCCGCGCCAACCTAACCACTCTCATGACAGGGTCAATGGCGCAGCCATCGCGACCGAACTGTTCGGACCTTTGATGCTGCGGAATAGGACCTAGGTCCTAGGCGAAAAGGCAATGGTCGGGGGCCGATGGCGCCGTCTCGGAGGCGCAGATATCGTCTTCACATCGAACGTCGTGTCTCGATCCGTAAGCAAATGAGAACGACCAGTTGGAAATGAGGAGATATCTATGCCTGTGACGAAGCTGATCGCCCGGAGCATCATGGCGCTGACGCTGGCAGTCGCGCCAATGGCTGCCGGTTCCCTGAGCCTGATCGATTCCGCCTACGCCAAAGGCGGCAATGGCGGCGGTGGTGGCAATGGTGGCGGCGGCGGTAACGGCGGGGGCAACGGTGGTGGCAATGGCGGGAGCCACGGTGGCGGTTCTGGCCACAGCAAATCCGACACTTCCCGCGGAAGCAAGGAAACGAGCACTGGCAAGTCCAGTGGAAAATCGCAGCACAAATCCGGGACCTCCGGCAGCAAGACCAAGGCGACCAAGGCAGCCAAATCGGCAAAAGCCGAGAAACCCGCCAAATCGGTCGTGGTTGCATCGGACCCGGTGGTCGATCCGGTAGTCGATCCCGTTGTGGCGCCCGAGTCTAAGCGAGGGTTCAACTCGCTCAACCGCAACTACCACGCCTATCTCAATTCAAACGATCCGAAGATGGCGGCCGTTTCCGCTTACGCAATCGCCTATGCGCAGTTCGAGGCGGAAAATGGCGTCGACGCCATCCCAGCCGATCCTGCGCTGAGCGACGAAGCGCTGCGCGAGGCGCTAGCGGGCTTCACCAAGGATGGCGTGGTGACCGACGACATGGTCGACGAAGCCAAGGGGATTCTCGGGGTCGGCCCCGCCGTTGGCAAGATCGACGAAATCCGCGGCACGCTGCCGCCGCAGACGGTGGTTGTTGTCGAACCGGAGCCGGAGACCGCCCAATAACGAGGAACTGGCCACCGGCTCACTTGGTGAGCCGGTGGCTGCATCCGGACCCGCGTCCAAGCCAATGGAGTTTAAATGTCTGACCGTGTTGTGGAAATCTTCGACCACGCAGCAAAAGAAGGGCGCGTCGGGTTTTCACTTCAACACGTCAATGCCGTCGCCGATGTCGGCACCGTGCTCTATTCGGAGTGTCTGGGAAGGATCATCCGACCCGACGGCGAGGTCATGACCGCCAGCGAGTTCATACGCTATCTGGAGGCGGCCGGCCGCATTGCTGCGCTGGACAGGCACATGCTCACGCTCGCCTTCGACTGGTTGGCGCATCATCCAACCGCCGACCTCGGCTGCAACATCTCGGTCGAAAGCATCTGCGATGAACGTAACCGGACGCTGCTCCTGGATCTGCTGTCGACCCATCGGGGGCTGGCACCGCGCCTCGTGCTCGAACTCGCCGAAAGCCTACCGATCTCAGCGCTCCCGACGGCCGGGTGTTTCGTTCGAAGCGTACGCGAGCTTGGATATCGGGTCGCCGTCGATGACTTCGGAACGGGATTTTCGACGCCGGAGGCACTTTTGTCCTTGCCCGTCGACATCGTGAAGATCGACGGCTTCTTCCTGCGGCTCGGACGTCCCGACGCGGAGCGGTTCCTTCTGCACATGGTGGGTCTGGCGTCCTGCGTCGCTCCCGTCGTTGTGGTCGAAGGTGTTGAAACTTATGCACAATTTGAGGCCGCGCAAGGCGCCGGCGCAACGCACGTGCAAGGGTTCCTGCTCTCCGAACCGACCCTCAGCCCACTATTTGGCGGCGAGTTGCGTCCAGCTCAAACCGCGATGCTCTGCTAGCGTCGCGCGCAATCATTCAAGCGCACTGCACTCCCTCCCCTTATGCTTTCCTGATCTTTCCATCCCATCTTCCCAGGCGAAATCCTATGCCGATCTGCGCGATAGAAGGAGCGGGCGGCAATGTGCCTGTAGGTCGTTTTGCCTCAGGCATGCTGCCATGCTGGTGCCGCTTTTGGATGGCTTGAGACGTGCCGCGCCGCAACACCCGGTGCCGCAGCATTCACCTTTCCTGTGATCGGCCGGATTTGCGTTGGCGGCAACCCACCCGGCTTCGGACGCGAAAGCAACAGAACAGCGCAGACGCTTGCCAGTACCGGCATGTCCGGTTCCGAAGGCGTCACAGACGAGCAAGACTATGAAATTCACAAACGGGTTCAAACTCTCCTCCAGAGCCAGCCGCCGTCTGCCGACGGAATATTTCATGCTGGTGGATGTCGCGTTCGAGGGCGACGTTATCGGCTCTCTGGGCAGTTGTCCGATACGGGAATCCGTGCGCGACGGAGAGGGCCTTGTCTATCGTTTCGTCGGCGTGGCACCGCGCCTGGTGAGCGGCGGCTTTGATGTACTGGCACTTCGCACGGGCGAGTGGATCGTCAAGCCGGGCCTGGTTTACGCGGCTGATCCCAAGGTAGCGCAAACACGTGACACAGACCGCGCTGCCTAGGAAGTATGCAGCGCTTCTTCGGCAGTAACGACATCCGTTGCCCCCGCCACCGGCTTCGTCGGCGCAGCTTTCGCCAGCTTCGCGCCGGCCCTGCAATGCCCCTGTAATCTTGGCCCTTTAGCTCCCGGTCAGCCGTCGCATCGCTCCGGATCGCAGTCGTTCCGGACGGGCGGCACGTCAACGACAACTGCTGGCTTCGCGCGTCCCGTGGACGACTGGCGCTGCAGGAAAACCGGGATCCGTCATGCTCTCCATTAAGGGGTTTTGCACCCTCGCCTGCTTCGCCGCCACCGCCGCCCTGCTGGCCGGCTGTGCATCCGATACGATGAAGACCTATATCGGCCAGCCGGTCGAATCCGTCATCATCGACTATGGTCCGCCCACCAATGTTCTCGATCTCGGCTGGAACGAGCGCGCCTATCAATGGCGCAAGATCTCAACGAATGTCGTCTCCGGCACATCCAGCGGCGGAATCAGGGACACCCGGCGCGGAATGCGCTACGAGGAGTATTCGACGCCGGGCTATGTCGAGGAACAGGAGTGCTTCTATAGCTTCTACGCCCGGATGCAGCACGGCCGCTGGTACATCACCAACTTCCGCCAGCCGAAGCTGGAATGCGAGTGACGCCTCGGGCAGTCGACGTGACGGATCAGCGACCCGCATAGATGCGGGCACAGAAGGGAAAGTGGCATGCGCATCTTGCTGCTGGAAGACGAGCCGGAGATGGCCTCGGCCCTCAAGGCTGCCCTGGCGCGGCGCCAGGTGATCGTCGATCATGTCTCGACGCTCGCCGACGCCGAGGCCGTTGCCGAACTCTGGCCCTATGACGTGGTCGTGCTTGACCGCCGGGTGCCGGATGGCGAGGGGCTGGATCTTATCCCGAAGCTCAGAAGCCTTGGCGTCGAGGCGCCGATCCTGATGCTGACGGCATTGGGATCGATCAACGACCGGGTCAGCGGGCTCGATGCCGGTGCCGACGATTATCTTTCCAAGCCTTTTGCCGTCGAGGAACTGATGGCGCGGCTGCGCGCGCTTGCCCGCCGTCCGGTCACGCTCAAATCGGAGCAGACCAAGGTCGGGCGGCTCATCTACGACTTCCGCCACCGGGAGGCCGCCGTGGACGACAAGCCTCTCGACCTTCTGCGCCGGGAACGGCTTGCGCTCGAAGCGCTGATGCGGCGGCCCGGCCGAACCGTGCTCAGGGCGACGTTGGAAGAATCGGTCTACGCCATGGAAGACGAGATCGAATCCAACGCGCTCGACTCCCATCTTTCGCGCCTGCGCCGCAAGCTCGACGACGTCGGCGCCGGCGTCGAAATCCGGGCGATCCGCAATCTCGGCTATCTCCTGCGCGCGACGACATGATCAAGGTTCGTCCGCGCTCGCTGCAATGGGTCCTCGTCCGTCGGCTGATCCTCCTGCAGGCGGCCACGTTGTTCGTCTTCATCGGCCTGCTTTTCCTGGGCGTGTTCATCGCCCAGCCACGGTTGCTCGTCGACAACGAAGCCGCCTTGGATGTGCTCGACCGCGCCGTCGGGCGCGACGCGAACGGCGTGCTGGCCGTGCACGAGACCGAGGACCTGCGCGAGCTTCGCCAGTCCTATCCCAATCTCTGGTACATCGTCCGCGACGCCGCCGGCCAGGTCGTGCGCTACGGAAACGTCCCTGCCCCCTATGAAGAAGCCTGTGGCGACCTGCTGCAACGGGTGGAGGGGGCGAAATTGCTTTTCGAAGAAGGCGGTACGCTTCCGGACGCTGTCCTCCACAATGTCGAGACCGAAGCCGGCCGGGTCCAGATCCTCGCGGCGACAGTTTCCTCCCGCCGCGACAATGAGCCGTTGGACGTGCAGATCAGCATCAATGTCGATATGGCGCGCGACCTCGACGGCAGGACGGCGTGGATGGAGGTCATGCCGACGCTCGTGCTTGTTGTCCTTTGCTTCCTTTTGCCGATCGTCTTGGTCATGGGCGTCTCCACTCTGCTGACGACGCCGGCCGTCGTGCGCCGTTCGCTCGCGAGCCTCGTCTCGACCGCCGACCAGGCGGGGCGCATCGACATCGACAACCGCGCGGTGCAGCTCGAAACCGAGGAAGTGCCGACCGAAATCGCCCCTTTGGTGCGGGCCTTCAACCGGGCCCTGGCGCGACTGGGAGAGGGATACGACCAGCGCAACCGCTTCCTGACCGATGCGGCCCATGAATTGCGCACCCCGATCGCGATCCTGCGGACCCGCGCCGAGCTTCTGCAGGAAGACCCCGAAACCACCCGCCTGAGGCTCGATATCGAGCGCCTGTCGCATCTCGCCCAGCAGCTTCTCGACCGGCAAGTCCTCGAACATGCCGGCGGTCCGCTCGAGGTGGTCGACCTCGTTTCTCTCGGGAGGGTCATGGCAGCGGACTTCGCACCGCTTGCGTTCGAAGCCGGCTACGAGCTGGCATTCGAAGCCGAAGCGCCGGGCGCCCTGGTCAGCGCGCGGCCGCGGCAGATCGAGCAGGCTGTCGCCAACCTTCTGCGCAACGCCATCGAACATGGCGGCGGTGCCGGCACGATCACCGTTCTGGTCGATGCCGCCGGCGGGCTCGAAATCCACGACGAAGGCCCCGGCATTCCGGTAGAGGAGCGCGATCGCGTCTTCGAACCTTTCTATCGCTTGCGTCCGCGCTCCACCGGCGCCGGGCTGGGGCTCAATCTCGCGCGCGAGATCGCCCGGCTCCACGACGGCCGTATCGACATTCTCACCGGTCCATGGCGTGGCACGCGGGTGCGCCTGCACTTGCCGCTGATCGACGGAAGCCGACCTGCGGCCGCGCCGGCACGCCCGATCGTCTGACAGAAGCGGCGGCATGCCGCCCCAGATTTCTCAAAAGCTTTTCAGGTTGCCCCTTATCAAGGCGGTGCCGATGCTCCACATTTGCTGCGATACATCGTTCGGCTTACGCGGCTTCACCCGCTTGAGCGCCATGGAGAACAGCAATGCAGACCCCATCTGAGGCCCCCTCGCCGTCACCCGAGGATGGCAGCTTTCCGGCTCGACGCCAAGGCGTGCTCGACTGGCTGATCATCGAAACGCGCAACGAGCGCTTCATCGACAATATCCTTGTCGAGTTGGGCGAACGGCTGCAGGCCGCCGGTATTCCGGTTGCGCGCGCCACGTTGCACTTCCGCATCAACCATCCGCAATGGCTCGGCGCTCGCATCCTGTGGCGCAAGGGGCTGGCCGAGGGCGAAATCGATCTCTACGACTATGGCACCCAGAACACCGCTCTCTACCTCAACAGCCCGCTCTACGTGATCAATAACGGTGGCACCGAGGTTCGAACCAACCTCGAGGACTTGACGGAAGAGCAGGAACAGAGCTCGCTCTATGTTGACCTCAGGGCCGAGGGCCTGACCGAATACATCGCCTGGCCGCTTGAGCACACGCTCGGCAAACGCCACATCGTCACCTTTGCCAGCGACCGGAAGGGCGGCTTCGAAGACGAACATCTGGCCTTTCTCGCGAAGATCGTGCCGGCGCTGGCGCTGGTCAGTGAAATCAGGCTGAAGAACCGTTTCGTCCGAACGCTGCTCGAAACCTATGTCGGCCCGCACGCGAGCGAACAGATCCTTGCCGGCGCCACCACACGGGGCAGCGGCGTCACCGTCGGTGCCGCCATCCTGATCTGCGACCTGCGCAATTTCACAAAGCTTTCCGATCTCTGGCCGCGCGACGACGTGATCGAACTGCTGAACGCCTATTTCGACGCCATGTCGGAACCGATCGAGCGCCATGGAGGCGAGATCCTCAAATTCATGGGTGACGGGCTGCTGGCGATCTTTCCGCTAAGCAACCCCGACGCCGCGGAGAATCTGCTCCAGGCGATCCGGGAGGCGGAGGCAGCCATCGCCGTCCTGAACCAGGACAACCTCTCGAAAGGTCGCGAGCCGCTCGGCTACGGCATCGGCGTGCATGTCGGCGACGTGATGTATGGCAATATCGGCTCGCGCCGCCGGCTCGACTTCACCGTCATCGGCCCCGCCGTCAACATCGCCTCAAGGCTTGAGAGCCTGACCAAGGAAACCAAACGCCCGGTGCTGTTGTCGCGCGCCTTCGTCGAGCTGGCCGGCTGCGCCTCGAGCATGGAGCATCTCGGCGCCTACCCGGTCAGGGGCATCGGTGAACCCATCGAGGTCTTCGCTTTTTCCGGCAACGAACCGGCACCGAAGCTGCGCCTCGCCGCAGGATAATCGGCGCGGAACCGCCGATCGAGGGCCTGCTTCATCGGTTGTCCGCGGACAACCGATCCTTCGACTAGCCGATGGGGCTGGGCGCGAACTGCGCAACGAGTTCGTGGCGGTCGCCGGGATAGGTGAGCCGCACATGCGTGACCGGCGCCCGTCCGCTCCAGGTCCGCCGCTCGATGACGAGGCAGGCTGTGCCGGTGGCGATACCGAGCGCCTGCGCTGCCGACTTGCTGGCCGCCACGGCACGAATGCGGTGTTCGGCCGTGCTCCACGGTACCTTGCCGAGCAGCCACGAACCGGGCGCCGCGGTCTCGAATGTTTCCTCTTCGGCCTCCGGAACCGCAGAAAGGCTGATCAACCTCTCCTCGAAGCAAAAGGGACGCGAGCCGGCAAAATGCCGGCACGTTACGTCCAGCAGCTTGCCCGAGCTCGGGAGATCCAGGCGTTCACGATCCCGGCTTTCGACCTTGCGCACTTTTCGCTCATCCACGCGGAAGCTGTAATCGAGCCCCAGCGACTGGACTTCGAGTTTAACGTCGTGGATCTCCATGACGGCGGACTGGACCTGCGGAAAGGTAACGTAGCTTCCCGACTTGCGCCGCCGCTCGATCAGCCCGCGCTTGACGAGTTCGGTCAGGGCCTTGTTCACCGTCATGCGCGAGCAGTCATATTGCTCGGTCAGTTCGTGCTCGAACGGGATGCGGTGTCCGGGTGGCCACTCCCCGGAAAGAATGCGCCCTTCGACGTCACCGAGGATGCGCTGGTGCAGCGATAGCACCTGCCCCTGACTGTCGGCCGCATCGCCAGGCGGGTCACTTGAAACGGAACGATCTTGCTTGGTGTCCATGACAGCGAACTTAATCAATTCGCAGCCGCGAAACAGCCCTTCCCTCGCCGATTTGCGCTTTTCCACGGCGGCTGAAACGGCTTTCACGTTGACAGCTGTCAACGCTTGGGCGGCGCAGTTCGGCGCCACGCCTCACTCCTCAGTAAAGGAGGTGCCACGGCGTCAGGAACGCGCGCGCCCATTCCTGATTACGATCGGACTCTTCGCACGTCGCCTTGTCGAGCGTCGTCGAGGCGACATCCACTTCCGCCTGCCGCTTTGTCTTCATCGCCTTCGGCACAGGCGGGGGCGGCTTAAGATAGCCAAGGGTCATTCCACCGAGATAGAACATCAGGAAGCTCCATGCATCCAATCGCCAACTGAACACAATCCTGACACAATCAGATCCGCTGTCAATAGTCTATTAAATCTATGCTCTAATTGGAGATGCGCGAACGTGCCCGAAGGGAAGTTGTCCGCGGACAACTCGGCCGCTTCACAAGCTCGCTTTCCACCGCAAGGGCAGCACCTCCGTCAAAACGCTATGCATTTGTAAAACCGCGCCGAATCGGAGCATAGTGCATCTGCGCATATTGTCCGGAT
>NZ_JBYTDX010000003.1:0-1090000 GCF_058791875.1 Ensifer sp. EB106-05-01-XG146
ATGGCGATAGCTCAACGCGCAGAAAATGACGTTCAACTCAAGGAAGACGCAGCCGCAAAGATCTTGCGGCACGCCGGTCTTTTGTCGAACCAGCTGCAGCAACTGCGGACACGGATGTACCCGCCGAGGTCGGAAAAGGCCTTGAGGTCGTTTCTGACGAACGAAGTCTCGAAGCTGACGTCCATACCGGATTCGACCCTGAAGCTGATGTCATCGGAAGGGCGCGGGCCGACGCCGGGCCGCCTTGAGAACAACCATCGCGTCTACACGCTCGCACAGATCAACGAACTGCGAGAGCTGTTTGCCAAGCAGAAGCCTGCGGAAGCACTCCGCTTCCTGCCTCGCCGCCGACCGGGTGAGCACCTCCAGGTGCTGGCGATCGCGAACTTCAAGGGCGGCAGTGCCAAGACCACCACGTGTGTTCATCTGGCGCATTACCTTGCCCTCCATGGTTATCGCGTCCTCACACTCGATCTTGACCCCCAGGCATCGCTGTCTGCAATGTTCGGTGCGCAGCCGGAAATCGATGTCGGTGCGAACGAAACGATCTACGCAGCGCTTCGCTACGATGACGCCGAGCGGCGACCGATCAAGGACATCATTCGCAAAACCTATTTCGATGGCGTCGATCTCGTTCCGGGCAACCTTGAAGTCATGGAATACGAGCACGAAACGCCTCGTGTTCTGGCAAACAAGTCGAGCTCTGGCGCGATCTTTTTCGAGCGCCTGAAGCTTGCCTTGGCAGACGTCGAACAGGACTACGACGTCGTCATCCTGGACACCCCGCCCTCCCTTGGCTTCTTGACCTTAAGCGCGATCTATGCGGCAACCAGTATGGTCATCACGGTCCATCCTGCGATGCTGGACGTGGCATCCATGAGCCAGTTCTTGCTGATGATGGGCGATCTGATCAGCGTCTTGAATGAAAGCGGCGCCCAGCTCGACCAGGATTTCATTCGATATCTCGTGACACGGCATGACCCGAACGATGCGCCGCAATCGCAGGTCGTTGCGATGTTGCGACATATGTTCGGGACAGACGTCCTCTTGCCGACCGCCATCGAAAGCACGGCCGTCGAAGCCGCGGGCCTCGCCAAGCGCTCGATTTACGAGCTCGAAATGGGCCAGATTGGTCGTGACACCCATAAGCGCGCCCGTGAAGCAGTCGATTCGGTCAACGAGGCCATTATCCGCCTTATCAACGATAGCTGGGGGCGGACATGAGCAAGTCATCTCGCAAATCAATTGTCGCGAGCTTCGGTCTGCTGTCGCAAGAACTGGAGAACAAGCTCGCGGACGATCCGCAACCTGCGCCACCAGCCCCGTCGCCGCGCGTCGGGGCTGGCGTTGTCGGCGCGGCGCACCGCGCGATCGATGACATCAGGGCAGAGCGGGACCGTTTGAAGGCAATCGTCGAAGCCGGCGGCGGAACGGTCCTTGAGCTCGATCCCGCGCTGATCGATCCTTCCCCCTACCCGGACCGATTGTCGGATGATGACGGCAGCGATTTCGAGACGTTCAAACGCTCGATCGAGGCCGAGGGCCAAAAGGTCCCCATCCAGGTTCGGCAGCATCCCTCGTCTGCAGGGCGCTACCAGATTGTCTACGGTCACCGGCGTTGGCGTGCTGCCAAGGAACTTCTGCGGAACGTTCGCGCGCTCGAGGTCGACATCTCCGATCTCGATCTCGTCGTCGCACAAGGCATCGAGAACGCGAGCCGGCAAGATCTGACCTGGATCGAGCGCACATTGTTTGCATCGCGGATGGATGACGCCGGCATCAAGGCCCGCAACATCTATGCGGCACTGTCGATTGCGGATGCAGAACTTGCTCGAATGCGCGGCGTTTATCGAACGATCCCGGCAGACGTGATCGAAGCGATTGGACGTGCCCCCAAAGTGGGTCGGCCGCGCTGGATAGAGTTTGCAAGAACGATCGCAAGCGATCCTGGATCGCTTGAGGTGGTGCGGAAGGTGCTCTCGCATGCACGTGAACGCGGCTCCCTATCGGATCAACGCTTCCAGCGTGCTTTCGAGGCAATAAAGCCCTCGAGCCCTGCGCGGGAGGACAGCCGTGACCTTCTGGACCATGCAGGATCGAAGCTCGGCTCTTGGAAGATTTCGACCAAGGAGCTTCGGATTTCTGCAGATGGCCCGCTCGGTCAGGACTTCGTGAAGTTCGTCGGCGACGAATTGCCGGCTCTCATCGAACGCTTCTCGCGTGAGCGTCAAAGCTAGACGTTATAGACAAGCTGTCAGCTGGTCTATTCGACAAGGAAAATACGGAAAGGAATACCGCAAAAGAAAAAGGCCCCCTTAACGTTGCCGTCGTGGAAGCCTCTCTCATATCTGGACAATCTGAGAATCGCATTTCCACGAATCCCAGTCAAGAGTTTTTGGCACCGAATTGGGTGAGCGGACATCTTTTGCCTTCTGAAGGGTGAAGGAAGATGCAAAGTGGAAGTGTAACGACGCCTTTTGGGCGGCGGCCGATGACGCTTGCGCTGTTAAAGCGACAAAAAGCGTCCATCGAGATCCGGCCGAACAAATCGGCCGACAAATGGAAAGTGTTCCGGGATGCCTGTGAAGCCAGGGCGCATCTTGGGCTACAGGATCGTGCTCTTGCCGTCCTTGACGCGCTTTTGAGCTTCTATCCTGAGACTTATCTCCGACAGGGAGAGTCTCTCATCGTTTTTCCGTCGAATGCCCAACTGTCGGTGCGTGCGCACGGTATTGCCGGCGCGACGCTGCGGCGGCACCTGGCAGCGCTTGTTGATGCCGGACTGATCAATCGCAAAGACAGTGCGAACGGGAAGCGCTACGCCCGCAAGGACAGGGCTGGCGATGTTCAGGATGCTTTCGGTTTCGATCTTTCCCCACTTCTCGCCCGATCGGAGGAACTTGCGCAGTTGGCGCAGCAGGTGGCCGCCGAGCACGCCTTGCTTCGGAAAACCAAAGAAGCGCTCACGATCCGTAGACGCGACGCCCGCAAGCTCATCTCAGCAGCAATTGAAGAAGGGGCGAGCGGCGATTGGAGAAAGATCGAAGGTATTTATCAGGCTCTCGTTGCCCGGATACCGCGATCCCCAACCATCCATGACCTGACACCGATCCTCGACGAGATGGAACTACTTTGCTCGGAGATCGTCAATCAATTGGATATTTTGGATAATTCCGGAAGTTTGAGCAGCAATGATGCTCAAAATGAGCGCCACATACAGAATTCACATACCGAATCCTTATATGAACTTGAACCTAGCTCTGGAGAGGAGCTGGAGGCAAAATCCGAACCAGCAAAGCGGGTGGTGAACAAGCCGATCAAGGCTTTTCCGCTCAGCATGGTAATGCGAGCCTGCCCCGAGATCGCACTGTATGGCCAGGATGGAGCCATATCGAACTGGCGTGACCTGATGTCCGCTGCCATTGTGGTGCGTTCGATGTTGGGAGTGAGCCCGAACGCCTACCAGGACGCTTGCGATGTGATGGGACCTGAAAATGCAGCTGTTGCGGTTGCTTGCATCCTTGAGCGGGCAGGACACATCAATTCGGCCGGAGGTTACCTGCGCGACCTGACGACAAAGGCACGGCGTGGCGAATTCTCCCTCGGGCCGATGCTGATGGCTTTGTTGAGGGCGAATGGATGCTCGGAGCGGCGCCGTTGGTTAAACCCCGGGCTATCATCTGTCTCGATGTGAGATCGAAATCTGTCCGCGAAACGAGGCTGATTTATTCCGAGATCGAAACGGACCTGATGACGAGAAACGGCTTCTCCCTTGGTATGGTGAGCGCGATCTCAAATGGGGGGGCAATTCCAGCCTGGTGAGGTCAGCATCTGTCACTTAACTAGCTCGTTCGACCATTGGACATTGTGGGGTTCAGGCTCCATGGAGGCTGCTCGTGTCTAAGGTGAAAAGCGTGACTTTGTTGGTCGTTCGCCCCACCTTCCCTTTCACTGAGCTGGCTATCGATCCCATGCCAGGAAGTCGATACACAGATCGTAAGCATCTGCTGAACACAACCCGGTCCCGGTTCTTCTGATGGCGGTGTTCGTGTGGGCAGCGGGTGGGGCAAAGATCTATCGCCACGTTGACGGCAGAGTGGTGGCGTGAGCTCGGTTTGGGTTGCGGGCAAACCTGACCGGCGTTTATGGGCGTGTTCTCACCTGGGAGATTGTTTCTCTGCGCGACGTGAAGCATTCATCGGTGCCGTCTATTGACTGATGTCGTGGATGAAGCGGGGCTCCGGTTGAGCCGGTTGATCAGACTGGCCGTTGAGAAACCCTGACAGCTGTCAGGGTTTTTGAATGTGAACGTCCTCAACCGTGACGAAGTGCCGGACGCCTTGTGCATCAGATCGCAAGTTCCGGGGCACCTACTTAATGTGCTCCCCTGCACCGTTTGCCGCGTGAATTCCATCAAACCCTGACAGCTGTCAGGGTTTTGGGTTCTACGGTTCCATGGCTTGGACTGGTCACTGGGAGCTCCGTTGTGAGGCCGTCGCTGGCGAAACACTCGGCGCCTTGCGCAACGTCTTGCCGAAAAACACTGCGCGTCGGCGCAAATGGGAACGGTAGAACACCTTAAAGCCGAACAGCAGCCCGCCGCTGAGAGGGACCGCTTTTTGGATTTCTTTCAGCATGAGCGACCGGGGAACAACTGCGTGCGCGGGTGCAAAGGCATTGGGAAGCGCAGGTGATGAGGGCTTATAACAAGGCGCCGCGGAGCTTCTGGAAAGGCTACCTGAAACTATCGCCGGCTAGCCCCGTGGCGATGACACCGGCGGTGAGGGAAAAAAGAGGCCGGCTCGGGGATTAATGCGATCGCGCACCCGATCGACGATCATGGCAGGAAATGCACCTCGGGCTTCGAGTTCAATGAGAGCTTGGCTGCTGATCCCATTCGCCAAGAAGATTGGCATCGACCTCGCATACGACGCCCTTTGGGTCATAGGTAATTTTGACCGTGCCATTGAGTTCGGCGGCCAACAGGCTCTCAATGAGCCGGGATCCAAAACCTCTGCGGGTCGGTGGGGTCACAGGCGGGCCTCCGGTTTCCTCCCATCGCAGGAACAGTCTGGCGGTAGACTCGGTCCCGGCTTGTACTGTCCAAGCGATCGAGACGTGGCCCTGGTCGACCGCGAGTGCGCCGTATTTGGCTGCATTCGTGGCGAGTTCATGAAGCGCCAGGCAGATCGACACGACCGCCCTTGGAGGGACCTGGATTGAAGGACCGGTGACCGCAAATCGATCCGGAGAATAGGGTGAAATCGACTGTTCGACGATCGCCCGTAGTTCGGCCTGCTCCCATCTCCCGTGGGTCAAAAGATCATGAGCGCGTGCCATCGAAGATAGCCGCGCCTCGAATGAGCGCACGTCCGCGGCATCTATTTGGCCGTGGCCAAGCGTTTGGCGCGCGATCACAAGGACAGTCGCAAAAAGGTTCTTTACCCGATGGTTCAGTTCACCGACGAGGACGCTTTGTAGGCGTTCTGCGTCTTTTCGGGCCGAGATGTCATGCGCAATCTTCGATGCGCCGACGATCACGCCATAGGCGTCATAGATCGGTGAGACGCTGAGGAGGACAGGGACGCTTCGACCGTCCTTGTGGAGTCTTGCCGTTTCGTAGGGCTCGACCTTCAGGCCGGCGCTGACCTGGCGCAAAATTGCAGGCTCCTCACCCTGGCGGTCCTCAGGAACCAAGACCAGGACGGATCGGCCAATGACCTCGTCAGCCGTATATCCATAGAGCCGCTCGGCGCCAGTGTTCCAACTCGTGATTTTCATGCCAAGGTCAATGCCAAGGATGGCTTCGTTGGACGAAGCGATGATCGCGGCCAGGCGACGCTCGACGTCCTGAGCGCGCTTGCGTTCGGTAATGTCGACGATGATGGCGCTCGCTTGCTGGAAACCGCCATCTTTGTCGCGAAGCGCCGAAACCGAGTTCGCCACCCAGACCAAACTGCCATCTTTTCGCCGAAGACGGCTCTCCATCTCGAAACTCTGGCCGCGTTCAGCCACCGTTTTAAAGAGCCGGTCTGCCTCGTCGATGTCTCCGGCAATACAGATATCCCGCATTCGCATCGATAAGAGCTCGCTTTCGCTATAGCCGAGGATCTCGCAGAAGCGGTTGTTGACCAGGAGAAAGCGGCCCGTGAGGTCTGTCTGAACGATCCCTGCTGCGGACTGCGAAAAAATCGCCCTCAGTCGCTCTTCGCTCGCCTGCAATGCACTCTCGAATTTCACCCGGTCCGTTGTTTCGTTGACGATGCAAAGAACCCCACGAACGCGGCGTTCCTCGTCGCGGACGGGAGAATAGGAGATGTCGAAGTGGACTGTTTCCGGGTAGCCGTGGCGTTCGATATAGAAGGGACGGTCCTTCGCAAAGACCGTCTCCCCGCCGTCGAGGACACGTCGAAGCAGGGGCTCGAGATCACTCCAGAGTTCACCCCAGTTTTCTCGGGCAGGGCGTCCAAATGCGCGAGGGTGCTTGTCACCGATGGTGGGCGCATAGGCTTCGTTGTAAAGGGCGACGAATTCTTCGCCCCAAAACAGCACGATCTGGGCCTGCGCCGGCAGCAGAATATCCATTGCGGCGGTGAGACAGTTTGGCCAACGCTTCCTGGGGCCGAGAAGGCTGGCCTCCCAGTTGTAGGTTTCGATCAGGCGCTCAATTGTCCCAGCTGCTGTGAAATCGTTGATGCGCTTCAGGGCCAAACTCCTCACCGATATGGGCGTGCACTTCAACCTTTTGAGACGGTTGGGTCAACAAGCAAAGCGAGGGAACCTGCTGGTCACTTTGATTACGTTTCGGATCAGATCCGCGCCTGGAACGGCATGGACCGTACCCCGTGCTTTCGTGCTGGAACGGAGGTGGGCGCTGTTCGTGAACCGATGATCATTCATCAGACTGCGGGTGTGCCCGGATAACGAATGATCCCTGCGCTGCCGTGGCTGTCGGCGCTCTCAGACATTGTCCTGGCGGCGACTTGCTTGGCGACCGCGCCGCCCTGGGTAGGCCAGACGTTGTCCTTGTATGGCCGGAGCGTATCAGGAGGGATGGGAGGCGAGGGAATTGCCGCGGCACAGACCCAGCAAGGGGGCTCGCGCTAGTCTGTAAGTTCGGCATCGCGCAGACCGTCCACTCGATCACTGGCGGTTACGGAAGCAGAGCGGGTTCGGGAGTGAGTGTGTCACGTCAGCCAAGGGCTCGCCGTCGCAGAAATTCCGTAGGCAGAATGTCGGCAATCGCGCGCCTGATAGAATGTGCCTCAGCGGCGGATGAGGCCGAACCGGTGGGCCTCATCCAGCAAATCTCGGACGGAGGAGGGGATCCATTTTCTGCCGCCGCCCTTCGGCCGCTCTCCCAGTTTGTCCAGCTCGGCGGCAATTTCGCGAAGCGACAGATCGGGATCGGCGATCGCGATCGCCGCCACCAGTTGCATTAAATGGTCTTCGGGAGCGCGACGTGGGGATCGGGCGAGGAGATCATTTTCTGCGAGCTTTGCGCGGACCAGGCGATGCACGGCGCGACGAAGGCGTTCGACGGTCCAGTCCTGGCCACGTCGGTTGAGAACGCGAACGACATTATCCCAACTGTGCTGAGGCCTGAGTTGTCGCACCATCGGAAGCCACGCCTGTGCGGACGCGATCAGCTCTTCGAGATAGAGCTTCTCCCGCGCCTTTGAAACCGCCGCAATCGCCTCCGGCCGCCGTTCTCGAAGACCGGGGTTTCCAGGCAGCCTGCCCCGAGCCTTCGCGGCCTTGATGCCCGCTTTGGTTCGCTCGGCGTTCAGCGAACGCTCAAGCTTTTCGACGGCATCGAGGACCGCAAGGGAAAACATGCCTTGCGGAGTCGAGGTATCGATCGGATCTTGGATTGACCGAAAGTGCACCCCGCGATGTTGAAGATCCCGGATGACTTGCAGCAAATGGCTCACGGATCTGGCCAGGCGATCGAGACGGACGACGACGAGGACGTCTCCCGAGGTGAGCTCGCCCAGCAATTTGGTCAAGACAGGCCGAGCGCGCGAAACCCCGGTGCCATGTTCCTGATAGATCCGATCGCAGCCGGCGCCCCTCAGCTCGTCCAGCTGGGTATCGTTGGCTTGGTCATCCGTCGACATGCGGGCGTAACCGATTAGTCGCTGCAGGGGTTGGAAATCAGCTGTTTGTTGCTTCGCCATCGCGCCTTCGAACCGTCACTTCATTGAGGATAATAAAGTGTGTGAGAAACAGGTAAGTTGCAAGCGTGTTTTATAGTGAGAATGGGAGGCCATCAGACGCAATATAGAAGGGAGGATGGTAAGACGATCGTAAACGATAGCGAAAGGGCTCCAGTGGGCTTCTGGGGCGAAATCTCGATAATTGGCAGCTCCACAAGAGGTCGCAAGGCGTCGTAACTCATTGGAAGGAGAATATGGAGAATAATGCGAAGCGGATAGCGCACACACTGGACCCGCCCCTTCGGTCAGTCCATTCTATCTCGCAGGTGATTCTCCCCGTGCTGATCCGGGGACTGAGGCTTTGCGTTTTCGGAGCGGTCACTATCCATACCTGAAACCTATCGATAGTGATGCGCCACGGAAACGAGGGTCCGGATGACGGAAGCAAATGGTCTATTGGTTTCCGTTTGAGAAATTTAGGACGTTAATGCAGATGGTTAATGATCGGCTAAGATGGTCAAGTGCGATTCAATGGCGGGTTCAGACGAGGCAGGGTGTGGCTTTTGCTTTGTGATTTCAATGAAGTGCTCAGCGGTAAATACGACGCCGTACTTTCACCTAACGACTTCAAGGCCGAGCAAGGAGAGGGAGCTTTCAAAGTCAGGGTACGTTGGGGAAATTGCGCCGGAAGCGGCGGCTGACGTTGCGGTTTGAGCCTCGGGCTCAGAGAGATGACGGGGAGGGGGAGGTTACGGGCGTGGGGCGTGCAATGAGTCAACTGGCTCTTCCCCCTCATACCCGTGCACTTTGTAGTTCAGCGAAACGAGCCCGGTGTCGATCGAGATAGGGCGCATGTCCCAGAGCTAGTTGGACCTGCAGCGCTCTGTTGCCCGGATTGAGAATTGCTACGGCTGGAGCGCTGAGCCGCGACGAGAACGTCACGGCGCCGCTAGGGAGAATGGTCATCAAGTGCTTGTCGAAGGCAGCGTCCAAATGAGCCGCAAGCAGGATGCCGTTGTAAACGTCGAGCCTTTCGGCATCGGTGCTTTCCGACCAGGGTATGATGTGACTGGCGCGGAGTAAGGCCGCGTCCTGGACACCGGTGATAGGGCAACGACGATCCCAGTAGCTCTCCAATGCTTTCCGAAAGATGTCCTGGCCGATTCGCTGAACCACTAAGCGTTCGGCCTCGGTAGTCCTGGGCAAACCGTTCACTTCCAGTTCGAATGTCCTGAGTGGACTGTCAGGCAATGCCCCGCAAAGTTGGAAGGCGCGGCCAAGTATTCTATAGAGCTCGGTCTCGCCCGCCGCTCGCACGAATTGGTCATCGCCAGTAGAGAACTCTTGCCGCAAGACCGCCGCCACCAACGGAAGATCGACATCCAGTAAGAAGGCGCTCGCACCGGCTCCCTGGATTGAAATGGTGCCAGGCACAAGAGAACTGCCGACGGTCAGGTTACCTGCAGCCGCAGGCACGACCAACTCGAAGCCTTGCTGGGCAGCAACGTGCTCCGCGAGCAATCTATCCGATCGCGACAGCACTAGAGGTCCACCCGAAATAGGCGGTCTTCTTCAGGGGACCCTTGTAACTGCAGTCGCAACCAAGGCGCGTCGCGATATTTTTCGGGCGGTTCGGTCGTCGTGGTGATGATGTACTGAAACAGCGGCGACGGTCCGACGTCCTCTAGCGATTGCGCAAACCGGAAGATCTCTGAGTACAGCGATCTGCCAAGATCGGCCTCGCGCGGGCTGTCATGCAGGAGGAAATCAGGATGACGGGTCCTGCCTTCCATCGCGAGGGTAAGTACCGCAAGATCGAATAGCACGACCGTGAAGGAGGTAATGGCGGTTCCGTCCGCAGAGGCCTTCACTTGCAGGCCATTGCCGTCGAGTCGCACCGACGACCCGCCGTTGGTCTTCACAAGACGTGAGAAGATGGCGCTGAAGCGCTCTGACACCAAGTGCACGACGCCAGCACTCTGTTGGCGGTACTCAGCTAGGGACGTCGTCAATTCGTCCTGATCCTGCTCGAGATGTGCGACCTTCTTATCCAGCCGCTCGGCCTGTTCCAACTCCTGCCTGAGGTCTTGAACCATATCTGCGGCGCGTTCTGCCAGGCGTACCAATTCGGACCGATGGCTGGACTCAAGCTCCAAGCGTTCTTGCAAGTCGCGTAAACGGTCAGTGGTCTGAGCCGCGGTGGCGAGCTGATACTTCAGTCCGTCCTGCTGCCGACGAAGCGCGATAGCAGTCGCAGTCGCACTGTCTGCACGGCCCATGGCATCTGCAAGGGTGGCGGCCAAGGCGTCCAAGTCACACTGCGTCAACGCGATACCGCAGCCTTCAGCTCTAACCTTGTCGATTGCGACTTTGCAGACCGGGCATATGGGAGTAGAGGCCTTCACGTTCTGCGCAGAAAGTTCAGGGATCTCGCTACGGGCGACTTTCGCCTCGAGTTCATGCAATGCGATCTGAGCCTCGAGACTTCTGGCGGTTTCTTCAAGCCTGCCCCGCTCGGTGGCAGCGCGTTCAAATTCAGACCTGGCTGTTGGTTTCCGCGCGGAACTGAGCCGGTTTTTCCACCGAGAAGTGAGCCACCTCTGAGTATGGTTTTCTGATTGCGGATTTCGGATTAACGGGACAGCGATTCCGGTAAATCCCGGACAGTCGTTTCACTAAATCGCGGACAGTCTCGCGGGATCGACTTTCGTTCGCCTGGTTGATGTCATTTGTTATTGATTTCGGCGTTTCGCGTTTCGGTCAAGAGCGAGGTTTGCTTTTGCTTCCTCATGCTATCGCCTTCGAGCGCAATTCGGTGAGAGTTGTGAACGATGCGATCGAGGATGGCGTCAGCGATGGTTGGTTCGCCGATCATCTCGTGCCACTGCGCCACGGGGAGTTGGGCGGTGATCAGAGTTGATTTCCTGCGGTAGCGCTCTTCGAAGATTTCCAGGAGATCCAGCCGCTGCTGATCGCTGAGCGCATGGGTTCCCCAGTCATCCAAGATGAGCAGTTGAACACGTGCGAGCTTGTCGACCAATCGAGGGAACCGACCGTCGAGGCGCGCCAGTGCCAAATCCTCGAAGAGACGAGGCATTCGGACATAGAGAACGGAATAATCGAGGCGGGCTGCTTGCCGTCCGATGGCACAGGCAAGCCAGGTTTTGCCGGTTCCCGTTTGTCCGGTCAGGATCAAGTGCTCATGGGCTTTGAGCCATTCGCCTTGTGCCAGGGAGAGAAGCTGTCTGCGGTCAAGGCCGCGATGGGCGGCGAAGTCGATGTTCTCGATGCAAGCGTCGGGGAAGCGCAATTTGGCGATTGCAAGCCGGTTGGTCAGGCGCTTGTCACCGCGCACGGCCATCTCCCGGTCGAGCATCAGACCCAGCCATTCGTCGCGGTTGAGATCGCTGCCCTCGGGCTGATTGGCCAGTTCACGATAAGCTGCTGCCATGCCGGATAGACCGAGTGCGTGCATCTGGTCGAGGGTTGGATGTGTGAGCATTCAAGTGTCTTCCTTTCTTCACTGGTAATAGGAACTGCCGCGGATGTTGCCATGCGGCGGGGCTGGCTTGACCGGCTCGGCGGCTGGTGGAGCTTGATCGAGGCCGGATTTGAGGATGGTGCTGACGGAGGAATAGCTGGTCGCATTGATCGTCAGCGCCCGATCGCACGCGGCTTCAAGACGCTCAGGTCCGTACCGGCGCGCGAGTGATAGAACGCCTTGAGCGGCGCGGTATCCCTGCTGGGGATGGGGCCTGTCGCGCATCAGCCGTTCGATCAGGATCGCAGCGTTGCGGCCAATCTTTGCGGCCTGCTTGATCAGGCTCGCCGGGGTGGTGTTGGCATAGTGCTGATGCGTCTTGGGCATGTGTTCGTTGACGGTGACGTGACCAGCCCGCTGCGACGTCCGGCGGTGACTGGCGACGCGTTGGTGATCATGGAAGACCTCGACGATCCGGCTTGTGAGCCGGACATCGACCTGGCGGCCAATCAGGCGGTGCGGCACGGAGTAGAAGGCCTTATCGACCTCGACATGATAGTCGGGATGAACCTTTGCCGATTTCCATTCGGAATATTCGAATGGCGTTGCTGGCAAGGGGGCGAGCGCGTCGCGTTCGATCGCTTCGAAGAGTTGATGTCGGGATTTGCCAACACGCCGCATCGGCCGGTTATTGAGATCGTCGAGGAGCTGGCTGATCCGCACATTGAGATCAACGAGGCTGAAGAAGCGCTCATTCCTCAGTCGCGCCAGGATCCAGCGCTCAACGATCAGAACGCTGCCTTCGACCTTGGCTTTGTCCTTCGGCCGTTTTGGGCGGGTCGGCAGGATCGTCGTGTCGTAATGTTCGGCGAATGCTGCAAAAGTGGCGTTGATGGTCGGCTCGAACCACAAGGGCTTGGCAACGCCGGCCTTGAGGTTGTCGCAGACGATCGCTTTTGTTACGCCACCGAAGAAGCTCAAAGCCCGTTGCTGACCCTCGATCCAGTCTGGCAGCCGTTGAGTGAAGCTCGCATAGGCGAAGGTGTACAAAGAGGCCGGCAGAACCGCGACGAAGATCTGCGCCGGCCGGATCTCGCCCGTCGCCGGATCAATGACGGGGACGGTGTGACCAGCATAGTCGGTCTGCATCGCCGCGCCGGCGGTGTGGCGATTGCGGAAAGTGGCGCTGGCGCGCTGTTCGAAAGCGGCGAAGCGCTCACAGAACCAAGTGTATCCATAACCGTTCGGGTGCCGCTCGCGATATTCCTGCCACAACAGCGTCAGCGTCACGCCCTTTCGCTTCAGTTCACTGGCGATCTGGCTCCAGTCAGGCGCGTGCATATCCTGGGGCGGGCGGCCGCGACGATGGAACAGGCGACGCTGCAACACAGCGTCCTCGTCAAGGCCAGGCGGCAACGGCCAGCCCGTCAGCCCGGCCTCACGCGCCCGCAGCAGGTAGGTCGAAATGGTCGTTTTGCTGATCTTCAGCCGTTCCGATATCGCACGAACCGAAAGCCCCTGTTCGTGCGTCAGTCGCAATATCGATCGAATGTCCTTCACGTCAGTAAGTCTCGCCTGCTTCCGTTTCGCCATTCCCCGCACCCCTCTCAAATCGGGGTCCAGAATGGCAAAACGGCGCGTGCGAAAGTCGATGTTTTAATCGCCGAAAGACTGTCCGGGATTTACCGGAATCGCTGTCCGGGAATTAGCGGAAATGCTGTCCCGGATTTAGTGAAATCGCTGTCCGGGATTTAATGGAAACCCTGTCCGCGAATTACCGAAACCCGCATTCTGATCAGGGTTTGGTCAAGGGATTGGCTTTTTCTCCTCTCTTCTGGGCCGCAGCGGCCGAGCTGGCTTTGAAGCGGAAGCTGTCGTTGCCGGTTTCCAGGATGTGACAACGATGGGTCAGACGATCGAGGAGAGCGGTCGTCATCTTGGCGTCGCCGAAGACCGTGGCCCATTCGCTGAAGCTGAGGTTGGTGGTGATCACCACGCTGGTCCGCTCGTAGAGCTTGCTCAGCAGGTGGAAGAGTAATGCGCCGCCGGAGGCGCTGAACGGCAGGTATCCCAACTCGTCCAGGATCAGCACGTCGAGCCTGACCAACGTCTCTGCGATCTGGCCCGCCTTGCCCTTGGCCTTTTCCTGCTCGAGCGCGTTGACCAATTCGATGGTCGAGAAGAAGCGGACCTTTCGGCGATGATGCTCGATCGCCTGAATGCCGAGTGCTGTCGCGACATGTGTTTTGCCTGTGCCCGGCCCGCCGACGAGCACGATATTCTGCGCTCCGTCCATGAACTCGCATCGGTGCAACTGGCGCACGGTCGCTTCGTTGATCTCGCTGGCGGCGAAGTCGAAGCCGGAGAGGTCCTTGTAGGCCGGGAAGCGGGCAGCCTTCATGTGATAGGCGATGGATCGAACCTCGCGCTCGGCCATTTCGGCTTTCAGCAACTGGGACAGGATCGGCACGGCCGCGTCGAAGGCCGGAGCCCCTTGCTCGATCAGGTCCGTGACGGCCTGGGCCATGCCATACATCTTCAGGCTGCGCAGCATGATGACGACGGCCGCGCTGGCAGGATCATGACGCATGGCGACCTCCTACGATCCGGACGCGCAAGCCGTCGTAGCGTTCGACATTGGCCTTGGGTTCACGCAGCAAGGTCAGCGCCTGTGGCGTATCGATGTCCGGGCCGTCGGTCGTCTTGCCGTCGATCAGCCGGTGCAGAAGATTCAACACGTGCGTCTTGGTCGCCACGCCCGCATCCAGAGCCAGTTCCACAGCCCTGACGACGACCTGTTCGTCGTGATGAAGCACAAGCGCGAGGATATCGACCATCTCACGGTCACCGCCAGGGCGGCGAAGCATCTGGTCCTGGAATTGCCGAAAGGCCAACGGCAATTCCAGGAAGGGCGCACCATTGCGCAAGGCACCGGGCTTGCGCTGGATGACCGCAAGGTAATGCCGCCAGTCGTAAATCGTTCGCGGCGGTTTGTCGTGGCTGCGCTCAATGACCCGCGCATGTTCGCATAGGATATTGCCCTCGGCCGCAACGACCAGCCGCTCAGGGTAAATCCGCAGGCTGACGGGCCGGTTCGCAAAGGATGCAGGCACACTGTAGCGGTTCCGTTCGAAGGTAATGAGGCATGTCGGTGAGACGCGTTTGCTTTGCTCGACGAAGCCGTCAAAAGCGCTAGGCAACGCCATCAACGCGGCCTGCTCTGCGACCCAAATGTCGGCGATCGTGCCAGGCAAGGTGCCGTGCGATGTCTCCCGCCACAGGTTCTGGCAATGCTGTTCCAGCCAGGCATTCAATGCCGCCAAATCTGGGAAGTCCGGCATCTGTTGCCACAGCCGTGGACGGGCATCCTGGACGTTCTTCTCGACCTGACCCTTCTCCCAGCCTGCCGCCGGATTGCAGAACTCGGGTTCGAAGACGTAGTGGTTCGTCATCGCCAGGAAGCGGATGTTGACCTGCCGCTCCTTGCCCCGTCCCACGCGATCGACCGCCGTCTTCATGTTGTCATAGATGCCGCGACCAGGCACGCCGCCGAACACCCGGAAGCCGTGCCAGTGGGCATCGAACAGCATCTCATGCGTCTGCAGTAAGTAGGCTCTGAGCAGAAAAGCACGGCTGTGCGACAGCTTGATGTGCGCGACCTGAAGCTTCACGCGCTCTCCGCCTATGACGGCATAGTCCTCGCTCCAATCGAACTGGAATGCCTCACCTGGGCGGAAAGACAGCGGAACGAATATGCCGCGGCCCGTCGTCTGCTGCTCACGCTGCCGATCAGCCCGCCAATCACGGGCGAAAGCGGCCACCCGGCCATAAGAGCCGGCAAAGCCAAGAGCCACCAGATCGGCGTGAACCTGCTTCAACGTTCGACGCTGCTTGCGCGACTTCCCGGCCTCGGTCTTCAGCCAGCCGGCCAGTTTATCGGCAAAAGGATCGAGCTTGCTTGGTCGCTCTGGTATCGCGAACTTCGGTTCGATCGTGCCAGCGCTCAAGTACTTCGCGATCGTGTTGCGCGACAATCCGGTTCGTCGGCTGATCTCGCGAACCGACAGCTTCTCGCGCAGTGCCATCCGACGGATGATGTTTAAAAGTCCCATGTGGATCACTCCGTTGCCCCCGTCGCTCACCGCGTTGAGGGGAAGGTTCACATGGCTCAATTCTCAATGGAAATTATGCGCCTAACCGGCTCAGTTCCGCGCGGAAACCAACAGCCGCGCGTCAAAAACACAGCAAGGCAAAAGTCGAGGCATTGCGTGTCTGGGCCGAAGCGCAATTGACCCGCATTCCGGGCAAGGGCGATCTGGCACGAGCCTTCCGGTACGGCCTGAGCCGCTGGTCGTCATTCTGCCTGTTCCTGGAAGACGGTCGTGTCGCAATGGACAACAATGCCGCCGAGCGGGCGCTGCGCCCGATTGGAATCGGAAGAAAGAATTGGCTTTTTGCTGGCGCTGACACCGGCGCGGAGACCTTGGCGCGCGCCATGACGATCATCGAGACGGCCAAGATGAATGGCCTCGATCCACAGGCCTATCTGGCCGATGTGCTCGACCGTATCCACGATCATAAGATCAATCGCCTCGACGAACTGCTCCCCTGGAATTGGTCACCCGTGGCCGTCATCTGCGCCGAGGCGGCCTGATGGCAACAGTCACTTATGTCCGCACCATCAAATATGTCGCCGAAATTCTTGGCGAGGATCCAGAGCTTCTTCGGGCGATCGTCAGCAACGATGACAACCTGACCTACGGCAGTATCATCAGTGTCTACAACAGCGAGGACGAATCCGTCATCGCACTGACAGACGACGGCATGGAGGAGCTGGAACAAATGCTCTCCTATGCTCGCCGCTCAACTCAGGAATGGAACGACTTCCTCGACAGCTTTGTCGACGACGAAGAACTTATCGCCCGCATCAAAGCAAAATCTCCGCGGTAACAATCGGGCGGTTACGAAAATCTCGTCATCGTTGGTTTTGCCCCATCGCAATCCAAGTCAAGCAAAAAAACGTAGTCGCCCACATAGGGGACATTGGCGTCACAATCCGACGATATCGACTCTATTTTAGAACATTTATGGCGCGTGCGTCGGCACGTAAAGTACGGCGAGCATGTTTGTAGCGCCAGCCCCAACAAACCTGCGAACTTGGCGTCACCCACCTGTCGGGCGCGAGCAGCTTCGGGTAGAACTCGGAAGTCTAATAACATTGGCACGCGCTGGGTCACGCGACCACCGCCAGTCCCATCCTTACGGTGGTGAACTTGCGCAGCCTTGCCGCTGCGATGTCGCCAACCAAGCTTGCGCAAGGTCTTTCGGAAGCGGTTGCGACGCGGCAAGCGGAGGCAGTTCAACAAGCACGCTACAATTGGCCGCGTCACAGTCAATCGAGCGAACTTTCGTCAGTCCGCCGATCCCGTTCGATCCAACGCAGATCTGAACGTCAGTTCCGACGTCGATCCCTGCATTAGTCCGCGCCGCGGCCGGCACATTGATTACCGCGGCGATTATGTTCGCAATTGGCGGCGGTTGTGACTGTTTGCTCACATCCAGGCCGGAGATTGGGTCGCCGCGCTTAACATCCTGGTTGAGGTAGGTGCCGAGCAGGCCGTCTATTCCAGTTGTTGTGAGATCGCCGCTGGCGAGCCGTTGATTTCGCGCCATATCCCGTGCCGCAGTTGGCGCGGGGGGCTGAGACCGGTAGAAAAACAAAATGCACACAATGAGGATCGTAAAGACGTAGGCGATGGGAACGGCATACCGAGATAACTGGGCGGCGCGAAGGGCTTGATCAAGCTTAGCTTGTTCCGTCATGTGCGGCTCTCTTGGTAAGAGATTGGCTCTTTAACCGAAAGCGCTAGGAAACGTTCAAGCTGCAGCCACGCAGCCGCTTCATCCGTTGTCGCTTTCGGGAGTGTGAGGTGTAATGCGTCAAATAGATCGAAACGGCTCAGATCAATTGCTGCTCTTATCAAACCAGCGTACGCGGTGAAGCTTTCGCGGGTCATCCACATCCATAAGGAAAGCAACAACGGGCAGAGGATGATAACTGCAACAAGCAGAGCGAACGAAGTGCCACATACAGCGAGAATAGCCAGCCAAACCGCCATGAAGGCGATGGTTAGCACGAGGCAGAGAATTGAGAAATCCACCTGGACCTCAGCGGCATCAAGCCTGTTTCTCAGTTGGTCGTTTTTTATAACCAATTGTAGACGGGGCCAAAAAAGATCGAAGTCGAAACCGTAGCGACTCTGGGCGTAGTTGCGCAGCGCGGCGGTGTCGTTTCCCAGCCGTGTCGGCGTTAGTTCGGCCTCAGCGTAGAGCTTGTCATAACGTTCAAGTACTTTCGCCTCGCGCGACCGCGCGACATCGATCGCGTAGGGCGCAAGCTTCTTGGCCATCTCCTCATGCAGTCGTCCAAGTGTTTCAGACTGCGTCCTTTCTTCGATTGTAGCGCCTACGGCGAGCGAGCTTGGATCGGCGCAGTTGCTATGGAGCGCAGCTGCCAAAGCATCCGCTGCAGCGTTGAGATCGGCGGCTGCGATGTGGCGATTAAGTGCGCGCAGTGCTCGCAGCTTTTGCAGATGCTCGGCCGCTGCGGAAATCAGTCTCGGCCTTTCCATAATTTGACGAGCTTCGCCACGGTTGCGCTCATCAGAAAGCCTTCGTCTCAATTCTTCCGTCGACGGCAGCGCTGCGCGATCGGTGAAAAGGCGATCTTTGCTTTCGACCAGTCGGTCACGTTCGCTGATATGAAAGATCAACAGCGGCTCGGCTAGCCAGAGAGGTAGGTCTTGGCCCTCCAAGATGCGACGAACTGGCTGTGTTGCTGGCGAAAGGGTGAAGGCGGCAACTGCAACGATGGCGAGAAAGATCGCAAGATCCAACAATTTGTCACCGGAACCCAAGCCTTCATATTCGCCGAGCAGGAATCTTCGAACGGAGGGAAATTCGACCGACGCCGCAGTCAAGTTGGCGACGGCAAAGAGTAACCATGGAAAATAGCGCGCCAGGAGAAACGACCGACCAAGCCAGATATCGATCTTCTCCAGAACAGGCCCGAACATGACCTTTGCTACCTCTTGCGAAGCGGACGACCGTGAATGGGACAAACGCCACCAGAAGGGTAAACATCGCCCCGCGGGCATTCCCAGACATCATGAACTGACTTCATGATTTCGGTTTTCCAAAAAACGCCAACAACTCGTGGTGTTCGCAGCTCGTCCTTTCCAAGGATCAAAAACAGTTCGTCCCTTGGTCGACTGGTAAGCTTGGCTGGAACTCCGCCAGAGTCGACTTCCACTGACGCCAGGCCGAGGTGGTCGGGCAGAGCACCTACCAGTGGCAAGTGCCCGACTAGCGGATGCTTGAGATAGTCGTGTTTTGACGAGAGGGACACCTGGCCAAGGGTGAGTCCGGCCCCGAAACTCTCCGTTCGCTCGATGTCTGACTCTGTGATGATGCGGTCGCCGGACGTGCCCGCTACGATCATGGCCGTGGTCGGAATTGTGCGCGAAATTGCAAGAGCGTCGACCGCTGACATTCGCTCATTGAACTCGGGGAAGGTTACGGTGCTGATGTGCCAAGTGGCCATGTTGCCCTCCGCTCTTTGCGTTGTGTTCGATAAGAAGGACGAGGATATAAGTTTTCACTTCAACTAAATCTCAGCGGTTCACAGATTTCCAATCGAAACGCGACGTGAGAATTTGGAGGCACCGTTGTTTATAAACTCCAAGGAGATACTCCTGAACAACCTTCGAGTTTGAATAGCCAACGTGGGATCTACTGATCTTGTGCGATAGGGCATGCGTCTTAAAGTGCTGGTCCAGGTGAATCTTATAAGATGCATCTATTTCTGCTGCCAGGCTCTTCGTTCCTCTCAACGGGCTCTGGATAGTATACGTTTTAACTGAGCATCAGCTTCGCATCGCAGAACAGTACTCTCCAAGGGTGCAGATTTGATCAATATTGCACTTCACGCAAGTGATTTCTTCAGTTTGCTGCTCACATTCATTGCTGTGTCGATTGGTGCAGTTGAAAACGAATATCATCCGGCAGAGGGCGTTGCGTGTAGTGGCATAAATGACCATGCTCAAAGTAGCGATGTCTGCCGTTTGATCAGCCTTAGGAAATGATTTGATCGGAGCTTCTCGATGCGTGTTTCTGTCATTGTCACGATTCCTGCCGAAGACCGGGTCAGAGAGTGGAGCAAGCTCGCGTTTTCACCGGAACAACCACAAAGCCCCTTCCCTGAGGCGTCGAAGAAGGCCGGGCTGATCCTCGACCCTGGCTTTCCGCCTCTGCCGCTCGCATCCCACCGAGCGGGCCAGATCAAGCTCGCCACCTCATCCGTCGGAGCCGCTCCAGTATTCGCTATGCGCGGAACGATCGACACGGAAGGCATTGAGAGCGTGCGCAATCCGTCCAAAGGCGTTCGCATCTTCGCCGATCCTCAGATCGGCATGGTGAAGCCGCTTTGCGCGGGTGCTGATGCCAGAGGCTCGCATTCACAAGTCGCGAATATGCTTGATGTTAGGGCATTGAGTGCCAAGGGCCTTTCCGGCAAGGGGGTGGCTGTCGCGATCATGGATAGTGGAATAAACGTCGCTCATCTCAAATCACACGGGTTGAAGCCCAAACTGGACAAGAAGGTCTTCTGGGCTCCGCCGGGCGCGGCGCACAACAGACCCGGGGAATACGAGGTAGATCATGGAACCATGTGCGCCTTCGACGCCCTGATGGCGGCGCCGAAATGCACACTGCTCGATTTTCCCATCTTGCAGTCGACGACACCGGGCGGGAGCGTCATGCAAGGCTTCCTTAGCGACGCACTGCTTGCCTATTCATATCTGCGTGACCAATTAACGGGAGGAAGCTGGAAGTATTCCGCATTGGTCATCAATAACAGCTGGGGAATGTATAGCCCGAGTTGGGACTTTCCCGCAGGACATCCCGGCCGATACGCGGACAATCCTGATCACCCATTCAACCTTATCGTCGGCACGCTCGCCAAGGCGGGCGCAGATATCCTGTTTGCAGCAGGCAATTGTGGAAGGGATTGCCCGGACAACCGTTGCGAAGGCGTGGTCAAGCACAGCATTACCGGCGCGAACGCCCATCCAGCGGTACTCACCGTGGCCGGCTGCGACATTGACGGATTGCGTGTTGGCTATTCAAGCCAGGGGCCTGCAATACCGGGAATGGGCAAAAACAAGCCGGATCTGACGAGCTACACGCACTTCATCGGGTCGGAAGCCTTCGGGACGGGCCTGCCGGATACCGGCACCTCCGCTGCCTGCCCGGTGGTAGCCGGCTGCGTCGCAGCCATCCGGACATGCCTGCCTCCTGGCAATACACCGCCGGAAGTCCTATTTAAGCAGTTAATAGCGACGGCCGATCCGCGCCCTGTGTCGCAAGGCGGTTGGAACAACGATTATGGGGGAGGCGTGCTAAGACCCGTTCCCGCCGCGGAACAATTCGGGCTCTAAGTCACTCCGCTCATGCGAATCGCTACAAACGTAAAGATGTCTTAGTTTGAAAGTGCCGGAACACCGGATCCGGCCGCCCGCGGGCGCTTGAAAGGTTAGGTAACTTCGGCTGCCCACGTTGGTGAACCCTTCGTGGTGTAATACCGTGTTTTGGCTCGATATGGCTTCTGGCATACTGAGGCGGCAAGCCGCTGCAATTCCTTGCACGCCACGCGCTGGCAAAAGGTTGGAAAGATGAGTGCCGAGAAGATCCTTATGACCGTTTCCAGCCCTGAGGCCGAACCCGACCTCAAAAGCGCAGCGGCGACGCTTGGTGTTTCCCTTGAAAGCATCGATGCGCAGTTCGGAGTGGTCTGCGTAGACCCCGACCGAGGTCTCTATGCCGTCAAGGTCACCGCCGAAGCCGCATCGTCCGCTCGGTCCGCCGGAGCGACGGCAAGATCCTATCGTGGACCGTTCTCAAATCCGCGGATAGAGGCCTTTGGACCGCGCAGGAAGTAAAAGGCGCCCGCATTACTCGGTTGAACGCTGGGGTTGCGTGGAAGCCGTGCGTGCGGGAGCTTTCGCTTTCTAAGGCGTGAAGGTTCTAGGACCACAGATCATTCAAGAGTGCTGCAAGATTGTGCGCCGCATGGGTCAGCTGGCGATTGGCGATGGGCCGGCAGCGATCGTCGTAGGACGCCTTTCCTTCCCAACTGACAGTGACAGAAGGTCCCGATCGCCCGATTGGAACGAGCGACTGATAAGCCTGTCTGGCCCCTTCTAGAGAGGTTCTGGTCCAGGCTTGGACGCGGGACTGTGGCGCGAGATCTTTTGCGCTCGCGAAGCTGAATGTCTTTGGCTGAGACAGTCGGACCATTTCGACGAGTTTTTGCACGAATAGCTCTTGGACTTCGCCCTGTTTAGTGGCCGCCATCAAGTCAGGCTTGAACGTTCCCATTCCGTCCCAGTACTCATGCAGCGACTTTCCGCCAGCATCATCAGGCAGTTTTATGCGGCCACCACCACGATCATGAGGGAGCTCGCCGGCAGCGGCAACTTCTGGGTCCAGGACGAGGCCCGGCGGGCTGGTTTCAGCATCAATGAAGCCGCAGCCAACATGGATCGGTTGGTGGACATCTCCAACGTAGTGCGTCACCAGGCGGAGGGCGTTGAGCTCGCTGAAACGGGTCGAAGCGCCCGCCAGAACGTCGATCGCTGCTATGGTCATCTGGACGATATCATCGTCACGCGTGAACGCCGGATACCGGGCGCGATCGTAGATCTCGGCATTGGCCGGGAGATTGACGTAGTGCCACGTATCCTGCTTCTCGTTGAGAGGGTCGCTTAAGAACGCGACCGTATCGGGGTCGTCACCTGGCTGAGGCTTGCGCCTCTTGATGCGGTCGGCCCAACCGGCAAGGCTTCGAAGGCGGTTCGAGGGACCGAGCACGCTTATGATCCGCTCGACCTCAAGCAAGGCTTTGGGGCTCAGGAAGTTCTCTGCAGCGCCCGCCACCAGCTCGTGGCGACCGATGCCCCAGAATTCCCCGGCAAACAAGCCGAGCTCCGGTTTGCGAAGGTTTGAGTCGTCAATCAGCGAAACGTTCATGGTACTGCCTCCCCAACATCGACTGCGCGCGATGATATATGTGATACTCACGAGTTATTGCCTGATTGAACTTTACGCGTTCACTCGCCACGTCTCCTCGATCCCTTTCGCTGACCGGCGCCTCCTCTTCACACTGCAAGGCGTGCAGAGCGCGTGATCAGTTCTTTGCCGGCGCTTTCAAACAAATCTTGATTTTGCTCCATCACATCGCGGAGCGTCATGCGATAGAGGATGTCGGGCACGATTCCGGTATCCTCGAGCACCCGACCTTCGTTGGCCTTGACGCGCAACGCGCGACGCATTGTGAGGCTCACGTAGATATCTTTAGGCAAATCGCCCAAACCAGCAGGGCTGCGTGCGAGATAGACGACCAAATCGGTGCTCATCCACGGCTGATCGCGCACGACGTGGGAAAGCGCACCGTCCCGGATTGTCCACGCAGTGTCCCCATTCTCGACCTGCCCCGTGGACAGGGTCGCATTTTTTGACAAGGAGGCACCAGCAGCGTTGAAGGCGTCGGCCACCTGAGCAGACAAATTGCCGGCAAGGAAGTCGGCTCTCATTTTCCCATCAAGGCGAAAGTCAGGATTTAAGAGGCGTACGACATCCCACCCCCAATTATTCCCGCCAGCCGCTGCCATGTTGGCATCAGTGCAAATGACGGTGCCAATTTCATGATCCATAAAGCCAGCAGCGAACATGTCTGCGGTGCTGAACGCCAAGGCATCACAAACGAGGACAACGCGGCCAACATACTTGCGTCCGACTTGGTTGTAGTCGGCATCGTCGCCTTCAATGGGGATACCTCGTGTATAAGCTTCACCGGTCTTAAAGGCCTCCTCGAACGAGGGACGCCAATTGATGAATGCATCACTGACGACCGCCATCGCCCGAGTTAGATCGGTAACGCGAAACTGGAAGCGCGCCGGCACGATCGGTTGAGAACTGAAAAGCTGTAGAATGCGTTCGCCAGCAGCTATGTAGCCGCCCGTGTTGCCACGGATATCGAGGATCAGGCCGTTCGGCGGCAAATTTGGAAGGATTGGCACAAGGGCATCGACGAGGTCATCGACGGCGTCCGCCTTGAACGACCATAAGCGCACATAGCCGAAAGTCCCATCGCTGGTTGTCACTGTGCCGTAGTCGATGACATCGCCCGCTGCGCTGCCTTGGATGACAGGGACACCAAGCTCGGGGGGAACGGGCGATGCAGGGGGTACGGCGTCGAATGTTTGGGGCGCGGTCAGCACACGCCGCGCGTTCTGCAGGTCCATGAGCAGCAGGTCGCCGCCAAAACCAGTAAGATTGCGTCCGAGGGCAGGGTAGGTCGGCGCAACGGCCGCATTAAACCCTGTCCAATTGAAGCGTTCCTCGGCGATGGCGCCATTGAGCGAGAAGCGAAGATCTACCCATTCCTCGAGCGGAGGGCCAAATCGCGTGAGAGGGCGGTGCGTAAGAAAAGCGAGACTACGCGCTAGCGATGACGCTTCGTTGCCACCGTCAAAAAGATTGGCAGTCAAGCGGACATAGCGGTCTATCGGAATTCCATTCCAGTGTGTGACCCGCGCTCCTGCCTTAAGATCCTTGAACGACGCACCCGGTTCAAGCTTGGTGACGACATATATCTCGGTTCCCGCGTCCCAACAGGTTTCCACCATGAACGGCAGCACTGCTGACGTCCCATAGGGTGAGCGCCCGTAAAACATGACGTGGCGATCTCGGACACGCGCGAGAATTTCAACGAGGTTTTCGTGGAACTCAGCGTCCGACAGCGCAGCCACCTGTAGCCGCAGCAGCTCCAAGGCTCTGACCGGGTCGAAGCCATAGATGGCCTTTTTGCGGTTAAGGTTGACGTAGAAACAGTCGAGCGCAATCGAAAGCTGGTCGATCAGATGCCGGCGATCTTGAGTGGAATAGATCGGCAGTTGGGCAAGCTCTGTAACCGGCAACGAGAACATCCTTGCCAAGAGCTTGCCTCCGGGCGAGCGGATGAGCGTCTCGTTTGATTTTGCAGTGCTCTCGGCTTCGATCCCGACTGTTTTCTGTTTCTTCGACTTTGTGCGCTTCGACATGGCAATCCTACCGGCAGCCTGGACACTCGCGACATTGCGAGCGTTCTGAAAAAGTGACTTGAGTGTGTCGATGCCTGGAGTGAAGAAGTATCCTGCGCCCGTGGCACGAACGAATTGCCCGGCAAGCGTAAACGTGACCTGCTTGTCGCCGAGCGTCATTCGCAACCGCCGACCACCCGGCGGCGAGGGCCCTATCACCGGATCGATACCGCCTGCGATGGGCCGGATGGGGTCCTTGACCCATTCGGACATCAACCGGAAGAAACCGTGTTGAATTGATGTCTGATAGCTCATGAAGAGCAGCCCGCGGTCGGCCCCGTCCTCTTCGCCGCGCCAATCCGGTCCGAACGGCACTCCGCGGCGGAGCATTTGGCTTCTAAGCGTGCTGCCAGCTCCGCCGAAATCATGGCCCTGATCGCGGGGATTGACCTTTCGAATATGACCGAAGAATGGGCATGCCTTCGCCTGAGGATCGGCTGGGGCGCCCGGGAAGACATGGTTTCCGTGATCGTCCTTAAGTGTGGCGGCCGCAACCGGCGTGACAAACTTGAAGCCGTTCTTTCGATAAAAATCACGCGCGATCTCCGTATTTTCGCCATTAGGCGAAAGCGAAACCGGCGTTCCATCGCGCCAACGGCCAACGACACGGGACGCCGCCATTTCGGCGGTCCAGGGTGTTCCGGCGGCGGCAGTGAACTGTTCTGCAAGTTTGCCCATGGCCTCCCAGAAGAGGCCGACGTCCTGGCTAAGGCGGCGCACAACCAGCAATGAACCATTCTTGAGAAACGGGTCGTTCCCAACGACCGCTCCGGGCTGCTGCACCGCGTCTGGGTTGAGGCCGGGATAGCCAAAGACAAACTGCCCAGGCCAAGTCAAACGCTGACCCGGGCGTGCCCACATCGCACCCTGTGGGTTTTCGGCTGAATAGGCACGAGGGGTAAGATAAGTGCCGTCATCCAGCCTGCCGCGAACACCTGGCTGCGATATTCCGTCGACAAATCCGAAATGCTCGGCATCGCGCGCAATTCTTCGGCCGCATTCGCGAAGCACGACGGCAACCGTCTCTCCGAGTATTTCCATGTACTGGTCTGCCGCCGCTAGAACCTGGGCCTCATCCGCCGAGGCAATAATCAAGAGGATATCGGGTTCTCGCTCCGGGATGTCGCCGAACTGCCATCCCTGAGGCATCCCGTTCGCATCTACCTCGTCCCCTAGCCCGCTTGCACTTTTTGCGGGTCCCATGTGAAAAATCGAGTCAAGAATCTTGGTTGCATCACCTCCGAGCTTTGTAAGCCCCGCCGAGGACAAGGCAATCGCAAGGCTCGGGGCCGAAGGCGCCGTCGGGATCAATCCCGACAGAGCCTTGTGCCGCCGCAGTGCCTTGGCCTTCGCGGAGGATCGCAAAGGAGTAACGTGAGCGGTAATGGACGACATCGCGGCCTTGGCCGCTTCAATCTTCTCGGTCTTGACGCGAAGACCTATTAGGAGCTCGAATGCCCTGCCGAACCCCGCAAGCACATGCCCCTGTATGTCGTCCGCATCGAGGAGCGGTTCCAGATCGCTCATCAGAAAGCGGCACGGCTTGTGGCGATCGGCAGCTCGGCGATGATCTCCTTGCCCACTGGAGCATCCTTCGTCGGATCGCCTCCCGCAGCTCCCCGAGCCTGTTTCGAGGGCAGTGTCGGTGCGAGATCGAGGTCCTGATGCTTGCCCGCGATTAGACCACCCGGATATTCGTAGGGTATCTCTTCTGTCCAATCATCTTTGGTTGCGCTTTTGCAGGCAGCAACAAACTGCCGATTGAAGGTTCCGAAAAACCCGGGGCTCTTTGGGTGCCTGCAAACGAGAATATTGAGGCACGATTGCGCATCCTTGTTGGCTCCGCCGTTCTTGACGTCGGCGTAGAGTGCCATCGTGATTTTACGGGCGACCTGTCCCGCGCGCTCGAGACGGCGATTGTCGAGGAAGCAATCGCCGAGGACCCAATCAGCGCCCTCTGGAGCCTCAAGTTTCAAATGAAGTTTGCGCGGATGGACAGCATCGGCGTCTCCGCGCGTAACCCTTAAGACATCTGTTTCAGGCACTGGGATGTGACCGGTGGGGCCCTCTCGCTCCAGTGTAGAGAGGTCGATTGTCGCGATATAGAGGCCAATCGGATCCGTGAGGGAAACACGATTGTTGGCCATGACCTGAATGCCGACTTGTTCACCGATACTTGGGTCGCTGCTTCGATTGATGGCGCCATAGCCAGCGCAGGCGATGCGCGTCAGCGCAGGATCGTCATCATAATCGGGACTAGGCCCATCGACATCCGATTGCCAGGCAAGCGACGCGCGGGCTGCAAGGTCGATCTCCGCCCCGAGAGTGTTGGCTGGGTGGGTCAGGTGAACCGCACCATGCGTCGAATTCCATTTGTTGTAACGATTGTAGGCGCCCTTCTCCGCAAAAGGGAGCCAACGCTTTATACCGTCTTTGCCCATGCCATAGACTACCGGCGGCTCCGGATAAAAGATGTCGTCGCGGCGAACATGGTTTCCAACCAGCTCCTTGTAGAGCTGGAAAACGAGGGCTGGCTCGCTTGCCGCAAGGAACGTCCAGTACTCGGGCGGCTCCGCGGTGAAAGAAAGTCGGATAAGCCGTCCTTGGTGGTCGTGATCGGCGTGCCACTCGCAATACTCATCCTGCTGGCGATAGCACATTGAGAACTCGGCGCCTGCTCCAGAACCGAGCCGGGGACGTCGCGCCAAGGCTTGTCGCTCAGGGGTCAACAGATCGGTCAGATGAGCAGGATGCTCCTGGATCTCCGGCTTTCCGTTTTTCCCGGGCTCCCACCACAAGAGATATTCGATCACTGTATCGGCCGTCGTCTCCGCTTCAGCTTGTTTGGCTGGGGTTGGATCGCCAAGCACGCTGTGCCAGCGCTCAAGAGCTCGCGGAAATGCGTTCCAAGGGATTGGCGCCGTTGCATCGGCGACAACCGTGCGTGGGTCGTAGTAATTGCGGCTCTTCGTCAGAGCATCTCCAAGATTGCGAGCTTGGTAACTGTTCCAGCCCTGGGCGAGTTGCTGCGCATCGTTGTGGGTAGCGCGCACAAAATCCTTCGCACCCACGTCTGCAGGCGTTCGAAAAAGCATAGAAAACCCCTTCCGGTCCCGCACTGCGTCAAACGAGTGCGCGGCATCTCGTTCAGACCAACTCGATCGCGATGTTTGTCTTATATGCAATTCAGTATCTTGCGGGCGTTCGGCGAACCGAAGTTGTTCGCACGAACCGCCTCCGCATCGTGCGCAACTTACAACATATCTTGCGCCCAACTTTCTTTAGAAAGTAGAGGTTTGTAGCTTCTTGAATGCTTATATAATTCATTTCTAGGTTGCTTGCTGTCAAGCCATTCTTGTCCACGCAATGTCAGGCTTAACAGCATCGCTCCGGCAACATCATGATCTCTGCGAACGACGTCGAGGGCCGCCCAATCGCGTGGCTTTCACAAAAATTGCCCTTAAGCGCCAAAAGTCGGCACGCATCGCCAATAGACGGTCTCATATCAGGCAAGTGCATGGCAAACCTCGTCAACTAACCGCTTACTTGTCTCATCCAGTGAAGCGGCCATCTACAAGGGTGGCCGTGCCATTGCCGCCTACGCCGCAGAGTTGCATTCTTGTAGAAGGTGTGTATATTCTTTCTTTCTAACTCTCCGGGCATGCCTGCGTCGTTGCAGGGTTGAACGGGAAGTTGTTTCACACGCAGATATTCGACAAAACGATAGCCAATGCTTGCATTCAGGCTGAGGAACGCGCGGGTGGTAGCCCGAGGCGCGAGATGGCCTGTGTCCGGTTCACGTTGGGGAGACTTGGATATGCGCAATCTGAGAGCATTCTTGTGGCTTGTCGTGGTCCTTACGCCATGGAGCGCAGCCGGCCAGTCCGACACGACTTCCAAGAGCGATCGGGCCTGCCCGCAGGTCATAACGTGCGGGACCAAAAACGGAGAGCGAAAAGAATATCCGACTCCGTGTGCGGCAGAGGACGACGGCGCGACCGAAATTGCACCCAAGACCGGTTCATCCTGCTCTGCATCACAGTAAAAGCAACATCCGCCGACAAGCATACAATTGGTCGCCCGAACATGGGACTAGTTGTTGCCTCCAGGCGTGGCAAGAATTTGCAGTTTTATCGCGATCCCGATCCAATCGTTCAATGTTTAAGCGGCCGGCGTCTGTTCAGATGACGCTCAACACGGGAGGGTTGCATGTCTCACCCTACGGAACTCAATTCGTATTCGATTTCAGAGCTAAGGGAGGAACTGCGTTCGCGTGAGATCCTTGCGAAAAGTGGTGCGGGCTCTCAACCGCTAGCAAAGGACGGTGCAGCGAAATCTGCGCTTGGATCGGCAGACTCCAAAGTCTTGGTCGAGGCATTAGCTACGAAGCAAAAGGGCATATATGGCGTCGACGATCGTAAAGATTACTATGAGTTCGTGAACGACCTTGAGAAGGCTCTTGCCGAGAGTGTTGCAGCACTCTTCAGGGATACGGGCGTCGTGTCCAATGGTGATGGGACCTCCAACCTATCTACCGTTCCCCTGTCTCGATCGCAGGGTGTATGCGGCGGCGAGCGCTTCGCAGAACAGCCCACAGGAGCATTCTGCACGGGATTTCTGGTGGCGCCGGACATAATCGCCACTGCTGGGCATTGCATCAATGAATCGAATGTCGAGACAGTGAAGTTCGTTTTTGGTTTTCGGATGACAGCGGCCAATTCCACTCTGTTGAAGATACCCGATAACGACATCTATTCCGGTAGAGAGATGATCGGTTGGATGCTTAATGCTGGTTCGGGCGAGGACTGGGCGCTCGTTCGTCTCGATCGGGCTGTTCAGGATCGTGCCGTGCTTACTTTGCGTACCTCGGGGCGGATCGCAGACAACGCACCGGTCTTCGTGATGGGGCATCCTTCGGGGCTACCACTGAAGTTTGCCGACGGCTCGAACGTTCGCGACAATACAGCGTTGACCTATTTTATCGCCAATCTCGATACCTATGGAGGCAACTCCGGCTCCCCGGTATTTGGCGCCGATGGTGTCGTCGAAGGCATATTGGTCAGAGGTGAAACGGACTACGTTCCCAACGGAAATTGCTACGTGTCTCTTGTTTGTCCAACGACCGGTTGCCGAGGCGAAGACTGCACTCGAATTACCGAGTTGGCCGAGGCCCTTTCGGCTTAACCGGGAGTGGTTCGGCTTATCGGGAGTGGAGCCTTGGTTGGGCCGATCCGCGGAGCAGTCCGAATAAGTGTGCACACAGGGAGGCGTGTTGATGACGAGTGAACTAAGGCGCCTTTTGATTAGTCCTTCTATGGCCATCGCTCGCCTCGGCAGCAGCACCACGGCGGTAGAGGCATTTGGCTGGGCAGACGCGGAGGTTCCTCGATATGACGGCAAGACCACGCTCATGCGCCAATGGACCTTTGCGGTTGAGCCCGATGGCAGCATTAGACCCTACTTGCCCGCCGAGATCAGCTTTCGGGATGGAGACCGTGTGCGGCCGGTCGCGCCCTTCTTCGAGGTTTGGGTAAGCACGGGTAAAGAAGGTTCAGCGCCCGAGACGTGGATCGACAAGCCACTCTCCGAGCAGCTGTTGAAGGACAACGGATTTCAGCTGAGCGATATTGTTCTTAGAGTGTCGGCCGCCAACCGTAAGGCGGCCAGGCGCGCTGGAAACCCTGGCCTGGTGTTCGGGACGAACACTCCGCTCGTCTTTACGGGCGCGGATCATCGGAAGCACTTTATTGAGGGAAGATCGCCGCCCTCTACGCGCCCGATGATACCTGAGCATAGACATATTCCACTTGGGCATGTGCAGTTCCTTAGAAGCACAAATAACGCGGAAGGACACCCCTGGTTCGGCGACATCGACCTGGAGACTTTGCGCTTTCGTCTATGGCCGGCGGCGGGCATGTTTTATGGCCCACGCCAGGCAGCGGATGTCCGCCCGGACCTTGGTCGTGATCAACCCGCAGTCGCTCCGGAAAATGCCTTCCTTGATGATCAGGCGGGCTGGTACGGCGCAGCTTCGCTGCCGATCGTAGTTCCGCGTAACACCTACGATGTTATCAACGCAGACACAGGTTCGATTGGCCCCTCACTCGGCGTGGTGGATGACACATGCGAGGTGCATTTCGAAGTTCGTCTCGAACGACAAGATGGGCGAGAGATCCCGCCTGGACGGTCGGTCGCTTTTGTGGCTCCGCCTGATTTTGCTCCCGATCGTCGGCCATTTTTGTCACTGGCGGACGAACTCAATGATCGCTCCGGCGACTGGCAGCAGAGAAACAATGCGATGACCGCAGACGAGCTCGATGTCTGGATCGAGGATTTCTTTGAACGCGCCTACGAAACGGTTTCGCTGGTCAATCTTGACGATTACGTCCTTCGGCGGGCGATCCAAATCCCGGCGCCTCAGCTAGGGCTTACTGACCTCGACAATGGAAACCGACCAAGACCAGACTATGCGCTCGGCGGACGCGATCGCTTGCGAGACCCGCTCTACTCAATTGCCGGCTCAACGAACGCGGAGCCCCTCCCGCTCAGCCAACATGCAAGGATGAGACATCGCGATCTGGCTGACCTGCAAGGACTTGAGAAACTCGTCGCCTTGATGCCTGACCGCATCAAAGATTTGGTGCGACCGCCGTTCTTCGTCGGCCCCGAGGAAGATAGGGGTGTCTCTTCCATGCAGATGCCACCCTTCATGCGACAATCGAATGCTCAACCGCTGACGGTGGCCACCTGGCAATACGACCTCATAATGAAATGGGTCGCCTACACGCTCACAAAGCCCAAGGGTGCACTGCCGCGGCCGATGCTGGTCTCGGAGAAGGCCGCGCGCCGCAAGGCAGCTGTCCTGGCATCGCTCGATATCGGTGAAAGGCAGGGATGACCACATGGCGACACATGTGCATGCGAACGCCGGTTGGCCCCACTCCATGAGATTCAAGTCGGCAGTGGGCGACCATATTCTGGTTGTTCCCTACACGCGTCTATTCGATGTGCCTTCCGAGCTGGCGGCGTCATGGGATCGCAATGCGGAAGAGATAACAAAACTGGTAACCGCCCTTGGCGAGGTTACGCCGCTCGACGGTGAATTGTCGCAGGTCCCGCTCCCAACTCCTCAAAGCATCTCATTGAACGTCTCGTCGTCCTGCAATCTGTCGTGCGGCTATTGCTACGCCGACCGCGGCGGCTTCTCCGGCAAGCAGTCGTCACGAATGGATGCGGAAACAGCATACCGCGCAATCGATGGACTGTTTTTGCGTGCGTCTGCCGACGCGCCGGTGACCATAGGCTTTCTCGGCGGCGAGCCATTGGTGAACCGTAGTCTGGTTCATGACGCGGTTAAGTATGCCTCGTTTCACGGCGCAAAGCGTGGCCTTGATGTGCGCTTCTCTATCACGACCAACGGTACCCTGGTAAGCGACGAGGACGTGGCGATGTTCAGGTCCAACAGGTTTGCCGTCACGGTAAGCGTCGATGGAGATCGCGAGCATCACGACCAGCAACGGCCCGACAACCGTGGCCGAGGTACCCACGAGATCTTGGAGCGGAAACTGGCTCCGCTCCTTGAGAGACCGGGTTTGGCTCAAGTTGCGGCACGCATGACGGTCCGCAAGAATGGAACGGGTCTCCAACGCCAGTTCGACGCGGTGTTGGGGATGGGCTTTCTGGAGGTTGGAATATCGCCGTTGCGAAAGGCCATGGACGAAAGTGGCTTTAGTGATGGCGACTATTCCAGCTACTTCAACGAACTCAGCAGCGTTGCTTCGGGCGAAGTGGTAAGAGCAAAAGCGGGAAAATCGATCAGATTGACCAACCTCGCAATCGCCATGAAGCAAATCCACAGAGGATGGGCATCGCCGTATTCGTGTGGTGCCGGAGGCGGGTACTTCTCCGTCGCCGCTGACGGCAAATGGTACGCGTGCCACCGTGCGATAGGGGATTTCGAGTTCGAACTGGGAAGCTCATCAGGCATTGATCAAGGTCGCCGAATTGAATTCCTTTCCGCCAGGCACGTTCACAACCAAACCGACTGTCAAAGATGTTGGGCTAGGTACCTCTGTTCCGGCGGATGTCACCAAGAGGCAAGTACCCGGACCTCGGCAAGCTGTGACTTTGTGCGCAATTGGCTACTCTTTTGCCTCAAGACCTATTGCGAATTGACCGCCATGTCTCCCAACCACCTTCAACCCCCCGCTGTCGGCGCCATGGAGACCTGAATGTCAGCCAACGAAGGTAAACTGCTCCCAAGGAATCTAACCGCGCTCCGCCTGCTCTCGGGTTCGACTAGCGGAAGACATCAGGTGGCCGGCAATCCGGTATCGTCGCGGCTCGAGTCCGGCGTCGGCAACTGCTACCCGGGACTCGAATGTGATGTTCGAAATTTGGAGCGACGGTTTGTTCCCTTCATGGAGATGGACGTTGTGCCAACGGTGCGCGATATCAGCGTGGTGAGTGTGGATATAGGTCCAGCACAAGCAGCGGCGCAGCGTGGGGACATATCCGCGGAAGATTTTCAGGTATACGAAGAGATTGCCGGCGATATCGGAGAAGGCGTAGCACCTGTCGTCAGCAGGTTGGAAGGTACGTTTGGAATCTTGGGGCAACTGGCCTTCAACCTAGCAGCGCTGAACGACAAGAGTCATGGGCCGAACAGGTTGCCGCCCGACAGCTGGACAGCGATACGGATGATAACCGAGGGATCGCCCCTGAAGGTCACGTTCGAACGCACCAGCGGAACGACACTCACGCTCAACACCAAGCGGGAAAGATATCTCGACGACAATGGTGCCTTGTCGTCGATCTTTCTGCCGGGTGAGATGAGCCAATCACTTTGTAGTCCGTGGACACATGATTTCCGAGATTGCGGTTGCCACTACTGGGCCAGCAATCATCCAGACATCGTGCAGCCCATCTATCCTTCTGGCGGCCCCGGCGCGCAGGACCAGAAGTGGACCGTCTCGGTGCCCTGGCAAAGAGCGGATCGGGTCGTGCGAGACGAACCGCCGGCATCCGCGGGCCCGTTCCGACCCCGCGGCGAACTTGACTATCACGAGATCAACCACCGCTGGGAAGAACTGCACTTCGTCATCAATCGGAGGGAAACAACGTCGCCGTTCCAACCTGGCATCGTGCATGGAACCGCATTTCCAGATCGAGCCACCTTGCTCAGGCACCTGCGCTATGCTGCAGGGGTCGAGCTGGCGGTGGCACACGAATACCTGGCCGCCGCATTCTCGTTTAGGCGAGACTCTGATGTTTCGCTTGTTGGCGACGCTGCTCTAAGAGATAGTGTCCGGGCGGCGCGGGCCGAAATCATGCGGATCGCAATTGGGGAGATGCGGCATACGCGTGCCGTAAACGATGTCATTCGGGCCATCAGTTCGCCTGGCTCGTTTGAACCTGCGTTGCAGGTTGCCGACCGGTTGCCGCGCCCCGGAGGGGGCTACCGGCCAGTAACCCCCCGGGTGGCTTCAAAAGCGGCGATCCTAGACTTCATCGACATTGAAGCGCCATCGGCCGGCGTAGACGGACTATACATCGACATCCTGGCGACACTTAAGGAGCCGCCCTCCGACATGCCCGAGGGGGTTGCTGAGGAGTGGGTTGAAGCAGTTAGCTCGATTATCGCGGAAGGTGAAGATCACTACCAGACGTTTCTCGACATCCAGGAGTGGTTGGGTGGTTATCAGGAGACCCAATATCTTCACAATCCGGGAGCTACGAGCCCGGAGTCTGACCAACCTGAGCATTCGGCGCTGCAGGCCGCATACCTCAACGTGCTCAAAGACCTTCACATTGGATATATGAAGGGTCGTTTTCAGGGGGCGCCTGAGATCAATAATGCACGCCGCGAAATGGTTGCTGACGGGCTCAGCTCATTGGCCTCTGATGTCGCCGTGGCTGGCTTCTTGGTTGTGTTCGACGTTGTCACAGATCCTCGCTTCGCGCCAATTTCTCCACCCTAGCAACTAAAATGAGGAGGCCTCTCAAGTTAGTTGTATTTGGTGGCGGGCCAACGGGTCTGATGGCTGCCATCTGCGCCCGGCACAACGGATTGGAGGTGGAGGTCCGAAGTCCAACATGGCCGTCTTTGGAGGTCGCCGCCACGATCGAAAGCGTTCCGTCGCAGACAATGGCTTTGCTGATTGAGATGGGCGTACTCCCCCGCCAGCTCGGCGTGGAGAGAGTGTTCAACGAGCAGATTCGCCAATGGGAACCGCAAAGTGAACCCTTTCGAAAAGAGAATGCCGGTCGCGTCCACGTCAGTCGTCCCGAACTCGATATCGCCCTTTTCGCGATAGCAGAGCGTCTCGGCGTCAAGCTCTCAACAGCAAGAGTTGGCCGACAAGCAGTGCAGGGAGACGCAGGCGATGGCGTACTCGTCCTCGATTCGTCCGGCAGAAGCAGTATCACAGCTCTGGCTACCCACAAGCCACGTCGACCGATCGCAGGTCGCCAATGGCTTTTCGACACTAATGAAACGACCGCACCCACATTTCGCATCAGTGCGGGCAAGCGTGGATACTTCTACCGGATGGGCAATGCTCATCGCGTGTGCTTCGGTGTCGTCGGCACTGGTGCATTGATGCGGAGCCCTTGGAGCGAGGTTCGCGCCGAAGTGGCGCAGAGCTCCAGGTGGATGATTGACGACCTGCCGCTGGATTTCGCTGAAGTCGGGCGCTCGGGGGCAACAACGATGCAATGGGCAGATGCAAGCATCGGGTCGGTGCAAATCGGTGACGCCGCCATAGCCCAAGACGCTCTTTCATCTCAGGGAATTGCTGTCGGACTTGTTGGAGCCGTCCAGTCAGTGCGGGCAAGCCTCGGCCAACCCGCGACCGTTTTTCCCGCCGATCGCAAGCGCAATGTCGCGAACGCGCGGTTGCTCATTGCCGAAATCGTAGCGGCGTCTCCATTTGCGTGTGATCCGCTCTGGGCCGAGTATCTTGCGTTTTTGCGCGATGGTGAGCCTGGAGTGAAGGCCTATCAGCCGAGATGACCATGGTTGGCGCTGATCGTAGTCCCGTTTCGCGTACGCGGCCATTGTCAGGGTAGCTGACGGATAAAGCTTAAATGCGGGGGTAACGAGATGGCACTGGTACATAAGGCGATAGTATCCAACAACTTGGCTCTTCAAGCCAAATATGGCTCGGCAGGTGCGGCTGCGATCTACGCCGCTCTTGCCCGAATGATCGCCCATGACGCAACAAGAGGATTGAACACACAGGTGTTCGATATCGATGACACCGCCCACATGAAGACAGTACATGGAAAGCCCGTCATCAGTCCTAAGGACGAACGCGGAGCAAAAGAGGCCGTTGATGCTATTCACAGCTCGCTTGCTTGTGATTACATCATGCTTCTGGATGGACCGGACATCATCCCTCACATCGAGCTCAATCCTGTTTCAGGTCTTGCGGACCGGGATAGGACTATCCCCAGTGACCTGCCTTATGCGTCGCCCAGCCCCTTCAGTAAAGTCGCCGCAAACTTTCTCAATGTCACGAGAGTAGTGGGTCGGCTTCCCGCAAGTTTTGGAGAAAAAGATTACAAGATCCTTGTCGCGCTCATTGACGGATGCATAGGTCAACTCTCATCTCCTCCCGAGGCCTTTGCGTCGTTCTTTGCGATCAGCGCCGATATCTGGCAAATTTCGACGCAGCTGAGCCTGAATACAGTGTTCGGGACCGCAGCAGGCCTTTATTTATCTGGACCAAGCGGACACAATCTCATTGACCCGTCGTTGGGCCGCAAAGCGCACTTCATAAATTGTCACGGCAACTCGGGTGATTATCGTTTCTACGGCGAAGACGCCGGTGGTGCGTACAGCGATGCGATGGACTCCAGCAAGATCCCTGCGGGAGCTATCAGTCGCGGATCAGTGGCGGCTGCGGAGTGCTGCTACGGTGCTGAACTTTACAATTATCTCCTGCTTGGAAGAGCAAAACCCATTTGTATGGACTACTTGATGCAAGGAGCCGCCTCGTTCCTCGGATCAACAAATATCTCCTACGGTCCCGCATCGTCGACAGGACAGGCCGACCTCATCTGCCAACTTTTCCTGCAGAAGGTGCTTGGTGGAGCATCGTCGGGCCGGGCGCTTTTGCAGGCGCGTCAGGATTTCATTTTGACCCAAGTAATGTCTATGGCGACCAACCTCAAGACTATCGCTCAGTTTCTGCTTTTGGGCGATCCTTCGCTCTGCCCTGTCACTATAACGGTTGTGCCGGCAGGTGGGGCCATAACTCCGAAGATGGCCCCGCTGCCAGCAGATGCGATGGGTGAGCGCAAGTTACGAAGAGTTGCACTAGCGAGCGCGGGAGAGTCCATAGCCTCTGCCGCCACTCGACCGGGACGGAGAGTGAACCAGACGTCGCTCGCCATCGATCGCTTTGCAGAAATTGCCCGAGGACAAGGGATGACCAAAGTCGAGGTTTTTACTGTTTCCGGCGGGCCCGCTTTCCAGGCTGCAAAGGCGGCGATGCCTGGTGACCGTAAGGTCGCGGTAGCAACCAAAGAGACCATTAGTGACACCAAAGATGAGTTTGAGCGAAATTTCGTTACCTATCGCGTCTTGATTGGGCATATAATCGATGACGGCTTGTTCAACATCGAGGAATGCGAAAGCAGATAGCGATATGGATTTCGAGCGCGTCACGATCACTGGAAAAGTGATTTCAGAGCGTACTGACATTGGGTCGAAGAGTGAGCGCCATGCCGTGGTATTGGAAACCGACGAAGGGCAAAAGTTTGTCCTGCAGCGACAAGCTGGCCCCTCATTTGGTGATCGCGCGCTCGATCAATTGGTGGGAGTAAAAATCACCACCAACGGTTTTGCCAGTGGTGATACTCTAATCATGCAGGATTGGAAGGTTACTCGCTAGTCTCCTGCACGAGGGCCTTACCAAACTCAAGCGTCTGTTTCCCGTTTTCAAGCGCGGAGACGAAACGGCGGCCGCCGCCGGGAGATCGGCGAATCCCTGCTGCGAGAGCCGTATGTTTTCGCGGGTGTCGTTTGGCACTTGAAAGTAAGAATGCGGCCGTTTCTTTGGGAGCGGGAAAAAGGTGGGGGTTCAAGCTGCAAGGGCAAGCTTGGCTTGTTTGAGGCGTCCGTCGGCAACCGCGGCTCGGACCTGAAGGACCCGATGAGCGCCAATCGGAGACCAGCGCATCTGACGCTTCTTGTTCATACGGGCATTGACGAGGCTGTTGGCGGCACTTTCGGCCGGAGAACTCGAAATCGGCTGACCTGCCCAATATCGTCGGCAGTAGTCGACAATCGAAGCCTTGTTCTGGACCAGATAGGTGCGAAGATTTCTGATCAGTTCGTACAGGCGCTTGAGCTTGTTGCTGGCTTGTGGCAGCCAAGTGTGCTGCTCCAACTGGTCGAGCATATGCTTCACGGCTCTGGTTGCCTCCCTGACGTATCCGCTCCAAAGGAGATGCCGAAGCCTCGGCACATGAACCGCGACGTCCCAAAGGTAGATGTTCCGGTCGTGGACATGCTTTATTCCTTCCCAGGCCTGTTCGATGTGCCGGAGCCGCATCGACAGGTGAAACCAGTCAAGAATATGCGTTACGGGGTGGTGTGTTGCGCTGAGCACGATACTTTGCAGCCCGATTTCGCCGTCGCTGAAGACAGTAACATCGCGACCCGGCAGCCATCCTTGCGCTCGCATCGCCGCACGAACGACATCGTGCTTGCCGGTGGCCACGTTCGGCGCAGCCGCGAACTGACGCGGTGGCCGACCCTGTGACACAACGCGTCCCATCGCGATCTCGAAATGCCGGCTTTGATATCCGGGAACTGCGCGAATGTAAGCGCCATCAATGAAAACGGAAACGGCGGATTCGCTGGCTCGGCTGATGCGGTAAGGGCTTGCGACGTCCCACTTTTCGATCTGATCGGCGACCTTGGCGAGCCGGTTGCTGACGGTCCGATGATTATGCGGTCGCGCGGCCGGAACAAAGAGATCGAGCACACGGGCGGCTTCCCGAAACGACAGCCGGGAGCCGAGTTCGGCCTGGATCCGCTCCAATTCTGGCGTTGCTCTGCCATTCAACAGGGTCTCGATGCTTCCAGTACCCGATCTTGCCGTCTTTCCGCACGCGCAGCTGCGCAATCGGGGCACGCGCACACGACAACGTCCGAAGAGCGAATGGACCGTACGAAATCTGTAATCATGAACCCCCCGAAGGCGGTTGCAGTCATGACATTTCCGATCCTGCTGGCCGGCTTGATCCGCCTGAAACTGTGTCAGCTCCTCCTGCAGACGGCGTTGTATCACCTTGCCGTCTCCCAGGGAGAGGCCGAGGTCATCGAGCCGCGCTCCATCGACAATCCGTTCGACGATTGCGATTTCCCGACGTTTCGCAACGCCATCGACCCCGACAAGCTCGACCCAAATGTTCATCCTCAATTGCGCTGTCAACGAGTGCCCCTTCCGAAAAGGCCCCGATTAACCGAAGATTCTTACCCCCACCTTTTTCCCGCTCCCGAAGCGCGCTTCCTGCGGATGCTGACCGATCGGGATCTCAATTGCATCTTCGTTTACAGCATCCACCCCAACCACCGGAACCGGACGCTCGACATCTACCGTTAAGTGTTCCCGTCGGGACTGGGCGCGTCAGCTACAGAGGGGCGCTGCCGTTTGCTTTGAGCGTGATCTTGTCCCTAAGGACAATTCTGTGGTTTTTCTAACATAATGGGTTATGCCTGGAACGGCGCTCGCGGCCGCAGGATGAAGATAGCGCGGTGCGGCACAGCCGCTGCACTGGCCTTACTGCTTGTTTCGGTCGCAGCCGAGGTGGTCATGCGAGCGACTTAGCTCGCGTTATTTCTCCCGCATGCCGTCCGCTATTGTTCTTCCGTCATTCCCCCGCCACCCAGACGGCTACCACAATTATCGCGGTTTCGGTCTGTCGCAAGTCCTGGATTGCCCTCAGGGCCGCTGCCTCGTCCAGCCTATGCCCAAACCTGTGCTTGATCCTTCCTGCTTATGCTGAGTGTCCGGTCGTACGTGAAAGCGGTTCACGTACGGTCTTCCTTCATAGTTCGATCTCAGAGAGTCTTGAGATATTCGATCAGATCGGCTGCGCCCTGCGGGTCGTCGGTCCAGTCCAGTCTGTAACGCTTGCCATCGCTCTCAACATCTCTGTCGTGTCCGCGGTGATTCAGCGCCGGGAAGGCGGTGGTATCGACGGTTACCTCGCCATCGCTCGCAGGCTCTTGCCAGAAAAAGCCCATACCCGCGGTGTCATATTCGAGGCGTCCACGGACGAAACGGTCCGGCCTATCGCCGGGGATCAGCAGTTGGCGCATGGTGGGCACAGAGCCGTTGTGCAGGTAGGGTGCGCTAGCCCATATGCCGCGCAGGGCGGTGGCGTTGTAGCCGCGCTGGTCGACGAGCGGCCGCATGATAGCGGTGCCGAAATTCTTAAGGGACACGCCCTGATATTCGGCGCAGGGCTTGACTTTGCTTCCAGCCAAATCAAGCGTCAGGTCGGGCGAGCAGAAAACGGTGTACATATGTCGCGCTGACAGCATCAGAGTGGTGTTGACAACTTGGCTACGCGAAGGATCGGTACCAAGGTCGGCATAGATCGCGCCGTTCCGGGGCTGGTGGCAGCCGGCACAGTTCTCGGTGAAGAGCGCTTCGCCGCGCTTTGCTTTTTCGATTTTTATATCGAAGGGATATGGCGTCGCCGGCAGGCCGTCCAGTAATTGGGCCGCAAAGGCTGGCACGCGAATGTCCGGATCGGTCAACCCCATCGTGGTCGAGGCGGCCAAATTGCGAAACACCGGGATTGGGATGTTGCCGTTGTACTGCCCGCCGCCGTTTATCAGTTGCTTCTTGCCCGAGTCCCATTCCACAGCGCGGGTATTCTGCTCCCAGACCGGCATGAAGTCGGTGATGCCTGGATGATCGGGGAGGATAATGGCGCCGAGCCATGCACCGACCCGCGCCCTTAGCTTCTCGTAGCCATGGGTGGCGCTGACACCAGTGGCGTCGGCCATTCCCGGTAAGCCGGATAGCATCTGCTGTTGGTAGCCAGAATAGGTCTTGTCGAGATAATCGCCAAAGGCTCCTACAAAGCCCTCGGTATAATCGGCGAAGCGCGTGACATAGCGGCGGGCATCGGCCCGGAACAACGCCACCTGGTGTGCCTCGTAGTCGGCATCGTAGGTTCGCTTCCCGTACGCCCAGTTCTGATAAAAATACGTCGGCGACGATTCCACGGCCTTATCCAACGCCACCAGAACCGCGGCGGTCAGCTCGTCGATCTGCTCGCCGCGATCAGTCTTGCCGCCATATAGCTTGCGGATCGTGCGAGCGGTCTCGGCATAGTACTTCACGATGTTGAAGCTGCCATTCACCGCGCCGTCGATAAAGATTGTCTCTCCGCTTGCATCAGTTACGCGGCCAATATGGCAAGCACCGCAGGTGAACGACGTCACGTCGACTTGGTCCGCAGGCGCCGTCGGGTCTAGGCCAGAAAACCCCACCCCCCGCGGCAGGAAGGTCTGTCTATTGCGAGGATCCATGAATAGACCGACTTCGGACAATAGTTTGTCGCCGTTTTGCCATTGTTCAGGCGCGAGCAGCGGCAAAAGCCGTAAGATGATCAGCGCGGTGCCGTCGGTTTGCGAGAAGGGAAAGTCGGCGAACCAGTCGAAGGCAATTTTGTTTTGCTTAATGTAGGTTTCTTTGGCGGCATTGCGCTTGGCGCGTTCGATTGGCCAGTCGTCAGGCGTAGGTTGCACGTGAGGCTGACCATTGGGCGGTAGAAGCGCGACACCGGTGTGATCGAAATCGAGATAGCACTTAGTGGCGTAGAGCCCGCCTCCCGTGAAGGCCGCGACGACGAACGTGCCGCAGAGAATTCGTGCGATCGACATGATTATCTACCGTCCGTTGGCAATCCCGTTGAAAAGGTTGCGTCGTTCATACGGTGGCGAAGCTCGGCGATCGCCTGATAGACTACGCGGCGGGTACGACTGATCATGCCGAGCGGACGATGGGCCGGCAGGCTATGCCATGGGTTGAAGCTAAGGTTCTCACAATAAGTGTTGCGCGCGGCCGTGTTAAAGGTTTGCTGGTGGATGGTCAGCACGCCGATGCGCTGGAACGGTGCCTCGGATTCTAACCATTCCGGGATTGAGTCCTCGACGCTAAGACCAGTATTGCCGCGGCGCTGAATCATGAATTCCATTTGGTAATTCGCCTTGGAAAGGGTGGCGACAAGTGCGGCACGAAGGAAGTTGGGGTCAGCGTTCGTCGGGATGGTGCTGGACGTGGGGCCGAGCGGTCGGGCCGAAAATTTGACCGCCTGCCGACCCTCGCCTTCGCCAAGTTGCGACGGGACTACCGACCAGTAACGGGTCTCGAGCGGATTGGCGATCTTCTGGCGCAGCATGTGGAAGGCATTCATGCTGCCTTGCCAGCCCAGATACGTCGGGACCGCTGCTAATCGAAGGAACGAGCCGCTGTCGACCGCCTGGAAGAAGCGGGTATAGTTGCGGGCCGAGTTGATGAAAAAGAAAGGGCTGGATATCAGGATGAAGTCCTGCGCATCAGGGTTGCCCGGATCGGAGAGTAGCTTGCCGCCCGGCACGCCGAACAGTTTGATCGCCATGCCGCGGGTATCGCCGTTAGTATCTGAGGCGTTGGGGTCAGGAGAGCCGTTTGAGAAGCGCACCACGGCATCGTAGTTGGCGCTCGGCTGTATGATGCCTCCGGTAAGCTCGGCCGGTAGGTGGGCGTCCAAAGCGAGCGTGGCGGTGACGCAGCCATGCGCTTTCGGATGAGCGTCGCGGCGAGCAGCGCCCGCCGCGTAGTCGGTTTGGACCTTGCGGGCGAGCTCTTCGATTAGATCGGCCGCTGCTAGGACTTCGTCGGGCTGTAGCTCCTCACCCAGATAGGCGTCAGGCCGGGGATAGATCGCTTCCAGCATTGCGCCGCGATATGCCTTGAGATCAAACGCCTGGGCATTCGTCGGTTGCAAATCCCGCGTCTCGGGATATAGGTCCCGGATCGCGAAGGCCGCAAAGGCCAGCATGATCAGCCCGTAAAGGATTCGCCTTCGTTTCATCACTCCCCCTTCGCCGGGCGGGCGACTCTGGACATCATCCCTGTCTTTTCATTAGAGCGACTTCAGATATTCGAGAAGCGCCCAGCGATCAGCATCTTTGAGGTTTCCGACGCCGTATTCGTGGCCCCTGTTGCTGTTGCCCTCGATTAGCTTGCCACTCGTATCCTTCACCTGAAACAGGAAGGCTGGGCCGTTATCAGGCTTTTCGGTGACATAGCCGACGTTCTGTGGATCGTAGGTTCGGTTGCCGACCCAGAACTCGGTCATGCGCTGATCTGCCGGCAGCAACAGTTGCCATAAAGTTGGCACCGAGCCGTTGTGAAGATAGGGGGCTGTCGCCCAGATGCCATCAAGAGGTCGAGCCTTGTAGGCGAGGATATCGACGTTCGGCGTGTTCATGCAAAGCGTGCGCTCGTTGGCGCGGGGATCGAACGGGCTGGGCGAAGCGATGAAGACATCCGGGAGCCGCTGGACCCCGGCGAAGGTCAGCCCGACTTCCTTCAGCAGGTCGAGCTTGCTGCCGACCAGTGCACCACGTACAGTTGTGCCGAGCATACTGAAGACTGGTGCGTCGGCTCCAAGGATCTTGCCCTCAAGATCCTTGGAGCCTTTCAACGGGCCGGTCGGGCCGCTGTAGACATAGGCGTTGCAGGCCATCCAGATGTCGGTGAGGTCCTCCGGCGGCGTGTTGATCAGCGGGATCATCCGTTCGGTCGGCTGGCCATCGACTTGCATGTCTGGGGTCAAATGGCAACTGGCGCAGCGATTGCGGAAGACGGTCTGGCCGCGCGCCACCTTGTCCTGCACGAGGGCGGGAAAGGCGTCGGGCCAGGCTGGCGGCTCCAGCTTCTGTAGCAGAATCTCCATTCGCATCAGATTGCGGACATCGACCGAAGAGTCGTAGCCGACTAGCCCGCTGAGCAGAGATTTGTCCTTCAAGACGATATCGCCGAAGACGCCAAGCACTTCGCCAGTATTGCGGCCCAGGGCACCATATTCGACCCAGCCATCGCCGATCTTGATGCGGCTGTTGGTCACCGAGCCGTCATATTGGACACGGTGCTGCTTCCAGATGTTCCACAGAAACGGGTAGCTGACCGGCGCATTCGAGGCATTTCCGGCGCTGACCGGCGCCTCCGCAAACATCAGCACTCGGTTGAGAATATGGCCCACCGCATCAACTCGGCCATGGCCATATCTTAGTGGCGTCTGGTTCATCTGGTCGGTCTTCTCTTCCCACGCGAGTAGCGAGGTGAAGGCGGCCTTCAGCATCGCGGCGTTTTCGGGCGTGTTTCGTCGACCCAGGACGTCTTCGACAAGGCGCGTCCAGCGGTCAGCGTTGCTCAGTGTGCCTTTCATCGCCTTGTCGAGTCCCTCGACGAAGCTCTGATAGTCGAAGAGACTAGGAGCACCGTCGACGACATTCGTCTGTCCTGCAACCGTATAAGCGCCGGTATGGCACGCGGTACAATTGAGGCCCACCCAAGGCTCGGCAGTGGTGTCGCGATCGCCCTGGCCTTTGTACCAACGCAGTTTGGAAAAACTAAAATCTCTGTCCGCCTGCCGATCGATGGCCACGCCAATCGGATAGCTGCTGGCGCCACCGTCAGGCGGCGGCAAGAGCCCATAGGAGGTTAGGTTCTCGATCGAGGCGAAGGGTGTGCCGTCGTCCATGACTAAGGCGTCTAGCCAGGTCTTGGGGATAAGTCGCGAGCCCTGTGTGCCGTAATACATTGCCTCGCGCTCATCGGCTGTCCATCCCTGCCAAACGCTTTGGCCACTTGCGGTGCCAGCTGCCAGCGCCAAGACGAGGGCGGCAGTGGCGGGGAGACTGGGGCGCACTCTCATTTTGACGTTCCTTTCAGGGTTGATCGCTCTGACTTGCATGAAGCGGTGCTACTGCGCTGGGGCTGCCTGAAGCGTCTCGAAGGCCTTTTTGATGTCGCGACTGATGTCGAGGGTGACATTGTTGCTGCGCTCAAAGCGGGTGATGGCATCAAGGGTGCGGGCACCGATTTGTCCGTCAATGGGACCGACCGAAAAGCCCTTTTCAACCAATAGACGCTGCAACGTCCGCGCCGTTTCGCTTCCGGTCACTTCGCCGCTGCCGGCATCAAACCGAGTGAGTGTGTTGGTTCGGGCCGAGACTGCATAACCATGCTGTCCCGACGTCGTCATCACCAGTCGATCTGGCACCTCGTCCAGCAAGAATTGGCCCACTTTTTCCAACGTCGGCGGATTGGCCTTCGGGTTCACCGCGAATTGCTCAACCTGGCGCGAGTTGCGGTTGCCGATCAAGATCACACCCATATCGCAGGAACTGGCGAGCAGGCCGGCGTTCATCTGCACCTTGGTGTCATAATAGAATGGAGGATCGTATCCGCCCTCAAGCTTGAGGTTGGTTTCGCTCAGCGAGACAATGTCGAGCGATTTAAAGGTAGAGCCGGGGTCATACGTGGCCAGAAACAGCTTGCCGCTCGAGGCAACCAGGAACCAAGCTATGGCCTCGCCGGTGAGGCATGGGCGGCTGGACAAGTTGGCCATCATCGGCACCGGCGCCGGATCGTCAAATTTGAGGCTGCTGAGCTTGCCGCCGGTTGCCTTGCCTTCAATCGCGACCGCAATCAGCGACGGTGGTAGTGCGGTGTTGACGAAAAGGGTCCCCCCCGCTTGAGTGCCGTCGAACCAGGCTTGCGCCACGCCGATTTGCCCGTAGACGTCAGGCACCAGGTCAGGCAGTGCCCTCGGCTCGCCGGGCCGAGACATGTCGAAGGCGATTACCGCTCCCGGGCCAGCCGCTCCGGGAAGGCTGCCGACGACCAGGACGTCGTTCTTCGTAATCGTCAACGAGGGATGTTGTATCGGTACGCCGACTGTGATTCCGCCGACCGCCTTGAGATCGGTGTTGTGCACCTCGACCCGGGTCAGGCCATTGTCCAGCTTCCCGATCACGAACAGCAGCGTCTGGTCAAAGTTCGCCACCATGGCACTGGGGGCGATATCTAGATCCCGCGTCGAGCTGATTTGCAGCGTCGACGCATCGAGGCGGAGGATCCTTCCTTTGCCGTCGGCGGTGCCAGCGGCGAAGACCTTGTCATCGAAAGCGGTGACGGCCGCCGGCGCGAAGGGCAGCGCCTGCGCGGCGCTACGGGTCAGCAGGCCGGTAGGGATGAAGTCATTAATCACGCCCCCCGCCGCCGGAAGCGGTGTTAATCCTGCGGCCGCCGCCAATCCCAGCACTACGATAAGTCGTTTTAGGTGCATATTGGACTGCCTTTCCTTGGACACTGCGAGGTGGGAGGCTATCTCTGGAAGTTCCAGCTGAACTTCGGCTCGATGATCAATTCGGTCTGGAAGAATGTTTGGCCGGTATCCGCGCTGATTCGGACGACGACGTCGCGAAACGGATCCCGAATTGAGGGGATGGCGCCCTTATTTAGGATCACGTCGGTCAGCTTTTTCTTGAACTCGTCCATCACGAAGGTGCCAGTGCGTTCTTCCGACTCCAAAGACTTTCGCGGGAGTGTCTGGGTGTTCCAAGTCACTTCCGGCTGCGCGGCGCTCGCATTGCCGGTGCTGTCGCTGCCGAACGTGTAGGGTTGGATCTTGACGCTGATTTGATCGATCTGCGGGCCGTCGCTGACGATCTTGTGGTACTTGATCACCAACGTGCCGCGGGCGTCGTCGGTCTCGGCGGTCCAACTGAAGCTTTCCTTGATCTCGTCCACTGATTTCTCGATGTCGTCGACGCGGGCATTCAAGGGCGGATTGGTCCTCGTCGCCTTGCCAAGCATGGTCGTCAGCCGGGCCACCTCTTCCTGCAACTTTTTCATCTTGAACTGACCGATCAGTTGAAAGGAATACTCGATCGGGATCATCAGCGACAGATCGTTATCGTCCTTAGCCGTGGCGCTGAGGATGCCGACGACCAAGGGCGTGCCGCCACGGTCGATGTAGACCGGGCTGCCACTTGCGCCGGAGTTTGTGACGCCGTTCACCGTCCAGGCGAAGGCGGCCAAAGCGTTAGAGGTGCTATTGAAAACGAGTGGCCGTTGCCGGTAGCCGGTTGTATCGTATCCGGACGTAAGAAGCGCCGGCGCGTTCAGGTCGACGTCCTTACTGTCGCCAATCTCAAGCGAGGGTGGCACGGTGATGCCGTTGTCGACTATCGCTCGCAACAACACAAGGTCAAGGCTGGCTAGCTCCGAAACGTAGACGACTTGGACGGTGCCGGTGCCGGTCCCTTCGAATTTCGCCTTGATCGAGGCGTTAGCGGCATTTGCCTCTTTCAGTTGGTCGAAGAGATGTGCCGTCGTCAGGATGTAGCCATCCGAACCGACGAAGAACCCGGTGCCGTTACCACTTACCTCTGAGCCAGTGAACGGCCCAATGCGGGCGGTTCCAGTGGTCGTCAACTGAACTAGGCTGTGTTGCACCTTTTGGTGCAATTGCTGATCGGTAGCCTGCGCGGGCGCCGTCGCCACAACAAAGAGTGAAATGAAGATGCCTGCTAGAAAGGGTCGCATCAAACTGCCCCATAAATCTTTTGAACGGCTGCCCTGTCGAAGTCGCTCAACTCACCGTTGTTAAGAAAAATGTCGTTGCAATAGTTCATCACGGAATGCGGATCCCAAGGCGTCATGCCAATGTCAGTGCCGTTGTCGCCTTGCGGCCGCTGAACCCTTTGGCAATCCGTCGGCGTGTCTGGCCGGTTCTGCTCGTGGGAGAAGCCGATCGCATGACCGAACTCGTGAACGGCACTGGTGCGGATGCACCAGTGCCGGGTATCCTCCGAGGACAAACAGCCCGGTTCGGTGATGGTGTAGGCGAAGTTGAGCACCATACCATCCTTCAGTTTGTCGATGTTCTTGCCAAGCTTCAGCACATGTGGACCGACGTCTCTGACGGCTATTCGGATGCCGACCGAGCCCTCTTGACAGGCACCCCAACCCTCGAAGGTCAGGGCCGAGGCCGCTTGCCAGGTCGCTTCGATGGCGCGTCGCACGAGGTCACGGTCGGCAGCGAACTTATCGGAGAACTCCTCCCAGCAGACGAAGAGCGTCTTAGTCGGCCATTTCGCGGCAAGATCAGGATAGGCGCGCTCAATGATGTTTCGCTTTTGCTCGTCGGTCAATTCCGAAAAGAAAGCGCCTGCATTTGCCCCTAAACCCAATCCAAACAACGTCCCGACCGATTGATCCTCAATCAAATCAGCTACGCTTCCATTCAGATTGTCTCCGAATAGCGAGCGCGTCGTAACCATCCGTTCCAGACTATAAGCGTCCTGCGCCCGTACCAAGCCGACTAAACTGAGATTAAGGCTTATGGCGACTAAAATGCAGATTCCTCTGGCCATCCCATTACTCATAGCCGTTAGAGTCCGGCTCGGTTTTTCAGAAGAGCAATGACTTGCTGACCTGGCTTGGTGAAACCATCCTCGTCTCCAAATCCCTCTTTGGACAGGAATCTTGTTTCTGCAGGCGATATTGTTTTTGGGCGAGCAAAACTTGCGTAACAACGAATGACGATATCAACGCCATTTGAATTCGGGTAGGATAAAAATCCTCGCCCGGCGCCATTGCTTAGGCGAACGCTAACATCCGTAGCGGACCAACCGACCGCTCTCGCGAAATCTTCCCGGTATGGCACAGTTCTCCCCCGAAAAATTTCTTCGTCAGCAACTTTGTGCTCGCGGAATGCAACTTCTGTTATTCCTAATTCGCTTCAATTCTATATCGCTTATGCCAACCTACATAAACGTCAGCGCTCAGGCGCATATGCCGGCATCGCTGGACGCCAGAATACTTCGGCTTATTGCCGACGATCTCAAATTGCGGAGATTTCCTTCCGATTATTAGCATGTACCGAAATTCGCGGAATTTCAACCCTTAGTGTTGAACGGCATGAATTCCGTTTAGCTTTTTGGCCGCTTGTATTGTCGCCAATGGTCTTGGATCCCGAGAGAAGCGAACTCGACAATGAACGCATCGCATCTACGCGTTTGGAAGCGACCCGGCGGCGATTCCAATGACGAGCGCCAGGCGTCGACCGCTTTCGGCTGCAAACGCATCAGTGGACGCGATCAGAGTGAGTGCAAGCAAGGATAACCATGAAAACCACATTCGCATCGTGCTCGCCTCTCCCTAAGGCCGTCACAAAATCGAACGTTTGATATCGCTTGAATATTCCCCGCTACCGGCGGACCAGGGTGTTCGCTTCAATTGGCTGCTAACCGGTATTGCATATTAGCAATTGATGTTGTTTGGGCAAGCACCCGCATGCCGCTCTCCCAGAGGATCGCATTGACGACCTATAAAGCCTCATTCAACTAAGTTGCAGACAATATTCTTGTGAAAAACCGTTCCTTGGGGCACAATTTATAAACGCAACTGAAACTGCGGCGCTCTCTGAATTCCGGCCATCAAGCGCCGCGAAATAGTTCGCGCGGGAGAGGCTGCGTCATGGGCCAGGGGTTCTTCCTTCTGTTTGCTGCGGGGGCCGTGGTTACCGCCCTTACGGTCGTCCTGGCTCGGAACCCTGTTCATAGCGCATTGGCGCTGATGGCGTGTTTCCTGCAAATCTCGGCAATCTTTGTCCTGCTTGAAGCGCCGCTCCTCGCAGTCGTGCAGATCTTCGTCTATGTCGGCGCCATCATGGTCCTCTTCCTCTTCGTGATCATGATGATCGACGTGCGCGAAGCGGTGTTGCAACGGTTCGTGCCCGGGGGGAATCTGCCCGCACTGACCCTCCTCGTCCTGCTTGGGGTCGAGATGCTTGCGCTTGTGCTCTGGAGTGGCCGCTTTTCGGCGGTTGAGCCCGTCGCGTCGCGCGGCGGCGACCAGGTGAGGCAGCTGAGCACGGTCCTTTTCGCCGATTATCTGCTGCCGTTCGAAGTTGCTTCGATCATCCTTCTCGCAGCACTCGTTGGTGCCATTGTGCTCGCCCGGAAGGAGACCGGGTGATGGTTCCGCTCTGGTGGTACATTTCGCTCGCCGTGATCCTCTTCGTGATCGGAGCCGCGGGTGTGCTGCTGAGGCGCAACATCCTGGTCGTGCTGATGTCGCTGGAGCTTATGCTCAACTCGGTCAACATCAATTTCATCGCCTTTGGACGGTACTACGGTGACTTTCGCGGGCAGATCGTCGCGATCTTCGTCATCGCCATCACCGCGGCGGAAGTTGCCGTCGCCCTCGGCATTCTGGTCGCCCTCGTGAGGAACAAGCCCACCCTCAAGATCGACGACGTGACGACGATGAAAGGATAGCGGCTTGGATCCGGTGCTATCAATCCGGCCGCTACTTGCCGTCGCCGTCGCAGGACTGGCGGCACTGGCAGTTCTCCTCTTGAACAAGCACGACAAAATCCGGGACGCCGTCTCGCCGCTTGCCGCGGTCGTCATGTTCGCGATCGTCATCTCGATGGCACCCACGGTGCTTTCGGGTGGTACGCTCGATCTCCGCCTGTTCGAGATCCTGCCGGGCATCGCCTTCGCTTTCCGTGTCGATGCGCTCGGCATGGTGTTTGCCACCGTTTCCTCGCTGCTCTGGATCGTCGCAGCGGTCTATTCCATCGGCTACATGCGGCACTTGAACGAGCACGCGCAGACCCGCTTCTTCGCCTGCTTCGCCGCCAGTCTCGCCGCCGCCGTCGGGGGTGCCTTCGCAGCCAATCTGTTCACACTGGTGATCTTCTACGAGGTTCTGAGCCTCGTGACCTATCCGCTCGTCTACCACCACGAGGATGAAGAAGCCTGGGCAGGCAGCCGAAAGTATCTCGTCTACCTGATGGGCGCATCGAAAAGCGTGCTTCTTGCCGCGCTGGCGCTGACCTACCAGATTGCCGGATCGCTCGACTTTGTGCCCGGGGGCCGGCTGGCGAAAGTGGACGCCTCGGCGCCGCTGCTGACGGTTGTCTATTTCTGCTACCTTTTCGGCTTCGCCAAGGCCGCCGTGATGCCGATGCACGCCTGGCTGCCCGCCGCAATGGTTGCACCGACGCCGGTGAGCGCGCTCTTGCATGCAGTGGCCGTGGTCAAGATGGGCGTGTTTTGCCTGCTGCGCTTGGTGTTCGATGTCTTCGGCGTGGATCTGGTCGCAAGGCTGGGGCTCGGCATCGCAACGGCCTATCTCGTCTCCTTCACCATCCTTATGGCGTCGAACTACGCGCTAACCCGCGACGACCTGAAGGCGCGGCTTGCCTATTCGACGGTGAGCCAGCTCTCCTACGTGGTACTGGGTGCTGTGCTTTTGTCTCCGGTCGCGATGATCGGCGGCATCATTCATATCGCCGTGCACGCCTTCTCCAAGATCACGCTCTTCTTCTGCGCCGGATCGATCTACTGCGCCTCGGGAAAACGAAACATCAGCGACATGGCCGGCATCGGCCGCCGGCTGCCCTGGACCATGGGAGCCTTCTTCGTCGCGTCGCTGAGCATGATCGGCGTGCCGCCAACTGCGGGCTTCGTCAGCAAGTGGTATCTTGCGCTCGGCTCGGTCGAAGCAGGCGAGATGGCTTTCCTCGTCGTCCTCCTGGCAAGCTCGGTCCTCAACGCCGCCTACTTCCTGCCGGTGAGCTATATCGCCTTTTTCGGAACAGAGGCGCCGGAAGAGGCAGCACCTGTCCGGGAAATTCCGCTGGTAACGATCCCGCTGGTGGCGACCGCTGCCCTGTCGGTGCTGATGGGCATCTTCCCCGGCTATTTCATCGCCTTGGCGGAAGGAGTGGTCAGATGATCAGGCACATCGTCGATTTCTTTGGCGACGAGCGCTATGCGCGGTCTCGCCGCCGGTTGTTCTATCTCGTGCTCGTTCTGATCGTCGCCGCCGATTTCCTGGTTCCGCGCGAGCAGGCCGAATATCTGTGGGACCGCTTGCCCGGCTGGTCGGCGGCTTATGGTTTCGGCTCCTGCGTGCTCATCATTTTCGTCTCAAAATTCCTCGGCCACCAAGTCGGCCTCATGCGGCGCGAGGACTACTATGATTGACTTCGTCCATCCCGCCCTGCTGTTCATTCTCGGCGCCGTGCCGATCCCGTTCCTGAAGGGAACGGTCCGCAAGGTCTTTCTGGTGCTCGTTCCTGCTCTCGCCATCGTCGCGGTGTTGACGATGGAGCCAGGCAGTTATGGCGCGGCGCGCGTCTTCGGGCAGGAAATCCTGTTTGCAAACGTCGACAAGCTCAGCATCGTCTTTGCCACCGTCTTCACCATCATGGCGCTGATCGGCATGGTTTACGCGCTGCATCTGCCGCGGGCAGGTCAGCATGTGGCGGCCTTCGCCTATGTCGGCAGTGCGCTGGGTGTGGTGTTTGCCGGTGACTATCTGACCCTCTACCTCTTCTGGGAGGGCATGGCGTTTGCCTCGGCCTATCTGGTCTTTGCGCAAGGGGGCGAACGCGCGATCCGTGCGGCTTTCCGCTATCTGATCGTGCATATCACGGGCGGCGTCGCTCTGCTTGGTGGCATCGTGCTCCACGGGTTCGCCGCCGGTTCGTTGCTCTTCGGCCCGATCGCCGGAGCCAGTGCCGCGGGAGCAATGGATATTGGCGGCTATCTGATCCTTGCGGGCTTTTTGCTGAATGCTGCGGTGCCGCCGCTGAACGCCTGGCTGACGGACGCCTATCCCGAAGCGACCGTCACAGGCGCGGTATTCATGAGCGCCTTCACCACCAAGACGGCCGTCTACGTGCTGGCGCGCGCATTCCCAGGCACTGAGCTTCTCGTCTGGCTCGGTGCTGTGATGGCACTCTATGGCGTCATCTATGCGGTGTTGGAAAACGACTGTCGGCGGCTGCTTGCCTATCACATCGTCAGCCAGGTGGGTTACATGGTGGCGGGCATCGGGATCGGCACTGAAATGGCGGTAAATGGAGCCACCAGCCACGCCTTCGCACACATCCTTTACAAGGCGCTTCTCTTCATGGGGGCAGGGGCGGTGATTGAGGTCACCGGACGGCGGAAACTGACCGAGCTCGGCGGGCTCTACAAAACCATGCCGCTGACGGTCGCGCTCTATATGATCGGCGCCTTCGCGATCTCAGCGTTTCCGTTCTTCTCGGGTTTCGTCACCAAGTCGATGGTGATCGCCGCCGCCGGTCAGGATCACAGGGCACTCGTGGTTCTGGTACTCACGATGGCATCGGCAGGCACGTTCCTGCACACGGGCCTCAAGCTGCCCTACTACATGTTTTTCGGGCCTGATCGAAAGCTGGAGGCGCGCGAGCCGCCCAGTAACATGCTGGTTGCGATGGGTATGGCGGCACTGCTTTGCATCGCGATTGGTGTGTTCCCGGGACCGCTCTATGCGCTCCTTCCCTATCCGGTCGCCTTCGAGCCCTATACGGGCGCGCATGTCACCGAAAGCCTCGGTCTGCTGATGTTTACCGCGCTGGGCTTCGTGCTCTTCCTGAAAGCGCTCGATCCGGAAAATACCATCAGCATCGATACGGACTGGTTCTACCGCAAGGGGGCGCGAGCCTTCCTGTGGCTCGCCGAGAGACCGCTGGCGCGATACGAAAAGGCAGTGAGCAATGTGTCCGACGCTCTGGTCCTGCCGCTCCTGCACGGGACGGCGCGCGCCGGACTGCGGGTGGATCTAAATGGCGTCGATGCGGCCGTGAACGGGCTTGCCCGCGCCATCCTTGCTGGCGGCGGCGCGTTGCGGCGGTTGCAGACCGGCATGGTCACCCACTACGCGCTGGCGATGATCGCCGGCGTGATCGCGGCGATCACTGTTTTTGCCATCGTGTGGCAGTAGGGGGTTTTGTGATGGCGTTCCCGCTGCTCAGCCTGATCGTCTTCGTACCTGCCGCCGGGGCGGCGGTCGTGATGCTCCTGCGCAGCGACGAGACGGTGCGGTGGGCAGCGCTCGGCTTCACCTTGCTCGACGTGGCGCTCGCCATTGCGATGCTTTCCGGGTTTAATACCGGGAGCTCAGAGATGCAGTTTGTCGAGAAGCACCCGTGGGTGCCGGCGCTTGGCATAACCTTTGCGCTCGGCGTCGACGGGATCAGTGCGCTCTTCGTGTTCCTGACCGCGCTTTTGGGCTGGGTCTCCGTGCTCGCCTCATGGGTCGCCATCGACCGCAAAGTGAAGCAGTTCATGGTCTGCCTGCTCGCCATGCAGACCCTGATGTTGGGTGTATTCACGGCGCTCGACCTGTTTCTCTTCTATGTCTGCTGGGAGGCGATGCTGATCCCGATGTATCTGATCATCGGGGTCTGGGGCGGTGGCGGCCGGGTCTATGCGGCGTTCAAGTTCTTCCTCTACACCCTGGCGGGCAGCCTCCTGTTCCTGATCGGCGTCATCGTTCTTTACTTCGAGGGTGGCAGGACCTTCGACATCCTCGCCTTGATGGCACTCGACCTGCCGTTCGACATTCAATCCTGGCTGTTTTTTGCCTTCCTCGTCGCATTCGCGGTCAAGGTGCCGATGGTCCCGCTCCATACCTGGCTGCCGGACGCCCATGTGCAGGCTCCGACGGCCGGCAGCATCATCCTTGCCGGCGTACTCCTGAAGATGGGGGCCTATGGATTCCTGAGGTTCTCGCTGCCGATGCTGCCGGAGGCTTCAGTCTATTATTCGACCTTGATGATGGCTCTCTCGGCACTCGCGATCGTTTATGGCGGGCTGCTTGCCTTGGCGCAGGACGATTTAAAGAAGCTGGTGGCCTATTCGAGCATCAGCCATATGGGCTTCGTGACGCTTGGGATTTTTGCCCTCAACCCGCTCGGGCTTCAAGGCAGCATCCTGCAGATGTTCAATCACGGCGTGACGACCGGCGCGCTCTTTCTGTTCGTCGGCCTGATCTACGAGCGCACCCATACCCGCAGCATCGCCGACTATGGCGGCTTGATGAAGGTGGCTCCCGTTTACACCGGATTTCTGGCGTTGTTCGTGCTGTCGTCGATGGCGTTGCCGGGAACGAACGCGTTCGTGGGCGAGTTGCTGGTGCTATCGGGCGGGTTTGCGGCCAACCTCACCCTTGGCGCAGTCGCCGTATTGGGCGCGTTGATGAGCGCGGCCTATCTGCTTGGCATGTATCGGAAAGTGGCGCTCGGTCCGGCAACCGTCGGCGCGCGGTTCAAGGTTCGTGATGTCAACGGCCGCGAACTGGTGGCGATCCTGCCGCTTGCCGTCTTCGTGCTTTGGGTCGGGTTCTACCCCAAGCCCTTTCTCGCCATCATCGACAGCTCGGTCACGCATCTTTTGCAGCAGGTCCACGACAGGGGGAACGGCCCATGACCGCCGCAGCGCTCCTTGCGTCGATCCTTGTAAGCCTGCCCGAAATCATCGTGATTGTCGGGTCCTCAATCCTGTTGATTGGCGGGCAACTCTTGCCGAAGGGAAAGGACGCTCTTCTTGTGTGGGCGTCGATCGGTGTGGTGCTGGTCGCTGCGGTGGCGACATTCACGCTGTCAGGAGGGGCGCAGCCGGCCTATGCGGGCATGTTCGTCGCCGACCCCTTCTCCATCTTCTTCAAATCGCTGTTCTACCTGTCGATCCTGCTCACGTTCCTGCTCTCGCGAAACTATGCCGATATCGAAGGGATCGGCGGCAGCGAATACTATGTCCTGCTGCTGCTTGCGCTTGCCGGCATGATGATCATGGCGTCTGCGACCGATCTCCTGTCGATCTATGTCAGTCTCGAACTGATGGTGCTGTGCACCTACGTGCTGACCGGCTTCCTCCGGCGTGAACAACGCTCAAACGAGGCGGCGCTCAAATACGTCATCCTCGGCGCCGTCTCGACCGGGATTTTCCTTTATGGTGTTTCGCTGGTCTATGGCCTTACCGGCACGACGCAGCTGGATCGTATGGCGACGGCAATCAGCAATAATCCGCTCGATCCGGGTTTGCTTTTGGCGGTCGTGTTCATCGTCGCGGGGCTGGTTTTCAAGATTGGCGCGGTGCCGTTCCACATGTGGGTGCCGGATGTCTACGAGGGTGCCCCGACGACGATTACCGCCTTCATGTCTGTCGGGCCCAAGGCGGCAGGCTTCGCGGTGATCCTCAGGGTGTTCCTCAACCCGTTGGTCGCAAGCTCCAACGTCTGGATCATATTGGCCGTTATCGCGGTGGTGACGATGGCGCTCGGCAGCTTCGTGGCGCTGGTGCAGGATAACTTCAAGCGCCTGCTCGCCTATTCCAGTATCGCCCATGCCGGCTTTGCCATTTTGGGCATCGTGGCCGGCGGTGCGGACGGGATCGCCAGCGTGATGCTCTACCTTCTGATTTACACTTTCATGAACCTTGGCATCTTCGGCGCCGTCATCATGATGCGCAACGGCAATTTCTCGGGCGAAGTCATTGACGACTATTCCGGCTTCGCCAAGCTGCATCCGGGGCTGGCGCTGTTGATGTTGCTCTATCTGTTTTCGCTGGCGGGCATTCCGCCGACGGCAGGCTTCTTTGCCAAGTTCTACGTGCTGGTCGCGCTCGTCGAGCGCGGTTTCGTCCTCCTGGCCGTGATCGCGGTGCTCCTGAGCGCCGTCGCCGCCTATTTTTACATCCGCATCGTCATGGTGATGTTCATGCGCGAACCAGAGCGGTCGTTCGAGCCGGCGCTGACGCCCCTGGTCGGCGCTGCTCTCGCCGTCACGGCCGCCGGCACGATTGGCATCGGCCTGTTTCCGGCGTGGTTTCTGAAGCTCGCCCAGCAGTCGGCCTTCGGCGGCTGAGCGATCGCATTTGCATTGGCCTATCCGACAGAATAAACTAGCAGTTTAGGAAAGGAATGCCCAAAGTCGCTTCTACTGGGCGACCGCGTTACCGGCCCGAAAGAGCCGATCGCGGCTTGAGCAACGTCCCCGATGGGTGACCGGGCTGCGCGATATGTCTGCAGCGGATTTCCTGCCGGTTCTTTTCATGATCGCCGGAATTGTTCTGGTGGTGGGGGCGACGCTTTTTGTTTCCTCGCTGTTGCGGCCGTCCAATCCTTATCCCGAAAAGAACATGCCCTATGAATGCGGAATGGACCCGGCAGGCGAGGCAGCCGGGGGACGCTTCAGGGTGCAGTTCTTCATCCTTGCGATCCTCCTGGTCGTCTTTGATGTCGAGGCGATGTTTCTCTTCCCCTGGGCAGTCGTTCTCAAAGAGATTGGTCTCGTCGCTTATCTCGAAATGTTCGTCTTCATCGTGCTGCTTCTCGTGGGTTTTGCCTACGCCTGGCTGAAGGGAGCGCTGGAATGGGAGGAGTAGGAAACACGATCCAGGACAGCGTGCTGTTCACCACGGCCGAGAGCGTCATCAATTGGAGCCGAAGGTCGGCCTTGTGGCCCGAGACCTTCGGCATCGCCTGCTGTGCCATCGAAATGATCTCGGCCGGCTGCGCGCGCTACGACCTCGACCGGTTCGGCGTGGTGTTTCGCCCTTCGCCGCGGCAGTCCGACGTGATGATCATCGCCGGCACGGTGACCCGCAAGTTCGCGCCCGTCGTGCGCCGGCTTTACGACCAGATGCCGGAGCCACGCTGGGTGATCGCCATGGGTACCTGCGCCATTTCAGGGGGCGTCTACAACACCTATGCCGTGGTGCAAGGGTCTGAAACCTTTGTGCCAGTCGACGTGCATGTGCCCGGCTGTCCGCCACGGCCCGAGGCGCTGATGCATGGCTTCCTGCTATTGCAAGAAAAGATCAAGAAGTCCCGCGCGCTTGCCGGAACGCCTCTCGATCGGGTGGCGGCATCATGAGTGTCGAACCGTCTCTCAATCGCGCTTTGATCCTGGAGCGCTTCGGGGAAACCATCGAGGATCTCGGCACTGCGCATGGCATTGATGTCTTTGTCGTTCCGCCCGAAAAGATCGTCGAATTCTGCCGGTTCCTGAAGGACCAACCCGAGTTCAGGTTCAACTTCCTTTCCGACATCTGCGGCGTTGACCATTATCCCGAAACGCCGCGCTTTGAGGCGGTATATCATCTCTATTCGCTGCCCAATCGGTGGCGTGTCCGCATCAAGTGTCGGCTTGGCGATCCGCCCGAGGTTGCCTCGGTCACCGGGGTCTGGCGCACGGCCAACTGGCATGAGCGCGAGGCCTGGGACATGTATGGCATCCGGTTCACGGGGCATCCTGACTTGCGCCGGATCTATATGTGGGAGGGCTTCGAGGGCTTTCCCCAGCGCAAGGATTTCCCGCTTAAGGGGTACAAGGACAAGCTGAACCCGTTTGGTGCCGAAGGTCCGCCGCCGACCCAGCCCGACCTCGCCACGCGGAACATTCCATAGGAGGAAAGGTGCGGGCGGTTTCCTTTTGGACCGATCCGAAATCACATGAACCACGGAGACCGATCGATACCGGAAAGTTGAGATGACCGAAGTCACCGAGCTCACGAGGCCGGAAGGAGAAGCGCTCAACAGCAAGGAAGTGCTTCTCAATCTCGGACCCCAACACCCCAGCACTCATGGGGTCCTCCGGCTCGTGCTCGAACTGGACGGCGAGTATGTCAAGCGGGTGGACCCCCATATCGGCTACCTGCATCGCGGCACGGAAAAACTGGCAGAAAGTTTTACCTATACGCAGATCTTCCCGCTGACCGACAGGCTCGACTACCTCTGCCCGCCCTCGAACAACCTGGCCTTCGCGCTCGCGGTGGAGAAGCTGCTCGGCATCGAGGCCCCGATCCGGGCGCAATATATCCGCGTGATGATGGCGGAACTCGCGCGCATCTCCGGTCATCTTTTGATCACCGGCGCGCTGCCGATGGATCTCGGCGCCATGACCGCGCTGCTTTACGTCATGCGCGAGCGCGAAATGATCATGGATCTCCTCGAAATGGTCACCGGTGCGCGCATGCACACCTCCTTCTGCCGGGTCGGTGGCGTTCGCGAGGATCTGCCTGACGGGTTCTTCGCAAAGATCAGGGAGTTCTGCGACATCTTCCCAAACCGGATCCGCGACTATGAGCGGCTGCTCGAAGACAACCGGGTGTTCCTCAAACGCACCCAAGGGATCGGCGTCATCACCGCCGAAGACGCCATCGATCTCGGGCTCAGCGGTCCGAACCTGCGTGCCTCCGGCGTCGACTGGGACATCCGTCGTGACGAGCCCTACGAGATCTACGACCGGCTCGATTTCAATGTCATCACGCGCGACGAAGGCGATTGTTATGCGCGTTGGCGCTGCCGGGTCGATGAGATGCGTGAAAGCATGCGCATCATCGAACAATGCATCGACCAGATGCCCGAGGGGCCGTTCCAGGTCGACATGCCGACGATTGCCTTCCCCGTCGACAAGGAGCGCGTGCATTGCTCGATGGAGGCCCTGATCCAGCATTTCGACCTTTCTGCCTACGGCTTCAGCGTGCCGAAGGGCGAGGTCTATTCGGCAATCGAGGCGCCCAAGGGCGAGCTCGGGTTCTACATCATCAGCGATGGATCGCCGAAACCGTTCCGCATGAAGGTCAGGGCACCCTCATTCGTCAACCTTCAAGGCGTCTTCGGCGTCACGAACGCCCGCTATCTGGCGGACATGATCGCCGTGCTCGGCAGCCTCGATCCTGTGATGGCGGAGGTCGACAAGTAGCGGAGATTTGGACGTGATGGCGATGCGCGAGAAGATCGAACAGGCGGCGGCGCGGTATCCCGACCAGCGCTCGGCGATCATGCCCGCACTTTTGATCGCGCAGCGCGAACATGGCCATCTGCCCGGCCCGGTGCTGGAGGAAGTCGCCGAAATCCTCGGCGTCGAACGGATCTGGGTCTACGAGCTCGCAACCTTCTACACGCTCTTCCATACCGAGCCGGTGGGCAAGTTCCATCTGCAACTCTGCGACAACGTATCCTGCATGCTGCGGCGATCCGAGGATCTGCTGACGCATCTGGAGAACGTGCTCGGGATCAAGAAGGGAGGCACGACGGCGGATGGTCTGTTTACGCTCTCGACCGTCGAATGCCTCGGCGCCTGTGAAATGGCTCCGGTCATGCAGGTCGGCGACGACTATCACGGCAATCTCGACATCGAGCGGATCGACGCGCTGCTTGCCCGGCTGCGCGCCATGGTGCCTGACACGACCGGCGCCGATCTCGCTGCCGTCGAACCGCCGGGGGAATAGCCATGTACGAACCGGTTCTTCTGAAGAATGTGAACGTGCAGGATGGGCATCTTCTTTCGACCTATGAGGCCGGCGGCGGCTACCGAGGGCTTCACAAAGCCCTCAAGGAACATACGCCCGATGAGATCATCGATCTTATCAAGCGGTCGAACCTGCGTGGCCGCGGCGGTGCAGGGTTTCCGACCGGCATGAAGTGGAGTTTCGTCCCCAAGCGGGCCGACAAGCCGAAGTATCTCTGCTGTAACGCCGACGAAGGGGAGCCTGGCACCTTCAAGGACCGGATCGTCATGGAGCGCGACCCGCACCAGCTGGTCGAGGGCATGGCGATCAGTGCCTATGCGATCGGAGCCGAGGTCGCCTATGTCTACATTCGCGGCGAGTATGTGCTGGCGATCAGGCGGCTGGAGCAGGCGATTGCCGAGGCCAAGGCCAAAGGCTATCTCGGAACGCGGATACTGGGTTCGGACTTCGATTTCGTCGTCCACGTCCATTGCGGTGCTGGTGCCTATATCTGTGGCGAAGAGACCGCGATGCTCGACTCGCTCGAGGGCAAGAGGGCGCAGCCGCGCCTGAAGCCGCCATTTCCAGCCGTTGCGGGGCTCTATGCCAGCCCGACCGTCATCAACAATGTCGAGACGCTGGTGTGCGTGCCGCATATCGTGGCGCGGGGCCCTGACTGGTTCCGCGGTATCGGACCCGAAAAGAGCCCCGGCCCGAAGCTCTACTGCGTCAGCGGGCAGGTGCGCATGCCCGGGCTTTACGAACTGCCGATGGGGATCCCGCTTCGAGAACTGGTCGAGGACCATGCCGGCGGGCCGCCGGCCGGTCGCAAGATCAAGGCGGTAATACCAGGTGGTGTTTCCGCACCGGTGATCCCGGAGAAGGGGCTAGACGTCGGAATGGACTTTGACTCGCTTGCTGCTGCCGGCACGATGCTGGGTTCGGCAGGCGTGATCGTCGTCGATGACACGACCTGCATGGTCAAGGTCGCCACCCGCATCATCGAGTTCTTTCACCACGAGTCCTGCGGCAAGTGCACACCCTGCCGCGAGGGGTTGAACTGGGTTGTGAAAGTGCTGCGCCGGATCGAGGCGGGCGAGGGAGCCCCCGGCGACATGGAGCAGCTGGACATGCTCTGCAAGGGCATTTTTGGCAATACGTTTTGTGCTTTGGGTGACGGTGCTGCGATGGGGTTGCGGGCCTCGCTTGCGCATTTCCGCGAGGAGTTCGTCGCCCATATCGAGGAGCGGAAGTGTCCGTTCCACTGAGGAGCGCTCTAGCGCGGGCGAGTAAGTCATGGTGAGCGTTACGATCAATGGGCAAACACTGGACGTCGAGGCCGGCTCGACTGTGTTGCAGGCCGCTCAGCGCTTGGGCATCGAAATTCCGACCTTCTGCTACTTAAAGCGCCTGCCGCCGCTTGCCTCCTGCCGCATGTGTCTCATCGAGATCGAGGGACTGCGGCGGCTACAGCCGTCCTGCGCCACAGCCGTCACTGAAGGCATGGTCGTGCGAACGGACACGCCACTGATTGATGAAACACGTTCGTCCATGCTGGACATGCTGCTCGCCAACCACCCGCTCGACTGCCCGATCTGCGACAAGGGCGGCGAGTGTGAGCTCCAGGACATGGTGATGGCCTATGGCCCGGGGAGAAGCCGCTTTCATGATCCCAAGCGCGTCTTCCATTCTCGCGACATTCGCCTGAGCCCGGTCGTCATCATGAACGTCAACCGTTGTATCCAGTGCCAGCGCTGCGTGCGCATGTGCGAGGAGGTCGTCGGCGCGGTCGCCCTTGGCACCGTCGAGAAAGGCATGGATACGGCCGTCACCGGCTTTGAGGGCAGTCTTGCCAGTTGCGACCAGTGTGGCAACTGCATCGAAGTCTGTCCGGTCGGCGCGCTGATGAGCTTTCCCTATCGCTATAAGGCTCGGCCCTGGGATCTCGCCGAGGTCGACACGATCTGTCCGCATTGCGGCACGGGATGTCAGTTGACCGTCGGCGCGCGCAAGGGCGAATTCATGCGTGTCCGGTCCAAGGAGGAACACGGCGTCAACCGCGAAACGCTCTGCGCACGCGGCCGTTTCGGCCTCGACTTCATCGAAGGGCATGATCGGATCAAACGACCGATGATCCGCCGCGACGGCACTCTTGTGCCGGTCTCCTGGGACGAAGCAGGAGACTATCTGCGCCGGCGGCTAGCAGCGGTCGAAAGCAAGGCTTCCGGCGGACTTGTCTCGCCGCGCCTGCCCAATGAGGTTCTCTATCAGTTCCAAAAGCTCATGCGCACGGTCTTTGCGACCAACAACATCGACAGCTCGTCGCGCTGGTCCACACCCTTCGACGCGCTTGCCCCGCTGATGGCAGGCTACAGTCGTGCACCTTTGACGGACGTGATCGGCGTCGATCACGTGCTTGTTATCGGCGGCAACGTGACCGAGGAAAACCCGGTCACCGAGTATCTGCTGCGGGATGCCGCCAGGCGGCGCGGGACTGGATTACTCATGCTCTCGACGCGACCGTCCCGCCTCGACGCCGATGCTAAGGCTGTGGTTCGTGTATCGCCTGGCGGAGAGGTCGCGAGCCTTGCAGCCGTGGTTGCCGGACTTGCTGCGGCCGTCGGTGACAAACTGTCAGGTGACGCTGTTGCAGAGATCGGCGTGGCAGTCGGCGGCCCGGTGGCTGGCAATGGCGGCGATGGACCGGATCGTCTGGCCGCAGCACTCAACGAAGGCAGCACTGTCACCGTGCTTGTCAGTGTCGACCTCCTGAGATCGTCCGACGCGCGGGGAGCGTTGCAGCAACTCACCAATCTCTTGCAACTGCTTCGCCTCCTCGGCAAGACCCCAGCATTGCAGTTCCTCTTCGACCGCGCCAACCAGCTGGGCGCCTTTGATATGGGGGCCCTGGCGGGCGGCTTGCCGGGGCTGCAGCCGGTTGTCGACGAGACGGCGCGCGCCGCTCTTGCCCGGAACTGGGGCGCCGAAATCCCCCATGGGCCGGGTGGTGACCTCGACGCGATGCTGGATCTCTGCGTGGCTGGGCAAATGGGCGCGCTCTACCTTGTCGGAACTGACCCCCTGGTCTCTTATCCGGACAGGGAGTTCGTGGCGCGGGCACTTGGCGCCGCTGATCTCTTGATCGTGCAGGACAGTTTCCTTAACGAGACGGCCGCACTGGCCGAGGTCGTCTTGCCAGCGGCGGGCTACGGTGAAGAGCCCGGCAGCTTTACCAACAACGAGGGTCGCATCCAGCAGGTCGCCAAGTTCCGGGAACCAGTCTTTGAGGCGCGGGGTAATCTCGCTATCTTCGATTTTGTCGCAGCTGAGCGCGGCCAAATATTGCAGCCTTCGACGCATGTCGCGGTTTTCGATGAGATCGCCCGGCTGATACCGGCCTATCAGGCGCTCACCTGGACCGGACTTGGTGCCGACGGTGCCTTCACGAAAGAAGGCCCGACGCCACCGGCGGAAGCCTTCCATGCACCGCCGACCGTTTCGCAACCGCGCGACGGGCTCCTGCTCGTCACCGGCAACTGTCTATTCCACAATGGCTATCTGACCGAGCGTTCGGAGATCCTGAACACGGTCGCCAACGATCCTTATGTCGCGATGAGCGCTGAGGATGCGGCTAAGCTTGGCCTTTCGGACGGCGACCAGGTGGTCGTTCGTTCAACCCGCGGTGAACTGGTAGCGCAGCTCAAGGTCGAAAAGCCGTTTCCCAAGGGTCTTGTCTTTGTTCCCGAAAACTATCGGTCTCTTCGCCTCAACAGCTTGATGAGGCGCGGTGAATACCCGTGTCCGGTTAAGGTTCACAAGGCAGCAGCAGCGCACGCAATCGAGGGCACGAACCGGGTCTGGCGAGGAGCATGAGGATGTGCGCGCGAGGCCCCTGCAAGGCCCGTGTCCCGACCTGTGGGCGCAAAGCCACTCTCAGTGGTAGCCGGCCCCGGCAATGTATTCGTACAGGTGCCGCTCCGTGCGCTGCGCCTCGTCGAGCCGGTGCTTGACCACGTCGCCGATGCTGACGACGCCGACAATGGCCTCCTCCTCAATGACCAGCACATGACGTGTCCGTCTCTGGGTCATGATCGACATCACCAGGGGCAGCCCATCGACAGCCGAACAGATCGCCACGTTGCGGTTCATGATCTCGGCGACCGGCATCAGCGCTGCCTCAGGCCCATATTCCGCAAGCGCATTGCAGCAATCCCGTTCCGAGACCGTGCCCATGTACCTTCCGGGCGCGTGGCTGACGACCACGAAGCCGATATTGTTGTCACGAAAGAGCCGCAGGATCTCCACCATCGCCTGGTCGGGAGCGACTGCGATCACTCCAGCACCCTTATCCTTCACGATTTCACCGACAAGCATCTGAGCCTCCTATCTGCGCGCCCCGGTTTGCTGCTCCTCACGTTCGCCGGATATTGCGCCACCAGTTGTATCCATGCGGTTCGCTCGTTTCGACCAGCACGTCCTCATCCGTATTCAGGCGTGCGGCGACGACACCACCGCCGGTCATTGCCTTTCCAGGTTTTTCGAGCAGATCGTCGCGTCCGATCACGAGGTCGCGTGACGAAAAACTCGAGAATTCGTACTGCTGGCCAAGTGCAATGGCGTCCGCAGGGCAGGCGTCCTCACACAGGCCGCAGAAAAGGCACCTGGCCGTGTCGATTTCGAATTTTGCTGGGTGTCGGTTGCCGTTTTCGTCCTCGTAGGGAACGACTTCGATGCAGTCGCAGGGGCAGATGCGAGCGCAAAGCTCGCACGCGACACACTTGATCTCGCCCTCTTCGTCGCGTTTGAGGAAGTGATGGCCGCGATAGCGCGAATAGGGGAGCCACTTCTCCTTGTCCGGATACTGCATGGTCACCGGCTTGGAGAACATATAGCCAAAGGTCAGCGTAAAGGCGCTCGCCAGGTCGGCAAAAAGCGCCCAGCCGATCCATGTTCCAGCTCTGTCGACTACGCGTGACATCGTCGCGCCGTTCTACAGCGGCGTGCGTCTATTCCAACGCGGGAGGGTCGCTGTAGTCCCTTCGATTGCTGCACGCATCTTCGTCAGATCGACACCGAACCTAGAAGGCGCGTGGACAAGCCGCCCTGGCTCCTAAGTGAAAGCAATACCAGTGATAATTATGTTCGCCATTGACAGAGGAAGCAAGACTTTCCATCCGATCGCCATCAGTTGGTCATATCGATAGCGGGGCAAAGTGAAACGGAACCACATAAAAACATAAATGAAGAATGCCACCTTGAGCGCAAACCAGAGAAGCGGCGGCAGCGGAATGAGAATACCGTTCCAGCCGCCAAAAAACAGGATGACGGAGAGGACCGATACCAGGAGCACGATGACGTATTCGCTGACCATGAAGAGCGCGAAACGAATACCGCTGTACTCGGTATGGAACCCGGCGCCGAGATCCCCTTCCGCTTCGGCCAGGTCGAAGGGAATGCGCTGCGCTTCGGCCAATCCCGCAACGAAGAAGACGAAGAACCCGATCGGTTGATAGACTATGTTCCAGAGATCGCTCTGGGCGCGCACGATGTCCACGAGGCTCATCGACTGTGCGAGCATCACGACGCCGATGACTGCGAAACCCATGGGGATTTCGTAGCTGATCATCTGTGCGCAGGTCCTCAGACTGCCGAGAACGGCGTATTTGCTGTTGGCGGCCCAGCCGCCGAAGATGACGCCATAGACCTCCAGACCGATCACCGCGAAGACGAAGAGCAGAGCCACATTGAGGTTGGAAACGTAGAGCGTGATCTCTGCATTGAGCACTGAGACGGTCTCGCCGAAGGGGATTGCGACAAAAACCACAAAGGGCGGAGCGAGCGCCAGGATCGGCGCCAGCTTGAATAGGAAGCGATCTGCCTCGGCAGGGATATGATCCTCTTTCGTCAGGAGCTTGATACCGTCAGCCACCGGCTGCAGCAGGCCGTGCCACCCCACGCGCATCGGACCCATGCGCTGCTGCATGTGACCGGCAATCTTTCGCTCCAGCCAGGTCAGCGGCAAAGGCAAGAGTAGAAGCATTGCGATGAGCAATGCGATCTTGAGGGCGATAAGGCCAAGGGCGACGAGAAGTTCCATGATCCGCGGCCATCTATTCGACAGGCAGAAACGTGACTGGGCCCGACCCGGCTTACCCGTTGAGCGGGTCCTTCCAGTTTTCTCCATTTTCTCACGAAACGGCGGCCGTGGACAGGCTGCCGTTTCCTATTCTGGGACGGTCAGGAGGTTGCCGTCGGTTTCTTTCCTAGTCACCGTCGATCGGCCTAATCATGAGGCAAACCGGCTTGGCAGGTTCGAATCCGTTCACATCAGGATCTTTGTCAATTGGTCATTCGAGTGGCATCGAATTTCTCCGTTTTGGCGGTCGCACGGTCTGAGCCCATAGTCTTACCGGCCCGTTCGCGGGCCTGTACAACCTCACATTCGGTCGCCGTCCGTAGCGGCTGCACCACTATCCCGTTTTCGACGGGCACGGGCTCAGGAGAACGGGACCAAACTCAAGATCGGCGTTTGAGAGCCAAAAGGATTCCCGGTCCGTCCACCTGGATCCGTCAGGACTGATCAGGCCCTGAGGATGAGTGTTCTGACGATAGTGTCTGCGTTTGCGTTCAGGCGCTTTTCATGATCGCGCCCTCTATTACGACACCGGAACTCACGTACTTCCACAGAGCAACCAGCAACTTGCGAGCCAGTGCTACAATCATCGGCGTTTTAAGGCGGCGGCTGTTGCGTGTGATGCGCTCTTTGAACCATATCGTTAGCGCCGACTTTGGTTGATGCCGCAGCCATAGCCAGGCGAGCTCGACCATTGTCGCTCGCAATCGCGGATTTCCCGCTTTCGATACGCCTTGCTCACGATTGACATTGCCGCTTTGCCAAGGCGGGGGGGCGAGGCCCGCGTAAGATGCGATTTGGCGTCGATTATCGAAGTGTCGGAACAGGCCTTCCGTGTAGAGTATCGTAGCGAACTCTGGACCAATTCCTCTGATGCCCAAAAGAGCGGTCGCTCCTGCCGGCGTTTCCGGCGTCTCGTGGGCGATTAAGGCATCTCGCTCTGCTTCTACATCCTTGATTTGTGCTAGCAGCAATTCGAGGCGATCAAGCTCTCTGCAAATCTCTGCCTTCAGGTGTTTTGACAGCGCACGGCCATCTCCAGTTCGAAGCGCGTCGAGACGCTGGCGACGGTCTCGATTTACCGGCTCGTACCCTCGTATTCCTTGCGTGAAGCGGCGCGATCGAGAGCTGGCGGGACCTGATGTCGGCCGCCGTGGTGGTTCGATCGATGCTCGGGGTCAGTCCGAGCGCCTACGAGGAGGCCTGCGGGATCCTTGGGGCGGAGAACGCGGCCGCTATCATGGCATGCATTCTCGAAAGGGCAGGGCACATCAATTCGGCCGGCGGTTATCTGCGCGATCTGACGCGAAAGGCCGAGCGGGGGGAGTTTTCACTCGGACCAATGCTGATGGCGCTGATGCGGCAATCACCGAGCCTCAAGGCTTCGTGAAAGCGCGAGGGCACGGGAATGATCAGGCCTTCGGTTGAACCAGCTCGTTCAGGAACTTCTCCAACTGCGCAATGCTACCCAGGACGTCGTCGAGAGCCGGCGGTCCGCCGAAGATCATTGCAGACATGCGTTGGTAGTCAGCTGCGAGTTTCTCGCGCATATCGGCCGTCGGCATCAATCGATAAGTGCCAGGTACAGCGCGGTCATAGCGATGGTCAGGTGCTCGAAACGTCAATTCCTTGTGCCGGCGGCTTGCCTCCGCGAGATCGCTCCTCGAGGCGGTCTTGGCACCGTAGTCGGCATGGTTCCATATCTGGTGAACATCGTAGTAATGTCGTGAGTAGCGGTTAAGATCTGGGACCTTGCGGGCCGGATCTGCGTCTACCCTCCGTTTCTCCGACATCTTCGTCATCGCGTGCAAAATGAGGACCTTTCCCAAAAAGTGCGCTCGGGCTTGACGGTCATCACGTTTGATACGGAAAGGTCGCTTTCCGCTGCGAACATCGAGGCCACATAAGGCACGATATGGCGTGGCTCAGCCGGGACCGGATCGGGACGAGCTCCACCTTCGATCCGCACCGCGGCCTCAACATAGCCGCCGCTGGTGTCGAAGACGCTTTTGTAGCCGACGACGAGAACGTCCGGCGCTTCTTTCTTTCGATATGCGTCGAAACCGAATGAGAGGGAGAAGTGCCCGGCGCGGTCGATCGACTTTTCTACGTCGGCAATTTCGGTTGAGAGCAGCTCCCTGAGAGGGTCGGAAATGTACTGCCGGGCGGCCTCATCGACCTGCTCCACCAGCACCTTCTGCTGCTGGTTTACGGACTTCAGCGCGGCAATGTCAGCTTCGAGAGGAACGTTAAGGTCGGCCTTGTAGATTCCGATGTCGATGTCTTCGGAAAAGCGTTGAATAAGTCCGTAAGCCTTGCTGAGGCTCGTGCCCCCCTTGAAGTAGAGTCGCGCCGAGCCCTCCGGACGACGATTGAAGAGGAAGTCGAGTACCCAACAGACATAGAGGACTTTCTCGGTGTTCTCTGCCCGCGTATCGAGGCCTGCTGCGGCCGCAGAAAAGAGCGCTCTTTGCTCATCGGGGCTCGACCGGAGGATCTCAAGGAAGGTTGGATTCATGTCGAGTCTCTGGTTCCTGCTCTGCTTTTCCATCTTCGTTTGGGGAGGGCAGTTCGGAGATGATGGAATTCACAACGGAATACATCCATGCGGGAAGAGCGTGAATGTTTTCTCGGAGATCCTGGATGATGAGTTGTCTGTGCGGACTTCGCGACAGGTACCGGACGATTCCAGCGATGGCGGTTTCAATATTTGGCCGGTCGTCTCGAAACCAGTTGAGAGCCTGTACGATGCGCATTGCGGGGCGGCCAGCCCAATAGGCCGTCTTGGCGGAGACGCGCTTGAAGTCGAGTGTGAAGATAACTGGCTTGGTTGCGTTTGGGTCGCCGGCATTGGCCTCAATCGTAATTGTTCTCGGGTAGGTGTCCGCGTAAATCGTAGACCTGGCGGGCACCGCCGTGGTCAAGCCGAGGTCATTTGCGGCAGTCATGCCGTCAACGAGCACCCGAAGCTTATCCCGTCGGGCGATGGCGTCGACGAAGGAGGAGCGTGGCGGAAAGACCATTTGCCCGGTCAACTTGCTCGTGCCTGGCTTGTCGTAAAGACCGCGGTAGGGCCGGCGAATTTCGCCGCGAAGCACCAGCCGCTGGAGCGCTTTTTCGACGGCGTTCGGCGTACCGATGTCCAGGAAGTCGGCTCGGGACCAGACGCCGGAAGGTGCAGCCTTTGCGATCCGGTCACGGATTCGTTTGAGGGTATCAGAGGTTGGGTCAGGCATCGTGCATCCGCTTTCTGACCAAAAAAAGTATACAAATTTTGGTCAGTATGCAAGCCGCACCGCTTACTGACCAGAAATTAGATACAAAATTTGGTCAGACCCAACTATTGGAACCGGAGCCACCGTGTATGCGGAATTTGATCTATGTTCAGGGTGTGAAGGTGCGTGACGAGAAGCAAGGCATTGAACTTGGGAAGCCATTCAGGCGCTGGCTTAATGGAAAGCTGGCTGTAAATGGCGCCGACACTGGCTACGAGCCCGTTTACTGGGGGAACGTTGCCGCCCACTTCCGCTGGGAACTGGACGCGTCAGCTTCGCTTTGTATGCGGCCCTCCGGCGGTTCTCGGCGGCAGCATCTACATCTTCGTCCCGCCATTGATCCACCAGCCCGCGGTCAAGAATTCTTCGACGACCCGCGGATCAAAGACGTGGAAGGTAATCTGCCTTGCCCGTCCTGCCAGTCGCACCGTCCGTGTCCCGACGCTGGGGAGGCGACCGTCCGCTAGCCACCGATGTCGCTCGCCTGGCTTGATTGTCAGGATGTCCTGTGTCTCGCGGGGAATCACGGGGAGGTTTTCGATGTCCTTCATCGCGGAGGAGACGATGCCCGATGCGGTGTCGAATTGGCTCTTGTCGTTCGCTGGCATTGTCAGCACGAGTTCACACGCCTCCAGAACGAGCGATTTCTTCGACGATAGGGGAAGTCGCGCCCGCATTTCCAACAGGATACCATGAGCGCGCGCGGATGACCCGAGTGTAGCCGCTGGCGGCAAGGTCCAACTCCTGAGGAGCTCGATTTCATTCTTTTGTTTCGGCATGCAGCTTAGATGGGTTTTCGTCCGACAAGTTCAACGTAGCAAAGGCCTTACCCCGAAATGACGTTATCAGGATGTTGCCGCGATCAGTTGTGCCGCACTGGCTACAAAGATGCGAACCAATCCGCATACGGGGTGTTTTCCATTAAATGCCTGTTGAAGTCCGGCTTACCGTCGTCCCACCCGACGGGACCTCTCTCGCCAAGGGCGATCTTGGCTTTGTCGACCCGGCTCCTTGCAACGATCGTCGCTACGCTATCGCCTCCCGTCGGGCGGACATGAGCTCCCTGACCAGTCGATCGCGCTCGTCTGCCGGGAGAGCTGGATCGCTTTTCCGCCAAAGACGGCCACGAACGACGAAGTACCTACCGTCGGGGGTGTCGGGGTAGTTTTGTCGGTCATGAGGCTTTCTCGTCATCTGAGCCTACGTTGCCAGGGCCATCCGCTTGATGTGTTGGTCTGCGCTTCTATGTGCTGTCGACAACAACGAGGGAGGATGGAATTTGATCGATCAGCTTGCCGCACTAGGAGTAACATTCGATGTCATTCCACATCTTGGCGCGCTCGTGGGCGCATATTTACTGTCGCTTCCTATCGGATGGGACCGGGAAAAGGGCGAAAGAAGCGCGGGGTTGCGCACATTCCCACTCGTCGCCATAGCGAGTTGCGGATTTATACAGGCCACCGAACGCTTGACCACGGGAAGCCCGGAAGCCACAGCCCGGATCGTCGAAGGGCTGATCACTGGCATGGGGTTCATCGGAGGCGGAGCTATCCTTGTTGTCAAAGCAAGCGTGCGTGGAACTGCGACAGCAGCGAGCCTTTGGGCGACAGGCGCGATCGGCACCTCCGTGGGTCTCGGCGCTTACGACGTAGCAATCGTGCTCTCAGTCATGACTTTCCTCACCCTTCGCCTCAATGCCAATCTCAAACCAGACGGCCCCGAGAACAAACCGGATTGAATTGCCTTCATCCGGAGCGACAACAATTATTGCTGCCCCGTTTTACCGCGACCGCACAGGGATTCTCTGGTTCTTCCGTACAAGCGCGCCGGCATGGCAGGGGCGAGCGACGATCGTTGGCATTTTATTAAGTTTGTTGGCAAAGAGTCCAATTCACGGGCGCCCTTTCTTCGTGGGGAGCGCGGTGAGAGCCAACGAGCTTCGGAGGCGAGAATGTATCAGCGCACCGTCCTAGTGGTAGACGATGAGCCGTTGATCCGGATGACATTGGGGGATTTCCTCGCAGACGAAGGATTTGCAGTGCTAGAGGCGTCGAATGTCCTGGAGGCTGTCGCGGTGCTGGGTCGGCATCGGATCGACGCGCTGATCACCGACGTGGACATGCCCGGCGCGTTGAACGGCTTTGATCTGGTGAAACTGGTTCACAGCTACACGGCAGGTGTCGCCGTGATCGTCACTTCGGGTGGCCATACCGCGGCTGAAATCGACGGACATCGCGTCTCCTTTCTGGCGAAGCCCTACCGGATGGATGCCATTCTGGAGGAACTGGAGAAGCGGATGCCACCATTCCTGCATTCAGCGACGGCCGTGAGCGGCTGACGAGCGTTTGCCAAGGCCTTGAAAGCGGGAAGCGATTGCAAGCTCTAGCCAGCGCTCACTCTTCTTTCGGAGCGGGGCTGGAAAGGTCGAGAGGTAGTTGAGAGCGAGGCCGGGGATACACAGGCCTGAACGCGTCGAGATGAACCCGAGTTTGCCGTTACACCCAACGCGGTCGGGCTGTAACTTTTCCTCTTTCCGTGCGTTTCCATCGACAACCAGGGAGGCACGCATGTCAAAGAGAGAACTGATCGATACCGGAACCGACAAGCGCTACGTCCGGCGGGACGAAGACGGCAAGTTCAAAGAATCAGTGGATGTGAGTCGATCCTTGTCCGCTGACAAACGCCAAAAGGCGAAACACGACGCAAAACCCGGGGAGGGCGACAAGGGCGATCATGAGTCCAAGTGAAAATCGCGACTTACAACGTCAACGGTGTCAACGGCCGCCTGGAAGTGCTGTTGAGTTGGCTTGAACGGGCCTCGCCTGACGTCGTGTGTTTACAGGAGTTGAAGGCCCCTGACGCCAAATTCCCCGCCAAAGCTATTGAGGCGGCAGGCTACGGTGCCATCTGGCACGGTCAGAAAGGTTGGAACGGGGTAGCAATCCTCGAAAAAGGTCGCGAACCGCTACTTATCCGTAGGGGACTTGCCGGAGACCCCGACGATTTGCATAGCCGCTACGTCGAAGCGGCTATCGACGGCATGGTGATTGGCTGTCTCTACTTGCCGAACGGCAATCCCTACCCAGGGCCAAAATTCGACTACAAGCTCGCCTGGTTCAAGCGCCTGGCGGAGTATGCTGACGAACTGCTCGCCCTGAAAGTCCCCGTCGTTCTTGCCGGCGACTACAACGTCATGCCTACCGAACTGGATGTCTACAAGCCCGAGCGATGGGTGGATGACGCGTTGTTCCGGGTAGAGGTTCGCGATGCATACCGGGAACTCGTCGAACGGGGGTGGACTGACGCACTTCGCCATCTGAACCCGGGGAAGCGGGTTTATACGTTCTGGGACTATTTCCGGAATGCATACGGCCGGGATGCAGGCTTGAGGATTGACCATTTCCTTCTCAGTCCCGGGGTTGCCGAAAGGCTCGTCAAGGCGGGCGTCGATAAGGACGTCCGAGGCTGGGAACACACCAGCGACCATGCCCCGGTTTGGATCGAACTCGCAGATGACATGCCGAAAAGAAGGAGGAGAAAATGACCAACCATACGCACTCCAGGGAATGGAAGGATGACCTCAGGCTGAAGCTGGAAGAACTCATTGATACGTTCGTAGTCGAAGGTGTCCGACAGGAAGACATCTTCGACGCCATCCGCGATCAGCTCCCAGGCCTCCGTGACGCGCTCGCGCGTGATCCCGATCCGGCTGAAGACAGTTCTTGCGGTATCCTCGACGAGCCGTCAAACGACTGGCCAAGTGCCATTTCAGGGAAAGATTGAGGCTATCGCGTCTTCGGGCTCCAGCAGAAAGCAGGATGAATGGACGCCTACATCGTTACGCTGACGGTCCTCGGCTTCGTTGTCCTCCTGACGGCGTGGTTGCCGATGGCGTTCCGGCGTCTTCCTCTCTCGCTCCCGATAGCCTGTCTCGCCATCGGCACGCTGTTGGCCTTGTCTCCCTTTCCCCTGCTGCCGCGCTTCAATCCTCTGGAAAATCGGGAGTTCACCGAACGGATGACCGAGATTGTCGTCATCGTCGCGTTGATGGGGGCGGGGCTGAAACTTGACCACCCTTCGGTTGGCAGCGCTGGGGGACAACCTGGCGTCTTCTAGGTTTAGCGATGCCTCTGACCATTGCCGCACTCGCTTTCCTCGGGTTTTGGATACTGGGTCTCGGCCTTGCGTCGGCGCTCCTGTTTGGAGCCTCGCTCGCGCCGACAGATCCCGTGCTCGCCAGCGACGTCCAGGTCGGACCGCCGCGGTCAGGAGAGGAGGACGAGGTTCGTTTCGCCCTGACGTCGGAGGCGGGCCTGAACGACGGGCTTGCATTTCCGTTCGTTCACCTTGCCGTTGCCATTGCACTGGCAGCGAAGGAGGGGACTGACGTCCTTGCACACTGGGCCGCGCTCGACGTCGCATGGCGGCTCGGTGCGGGCACCGCTTTAGGTTGGGGGCTGGGCAAACTGTTTGGAGTTCTTTCGTTTCGAATGCGTGGCGGCGGACTTGCGAAAACGCAGGACGGGTTTGTCGCTCTTGGCATGACGTTCGTTACTTACGGGCTTACCCAGCTCGTCGGCGGATACGGCTTTGTCGCCGTGTTTCTCGCGGCCGTGGCGTTCCGGGCGAGCGAGCGGGACAACGACTTCCACGAGCAGCTTCACGATTTCGCCGAACAAATTGAACGGTTGCTGATGATGGTACTTTTGGTATGCCTTGGATCGGTCGCCGTTAGCGGCAAGCTCTTGGCTGCCGTCGACTGGCGCGTAGGCGTCGTTGCGGTGCTCGCGCTCCTGTTGGTCCGACCTCTTATCGGCTGGCTGTGCCTGGTCGGGTCGGGGCATTCGCCAGGAGAAACCGCGGTGATCGCAGTCTTTGGGATCAGAGGCCTCGGATCGATCTACTACCTTGCCTACGCAACGGGACAGGCGGAGTTCGATGGATTCGAGACAATCTGGGCTACGGTAGTACTGATCGTGCTGGCTTCAATCGTGGTCCACGGCATAACCGTAACTCCGACGATGCGCTGGATCGACAGAAGAGGGCCTTCGTCCAGTGGGGAGCCGTCATGATGACGCCATGGGACACTTGCGCTATTGTCCGCCCTCGTCGGGCTCGCTGTCCTGTTAGCCGCCATCGCAATTTCACTGGACGCCGAAGCTTCGGCGTGGCCGCATCGGATCGCTTTGAAGTCGACTTCATCCGACAACCCGAACTCAACCGTCCAGTATGTCGAAAGCGTCGTGAGCTCGCGCGATGCAAACCGCAAGGCAGACCGTCCTCGTCATCTGGTGATCTTCTTTCACGGTATCGGAGCAAGAGGCACGCAGATGGGCGGTCTGGGCGGTTCCTGGAAGTCCACTCTACCCAACACGGTTTTCGCATACCCTGACGCGCCGTTTCCAACCAGATCGGGTGGTCGGCAATGGTTTGCCGTCGATAACGACGTCATGCGGCCGGAGCGTATCGCGGCGGCACGGCGGGCATTCGATGACCTCGTTTCCGAGATCGTTGAAAGGCAAGGCTTCGAGAACGATTTGAAGAACGTCGCATTCGTCGCCGTTTCCCAAGGCGCGATTATGGCTCTCGACAGCGTCGCCTCCGGTCGATGGAAGATTGGAGCACTCGTGAGTTTCGCGGGAATATTGCCGCTGCCCCCGACATCCTCTTCGAGAGCCACGCCGATCCTTCTAATGCATGGCGGGGCTGATAGGACAATTCCCCCCGCGGCCGGATTCGATGTCACGTATAAGCTCTTCCCGGAAGTCGGTCACACGATCTCCGCCGAGGAGGCCAAGGAGGCCGCTGACTTCCTGCGCGGCCGCTTCAGCCGATAACTTATCGGCGTCGGAGAGACGGAAGTCTGGCCGCGGCGGTTCCGAGATCAAGCCGTTCATGCGTGAGATCCTCCCGCCTCGCGCTCATAATCCAGGTCTCTGGTGAGCGGCCGCCTCTAGGGGGCGTTTCGTGGCGTGCCAGGCTAATCTGGCGTCGCTATGGCAGAATGGCTAGATGGAACCAGCGGAGCAGAACGAAGATCCCAAACTCAAGCGGAAATATCGCCCGCGGCGCTCCGCGCTCCGGGAATGTGCAGCCTCATGCGCTAACATTATCGATAGGATCTAACGGAATATTTCCGGTTTCGGCCCGTCATTTTCACTGCGTCTTCTCGGTCCCAGTCGGGGCCACCGATTGCGAATCGCCGCCGGTTCCGGATTCCGCCGTGGGATCGCGGTCCGTGGGCGCGGTCTGCTGGGCTTCCCCGGCGGGAGGGGTGTTGTCGATGACCTTCTGCTCGGTCGGTGTCACCCTGGCCTTCGTATCGGTCGTCGTGGCCTGGTTCGATCCGGTGGCGGCGTCGTTGTCGACAGCTTCGCCATAAAGCCCCGCAATAGCCCAGGCGATGACGGCAAGAACAAGACTGCCTATCAGCACCATCAACACTGGCCTCCCAAGCAAACCCTGCCGGGCTTGCACGGGCGTAGTCTCCACGACCTTCTGGGTCTCCACACTCGAAACTCTATCGCCGCGTTCGTCCTTGTAGGTGCTCATAGGATATTCCTCGCGCTCACCTGCCATAACCGCCGGCCCGGTTGAATGTTCCGTCCGCACGCTTCGCGTCACGTCCGCTGTAGAGCGCCCGATCCGCCCGGAAGCCAGGTATCACCCGGTGCGATGGAGCGAGCGGTCACCGACTGAGGGCGCTGTCTCTCCTTGCTGCAGCCGCTTGATTTCTAGTGACCTGATGACAATCTCAGCGCCTTTGCGCCGTGATCGGCGATCGCGTCTGCAAGGGCTGCGCACGGGCGACGGCCGTGCAGTCCCCACGCACATTAAGGCGCAAATCTCCCGAGAACTCGATCGTCTCGAGTTGGTGCTGGAGCAGGTCAAGGCAGTAGAGGCTGAACGGGATGCGCCTATCGCCGAGCAGACGACGAGTTTGCCGGCGCCGCTAAAGGCGCTCGTCGGCATCAGGGGCGTTGGCGCGGAGTTTGCGGCCGTCCTTCATTCTGAGGGCTTGTTCCGGCATTTTGACAACCGCCGTCAGGTTGCCGCCTACGCGGGGCTGGCGCCGTCACCTTGGCAGAGTGGTGCGATCAATCGGGAGCAGGGCGTCTCGAAGGCGGGTAATCCACGGCTGCGAACGGCGATGGTTGAGCTTGCCTGGTTATGGCTGCGCTATCAGCCGGACTCCAGGCTATCGTGCTGGTTTAAGGAGCGCGTGAAACAGAATAGCGGACGATTCAAGAAGACCATGATCGTGGCGCTCGCCCGCAAGCTACTGGTCGCTTTATGGAAGTATGTAAATGCCGGTATCGTCATCGACGGGGCAGTCCTAAAGCCCGCCGGCTGACGACAGTTCAACTGCAAAGCTCTTTCAATCCCCAGGGTCGGATCAGCCCTGACGGATCCAGGCGAACGGACCGTGAGTCTTCATGGCTTTACCAGCCGGGAACAAGGTTGGTCCCGTTCTCCTGAGCCCTTGCCCGCCGCAAGCGGGATCGTGGTGCAGCCGCCTGGAGCGGCGACCGTATGTGAGTTTGTACAGGCTCGCAGGTCGAGCCAGTAAAGCATCGGACTCAGACCTTGGATTCGAAACGAGGAGATCGATATGCCCCCTTGATCACCGTTGACGCCATACTCCTCATGTGAGGAGGACCCGACCGCATCAGGGGACGACATCATCGACATTGCCCGGTCGCTGGCGCGGCTGGGGAGGTAAGGGGGAGCCTGCTGGTCACACACCTCATGGTCGAGGCGCGTCACAAACTCACTCCAAAGAGACTGCGTATCCCAGCTCAGCCTCGATCCTATTGAGCTTCGCAAGCGAGCTATCCGAGATGCAGTCGACGGCGGCACTTGCGTCCTTCACATACTGCCGAATTAGTGGATTTTTGATACCTTTCTTAAGAGCCTGGGTTCGCAACAGCTTCACCGCAGCGTATCGTTCCAAAACGCTGTCTTGCAATGCCTCGTTGGTAGAATAGGAGCCGCCTTGGCACGAGCAGCTCTTACGTAAGTAGAATTTCTTCAGGCTGAGGCAGCTGATTTCCTCCCACGTAGCGGCGTAATTGGAGAAGGTCCTGCAGCACAGAAAGTTGCCTTCGAGCTTGCGCAGCCGCGAAGCGCAACTCCCGACATCTACCTGAGGTCCTTCACCCCATGTCGGCATCGACTGGTGCAATTCTCCGATGCGGGCATCAATTTCATTGATCGCCGCCGCAGTGTTCGCCCGACACTCTTTTATGGCGTCCTTGTTCTCCAGGGTTTCGGGCGCTACGAACGGGTTCCGCTCTTCGGAGTAGTCCGTTTGCTTTATCGTTCCGGATGGCGCGACTGGTTCGATAAGTTTGTTGAGGGCGCGGTGATAGGCGCTGAGCGCCTGGGTACTCACGTCGGCACTGTAGGTAATTTCGAACGCCTCGCGCGCGTATTCGTTCAGCTCCAGATCTTCGTCGACGTTGGATGAAGGTGCAGACGCCATCGGAACGAGTTCAACACCCTCCTCCTTTCCGCAGTAATAGAACCAGTATCTTAGCGTTTCTGATCCCTCATCAACGGTGACATCCCGATTGAGATAATTACCCGAACCGCATTCATCTCGCGCGTATTCCCAACGTGCGAAAAAGGTGACGCCCGGGAAGAGGGCTTCGATTTTCGTTCGCGCCCTTTCAAAGGCTTCGACGGACGCCAGCGCTGACACCGCCAACGCCCAGAGCAGAAGACTTGTCATTAAGCACAGCAGAGCGCTTTTCGGGTGCCGGATCAGTTTTGTGTCCATCTCTCGCTCATGCGTGTTCGCGCTAGCTGCTCGAGATCAGCCGGCAATCCGAGTTCCAAAGCATATCGGTAGGGCTCCCAGTCCCATATTGCCGATGACCGATTTGCCTCGCCGTAGTAGAACCATCCTTCCGCGGAAAGCGGGTTCAGCTTCAAGCCATACTGGAACTGAAATTGCGCCAAGGTGTCGTCGCCTTTCTGCAGGGATGAGAACGCTAGTGCCAACAGGCGTTGGGCCGCTTCTTGGCGATCAGCCCAGCCGCAAGGCGATACATCTCTGAGCGGGTTGCGTCCTTGGATTGGCTTAAGTTCGCGACAATAGCCGTCGCAGAAACGTACTGCCCAGAACTGGTCGCGCGCTATTGTCAGGGCTGTCCGCTCGTCGTCCCGATAGAAGCCAAGGTGAAGTTGGTCGTTTTCGATTTCGTATGTCGCAATAGCATAGGAGCTACCGGCCGGCAGGGTGATTTCCCCATCTGAAGTTGGGGCATTGAGAACCAAAGGAGCGTCGAGAGATATGGTGCTGGCCCCACTAACCGGGAAGCAACCTTTGAAGACCACGTGCTGTTGCTCGGATTGGACAGCCTGTCGGGCGCTGTCGCGCCAAAGTGCTTTTACAGGCTGCAACAGATCAGGTCGCAGGACCGCCGCTATGGCGATCTGTGTCGATAGGACGACGACCAGCACGCAGCAAACCTTCGCGGTTCGATCCATTCTTAGATCCCTCCGCCCGTATTTCCCGACGTGGTCAGCGACGTCGTCAAGTCCCGCCTTATCAAGATAGAATTTCTCGACGGGGAATGACGCTGATGAAACTGTCTGGATCCTCCGGCAATAAACCTCGCTTAACCAAACTCGCCTGGCCTTTGCGTATCGTTGATAGTGCATACCGGTAAGCTGCGGGAAATACAGGCACCGCGTTGTGCTCCCTAATGTACTCGGCAACCCCCTCAAGACCCTCTTCGTCATCTAGAATTTGGTCCGACATGCAGAGAGAGTCGGCCAGTTCCGTCTCCCCATGGGGTGTGTGCCCGCATGCAGGGCACTTCGTCCAGCAGCCCGATTTCTGTTCGCCGCATTTAATACATACCGCGCGCGTCATTCCCACCCCCTAAGCTGTCTGCTGACTCTTGAATGGCAATTGCTGCGTCCCGCACCTTCGCAATCGGTGGCCGGAGGCTTGATTTCAGCCAGAGCAATTAAGTCGCCGCTTTTCCCGTGCGATTTGTTCAGTGGTAAGCCCTTGATGCTGCCACCTAAGCTGATCTTTCAGCTTGCACCCCCGCGGCAAGGCGGAGAATACTGGTGGAGTGCCCCCCATTTCGCCGGACAAGTCAGCTATTGAGACAATGCTTTGATGAATTCCCTTGGGGATGCCATTTTCAGCGCTGAATGCGGATGGATTTCGTTGTAATCCTCGATCCATCCATCGATGTTCCGGAGCGCTGTGTCGGCGTCGGGAATGGGTGAGATGCGTATGTAGTCGCGTTTCAGGGTTTTGACGAAAGCCTCCGACATACCGTTTGATTGAGGGCTGGCGACCGGCGTGAAGCAAGGGACCAGATTGAGGGCCTGAGCAAACAGCCTGGTTTCCTTTGCTGTGTAGGCGCTGCCGTTATCGGACAGATGTTCGATGGCATGTGGGGCACGCGTGCCACCGAAGCGTTTCTCGACTGCTTCCAACATCATATCGCGGACGTCAGAACCGGAGATCCCGGCATTGGCGACGGCCGCCCACGAGATGATCTCTCGATCAAACGCGTCGATGATGAAAGCAAGGCGGACCACCTCGCCATTCCAGCAGGTGAACTCCAGGCCATCGGAGCACCAACGAAGGTTCGACCGCATCACCATGACCTTGCCGTCGTGGACGCGGCCCTTGCGCACGGCGGTGTGCTTCTCAAGGATCATGGCGTGGTTGGCCATGATGCGGTGGACCCGCTTGCGGTTGACGACCGGCTGATCGGCGGCCCGCCGCTGCCTGTTGAGAAGGGCAGCGATCCGCCGATAGCCATAAGTTGGCCTGGCATCCACCAGCTTGCGAATGGCAGGCAGCAGCTCGGCATCGTCCGCTTTGAGGTAGGGTCCGCGAGGCTTGGACTTGCCCTTCAGACGTTCGGAGAGATTAGAACGCGACACGTGTAAGGCCTCCGCCACCGCCTTCATCGGGAACCGCCCTTCGGCAACAATATCGGCCGCGATATCGGTTTTTTTGACTGGGCTTTGGAAAGGGCTTCGCGAAGAATCTCGTTCTCCAGCGTCTTGCGTCCGAGAATGCGCTCAAGCTCGCGCACTCGATCTTCCAGCTTCTTCACCTCAGAATTGCCGATTACCGGCTCGTCGGAGTCAACCGCCACCGCACCTCCCTCGCTCAAGAGCCGACGCCAGCGATAGAGAAGGTTTGGCGCAACTCCATGCCGCCGAGCCGCAGAGGAAACCGTCTCCCCTGGGGCATAGCTCTCCTCGATGATCTGCAGTTTGCGTTCCGTTGTCCAGCGCCGCCGCCGGACGTCACCGATCATCAGGTCAACCTGTCGAAACTCGTTAGACATAAGCCTATCATCAAGCCTGTGCTTGAGCCTTCCTGCTTATGCTGAGTGTCCGGTCGAAAGTGGGGGCAGTTCAACTGGCTTGCAGCCGACCTTCTCAACGCTTTCTTTAGCGAATTTGGTTTGGTCCGGATGCTCTTTGATCATTTTAAGCGCCCAGTTGTTTATGTCCTTGCACTGCTGTGCTGTTGGGTTCTTGTTTGACTGAACGGGTGCCGCGATCTTGTTTCTAGTGTTGGCAGATTTTTGGCGTCGAGCACATTGATCGGCAGTGCCACCGTCCCTCGTTATCTTCGTGATCGCGGCGTTTACCTGCGTCAGCTTTCTTTGGTCGCCGATGCTCCGATAAGCTGAGGCTGCTCTCTGAAGCTGGTCCGCAGCAGCCATCTGATCCGCATAGGTGCAGATCTTTGCCATTTCCTGGGCAAGTTCGATCGCCTGAAGCGCATCCTTGCGATAATCCCTCTCGGACGTTCGCGGCTCCTGGCGATAGCGTATGATCTTGACTGCGTTCCATGTGCATGGCTGGCTCCAGGTCGATTGGCTGTATTGACCCGACATGGAGTTGCCGTCCGCTGAGATCGTCCCCGTGTAGTTGACCGAGTTCAGGAAGTTCGACGTGCTGAACTGAACGCTCGCCCCTGAAATCCTGCCGCCCGTGATCTTGCCGTTTATGCTGCCCTGGAAGTCACCGCTCTCGTCAATGTTGAACAGGTAGCTCCCGCTGCCGTAGCTGCATTGCACTTTCATCGACCATTGTCCGAATGGATCACCTGCTAAAACAGATGTCGGGATAATCAGCAACGCTAAAGCCGAAATCGTTCGTTTCCTTTTCTCTCCTGTAGTCGAAGCCTCGATTCTGGACTCTACCGTTGGCTTAGCAGGATGGGCGTCGGCCAAGGGTCGATCAGATGCCTAGGGAACATGTGGACCCCATCTGGCTCTGGAGCGAAACTACCGACCGGCACAAGATGCGACGACTCCCAAATGGGGCTAAGATGAAGAGGCTTACCGTGGCGCTGGTTGCGCTCCCGCATTCTCGGATCCACGGATGTCAGGGCAGAGGCGTAGGAACAAATCTTCCTAGGATTCCGTCGTCGCGTATAGGATTGACTACAAGAATTCTCTAACATGCGTATCATCGCGGTTGCAGTCGAAGAAGTCGACCCGCGGGAGGGGAAGGGTAGGGAGAACGCAAGAGGGGCATGGGGCAACGGCCAATTCGCCACTACGACGAAGAGCGAGTGATCGCCATCACCGAAGAGGTCGGTGCTGCGATCGATGCGGCTGCACTTGGCAGCGGGGGTTGGGACGAGGTGCCGGCGGCGCTGAGCAAAGCATTCCCAGGCTCCTTCGGAGGCCTGTGGAACATGAACTTTGCCGAGAGCAGGCTCAATTTCCAGAGTTGGGCTAACGTCGATCCCGTATTCGCCAGATCCTATGCCGAGCATTTCGCCTATGTGAATCCCTGGTCGGCCTATTGGAATATGGCCAAGAGTGGTCTCGTCGCCCTCTCTGAAGAGGTATCGCCCGCGCGGCTGTTCGCGAAGACGGAATTCTATAACGACTGGTTGCGCCCTCAGCGAGATGCGGAGGCTGCGGTTGGTCTAAAGCTTGTCGGAAATCGCGGCGAGGCCATCCTGTTCGTGATGCACTTCCCGCTTCACCTTTCCGAGGAGTACGGCCGTGCGGCGGCTCAGGTCTTGAGGCAGGTTCGGAGCGGCCTGGAGCGTTCCATCAGCCTCGCTGGCGCTATTCAGGCGCGGCTTGAAGACGCAACGACCGCCGCGGCGCTCGTAGAGCGCGGCCGTTGCGCAGCCTTCGTGATCGAAGGCAATCGACAGGTGCGCGAAGCAAACGCGTTGGCTGAGCATTTGTTTTCGTCGTCGCGCGCGGTGATTGTCCGCAACAACCGGTGTTTCATCGCGGATAGCGAGGCGGACGCCCATTTCGGCTCCACGCTGGAAAAACTCTCGCGCGGCATGACGACTGAGGGGGCGAACCTGTTTTTCCGCACTCTCTCCGGAGCATGGCAAGTAACGATGACTGCTCTTCCTGCGGTAGCGACGTCCACCAACTCGCCATTGCTCCTACCTCCTCGCCGGCTTGTTCTGATCCTCGCCACCGAGCTGCTGCCGACTGCGGACGCCACCAATTTGTCAACGTTGAAAGCCCTGGCGGGCCTAACACCGGCCGAAATCGCGTTCTGCCGGCGGCTACTGCTCGGCGAGTCCGTGGCAGACGCGGCGGAACAGCTCGGCATTACCATCGAAACCGCGAGGACGCGGCTGAAATCGATTTTCCAGAAAACGCAGACGTCGCGGCAAGGCCAGTTGATGCTGCTACTATCGAGATTGCGGTAGGTGGGACGGCATCCGTTCCTCAATCGAATGGGAGGCGGGGGCGGGTGCACGGCCCGCAGGTGAGTGGAGGTACGCTCCCGATCGCTGCTGCGAGGGTTGCTTTTGCCTCAGTTCCGTCCAAACAGGTCCGGAACGCCCAGTTCCTCAGAATATGGGGGTGGCGGCGCGTTCCCGGCGCAGACCGACGGCTTTAGAGATCTCGATTGTGTAGTGTGAACGACCGAAATGGGGCGCAATGCTGTCGTTTGCAGACCTAACCGTGGACGCGTGGACGCGCCGGACAGAACTGTGCTTCCAGAGCCCTGCAGGCCTTGTTGCGGGTTTCAGAAAGTACGGGACAAGGATTTCAGTAAGTCGCGGACATGACTGTCCCGAGTTACCGAAATCCGCACCTTGTTGCTGTGATGTTCACCCTTTGGGCCAAAATGATTGCATAATGTATCGACTGAAACAGCGCGCTGCGGCGATTGGCCAGCCTTAGCTGATCTTCCGAGGACGCCCGCACTTCGCGCCGTTGGCCCGGCTTGTCTCGATCGGGCAGGCACCAATGGGGCCATCAGGCTGGGTTGCGCGTGGAAATCAACAGTGGCCCCTCATTTTTCGGGCATAGAGCGCATCCAAGGATCGCTCAGCCGTCAGGTTGCGCGCCAGGACGTCTATTAAAAGAGCTCCGAGCCACCAATAGCACGGCTGATCGTTCTGTTCAGGCACTCTCAGTGGCTCAAAGGCTAGAACCGGACCACTGCTCCGATTATCGGGCCGTGCTCGATGACGTCGAACGTGAAGCCGTCGCCCCTGTAATCCACGCCGACTGCCCGATATCCTCCGGCGATCGACAGAGACTGCGTCCACTGGTAGCCGATTGCTCCAAGCACATCCCAGCTGAAGTCGGACGCCGCGCCAAAGCCGCCGATCAAGGCCCACCCGGTCAAATGCCACGATGGTGAAAGGTCGGCCCGTCCCTTTACGCCGAGCATAGGATCGACCCAGGTTTGCGCGTCACTGCCGCTGAAAGCTGCAAGCGTTGGTCCGCCCGCTGACAAGGCGAGGTCTAGTTCGTTGTCGACGCTCCAGAGGCGAGCGCCGGCCATCAAGTCGAGGGTCGCCGTCGGCTCCGCGAGCACGCGATACTCGCCCATGAGGGTTGCCGTCATGCTGGTGGTTTCCAGTGAACCTGACAGGCTAACAGGGACGCCCGCGATTGTGCGCGTGAGCGCCTTGTCTACCTGGATGTCGAGGTAAATCAAGTCGGCAAACACGCCCCATGTCCCGTTGTGGGCCTCCCCGACTATCATGCCGCCGAAACGAAGATTGTCGAAAAGGTCGCTAAACGGGACGTCAGCATCGAAGGGTTGACGACCGCGAACTCCGACGTCGCCTCTCAGACTGGCTCCCCAAAAATAGGGAGCGATACTGAAGGTCCATCCGGCATCATCGGAGACCACGCCGGGTAAAGAGCTCTGCTCGTTTACGTCTGCGGCTCCGACAGGCGAACCAACCAGCAAACTCGCAGTCAGTGCGACTGTCCACGTGAGGCATTTGTAGCAGCGCATCCGGCAGTCCCTCCGCCTACCCAAGGAATCTTGCTGGGGCCGAGAGTAAAGCGCACTTCTGAAATTGCAATACCTAGTCTAATAAGTAGCCCCATAGTATGTTGCTTGTTCTTGGCGCCAGTCTTCACAGAAGGTTTAAGTTAAAGTAGGTTAACGGACCGAATGAGCACAAACGGGAGGATGAAATGAGAATTACATTCGCTTCGAGACGTGCATCCCAAGCCGAAATGGCCGTTCGGAGAAATACTGGTGTCGTTGCGCTGATTACAGCGCTCCTGATTGGAAGTTGCGGATCAGCCCTTGCCGCCGGCGGAAGCGTGCTGGCTGATTCCGGCGCAATGGAGGGAAAGCACTTCCACCCCAATGGCAAAATGCCCTCGCAATTCACGATCGACTTCCAGAACGGGCAACGCAAGACGCTCCCGTTCGATGATAAGCGCGACTTCGAAGAAGCCAAGAAGGGGTTCATCGCGGCCCCGCCCTATAAGCAGATCATGGCTGAGGCCGGTAATGTGGCCTGGGATATGCAAAGTTACGAGTTCTTGCTTCAGGGCAAGGATTTCGACAGCATTCACCCCTCGCTGCAGCGTCAGGCTATCCTAAACATGGCGTACGGCCTTTATGAAGTCGTTCCAGACAAGATCTACCAGGTCCGCGGCTTCGATCTCGCTAACATCAGCTTCGTCAAGGGTGACACCGGCTGGATCGTTTTTGATCCGCTAACGACGAAGGAAACCGCCAAGGCGGCGCTCGATTTCATAAGCGAGAAGTTGGGAGCACGCCCGGTCGTGGCCGTCGTCTACTCGCATTCTCACGCAGATCACTTTGGTGGCGTGCGCGGGGTTGTCGATGAAGCCAATGTCAGGAGCGGCAAGGTGCACATCCTTGCCCCGATTGGGTTTATGGAGCATGCGGTTGCCGAGAACGTTTACGCGGGCAATGCTATGACCCGGCGCATGTTCTTCCAGTATGGCGTTCTGCTGCCTCGCAGCCCATTCGGTCACGTCGATCAGTCGATCGGCAAGAACACGGCCGCCGGCAACGTAGGTCTAATTGAACCCACCAGATACATCGCCGACGATTTCGAGGAATTAACCATCGACGGCGTGAGGATGGAGTTCCAGAACACGCCCGGGACCGAAGCGCCGGCCGAGATGAACACTTACTTTCCAGATATAAAGGCGTTCTGGGCCGCGGAGAATATTACTGGCACCATCCACAACATTTACACGTTGCGGGGTGCGCTGGTGCGCAATCCATTGGCATGGTCCAAGCATATAAATGCAGCGCTCTATCGCTATGGTCAGGAAGCGGAGGTGATGTTCGCCTCACACAGCTGGCCGCGTTGGGGCAACGACCGCATCCAGGAAGTGATGCGCACACAGCGCGACGTCTATGCGCACCTCAACAACGATGTCCTCCACCATGCAAACAAGGGGGTGACGATCAATGAAATTCACAACGTCTACAGGCTGCCCAAGAGTCTGCAGAACCAGTGGGCAGCCCACAGCTACCATGGGTCGGAGGAGCATAACAGCCGTGCGGTGATCAACCGTTACCTCGGCTACTGGGATGCCAATCCCGCTACGCTCATCCCACTATCGCCTCGCGACTCTGCCCCGCTCTATGTCGAGATGATGGGGGGCGCCGACAAAATAATGGCCAAGGGCAAGGAGTTGTACGATCAGGGCAAGTATCTTGCAGCGATGGAGATCCTCAACAAGCTCGTCTACGCCGAGCCTGAAAACCGCGCCGCCAAGGACCTGCTGGCAGACGTCTACGAGCAGATCGGCTATCAAAAGGAAAGCCCCAGCGTTCGAAACAGCTTTCTTGCAGCTGCCTACGAGCTGCGCTCGGGAGTGCCCGGGGGCGCATCGCCCAAATCGGGTCCCGACGTGATCCGGGGAATGTCGACCGGGCTGTGGCTCGATTTCCTTGGCATCAGTATGGATTCCAAGAAGGCCGAGGGAATGCAGTTCACGATCAATCTGGTCACGCCGGATAATGGTGAGAGCTACGCAATTGAAATGAGCAATTCGACGCTCACCAACATCAAGGGTCAGCTTGCGAAAAAACCGGACCTGACCCTCACGCTCAATCGTTCCGACCTGGAGCAGGTTATGAGCGGAAAAGCGACGTTCGACGAGTTGCTCACAGCTGGAAAAGCGAAGTTTGATGGAGATCGGAAATTCTTCGACCAGCTGAGGAGCACTCTAGTCAGGTTCACCACTGACTTCGAACTGATCCCGGGAACAACCGAAAGCGCGCCTTCAGCGGAGAGGGACCCCTTTGCGGCGGATGAACCGGCCGATTCCTCAGGCGGTTGACAATGTAGTCTCAGCCCCACGCGTGCTGCGTGGGCTGAGGTTAACCTGAACGTGAATTACGCGATTGGCACGATACCGTGGCAAACGCCAGATTGCATGGCACGACCCTGTGCGCCGTCAACGAGGCCTTTGCGAGAGAAAACCTGAGCTTCAGTCGCTGCCATCCACGTCCTTTGGTGCGCTGCTCAAACTAGAGCGTCGCGTCAGTCATGGCGGGCAACATTCGATCGGCGGCAATTAGCATGCGGATTCCGCGAAGTAATACCAGCGAGCGCTGATTGCGACTCGTTTGGGATTCCCAAATCGGCTGATTTCTGACTCATTGTGTCAAACGGAGATTTGGCATGACGAGAGCGATTTCGTTGCGTGGAGACTTTGACGGGCCTGCGCTGAGGCGGCTGGCGAAGAAGTCAAAGGATGCGGCCCAGGTTCGGCGGCTGTTGGCGCTGGCTTCGATTTATGATGGCGGCTCGCGGCAGTATGCATCCGAGATCGGCGGCGTGCGGCGATCCAGATTTTCTTCGTGCGATTGCCGAAAGCGTCCTGCAAATGATCATGGAGGCCGATGTTGATGGGCTGATTGGAGCCGGACGCTACGAGCGTGGCGAAAGCCGCCAAACCTGGCGCAACGGCTATCGTTACCGACGGGGCCTTCCTTTTTCTATCATTCTAGAAATTGACGCACCTCAGGCCGGTTCTTTTGGAAGGTGTAGGGAAACCCAAGCCGGCCGGATTGTAATTCAACCGTCGATAGATGAAGCCCTCGTCAAGCTGGTCTCTCAAAGCCATCTCTGCGTCAAGAATGAACCGCGTTTGACTTCCGCCTCATTCCTCAGTCGCGCCAGACGATCGCGTGTGGCGATCTGCATTTCGAGTTGTGCCTCGTAGGCATTCAGCAACATTCGAGCGACTTTGGTCCTGACGCCTTGAGCTGGCAATCTTTCGACCGCTTGCCGTTGCATAGATACCTCGCCGGCAGCCTCCTCGACATGCCGCTGGGCAAGGCGCAAATGCCTATTGATCATTGTCAGATCAAGTCTGCTCGAAGTCCGTCCAGGATGTCGGATCATTCTTGCACCCACGGTCACAAATGAAGGCTTGGGCGGTCGACATGGCACAGTCACCGCAGCGTGGCTGCGGAGAAATTGGTTCCAGAGAGGGCAAGTGCCTAGCCGACAGGGCCTAAGCGTCAGAAACGTGGGGTGCGGGAAAATGTTCCGCCATGGGACTTCAGTCCCCTCACCCCCGCGCAAAAGTCCTACTCCTCTGGGCCGGCTGATCCAGTCGCACTAGATTCCCCTTAGCCTGTGGGGCTCGCCTCCCCACTGGCAGACAACGACACCAGAGCGGCCTTCGTCCCTTCAGCTAGCTCTGGTGCCGTTGTCTCCGTCGCCATGGAGGCATTTAGATGTACGAACGACACCGCCACGACCAGCCGGAGCGCAAATTTTCCACCGGGCTTCCGTTCGGGTGCTGCTGCGACCTGGATGGTTTCGGATTGGCGCCTGTTCTCACCATGTTTGATCAGGCTCGAAGCGCAGCATCCTCTATGGATGTCAGCGCGCCTTCGCAGGCGTCCCATTTCTGATGGAAGACATGTTGTCAGCGGTTGAGGGTTTGTCCATATCTCATGGCAACCGCCATTGGGCGAAAATTGCCGCACGCCGCGTTTCAGAAATCGTGGAGCGCTGGAAGAAGACGGGTTGGATCATCCTCGGAAGATGAGTGCGATCTTTGCGTTCGTCTCGACCGCGAGGACTACATCTGAATGGGGACTTCTGACCAAGCGTTCCTGCTCCTGACGAGTTTTCCGAGCTGTCGTGCCAAGAGACCTGGGATGTGATCCTCTTGGCCCACGACACTGCCGGAGGCCTTAGAACATAAATGAGGGATATGGTGGGCCCGGCAGGACCGGAGCCGACGGCCTTAACCATCGAGTTCCCTCCCAGCAGAGAACCTCTGAGGGCAACCGATCGATCAAGCTCTGGTCTGGACGAATCTCCGTACAAACTTTGGCGCTGTGAGGGAAGCAGGTCTGAGTCGTCGACGCCGGCAATGTTATATTCCTATCCAGTTATCGCCGGTTCGTATTTTCGTATCCCTTCAAATCGAGGGATTGATAGTTCGCAATCGAGAAGTCGCCTTACGATCCATCTTCGGACTTTTTTGAAAGCCACGCTCGCGAAGGATGTCGGCAAAGCTGAGTTCTATCTGCCGCATCCCGTGGGGGCGCAGTCTGCTCAATCACGGAATGCAACGCGCCCGAGGACGTGCATATAGTAAGGCCCGTCTCAGACAATCTATGGCGCAACACGAAGCGCGCCTTTCCGGTTCACTCGTCAAAACATGAGTTCGACCACTCTGTTGGGTGGAGGCTGAAATACCTAGCCGAGTTGTTCGTAAAAGCTTAACCAATCGAAAAAGCACCAACTTCTGAGGGTTGCCCGAGGCGCGTTTGCGCACAATCTTCTTTACGCAGCCGGAGCCATGGACAGAGCCGGGACTGCGCTCTGGCGTTTGTCGTGCTCGGCAACGTAGTGAGTGGGAACGGTTGGCATGCTCCTGAACCATCGCATCACGCGCATCACCGTCGGCATCCTGCTTCTGACGCTTGCTGTCGTCGTGCTCCTGCCTGGACTGACCGGCTTTACCAGCCTCGACGGCACCGTGAATGCCCGCTTTGCCGTCATCAACGCACCGATTGACGGGGAAATCGGACAAGCGCCGCCACGCATCGGCACGCCGGTCGCCGAAAACGAGACGCTTCTGACTATCCGCAACGAACGGGTTAATCGGGCGATCCTTGCTTCCCTGCAAGCGGAAGGAAAAACGGCCGCCGATCGCGTCACGGCGCTGGAGCGTGAACGGGACGAACTCGTCGCCTTGCGCAACCAACTCGCCCATCGGCTGGAGCAATTCAAGAACGCCACCATTGCCAGTCTGGAGCGCGAACTTCGCATAATGCAGAAGCGGGTGGAGGTGTCGCGTGCCCAGGACGTCGTTGCAAGGGTAGACCTAGATAGACGGCAGGAACTGGAATCTAAGGGGATATTCACGCGCAAGATGGTCGAGGCGGCAGCCGCCGCCGGCGCGGCCACGGGCGGCGAGGTCGAGATCAGCAATTTGTCGCTCGATCTTCTCGAACAACGGCTGATGGCCCTGCGTGAGGGGATATTCATCGTCGGCGATGGTCAAAACGACGTGCCCTATTCGCGCCAGCGTCAGGACGAGGTGATCGTTCGCATAAACGACATCAACACCCGCATTGTCGAAAACAGCACGCGCGCCGACCAGATTGAACGGCAGCTGGAGGAAGAGGAGAAGCGCGTTCGCAGTCTCGAACAGGCAGAAATAGCGTCGCCGTTCAGCGGGGTGGTGTGGACCCGCAACGTCGTCAACGGCTCCAATGTCATCCTCAACAACGAGCTGTTGCGCATCCTCGATTGCCGCGAACTGTTCGTCGATATTCTCGTTCCTGAAGTCGATTACGACGAGATCTATCCGGGCCGCGAAGCGGAAGTGCGGCTTCTGGGCCGGAGCGAAGTCTTCAAGGGAAAGGTGCAGGCCGTAAAAGGCTCATCCGCCGTCGTCGAGAAAGACAATCTCGCCGCCAAGGAGCCGGAGGCCAAGGAGCGCGACGCGAGAATCCGCGTTCAACTCCTCCCCTCGGCTCTCAACACCGATTTCGGCAATTTTTGCCAGGTGGGGCGGTCCGCCCAGGTCCGCATCTCTCGGCACAATCTGCAATTGACACAGTGGATCAAAGGGCTGTGGTTCAACCTCTTCTAGCGCTCGCGCCCACATTGCTGGTGATCGCCTTCTTCCTGCTTGGGCCATCGAACTGGTCGCGGCATCAAAGCTGGGCGCGCACCATCACTTGCGCGGTCGTTGGGGCGGTCGCATTGCGCTACATGGTCTGGCGCCTCTTCGAAACCGTCCTTCCCTATCCCGCTGATGGCGCGAACGTCTGGTGGGTTTGGATCGTCTTTGTCATCGAGCTCCTTGCCTTCACGGAGGTCGTTCTTTTCCTCATTCTGATGAGCCGATACGTCGACCGCAGTCGCGAGGCGGACCGTTTGGGAAAGACGTTCTTCGCGCGCGAGGCGCAGGATCTGCCGACAGTCGATGTTTTCATTCCAACCTACAACGAGCCGCTCGATGTTCTGGAGCGCACGATTGTCGGGGCTTTGGCGCTCGACTATCCGAAGGACAAGTTCAAGGTTTATGTCCTCGACGACGGCCGGCGTGATTGGCTGAAGACCTTCTGCGCAGAGCGGGGCGCGGTCCACCTGACCCGGACGGACAATGCGCACGCGAAAGCCGGGAACATGAACAATGGGCTGCGCGCAAGTTCGGGCGATTTCATCGCCATCTTCGACGCAGACTTTGTTCCCTATCGCCATTTTCTCAAGCGCACCTTGCCGTTCTTTTCGGACGAGGGGATCGGGATTGTCCAGACCCCGCAGCACTTCTTCAACGTCGATCCGGTGCAATCGAACCTGGGCCTGGAGAACATCTGGCCGGACGAGCAGCGCCTGTTCTTCGACGAGATCGCGCCCAGCCGCGACGTCTGGGACGTCAGCTTCTGCTGCGGTTCGTGCTCGATCGCCCGCCGCAAGGCCGTCGATGCGATCGGAGGCTTCCCGACGGAGTCGATTACCGAAGACCTGTTGACGACGCTGTCGATGCTTAACAAGGGATACAAGACCCGCTACCTCAACGAACGGCTGTCGATGGGATTGGCAGCCGAGAACCTGACGGGCTATTTTGTTCAGCGGGAACGATGGTGCCAGGGCGGCATCCAGACGCTCTATCTCCACAACGGTCCGTTGCGTGGACCGGGCCTGTCGTTGTTCCAGCGGATCATGTTTCTCCCCATGTCCTGGCTGGTTCAGTACGTGGTGCGCCTGATCGTGTTGATCGTGCCGATCGCCTATCTCTGGTTCGGCGCCTTGCCGCTGCACTTCACGGGCGTTGCCGACTATGTTTCAAATCAGCTTCCGGTGCTCGCGGCCTATTTCCTCCTGATGCTCTGGATAACGCCGACACGTTATCTGCCCGTGGTCTCCAGCGCGGTCGGGACCTTCGCGACGTTCCGCATGCTGCCGACGGTTCTCTCCAGCCTCGTGCGGCCCTTCGGCAAGCCGTTCAAGGTAACCCCGAAAGGCACCGGCAACGAGGCGAACAGCTTTGACGCCTACACGTTTACCTGGATTGCCGCATTCATCGCCGTCACGGCGCTCGGACTTCTGATCAACCTCGTGCCGGAAACGGCGCAGGTCCAAGGGTCGTTCTCGGCGATCGGAGCCGTCTGGTCGGGGATCAACATCGTCGTCCTCGTCATCGCGTCGCTGATCTGTTTCGAAAAGCCGCGTCGACTTTTCCAGGCTTTCAAGCTCGATGAGCCCGCCAATGTCGACGGGACGCCGGGGCGCGTGGTCAGCCTCTCGCTCGACAAGGCGGTGGTCGCGGTTCCGCCGGAGGTGCGCTTCGAGTATGCGCAGGTGACCCTCAGGCTCGACGGTTTCGAGCCGCTGCAGGCTGATCTGAGGCAAGTGACGCAGCGGCGCGGCGACATATCGCGTACCGGCGACAAGCGGCGCTTCTATCTTCACCTTTACTACGACCTCAACGGCAAGGAACGCGACAAGATGATCGTCAAGCTCTATACTGGCCGCTATTCCCAGGACATTCCTGATATCGACAAGGTCGCGGTTTCCGTGAACCTGTTGCTACGTGCCTTCGGTCGCACCCGTACCGTTTCGTAACCGCAGCTCAATCGGTGCTTATGACTCGCGAATTGCGAAAGCCTCATCGGGCGGAAATGGCGCAGTGTTCATGTATGCGCTCGAATGATCGCATATTGTATCGACTGGCACCTGCCAGCTTCCCCGGGTCTCGCCGCTCTTTTGATGACTGAGTGTTGGTCGTTTAGCGCTAAGTATGGTGGTATGGTGGGCTCGGCCCGACTCGACCCTGAAAGAACGAATTCGATCGTCCGGGGTTGAATGATTCGGGTCGTAATCGAGCGCATCAACGACGTTGCTCGCCTGGTCGATCGGACTAATGGGGCGAGCTTAGCCGGAATCCCTTAGGCCGCCACTTCGCCGATCAGTGAACCAGCCGGGATGTTCCATTCTTTGCTGAGCTTTCTAATCTGATCCAGATTAATTTCCCGTTTTCCGTTCAGAAGATCGGCCGCCCGCGCTTTCGAACCAATGACCGCCACGAGATCGGCCCGCGTGTAGTTGTTCGCAGCCATCACTGACTTGACCACCTCAACAGGGCTCGCCGTCGGGATTAGATAGTGCTTGCCCTCGTACTGTTCGATCAGAAGGACGAGCGCGTCAAAGTGCGCAGCTTCCTCAGAGCCTTCTTCGGGTTCGTCTTCGAAATATGGCCGAACTTCCTTCAGTGCGGCGTTGTACTCGGCCTCACTCTGAAGCGTCCGAAACCCTTTCAAATCCAACATGTCTTTCCTTTCACGTCAGAGTTCTTGACGTCGATCGCATCGTACTGGGCGTGCGTCCCGACAAACAGGACGAAAATCCGCTTGGACCGAAATGCGACCAGCCCCACAATGCGGTACTTGTTGCCGCCGACGTCGAAGATAACCTTGTTGCCGGCCACCAGATCAGCTGAGTTAAATGTCTTCTTTAACCCGCTAAAATTACTCCAGCTCGCCTTCGATGCGGTAGTATACCATTCCGTCATTGCGGCTCGCGCGGTCTCTCTGGGGACGCCTTTCGGCAAGCTATTCCAAAAGCTGACCAGCGCAGATTTAGCGATAACGTTCACTTGAGTCCCTATTTAACGAATTCCAATTTGGAAACAAGCACAAAGTTTCCAATTTGGGAATTTTGTTGCGAGTCATTTTTTGATATGTTCCAGTCAACGCTGAATGCAAATCTCGGGCAGCACTGTCTGACATACCTTCGAATGCGGGTCCAACTCGGAAAACCCGCCATCCCTTTGGCCGCCAGCGATCAAGTTCACTTATGGGGCTTGGTCGCCTTCACCATCTTTGGGACCTTCCGCGAAACCTCCTCAAGCGTCGTCATAACCCGGTTCACCTGCGAGAGCGTGGACGTCAGCTCAGGAGCATATCGGACAATGAGATACTCTTGAGCTGAGGAGAGCGTTGCCAGGTGCGCCAGCGTGCGCTTGCGCAACACAAGTCTTGCGGCCCCCGCTCTTCGGGCCGGCTCGCCAAGGTCATGTTGGAAGTTGTGGATCGGCTCGTCATCGAGGCCTCTCGCCTGAAGAAGAGCATCGAGATAAAGCTCGACGACATGAAGAGCCAGCAGCCTTTGCGGAAGATGGTTAGGACCGGATGGGTTCTCACCCAGCTTGACGGCGGCGGCTTTGTATTGCGTCGCCAGGTTCAAAACGTCTCGCACGCCCGTTGATTAGCCGAGGTCCATGTTGCTAGATCTCCCCCTCAGAGTGAAACTGCGGGCGGGTTCCGACCGCGTCGGCAGTCGTTCGTGACGGTACTGATCGTCTCGCGCACCGTTGATCCGGATGAGGTCCTTCAACAGGGTTCGCAGCTCTGGCCAGGGGGCATCCTCGAGTTTGAGGTCCGGGTCATGCGTAACGATCAGGCAGTGAAGCTTTGCGGCGACTTCGATCACCGAGGAGACCGGTGCAATCAACAGCACCCGCCCCACTCCCGATCACGCATTCGCCACCCTCCGCCCGGCCGATGCCGTCGAGATCTCGCCGGCGACAAAGCTCGCTAGGGCTGTATGACGAGCGCTCCTGGATTGTTTCGACGGGAAGTAACCGCTTTGCCCCGCCAGACCCGGACGTCCGGCCGCTCGACACCGATAGCGGCTACCACGGCCCGTTGCCTCCAGCCCTATTCGAAGAGGTGAAGCGTCGCTTTGCCGGGCTCGCGCGCATCCAAATACATCAGGCGACCCCGCGTGGTTCCTAAATGCGATTTGTTCCTGCAAGCAAAATGGCGCATCGCATGGCGTTCCGGAAAAGACGGGAACCCATCCGGCAACCATCGGTTCGACCGCGCCTTGCGCCGGAATATTGATGCCGTAGAAATGAACGACTTTCTAGACCGCCGTAGCTAACTTCAATCCTGTAGGGCCCAGTCGGCCACCTCCCAGCGCATCTGGCCACGGTCGGCGACGACACGGCCGAGCCCTGGGAAGGGCATGTGCGTGGCGGCGATGAGTGCGCCTTCCGAAGCGGCGCGAGGGAAAAAGCGGTCGCGCATTGCCTTGGCCGCTGCCCGGTCCTGCTCGAACAGGAAGAACACGTCGGTCGCCCCCGGATGCACGACCGGAAAGATCATGTCCGAGGCCATGATGAGGCTCTTTCCGTCATCTTCGACCCGCACGCCGATATGGCCGGGTGTATGGCCGGTCAGGTCGACAATTGAGACGCCGCGCACAATTTCGCGTTCTCCGTCAATCGCCTGGAGTTTCGGGTAGAGGCGCACCACCTCCTCCGCCATCTTAAAGCTGGTTTGCAGATAGTCGGGCGCGCCCCTGCGCTTGGCCGGGTCGGTCCAATGGGTGACGTCGCGACGATCGATGTAGAGCTCCGCCTTTGGGTAGTTGTTCTTGCCTCCGGCGATCAGACCGCCCATGTGGTCCTGATGCATATGCGTTACGATCACCGCGTCGATCTGGTCAAGCTGCAGGCCAAGCGCACCAAGCGCCTGCGGCAGTTTGCCGGTCTGACCGATCGAGCCCGCTGCACCGGCATCGATCAGGATGCGGCGCTCGCCATCATCGATGAGATACTGGTTGAAGAGGAACCGCACCCCGCTCGGCCGGGCGGTGAACTGAGCGACTGCCGCCTCCTCCACCTGGGCCGGCGCGCGTCCGGGAAAATAGTCGAAGGGCATATCGGCGTACCCGTCTGTCAGCGCCGTCACCGTGAAGCGACCGATGCGGATCTGCGCCAGCGGCGTAATGCTGACCGGCGTGTTGGGGGTATTCTGCGCGGCGGCAGGGGCCGGTGCGCCACTGATCAGTCCTCCCCCGAGGAGGCCGAGAGGAAGAGCGCTTGCAAAGGCACGACGTGAAAGTTGAGGCATGACGTCTTTCTCCTGATCATTGGCAATACGGGAGCCGGCCGGCGTCGGCTGGATCGACGCAAAAGCTAGGATATCCGAAAGCAATAGGGTATCCTTCCATTTCTGGAACTTTCCTCTCAGTTTCCGGAAGGATACTATGGATCGGTTTGAAGCGATGTCGGTGCTGCTGGCGGTGGTGGACGCCGGCAGCCTCTCGGCTGGATCGCGGCGATTGCATGCACCGCTCGCCACGGTCAGCCGCAGGGTCGCGGATCTTGAGAAACACCTTGGCGTGCGCCTGGTCGTGCGCACCCGCCGCGGCCTCTCCTTGACGGATGAGGGGCGCAGCTTCGTCGCCGCGTCACGTCGTATTCTGGAGGAGCTGGACGCGGCGGAGCGGCAGGCCAGCGGCGATTATGGCGCGCTGCGTGGAGGGCTGCACGTGACCGCACCGATTGCCTTCGGCGAGCGCCATCTGCTGCCAATAGCTCTGGAGTTCCTGAAGGAGCAACCCGATATCAACCTGCGTCTGACCCTCGCCGATCGTCAGCTAAGTCTGGCGGACGAGCACGTCGATGTGGCCCTGCGGATCGGACACTTGGCGGACAGCGCGCTTATCGCAACGCGCGTCGGCGCCGTCCGACGGGTGATCTGCGCGAGCCCCGACTATCTTGCCCGCCGAGGCGCTCCGCTTCAGCCGGAAGACCTCAGCCACCATGATGGCATAAGCTTTCAGGGCTTTGCGACCGCGCCGGAATGGCGCTACCGCCGGGACGGCGCGGCCTTTGCCATCGAGCCGCGCCCCAAATTCGCGGTCAATACGACGGAGGCTGCCATTCAGGCTGCAATAGCCGGTATCGGCATTATCCGCGTGCTGTCTTACCAGATCTCCGATCAGTTGCGCTCCGGCGCTCTGCACGAATTGCTGACGGACTTTGCACCGGAACCGCTACCTGTGAACGTTATCCATGGACCAGCCGATCCCCTGCCGCTGAAGGTGCGGTGCTTCCTCGACTGGATCGTCCCAAGCCTACGTGCTCAGCTGGCTTACTAGCGTCCCGCTTCAGGCGCACCCCGTTGATAGCAGTGAGGCGCACCGGTGCGAATGCTGCAAGGTGCGGCTGTCCTTCCCTAAGTGCCTAACATGTCTATGCTCCGCAGCGCATCCTCAATATCTCCTTCGGCCTAGGTTAGGCCGCTTGGAAAACGTATGTGAGCGCTGAGAGGGGCCGTCATTTCTTTGGCGAAGACGTCTGGCGTGTGATCGTTCGGTCAAAAGCTCACGCGCGCGCCAATCTTCCCGCCGCCCGAGCGCGAACCATCGCCCTCGACGTTAAACAGCAGTGAGAAGTCGATATTCCAGTTGTCGTGGTTGGAGAGAGTGAGCCCGGCGGAGATCCTCCCGAACAGGCCTTCGCCATCAAGCGAGGCAAAGCCGATATCCGCGCCGATCGACGGTGATAGCGTTAGTCCGTTTTCGAGCCCCAGCGTTCTCTCGACATCGAACCCGACGCTGAAGCGGGCTTGTTCCTCTATGAAGCCCTTGAGATCGATTGTTTCGCCAAGGGAATTGGAGACGGAATAGTCCTCTGTCTGCAAGACACGCTCCGCCGAAGGCGGACGCTCTTTCTGGCGACGCGCTCCGATCCAATCTTCGATTACGGTTTCAAGGCGGCCAGGAGGGCTTTTGCCGTTTCGCCAGATGAGGCGGGATTCTGGCCGGTGATGAGCCGGCCATCGACGACCGTGTGGACGCCCCAGTCTTTAACCTTCGAGAAAACGGCGCCGAGACCGAGCAACTCATCTTCTACCAGGAAGGGCACGACCTCCGTCAAACCGACGGCCGCTTCCTCGGAATTCGTAAAGCCCGTGACCTTTCGCCCATTTACGAAAGGTGTGCCGTCCGGGTTCTTGACGCGGTGCAGAACGCCGGGTGCGTGGCATACAAGGGCAATCGTCTTGCCCGCCGCAATGAAGGCTTCGAGCAGCTTGATCGAGTTTCCGTCCTCGGCGAGATCCCACATCGGACCGTGACCGCCGGGATAGAAGACGGTGTCGAAGTCCCCTTGGTTGACGCTGTCGAGGCGAACCGTCTCGGCGAGCTGGGCCTTGGCTTCCCGGTCTGCCTTGAAACGCCGAGTGAGGTCGGTCTCAAACATCGGTTCATCGCTCTTCGGGTCGAGCGGCGGTTGGCCGCCCTTGGGTGAGGCAAGGGTGATTTCGGCTCCGGCATCCCTAAAGACGTAATAGGGAGCCGCCAGCTCTTCGAGCCAGAACCCTGTCTTCTTGCCGGTGTTACCGAGGGTGTCGTGCGAAGTGAGGACCATTAGGACTTTCATGGATCATATCCTTTACACTGGAGGCGTAGATTTGAAGTCCGATCAGCCGCGTCGGCTTCTCGATGCACTGATATTGGCATCGCAATGATATTTGGGAGATCTAGGTCTCACAATCCAGCTTTCCATCTCGATGATGGACGAAGGAGCGAGAACTTCAACGCGTTGATGGGCGGCGATAAATCGCCGCCCAGGTGGCCGAAAGGCCGGTGCGCTCTTCAGGTCTGACCGTTGCGGGCGTCGACCGGCAGGTTGGCTGCAGTGCCATCCGCACGCGCCAGGACGAAATTGTCGAAGTTGGCGATCGAGGCGCAGGAATGGTTGGGGAACACGCGCACGCGACTGCCGAGCGGCAGGGGGCGCCCGGAATGGGGGACGAACCCGTGTTCCTCGGACAGTCGCTCGAGCGTCCACAGGCCGGTTTCGCCATCGCCTTCGGCGCTGACGACGGTGCCGAACCCTGCGCCACCCATGCCATGTGCGCCGCGATCGGAGCTCATGGACTTCGAACCAGCGTCGATGATGAAGTGCGCGTCGTTCGACGCGACGACCCGGGCGACGACTGAAAGCGCGAGGTCGTCGGCGGTACAGATGCCAAGCCGAAGGGCGGTGCCGTCCAGAAAGACGTAGTTTCCGGGACGGATGCAATCGACTTCCCGGGGCAGCGGTGCACCGACGCAAGTCGGCGTTGCGCCGACGGAAATGCAATCGACGGCGAGCCCGCGTTGCCGAAGCCTCTGGGCGATACCGAAGAGGGCCTCGGCCTCGTCGTCGGCGATCTTGGCCAGGGCATGGGGCTCCGGAGCCCCGTAGGCATGTCCGGCGTGCGAAAGCAGTCCGGCAAATCGCAAACCGGGGGTGCCGGCGATGCTTGCGCACAGTTCAGGCGCTGCCGGGTCATCGGGTTTGAGGCCGACGCGGCCGAGGCCAACGTCGACCTTGAGGAACACGCCGATCTCGATGCCGTGCCGGCTGGCGGCCTGCGACAACGCATGGACACCTGTTTGGCTCGCCGCAATCGTGCGCAGTTCCACGCCCCGCGCCTTGACCGCAGGCAGAAGGCGATCGAGCGACGCCGCGTGGACGATGGGATAGGCCAGGATGATCGACGCAATCCCGGCTTCGGCAAAGATAAGCGCTTCGCTGGGCTTGGAGGCGGTGATGCCGCGCGCACCAGCGGCAAGCTGCTGCCGGGCGATGTGGAGGCTCTTGTGCGTCTTCACATGCGGAAACATCGCCACGCTGGCTGCATCGGCGCGCTGCTGCATGGCCTTGATATTGCGGGTGAGCCGTTTCTCGTCGACCTCGATATAGGGTGTCGGTCGGTCGGCGGCCGCTGGACGCAGGAACATTGCGGCCGTGGTCCCGCTTGTGCTGTCGCGGATATCTGTCGACGCCATGCCGGCAGCGCTCGCAGCCGGTTGCGTCACTTCGAAAGTGCTCATGTTGGGATACTCTGATCTGGAACGGGGTATAGCGGCTATGTCAGGCGGTTGCGACCTGGCGCACGTAGTGGGTCGATGAGATCTGCCGCATCGGCAGTTCGCGAGGCACGAAGTCCGGCGCACGCACCGCGCTTGGAATTTCGTCGGACATCGGCTGGCGCCCTTCCGGACGGCGCGTCGGATCGGCAATCGGCACGGTCGATAGCAGCTTGCGGGTATAGGGGTGCTGCGGATTGCTAAACACCGAGCGGCGATCGCCCATCTCGACGATTTCGCCGAGATACATGACCGCAACGCGGTGAGCGATGCGCTCGACCACCGCCATATCGTGGCTGATGAACAGAAGAGCGATCTGCATCTCGCGCTGCAGGTCCATGAGTAGGTTGATCACCTGCGCCTGGATCGTCACGTCGAGCGAAGCGACTGCTTCGTCGGCGACGATGAGACGCGGGTTGAGCGCAAGCGCCCGGGCGATACAGATGCGCTGGCGCTGCCCGCCGGAAAATGCATGCGGATAGCGCTCGAGATGCTCAGGCGAAAGCTCGACCTTTGCCAGAAGTTCGGCAGCGCGGGCGCGCATGTCCCCGGTCGAACCAAGCTTGTGGACCCGCATCGGATCCATCAGCGATTGCTCGATCGTCATGCGCGGGTTGAGCGAAGAAAACGGATCCTGGAAGACCATCTGCGCTTCGCGCCGAAATCGCGCGAGGACAGGGCGCGGCGCGCCGATCAGTTCGGTTCCATCAAAGCGGATGGAGCCAGAGCGCGGTCGATCGAGCTGCATGAGCGAGCGGGCGACCGTCGACTTGCCGCAGCCGGATTCACCGACCAGCGCCAGGGTCTCACCGGGAAAAATGTCGAAGGAGACGTTCTCCACCGCATGCACCCGGCCGGAGACGTGGCCGAACAGCCCGGCCTTGAGATCGAAGCGCGTCACCAGGTTTCGCACCTCGACGAGCGGGCGAGGGGATTGCGTCATATGAGCCGGCGCGTTCATTCTGTCGCCTCCGCGGGCTGCCGCTCCGGTTCGAACACCAGCAGCGGAAATTTCTCCGGCGCATCCTTGTCGGCCATGCTGCCGAGGCGCGGCACGGCGGAAATCAGGGCGCGTGTATAGGCATGCTTCGGCTTGGCGAAGATGTCGTAAACCGATCCCGTCTCGACGATTTCACCCTTGAGCATCACACAGACCCGGTCTGCGACTTCCGCGACGACGCCCATGTCGTGGGTAATGAACAGCACCGACATGCCGATTTCGTGCTGCAGGGCGCGAACCAGATCGAGGATCTGCGCCTGAATGGTCACGTCGAGCGCGGTCGTCGGCTCGTCGAGGATCATCAGCGACGGGCGGCAGGCGAGCGCAATAGCGATCATGACGCGCTGGCGCATGCCGCCGGAGAGCTGGTGAGGATACTGGTCGAGCCTGCGTTCCGCATCGGGCACACGTACCAGCTTGAGGGTGTTGAGCGCGATCTGGCGCGCTTTCTCGGGTGCCTTGTTCTGGTGATGGATCACCGCTTCGGCAATCTGGTCGCCGACGGTAAAGACCGGGTTCAGGCTCGACATCGGGTCCTGGAACACGATCGAGATGTCCGCGCCACGAAGGGCTTCGACCCGCTTTTCCGACAATGTCGCGAGGTCGGCGACCTTGCCGTCCTTCAAGCGCATCAACACCCGCCCGCCGGTAATCGCCGCGCCATCATACTCGGTTAAACGCATGATCGTCATGGCGGTCACCGATTTGCCGGATCCAGACTCGCCGACCAGAGCAACTGTCTCGCCGCGCGCGATGCGGAAGGAGACGCCCCGCACCGCGCGCAGCTGTGAGCGGGTGCCGGCCGCGAAGGAAACCTCAAGGTCTTCCACGGATAGGATGACATCCTCGGGCAGTTCAGGGGGCGCGGATTTAGACAGGAACATCAGCACATGGACCCGATTTCGAGGGGACGTTGCCCTATCAGGTCTCGCAACGGGGTTGCATCCTGTCAATATGCTCGGGTGGCGGAGAACTCCCTGCGAGGCAGGCCGTCAGTGCCCGGGCGGCACGCAACCGGCTTTTGTCCGTGCCGCAAAACCGAGTGAAATCAATGTGTCACGAATGTGGCAATCGAAACTATGCGCTTTCTGCATCGTGTCGCCTGTCTTCGCATATGGCCTCGGTCAGGCGATTTGGGTCATCACCGTGCCTCAGGCGGCGTCGATGCCGGCATCGAATCCGTTCTTGTACTGTGGCAATGCCGCACACTGCTTGAGATGCTGCCACAACCCATCGCTGTCGGCGCTACCAGGGCCGGCGCGCCTGAAGATACGGATCTCCATTTCGAGCGACATCTGTGGTCCGCCGATCTGGACGAGGCGGCCTTGGCGCAGGGCTTCCGCCACACAGATCTGCGGCAGCCAGGCGACGCCACGCCCGGCGACGGCCATGTGCTTCAGGCCATCGGCGAGGCCCGACTGATAGACGATGCTGAGATTGAGCGGCCGGCGCCAGCGCGACTGGATCAAGGTCGCCAGCTTGCCGATGTAGCCGTCGCTCCAGGAATAGGCGAGATAAGGGATCTCCGTGCTTTCGGGTCCGTCGATGTCGAACAGCGGTCGGCCGCTCTCGTCGGCTCCCGACACCAGGATCAGCCTGTCCTTGCCGATCTGCAGGGATTCGAACGGGCCGCCTTCCAGCACCGGCGGGCCATCGGGATGCACATAGGTGATGGCAAAATCGCACTGGCCCGAACACAGATGATCGATGCTTTCAAGGAAGTCGGCGGCATGCATGCTGGTGCGAAGCGGTATCCGCGATATCAGCGGCGAGCCGATCCATCTCGGGAAGAAGTACATCGCCAGCGTATGCAGCGAGGTAAATGTCAGCATGGCCGAGCTTTCGCCGGCGACATTGCGGCAATCGGTGCGCAGCCTGTAGGCCTCACGCACGAGACGCTGGCAACCCGGAAGGAACATCGTTCCCGCCCGTGTCAGTTGCACGGGATAGGTGCTGCGGTCGATCAAGTCCGCGCCGATCCAGTTCTCAAGCGATTTGATGCGGCGACTGAAGGCCGGCTGCGAAATGTTGCGCGCAGTCGCCGCCGTCGAAAAGTTCCGCGTGGCGGCAATTTCGAGAAAATCTTCAAGCCATTGCAGTTCCATGCCGGCCCTCATGCGTGATTTGCATAGTCTATCCTAATTACACATTGGACAGACCTGCAAGCGCTCTTCTAGCCTCCCCTATAACGAGAAGAAAACTTCCGCCTCCACCAAATGGGAACAACGATGAAACGCACCTTAGCCCTCGCTCTGTGCCTGGGGCTCGGTATCGCGGCTGCGCCCGCTATGGCCGAGACCAAGAACCCCGGCACTTTAGTCTTCATGTGGACCGACGACATCCAATCGTTCGATCCGGCCTATATCGCCAACACGCCGAGCTCTTACGGCGCTCTCAACATCTACAGTCGGTTGTTGAACTTCAACGGCTCGAAGATCTCCGAGTTCGTGCCGTCGCTCTCGACCGAAGTACCGTCGCTCGAAAACGGCCTCATCAAGCAGGCGGCCGATGGCTCGGTGAGCTATACCTTCCCGATCCGCAAAGGCGTTTCAGCCCACAAGGTCGGGATCAAGGGCGCCGACGGCAAAGTCACCTGGGAATACTACGACAAGCTGACTGACGCCCAGAAGGCGACGATCGAGCCGGGTTACGGCCAGATCACGCCCGAAGACGTACGCTATTCGTTGCTGCGCGCCATTCTTCAAGGCCAGTCCTGGATGTCGAACGCGATCACCGAGGTGATCACAGCCGGCAAATATACCGACATCGCCAAGTGGGTTGAGGCCGAAGGCGAGGTGAAATCCATCAACGACGCCAGCCCCGAGATCCTGCGCAAGGTCTATGACCAACTCGCGTCGCAGATCGTCGTCGATGGCGACAATGTCACGCTCAAGCTGCCCAAGTCGTTTCCGGCCACGCTTGGGGTGATCGCGCTGCCCTTCGGCACTTCGGTCGTCGACAAGGAATGGGTTGCATCGGTCGGCGGCTGGGATGGCTCGGGCGACACCTGGAAGGCCCACTACCGTCCGGAACTCGGCGCCAATCCGCTGTTTGCGGAAGAAAATGGCACCGGGCCGTTCATGCTCGAGGAATGGGACCGAACCGACCGGCGCATCACGTTGAAGCGCTTCGACAATTACTTCATGGGCCCCGCCAAGCTTGAGCGCGTGGTCATGCGCACGGTGCCGGAATGGACGACGCGGCGCCTGCAGCTTCTGTCCGGTGACGCCGATTTCGTCACGGCACCCGTCGAGTTCATCGATGAACTCAGCAAGACTGAAGGCGTCAAGGTCATTGACGGCCTGCAGAAAGTGTTCTCGCGCGGCATCTTCTTCGCCTGGCCGCTCGACGACAACGACAATCCGGCGATCGGCAGCGGCAAGCTCGACGGCGCCGGCATTCCGCCGGACTTCTTCGCCGACATCGACGTGCGCAAGGGTTTCAACTACGCCCAGAACTACGACGCGCTGCTCACCCAGGTGCTGCTCAACAAGACCGTGCAGTCTCGTGGGCCGACGGTTCGCGGCATCATGGGTTACCGCCCGGATTCACCTGTCTACAGCTACGATCCCGCCAAGGCCGAAGAACACTTCAAGAAGGCATTTGACGGCAAGCTCTGGGATACCGGCTTTGCCTTCACCGCCTATGTGACCGAAGGCAACCCGCAGCTGACGGCGGCACTCTCGGCGCTGCAGCAGGGGCTGTCGCGCATCAATCCGAAGTTCAAGATGCAGATCCAGGCTCTGCCGTGGGCGTCCGTTTCGGACAAGCTCAACAACCGCGAAAAGCCGGCAGCACCCTTGACGGTGATGGGTTGGGGTCCTGACTATTCCGATCCGGGTGGTCCGCTCGGTGCCGCCAGCTATTACCTCTCGCCCACGGGTCTCGTCGGCGGCATGGTCGGCCAAGGTTATCGCGACCTGATGGCGGAGAAGTTCAAGCCGCTCCTGGATGAAGCCTGGGCATCGGTCGATCCGGCGGTTCGCGAGCCGATCTACGCCAAGCTGCAGGAGATGTCGTACGAATACGCCACCACCCAGTTCCTCTGGGAAGATTTCGGCTACGTCGTCACACGCAGCAATATCGATGGTTATGTCGACAACATGATCCTCTACGGTGCGTGGGACTTCTACCCGGTCACCAAGGCCAACGATTGATTGGCCAGGGCTGCCGGGTGGCGATCCCGCCCGGCAGCCCTTGTTTCATTTTCCCTGAAATCGGAACGTGTGAACCGTGCTGAATTACGCACTCAGACGACTGATGATGCTGCCGATCGTCCTCTTCGCGCTGTCGTTGATGATCTTCGCGCTGCAGATGTCGCTTTCGCCGACGCAGAGACTGGCGGCCTATGCGCCGTCGCCCGACTATCTCAAGGGTGGTCAGGAGAGCATCCGTCGGATGATCGAGCAGTACGGGCTCAACGATCCCTTCTACATTCAGTACGGCCGCTGGATCGGCGGCGTTCTCAGCGGCAATCTCGGCTGGTCCGAGACCGCCCGCCAACCGGTGTCGACGGCGCTGATGTCGCTGTTTCCGGCGACGCTGGAGCTGGTCGTGCTGGCCTTCGTGCCCTGTCTGCTACTCGCCGTCTACCTCGGTTCGCGCGCCGGCATCTATCTCAACCGCTGGCCCGACCACGTCATCCGCATCTTCACCATTCTCGGCTGGTCCTTTCCGGTTTACGTCTTCGGCCTCTTGATGCTGCTGATCTTCTATTCGGCGCTTGACTGGTTTCCGCCCGGCCGGCTCAGCCAGTGGGCGCAAACCGTGGTCAGCTCCGGCGATTTCGTGCGCTACACCGGCGCTAATACTATCGACGCGCTGCTCAACGGCAACCTGGCGATCTTCGGCGATGCACTTCGTCACCTTGCGGCGCCCGTCATCACGCTGACCTATGTCAACGTCGCCAGCATGACGCGGGTGATGCGCACCTCGATGCTGGAAACGCTGCGCCAGGACTACGTACGCACCGCCCGCGCCAAGGGCCTGCCGCGCCGCGTCGTCGAATTGCATCACGCCAGGCGCAACGCGCTTCTGCCGCTTGCAACCATCGCCGGCATGGAACTCGCCGTGATGATGGGTGGCGTGGTCATCACCGAGACCATCTTTGACTACGCCGGGCTCGGCCAGTTCGCCGCCAAGACCGCTGCCAATCTCGACTTTCCCGCAGTTCTCGGCTTCGGCCTCTATTTCGCGGTCGTGCTGGTGCTGATGAACCTGGTCGTCGATCTCATCTATCCGTTGCTTGACCCGAGGGTGAAGACGCAATGAAGTTTCTTCGTTACCTCGCACGCAATCCGGTGTCGCTGTTTGGCGTCGTGATCCTGCTCGCTTTCGTGCTGATCGCCGTCTTCGCTCCCGTCTTGGCCCCGCCACAGAGCTTCCAGCTTTCGCCCTACGACACGCCGCGCGCGGGTTTCCTGGCGACGCCGCAACCGCCTTCGCCGGAGGCGGTGTTTGGCACGACCCAGGGCCAGTACGACATCTTCTATGGCGTCGTCTGGGGTACGCGCACGGCATTCAAGATCGGGCTCGGGGTCGTGGCGATCTCAGTGCTGATCGGCACGGTCGTCGGCGCTGTCGCGGCCTATTACGGCGGCGTCGTCGAGGAAGTGCTGATGCGCATCGTCGACGTGTTCATGGCCGTGCCCTTCCTGATCGCCGCCATGGTGCTGACGGCTTTGCTCGGCAAAGGCATCGTGCCCATCACGATCGCGCTGACGACGTTCGGCTGGATGAGTTATGCCCGCATCGTTCGAAGCGAGATCCTGAGGATCCGCGAGATGGATTATATCCACGCAGCCAGGAGCTACGGCGCCAGCGATCTCAGGCTGATCGTCCTGCATATCCTGCCCAACGCCATGTTCCCGGTGCTGGTTCTCGCGACGATGGCGACCGGTTCCATGGTGCTGTCCGCCTCAGCGCTCAGCTTCCTCGGCGTTGGCACCGAAGAAGGTTATGCCGACTGGGGCCAGTTCATCGCCTATTCGCGCAACTGGATCGTCGGTCAGCCCGGCAATCCCTTCCAGTTCTGGTACACGCTGGCCTTCCCCGGCGCGGCCGTCTTCCTCTTCGTACTGTCGTGGAACCTCGTCGGCGATGCGCTGCGCGACATGCTCGACCCACGCCACGCCCATTGAGACCCAATCCCTTACGACCAAGGAGCATTTTCCATGTCCTCTCTGTCTGCTGCTTCCATCGAGCTGTTCGAGGATCTGATCCGGTACGAGGTCGAGGACAAGGCGATCCCGTCGATCTCCTACGCCCTCGTCGACCGAGACGGTATGCTTGCCGAAGGCCATGTCCAGCGCCATGACCGCCATTTCGACATGGGCAAGGACACGTGCTTCCGTATCGGCTCGATCACCAAGACCTTCACCTCGCTGGCGATCATGCAACTGGTCGAAAAGGGCCTTGTCGATATCGATGTCGACGTCTCGACCTACCTGCCCGGATTCAAGCCGGTGAACCCGTTCGCCGGCGCTGAAGGCGGGCCCTACGGCTCGGTCATCAGCCTGCGCAAGCTGATGACCCATACGGCCGGGCTCGTGCGCGAACCGAAGAGTGGCCACTATCTCGACGCGACCCGTCCTCCGCTGGAGGACACGGTCGACGAGCTTGCCAGCTCGACCTTGAAGCAGGATCCGAGCCTCGGGGTGATGCATTACTCCAACGCCGGTATCGCCGTCGTCGGTCGGGTGATCGAGGTCGTCACTGGCCAGAGCTATTCCGACTATGTCGCTACCAACATTCTGAAGCCGCTCGGCATGGACAGTTCCTCCTGCGGCATGGCGCCGGGCATTCGCGAGCGGCTTGCGCCGGCCGACATGTGGACGCTCGACGGCGATACGCCGGCGCCGGTGTTCAGCCTTGGCGGCTCGCCGGCCGGCAACATCTTTTCCACCACCGGCGATATGGCACGCTACGCCCAGTGCCTACTGCGCGGCGGCTTTGACGCTGCCGGCAATTCGATCATCTCGCCGGCGTCGCTGCGCGAGATGTGGACACCGTTCGGCAAACGTCCGGCCGGCCACGACAAGACGCTCAACGGGTATGGCCTGTGCTTTGGTTCCGGTGACGTCGACGGCTGGACCTCGGTCGGCCATGGTGGCGCTGTCTATGGTTATGCTTCGCAGATGATGCTTTTGCCTGCCGCCGGCGTCGGCGTGCTTATTTTTGCGACCCTTGATTTCGCCAACCAGATTGCCTCCCGGCTTGGGGTCGACGGCGTGCGCATCGTTCTTGCCGAGCGCAAGATGGGCACGATGCCGGAGCGGACACAGCGTCCGCCGGAGATCTCCGAAGCGCAGTTCAAGGCCTTGCCGGGCTATTACCGCGACGACGCCACGCAGGAGATCGTCGAGGTCAAATCCAAGGACGGCAAGGTCTACCTGATGGGCGAGGGCGTTCCGCACCGGATCCGTCCGGTGGCGGGCAACGATTTCGTCATCGACGGTCGCATCTACGGGCGCGGCGCGGACTATGCCCATATGAACCTCTCCTTCCCGGCAGCCGGCAAGCTCGCCTGGCGGGATACAAGCTGGACACGCATAGAGACGCCTGAGGACGAGACTGTGCCCGACGCCATTGCGCCGCATCTCGGCGAATACGGGCCGGACTTCAACATCACCTACCTGACCTACAGCCATGGCGGCCTGAAATGCCTGATCGAGTACTTCTGCACGCACACATGCGAGCCGGTCGAGGAGGGACGCTTCCGCATGCATGGACGGCTTTACGAAGACGAGATCCTCGAACTTGATGCCGTCGACGACAACGGCAAGCGCGGCATTCGCGTCGGGCCGATGTTCCTGGAGCGACGCAGCCCGTCCCAGGCCGAAGCGGCGTGACCATGACCGCTCCAATCAAGATGGAGTCACCTCTTGGCGCCCGCATGTTCATCGGCGGGCGCGAGGTCGACTATTATTGCGGCACGTCGTACTTCTGCCTGCATGGCCACTCCGAAGTGATCGAGGCGGCCTGCGAAGCGACGAGGCGCTACGGCATGGGGCCGGGGACGCTCGCCCATATGCAGGTCTATGCCGATTTGCAGGAGCGGTTGCGCGACTGGTTCGGCACAGACGAGGTCGTCTACATGATTTCCGGCTACACCAGCCCCATGGTGTTGCTGCAGGGGCTGCGCGACGAATTCGATGTCATCCTCATGGATTGCGCAACGCATTACAGCACCCGCGACGCGATCCCGACGCTCGGCAAACGGGTTCATGAATTTCGGCATGCCGATCCGGAGGATCTTGCTGCGCAACTGTCGTTGCATGTGAAGGCGGGCGAGCGGCCGGCAGTGCTGACCGACGGTGTCTTTCCGTCGTCCGGGCGGTTGGCGCCACTTGGGGATTACCGGCAGGCCATGGCCCCCTATGATGGTGCGCTGCTCTGCATCGACGATTCCCACGGTGTCGGCGTTCTTGGTGAGACCGGCCGCGGATCGCTGCAGCACGCGGGGCTCGAAGGCGAGGGCAACTATCTCGCCGGCACGATGAGCAAGGCGTTCGGCGCGCTCGGCGGCATCGTTCCCGGTAGTGCGGATCTGGCCGCCAAGATCGCGGGCAATGCGATGATCATGCGTGGTGCCTCGCCGGCGCCACCGGGTCTTGCAGCCGCTGCAGCCGCATCGTTGCGCGTTCTGCAGGCGACACCGGAAAAGCGCGCCAACCTCGTTCGCAACGTCAAGCATATGCGCAGCGGGTTGCGGACCCTCGGGTTCGACGTTGCCGACACGCCGGTACCGATCGTCACCATCAAGGGCGTCACCAACCTCGAACAGCTGCGCGATCGTCTGGCGGAGCGCGACATCATCGTCAGGGTGCAGCAGCCTGGTGGTTATTCCGACGCGTCAGATGTTGCGACCATGCGGCTTGCGGTGTTTTCCGAGCACACGGCCGATCAGATCGAACGGCTCCTGCAGTCGATGGGCGAACTTCTCTAGACCTGCGTGTGGAGTTCTCAGAGACGTTGGCGTCGGCGAGAACTCCGCGCTAGCGACCGTGCACGCACGCCTGCTCGTGAGGGAGTTATCCATAACCGATTGAAATCTCGGGAGTTAGGCGATTCTTGCATGGAGTTTTGCCCAAATTGAATTGGCCTGTGGCGGCGAGCTGCACCAATGTTCCGTTAAACGACATGCAAATCGCCGATCACCGGTCAGACGTGCCTCGCCGATAACCAAGTCTGCCAAAGTGGCCGCTGAGGCCCCCGCGGTTGGCGGCGCCCATCGCGTTGGTTGGCCTTCGCGATGCCTGCCTGAAACGACCGCATCTATCCCGCTCTTCCCGATTTGACCGATAGAGGAACCCACCCATGAAAGTTTTCATCTCCGCTGACATCGAAGGCACCGCAGGCATCGCGCAATGGGACGAAGCCGAGCGCACCCATTCCGACTGGACCGAATTTCGCGCCCTGATGACCGCCGAGGTGGTCGCTGCCTGCGAGGGCGCGCGTGCCGCCGGTGCGACGGAAGTCGTGGTGAAAGACGCCCATGACAGCGGTCGCAACCTCATCCTCGACCGCCTGCCGGACTATGTCCGCATTGTGCGCGGCTGGTCCGGCCATCCGGATGCGATGATGTTCGGCCTCGATGCCGGCTTCGCGGCCGCGCTCTATACGGGCTATCACTCCAAAGCGGGCAGCGAGGCAAATCCGCTCGCCCATACCTCCACGATGCGCATCTCGCGCCTGCTTTTGAACGGAGAGGTCGCCTCGGAATTTACCGTCAACGCGCTCTGTGCCGCCGGTTACGGTGTACCGTCGGTCTTCCTTGCCGGCGATGCCGGTATTTGCTCTGAGGCGCGGGCGATGGTGCCGGGGCTGAAGTCCGTGGAAACGCTGGAGGGTAAAGGTCGTTCGACGACGTCGATCTCGCCTGCTTGGTCGCGCCGGCTTATTCGTGAAGGCGTGGCAGAAGCGCTGTCCGGCGATTTCACTCAGGTGCTGCCGTCCAGAGCCGAGCGCTACGAAGTGGTGATCGAGTTCAACAATCCGACAGATGCCTATCGTGCCGGCTGGTATCCCGGTGCATATGCGCACGGTCCTCGCGCCGTCGCCTTCAAGCATGCGGATTTTGCGGAGATCCTGCGAGCGCTGGTCTTCCTGAAAGCCTGATCAAGGGCGGGTCCCGTGCCTGGACGTCGCAGGATAGAGCCACTGGCCTTGATAGGGAGCAACGCGCCGAAACGGGCGCTTTCCGACCGTCACGCCGCCCTCGCTGGACGAAGCTGGCTCAACCTTGTTGCCTGGCTAGCAGCGCGTTGCCTCCAACAAAGGTGGACGCACGGCCGGGGTTGACGGGATGACGGTGGGACGTATCCGAAACAGGAGTGAACATCGCTTCCTGGTCGATCTTCAAGCTGATCTGCGCAGTGGTGCATATCGGCCAAGTCCGGCCAGACGCAAGCTCATTCCAAAGGCCGGGAAACCGGGGCAATTCCGACCCTTGGGCATCCCCACCATCAGAGACCGCGTCGTACAAGGCGCGGCCAAAATCCTTTTGGAGCCGATCTTCGAGGCGCAATTCTGGCATGTCTCTTATGGGTTTCGACCCGGCAGAAACACCCACGGCGCCTTGGAGTACATTCGTCGGGCAGCCTTGCCGCAGAAGCGGGACAAGGACACTCGGCGAAACCGGTTGCCATATCCTTGGGTTATTGAGGGGGACATCAAAGGATGCTTCGACAATATCAATTATCATCACCTGCTCGAGCGGATGCGCAAGCGCATCGGTGATCGACGAGTGGTGAGATTGGTCGGATTATTCCTCAAGGCCGGTGTTTTGACTGAGGATCAGTTCCTCCGGACGGACGCCGGTACCCCTCAGGGCGGGATCATCTCACCTTTGCTCGCAAACATCGCCCTTAGCGCGATCGAGGAGCGATATGAAAGGTGGACCTATCACCGCTAAAAGACCCAAGCCCGTCGCAAAAGCAACGGGGTGGCGGCAGCGGCGAGCGCCCGGGACAGCGGTCGATTTGATAACTGAGTTCAGCAACAGATCTTCACCAAACACCTGCCGCAGCCGGACCTTCAGGTAGGTGGGATGAGTAGGCGAGTGGTGGTCCGATCGATGCTGGGCGTCAGTCCAAGCGCCTACCAGGACGCCTGCGAGGCGATGGGGCCGGAAAATGCGGCTGCGACAATGGCCTGTATTCTCGAAAGGGCAGGGCACATCAACTCGGCCGGCGGATATCTGCGCAATCTGACGGACAAGGCGCGGAGTTTTCGCTCGGGCCGGTGTTGATGGCTCTGTTGCGGGCGAATCCAGTGGTTGCTCGAAGCGCCTAGCGAACGGCTCTTTGGGGGTGGCAGTGGCTTGAAACTTCTCGCTACCCCGGCGAATGTCGTAGTCGCTTGCGTTACCGTCAATAGAGTCATATATTTCGCACAATAAATGAGTTGCTGGATATGGCGGAATGATCATGCCTCAGGTTCTGAAATCTTTAGAGCACAGCGGTCCCTTGGTGCTGTCCTATATGGATCGCTCGGGAAAGATCGCTGTGGAACGGGTCGCAACCGGCTTCGGCATGTCTAAGAGCCAGTTGGCCGAGACGGCGGGGCTAGCCCGCGAAACACTGTATAGAAGTGAACGTAGCCTGGGCGCGAAAACGCAGAGCCGTCTTCGGGAAATGCTGGAGATTATCAGTCGTGTCTCAGATTGGGCCGGTGGTAAGGAGCAGGCAATGGCTTGGTACCGGGCCCAACCTCTACCAGCTTTTGGCGGGCGTACGCCCGAGGCTCTCGTAAAAGACGGCAAGGCCGCGGCGGTGCGAGATTACCTCGATCATATGGCCCTAGGGGGCTTCGCTTGAGGTTTGTGGGCAATTGTTACCGTGCGCACGATCCACGCTGGGCTTTCAAACCGGTTTCAGGAGATGGCGCGGCTATAAGAGGCGCGCGGTTCAACCCAAAAGGCGTGCCAGCTCTCTATCTCGCCCTTAGTGTGATGACGGCGGTAAAGGAAGCCAATCAAGGGTTTGCCCATCGCATCGACCCTTGTGTACTTTGTTCCTACGATGTCGACTGTGATGACATTACGGATCTTGCTTCTGAAGTTGGTCGGGCCTCGAATTCCGTTTCGGTGGAGGAAATGGCCTGCAGTTGGGCCACCACGCTTTCCGAAGGAAGGAGACCCCCATCCTGGTCGATATACGATCGACTCAAGGCGAGGGGCACGGCAGGCATCATAGTACCCAGCTTTGCGCCCGGCGCCGAAGAGGGAGATCGAAATCTGGTGCTTTGGAACTGGGGCCCCAACCTGCCGCATAAAGTGCAGGTACACGACCCAAGTGGTCGGCTTCCGAAGGATCAACTGTCCTGGGATTAGGCGCATCGGCGCAATTAACGCGTTCAGGCCCTTTACGACTGCGTCTTGATCTTGCAGCCATATTACGCCCGCTCTACCGTGCTTACAGCAAAGGTAAGCAACCAAGATCCGGAATTTTGGTCCGGTGCGATAGACGCGACAGCTCGCATGCTTTTCGTTGACGCCGGAACCGTCTACTAATGTGAGCGTACCAGTATCATTCGAGCCTATCGGTCCGACACGACGATGATCAAAGGAGGATACTTTGGCAACCGGTACAGTAAAATGGTTCAATACAACAAAAGGCTTCGGTTTCATCCAGCCGGATGACGGAACTGCCGATGTGTTCGTCCACATTTCCGCGGTAGAGCGAGGTGGTCTACGCGGACTCAACGACGGCCAGAAGATTACCTATGAGCTGGTGAAAGACCGCAAGTCCGGCAAGATGTCGGCGGACAACATCCAGGCCTGAGCGCATTGCGATTCTGCAGCTTACTGCATGCAGTGTTTGCTCTGCTCCAGCGGTGCCTCTTGGCCGGAACCCGCCGGTATGACCGGCGCTTTCAGGTGATCAGCCGGGCCGCGCGACCTTGTTTTCGCTCAAATCGGTCGGCGTATGGTCGATCTGGCAGACGTCAGTGGGTGCGGTGCGTGGATATAGCCTGGTCGCGGTTTTAACCGCAGCAGGTGCTTTGGATTGGCCGACCGCTTTCTGGCGATCTCTTCAGGCGAAAACAGCGCCGGGATGCGCCGGGCAATGGTGACATAGGACGGCAGGGCAAGACCAGCCTCTACGCGCACGGATTTCGGCGACGACCGGTGCGAGAGGAGGCGCCTCGAGCGTCAGCCATTGCTCGCGCAGTGTCTTGCTGATGATTGCCTTGATGCCTTCTGACGCCATCGTCCGCCTCGTCGGCGCGATCCTGCTCGAGCAGAACGACGAATGGGCTGTCCAACGCGCCAGATACATGACGCTGGAAACCATCAGCCAGATGAGCGATGATCCGCTCATCAGCCTGCCAGCCGTGGCGCGCTGATCATCCCGGCCCATGCCGGAGAACGCGGCGACCAAAGCCGCCACTTACACCACTCCCTGGGACATGATCCCGAACGCAGCACCGACGACCCTTTGTAAGTCCGCAATCCTTGATTTCAGTTATTTCAGCTATAAGGTGGAGGCATTGCCCAAAGGGGATTACAGGCCAATGCTCCCAGAGAAGAAGGACCGTTCGCCTGTTGCGCTGGAACAGCGCGACGTCAGCGCCGACCAGCGCATGTTCTCACCTTCCGCTGCGCGAAATTCGGCGCCGATCCTCGCGGTCCTACAACGTGTCCTTCCAACACGTGGCACCGTGCTGGAGATTGGATGCGGGACCGGCGAGCACGCCGTGTGTTTTGCGGGGGCAATGCCAGACATCACCTGGCAGCCGAGCGATCCGGATGCCGACGCCCGCGCCAGTACGTCTAGCTGGATCAAATTCTCAAGGCTGAAGAATGTGCTGGCACCGCGGGATATTGATGTGTGCTTAGGACAATGGATCGTCGAACAAACGGGGCATTTTGACGCCATCTTATCGATCAATATGATCCACATCGCGCCATGGACGGCAAGCTCAGGATTGTTCGAAGGAGCTGGCCGTTTGCTTCACGATGGTGGGCTTCTCCTTCTCTACGGTCCCTTTATGCGCGACGGGGTACACAACGCCCCCTCGAATGCTGCTTTCGACGCTGCTCTAAAGGAGCGCAACCCATCTTGGGGTGTGCGTGATATCGCTGACCTTGAACAATTGGGTGAGGCCGCTGGACTTGTTCTCCGCGAGACGATCGAAATGCCTGCCAACAACATGTTGCTGGTCTTCTGCAGAGGTACTGTCTCAACGACAAGCCGGCGCGAAAGAGAGATGTGACCATGCAGTAAGCTGCCGTCCGAGGTCGATGCCCGAAACGTGCGGTATAGGCGAGAATGCAGCCGAAGGCGGAACGCGACAGGCGCACTGCGCGGGGTGTGATCTAACCGGAACCCGCGGGGATGGATACCGAGGTTGTGCTTTTGGAAGGAGAGACGAGAACGATGCCGACACCAGAGCAACCCAGCCTGATAGTTCGACAAAAATCCCCACAGAATACCGAGTTTCCATTTGCGTCGCTCTCCGATTTGCTGATCCCAACCGAGCTGTTCTTCGTGCGGAACCATTTCCCCTCGCCGGACCTCGATGCGCGAGACTGGAGATTGCGCGTTGACGGGGCGGTGGCGCGGCCGCTCGAACTTGACCTCGACAGCATCAAGGCGATGCGGAGGACGACCTTGACTGCCGTCGTCGAATGCGCCGGGAATGGCCGCGTCTACTATGTGCCACCGAAGGAGGGGTTGCAGTGGCAGAACGGAGCCGTCGGTAATGCTGCGTGGACAGGAGTTCTTCTCAGCGAGATATTGGAAATGGCGGGCGTTAAGCCTAACGCGCGTGAGGTCCTGCTTGTGGGCGCAGACAGCGGCGTCGTCGACACGAACAAAAAAACGGCTTCTCCTGGCCCCATCGCTTTTGCGCGCAGTCTACCGCTGGAGAAGGCCATGGCGCACAGCACGATCCTTGCCCATTCGATGAACGAGGAGCCGTTGACGCGCGATCACGGCTACCCGCTGCGCGCGGTTGTGGGTGGCTGGTTCGGCATGGCTTGGGTCAAGTGGATCACCCATATCACGGTTTTGGAACAACCATTCCTTGGCTACTGGCAAGCGCGTGAGTACTTCCGTTGGGAGCGCAACCTCGGGGAACCGAGCCTAATCCCCCTCACGGAGATGGAGGTCAAAGCGCAGATCGCGCGACCCGTGCAGGGCGCGCGTCTCATCGCCGGCCAACCCTATCGAATTTTTGGAGCCGCCTGGGGCGGCGAGGCTGCTATCCGGCAGGTTCAGGTCTGCACCGAAGATGGTAGTGGCTGGCGCGAGGCAAGCCTCCTCGAGAAAGAACGTCCCTTTGCATGGCGCTTGTGGGAGTACATGTGGACCCCTGAAAAGGTGGGGCAATACAAACTGCGATGTCGCGCGATCGATGCGGCGGGGCGCGTGCAGCCCGACCAGCAGCGTTCCGACTTCGAGAGCTACGCGGCCAATTGGATCGTACCGGTGGAGGTTACGGTCGTTCCCGAGCCGCAGACCTATGAGGAGGAATTCGTGATCTAATCAACCGCATGGGGAGAAATGGCGGCGAGTGTCACCTGTTAGCGGTTGTTGATCCGCTCGAACACTCTGTCGAGCACTCGCGTCAGCGCTAGGGTTCCGCACCTTTCGTCGAAGTCCCGGAACACCTGTTCGTTGAGGCCGCTCTTGGTGGCAAACTCGCGGCTCATATCGACGAAATCGACATCCTTGCCTTGCATGAAGTGCCGCTTCGGAACGACCGGCAAACAGGGGCACGGGATAGGCGCGGCCCTTTGCTTCCGGCAGGCCATTTTGGGCGAGCCATTCTGTCGTGCGTGCATGATGCCGAAATAGGCGGCCATCAAGGCGCTGGCTTTGGCGAGAAGGTCATATTCCACCTTGCTCTCGCATTCGACGGCGTTGCCGAGCACGTCGAAGATCGTCGCCGTCGCTTGGTCCCCAGGGAAGACGGCCGTGACGCCTTGGCCACGGGCAACGAAGGGCAGAGGGGTCGCTTGGGTCAGATAGACGCCTGCGACGAACCAGCGGTTTGTCGGCGAAGTCACAAGGACCCGTCGGCTGCGCTTGACAAAAGACCGTGGTTTAAACTATAGGGTAATCGATAACCCAACGGAGTTCAGGAGCATCGTGGCAATCTCGCTTTCTGACATTGCGGAGCGTGCAGGCGTCTCGGTGAAGACGGTCTCCGGCGCATTGCACGGCGGCTCCGCGCGCATGTCGGACGATACGCGCCAGAAGGTCAAGGCGATCGCCGAGGAACTGGGTTACGTTACCAATCTCGCCGCGCGCGGTGTGCGTCAGGGATGGCTGCCGCTGGTTGGCGTCGTTTCCGATGGCTTGATCACTTCGCCGTTCGCCACCGAAATCGTGCGCGGGCTCGATGGTGCCGCGCGCAGTGCAGGCATGGCGGTGTTTGCCGTCAATCACAGCAGCGGACAGTCAATCGGCTCGGTGGTCGACGAGGTGCAGCAGTTCCGTCCGCGTGCCGTTGCCTATGCCGCCATGTACCACAAGGACGTCGATCTGCCGCCGGCACTCGCGGGCTCCGTCGGCGTGATGATCAATTGCCGCGAGGCCTCCGGGCGCGTCACGTCACTGGTCCCCGACGAAGAAGGTGGGGCGTGCGAGATCGTGCGTTACCTGCTCGCCTCTGGGCGCCGCCGCATCGCCTTCATCAACCTGTCAGGTATCCTTGCCGGGGCGCTACGGGAAAAAGGTTTTCGCGCAGCCCTTGAAGAGGCAGGCATCGAACCGATTGGTGTGCTTCCGGCCGTGCGCCGCAGCGTTTATAGCGACCGCGCTCCGAGCCTCGTTGCGTCGCATGTCGAGACATTGCTGGCCACCGGTCAGCGGCCGGACGCGATCCTGTGCGGCAACGACCGTGTCGCAATGGAAGTCTATGCGGCCCTTGCGCGCGCCGGCCTTAAAATCCCGGACGACATTGCGGTGGCCAGCTTCGACAACCAGGTCGAGCTTGCCTCGCGGCTGGATCCGCCGTTGACGACGATGGCCCTGCCGCACCGCGCGATGGGGCGCCTGGCCATGGAGATCCTGCTCGCAGGGGAGCCTGAGCCGCCGCATCTGCGAAAGCTGCCGTTTCATCTGGTCGAGCGGGCATCGGTCTAGCAACCAGCATTCTTGTCGAACTGAATAGGAGGAGAAGATCAATGACAACTTATCTGGGTAATCGTTTACTTAGCGCGCTTTTCGCGTCTTCCGCACTCTTGTGGACCGCCGGTTTTGCAGAGGCAAAATCAGTCATCCATGTGATGCACCAGGGCGATCCGGGTTGGGTGAAGGCCTATGGCGACGTCGCCAAGCGCTTCGAGGAAGCCAATCCCGACATCGACGTCGAGATGATCTACGCGCCGCACGACGCCTACAACGAGAAGTTCAGCGCCGCCGTCATGGCAAAGCAGTTGCCCGACGTGATGGAACTCGACGCGCCGTTTCTCGCTAACTACGTCTGGTCGGGCTACCTGCAGCCCATCAAGCCACTCGTCGACAAGGATGTCCTCGACGACATGACCGGCTCGAACATCGCTCAGGGAACCTACCCGATCGACAAGGACCTCTATGCAATCGGTCTCACTGACTCCTCGGTCGTTCTTTACGGCAACAAAAAGTATCTCGAAGCCATCGGCGCACGCATTCCGAAATCCGTCGACGACGCCTGGACGCGCGAGGAATTCGAAGGCTATCTCGAAAAGCTCTCCAAACTCGAAGGCGTGAAGTGGCCGATCGACACGTTCCGCGGTTACGGGATCAAGACCGAGTGGATCACCTATGCCTACGGCCCGCTGCTCGAAAGTGCGGGCTGCGACCTGATCGATCGCAAGGCTTGGAAGGCGAGCGGCACGCTCGACAGCGAAGCCTGCGTCAAGGCGCTGACGATGATGCAGACCTGGGTGAAAAACGGCTGGGTTGTTCCGACCTCGTCCGGCACCAACCAGTTCTATGCAGAGGGGCAGCCGGCAGCGCTCGCCATGGGTGGGCACTGGTTCTACGCCGAAGCTGCCGCTGCGATGAAGGACAACATCGTCGTCATGCCGCTGCCGAAGATCGGCGAAAAGGGCGTCAGCCCGAACGGCACCTGGATCTGGGGCATCTCGGCGAGCTCCGAAAACCCTGAGGCCGCCGGAAAATTCCTGAGCTTCCTTCTGAAGGACAAGGACTATCGCAACTATGCAAAGACCCAGTCGGCCTATCCGGGCCTGAAGAGCTTTGCGGCAGAATCCCCGCTCTACGCTGAAGGCGGGCCGCTTGCCGTCGCCTTCGAGCAGGCCTCGAAAACCGCCGTCGCCCGTCCGCCGCACCCGGCCTATCCGACGATCACCTCGGCCTTCATGCAGGCGGTCGACAAGATCTTCAATGGCGGTGATGCGCAGGAGGCACTGACGGCTGCGGCCAAGAAGATCGATCAGGACATCGAGGACAACGCCGGCTACCCGCCCTTCGACGAGCAGCAATAGGGCGTATTTTGCGGGGCCGTCCCGCTGGCCGGCCCTGCGCGATTTCGGGAGGATGAGCGATGAGGAGGAGACCATGACCTTGCAACAGACGTCCATGCCCGCGCTGCCGCACCCCGCCAGGCGGCGCGACCGGCAGCGGTTCTGGCAGGAGGTCGCGATGATCGCACCGGCCGTGCTGCTGCTCGCCATCTTCCTGATCACGCCGTTTCTTCTATCCTTCTGGACGGCGATGACCAATCAGCCGCTGGTGCCGCGTCCGACGCCGGTGCGTTTCGTCGGCCTCCTGAATTTCCAGCGGGTCTTCACCGATCCGCTTTTCTGGACGTCACTCTGGAACGTCACGCGCTTCACGGTGTGGGTGCTGCCGGTCCAGTGCGGCCTTGCCTTCCTGACGGCGTTGCTGCTGCACCAGAAGCTGCCGATGCAGAACCTTCTGCGCGGAATGTTCTTTCTGCCGGCGATTACATCCATGGTGGTCGTCTGCGTGATCTGGGGCACGTTGTTCCAGTATCCGAGCGGTCCGCTCAACCAGATCGTCGGTTTCTTGTCCGGCGGCATGATCCAGCCGATCGACTGGCTCGGCGACCCGAACTGGGCGATGTTCTCGATCGTGCTGCTCTCGGCCTGGCAGGCCTATGGCTTCCAGATGATCATTTACCTCGCCGGCCTGCAGGGCATTCCGGACGAACTTTACGATGCCGCCCGCATCGACGGCGCCAGCGCGTTTCGCCGCTTCTGGCACGTCACCATGCCGGGCCTGCGTCCGACCCACGTCTTCGTGCTGGTCATCACTACGATCCAGGCCTTCAAGCTCTACACGCAGGTTGCGATCCTGACCCAGGGCGGACCGAAGGAAAGCACGGAGACCGTCGTGCACTACATGGTGCGTGCCGGCTTCGAGGAACAGAAGCTCGGATACGCATCCGCCGTCTCCGTCATTCTCTTCGTCATCGTTCTTCTGATCGCGCTTCTCCAGCGCAAACTCCTGAGGCGCTTCGATGTCTGATCTCGTGCTTAGCCAGCCAGCCCCGCTGGCGATCCCCCGCGGCAACAGCAAGACGGGCCTGCGTGTCGTCCAGACCGTCTGCATCTTCATCATCGCTCTGGTGATGATTTCGCCGCTCTTCATGCTGCTGATCGCCAGCCTCAAGGATGACCGTTTCCGCATCCTTGCGGACATGGGCAGCTTCCGCGCCTTCTGGGTCAGCGATCCGACCCTGTCGAACTACCGCGAGATCGCCAATTTCTCCGGCGAACTTGCCTATGGTCGCTACCTCGTCAACTCGCTAGTGATCCTCGTCGTCACCGTCGTGTCCGGGCTGATCATCAATTCCATGGCGGGCTTCGTTCTCGCCTGGGGGTCGCTTCGCGGCAAGGCGATCCTGCTTGCCCTCGTGGTCGCGCTCTACGTCATCCCGCAGGAAAGCATCATCATGCCGCTCGTCGTGATGATGTCGCGGGTGGGCCTGACGGATACGTTTGCCGTGCAGATCCTGCCCTGGGTGGCAAGCCCGCTCTATGTCTTCCTGTTCTACCAGTTCTTCGCCCAGCTACCGAAGGAACTCTACGAAGCTGCGGAGATGGATGGAGCGTCGGCGTTTCGCATCTACCGGTCGATCTACATGCCGCTCAGCCTGCCGGCGCTTGCGACGGTCTCGATCCTGATGGGGATCGAGAGCTGGAACCAGTATCTGTGGCCGACGCTGGTCACCCAGACCGACTATGCCCGGCCGATCTCCGTCGCGATCGCCACCTTCTTCGGACAGGACAGCATTTACTGGGACCGCGCCATGGCCGCGTCCGTGCTGATGATGATCCCTGTCCTCATCCTTTACCTCGCCTTCCAGCGCTGGTTCGTAAGTTCGTTCGTCGGCTCCGCCGTGAAAGGTTGATTATGACTTCGCAGACAAGACCCGCGAGCCGCGTGCTTGAAATCGTCGAGGCCGAACTCCCGGCCGGGACCGTGCTGCATCTCTGGCTGAAGTCGCGCAAAATTGGCGACGAGGCAATACTGTCCGTCACCTTAGACCGCAGTGAGATTGCCGGTCCGTCCACGCGCCGCGCCGGGGAGTTCGAATTCTTCGCGGTGACGCTCGAGACGACTGGCCCCACGGTGCTTGCCTATGATGCGGAAACAACCGCGCTCTCCGTCGCCTATGCGTTCCACCCGCAGACGGTGCTGGAGGAGGGGATCCGCGTCCTCCATTGCGACGTCCGCACGGCGCCGCCCGAGGTTCCCGGCAGCTACCATTTCCGACCGCCCTTCGGCTGGATGAACGACCCGAACGGCTTCGGCCGGTTCGAGGGTCTCGGCCATCTCTTCTACCAGCACTATCCGCATGGCTTGCGTTGGAACACGATGCACTGGGGCCATGCGGTCTCGAAAGATTTGATCCGCTGGACGCACTTGCCGATGTTCCTGTTTCCGGCGGACCACCTGTCGGAAAAGGACGATGGCCGTGGCGGCGCCTTTTCCGGCTCGGCCGTCCCCGTCTCCGGGCCGGACGGGGACGACATCCGGGTCTTCTACACCGAACACGTTCGCGACCGGGAGCCGGAGGAGCAGATCCAGCTCTCGGCCGTCAGCCGAGACGGCATCGTTGCCGGCCCGTCCGAGGTGATCCTGCCTATCCGTCCGGAGGGTCTGAACCTCACGACTGATTTCCGCGATCCCTATGTGTTCAAGGGCCCGGACGGCCGCTGGAAGATGCTGCTTGGCAGTCGCGACCGATCGGGCGGTGTCGTCCTGCTTTACGAGACGGCGGATCTGCAGGGTGCCACGGGCTGGACCTTCCTCGACATCATCCATCGCGAGGACGGTTTCGGCATGACCGCAGCGGAGTGCCCGTGCATGCTGCCGGTCGGCGGCATGGCGGATGATCCGGAGACCCGCTGGGCGCTGATCTTTGGCCTGCTCACAAGCCGTGACCCGGCCACCGGCCGGCGCAACATCACATCCGTCACCGTCGGCCGCTTCGACGGCCGGGCGTTCACGGCCGAATTCGAACAGGAACTGGATTTCGGCTCCGACGCCTACGCCTTCCAGGCCTTCGTCGACGGCGACGAACCGGTCGGCATCGCCTGGCTTGCCAACTGGACCGACTTTTCCAAGAAGGACGATTTCCCGACGGCGATGACCTTGCCGCGTCGCGTGCTTCTCGATGGGGGTGCCGTGTTGACGCCGCCGGTCGCGGCAGTCGAAAGCCTGCGCCACACGCTGCTCGATGAAACAGCCCTTGCTGCGGGCGAAACGGTTCCACTCGAAAGCGGTGCGGTCGAGATCGTGCTTGCACTGCCCGAGGCCGGCGCGGCTTTCGAGCTCGTCCTCGATCACCCGGATGTCGCGCTTGGCGTCAGGCTCGATGACGAGGGCCTTGCAATCCTCTTCGATGCCGGTACCGGTAAGCCGCCACCGCGATATCTGGCGTCAGGCGCCAGACCTTCGCAGCTGCGCATCTTCCTCGATGCGGGTTCGATCGAGGTCTTTGCCGACAACGGCCGCTGGACAGGCACCAAGCGCATTCCGGGATTTGCCGCCGCGCGATCGGCAAGGCTGACGGGCGCCGTCACGGGCGCGCAAATCTGGCAACTCAAGCTTTGAGGGAGGAAGAAAAATGGCATCGGTAGCGATCGACCGCGTTCTGAAACAGTATGGCGCAGCCTCCGTCATCCACGGCGTTTCCGTGGACATTGAGGATGGAGAATTCGTCACGCTCGTCGGACCGTCCGGCTGCGGCAAGTCCACGCTCCTGCGCATGCTTGCGGGGCTCGAGGACATCAGCGGCGGCGAAATCCGCATCGATGGGCGCGTCGTCAACGACGTCGCACCCAAGGAGCGCGACATCGCCATGGTGTTCCAGAGCTACGCACTCTATCCGCACATGACGGTCAAGGAGAACATGGGCTTCTCCCTGAAGCTCCAGGGTCGAGACAAGGCGACGATCGATAAGCTGGTGAAGGAGGCCGCCGGAATTCTTGCGCTCGAACCATTGCTCGACCGCCTGCCCAAGCAACTCTCCGGTGGCCAGCGCCAGCGTGTCGCCATGGGCCGCGCCATCGTTCGTCACCCCAAGGTATTCCTCTTCGACGAGCCGCTGTCCAATCTCGATGCTAAGCTGCGCGTGACCATGCGCAGCGAGATCAAGGAATTGCACCAGCGGCTCGGCACGACCATCGTCTACGTTACCCACGACCAGATCGAAGCCATGACCATGGCCGACAAGATCGTCGTCATGCGCGCCGGCCGCGTGGAGCAGATCGGCAAGCCGCTCGACCTCTACGATCGCCCGGGCAATACCTTTGTCGCCACCTTCATCGGCTCGCCGTCGATGAACCTCTTTGAGGGCAACGTCGGTGATGGCGGCTTTTTCATTGACGGCGGTGTTTCCCTGCCGCTGCCGGCGTCGCTGGGTCACGGTGAAGCACGCACCTACGGCATCCGCCCGGAAGATCTGGAGATAGCCGAAACCGGCATACCGGCAACCGTGCTGACCGTCGAGCCAACCGGCGCCGAAACCCACCTTCTGGTGCGCGTGGGCACGCACACGGCGGGGGTCGTGCTGCATCGCCGCGTGGACCTGAAGCCTGAGGAGCAGATTTATCTCCAGCCGAACAACCAGAAGATCCATCTGTTCTGCGCCGAAGGAGCCCGGGTCAACTGATCCTTTGGCCCCCAATTGAGCGTCGACAAACCGTGATTGCTTCGCGTCAGTCTATGCCGCTTCGAGCTTCTTCGCGCAGCGAAGCAGCATGCCGTAGAGGTCACGCGGTTCGTCGGGTTCAGCGAGGAGGTCGAGTTCTGTGAACATGGCACCCCCGGCATCAATCGGCCAATCGGCGTGCAGGTCGCTGGTAACTCGAACGGCAACTACGTCGAGCGTCGCGCCCCGTTCGTCGAGGCGAACTCTGTCGGCAACACTTCGGTTGGCTTTGGCTTGAGTGGAGGGAAGCTCACCCTTGCGCCTCGGCCTTTCGAGCCGCGCGCGTCCAAATTCGTCGTCAGCTTTCGACCGCAAGAGCCGGCTGACCGGGATCGCTGGCGGGCGGCGGCACCGACAAATCGGCAATCGGCAAGGAGTCTTTACCTAACACGCCCTTTGCCGACTAACAGATGCCATCCGGCTGCGGATCACTTGCTCGGTTAGAAATGCTAGGGATGTTCGATTGGGCTTCGAAAGATAAGGGGCTCCTGCCTACCAGCGCGCCCGAACGCCACTAGTCGAAGAAAGGCCCAGGTATAGGCCGATGCAAAATCCGATAAGCGCGGCCGTACTGACGATTGTCGTTGCTGTTCCGGGATTTTCCCGCGCGGCCTCTATTGCGCCCTGTCCTTGCTGACGGACCGTCTGGGCTGCGTTCCTAGCTATTCCAGAGGCGCCTTCAGCCGCAGAATTGATCCCCTCACTCACAGCTTGCTTCACCTCCGCGATCTGCGATCGCAATTCGGCGATTTGATCTTCAATCGATTGCTGGTTCACACCAATCATCTTCCACCTCCTGGTTTGTGAACGCAAAACCGTTGAGCTGCGACAATGTTCCAGCAAAGGGGAGTGGGGTCGCCGTGCGCCAACGCACAGTATTCCTCCCGCGTTTGCCCAACGTGCATCTTCCGGTTCTGTGCATTTTGGATCGCATAATGTATCGACGGGAACTGAGCCTCCCATGAGCAGCTTCATCAGGTCGGCAAGTTCGGCGCAATCAGCGTCAACGTTGGGAAATAGGTGCGATAACGGCCGACGTCGCGTGTGAGCAGTGAATATCCGCTAACCGCTGCGTGCGCACCGATGAAGAAATCAGGGAGCGCCCCTGTCCGCGTTCCGCCTGCTTTGCGATATCGTGTGAAAACCTTGCTTGCCAGAAAGAGGGCCTCACGCGGTACCGCCGCCAGCTTCAACCCCGCTTGATCAAGCAAGCCGTCAACGCCTTCGATCCGATCGTAGCGGACGGCGAGTTCGGCGTAGACGATGTCGTTGATCCAGATTGCTCCCCCGAGGCTTGCAGCTTCCAGCTGCGCTATCGACCAATCGGCCCAAGTTGGATCATCGGTAACGACGTCGAGAAGGACGTGTCTACGAGTATCACGGTTCGCCACGCTTAAGCGCCATGATCGCGTCAGTGTCGGGGCCCTTGCCCGCATGCCCTCGTAGTTTCGCGAAGCGGCTGGGCGGCTGCTTTTTCGCAGCATGGACGAGGACAACGCTTCCATCTGACGTGCGTCGGAAGTCTATCTTGCTTCCAGGCACGATACCCAAGAGATCGCGCACAGGCTTGGGAATTGTAATTTGTCCCTTGGATGTAACTGTCGTCGTCATGGCCGGACCTGTGTAAGGAATGATTTATCCAAGGTATTACTTTTTGTCGCGGTTTCAAGGAACTGGGTAGTAAGTTCGATTCCCATCAAGGCGCTCAATTGGCCTCTATCAGGCTGCTTTGCGACTGACGCCCAACGTTCCCCGGTTTGACCGTCGACAAACCGGGTAACGTGATTACTTCGCGTTAGTCTATGCCGCTTCGAGTTTCTTCTCACAGCGCAGAAGCATGCCGTAGAGGTCACGTGGCTCGTCGGGATCAGCGAGGAGGTCGAGTTCTGTGAACATACCGTGTTCGGCAATCTGGTCCCGGACGTAGCGAAGGGCGGAGAAGTCCTCGATCGCAAAACCGACACTGTCGAAGAGCGTGATCTGATCCGGGCTCTTGCGGCCCTCTGTCTCGCCGGTCATGACCTGCCAGAGTTCGATGACGGGGTGCTCAGCCGGTAGCTGCTGGATTTCGCCTTCGATGCGTGTCTGCGGCGGATATTCGACGAAGATGTCCGAGCGCAGCAGAATGTCCTTGCTGAGTTCGGTCTTGCCGGGGCAGTCACCGCCCACCGCGTTGATGTGGACACCGGGGCCGACATGGTTGTCCGATAGGATCGTCGCGTACTGCTTGTCGGCGGTGACCGTGGTAATGATGTCTGCGCCTTCGACCGCCTCTTCAACCGAGGTGCATTCTTCAATGGTGAAGCCGAGGCCCGCGAGGTTGCGTGCGCATTTCCGGGTGGCGGAGGCGTCGATATCGTAGAGGCGAAGCTTGTCGATGCCGAGCAGCGACTTGAAGGCGCGAGCCTGGAATTCGCTCTGCGCACCATTGCCGATGATGGCCATGGTCCGGGCATTCGGCCGGGCGAGGTACTTCGCCGCGACCGCGGACGTTGCCGCAGTGCGCAGCGCGGTCAGGATCGTCATTTCGGTGAGCAGCATCGGGTAGCCGTTGCCGACATCCGAGAGCACGCCGAAGGCCGTCACGGTCTGGCGGCCATCGCGCGTGTTCTTCGGGTGACCATTGACGTATTTGAAGCCGTAAAGCGTTCCGTCGCTGGTGGGCATCAGCTCGATGACGCCTTCCTGCGAATGGGAAGCGACGCGCGGGGTCTTGTCGAAGACCGGCCAGCGGCGGAAGTCCTCCTCGATTGTGGCCGCCAGGTCCGTCAGGAACCGGTCGATGCCGACCTTCAGAACCAGTTTCATCATGTGGTCGACGCTTACGAACGGAACCACGTTCAGTTTCGGATCAGTATTCATTTTCCCTCCAACCAAAGAACATTCGAAATCAGCCAGTAACAGTCGGGCGATCCATCACCCGCTTGCCCATCAGGCTGGCGACGAGATCGACGAGCAGCCGTGCGGTCTTGCCGCGCTCGTCGAGGAACGGATTGAGCTCGACAATGTCGAGGCTGGTCACGAGCCCGCTGTCATGCAGCATTTCCATGATCAGGTGCGCCTCGCGGAAAGTTGCTCCTCCCGGTACCGTGGTGCCGACGGCCGGCGCGATGTCCGGCTCGAGGAAGTCGACATCGAAGCTGACGTGCAGGAGGCCGTTTGCGGCCCGGACCCGTTCGATGAAATTGCGGACGAGGACGGCCACGCCATGCTCATCGATTACGCGCATGTCGTGCACCGTGATGCCGGTGGTGCGAATGGCGGCCTTTTCGGCGGCGTCAACGCTGCGGATACCGATCATGCAGACGTTTTGTGTGGCAACGGGATGGGCAAGCGCAGGGAAGAAGCCATCGAAACCGGTCTGGCCGGTATAGTAAGCGACGGGCGTGCCGTGCAGGTTGCCGCTGACCGTCGTTTCGAGAGTATGGAAGTCGGTATGGGCGTCCAGCCAGAGCACGAACAGCGGCCGCCCGAGTTCGGCGGCTCGGCGTGCGAGACCGGGAACGGTACCCGCGGAGATGGCATGGTCGCCGCCGAGGAAAATGGGCATGCCCGCCTTGCTGTGTTCGTAGGCAGCAGCAGACAGCGCTTCGACCCAGGCGACCGTTTCCCCGAGGTGATGGACGGCCTTGTTCGGATGGGGCATCTCGTCGAACGCCCGCGGGCTGAGATTGCCATTGTCCTTGACCGAATGGCCCAGTTCTTCCAGTGCCGTGCGAAGGCCAGCGATGCGCAGGGCGCTCGGCCCCATCTCGCAGCCAAGCTGCCCTGCCCCGATTTGCAGGGGCGCGCCGATGAGCGTGCAGTCCATAGTGTACTCCCGTTTGTTTTCATGATTATAAAAGTCACCGATGGCGGATTGAACATTGAATTTTGGCATATCGAGATGCTAGTTTGACCAAATTGATAAGAACGGAATCCAAATCGGCATGGATGCTCTCGACCAGAAGATCGTGATGCTGTTGCGCGGCAATGGGCGTCGAAGTGTCTCGGACCTCGCGCTGGAAACGGGCGCCTCGCGGGCGACAGTGCGGGCGCGCATCGAGCGGATGGAGCTGGACGGCACCATCCTCGGCTACACGGTGATGCTGCGTGCCGATGCGCTTGAAGATGTCGTTCGTGGGGTGATGATGGTTGAGATCGAGGGCCATGTGACCGATCGGGTGATCCGCACGCTCGGCGGCTTTCCTGAAATCTCGCAGATTCACACGACGAACGGCCGGTGGGATTTGCTGGTGGAACTCAGCGCATCGAGCCTGGCCAACTTCGATGCCGTGCTGCGCAAGATTCGTCTCGTGCCCGGCATTATGGGCAGCGAGACGAGCCTTCTTTTGTCCACGCCGCGGTCGACGAGGGCGAAGCTCTAACCTGACGAGCGTCGACCTAGAAACTCACTTCGACGGGTGTCGCTGCGGCTGGCGCCGCCGTTTTCCTGCAATGGGTTGCCGCACCGGTGAGTGGATCGCTCCTTATCGCAGCGAACTCATTTCACCGGGGCAGCAAGCGGCGTGTCCTTCGCGACGATGTAAGTCGCAAGCTCCGACGCCTCGCCATCGCCAACATTCGTGGCGATGTGCGCAACACCCGCCGGAATGAAAAGGGCTTCACCGGCCTTCAGCGTTACCGGCTTCTGACCCTCGAGCGTGTACTCAAGCGCACCTTTGAGCACATATGCAATTTCTTCGCCGGGATGTTTATGATTGATAGATGCAGCCTTTGGCGGGAAATCTACCCGGACCTGAAGCGCTTCCTTGCCCGGCACGCTGATATCGCTTTGAACCAGACCAGTCCGTTTGAGTTCCTGGGCCTGGGCAACGCCGCCCAGCGCGAAACTGATTGAAGCCGCCGCGGCAGCGATCGCGATGCTATGCATAATTTTCATTTGGAACCCTTTCCAGTGGTGACCAGTTGTCGAAGTTGGAGCGTGCAGCCGAAGATGCAGTCGCGCTTTTGCGGCGGGACCTCAGTCCTCACGAAATCCGTTTCTATTACCGCGCTGAGTTGACGCGCTGCTTGTGTATGGATTGTTTCTCGATGAGCAGGGGTTTGTACCGAATCTGCGCCAATAGATTGGCTGAAACGATTAGTTACAAATTGCGATGATGGTTCGTCGAAACCTGGAGCAACTCGAGCCAGGCTATCCTTGACACTGCCCGCGCTGCGTTCTGGTATCTTTCCAACCCCGAAAGTCAGTCGGTCACCGCGCCGTGGGCTTCTTGGCGGCTAAGCCGGCGGCGCTGAGCATTGAGCACCATCACTTTTCTAAGGACAGCAGAACCGATAGATCAATCGCGTGGCGGCTTTCCTGAAATCTCGCAGATTCACACGACGAACGGCCGGTGGGATCTGCTGGTAGAACTCAGCGCGTCTAGCCTGGGCAACTTTGATGCTGTGCTGCGCAAAATCCGTCTCGTGCCCGGCACGGCATTATAGGCAGCGAAACGATCTTTTCCACGCCGTGGTCGACGACGGCGAAGCTCTAACTTAACGAGCGTCGATTTAGGTCACGCCGCGGCGTGGGGCGGCTGCGATGATGTCGATCGCATCTCTGCTGGAAACATGGACGACCATCAGCGGGACGCCGGTCACCCCACACCAGCTGCATTCGCAATGATCCTGACCATCGCGCCCTCATGGCGCGCAGCTGCCAGGGCGTCGAGCAACTCGCGGTGCCCGTAGCCCAGAATGAAGACAGGATGCTTTGCCAAACGCAGCTTCGCCGAGACATGAAGGCGACGAAGCTTACTTCCGCTAGAAAGCAGACGGCGTCAATGGAACGGCATTGCTGCTGCTCCAAGTCAGACACCAGATGCTTACGTGCCAACCGTGTAGACCGGCGACGCTTCAGCAGCGGCATTCGCCTGATGACGTTGTTGGTCGCGAAATCTGGTAATATCCGCCCCAGTTCTGCCTAATGGACCCGCAACGATCTTGGCTTCCGTGTTTGGAGATATAGCGCCATGCCGACCCGGCGACATTTCCTTGTCAGCTTCGTCGCCACGCCGATTGTTCTGCCGAGACTCGGCCATGCAGCCGGCGGTTCCGTGGAGTTGCCGCTTACGGCCAATTGCGGTGATGACGACGATCTGACGCCGGCACAGACCGAAGGTCCGTATTTCACACCGGAGAGCCCTGAAAAAAAGGACTTCGCCAGCGATTCACCGGGCGGTGAAAGAATGACACTTGTTGGCTACGTGTTAACCAAGGACTGCCAGCCGGTAGAAAAAGCGTTGATCGAGTTATGGCATGCCGATGAGACCGGCACCTACGACAACAACGGATACAAACTCCGCGGACATCAATTCACGGACGCAGAAGGCAAATGGTGGTTCGAGACGATCGTGCCTGGGCTCTATCCTGGTCGCACCCGGCATTACCACGTGAAAGTCCAAAGGCCGGGCGGGAACGTGCTGACGACGCAGCTGTATTTTGCCGATGAGCCGGACAATAGGCGTGACCGCATATTCAATGCAGACCTGTTGCTCGACATCAAAACGACGAGCGACGGAAAATTCGGCCGCTACGATTTCATAGTGGCGTAACTGGCACTTTTCATCCAGCCCTACCGGCGGCTACGCCGTGGCAGAGTGTGTCTGAGCATTCTTATAGCAGCTCGGTCATGTTCCAATGGCATGGCTTTCGAGAACATTGCTGAGGATACGAAGAGGTCGGGGCGCTTGAGGTTGATTACGGGGCCGCCTGGCAGATCCTGCTGCCTGCAGCATATCGCAACCTCATGATTTCCCTGATGACCGTTCACACACACCGTCCTCTCCGCCTACGCTGTGTGGACCGATCTCCGCGAATGGACCGACACTGAAAACCGTGCGCACCAAGGCCAAGGACTCTGGTACTTTAGACCGGATCCTTTCGCTTTGGCGCTGTCGTCGCCGTTTGCGGCCATTTTTTCTCCCCCTTCCGGCTTTCAGATCGAGCCGGAACCAATCCTGACGTCGTAGGTTTGAAGGTCGTCCTGGCTCTCTTACACCAGGATTTTGGCACGTACCTCCTAGGGTCCCGTTATCGGCTTTCGGGGCCCCTTTTTTTTCTTCGGTGCTGGAACCTCTGTCAAATTTACGCGTTTCTAGGTCTGCCTACGATCCACCATCCCCCGCGGGATCTAGGCTAGGCTCCATCTAATAGCCCAGCATGGAGCCCATGGCACCTCCGTGCCGAGGCCCCGCTTTCCCCGGACGGGGCCGTCTCTTCTCCAACTGGGAACCACTTTCACACGCGGCAGTTAGAGGATAGGCAATAATCCTTTCCGGGATCACAGCCCGCTTCATGGGGTACTCCCATTCCCCGCGTAGAAGCGCCAACGATACCAATTGGCCCCGACACCCCATCGGGGCCATTCTTCCGTTTGCTCCGAATTCCGGTGAGCGTTTTGTCCCTGTGGGAACCGCTCGACCTCACAGTAGTTTCTCGTTTCAAAGCGAGGACGTCATGATTGAGAGCAAGCGCGAAATGAACGCAAATGAGATCCCAAGTTTTGTGGCCGAAGTGATCGCGGCGGGTTGCGATATCAACGCCGTGGGACACGATATGTATGTGCTTGGCGATGTCGATGAGCAGGAAGAAGCCAAGGAGGAACTTAGTCGGATCGGCGAGAGGTATGGCGACCGCGCAGCTCTGAGGTCCGAGATCATCGCCTACCTTCGGTCCATTGGTCGGTTCGTGGACGTGACATGGCCCCAGACCATCCACTAGCGCAGCCTGCGCGACCTTACGGAGCCATCTTTATTCAACGGCAGCAGGAACCTATCCGGGACCTATTGGTTTGTTCATTGCTGATGATCCCGGATCCCTCCGGATCAAACGTAGAGAGCCCCATCGTCGTGCCGTCGGAGGTGGGGTTCTTCTTTCTGCTTACCAACCTTACCCCATGATCACGAAGATGATCCGCCGTATCGCCTCGGCCTGACTTATCCCAAGCGCCCTGGCCGCAATTCCGGTGTTTCCAAGCCACCGATGCCTCAGCTTCCATCGCCTCACGTCATCGGTCACCAGCTTCATCTCGGAGACCTCCTCCCCAATCGTTATCGCGGACGCCTCAAGATGGCCGACGCGGTCGACAAGCTGGTTCATGCGCCAATGAACCACTTGCCGGCTAGTCGTCGCCTTGTCTTGACGGTCAGAGTTGGGCCAGGCGCGCGGCCGAGTAATTGAGCTTCTCGATCACCCGCTGCATCGTGCCGCCGGTCTCGTGAAAGACGGTCGCGAGCAGGTAGGCGAGCCGCCGGTCGTCGATTACCGTGCCGGCCGATTGCGGCCGATCCCACTCGTCGCGGATGGCACTCATGGCACCGATCTCGGATGCATCAGGCGGCCGCCAAAAGGCGCGCGCCCCGCATAGGCGAGGGACGTCGTTGTGTTCATCGGGTTTTCCTTTAGTGAGATGAAAAAATGAGATAAAAATCGCCGGCCGAAGTCGGCGCTGGCGCTGTTAAGGGCTAGTCACAGCCCGTTTTGAAGACCATATTTTGTCTGATTGCTGGACCATGAAACGGGCTCCAGCGACTGATGGACCATCATCACTTTCGCCTTAAATGGAGGAGGTTATGTTTGATCGACTGCAATCCGGATACATTCTTCCCGAGGGGCTCACCGTCATTTCCACGGTCTTTAATAAGGTCGTGACCGCGCGGAATATCCCCCGACAAAGTGAAGAAGGCGAATGGCTGGCTCGCGAGGCGCTCCGTTTGTTCATGAGTGGCATACGAGACGCCTGGGAACTGGAACGCCGACTTAAAGATGCTCGCCGCCCGCTCGACCATTCACCGCCATCGGGAGGCGTTGGCATGGTCGTGGATCTGCTGCCAGAGCTGACGGCATGGGCGCGGAGCTTGACCGCCTCACAGCGTGCGGCAACCGCGCTCACCGAAAAAACACTCGAATACGCCATCGAAAACATCGATGAATTCGTGGCGACATCAGATGTCAGGAGATGGCTGGTCCGTGTGATGTTGGACCTCCGGCTTGGCCGAAGACGAGGCCAACATCGAACGTAGGCCCGGAGGGGCCATCATCGGGATCTACCTCTTTGTTAGGAACGCCAGCCACCATTCACGAATGGCATGAAGCCGGCTGAGGAACACATGGGCTATGACTGGAATGGTGCTCGCGGGCGCCGGATGAAGATCGCGCGAATTGGAACGGCCGTCGCGCTGGCCGCTTTGTTGGTGTCCGTCGCGACGGAGGTTGTGACGCGAGCTATTTAGAGGGTAATAGACGATGGATACTTTGGGGGCGACGGTGCTGATCGCAGGGCTGTTCCGGCTGACCAGAAGAACACTTGCTGGGGGCCTCGTACGCAACCTCAACCAGGGTCGAAACCTTCCCATCGAGCAAAATCGCCGCCTGGCACCGACGCCTTGACTGGCTGGGGTCCCTGCCGGCTTGGCCTGGAGCCGCGTTCGTCTTCATCGGCGTCTCCATGATCTCCTGACGCTGAGTGATTGCACTCGTTCAATCTACCCCCTTAAGCATCGCGAACCCGGCGCCGGCTTTGCGGATCGATCAAAAGCGACTATTTTAGTGATGTCTTTCGTACCATGCAGGAGGCATCCATGGGGCTTGGCAGCACAACGGTCCAGGGCGAATTTCTGGGTTCTTTTTCTATCGCGTCCATTGAGCCGCTCCTGGGGGTTTTTGAACTATCAACTTCGGCTGGTACGACGATCGAGGTTCAGCTTGACCGGTACAGCGCGGAGACATTGATGTCGGCACTTGCGCAGTTCCTGGCTCAAGGGCAAGCAGCGGAGTTTGACGATTGGATGTGAAGGGTTTGCTGGGTGAGGCGAGCTCTTTAGGGAGGAAATGAGAGCCTACTTGCGAGTGATCGCGCTGATCGCAGGTGTATTGCGGCTCGATCGAAGAGCCCTGGCGGAGGGGACTATCCGCAATTGCTTGACTGGATCCCCGCGATACCGGCTTGGCCTGGAGCCGCGGTGATCGTCGTCAGGGGGAGGGATTGTGATATTGATGTGAAAAGGCTCCAGATCGAAACGGGTACGATCCAGAGCCTTCGTCTGAGTGTTGCCTTCCGTCTGCGCCTTCGATTTCGACAGACGACGCAATTGAGAGCGCATTCACTCGCAGAATGCAACCAGACGATTTCTGTTGCTTCGTCGGCTGGACCATCGAGGGCGAGCGGTCGTCGCTCTGGCGGCCTGTCCGTCGAGGCATCGCGGACCTGCTCTGCGCGGTGATGGCCCGCCGGTTACTGATATGCGTGGGGCAGGCAAAGTAGCTAGGCAACTTGCTAATGAAGTCGTGTTCGAGGAGACTGCGTTCAGCCTTACCTTTAGGGGTGTAAAATGGACTTCCAAAAGGTCGGTAGAGCCCGGATGATGATGCGCTTGCCACGACATCGGAAACAAATTGCCGATGCAAACTTCCTTGCGATAACCGATCTGCTCGAAGCTTACGGTAAAGCCGCCATGGCCCGTGATGAACTGCGCGAGCAGGCGGGTCCCGCCCCAGCACTTTTGAAAGAATATGAAGACCTGTGCCGGAAGTTGGAGGACGACATCCTGAAAATGCTGAGTGCCGTCAGTCCACGTATGATCCGCTAGCGCACGAGAGCGATGTCGACAGCGATGTCTTTCGATACTCGCGCCGTGCCGCGGAACGGACGCAATCGACGCCATTCGGAACAAGCCTCCGCAAACACGTTACGGTGTTGTTCTTCTCGACTGGCAGATGCCGAAAATGGATTGAATAGAGACTGCACTGGCGCTCCGCTCGCTTAGGATGACGGACACACCGTGTCTCATCATGGTGCGCCCGTGGCTGTGAGGAAGTAGTCAAGGCGGCGGGAAGGGCGGGAACATCGGATGTGCTGGTCAAGCCTGTTCAGCCATCTGCTGTTCGATGCGGTCATCCGTACGATGGGGGACGAGCCGCCGACAGGGCCGAGAGAGGCGCGCCTTCGCTCGTGCCACGATGATATGAGTACAATCACAGGGTGAATACTGCATCTTAGAAAACTAATCGTTGACGCGCCAATCCAAGTCACTTATAGATGCGGCATCGATCTTTTGCTTGCCGAGCTTTGTCTACCGCGCGATTGGCACCGCGCCTTAAGCGAACTTCCCTTTCAAAAACAGTCGGTTTCCACCTGCTCAGCATAGGCTGAGCGGTCCCTCACTCTATGCTTTGAAAGGGTTCATCATGACCACAGGCACAGTAAAATGGTTCAACTCCACCAAGGGCTTCGGCTTCATCCAGCCTGATAACGGTGGCGCAGACGCGTTCGTGCACATCTCCGCCGTCGAGCGCGCTGGAATGCGCGAACTCGTCGAAGGGCAAAAGATCGGCTTCGAGCTCGAGCGCGACAATAAGTCGGGCAAGATGTCTGCTACCAATCTGCAGTCTGCCTAAAATTGAGATTTGCTTCCCTTTGACCACGGATGTACTGGCATTGCCGGAAGCAGTTTCAACAAGGCCGGGCGTTTCGCCTGGCCTTTTTTGTTCGCCACGCCGAACTAGTTGAGGTTCCAATGATAGAAGCACATAGCAAATCCCGTCAGCAGGCGGAGATCGCCTTCATGAAAGTCCAGACGCAGTTCTTCTCCAAAAACAACGCGATGGAAGAGGTGGAATCCGTTGCTCAGGCCCGGGATGCCAAGACTCTCCGGCTTCGAGAGGAACGCCTTGCAAAGGAGTTGGCCGACCGCTTGTCGGCGACACGCAACCTTATCGCCAAACGCGCCAAGGCGCGCTGATCTCTGACGCACTTACTATTGGGATACGAATGAAGAACGCCGGAAAAAACGACATCTCCGACCGCCGAGCCGCATCGGCAGACGCCAAAGCTGCTCTCTTGAACGCCTACCGAGCGGCAAGGACTGCAGCAGAACCAGGGAGGATGGCAAGGCAGGCCGAGCGCGAAGCCCTTTCCACCGCTCGTGAAGAGCGGCGCGTTGAACGCGAGCGTCTGAAGCTTGAGGAACAAAAGCGTATCGAGACCGAGGCGACAGAGCGGCAGGCAGCCGTTGAGGCGGCAGCAGTCGCCGAAACCGAAGCGCGGGCGATCGCCGAAAACGCGCGTATAGCGCGGGTGATCGAAGATGAGGCGGTGCGAAAGGCCAACCGCGACAGGCGCTATGCCAATCGCAAGGCAAGACAAGGATAAATTTCTGCGTTGCGCCGCTACCCGACAGCATGGCGATGTCATGCTCGGGACACTCAATACGAAAGGTAACCCCGATGGCACCGGATGCGAACGAACTCCAGGCGATCAACACGTCATGGCAAATCGCAATCCAAGAAATCCTGCGCATGGTTATACGGGACATGTACCATGCCGGCGGCGAGGCAAATTTCAAGGCGCACATCAAACGCATCGAAGAGGCCGCCGTCGACAGCATCTACACCGATCTAAGGCTTCGAGGAACCAATGAGTGGACCGAGGTGCTCGTTAAGGAACGGGCGAGCAATTTCGTAACCACCTTGCTGACGTCCTTTACGTACGACCGAGCCTGACTGGATGCATACGCTCGCCGCGATCAGCGATGTCACGTTGCTTCGTCAACCCGACTAGTCGCCAGGCTGGGCGGCCCTCACCGTCATCTCATCCCAAAGCAATGATGCTGTCCGTGCGAACGCGCTGTAACCGGCTTCAAACGGATGGCCGTCTCTTTCAGGATAAAGGCGCTGCCCAGCTAGGATCGCATCCTGCAGGGCATCGGCGGTTGCGGCAAGCGCGCTGCGATACGGCAAACCGAGCTCCTCTGCGGTCTCGCGGATCTTTTTCTCAAGCGCAACCTGACGTTCAACGCTGAGGACAAATTCCGGCGCAGCTGACGCCAGCCGGTCATGGTGACGCAGGCATTCGAAGATCACGCGCTCTTTCGATGGAATGAGCAGAATGCCCACCCGCCCCGGCCGCTGCTGTGCCCAATCGGCCGCAAACCGCTGGAAGTCGCTGAACATTGCTGCGGTTTCGGGTGACGCCAGATCCGCCATGCGGCCGTGGTCGTCGACAGAGCGCTTCAGGACGGAAGGCATCCGTCCGGAAATGTGTAGTATTCGGATGTTTCATCATCGCCCGGTTTGAACAGTCGGGCGTAAAGAGTCTTTAGTCGTTCCCCGATCTCATGGTGATAGACACTCAGGATCGCGACATTCTCGACAAGCTTCGTCTTGAGGCTCGCGGATTGCTCGGCACACTGCCAATAACCTCCCGCGTCACCGAACAGGGCCTGCAGATGAAGCCGCCTCTGCTCTGAGAGCCAGAAGTCGGAACGGGCATTCTTGATATCACAGGCGGAAAAGACGACTGCGAAGTCGTTGGCAGGGAATACGGCGACAATGTTGCCTTTCGCGCCCGCGGCCAAAGCATCGTGCACGATGGCGTGATAGGTGTAGATACCGTAGCTCCCGACGCCGAAGTTGTACGTGCGTTCGCCCGTCATTGCCGCGAAAGCAGCGGCCAGGAATGCGCGCTATCAACGTTGTTGCCATAGGTCAGCGAATCGCCGATCGCCGCGACCTGAAAGTCATGACCTGCTCCAGGTGGATCCCGGAAGCCGGCCTTGCCTACGTCGCCGAGTGCCGGATCGAGGCGATAGCCATATTTCTCGTCGATGCTCTTGTGCGTCCGTGTGCCGATCGGAAACGGCGTAAACATGCGCAGTATTGCTTCCCCGGCACCGGGCGCCACGGTGAGCGAGATCAACAGCAGCATCATATTCTTCGGCCTGTCCCCTCCCTCATACCGGATGCGAATCCGACCCGGCCTAGGTGCCGGTCGCAGCCGCGCAGTCCCCCACATGCCTGCCGCGCGGCGGTCCGAGCGATCCCGTCAGGTTGCGGTGGCTTCCGGCGAATGTCGGAAAGGTCGACGAGAGGAAAGTCAGCCGGAAAAATTCCCCACCGACAGCGTAGGCAAGCCATAAACGTCCATTGAAGGAATGCGAGTTATGTCGCCTCCAAAAAGTACAAATACAAGCACATGAATATGCGCAATAACTAATATTAATCTATCATGCGTGTGACCGTCCCGCCATTAGCCCGGATGGAGGATGAACCGTGCGAGCCGTCTTCGGTCAGGCAAGAGCAAGGCTCGGGCTCGCGTTGCCTGCCCCGACCGACGCCGGCGACCCAGGTGCGAAGGGCCTGGGTTGACAAACCCTAGTTGCTGCGCTGTTCCCGTTCCGGGCCAAAATGATTGCGTAACGTGCACCATTCATTTCCGACAAAAGGAAGATCTGGCCAAAATTGCTCAGCAAGTTCAGTGTCGCATGCAAGTCCTGCGAGTGAGCTCGCGTGGCGTTGCGGGCAGAGCTCTATCGATCGCGCTTTTCCCCGTTAAATCGCGAGCGACAGGAATTATATATCTAGACAGTCCAGCCAACTTGGAGTGGAGCTATGGAATGGCAACTGCAGGACGCCAAGGACCAAGTCTCGAAGGTGGTGCAGAAGGCCCGCCACGAGGGACCGCAGATTGTCACGCTGCGCGGGGAGCGCACCGCCGTTGTACTGTCCGCTCATGACTACGACGCCCTACGGGCTGGCCGGCCGGAGTTGGTCAATGACCTGCTTGGCGGTCCCGCTTGGGACGACCAACTCGCTGATGCGGTGAATGTACGCATCAAGACGCCAAGCCGCGATGTGGCATTCTGATGTACCTGGTTGACACAAACATTGTGTCAGAGGCGCGACGTGGCACGTCGCAGGCGGTGTCCTGGCTGCGCTCTGTCGATCCGCTCAGCATCCACCTGAGCGCGCTCACCCTCGGCCAAATCATGCGCGGCATTGCCCTGAAACAGATGTCGGATCCGAAGACTGCAGCGCACCTCACCGAATGGCTGCGCAAGCTGCGCCACGACCATGGCGACCGCATTTTGCCTATAACAGACCAAATCGCGGTCGAATGGGGCCGCATCGCGGCAATCCGCCCCCGCGGTGATATTGACGGGTTGATCGCCGCGACCGCGATCGTCCGCGATCTCATCCTTGTCACGCGCAACTTCAAGGATTTCGAAGACACAGATGCCTCCGTAATCAGTCCTTGGGAAACGTCGGCGTGAGGCCGCCCGGCGCGACGGACACCCTTCTCGAGGATAGTTTTTCGGACCAACTGTTCGCCGGGGCTTGGATCTTGCGGTATGCAATTGATTGATCTTCCGCAGTGAGCGGAGGCTCAATCACGGTCGTTATTGCGAGGCGCTCGCGTTGCATGGCGATGCCGAGCCGAGCCTAGCCTTGGACTTTCCCATTGCGAGAACCTTATTGTAGGTCGGCGGCGATGACACGCTGATCGGCGTCCGGGTAGCGACCACCCCTATGCTCCATGTTTGGGGCGCGCGCGGACGAAGCACCCATCGCTGAAACTTTGACGCAATCACTTTGTGCTGCTCCGCCGCTCGATATCCGCGCTCACCGCGGCCGCCTCTCGACCGATCTCCCTGAGCAGGCCGGTGACCGGATTGTGGAAACCGACGAGATAAAGGCCGAGCGCGGCGGCTTGGCGAGTGACGCCGCTCTTGCCGGGCCGCAATGCCGCCGGCAGGAACTTCTCGAAACTCGGCCGGTAGCCGGTGGCGAGGATGACGCTGTCGAACTCCGCATGCCTGCCGGAAACGAAAGTGGCACCGCGCTCGGTGAAACGCTTGATGTCTGATGCCACTTTGATGTCGCCGGATTTGATCGCTCTCACCGTGCCGACATCGATGACCGGGATGCGTCCGGCGTTGATCTGCTCAAGAATGCCCTGCTTCGGCCTGGCGATGCCGTATTTTTCGAGCTTACCTAGCGCGAGGTCGAGGATGGTGGGGAACAACCGGTCGTTCACAGCTCGCGGCAGCCGTTGGGTTGCCATGGCGATGATCTGGATCGGCACGCCGAACAGCTGGCGCGGCACGATGTGGATGCCATTTCGTACCGAAAGCGTCGGGCGGGCGCCACACTCGGCAAGGTCGAGCGCAATCTCAGCGCCGGTGTTACCCATACCGACAACCAGAACCGACTGGCCGGCGAAGGGCGCGGCTTCAGTGTAGTCAGCGCTGTGCAGCCGCCTGCCCTGGAAGGCCTCAATTTCGGGCAGGCTGGGAACGAAGGGCTCAGCATTGTTGCCGCTGGCGATCACGACGTGGCCTGCGCAGAAGGTCTCCGTTCCGGTCTCGACCAGGTAGCCGCCGTCCTTGCGGCGGATGGACTTGACCGTCTCGCCGAAGCGCGGTCGTAGCTCGAAACGCTCGGCATAAGCGTCGAGATAGGCGACCATCTTCTCGCGCGGCACATAGCGCGGATAGTCCTTGGGGAATGGCATGTGCGGCAGCGCGGAGAACGCCTTCACCGTATGAAGGTGCAGCCGCCGGTAGTGGCGTCGCCAGGCGGGGGCGATCTCATACGCCATTTCAAGGATGACGAAATCCAGCCCCGCCCGTCTTAGGCAGGCGCCGACCGCAAGGCCGGCCGGCCCGGCTCCGACAATGACGACATAAGTATCCACTCGATGGTCGCTCCCAGAATGGAGCCTAATTCGACAGGGGTCGGCGGACAAGTGGGCGGGGCGCTGTCTCCCCTTGTACTCCGCCTGCATCGCCCGGGTTGCGCTTCCATGCCTTCGGCGAGAATGTTTTTTGGGGCGGGAGCGGCCGAGCGGTCGTTGCAGCCCCAATTAGACGGATTTCATTTTCCACGCCAAAGAAAAAGTGAGGAGAGACCGAAAGCCTCACGATCTGATCGCACAATGTATACTGGAAGGTGCCTCACTGGGGTAGAGCCGGGTCTGCCACTCTATGGGGAACAAGTGCTACTTCCTCGGTGTTGAGGTTCTAGCCAGCCTGCATGTCATCCAACATTCGGGTTTTGTGAAGAGATACTTGGTGGAGCGCGTCCAGAGGTATCCGCCGGTAAATCTTACCGTTGGGACGACGATTGCATCGATCAAAAAATGGGGCCGGACGTTCTCTGCGCCGATAGGGTCATCTCACTTTTCAACCAGGCGACAAACGCCTCTATCGCTTCGAGTTTCTTCGAGAGCGGGTCGAAGGCTGCCCAGTATGCAGCTTTCTGTGAGCTCAACGAAGCCGAAAAGGGCCTAACCAGGCGCCCCGCCCGAATATGCTCCCGAACAAGAAGGCCTCGCCCCATGGCGACACCCTGACCATCAAGAGCAGCTTGCAATACAATGTTGTAGTCAGTCAGCCGGGTCTGTTTGGCCCTCTCAAGCGGAAATCCGGCTGCCTCCGACCACAGCTGCCAGTCGAGGCCGCTCTTGGCCTGTAATATCTCCTGGTTGAGTAGGTCTAGCGCGGATTGAAACTGGGATCCGTCTCCGTATAGCGCCGGGCTCAACACCGGAGACAAATCTTCGTTTGCGAGGTGCACGCAGAACTGTTTGCTCCCGCCAAAATCGCCAAATCGGATCGCGATATCCGCTTCGCCTCGCCCGACATCGACAATGCGCAGGGTCGGATCCAATTCGAGTTCGATCGCCGGGTAGCTCTTGAGGAAACTGCCAAGTCTGTTGACCAGCCAGTTGGCCGCGAAAGAGGGAAGCAGGCTCACACGCAAGCTGGTCTGCCCGGATCGCGAGCGCACCCTCGCGGTGCCCTCCGACAGCACAGTGAAGGCCTCGTCGACGGTGGCAAGAAACATTGTGCCTGCCTCGGTCAGCTCAATGCTTTTACTCTTGCGACGAAAGAGTGGAGTACCGAGAGCACTCTCGAGCTGCTTGATGTGGTGGCTCACCGCGCTTTGCGTAATGAGCAGTTCCTCGCCGGCCAGTCGAAAGCTCGCTCGGTTTGCTACCACCTGGAAGACCCTGGCCGCGGAAAGGGGTGGGAGGAATGGGGAACTGCGCAATGCCGATGCCTCGCGGACCAATGACGGCTGACATTAACGAATTCGATCGCAGGGCGCAAAGCTTTGAATTGGCGGGCCCCTCGGATTTCTTTCATGAAGCAAGAAAGAAAAGGAGAAAACGATGACGATTTCCATCCGTGACCAACTGGTTACTCTTGGCCTGGAACTTCCCGCGCCGACGTCTCCGGCTGCGAATTACATTTCGGTGGTCCACACGAGCAACCTGTTGTTCATTTCCGGTCAGATCAGCAAGGCGCCGGCCGGTGAGATCATTGCAGGCACCCTGGGTGCGGACATATCTCACGAGCAGGGGGTGCAAGCGGCGCGCATCGCAGCCCTTAATCTTCTCGGACAGATCGCTTCCAATACAGACGGCTCGCTTTCGTCTGTCCGCCGCATCGTGAAGCTTGGCGTATTCGTCGCGGCAACGAGCGAGTTCAAGGATCACTCGAAGGTTGCAAACGGTGCCTCCGATCTGATGGTTGCGGTGTTCGGCGAAGCCGGGCAGCACACGAGGGCCGCCATTGGTGTCAGCTCGCTTCCCTCGGGGGCAGCCGTCGAGATCGATGCGGTTGTTGAACTGGAGGAGACCAGGTGCTGACCGACGCAATAATCGACGGCCTGCGCAACGACACACCCGGCTGCGCCCAGCGAAGTCACTTCAATCACGCCGGAGCTTCGCTCCCACCGAGGCGGGTCACCGAAGCGATTGTCGGACACTTGATGCTGGAATCGACGCGAGGTCCGATGGAAGCTGCCGCACTGGTTGCGGACGAGTTTGCGATACTTCGTACCAATGCTGCCAAGTTCATCGGCGCCGACGAAGGCGAGGTTGCCTTCGGTGGATCGGGGTCTGCCCTTTGGGGGAGCGTGTTTGCCGCGTTGCCACAGCTGAGGTCGGGCGAGCGCATTTTAATTGGGCGACAGGAATGGGGCGGTAATGTCGCATCGATGCAGCGTGCGGCAAGCCATGCCGGGGCAAGTATCGAGACCATTCCCTGCGCGGAAGACGGCAGTGTCGATCCGAACGCTCTTTCCGCAATGATCGACGACAAGGTGCGCATGATCTCGCTAACATGGCTTCCCGCCAACGGGGGATTGATAAACGACGCCGAAGCCATCGGGCGGGTCGCCAACGCGGCTCGCATCCCATACTTCGTGGATGCCGGGCAGGCACTTGGTCAGCTTCCTATCGATGTGTCGAGGATAGGTTGCGATGTGCTCAAGGCGGCCGGCAGGAAATACGTTAGAGGGCCGCGCGGAACGGCTCTCGTCTACGTTCGCTCCAATTTTCTTGAGAAGCTCGATCCCAGTTTCGTTGACGTGAGCTCCGGCCCTCTCGTGAATGGAAAAGTCGAGCTGAGGAAAGATGCTCGTCTATTCGAAACGTCCGAAGCGCCTATATCACTGCTCCTGGGGCTCGGCGAAGCACTCGCGCTGGCTTCGGAGTTGGGTGTCGAGGCGATCCAAGCCCGCATAGCCCGACTGGCAACCCGGCTTCGGGACGGGTTGAAACGTATTCCGGCGGTTGAGGTGCGCGATCTCGGGGAGAAACAGTCGGGCCTTGTTTCTTTCACGGTGGAGGGAATTTCGGCATCGGTTGTGAGACGCAGACTAGCAGAGAAGAGTATCTCAATCGGGGCGAACGGCGTACCCTACACGCCCTTCGACATGACGGCGCGCGGACTGCAGGAAATAGCTCGAGCCTCGGTCAGTTATTTCAATACGGCGGGAGAGGTCGATGGCCTGATCCATGCGGTTGAGCACATCGCAAAAGATGCGATCCAATAGAAGGACGGAACCACGATGGATTTGGGAATAAGTGGCAAGCGCGCGATCGTCTGCGCGAGCTCGAAAGGGCTGGGCAGAGGCGTGGCGCAGAAGCTCGCAGAGGCGGGCGTGATCGTTACCCTGAACGGTCGTAACCGGGACGCGCTGGAGGCCACCGCGAGGGAGCTTCGCGAGCTGACAAGTGCCGAAGTCTATGCCGTGGCAGCAGACGTGACGACCGTAGAAGGACGGCAAGAGCTTCTCGAAGCGGAACCGAAAGCCGACATCCTCGTCACCAACGCAGGGGGACCGCCGCCTGGCTTATGGACTGATTGGGAGACGAATGAATGGTTGAACGCACTGAACGCTAACATGCTGACCCCGATCTTGCTGATGAAAGCGGTTCTGCCCGGTATGATCGATAGGAGCTGGGGGCGCGTCGTCAACATCACCTCCGCCTCGGTAAAGTCACCGATCCCGGAGTTGGGCCTATCCAACGCATCCCGCAGCGGACTGACCGGTTTTGTGGCAGGGACGGCAAGGCAAGTCGCGAAACATGGCGTAACGATCAACAACCTCCTACCGGGGTCACATGAGACTGATCGTGTAGCCGTGCTTCTCCAGCGACGGGCAGAAGTGAAGGGCATCTCAATCGACCAGGCGCGGCAGGAGGCGCATGCGGAGAATCCGACCGGGCGCTTCGGCACGATTGAGGAGTTCGGCGCTGCCGCGGCATTTCTTTGCAGCCAGTACGCAGGCTATATTGTCGGCCAGAATATTCTGCTCGACGGTGGCGCTTTCAGGTCGACGCTTGCTTAAGTTCCAACGTCTCACGGCATCGCGGACCTCATTTCCGTGTCAGAGGGTATTCGAATATTATCGAATACCCTTTGATGATCAGATCGACTTGAGTTTGACGCGCTGTTCCGGCTTCTCCACGTCTTCCTTGCGCTCGCTGTATCGGTCGACGAGATAGGCGACGCGTCAGCAGCGTGAATTTCATCAGTTCCTCGCAGAGGTCGACAACGCGGTCGTAGTGGGACGATGGCTTCATACGTCCATTTCCGTCGTACTCCTGATAGGCCTTGGCGACTGACGTTTGGGGATCGTGATCATGCGCATCCAGCGGCCGGGCAGCCGGAGGGTATTGATGGCATCGAAGGACTGAGAACCACCCGACTTGCATGACCGCAAGGGACTTCCCCTGCGTCGCACAGATCGAGCCGACGGACAGCGGGATCCAGTCGATCTGCGCCTTCATGATCCTGGGGCGCTCCGGGCTGCCCCAGACCTGGCCCTCCGACCATGCCGAAAGTTCCCGGCGTTCCTGGACCTTCGGATGGCGCACGGGTGCATCATCCGGAAGCGGTAAGCCGGAGGGATCAGATGAAGCACACCTCAGCCCCGAAATGCTCCCAAGTACCCCCAGTGCGCTAAGGAGGCGGAAGGCGACGGCTCTTGCTTTTCAACCCACAAGCGTCCCAGCGATTAACTCTAAGGCCCTGGTCGGAAGTCGCCCTCAGAGCCTCACTTTGCTGGACGATCCCAGGCTCCATCCTCAAGACGGCGATCCTCGATCAGTTTCCCCACCTGAAGCAAATCGGGCGCATCCGCAAGCGTCCGCGCCAAAGCATCGTTCCGCGGATCCCTGCAGCCGAAATTGAAGACAAGCTGGTCAGAACGTCCGACCTCGATCCACGTCACCGAGACTGAAGCATGATCCGTGGCAAACTGTCTGCACCGCGCATGCCCCACGGTAATGGTCTCCGTTCCTTGTGGCCGATGCGGTGCGAGTGCCGACTGAAAGGTGGACCATTCCTTTGGCGTGATCGAGAAAGGCTGTTCGCCATGAACGCTTGTAAAGCGCCGGCCCTCGAACATACCCCCGCTGGCGCTCACCTGGAAACGGTAAACTGGGCACTCGCCGAGACATGGTTTGCGTTCGACAATGATGCTCGGCGTCTGGCTTTGCTCCACCAGCAGCGCTGCCGCAGCCATTATAATCTTCGCAACCAGAATCATATCGTGCACCCTTTCAGGACCCTGGGCCGGTCGTCAGGTCCGCTCAACACGTGTGTCACGGGTCAGCATCTTTTGCGTGTTAAGAAGTCAACCTCAACCAATACGCAGTCCCAGTCAACGCCCTTTTGTGGCTGACAATCTTGACCTGTATCCGGGCGGGTCACGCGTCTGCCCTGAGCGAGGGGCCGGTCGGTTGGAACAAAACTCCCAAGGTACTGTTTACCTACAAATATGCAGGAGGATCAAACATGGCCGATATCGGGCTGCCTATTCCGAAGGCGATCGTCGATCCCACTAAAGATTTCGTGGGCATTCCGGCACAGCAGAGAAACACTGCTAAGGAAATCAATCGACTTAGAAAGCAGGTGCGTCGCTTGCAGACGCGTGTTGAGAACATGGGCATAGTGGCAATTCGTCCGAGGCGAAGGACGTATCGACTGGTAGGCGCGGCTGTAACCATTGCCTTTGCGGGGCTTTCATGGGCCCTTTGGAGATCACGCGATACGGCGACTTTTCGTCGAATAATATCGGTCGCGCTTCCGTTTCGCGATCCCGGCAACTTCTGACCTCTCGCTTCAAGGCCGGTTTTTCAAGCCAGGATCGCCCCCCGTCGGGAAGCGGCGACCGAGGACGCGCCAATCAGCTCCATTCCGGGGAATATCGATGGAACTCGGCCCGGGTCCGCGGGGATAATCGGGGCTCGCAGATCCCCAAGAGTCTCGCCGTCGCATGCGAAACGAATGTAGGCTGGCTTGGCGAAGGCGAACAGCTTTCTTGCCAATTCAGCGGTCGACAGCGGTGAGCAAGGTTACCGCGCGACGTTTGGAAGCCGACGGGTTGACGGCTCAGTGGATCGTCTCCCAAACCCTCTGTTAAATCTCTGCCGCTAGTCTGTTTCAAAAGGGGATACGGAAAGGCATTTTGATGAGAGGCGCGGCGCCGGTGATGTATCAGCACTTCCTGAACAAGCAAGAGTCCTTCATGTACGATCGGGAAACCAACTTCCCAATGGAGGACACGCGGAACGATGCGCGCATCGAATACACTGAGAAGGGCATGACGCGACTGAGCTCTCGTCGCTGCGAGATCATCAAGCTTTCGAAAAGCGGCGCCCTGATCAGCATCCTCACGCAGTACACGCTGCCACAGAATTTCTACCTGGACATCCCGAGCGCCCGCATCCAGATGGTCGGCTGCCTGACAAAGCGGGTGCATGCTAACAACATTATCGAAGCGCGGTTCCTGCGCATGCTGACGGACCGCGACCTCAACCGCATCTTCGTCTACAGCACCCATCCGAACCACCGTAATCGCACGCTCGACATTTACCGCTAGAAAGCAAATCGTCGGCGCCGCCGCCAACGGAGCGCCTGCGGTAGCGACCACCAGGCCGATCCCAAAAGGGAGCGGCGATGTCCCTCAAGGCGCCGAGTGACTAGGCAGATCCCATCAAGCACCTTGACGGTCTGCGAGCCCATTGACGGACAAGGCAGCTCGGTAGGTTGCTTGGCAATGGCATCGGCTGTGCCTAACCACCGCGCCGCCGGCAGAGGATATTCTTCACACGAAACACCTGCCATCGGACAGGCGGGACCTGTCCTTGGAGGAACAACAATCCGGCGCGGGGGTTTTCGACTCCAGGGTAAGGAATTTCCTGATGGGATGGATTGAGGTCGATCATGGCGGCTGACAAGCTCTCAACCTACAAGAAGAAACGGGACTTCAAGCAGACAAAGGAACCGAGCGGCGCGGCCGCTGTCAAGCCGGCCAATCGGCTTCGCTTCATCATCCAGAAACACGACGCGACGCGCCTTCATTACGATCTTCGCCTCGAACTCGACGGCGTGTTCAAGTCCTGGGCTGTGACGAAGGGGCCGTCACTTGATCCGCATGACAAGCGGCTGGCGGTCGAGGTGGAGGATCATCCGCTCGGCTATGGGGATTTCGAGGGCACCATCCCGAAAGGCCAGTATGGCGGTGGCACGGTCATGCTGTGGGACCGGGGCTATTGGGAGCCGGAAGGAAACAAGTCGCCGGAGGAAGCCCTGAAGAAGGGCGATTTGAAATTCGTGCTGCAGGGTAAGCGCCTGAATGGCAGCTTCGTGCTCGTGCGGATGCGCAACGATCGCGACGGCGGTAAGCGCACCAATTGGCTGCTGATCAAGCATCATGACGATCATTCCGTTGAAGAGAACGGCGCTGCCATCCTGGATGAGAACATGACCTCAGTGGCTTCTGGACGAACCATGGAGCAGATCGCAAGCGGCAAGGGGCGCAAGCCCAAGCCGTTCATGATGGCGAGCGGTGAGGTCGAGGCCGACGCAGTCTGGGATAGCAAGCGAGGGCGCGCAGCCGGTAAACGCAAAGAGAGGGGTCGGACGGATGTGGCGGCGTCGACCGGGGTTGACTTGCCCGACTTCATTGCTCCGCAACTCTGCGAAACCGTGGAGCGCCCGCCGGCCGGGAAGAAGTGGCTGCATGAGATCAAGTTCGATGGATACCGCATCCAAATGCGGGTCGCTGACGGTGAGGTCATGCTGAAGACCCGCAAAGGGCTGGACTGGACGGCCAAATATCCGGAGATAGCGAGAGCTTCCTCCCAACTGCCCGACTGCATTATCGATGGCGAGATCTGCGCGCTCGACGACAATGGCGCTCCGGATTTCGCGGCGCTTCAGGCCGCCTTGTCGGAAGGCACCACCGGCAACCTGGTCTATTTCGCGTTCGACCTCCTGTTCGACGGCGGCGAGGATTTGCGGCCGAGGCCGCTTACCGATCGAAAGGCGCGTTTGCAGGAGCTGCTAGCAGATGCGACCGACAATCCTCGTCTTCGCTTCGTCGAGCATTTCGAGACGGGCGGCGATGCGGTCCTGCGTTCTGCGTGCAAGCTTTCCCTCGAGGGCATTGTCTCGAAGCATGCCGATGCGCCCTACCAGTCCGGCCGTACCGACACCTGGGCGAAATCGAAATGCCGCGCCGGGCATGAAGTGGTTATCGGCGGATACGCCAAGACGAATGGCAAGTTCCGGTCGCTACTTGCCGGCGTCAATCGCGGTGAGCATTTCGTTTATGTCGGCCGCGTCGGCACAGGCTACAGCGCCAAGAAGGTCGAAACACTGCTGCCAAAGTTGAAGGCTGTGGAAACGACGAAGTCGCCGTTCACGGGGATCGGCGCGCCGAAGAACGAAAAGGAAGTCGTCTGGGTGAGACCCGAGTTGGTCGCCGAGATCGAATTCGCTGGCTGGACCGCAGACGGGCAAGTCCGCCAGGCCGCCTTCAAGGGCCTGCGGGAGGACAAGCCGGCCGATGAGGTGGAGGCGGAAAAGCCGGCATCCCCCGCGAAGGCCAAAACGCCCAAGCCCGCGCCGATGGTGAACAAGGTCCCGCGCCGCAAGGGCGCGAAAGCCGAGGTCATGGGCGTGCTCATCTCCAATCCGGGCAAACCGTTATGGCCGGACGCCGACGACGGCAAGGCCGTCACCAAAGAAGAGCTGGCCCGGTATCACGAAGCGGTCGGCTCTTGGCTGATCGAACATGTCAGGGGCCGGCCGTGTTCGATCATCCGCGCGCCTGACGGCATTGGCGGCGAACAGTTTTTCCAACGCCACGCCATGCCGGGTACGTCAAACCTGCTGGAGCTGGTCAAGGTGTTCGGCGACAAGAAGCCGTATTTGCAAGTCGACCGTGTAGAAGGCCTCGTCGCCGTCGCCCAGATCGGCGGCATCGAACTACATCCATGGAACTGCGAACCAGGAAAACCGGAGGTGCCGGGCCGGCTGGTTTTCGACCTCGACCCCGGTCCGGATGTGCCGTTCGCGGCTGTGGTTGCGGCCGCCCGTGAAATGCGGGACCGGCTTGATGATCTCGGACTTGTCAGCTTCTGCAAGACGACTGGCGGCAAGGGACTGCATGTGGTGACGCCGCTGGCCGTGAACGCGCGTACGCCACTTCCATGGGCGCAGGCGAAGGGCTTCGCCCGTGACGTCTGCCAGGAGATGGCCCGCGATAATCCAGACCTTTATCTCATCAAGATGACGAAAAGCCTGCGGGAAGGCCGCATCTTCCTCGACTATCTGCGCAACGACCGCATGGCGACGGCGGTGGCCCCGCTGTCGCCACGGGCGCGTCCGGGCGCCACCGTGTCGATGCCGCTAACCTGGACGCAGGTCAAATCCGATCTCGATCCGAAGCGGTTCACCGTGCGGACCGTACCGGCGCTGCTAACGAAGACGATTGCGTGGGAGGACTATTGCGACGGACAGCGCGAGCTCGAACAGGCCATCAAGCGGCTCGGCAAGCACAAGGCTGCGGCATGAGCTTTGAACGGCAGGGGCGCCAAGACCACATAGGACGCATGAAAAATCACACTGTCCCCATCGAGCACCTGACCCGCCTTCGGCGCATGCGCGGCCTGGTACGATTGATGGACACGGCGCTCCGCATTCCCGGCACGCGCGTATCGCTGGGCGCGGACTCGGTTCTTGGCCTTATCCCAGGCGTGGGCGATTGGGCAGCGGCGGCTATCAGCCTCGTCATCGTAAACGAGGCGCGCCGTCTCGGCGTGCCGAATGACAAGCTGGTGAAGATGCTTGTCAATGTCGGCTTCGACACGGTCGCGGGAAGCGTGCCGGTGCTCGGCGATGTCTTCGATATCTATTTCAAGTCCAACCGCCGCAATCTGCAACTCGTGCTGGACCACTTGGGCCTCGACCACGCTGACCTCGATCGGTAACGCCGGTCAGCTGCGGTTTCCAAGCGTGGCGATATCGAACACCGCGGCATTGTCCTGGATTTCGCGCAAGCCCTTATAGGAGGCGTGGCGCAGATTTCCCTCGACCGTCCAGCCGCGGAACTCGATCTCGGCGATCAGCGTCGGCAGCGCGAACACGTAATTCTTGCCCTTGACCGGCACGACCGGTTTCTTCGTCTTCAGCTTGTCCAATGTCTTGCGCAGGTATTCGGCATCCTTCGCCTTGAACCCGGTCCCGACAGAACCCACCGACACCCAGCTATCGCCCCGCCGGGCGGCAAGCAGAAGGCTGCCGATCCCGCTACGCGCTGCAGCGGACTGCTCATAGCCGACGATCATGAAGCTCTCACTTTGAACGCATTTGACCTTGATCCAGTCGCCTGTTCGTCCCGACCTGTATGGCCGCTCGCGGTGCTTGGCAACAATGCCTTCCAGCCCCATCGAACATGCATTTGCCAGCAACTCGACGCCATCACCGTGCGCTTCTTCCGACAGTTGCACCGCGCCGCTTGCGCCGTCGAGGAAATCCGTAAGCAGATGCCGGCGAACCGAAAGCTCCGTCTTCGTCAGATCGTGGCCATCAAAATAGAGAAGATCGAATGCGACAAAGGCCGCCTCCGTCGAGGCGCGCTTGCCGCCGCGGCCCCCGAGCGAGCGTTGCAGCGCCCCGAAGTCCGCATGGCCCTCCTTGTTGAGGACCACGGCCTCGCCATCGAGGATGGCGGTCCCGACGTCGAGCCTCTTCGCGGCTTCCGCGATCCGTGGAAAGCGATCGGTCCAGTCGTGGCCGCCGCGCGTGATGATCCTAACACCCTTCGGTTCGATGTGGATGGCGAGGCGATACCCGTCCCATTTGATTTCGTAGAGCCATTCCGGTCCTTCCGGCGGCGTCGGCCGCAGAAGCGCCAGGCACGGCTCGATGCGGCCGGGCATCGGATCGAAGGGCAGAGTGGGCTGGTCGCGATTGCGTCGGCGGACCGGCCGCGACTGGAGCGCAGTACCGGAGTCATCGAGCAAGGGTATGGCCGATCGGCGCTTCGCTTTCATGGCGATCCATCATGCGCAAGAGAGAATACGAACATAAGTGCCTTCCGTGAAGTTTTCAGGATGAGCGCTTTCCTTTTCCGCTCGCCGCCAAACTCTGGCGAAGAGCGTCCATGATGTCGATGACGTTGCTGCCAGCCGCGCCGGTCTCTTCCTTGGCCTTGCCCTTCTTCAAGGGCCTCAGCCCCTTCTTCTTTTTCGCGATAATGTCGAGGAGAGCGTCCTGCACGGGGTCGGAAACCATGTCCGGGGACAAGGTATTGGTGTGCTGCTTGATGAATTTCTCGACAAGGGGAATAAGATCAGGGTCCGATGCATCGTCGATATCCTCGAAATAGGACTCTTCTGGCCGGACCTCGTCGCCGAAGCGTAGTGTCCAGAGCACGATACCTTCGCCGCGCGGTTCGAGCACGACTGCCCGCTCGCGCCGGCCGATGACGAGTTTCGAAATGCCGAGCACCTTGTCGGACGCCATGGCGTCGCGAATGACCGCGAAGGCCTCATGGCCGACGGGATCGTCGGGCACAAGATAGTGCGGCTTTTCGAGATAGATCCACTCGATGCTGTTGCTCGGGACGAACTTGTCGATGTCAATGGTTTTGACGGTGTCGAGCGCGACGGCATCCAGTTCGTCGTCCGTGAGGAGCACAAAGTCGTTCTCGCCGCGGGGATAGCCCTTTATCTCGTCCTCATCCTTCAGCGGTTTGCGCGTGACCGCGTCGACAAATTGGGAGACGACGCGATTTCCGGTCTCTTTGTTGAGCGTGTGAAACCTGACTTTTTCGCTCTCCGACGTTGCTGGCGACATCGAGACCGGGCAGGTGACGAGCGAGAGCTTCAGATAGCCTTTCCAGTATGGGCGCGGCGCCATGATCGTGCTCCTCAGCCGGCTTTACGCTGTCCGGACGTCGAGCCGCGCGATTTCGAGGCCGCGGCGCGCGACGCCGGCTTGCGCCCGGCGCCCTTGTTGGCATTGGCGGCGGGTCGCGTCAGTTGATCGCCGCCGGCCTTCAGCATCTTCGCGCTTTCGCGTAGGGCGGCCAGTAGGTCGTCCGGTTTGGAGACCTTGACCTCCTTTCGCTTCGGCAAGGCCTTGCCTTCAATTTTCGCCTTCACCAGCTCAGCGACCGCCGTCTCGTAACGATCGTCGAACGCGGCCGGGTCGAAGGTTCCTTTCTTTGTAGCGATGATGTGCTTGGCGAGATCCAGCATCTCACCTTTGATCCGCAGCTTCGGCACCTCCTCAAACGCCTTCTGTGATGAGCGGACTTCGTAGTCATACTGCATCGTGGTGGCGATCAGGCCTTTGCCGTGGGTGCGGATCAAGAGTGTGCGTATGCGACGAAACAGGACCGTGCGCGCGATCGCAGCGACTTTCGACTTCTCCATTGCATCGCGCAGCGCGGTAAAGGCGTCTGACGAAACCCGGTCGGTCGGCACGAGATAGTAGGGTTTGTCGAAATAGACGTCGTCAACGTCGGAGCAGGGAATGAAGGCTTCGATCTGCAGGGTCTTGTCGCTGTCCGGAACGGTAGCGGCCACCTCCTCCGGATCGATCATGATGTAGTGGCCGTTTTCGATCTCGAAGCCCTTTGTCTGATCCTCCCGCTCGACCTCCTTGCCGGTGTCGCTATCGACGAAGACACGGTTAACGCGATTGCCGGTGCGGCGGTTGATGGTGTGAAACGCGATGCGTGCCGAGGTGCTGGCGGCCGTGTAGAGGCCGACTGCGCAACTGACCTCGCCGAATTTGATGAAGCCCTTCCACTGGGCACGATGACCGGCCATCTTTTAAACTCCCGACTCGACGCAACCAAAGCGAGTCAAGCGAATCACGAGCGAATTTGTTCCGACTCGAAAGGAATCGAAAATCAATAACTTAGGCATGCGTGGGCGCCCTTTTTAACCAGTCTCCACCATGCCGCTGATTCGCTGCATCTTTTCGGGGCGGCGTGCGTTCTTCCGAAGCCACAACTGGAAGGGAGATGTCATGACGAAACGTGAATTCGTCGATAGCAGAACCGATAGGCGCTATATTCGGCGCCGCGCGAAACGCCAGTTCAAGGAAAGTATCGATGTGAACCGGGTCCCCGTTCGCCGATCAGCGCACAAAGGCGAAGACTGAGGCAAAGCCCGGCAAGGCGGTCTCGGAGATTGGCATAGGAAGCATTGGCGCGCGGGCCGCCCTCTGTCGTAGCGACGGGTGATGCGATGGCTGACGATGTCGAGATTGATCATGAGGACAAAGGGGCTGGCGAGTGCGTGTCGGTCGCATTTCCGTTCGACCGTATGACCGTGCAGCGGTTTCGCGAGGCTTTTCCACGCGCCCGCTGGAGCGACCGGCGAAAGGCCTGGATCGTCCCCGGCACGACCGCGCGCCGGCGCATCGATCGCTGGCTGGCCAGGGAAGAATTCCGCGTCGATCCATACGCAGAGGGAAAGGGCAGGGATGCTTATGCGTTCGAGCCGATCCTCAGCCCCTACCTCAACGTCGACAAGGACGGGTTTCGCATCCGGACGCCTTTTTCACGCAAACTGGTCGACGAAATCCGCCAGGTTCCATTTGCCCGTTGGGATGGCGAGCATAAGGTGTGGCGGGTGCCATTCGCTTCCTATGATGATCTTGTCGATCGCTGGGGGGCTATCGAGGCGGAAGCGCACCGAAATGAGCCTGAAGAAAAACGCAAGCGCGCCGAGGCGCGCAAGGGAACCTACGAGGAAAGACTGTCCCGCCGCCGGGCGGTCGAGCGCAAGCGCCGGCGCATCCCACTTGCCGTCGATGATTTGCCCCCGATAGGTCGGCCGCTTGCGACGCCGCTCTACGGGATCGTCGTAGTTGGAGACATAACCGGCGAGCTGGTCGATTGCCATGAGGTTGCCGACCTTTATCCACACATCGCTGGGGATCACGTTTGGGGCCTATGGCGGACGCCTTCGCTGGAGGAGCTGGTGCAGACCTGGCCCTCGAAAAGGGCGCCGGAAGAGCGTGAGCGCCGGCGCGGCTGGTGGCTGCCGACTCTTGAGGAACTGAGCGAGGCGCGGCTGACCGCCAAGGCGCGCGAACGCAGGGCCAGTCAAAAGGCTCAGGCCTGACTTCAATCCGATGGTGGTTCGATCTCGATGATGACCGACCCATGGCCGGTGGTGTGCTCCAAGCCACGAGGGCTACGTGGGACACTCGCCTTGCTGAGCCAGGGCGCAAGCGCCGGGCTGAGGAGAAGATGGTCGATACGCAGGCCCGCATCGCGCTCACAGGCGCTGCGCCAGTATTTCCAGAAGGTGTAGATGCGTTCCTTCGGATGAATATGGCGGATGGCGTCGGTCCAGCCTTGGGCGAGGAGATCGGCATGAGGCTTTCCGGACTTCCGGCCGGAACAGCGCGTCGTCGGGCCAGCGTGACGGTGCGTAGACGTCCAATACCGTCGGCATGGTCGGTTTGCCACGGACCTCCAGCCTCTTCAGCCGCTTGGCTTCGGACAGCTACATGCCGCCGACTTGGCTTTCCACTTATAGATGCTGGCATCGCTGACGCCGTGCCTGCGGCAAAGCTCCGCGACCGGCGTGCCCGCCTCGTGCTCCTTCAGAATCCCGATGTTCTGTTCGTCTGTGAAACGATTGCGCTTCATTCCCTGGTCCTCTCAATGGGCCAGAGCTTACTTCAAAATGGATTATTTCAACGGGGCAAGGTCACCTCTCGTGCATCCACCGCGCGTCTTCGTTCGCCCGGATGCCGGGCGCCACCGACGGCGGGTTCAGTGATGCTGACATCATCGCGCTGGTGCTCGATCCGCGCTCCGTGAGCCTGATCGATCTCTCATATCAGACGATGTTCGTGCTCTTGACGATCATTCTTGCGATCGCTGTTTGGCGCTCGCGCCGGCTTTGTTCCCAAACATGCTCAGGTTCGAAGATGCGGGCGCGATCGATCGCATCAAGGAGGTCACCCGCCTGGAGGACAGGGCGCGGGGCCGTTTCAACTGCGGAAGCTGTGGGATTCCTTAAGCAGCGACGTCGCCGATCAGTGAACCAGCCGGAATGTTCCATTCCTTGCTGAGCTTTCGAATCTGATCCAGATTGATTTCCCGCTGGCGGTCTTCGTTAAAGCACGCGCCACTAACGCACGCCATGTTATTATTGGCACATCAAAACATTGGCCACCAAAATCACGGGGAGGGGTTGCCCGCTCACGAGGTGCTTTTTGAGTCAAGTTCCACCGATTTGTCGGCGGTGGACGCTCCATCGGCCACTCCGAGAATAGCGAGATTTCGGTCCGCTATTCGTTTTGCGGTAGACGGCCCTCCGCCTGGACCCATCTCGAGGCGGACGTCACGAAAACTAATTATGCGCCCGGTTGACGAGATCGGGCCCACAGGTCCAAGCAAACTATCTGTCTCGTGTTCAACTATTCGGATCGGCGGCCCCTTTTCTCCAACGGCCCATTTGTCGCCCCACTGTTGCAACGAAACCAGCACCGGAAAAAGCTCCTCGCCCTTGGCGGTGAGGCGATACCCCTCCCGTCGCCCATGTTCTTCAAGTGAAACTCTTTCGACGACACCGTTCGCGATGAGCCGCCTCAAGCGCGTCGTCAGTATATTCCGGGCGATGCCCAGGCGTTCCTGAAATTGATCGAAACGCGTGGTTCCGAAGAAGCACTCCCGGATAATCAATAGGCTCCACCACTCGCCTACTTCATCGAGGGCGCGGGCAATCGAGCAGTTCATTTCACTGAAGGCTTTGCGTTGCATTCCAGCAATATAGCGAGAACAGTTGCGTCGTGCAACTTTTCTGGTAAGTTTTAACATGAAACTTTTGCGCAGCGGCTGATGCCGCGGATTAAGGACCACCACAATGGATCGTCGTTTGCTCGTGCTTGCCGTCGGCATGTTCGCCATTGGTACAGACAGTTTCGTAATCGCCGGAATTCTTCCTGAGGTGACGCAATCCCTCGGCGTCTCAATCGCAGTCGCTGGGCAAATGGTCACCGTCTATGCGTTGAGTTTCGCCGTGCTTTCGCCGGTCATCGCCGCGGCGGCGGCTCACTGGCCGCGAAAGCGACTTCTCCTCGCCGGCTTGGCGGTGTTCGTCATCGGTAATCTCGTCACAGCCATTGCACCGACCATCGAATGGGTGTTGGCGAGCCGTTTCGTGGCGGGGCTCGGCGCAGCGATGTTCAGCCCAACGGCGACGGCGACAGCCGCCTCACTTGTGCCGGCGGAGAAACGCGCGCGTGCACTAGCAATCGTGGTGGCCGGGTTGTCCGGTGCGACCGCCCTGGGATCTCCGCTTGGAACATTTATTGGCGGGCTGGGTGATTGGCGCGCCACCATGTGGTTTGTCACTGTCGTTGGGGCCGTCGCTACTGTTGGCGTCTACGTGCTGTTGCCGGCTGTCCCCCCCCTTGCCGGCAGTATCGTTGCGCGCGCGCCTTGGTCCACTCAAAGACATTCGCGTGGCGCTCACCCTTTTGACCACACTAGTGGCGTATTCAGGATTCTTTGCGGTTTACACGTATCTCGGAGTGACCTTCGATCGCGCGACAGGTGGAAGGCCCGAGGTCTTGGCCGCACTTCTGCTCCTTTGGGGTATCGCAGCCACCGCTGGCAACCTGGCAGCCGGATACTTTACCGATCGGTTCGGCAATCGGATGATTGTCAACGGCTCGCTTGCGATCGCCGTGGCGAACTTCGCATTGATGCCGTGGAGCAGTGCGCACCTTTGGAGTTCTGCCCTGGCTCTGGTTGTCTGGGGCATTTGCGGTTGGGGCTTGTTGGTTCCCCAACAGCACCGGTTGATCAGTTTGTCGCCCGCATCGGCGTCGCTCTTGCTGGGTCTGAATTCGGCTGCCCTTTATGTCGGCGTATCGGCTGCCGGTCTCATTGGGGCGGCTGGCATCACGGTGCTTGAACGCCATCAACTCGGCCTAATAGGCGGTCTCTTCGTCGGTGTGGCCTTTGTCATAGCGCAGGTGGCGAATTGGCAGATACGAAAAGGTTCTGAGATAGAGCTCGGTCTGGCGACACCGTGAACAGGCGCGCCACAGGCATGCGCGCGATAGAGGCGTGTGTGAGTGATGCGTGGCGAGATGATATGTCTGGGTGAAACCATCAGGCATCCCATGATCTGATCGTGAGAAAGGTAAGGCGTTGCTTTCGCCGAGCTCCGGGCCCGGGGCTGCCTTGGTTGATTATGCAATGGTTGACTGGCTGTTTTCGGGGCGAAGCTCTATCGACCTCGACGACTGGCGTTGGCGGCCGACGCTGCCCATGCAGAGCACAACTCTGTAAGCGCTCGTCTATTGAGCTGCTCGTGGAAGGTCTTGAAATACGCCGAACGGTTGACCGAAGAGGGGCGCAAAGAGCTCGGCACGCCAGTGTGTGCGGACCGCCGAGCTCTTGTAAAGCATCTTCAGGCGAATGGAGCGACACCACTCAAGTCAGCAAGACCATGCGTCTTCCTGATCAAATCGCCTGCGCGCTCTCCGATGACGACACACGGTGCCATCGTGTTTCCCGTGGTGATACGCGGCATGATCGAGGCATCTGCGATACGAAGACTTTCAATACCGTAGACCTTGAGCTCGTTATTGACCACGGACATGCTGTCGCGTCCCATTTTGGCCGTGCAGGACTGGTGCCAGTAAGTGACAGCGGACTTTCGGATGAAATCGATCATCCCTGCCCGGTCGCGTGTGCCTGGAGCTGCCTCGCTCGTGACCAGCGGCGTGAAGGCGTCGCCATTTCCGAGTTCGCGACACAGCTCAACCGCCGCCAAGGCGGCAGCCATGTCTTCCGGCTGACTGAGAGAATTTGGTTCAATCAGGATAGGGTTGTTTGTATTGGGGCCGGAGAGCCTCAGCCGGCCACGGCTTTTCGGCTGCGCAAGCCCTGAAAACATCGTCCAGCCATGCGCCGGGGTTTCCAGACCTGTTTCTGTCGGCGAAGGAACGGCGAACTCCAACTGGCACTGCAGAATGTCCGGTTGAGAGAGGCGGGAGTCGCTTTTCCAATAGAGTTTTGCTTCGCAGCCTCCCCCGCCGACGCCTTCCGGCTTTCTATATGCCCAGGTGCAGCCGAACGCGAGATGATCTTGATGATTTCGACCCACACCCGGGAGATGCTGCACGACAGATATCCCGTGAGCTTTCAGTTCGTCCTTCGGGCCAATGCCTGACTGCATCAGCACCTTTGGCGTATTGATCGCACCCAGCGACAATACCGTTTCGCATCGCGCAGTGAACGCACGCCGCTGTCCGTTGACGAGAGCCTCAACGCCTGTCGCCCGTTTGCCATCGAAGATGAGGCGCGTGACCAACGCCTCGGTTACGACCGTAAGGTTCGGTAGCGACATGAGCGGACGAACATAAGATCCGAATACGGACTCCCGCTTGCCATCCCGGATGCGCAGTTCTGCGATCGATGCACCTCCGGGACTTTCCATCAGTTCGCCGTTCGGAGTGTCGAAAACCGGAATGCCCATCGCCGATGCAGCGTTCAACAGAGCCTCTGCGATTGGTTGTGGCGAACGTGGCTGGGCGACATATACCGGTCCTCCAGCCCCGCGGCGTAGCGCATCCGGTGTGCCGCGCCAGTCTTCAATCCGCCGATAGTAGCCGAGAACCGATTCATAACCCCAGGCTTCATCGCCCGCTTCAGCCGCGAAATGATTCCAGTCTTCCTTGTGGCCTCGCGCCCAGACCATAACATTGATGCTCGAACCACCACCCAGTCCCTTCCCCATGCTGAGAGGAAGCCGCCTCCCGTAGAGCTCAGGCGCCGGCTCTCCAACGAAACCCCAGTCACGGTTCGTACCGAGATTGAGTGGCCATTGCGACGGGTTTACAACGGACTCGGCCGTATCGTCTCCCCCAGCCTCAAGAAGCAAGACGCGGGCGTTTCCGCATTCTGCCAGTCGGGCGGCAACGACGGAACCACTGGATCCGGCTCCACATACTATGAAGTCAAAATCGGCTGGGACCTCAGGATGTCGTGGCGCCGGATTTTCACGTCGGTTTATGTCATGCGTATTCTGATCCACGGGGTTACCTTTGTGAATTGGTGGGCTGAAATTGCAAGTTGTCCGCGAGCGCTATTGGCATCCGAGATGCAATCGATCTCAATCGGAGATCGACGTTTTTACATACTGCCTGTAGAGCCGCGTGTGATGGGAGGTGAGGACATTCCAGCATCCGATCATCGGAACAGGAATGCCTGTCCCGATGATAAAGCTCGAACGACCATCCTTACTGCGCCGAAACAGTTTTCGCCGCTTCGTCGATGGTGTCCGCGACCACCGTTGGCTGCGTCATGAACAGAGCGTGGCTTGCTGCGACCTTGGTGATCTTGGCTTTAATCCGCTCTGCCATATGGACCAGCATGGCTTGGTCAAATGCTTTGTCCTCTGTGGCGATGACGGCCCAGCTTGGCTTGGTTCGCCAAGCAGCATTCTCCAGCTTCGTGGCAAACGCCGACATGTTGATTGGGACCTGCGAATCCCGCATGAACGCGACGTCGGTGTCGCTGGCGTCATGTGCAAATCCAGCCTTGAATTTCCCAGGGTTAACGTACCCAAATCCATCTTTCGTGGTTTCGATGACGAATTCAGATGCCGGGGCAAAACCTTCATACTGCTGGGCCGTCGTCTCGCCTGCGTCCGGTGAGAGCGCGGAGACGTAAACCAGTCCCGCGACCTTTGTATCAATGCCGGCTTCCGTAATGACCGTTCCACCCCATGAATGGCCTACCAGAATGGCCGGTCCATCTTGCCGCTCAAGTGCACGCTTGGTGGCGGCAACGTCGTCTTCGAGGGAGGTCAACGGATTCTGGACGATGGTGACACGATATCCACGCTTCGTGAGATTGTCGTAGACGGCCCTCCAGCCGGAACCATCGGCGAAAGCACCGTGAACGAGTACGACGTTCTTTACGGCCCGGTTAGCAGGGATCGTGTCCGCAGCGTTCGCAGGCACTGGGGCGGATATTGCGGCTACGGCTGCGACGGTGGCCAATATGGTCCTGGTGGTCATGGCTTCCTCCTCTTGATTCATGCGATAACTGTTATCGCGATAAATAATGCCTGTCAGTTTTCATTCTTCGTGTCAACAAAATTTATCGCAATATTGTTTTTTGCAGTACTTTTTGCTAATTCTGCGCCGACAGGAGCTCAAAATGACGAAACGACATAACGACCCGCCGCCGCTCAGCGATCAGCTCTGCTACGCAATCTACACCGCTGGCATCGCTATCCAGCGTGCCTACAAGCAAGTGCTTGACGAGTTGGGTTTGACCTATCCGCAGTACCTCGTACTCAACGTTCTCTGGCGCGAAGACGAGCAGACGGTTGGTGCCATCGCCCATACCCTCGCTCTGGAATCCAGCACGCTTACGCCGCTTCTAAAGCGGCTGGAAGCATCAGGCTTGCTGCGACGGACACGAAATCTGAGCAATGAGCGGCAGGTTGTCGTTGCATTGACGAGCGAGGGACGCACGTTGCAGCACCGGGCCGGCTGCCTCAGCGACACATTGCTCGCAGCCTCTACACAAACGCCCCAGGAGTTGGCATCCTTGAATCGCGATGTCCGGCATCTCCGCGACGCCATCTATTCACAGATCGGCGGATGGGACGCGCCCGCTTGATCTGCGAAGGCGTCTCGATCTAGGCTGTCGGCACAGTTCCTCCATCGATGGTGTATTCGGTACCTGTGATCGATGCAGCGCGGTCCGATGCCAGGAAGGCAATCAGATTTGCCACTTCCGTCGGTTTGGCAGGGCGCCCGAGAGGTATGCCGCCCAAACTATCCATGATGATCTTCTTGCCACCCTCAAGATCCGTACCCGCCTTGTACGCCAAGCGCTGGGCCAGGTGAACGGACGCTTCCGTTTCGATCCAACCCGGAGACACTCGCACGACGCGGACGCCCTTGGGCGATACCTCCTTGGACATGGCCTTGCTATAAGTCGAGAGTGCCGCCTTTGCTGCGGCATAAGCCGTGGTCGCTTCCGGTAGAGGTAGCAATCTTTGGATGGACGTGACATGCACAACCACACCGGTTCCCCGTTCGACCATGTCTGGAACCAGTTCGCGATCCAGTCGAACAGCGGGAAAAAGATTGAGAGACATTTCGTTGTACCACTCGGCATCAGTTAGCGCCCCAAAGCCACCGCCAGCTGCTGCCGAACCACCCAGCATATGAACGATGATATCGACGTTGCCGAGACGTTGACGCGTAACGTCCGCGACGGCCGCGCACCCCTCTTCAGTCGTGAGATCGGCCTCGACAAACAATTCTTCCGGCAGGTTCTCAGGACGCGTCCGCGCGGTCGTCAACACCTGCGCGCCGAGGTCCCGAAACAGGCTGACGGTCGCAGCCCCGGTGCCCTTGGTTCCAGCAGTAATGAGGGCTCGCTTGCCTCTTAGGTTGAGAAAGTCTGTCATCACCGGATCTCCAGCCAGGCGATCTTGCCGTCCTTGATGGTGAAGGCATATGAGAGCGTCACCGGGCTGCCGGGAAACTGGCCGCCAACTTTGGCTCGGACGAGCACTTTGTTGCCGTCAACGGTGGATTCGAACGGTTCAGAAACGTACTGCGTCGCCTCCTTCGCAGCCACCCACCATTCACGGATAGCGACCACGCCTTGATGGCGCGATCCCTCATCTTCGACAACGGCTTCGATCGCAAAGGTCTCCGACAGCGCATCCGCGTTGCTGCCGCTGTCAGCGTCAAAGTACATGTTCACGATATCGGGCATATCCATTGTGGTTCTCCTCATTGGTTGACCCGATAGTAGCGCTCGACCATTGCGTAAATAAGTGGGATAAACCGGCATGCAGCAATGAACAGATCGGGACAATGGAGCAAGCCAACCTTAAGGAACTTGAAGCGGTAATCGCTATTGCCCGGCGCGGCACATTCCGCGCAGCGGCCATTGATCTTGGCATGTCTACGACAGCGTTGAGCCACACAATAGGCAGGCTTGAGGCGGAGCTTGGGGTGCGATTGTTCAACCGCACCACACGCAGCGTGTCGCTGACGGATGCCGGCAGGCTCTTTGTGCAGCAGGTGGCGCCCTCGCTTCAAGATCTCTATGCCGCCTTGGATTCGGTGCGGGCGCAACGTGAGACACCTTCCGGAACAATACGGATCAACGCGGCGCCCTTCGCGGCGCGCGCAATCATCTCGCCGCTCGTGCTTGAGTTCCTGCGCCGCTATCCCGACATGAATGTCGATATTGTAACTGAGGGAAAGATGGTCGATATCGTCAAGGACGGGTTTGATCTGGGAGTCAGGGTTGCGGGCCTCGTTCCCAGCGACATGATTGCAGTTTCGCTCGGCCGGCCTCAGCGACATGCTGTGGTTGGGTCTCCTGAATACTTCGAGAGGCATGGGAAGCCGGTGGTCCCTCCCGACCTCCTCAGCCATCGATGCATTCGCGTTCGCCTCCCCGATGGCTCCCTGTTTCGGTGGCGTTTCGAGAAGGACGGGGAGCAGGTGCAAATCGATGCACGCGGCCCGATATCGCTGGACGAGGCTAGCCTCACGAGAACCGCTGTCCTGGAAAGCGCCGGTATAGCCTACATCTTCGAGCAAGACATTTTCCCGGACATTGAGGCGGGGCGGGTCGTCCGTGTACTGGAAGACTGGACGCCACCGTATCCGGGGCTTTGCCTTTACTACCCTGGGCGCCGACATCTGTCAGCCGGGGTCAGGGCGTTCTTGGAACTTGCGCGTGAGCTCGCGAGAGTGAGCTAATTGAACCGCCAGTGGAAGAGCTTTGCTTGTCTCTTCAACGCTCCAAGCGGACAGATTTGCAAGGCGTGAATGACCGGTTCGCGGCCAGTAGGTCACTGATCTGCGATTCCACAAGGAATGAGCGGAAGGCAGACCCTCGGCTTCTAGGATCTCGTTCGAGTAGCCTGGACAACCGACATGGCGCGCAAAACCGCGTCCCTGCGTAACGAATTGATTGTCCGCTTCGGGCTATTAAATCGCGTCCAGGGAACGCATGAAAACCATGTGGTCGTAAGTGCCCCCAGCGCTGCAATTGCTGCAAATCTTTCGCGCCGCGACGGGCCGTCCACATATGCGCAGAAGTCCGGATGGTGGGATCATCGTCAAATCAGCGGTCGCGGTCTTTGGTTTATAGGGACCTTGTATCGAAGGAAGGTGCCGCGCTTTCGCAGTCCACGCCTCTGCGCCGCCGCGCGCAGTCACGGACATCGTTTAATCGCGACCGTCTGCGAGCCAGATCACTACCGTCATCAGCTCCGCTCACGTGAGCGACAAAATCACCCAGATCAGAACGGCGGCTGAGATGATCAGCAGCACGATTGCTGCGGCGCGTATTACCTTTCCCATCATTGTCATCCTCCCGCCAGAACCGCGCTGGTGCCATGAGATAAATTGGCAGAACCGCAAACTTGCTCCGTGGCTGCGGCTCTGAGTGCCAGCGGGGATGTGCGTGAACGAACGATGGCGACCAACCAAAATTGCAGCGTTTTGGTTAATTTAGCGTTGCCTCACGTATATTGGTTTTCTATTGGAGAGATTTGGAGCCGTTGCTGCATCTTTCCGGCAAGTCGCCAGACGCTTGAATGCCCAAGCCGCGCTTGGAAAAGGGGCAGACACACCCGTACCGGACTTCGCCACCGTGATCAGTGGTCAGGCGAACACCAGACTCGAACCTAGTTCTTGTTCGGCGATCGCTTCGGTAAGGCCCGTGCGGGCAAAACTCTCGCGTATCTGCTGGCGAAGCCAGCCATTCGCTGGATCAGTGTCGGCATGTTTCGCCCAAACCATGTTCACCGCAGGGAAGGTCAATGAGACAGGCAATGGGCTGACCTCTAGACCCAACAGAGGACCGTAGCGTTCTGCGATCCTTGTCGGCACGGTGGCAATTACGGGACTGAGTTGCGCTGCTGAAAGAACAGACATGTATCCTGGGGCGGCAGCAACGACGTTGATATCGACACCAGCGATTTGAAGGGCATCTTTAATGCACCCCTGCAGTGTCTCGTTCTGGGATATGGTGGAATGCTCAGCTGAAAGATACTCAGCCAGGCCGACTGGATTGGTGAGGGTCATGAGATCCGTATTGAAACAGCACGACACCCCGGTGTCATAAAGCTTCTCAAACGACCTGCGGCTGGTCATGGTGTAGGTGCAACCAACGGCGAGATCGATCGATCCATCCTCCAGAGAAGGCTCGGTCGCCTCATGTGGAAAAACACGCGCGAGGAGCTTGATCCCTGGAGCCAGTCGCCGCAGCCGCGCGGTCAGATCTGGAATGAGCAGCAGTTCGATTTCCGGGGACATGGCGATCCGGAATATTCGCTCTTCCGTGGCGGGATTAAATTCCTCGCCTCCCGTTAACGCCAGTTGCGCCTGCCTTAATGCCTTCCTTATCGGAACCGCGAGGCTTTGCGCTCGCGCGGTCGGCTGCATGGTTTGGCCAACGCGTATAAAGAGCTCATCCTGCAACAGCACACGCAGCGTCGAAAGAGAATGGCTCATCGCCGGCTGTTGGATTTTCAGACGTCGTGCGGCCTTGGTCACGTTCCCCTCAGCCATCAATGCGTCAAAGGCGACAAGAAGATTGAGATCGAAAGAGCGAAGATTGAAATGATCGATAGTTGTCATGACCCACATCGATTTGCGCGTTGATGTTACGGTACATATTTACTCTCCAGGTCAGTTCAAGGCCGCACTTGCCACCTCGCGTAAATCGGGAGCCTTTCATGCAAACTCGTCGTTCTTTTCTCATCAATACAGCTGTATTTGGCGCGGCCGCAGGGACCGGGATCGGACTCCCTGCCACCAGCTTCGCCAAGGCGCCCATGGTCGGCACGCAGGCGGCGGGGTTTTATCGGATGAAGCTCGGCGACTACGAGATCACGGCGCTTTCCGACGGAACGGTGAAACTGCCGATGTCGAAGATCTATCAGAACATGGCCGAGAACGAAATCGACACCTATTTAACCGACCGGTTTCAATCGGGCGCGGCAGAAGTTTCCGTGAATGCCTACCTTGTCAACACGGGTGAGCGCCTCGTGCTGGTGGATACCGGCACAGGCGACCTGATGGGTCCCGCGCTGGGCAAACTTGTGTCGAATATCGAAGCATCGGGCTATAAGCCCGCGGAAATCGACGACGTCATTTTAACCCACATCCACGCCGACCACTCAGGCGGACTGGTTTCGGGCGATGATCGCGTCTACAAAAACGCCATTCTGCACGTCAACCGCCGGGAAGCTGAATTCTGGCTGAAGGCAAAAGCCAAAGCGAAAGCCGACCAGGTACTTGGGCCACAGATCGCCCAGGCCGAAAGGTGCCTCGGGCCGTATGTCGACGCCGAGAAGCTTGAAACATTCGATGACAATGGCGCACCGCTTCCTGGTTTTGCGTCCGTTCTGCTTTCCGGCCATACGCCCGGTCACAGTGGTATCATTGTCGAGAGCAAGGGCGAAAAGATCGTGTTTTGGGGCGATGTCGCCCATGGGGACGTGCTGCAATATGATCATCCGGATGTCACGGTCGCATTTGACGTCGACCAGAACGCCGCTGCAGCAACCCGCGCGACGGCTTTTGCTGAGGCGGCCGACGGGCGCTATCTGGTCGCCGGTGCGCATCATGCTTTTCCGGGGATCGGACATGTTCGCCGCGATGAGAACAATTACGACTGGGTGCCGTTGGTATACCGGGCCGTCTACTGAACGTTGGCCCAAACGCACGTCATCTACAGCGATCGCACGCCGACCTCCCACGCGAGAAGTAGCCGGATATCTACCCCGCTTCTCGCCAATGGCCCGGAAACCGTCGAGTTTGGCTTCCCTCCAGAAGCAAATTGCGCATCGGGTCGTCAAGAGGTGACGACGGGGCAACCCGGATGTGATTAAACGGAGCCTGGCGCGAGCACTCGCCAGGAGGTCGTGAATTTGGAAGAGCCGGAAGAAATCTCTCGCGGTCCACTTTCGAAAGGAGCGTTATCGAAGGGCCCCACCTTGCAGGTCTCGCAAGACCGGGACGAAGCGGCTGCTCCACCTGAGCGGACCTCGCCGCTCGGCCTCGAGCAATACATCGCGGGCAGGACGCTTGTCAGTGGCGATGGCCCGGCGTGGAACGACCTGTTCGTTCAGGTCTATTCCCGCCGCGACAAGCAGGAAGCGTTTCTTGTCCCAGCTGTTGCGGAACCGCTGATCGTCTGGGTTATGTCGGGCGAAGCGAATGTCGAAGAGCGCGAACTCGGCGGCGATTGGGTATCCAATATCGTGTCGGTCGGAGACTTCTTCCTGACCCGTTCCCCGACGCCTTACGAAATGCGCTGGCGTTCGACTGGGACGGCGCCCTTTCAGGTGATGCATCTGTATTTATCGGTTCCTCTGTTTGAGCGCGTCGCCCAAGAGGTGCTTGGCGGCGATGGGCCGCCCGTGCTGCTCGACGTCTCCGGCGGGAAAGATGAGCAGCTCTCGCATCTATTGGCCTTGATCCATCAGGAACTTGCCGCTGAAGGCAAAGGCAGCCAATTGTTCGTGCAAGGATTGGCTCAAAGTCTCACGGTGCACCTGATCCGCAACTACGTATCGGAGGATCGGCAAGACAATCGGCAGACGGCTTTGCCAGGCTTTAAGCTTCGGCGCGCCATGGCTTATCTCGAAGCGCACCTGGCTGACCCGTTCAACCTGGCGCAGCTCGCCGTCGCGGTGGGCATGAGCGAGTTTCATTTCAGCCGACTGTTTAAGAAAGCAACCGGCCTTTCGCCCTCCCGCTACCTCATTCGCCAGCGCGTCGCCAAGGCACAGCAGCTCCTGCAGGAAACGGATACGAGCATCATCGAGATTGGCCTGGCCGTTGGCTATTCGAGCCCAAGTCACTTTGCCCAGGTCTTCCGCCGCGAGACAGGTCTGCCGCCGAGCCACTATCGTCGAGGATGATTTTTCATCCGTCTGCGATTTGAGCAAGATCGCGACAGGTCGCGCAAGGCCCCGTGAGAAGGGCCGGCGTGAAACGCTTAGGTTCCTCCTTGTCGAAACGAAACGCCCACCGCGGTGGTGGACTTCAAAGACAAGGAGTGAAGACAATGGCCAACCTCAACGGAAAGATCGCATTGGTAACTGGCGCGTCGAGCGGCATTGGCGCCGCTACCGCCGTAAAGCTCGCTGAAGCCGGCGCAAAGGTCGGCATCGCGGCTCGCCGGACCGAAAAACTCGAAGACCTGAAGAAGCGGATTGAAGCTAAGGGCGGCGAGGCTCTGGTGATCGAGATGGATGTCGTTGATCCGAGCGCAATCGAAACTGGCGTCAGGAGGCTTGTCGAAGCCTACGGCTCGATCGATATCCTGGTCAACAATGCGGGCCTGATGCCACTGTCGGACGTCGACCACTTCAAGGTCGACGAGTGGCACCGGATGGTGGACGTGAACGTAAAGGGCGTGCTCAACACGACGGCCGCCGTTCTGCCTCAGATGATCAAGCAGCATTCGGGCCACATCTTCAACATGTCCTCGATCGCGGGCCGCAAGGTCTTCAAGGGTCTTTCCGTCTACTGCGCCACGAAACATGCGGTCACGGCCTTCTCCGACGGACTGCGCATGGAAGTCGGCCAGAAGCACAACATCCGCGTGACCTGCATTCAGCCAGGCGCTGTTGCCACCGAGCTCTACGACCACATCACCGATCCGGGCTACCGCAAGCAGATGGATGAGCTGGCCAGCCAGATGACTTTCCTTCAGGGCGAGGACATTGGCGACACCATCGTCTTCGCCGCCCAGGCTCCGGCGCATGTCGACGTCGCTGAGCTGTTTGTCTTGCCGGTTGAGCAGGGCTGGTAACAAACCGGCCCTGAAGGGTCCCTGCCTCAATGCAGGGACCGTTCAAGGGAGATTGTCATGAAGGAATTACCCGCCTCTCAAGCCTACCGCGTCCTGGAACCTGGCCCGATCGTCATGGTCTCAACGAGTGATAACGGCAAGCCCAACGTGATGACCATGGGCTTCCATATGATGATGCAGCATGTCCCGCCGCTGATCGGTTGTGTCATCGGGCCTTGGGATCACAGCTACCAGGCTCTCCGAAAAACCGGCGAGTGTGTCATCGCTGTACCCGCTCTCGATCTCGCCGAAACCGTTGTCGACGTCGGGAACTGCTCGGGCGATCAGGTGGACAAGTTCCAAAGGTACGGTCTAAGGACACGACCTGCCAAGGACGTGTCCGCACCGCTCCTCTCCGACTGCTTGGCCAACATAGAATGTCGAGTTGTCGATACCAGGCTCTTAGAGCCTTACAACCTCTTCATCCTTGAGGCCACGAGGATGTGGATCAACGAGAACCGAAAAGAGCGTCGAATGATGCATCACCGCGGTGACGGCACGTTCACCGTCGATGGCAGCACACTCGATCTCAAAGACCGCATGGTCAAGTGGCGCCATCTCCCCTGAGAGGCTCCGTCCCAGAATACACCTGAAAACCCCTTACGAAAGGAAGAGTGCCATGTCTGCTTATCTCGTTGTCGATCTCGACATCCACGACATGAAGTCTATCGAAGACTACCGGTCGAAGGCATTGCCGCTCGTCGCCGAAGCCGGTGGGAAGCTCATCGCCATCGATGAAAGCCCTCTGAAGTTAGAAGGCTGGACAGCCACCAACGTGCTCATCATCGAGTTTCCCGACAAGGATGCGATCCGTCAGCTCTTCGCATCACCCGAATACGCGCCATTGGCCGCACAGCGGCAGGCTGCGGCCGCATCGCGCATCATCGCACTCGACGGAGTCTGAAAAGAGCAAGATCGCGACAGCTCCCGCATAGGGGCGAGAGATCTTATCCGCTCATGCCGTAAATTATGCGGGTGCCGCTCCAACCAAGAAGGAGACCGGAAATGGCTGAACTGACTAACGTGGCCTACTTCACTGCAAAGCCGGGCCGCTCACGCGATCTGGGTGACGAACTGCTTCAGCTCGTCGCTCCATCCCGCAACGAGGAAGGCTGCCTACGCTATCAGATCCACCAATCCAATGACGTTCCCGACGTGTGGATGGTGCTCGAAGACTGGCGGCATGCATCCGACTTCGAACTGCATATGAGCACGCCTTACGTCCAGGCTTTCATGGCGAAGGTCCCGGACCTGTGCGTCGAAGACGTGGAAATCTGCGGCTACCAGCAACGGTCTCCGCGGGCCTGAAACAGAAAGGAGTATATGAAATGAGCACGCAAAACCCTAAAGTCTGGCTTGTAACCGGATGCTCTACAGGCTTCGGTCGCTACATCGCGGAACACCTGCTGGAAGCCGGTGAAAAGGTCGTGGTGACGGCTCGCAAGACTGACAAAATCGCGGATCTTGAGCAGAAGGGCGATGCCCTGATCCTCCCGCTCGACGTCATCGACCAGGATCAGTGCCAAAAGGTCGTTGATGCAGCAGAAGCACACTTCGGACGCATCGACGTTCTGATCAACAACGCCGGGATCGGTTTCTTCGGTGCTATTGAAGAAACCGCCGAAGTCGACGCCCGTCGCCTGTTTGATGTCAATTTCTTTGGTGTCGCCAACACGATCCATTCGGTGCTTCCGCATATGCGAGCCCGCCGCAGTGGTACGATCGTCAATCTGACATCAATCGGCGGCCTGGTCGGCTACACTGGCGTGGGCTACTACTGCGCCACCAAATTTGCGGTGGAAGGCCTGTCGGATACGCTTCGGAAAGAAGTCGCCCCTCTCGGGATCAATGTCATGACCGTCGAGCCCAGCGCCTTCCGGACGGAATGGGCAGGCTCGTCGAACGAGGTCTCCGCGTCCATTGAGGATTACGAGGCGACAGCGGGCGAGGCACGTCGTGCTTACCACGCATCGGTCGGAAAGCAGGCCGGCGATCCCGCGCGTGCGGCGAAGGCCATCCGGGAGGCCGTGCTGGCGCAACAGCCGCCCCACCATCTTCCGCTCGGCAATGACGCCGCGGACGCAGCCCTGAAGAAGGCGGAGGACCTCAAGGCAAACGTCATTGCGTGGGAAGCTTTGTCTCGTTCCGCCGACTTCCCGGCCAACTGAACCAATCCAGCCAAACCCAATGCGAACCAACACTGCCGCGGCCTTCGCCACGGAGAATGAAGGAGTGTGTCATGTCAAAGCGATTTGATGGAAAAGTAGTAATCGTAACGGGCGGTGGTTCAGGTATCGGCGCCGCCATTGCCAATCGGCTTCTTGAGGAAGGAGCGTCCGTGATGATCTCCGGCAGAACCGAGAAACGTTTGTCGGACGTTGCCTCTAAGATGCCGGCCGACCGCAGTGGCATCTTCGTCGCAAATGTTTCCTCACGGTCGGACTGCGACGCCCTTGTCGCAGCGACCGTCGAACGATTCGGCCGCATCGACACTCTCGTCAATGCTGCAGGTATGAATCTCGTCGGCACTATCGAAGAGACCAGCGATCACGATTGGGATGAATGCATAGCCTCGGACCTTTCCGGGGTTTTTTACATGAGCCGTGCCGCGGTTCCGCATCTCAAGAAGACCAAGGGTTCGATCGTCAACATCGGCTCCGTCTCGTCCCTAGGTGGCGGCTGGAGCCATGCAGCCTACAATGCTGCAAAGGGTGGGGTTGCAAATTTAACCCGATCAGCGGCCTGTGACCTCGGCAAGTTCGGGGTCAGAGCCAATACTGTGGCGCCCGGACTTACCGTCACGGGAATGGTGGAAGCGATCATGGATGATGACGCGCTTCTCGAAAAAGCCTGGGACCGGATACCGTTGAGACGGGCAGGCCAACCTCAAGAGATTGCCTCGGCGGTCGCTTTTCTTGCCAGTGATGAAGCTACCTGGATCACCGGGATCGTCCTGCCGGTCGATGGTGGCCAGACTTGCACAGATGGCGGTCCGGAATGGGGCAAATGAAAGCACGAAAAGCCCGGACGACTGTCCGGGCTTTTCCCTTTGATCGCGTGCTTCGATTAGCGGCGGGCGTCGAGGCTGTATCGGCCCGCCCCGAACCCCACTATCTGGAGCAGACCGCCGGCCATCGCGATGTTCTTGAAGAAGTGGATGAACTGGTTCAGATCGCTGAGGTTGTTGTGGAACGTCAGTGCCGTGGCAACGCTGAACAGGCCCAGGACCAGGGCAACGATGCGGGTCTGAAAGCCGAGGATCAGTGCGCCGCCGCCGACGATCTCCGTCACGACTGCCGCGCCATAGGACAGCGAGGGGAAGGGTAGGCCGACCATATGGATATAGCTTATCGTTCCGGCCGGGTCCGAGATCTTGCTGATGCCGGAAAGCAGGAAGATGGCGGCAAGAAGAACACGGCCGGCCAGCGGGGTCACGCCGTTGACGAGGATCGACCGGGAAAGAATTTCAGCGCGCTCAGCGATTGCATCGGGATAAGACATCGACGTTTCTCCTGGGTTGGGCCGCAGCCGCCGTGGCTGCGTCATGAGGAGAAACTGCCATCAAGAGATCGGACTAAAAAGCCGGATATTCTCGCGCATTATCGTCGATAATTTCGAACAATGACGAGTATGCGGCATCTCCGCCCCGTTGATTTGCGGTTGCAACGATGATGGCGATCGCTGGCGGAACGCCCGCATCCCAGTTATGGCACGGCTTCGGCAATGGTCCTATGGACGTTCCTATTCTTAGTCTTCGCGCAACGCTTCTTAGTGACGTGAGAGCAACCGTACGTCGGGAACAGGGTTGTCTCCCGCGGTCGGCACAAAGCCGCCACATGATAGTCTTCGCAGGCAAGGTCTTCCTGTGTTTTTGCGCAGTCTCTGGGAGCTGCGGCGAGTTGCACGGAATAAGCTTCCCCACGTCTACAACAGAGACGCCTCGTCGCGCCAAAAGATAACACGCTGAGAGTGATTGTCTGAAAGGCCCACACTTTATACGCGCTCGCCGATGGGTTGCCCCGTCGACCCATTTTGAACTCGGTCGCTGGCTCAATCCTAGCCGCGGTTTTCGACGACCGTACTCGTTCGAATGGCATGGCGAAGTCGTGTGACCTAATAGGGATGCCGCCCGTCAAGCGGGCGGCTCCATTTGTCAATCCTTCAGCAGGTTTAGAGCGACGAGCGGCTGTCCGAAATGCTGCAGAGAGCCAGAAGTTTTGAAGCTGCCGAGATCGGAAGGCGCAAAACCAAGGCGAGCGATCAGGTCAGCGACCGTCGTGCGCGCTTCCTGAAAGTTTCCGGAAAGGAACAACACGCGTCTACCGCTTTCCTTGACCGGATCCGCAGCCAGAACAGCGGCCGGGAGCGTGTTGAACGCCTTCACGAGCTCAGCACCGGGGAACAGTTCGGCGACAATTTCCGAAGACAGGCGGCCGCCGAGATCGCGCGGCTTGAACGCAGGAAAATCGATAGCGTTCGTCGCATCTACAATGATGCGGCCTTCCCAGTCCGATTTTCTCTTAGCGACTTGCGGTACAGCATCATACGGCACTGCCAAAATAATGACGTCGGAATGAAGAGCTTGCTCCAGTTCCGCAGCCTTCACCGTGCTGCCAAACTTGTCGGTGATCATCTGAAGCGAAGCCGCACCGCGTGTGTTGGCGATAACGGCATCGATGCCTGCGGCGTGGAAACGTTCTGCCAGTGCAGAGCCGATCGCGCCAGAACCAATGATTGCATATGTCGTCATGGTCGTTCTCCTTGATATGCTGAGATTGTCAGTTGAAGTTGTCGGGGAGGGGAATGAACTCGTCGTCTCCCGGCACGCCGGGGAATTGCCGTTCGCGCCATAGATTGGCGGCATGGCGGATGCGATCTTGATCGGTGGCTACGAAATTCCAGCGGATGAAACGCTTTTCCGGAAGCGGTTCTCCTCCAAACGCAAGGAACCGGGATGGTTGCCTCGCCTTCACTACGATTTCTGCGCCGGGCTTGAACACGATCAGACGGTCAGGCCCGTGGGTCCCGTCCTGACCGGTGATCTCGATTGCACCGTCGACAACGAAGATCGCTCGCTCGATATGCTCGCCATCGATCCTGTAGCGGGCGCCGGCCTGAAGCTGAATGTCGGCGGAAAACAGATCAGAGAAGGTGGTGGTGGGTGCGCGCCGGCCGTGCAGGGTGCCGGCGAGAAGCTTCATGTTGATGCCCTCGCCACTGACCGTCGGCAATTCGTTGACGCTTAGGTGCTGGAAACGTGGTGTCGTCTCTTCGGACTGTTTCGGAAGAGCAATCCAGCTCTGCAGGCCTGCGAGCTTCCCTCCGTCCTTGCGAATGTGCTCCGGCGTGCGTTCAGAGTGAACAATGCCGGAGCCGGCCACCATCAGATTGACTTCGCCCGGGCTGATCGATTGTACGTAGCTTTCACTGTCACGATGCAGCAGTTCGCCTTCGAGAAGATAGGTGAGGGTCGATAGTCCAATGTGCGGATGGGGGCGGGTATCGATCCCCTCGCCGGCCCCAAAACGAACCGGTCCGAAACTGTCGAGAAATATGAACGGACCAACCATCTGGCGCATGGCCGAAGGAAGCGCGCGGCGGACAGAGAAACCTCCAAGGTCTCGGCTCGAAGGCAAGATCACCTGTTCGATATCAGCGTTCGACAAATAGGACATCGTCAGCTCCGACGGTTGAATTTCGATGAGCTGAAAATAAGTCCACTAGACGTTTCGGAAAACTCAGATAATTTCGGCGGAAACGATCGAGGAATTCGAAATGTCAGATCCCGGCCAGCCGACGCTGGATCAGCTAAAAGTGTTCATCACCGTGGTTGAAACCGGGAGTTTCGCGGCCGCATCCCGCAAGCTTAACCGAGCCACCTCGGTCATCAGCTACACGATCGCCAATCTTGAAGCGCAACTGGGCGTGATGCTGTTCGATCGGCTATCGACGAAGAAGCCGCAGCTAACCTTGGAGGGCAGGACAGTCCTTGCTGAGGCGAAGAGCGTTGCTCATGGCATCGATAACCTCCGTGCCAAGGTGAAGAGCATGCTTCGTGGCGTGGAGCCGGAGGTTCACCTCGCACTTGATGTCATGCTGCCCGCCGCGCGCGTCATGGATGCGCTGAAGGCGTTTCGGAAGGAGTTCCCGAGCGTATCGCTTCGCTTATATGTCGAGGCGCTCGGAGCGGTCACCCAGATGGTGCTGAACCGAAACGCCGGGATCGGCATTAGCGGCCCGCTCGATGTCGAAATCGCCGGGCTTGAACGCATCGGCGTGGGGTTCGTCAAACTGATACCGGTGGCCTCGCCTGACCATCCTCTGGCGGGCGGTTCACATCCGCCCGGAGCCGCACGAAGACACATTCAGTTGGTCCTGACCGACAGGTCTCCGCTCACTCAAGGACATGAGTTTGCTGTTGTCGGAAATCACACGTGGCGTCTGGCCGACCTGGGCGCAAAGCATATGCTCCTCAAAGAGGGCATTGGTTGGGGCAACATGCCCGAGCCGATGGTACGTGATGACATCGTGGCGGGTCGTTTGGTGCAGCTTGACCTTCCCGATTGCAAAGGCGGCCCCTATCGCCTTCAGGCAGTGTATCGCACTGATGCGCCCCCTGGCCCTGCGGCCAGTTTCCTGGTTGACCATTTCCGAAGTCAGGATGTGGATGAGCCCATCGCCGCTGCTTAGCAGACGCGTTGACCCCTCTTCCGGCTTCGACCGCTTGGCGTGGGCGCGAGCGTACTGTCATTCTCGATATGGGGAACGACGTCCTCAATGAGCAGAAGAGATGCCTGGTTGGCAATTGAACGGGCTGTGCAGTCGACAAGTTCAAATGTTTCGGCCTGACGCCGAAGCCCGGCCGTGCCGCTGATCGAGGAGTGCCTTGCCAGCATGGAATGCGCAGTCGATGCCGTGAAGCCCATAACCTCTTCATTCTGGATACTGAGCGGTTATGGATCGAGACTGAGCGCAAGGCGTAGCTTGCATCACCGCGGCAACCGTGCCTTTGCGGCCGAAGGCAGGTGCTCGGTCTAGAGGGCGCATGGTAAAATGGCGTCACGTTCCGAGGCGACGCCATCGCTGTCTTTAGCAGTCGCCGGGCAGGAAAGCGGCCCGGCAATCATCGAGTTCAAGCGCATTCTCGTGGATAACGGCGACCTTTGAGGGGGCATTGGCACTGCCGGTCCACCGATCGAAGTTGGTCGCTAGCAACAGCAGCAGGACGACAGCCATCGCCACAGCTTCCACCAGCGACGGGCTGAGGCGCCGGCGGTGGGCCTCCTCGATCGTCTCGAGATTCCGAAAGGCGGGATGAAGTTTGTCACAATCGGACATGATGGTTTCCTCCGAGCATCAAGGGATAAGCACCATCGGACCGCTGCTGCGGCGTTCGAGAATGTCGGCATGGGCGCGCTGCGCTTCGGAGAGCGGATATTTCCGCGCGCTGATCTTACCGAACACACCGGTGCGCCAGGCATCGAACACCTCGTCGGCAGCGGATTGCAGGTTGGCCTTCGTCACATGCTGCCCGGTGCTGCCGCGCACGAGGCGGATGCCGCGACGGCTGAGTTCCGCCTCGTCGATGGCGGCGCCACCGGATGCGGCGCCGATCACGGCGATCGTCCCGCCGTCACGGATGGAGCCGAGCGTCGATGCGAAAGTCGTTGCTCCCACCAATTCATAAACGACATCGACGCCATTGGGAGCGAGGCTGCGGATGTGGTCGTTAAGCGCGAGTGTTTCATATGCAAACGCATGGTCGACCGCCTGCTCCAGATCGGCGAGCTTGCGGCTCGAACCGGTTCCGATGACCGCTATGCCGCGCGCCCTCAGCCAGCGGGCAAGCAGATTGCCGACGCCGCCCGTCGCGCCCTGAACGAGCACGCGGGCGTCTTTGTCGGGCTTCGCCATGGCATTGATCGCCATCCACGCGGTGAGGCCCTTCGTAAGGATTGTCGCTGCCTTCTCTGCGGAGATGTCGTCGGGCACCTTCACGAGGACGTCTTCGCTGACAATGCGCTGGGTGGCATAGCTGCCGGGGGCGAAGAAGTAGGCGACCCGGTCGCCAACGGCGAAGCGGGTCACGCCCGGTCCGACCGCTTCCACAGTGCCGGCACCCTCCACGCCGGCGACGGCAGGCAGGGCGACCTTGAACGTTCCATCCCGGAACATGGTATCGACGAAGTTCACGCCGATGGCTTCCTGTTTGATCAGAACCTCGCCGACGCCCGGGGCGCGGGCATTTTCCTGCTCGATGCGCAGGACGGACGGGCCGCCCCACTGGCTGTATTGGACGACGTAGGACATGGTCTTCTCCATTAGGCAGGCATGGCCTGCCGCCAAGCGGATTCAAATGATGAGGGTTTGCCGTCGCCTGAGACGGCCGGCCTCGGGGTTCTAGCCCTCGAATGCCGAGCTGGCCCAAGCCTGGCACCGGACGGCAATGTCCTGATGAACCAGCACGTTCGGCGTTTTATCGCCGATTCCCTTATGGGTCAGAGGACCGCCAGCAGGCCGCCATCTACGAGGAGGGCGATGCCCGAGACGTAGCTGGAGAGGTCCGAGCCGAGATAGGCCACAGCGTCGCCCACTTCGGAGGGCTGGCCGAGGCGGCGCAGCGGGGTGCGCTTGCGAAAGCCTTCTGAAGCCTCGGCAATGCCGGGGCTAGTGCGCAAAAGCTCGGTGTCGATCGTGCCAGGTGCGACCGCGTTGACGCGGATACCGTCCGGGCCGAGCGCGTCGGCGAGCGATTTTGCCATCAGCACGACGCCGCCCTTGCTGGTGGAATAGGCCACGGTGATTCCGGCGCCGGATATGCCGCCCATGCTGGCCATCAGCACAATGCTGCCGCCCTTGCCGTTCGCCTTCATTTGCCTGGCAGCGGCCTGCGCGCCGAACAGCGGGCCGTCGAGATTGATCGACAGCAGGCGGTGGTAGTCGTCTTCCGGCACGTCGGCGCCATCGGTGCGGAGCGTAATGCCCGCATTGGCGACCATGACGTCGACGCCTCCGAACTCGGCCGAGGCTTCGACGAGTGCATCGTTGTCGGCGCGTTTGCTGACGTCGGTCTTGACGAAGCGGGCGGCCGAGCCGATCGCCTCGATCTCCTCGACCGTAGGCCGGCCGCCTTCGCGCGGGGCCTCGGTGATGTCGGCGACGATCACGGCCTTCGCCCCGTGTTCGGCGGCGCGGATGGCGATGGCGCGGCCGATGCCGCTTGACGCGCCGGTCACGATGACCACCTTGTTCTTCAGAATGTCACTCATGGCACTGTTCCTTCAGAAAAATGGGCTGGCTCAGCCCTTCGGCTGAAGCTGGAGGCCGAGCTGGCCGACGAGCGAATAGAGATTGGCGACGCCCCAGTGTTCGGTGATCTTGCCGTCGACGACGCGCATGGCATCCACCGTCTCGAACTGGATCGTCTTGCCGGTTGGTTCAATGCCGAGGAAGGTTCCCTTGTGGGTGCCGTAGTAGGTCTTGAAGGTTGTCACGAGATTGCCGTCGGCCGTTTGCCAGTGGATGACCGCATGGAAATCCGGAAAAGCCTTGCGCAGGCCGGCATAGAGGCCGCGCACGCCTTCCTTGTCCGGCACCATGTTTGGCTGCGGCGTGTGATCGAGAAAATCCGCGGAAAAGACTTCGTCGAAGATGGCGAAATTGCCCTTTCCTTGCACCTCTTCGGTGTTCCGGCGGACCACTGCGATCGCCGCTTCGCTTTCTGCACTTCTGGTCATGGTCTTATCCTTCGATGTCAGGGGTCAAAGTTCGAAGCCGCCGATGGTCATGCCGCCATCGACGACGATCATCTGGCCGAAGACGTAGCTTGCGGCCGGGGAGCTCAGCCACACGGCCACTTCGGCGAGCTCGCGCGGCTGTCCGCCCCGCTTGGCGGGGATGGCTTTCCGTGCAAGATCGGCGAAAGCCGGGTTCTGGGCGCTGTTGGACACGACCATCGGCGTTTCGGTCCAGCCGGGCGCGAGTGCATTGACGCGGATATTGCGGCTGGCGTTTTCCATCGCCACGACGCGGGTGAGGCCGTGGATGCCGTGTTTGGAGGCGGCATAGGCGCTCATGCCGCCAGGTCCGGTCAGCGCGGCAACGGAGGCGGTGTTGGTGATCGCGCCGGCGCCGGTCTTGGCGATCAGCGGAAGCTCATATTTCATGCCGAGGAAGACACTGCGCAGATTGACGGTCAGCACCCGGTCGAAATCCTCGATCGGGTAGTCCTCGATGCGGTAGGTGCCGCCGGTGATGCCGGCATTGTTGAATGCTGCATCCAGCCGTCCCGCATCCTTTTCGATGCGCGCAAGGAAGGCCTTCACCTGCGCCTCGCTTGAAACGTCGACGGTGAAGATGTCGATCTTCCCTGCCGCCGTGATGTCCCTGGTTTCCTCAAGACCGTTCATGTTGAGATCGGCTGCGAAAACATGGGCGCCGCGCTCGGCAAACAGCCGTGCCGCCTCCCGGCCTATCCCCGAGCCTGCGCCGGTGACCAGTACCACTTTGCCGTCGAAATCCGCAGACATGGCTTCGCTCCTCGCCCGCCCGTGCGGGACGATGTTTCCGGTTGATTGTTGGTGTGGAGTGGGGCCGGAGACGTGAACCTCCGGCAGATCGGCTTAGCCGAAGACCTTGATAGCAGCGGCCGCCACCAGTTCGCCCTGGTGACGGGCGCCGGCGAGGTCGATCTCGGTCGGCCGGCGCGATCCGTCGCCGCCGGCCACCGTGGTTGCACCATACGGGGCACCGCCGACGATTTCGTCGGCGCTCATCTGGCCCTGGTGGCTATAGGGAAGACCGACGATCATCATGCCGAAATGCAGGAGGTTGGTGATGATCGAGAACAGCGTGGTTTCCTGCCCGCCGTGCTGCGTGGCGCTGGACGAAAAGGCGCCGCCGATCTTGCCGTTCAGGGCGCCGCGCGCCCAGAGGCCGCCGGCCTGGTCGAGGAAGGCCGCCATCTGCGAGGAGATGCGGCCGAAACGGGTGCCGGTGCCGACGACGATGGCGTCGTAATCCGCAAGTTCCGCGACTGTGGCGATCGGTGCTTTCTGGTCGAGCTTGAAATGGTTGTGGCGGGCAATCTCCTCCGGAACAGTCTCGGGGACCCGCTTGACATCGACCTGAGCGCCAGCCTTGCGGGCGCCTTCCGCGATGGCATAGGCCATCGCCTCGATATGTCCGTAGGTCGAATAATAAAGGACCAGTACCTTCGCCATTTTTGTTCTCCTTTGATTTGAGGCAGTCGCCCTTGCGGCTTGGGACCAAACTCGCATCGAACCGCTTGGGGGAATAGTCGAATAAAATGATTGGTTACGGTCGAAAAAATCGAACGATATAGCGATGGCTGCATTTGTTCGGACGTTCTATTAAATCGACCATAACCCTCGAATCTTTGCCGCTGTTGCCGATTTTTTAGAGGTGTAGCCTTCTCGACGACGCAAGAAGCGGTGCGATCGAGGGAGGCGGTCATGGATTTGCGCAGACTTCGCTACTTTGTTGCCGTGGCTGAGGAACTTCATTTCGGTAGGGCCGCCGAGCGGGCGCATGTCGTTCAATCGGCCATCAGCCAACAGCTAAAGCTTTTGGAGGACGAACTCGGTTTCACCCTCATCCGGCGTTCGCGCCAGGATGTTAGCCTGACTTTGCTGGGCGAGGTTTTTCTACCCGCGGCGCGCGAAATCCTGCAACGAACGGAGGAGGCGGTGCGGCGGCTGAAGGCATCAGCGAGCGGCATTGTCGGACGCCTGTCCATCGGCTTTGTCGATAACGTCCTATGGACGCTGCTGTCGCCGATCATCCGGGATTTTCGTGAGCGCTGGCCGCATGTCGATCTGAAGCTCATCCCAATGGACCGGGACGTGCAAGTGGAGGCAATCGCCGCCGGTACGGTCGATATCGGCATCATTCCCGCCCCCTCCCATCTTGCTGCGGCCGTCAAGACGGAGGTGCTGATATCCGCGCCGCTCATGGTCGCGCTACCATCCGCGAACGTGCTGGCATTGAGGCCCAAGGTCGAGATGGCGGAGCTGGCAGCGGAACCCTTCGTGACCTTTCCCCTGCAAATGAACAGCCGCATTCTCGATCTGCTGAAGACGGCCTGTGCGGGTGCGGGTTTTGCCCCGCGCGTGACGCAAGAGGGCGGACAATTGCACACGCTGCTCTCGCTCGTCAGCGCCGGACTTGGCGTGACGCTGGTGCCGAAATGGGTGGCGAAGCTTCCCCAGCCAGGCGTCGTGTTTCGCGATCTTGCGGATTTTTCCACGCCCTATGAACTGCTGCTCGCCTGGAAGGACGACGAACCGAACCCGTCGGCCGTCACATTCCGCGAGTTGGCACATGATGTCGTGCACATGGCACTCAGCGGCACGCGGCGCGCCGGCAGGCTCTGATCTCGAATCCCGATCACGAGGTCATTAATCATCGCCTGCAGACATGCACAGGGGTTGCGGCGGCGGCAATGTCGGGAAGGACGGTAACAATGTGGTTGAGTGCTCCGGCAGGGGCTTCCCCCGTCGATTCCTCAGACGGCCCTCGAGGTCGAGCACGGCGCGGCCGGCATCGATGACATTTGTGCCGGGACCAACGAACCGCCGGATTTCTGGCAATATGTACCGAGCATCAGGGATGAGGCCTTTTTCGGACACCGGCCGACGACGCGGGAATGATCCGAGTCATAGCCGCGATGGGTAGGGAGATCGAAGTCGACCAGGCCGACAACAGCACCAATCACCACAGCGGCACGCGTTTCAATTCGTCCGCTTTGGCGCCTGTCCGCTGTTGGAACGGGCACCAGGCCTTCGAAAATCCCGGCCGAATTTTCGGCCAGCTCGCCGAAACGCCGGACGGGGTGCGTTACTCTGCCTTTCCACGCATGTTTCGCGCGGCGGTCGCCAACACTATGTGCTGGCACTCAGCTGTGAGGTTTCCTGCGCAGACAGTTTCCACGGTTTCAAATTCGACCGCTATTTCCTGGCGCATCTGCGAGCGCACCCAATGCGCCAGCCGCGCCGTGCCACCCTTGAAAGGGCGGCTGGTAATGGAGCACAACAAGGGCCGAGCTATCCCTGCTCAATCCGCCCAGCGGGCGAAAAACTGTCGTCCTTCGTGCTTCCCGAACATTTGCTTCGAGCTACCACGACGGGAGAAAACAATTCGTGCTTGGATTTCAGCGGTCAGCCAGTCGTTTGTGCCCCTAAAGCGAACCGCGCTCATAAAAGCGCAAGAGCCCGATGATGGTAGCAAGCGTGCGAGAGCAGCATTTGTTCGAGGCGCCTAGTCTGGCTGTGTCCGATGAAAGGACATTCCAACCAGGAGAGCGAAAATGACTGTGAATCAAGTAAATGAAGTCGAAGGCAAGGTGGCTATCGTAACGGGTGCCGCGAGCGGAATCGGCAAGGCAACTGTCGAACTGCTGCGTGCGCGCGGCGCGAAAGTCATCGCCGAAGATGTCGATCCCGACGTGAGATCGCTAAAAGCGGACGGAATCGTGCCTTTGGTGGCCGATATTTCCAGGGATGGCAGCGCCGAGGAGGCTGTCGCGCTTGCTCTGGAGCATTTCGGAAAGCTCGACTTGCTGGTCAATAATGCGGCCCGCATCGTCTACAAGCCCGTCGTGGAGATGACTCGCGATGATTGGGATTATGTGATGGAGACGAACGTTACCGGTGCTTTCCTTCACTCCCGCGAAGCGGCGAAGGTGATGATCAAGCAGAAGAGCGGAGCGATCGTGAATATCGCGTCCTATGCCTCCTACTTCGCCTTTCCGACAATTGCCGCCTACACGTCGTCCAAAGGCGCGTTGGCACAGTTGACCCGGACGTTGGCGCTGGAGCTTGCCGAGCATGGCATCCGCGTCAATGCGATCGGCTCGGGTGATGTCGTCACCAACTTGCTGAACAGCTTCATGGAAGACGGTCCCGGCTTCCTCACGGAGCATGGCAAGGGTGCGCCGATCGGCCGTGCCGCCCAGCCGTCGGAGATCGCGGAAATTGTGGCGTTCCTCGCGTCCGACCGCGCAAGCTTCATCGTTGGCTCCGTCGTGATGGCCGATGGCGGCTATAGCGTCCAGATCAAGTAAGGAAGGGGCCATTGCCCGAAAATTGGTAGTGGTCCGTCAATTTCGGGGCCTTCGGCAGCTATTTGCCGATGGCCCCGGAAACCTTATGCCTCACGCCACAGACGTGGTGTCCGCTCTGGTTCGGTGTTCCCGTCGAAAGCGCTGAACATGCGCGATAAGCGCCCGCAGCTTGGGCGCCATGTTGCGCCGGCTGGGGAAATAGAGAAAGAGCCCCGGAAAGGGCGGCAGAAAATCCTTCAGCACTGAAATCAATTCGCCCCGTTCGAGATAGGGGCGAAACGTCTCCTCCAGCGCAAATGTGATACCGCCGCCGGAGAGCGCCGTCCGCATCATCAGGCGCAGGTCATTGGTCGTTATCTGGGGTTCGACGGAAACATCGAAGGCTTCTCCCTCCTGCACGAATTCCCACCGATATGGTGCAGTGTCCGGCGCTGGGCGCCACCCGATGCAACGATGATGAATCAAATCCCTTGGGTGGGTCGGCAATCCATTGGCTTCGAAATAGGCCGGGCTCGCCACGACGACTTCCCTTTGTTCGCCCGATAGCGGAATGGCCACCATATCCTGTTCAATGATGTCCCCCAGACGTACCCCCGCATCGAAACCGGCGGAGACGATGTCAAACGTGTCGTCCGTCACCGTCACATCCAAGACAATATTGGGGTAAGCCTCGGCAAACGACGCAATGAGCGGGCCAGAGAGAAATTCTTCGGCAATCGAGGTCGCCGCGATGCGAAGCACGCCGTGGGGGTTGACGTTGCCGCCGACGTCTTCAAGCGCGGACAGGACCTCGGCCAGGGGGCGAGAAAGCGTGTCGCGAAGGCGCTCGCCCGCTTCAGTGAGCCTGACGCTGCGCGTCGTGCGCGTGACGAGCGCGATCCCGCAGCCATCTTCCAACCGCCGGATGCCCTGACTGACGGCCGAGCGCGTAACACCGAGGCGAGCAGCGGCGGCCACGAAGTTCGCCTCCTCGGCCACCGCGAGGAAGAGGGGTAACAGGTTTAAGTCGATTGTCATTGTCGCGTCCTGCTAACCAATATGGTTATGTATAATGGGATACCGACGACAATCAACGCCGTCTATCCTTCTTTCATCCCACAACGCACAAGGCGAGTGGAGATCGAAACCCACCCAGGATGAAAGGAAGAACGATGACCTCTTTGAAGCTTTTGCTGACTGCAGCCGCCATTGCTGGCGCATTCACAGCTCCGGCCGCCGCCCGGGACGCCGCTTGCCCCCAGCAGGGCGACAAAGCTCCCTTGTCGCTCCACAAGAGCTGGATCATGACGGGATGGGAACGGCATGAGGGTGATCCCCGCTTCGTATTCGCCGAGAAAATGCGCGCATATTACGACCTGGAGAACACCACCGGCGTTTTCTACGATAATTTTGCGCCCGGTGAGAAACAGCTCTTCCGCAATGCGGCCCGCTACGGTGCAAACTGGGAAGACCTGCAGAATGCGGCACGGTCCGTTGCCCACGGCCTGACCGACGGGCACGATGAGATCATCGGAGACAGCGTTGCCTCGACCACTCTGGGCTTTGTCGGCCGGATCGAACGCCTCGACGGAAAAGTGATTGCTTTCGACGGTCGTTCGCAGTTGGGTTGGCAATGCGTGAAGGGGGCATGGAAGATCCGCCATGAGCTGAACTACGCCTGGACGGTCGAGCCCAAAACAATCGAAAAATTCCTGGGGAAGGCACAATGACCGGGAAAACCTCACCACACCCCTATGCCGGCATGTGGGTCACGGCCGATGGCAACATCCGCCACGCGCTTCTGCCGAACGGCCGCTACGACGAGGCGCGCGGGCGGCGCGAAAGCGCCTATCAGGGGCGCTATGAAGTGACCGGCGACCATATCGAATACTGGGATGATACCGGGTTCGCGGCGGATGGCGATTTTGTCGATGGCGTGCTCTATCATGCGGGCATGGTGCTGTATCGCAAACCGTGAAGCATCCCCACGATCAGAAGGCGGCTTTCAGCGGGCCGCCTTCTTCGTGCCCGATCCGGGCGTGCGTCAGGGCCTCTTCGGAGCAATCGGCTGGGCCAATGATCAACTTGGATCGGCGCCCATGACTAGTCCCTCGATGTCGTGCTTTTGCGTAATCGGCACGAGCTCGTCCACCACGCGGCAGACGAGGTGCTTCTTGCCGATTTCCGGCAGGGCATCATACCAATCCCGCGTGACCATCATGTCGTGCAACTCTGCATGCCCAGCGCCCGGCCTGTCCACACCCAGCACCATGACGGGTCGTGCAATAGGGGACTTATGCTCCGTGCCTCGGTGCACCGTCAGCGCCGAGCGGCAGGAAATGTCGCCGCGCTGCGGATACTTGCGTGTCGCACGCTCTTGAAACCGGCCCCAGAGCGCCTTGTCCGGGAACATTTCGTGCTTCCATTCCCGGCCATCGTCATATTGCGTTCCCGGCGCCACCTCGAACGGCCCCATATCCTCGGTGACGTCAACGCCGGTGAGGTTGAAGGCAAGCGAGGTAATCTGGTGGTCTCGATAGGTATCCACAGGCGAGGGGAAGTCGCGGTGCCACGGCTGGTATTTCGCGCCCTGGAACGGCACGTCGAGGCCTATCTCCACGATCTGGTAGTCCGATCCTAGCACGTTGGCGCAGACATCCACCACCCATGGATGGGTGATGAGATCCACGAAGCCGCGGAAGGCCTGGGGATGGATTTCGACATACCAGCGGCGCGGTCCCCGGCTGACCGCGCCGCCGGGCCTTTGAATGGCCGACCAGAAGGCCGTCATCATGTCCTCGTGCATATCGTCGGCCCATGCCAGACTAAAAGCACCCTTCAGCCCGATGATGCCGTCTGCCGCCAGCTGCGCCATCTGCGCAGCAATATCGTAGTCGGGTGCTGGCTTCGTTTTCATCCGGTTCTCCTCCCAATTTTCAACAAGGCTACTGCGACTAATAAATATTAGTCAATGGCCGATTTTTATTAGTTGGTGTAGAGAGGGCAAAACGGGGGCGACATGAGCGGTGGAAAAACGAAGACGCGCGTAACCATGATGGATGTGGCCAAGGCGGCCGGCTGTTCGCAGGCGACGGTCTCGGTGGTTCTCAACAATGTCACGGACATCAAGATATCGCCTGAGCTTCGGGCGCGCGTGCTGGATGTCGCGCATAGGCTCGGCTACGGGCTTGCAAGCCCCATCCGTCGCGCGGGCCTTGAGGATCTTCGCGGCGGCTGTATTGGCTTCATCGTCGATCAGCTCGCGACGACCCCGGAAGCCGTCAACGCCATCGAGGGCGCGCGGCACGCTTCCTGGGAGAACGATGTTACAATTCTCGTGGCGCAGACGCAGGGACGGGCCACGCACGAGCGCAAGGCGGTGGCCAGCCTTTTGCAGGCCGGTGCGCAGGGGATCGTCTACATGTCCGTGTTCACCCGCCGCATATCGCTCGATCCGGTCTTCGAGGACCTTCCCGTTCCGCTCGTGCTGCTCAACTGCTATACCAGCGATAACCGTTTTCCCGCAGTGGTTCCTGATGAGGTGACCGGCGGGCGCATGGCGACGGCGACCCTTATCAGGAAGGGGCATACACGCATCGCAACGATCGTCGGCGAGAGCTTCATGGAGGCGGCGCAGGATCGCCTCGCGGGCTATCGTGAGGCGCTGGCGGAGGCGGGCTTACCCTATGATGACGGCCTGGTGGCCGAAGGAAACTGGACGCCGACATCCGGCTTCGAGGCTACCCAAAAACTCCTGTCGCTTCGAGAGCCGCCGACGGCGATCTTCTGCCAGAACGACAAGATGGCGATGGGCTGCCTAATGGCGATTGGCGAAGCAGGTCTGCGCGTTCCGCGGGACATCTCTGTCGTCGGCTACGATGACGACGAACTGTCGCGCCATCTGCGACCGCAACTGACTACCCTGGAGCTTCCGCACCGGCCGATGGGGGCCTGGGCGATTGAGCACCTTGCAAAGAAGCCGCGCTCAGGCCATCACAGCCTAAAAAAGCTCGGATGCACTTTGGTCGTCCGGGGCTCGGTCAGTCGTAAATCGGCCTGACAGGATCAAGGCGATGGGTAATTATTTCAGCGGACGAAGATCTTGGAAATTGCGCTCCAAGAGCGCGCGTGTTGCTCACCCGCGTAAGACGGAAATGGCCAAGAGAAATGCATCGCCCCCGAAACCTTACCAGCTATCCCACTCCGAGCCATCGGCGCGCGTCGCCAGTCTTGACGCCTGATCCGGCGGCGCGTGACGTCACGACGTGGCTCGTGTCTATTGCGGTAATCGGAAATGGTCGTCGATGAGACGGCGGTGGCGAGTGTCCTTGTGCCAGCCGATTGCCTTTCGGTAGCTGCCGAAAAGCTGCCTTTCATGCACGCCTTCGACGGTCAGGCCGTGGACGGCCTCAGCATCCGGTTCAACATACAGCGCATCGACGGGGCAGTAGAGTTCGCACATGAAGCAGGTCTGACATGCATCCTGACGCTTGATGAGCGGCGGTCCTTCGCGCTGTGCTTGGAACACGTTGGTGGGGCAGACCTGGACGCAAAGATTGCAGTCGGTGAATGTGTTGGTGTCTAGAACTTCGATCATTATTCTGCTGCTTGCTTGTATACGCCGGGATCGACCGCTTCGTGCCGAACGGAGATGTGGTCGAGGCCGCTGAGGATGAGCCTGTGGTGTTGGGCGGGGTTCTGCGTCGGATAATCCTCCCGTCTGTGCATACCGCGCGTTTCGGTACGAGAAAGCGCCGCGCGATACATGAAACGCGCCGTTGCCAGCATGGCCTGCGCCTCCCGCAGCTTGAGGGAATGATCCTCGTTGAGAGCGGTTGCCCGTCCGACGTTTTCCCAAAGCGCGTCCAGCCGCTTCAGAGATGCCGAAAGGGCCGAATGCGTGCGGAAGTAATTGATGTCGAGCGGGAATACCTCGTTCTGGACAGCCTTGATGATCTCTGCCGGGTCGATGCCCTTCGTTTCAGAGAGCGCGATGCATGCCAGGCCGAAATCGGTAGCGCTTACCCGCTGCAATGAATAGGACGCGGCAGCCGCGCCAGCAAAGGCACCTGTGGCGATCGCCCAGGCCGCGTTGTGGCTGCCACCGCCGGTGAACCCGCCGCAGATCGGCTCGCGGGTGGCGTTGTCGCCAGCGGCGTAAAGCCCCGGAACAGTCGTTGAACAGTCGAGGCCGGTCAGCCTCAATCCACCTGTACCACGGACCGTACCTTCAAGCCTCAGCTTGACTTCGAAGAAATCGGTAAAGGGATTTAGGCCGCGCCTATCGAACGGAACGAAGAAGTTCGGCTGCGCGCGCCTGAGGATCGCCTTGACCTCGTCAGTCCCGGCAAGGTCCAGCCGCGCAAACACCGGCTCCGAAAGCAAGGTGCGGGCGATAATCGAGCGCCCACGGGCCGAACCCGCTCCCTCGATCAGGCTGTGGTCCTTCCGGTAGAACTGCGCAAAGCGGTAAAGCGCCGTCTTGGTGATCGAGGCGAAGGCGGGCGAAATCGCGTAGGCGGAGGAAAATTCCATGCCCGAGAGTTCGGCGCCAACCTCCGCGCCCATCAGATAGCCGTCTCCGGTCAAGACGTCGCAGCCGAGTGCCTTGCTCATGAAGGCACAGCCGCCAGCGGCAAGAACGACGGCGCCGGCGTTCACCACCCAATGACCGCCGGCCTGGCGCCGCAGGCCGCTTGCGCCGACGACGCGTCCTTCCAGTGTCAGCAGTTGCGTCGCCGGATGATGATCGAGAATGGTGATCCCGGCATTCCTTACCCGGCGCCGCATCAGCCGCATGTATTCCGGCCCCTGGACCGAGATACGCTGCTCTTCGCCGTCGTCGTTACGGGGGAAGGGGTAGCCCCAGTCCGCCAACCGATTAACACTCTCGAACGTCTTGTCGAGGACGGGCACCATCCAGGAACGTTCGGACAGATAACCGCCCATCGCCTCGCGGCTGGCCATGGCTGCCTCCCGTTCCGCCGGGTCCGGCGGCACATACCAGATCTGGGTGCCGGCCGAAGCCGTGGCACCGGAGCTGCCGCAATATCCCTTGTCGACCAGCACGACCTTAGCGTTGCTGGATGCAGCTTCGATGGCGGCCCAGCACCCGGCGGGTCCACCGCCAATCACGAGCACGTCGCAACCGATTTCGACGGCGGCGACGCTTGCCTCACCTGACTGTTGCAATGGCACACTCATGACAGGGATCCTTTCGACGAAGAAATATCGTTGCGATTTAAATCTATGCAATGCATAGATTTTTGAGTCGTTTTTGCCGGAGCCCGCCCATGCCTCTCGCCAGCCTCGCCATGTATGTCAGTCCGCCGCCGATCGAGGAGGCGACGCGGCTTTTCTGGAAAGCATTGGGGGACCGATTGCGTGGGTATGGCCTTGATGCGCCCGGGGCGCTTGACGAGACCGTCGCCTACAACGAGGCGTGGTTCCGTCCGGACCTGCTGTTCGGCCAGACCTGCGGATATCCCTATGTCCAGCACCTTCGCGGGAGGGTTCAACTGGTGGCGACGCCCGTTTACGACTTGCCTGGCTGCGACGGCCCGCACAAATGCAGTTTCATCATCGTCAATGCCCGGTCGTCGGCCAGCTCGCTCGGCGATCTGCGCGGGATGCGTGCGGCGATCAATGAACCGGGCAGCAATTCCGGCTACAACCTGTTTCGAGCTGCGGTAGCGCCACATGCGGTCGACGGCCGCTTTTTCTCGTCGGTCATCGAGACGGGCGGGCACCGAGCAAGCATCGATGCCGTAGCGAGTGGCGCGGCCGACGTCGCGGCAATCGACTGCGTTACGTTCGGCAACACACTGCGCTTCGATCCCGATCGCGTGGCCGCGGTCCGTGTTCTTGCGGAGACGACGAAGGGACCCGGACTGCCCTTCATCACATCCGCCTTGACCTCGGCCAAAGACCTCATGATCCTGCGGCGTACACTGGCGGAGACGATCGGCGATCCTGAACTCGGCGGCGTCTGCGACACGCTCTCGCTCAAAGGCATCAGCCTCCTGGGCGATTCCGACTACGAGGCACTGGCCGAGCTTGATCGGGACGCTGCACGCCATGGTTACCCTGCTATCGTCTGAGGGATGACGGCCGGCCTTGCGGCCAGCGGAAAGTGACAGGCGACAGCGCGTCCGTCTTCGCCCGCCCGAAGGGCAGGGGCTTCTGCTGCGCAAATCGGCTGCACCAAGGGACAGCGGCTATGGAACCGGCATCCGGCCGGTGGATGGGCGGGACTCGGCAATTCTCCGGAAAGAACGATTCGTTCGTGTCGGCGGCTGGGATCGAGCGTCAGATTGGCCGAAAGAAGCGCTTGGGTATAGGGATGCGCGGGGCCGCGAAACAAAGCGGCGGTCGGCCCGCTCTCGACGATGCGTCCGAGATACATGACGGCAACCCGGTCCGCGACCCGCCCGACGACATTGAGATTGTGGGAGATCAGCAGATAGCTGAGGCCCAGGTGATCCTTGAGCCCTCGCAGAAGGTTCAAAAGATCGCCTTGTACCGAGATGTCGAGGCCGGCGGTCGGTTCGTCGGCGACGATGATCGACGGTTCGGCTGCAAGTACGCGGATCAGAGCCACGCGCCGCGCCTGCCCGCCACTGAGCTGATGGGGATAGCGAGAGAGAAGCTGCTCGCCAAGCCCGATCCTTTCGGCCAGCCCCATGATCCGCCCCCAGTTCTCGGCCGTGAAGGCGGCGCGGATCTTCAGGGGCTCGCTAAGCAAGGCTCGGACCGTCAGACGAGGCGAAAGGGACGCGACGGGATCTTGAAACAGGAGCTGGATCCGGCGCTGCAGGATGAGGCGGCGTTGCCTGGAGGCATCCTTTAGTGTCTCGCCCTCCACGGCAAGCGTGCCTTCGGAAAGCGGCTGCAGCCCGACGATCGCGCGGGCGATCGAGGACTTGCCGCAACCGCTTTCACCAATGAGCCCCAGGGTTTCGCCACGCCGCAGTTCAAGCGAGACGTTGTCGACCGCGGTGAGCCGATCGTAGCGTACCATCGCGTTATCGAGGGTTAGAATGGGGCGGGCCATTACGCAGCCTCCTGCCAGCAGGAATAGGTTCGCCCCTCTCGCGTCTGCCGCCGGGGCGGCCTTTCATTGCAGCGGTCGTGGCGGGCAGGACAACGGCTGGCAAAAATGCAGCCTTGGGGACGGCGTGCAGGATCGGGCACGGTGCCGGGAATGGTTGCCAGATCCTGCGAGGGATCGAAGGCCGCATAGGGATCGATCTCGCAGGCGAGCAGCGCGCGGGTGTAAGGATGGCGCGGGCGGCTGAAGACGACGCGCACGGGTCCGTGTTCCACCACCGTGCCTGCATACATGACGATTACGCTGTCGCAGAGTTCGGCGATCAGGCCCATGCTATGGCTGATCACCAGCATGGAGGCGGACGTGCGCTGTCGTAGCCGGTCCAGCACCTCGACCACTTGCGCTTCGATCGTCGCGTCGAGCGCGGTTGTCGGCTCGTCGGCAATCAACAGCTTCGGTTCAACCAGGAGTGCCATGGCGATCACCACGCGCTGGCGCATGCCGCCGGAGAACTCGTGCGGGTAGCGGTGCATGCGCGCTGCCGCATCCGGCACGCCGACATCGGCAAGCATTGCTTGCGCGCGGCCCCAGAGCCTGTTGCGGCTCTCCCGGGGGAAGCGCCGCCGCTGGATATCGACGAGCTGCGTTCCGATGGTAAACATCGGATTGAGCGCGGTCATGGGATCCTGGAAGATCATTGCGATGTCGGTCCCTCGCAACGCCCTGGTTTCGTCTACGCCAAAGCGCATTTCGCGCCCATCGAAGGCGGCCCGACGCGTGGAAACCTGCGCGTTGCCGTCAAGCAGCCCGAGCAGGGCGAAGGCGACCGTTGACTTGCCGCTGCCGCTTTCGCCAACGAGACCGACGGACTGTCCGCGACCAATGGTTATATCGACGCCGTCGAGGATGTGGGCCGTGCTTTCGTGACCCCGGTAGGACACGTGCAGGTCTTCGATGGTGAGAAGGGCGTCAGTCAAAGGGCTTTCCTCAGCTTCGGGTCGAGCGTGTCGCGCAAGGCCTCGCCGAGAAGCGCGAAGCCGAGGGTAGCAAGGACGAGCGCCAGTCCGGAAAAGGTCGCGAGCCAAACCGACTGGTCGAGATAGGTATAGCCGTCATTCAAGAGGTTGCCCCAGCTTGCCAGCGGCGGACGCACGCCAAGCCCGAGAAAACTCAGGCCCGCCTCGATGGTGATGACAACAGGGATATCCATGCAGGCCAGCACGAAGATCGGACCAATGATGTTCGGGGTTACGTGATGCAGCACGACCCGCCAGGTCTCTGCCCCAAGCACTTTTTCGGCCTCGATGAAGGGACTGTTGCGAATGGCGATCGTCTGGGCGCGGGCAACTCGGCCGAAATGGGGAATGAAAACAATGCTGACAAGCAGCACGACATTACCGAGGCCAGGGCCGAACACGGCCACCAATGCCAAGGCCAGTATAATGCTGGGAAACGAAGTGACGATGTCGAAGACGCCGACCACGGCGAGATCGATTGCACGCGGCGAAAGGGCGGCCGCAATCCCGAAAGTGACGCCGGCGCTCAAGGAAATGGCAATGACCGAGAGTGAAATGCCGAGCGCCACCCGTGCTCCATAGATCAGCCGGCTGAGGATGTCGCGACCGAGATGGTCCGTTCCAAGCAGGTGCTGCCACGACGGCTCCATCAGCCGGTTCGCCGGCGCTATTGCGTTCGGGCTATAGGGCGCAATCACCGGTGCGGCGATCGCCCCCAGACAGAGAAGCGTCACCGCAAGCATTGCAAACGTGCCACCCGGGCGACGGGAAAGAGCGATGAAGGCTTGCATCTCAGTGTCCCTGACCAGATGTAAGGCGGGCGCGCTCGCGTGGATCGATCAGGCTCTGGGAGAGGTCGGCGATCAGATTGGTCAGCACATAGAGCATGACGATGACGAAGACGCCGCCCTGGACGACCGGATAGTTGCGTGTGCGAATGGCGTCGTAGATCAGCGAGCCGAGGCCCGGGCGGTTGAAGATCACTTCGGCAAAGACGGCGCCGCCGAGGAGTTCGCCGAAACCCATGCCAAGCACCGCCAGGGTCGGCAGGATTGCCGGCTTGAGTGCGTATTTCATCATGATCTTGGTTTGGCTGACACCATAGGCACGCAACGTGCGAACGTGGTTTTCCCCGAGGACCTCGAGCAGCGATGAGCGCAGGAGCCGGGCGATGTAGCCGACCCAGCCGGCCGCGAGCGCCGCCGTCGGCAATACGAGGTGCCAAAGCTGGTCGCCGAGGTTGCCGCTTTCGCCGGCGCCCAGCACCGGAAACCAGCGCAGATGCACGGAAAACACCATCAGCAGGAAGACCGATACGACGAAACTCGGCGTCGAAATGAATCCGACACTCAGGAACGCGACCATTCGATCTGTCTTGCCGCCCGGCCAGCGGGCGCTGAAAAGCGCCAACGGCACGCCGAGGGCTACGGCGCACAGCATTGATGCGACCGCAAGCGCGGCCGTGTTCGGCAGCGCATTCAGAACCAGGCTGAGGACCGGCCGCCCGTTGAAGACGTCCTCTCCGAGATCGCCGGAGGCGAGCCTGCCGAAGAAGGTGAAAACCTGTTCGATCAGCGGCTTGTCGAGGCCGATGCGGGCATTGAGTGTCGCGACCGCTTCAGGCGTTGCGCGCGACCCAAGGATCACGGTCGCGGGATCCCCGGGGATTAGCCGCGTCAGGGCCATCAGGAGCACGACTGAACCGGCCACGGCAAGTGCCGCCGTCGCCAGCTTGAAGCCAAGATGGATTTGAAGGGACGCGCTCCTCATTGCAGCGCATCCTCTTCTGTCGCAACGCAGGCTGCCATCGGGTCAAGCCGTCGCTTGTGTAAAAGCGGTGTAAAGCCAGTTGTTGCCGTTCGGCAGGACGCCGGGCTTCAGCCACTTTCGCGAAGCGAACGCGTTGAGGTTGTGGGTGATCCAGATAAAGGCAGCCGATTCGTCGAGCAGCTTCTGTGCTTCGATGTAGATCTTCTCGCGCTCGGCCGGATTTACCGTCACGCCGCCTTTCTCGTGCAAGGCATCGAAATCGGCATTCTTCCAGCGTTGCCAGTTCCACTGACCGACTTGCGCCGAGGTGAACCATTGTGTCTGGAAGCCGGGGTCGAACTTGCCGTTGAATTTGATGAGCGAAAGTTCGAGGTCCTTGCTGGCGTCGTTTTCGCCGAGCGCCCAGTAGGCGGCCGATTCCAATGCCTCGATCTCGACCTCGATACCCACTTCGGCAAGGTTTGACTGGATGATCTGGGCGATCGCCTCATAGCGGGCATTGGCCTCGATGGTGAGCTTCGTCTTGAAACCGTCGGCGTGACCCGCCTCTCTAAGCAGCGCCTGCGCCTTATCGAGGTCACGGGCATGGACCGGCGCGTCCTTCCAGTAGCCCAGCAGGCTCGGGGCAAGCAGAGCGTTAGCGCGCGGATAAAGGCCGGAATAGGCGCCTTGCAGGATGGCATCGATATCGACGGCATAGCGGATGGCCTGACGCACGCGGATATCGTCGAACGGCGCCTTCTCGATGTTCGGGCCGAACCAGACATAGTCGATCGCCGGGATCTCGGTGATGCTTGCATCCGGCAGCGCCGCCATCGACTTTCCATTTTCGGGATCGATCGCGGTGAAGTCGATCTCGCCGGACTTAAAGGCGATTTCGGCGGTCTTCTGCTCGCCGATCGGCTTGCCGACGATCTGATGGAAATGCGCCTTGATCGGTCCCTTGTATTCCGGGTTGATCTCAAGCACGAACTGTTCACGCGGCGTCCATTCCTTGAGCACGTAGGGTCCACTTCCGACGAGCTTGGTGGCGATATCCTTGCCGAGCGCCTCGAAAGCCTTCTTCGAGACGATGCGGCCGGAACCGTCGGCGAGCGCGATCGTATAGAGCGCCGGCGCCGGATTCTTGAGGATGATCCGACCCTCGAGCGGCGCGGTTACCTCCACGCGATCGAGCGCTGACCAGTCCTTCGCGTAGGTGACGGGCTTGCCTTCCGCGTCTGGCGTGATGAAGCGTTCGAAAGAGAACTTCACGTCTTCCGCTGTCAGGTCGCCGTAGCCGCCGGTGAAGGCGAGGCCACTGCGCAGCTTGAAGCGGATTTCGGTATCACTCACCTGTTCCAGTTCTTCGGCCGCATCCAGTTCCCATTCGGTCGAGCCTGGCTTGAAGGAGATCAGCCCCTGCTGCACCGACCAGATGACGTTGAGGTCGATCGGACCGGATCGATTGGCCGGATCGAGGTTCGAGAGATCCTTTTCGACGCGCACGGTGATCTTGGTGCGATCGGCGCCGGCAAAGGCCGGATGGACGCCACCAAGCGCAACGATCGTCGCGGGGGAAGCGCCGCCGACAAGTACCTGCCGGCGCGTGGGGTTGAATGTCATGGCATGTCCTCCAGGATTGGCGCTCCCCAGGGCAGGGCAGCGGGTCAATTCGATGGACGCATTAGAGCTAATAATACATCAATTACATAGAATAAATATTTTACGTTTCGGTCTTCTGACGTAACCAGTTTTCCGTTTTTCCGCGCCGTCTTGCAAAGACGTGCGGCGCGGGTTCCGGTGCAGCCAGATTATATTGGCGGTTGAATTCTATTGCTTTTTTCGCTTTCCGGGTAACACGACATGTCCAATTCTCGGTCTTCAGAAGACCTTCCGTCACAATCATCCCTCTCCAGCATCACCCGTATTGAGTGGCAGACCGTCGTTCTCGCGCTTGTCATTTATGGCGGTTTTCTTGGGCTTACCTGGTTTTGGCAATCGCTCCCCCTTGCAGTTGTCATCGCGCTCGGCGGATGGCTGATCGCCTGGCATGGATCGCTGCAACACGAGGTCATCCATGGCCATCCAACCCGAAATCGGAGCATCAACGACGCCATCGGCTGGCCGCCGCTGTCGCTTTGGCTGCCCTACGCGATTTACCGCGAGGGCCACTTGACCCATCACCGCGACGAACATCTGACGGATCCCATAGAGGACCCGGAGTCATCCTATCTCACCCAGGCAGCCTGGGATCGGCTGGGTCTCGTCGGGCGGTCTCTAGCCAGGTGGAACAGCACCCTGTTCGGGCGCTTGACCCTGGGTCCGCTGGTGATGATCGTCAGTTTCTTGGCGCAGGAGGCAGCACTCCTCCTCGAAGGGGATCGAGCCCGCAGCAACTTCTGGATCCGTCACGCGATCGGCGTAGCCGCCGTTCTGGTCTGGGTCATCGCCGTCTGCGGCATGCCTCTATGGCTCTACCTCTTCGGCTTTGTCTATGTCGGCGCGGCCCTGACCCGGTTGCGCTCTTATGCGGAGCACCGTTACGCCGATTATCACGACGAGCGCACAGCGATCGTCGAAAACAGCACGCTCTTTGGTTTGTTGTTTCTCTACAACAACCTGCATGTCCTCCACCACCAGCGGCCGGGTGTTCCCTGGTACCGGATCCCGGCGCTTTACCAACGGCACAAGCAGACGCTTGTGTTGATCAATGGCGGGCTCATCTATGACGGCTATCTCGACGTGGCGCGCCGTTACTTATTCAGGCCGCATGACGACCTGCGTCATCCCCTTCACAGAAGGTCGTCGTCAATGATCTCTAACGAGTATCTGTAGAGGAGAGGATTGCACGACAGTCTTCGGCGGCGGGATTCCAGTGTGCACGGCCGGAATGCTGGTGGGTATTTACGAACTTCGCAAACTTCTGAGCACCAGAACGCCACGTCCGACATTGCGCTGTCGATGAAGCTGGCCCCGGAAGGCCGGCCACAGGTCAGTTTCCGTCTCGTGGATTCGTTGGCCGGAGCGCAGACGATTTTAGTCGTGGAAGAAGAAGAAAAGTCTCGTCACGTTGGGTTTCCGGTTGAAGAGGTACCAGAGCCGTATGATGAGCCCCAGGCAGCGTTGACTGCAGCGCGGGAGCGCGGCCTTGCGTCGGGTGGCGGAGATTCTCGCCGAGGATGATGGAGCGCCGAAACGAGGCGTGCGGTTCCCAGACGTTGATGAGAACGGCGCTTTCGTCCGAGCGGGACGAGTCGTTTGCGCGCCGCTCTCCCGAAGCGGCCACGTGCGATGCGCAGAGCATTCGATATCGCTTAAATATTGGTGGTTTCGCAGAAACCGCAAGCCTGCAGGGTTTCAACCTTCACGGCCGTTGCCGGTCAGATCTCGTTGGGCCGACGAGACCAAGCCTTGAGCAACTACAAATATCGCGGGCATGCGCCACATTGTACCCAGAAGTTCATCGATTGTCGTGCGAAGCGCCAATCGCTTGCCGCAAAGCCTCAGCGAGCTGCCGTCGCGCATAGGGCTTTGCAAGCGGCCGGAAACGTGACGTGGCGCCAATGCGTTCGACATCCGCGTAGCCGGTCGCCAGGACAACCGGGAGGTTCGGATACAGCGCCATGATCTTGGTCGCCAAAGCGTCGCCATCTATTGGGCCGGGCATGACCACATCTGAAAAAACCAAATCGAACGGCCCGTCTGTTTCCAGTATCTGCAACGCTTCCGACGCGTCGGCCGCAGATGTAACGGAGTAGCCGAGAGAAATGAGTGTTGCGGCGGCGAATTCACGGACCATTAGATCGTCCTCTACGACGAGAACGCGCTCACTGCCACCCTCCAGCACCCCGTTCGAGAAAGGCTCCGCAGCTATTTCCGTAGACGCCAGTCGAGGAAAGGACAGGAACATGGTTGTTCCCTTGCCCGGCTCCGATTCAATTTCGATCCGGCCCCCTGACTGCCGCACGAAGCCATACACCGTGCTAAGACCTAACCCGCTGCCCTTGCCGAAGGGCTTCGTGGTGAAGAAAGGCTCAAAGGCCTTTGCGCGCGTCTCCGCATCCATTCCGAAGCCGTTGTCGGAGATCCGGATCACCGCGTCGTCACCGCTTTGCGCCGTCGAGATTGTCACCCTACCGCCATCCGGCATAGCGTCGCGGGCGTTGATGCAAAGGTTCATGATAGACGATTCCAGTTGCGCCACATCTGCCCGTATGTGACCTGCGGCCGGATCAAGTTTGAGGCAGAGAGTGATCAGTTCGCCGAGTGCAGTCGACAGCAATTCCTCCATTGCCAGTATGGGAGTGTTGATTTTTAAAGCCGCTGGTTCGAGAGGCTGACGTCCCGCGAAAGTCAGAAGCTGACGTGTGATGGCGGCGCCTTGCCGTGATGCCTTGTGGTTTAGCTGCGCGACCGCAGATAGTCGCGGATCGGCAATTTCATCGGCCAAGGTCTCCGCCGTCCCGATGATAACCGTCAACAGGTTGTTGAAATCGTGGGCAACGCCGCCCGTCAATTGGCCTATCGCTTCAAGCCGCTGTGTCTGCAGCCGTTTTGCCTCATTCAGCCGTGTCTCGGTGATATCGCGGACGCCACCGACCATCCGGGTTGCCTCGCCTGCGGCATTGCGGATGATATGGCCTTGATCGAGAACCTCGGCATAGGTTCCCGTTCCACGGCGGAAGCGGTATTCTTCCAGCCATGTGTCGACCTTCCCTTCAATCGCGGCAAGCACGCTGGACACCACGCGTGCGCGGTCGTCCGGGTGGATCTTTGCCTCCCATTCCCGAAAACCATCCTCGACCGGTACGTCCTCGTGCCCGAAGACGGATTTGATGTTGCTGTTCCACTGTACACGACCGGTCGCAATGTCCCAGTCCCAGACTGCGTCCGTCGTCATCATGGCAACGATCGAGAAGCGTTCCTCGCTTTCGGCCAGTTGTTCCTCCGCTCGCTTTCTGTCGGTGATGTCCCGACCGGTTGCTACGAAATGGCTCGCCCGTCCGTCGGAGCCGAAAATGGGGGAAATGCTCATGTCCACCCAGTATTCGTGGCCGTCCTTGGCGTAGTTGAGAAGGTCGGCCCGGACTGCCTTCGACAATGCGATATCGCGATTGATCTCTTCAAGCGTGGCGGCGTCAGTCCGCTGCCCCTGGAGAAAGCCGGGAGATCGGCCGAGCGCGTCGTGCGGTGAATAGCCGGTGATCTTGACGAAGGCGTCATTGACGTAAACGATCGTTTGCCCGCCCCCGGGCTGCGATGCGGCCTTCGTTATCATGACGAAGTCGTCGATTCTCGAGATCGCCATTTCCAGTAGGTGCAAGTGCTGATCGGACGCATGCCGTTTCGTCACGTCTCGGAAATAGACGGTCAACCCTCCCGCGCCGGGGTAGGCGGTGACCGAGAACCAAGTGCCAAGGGATTCATAAAATACTTCGAAATCGGCCGTCTTGCTTTCGCGGACGGCGCGCTCGTAGTGCTGCCGGATGCTCCCCGAGGAGGCCTCCGGGAATTCCTGCCAGATAGGGCGGCCCATAAGCGCCGATCGCGGGCGCTCCAGCAGACGTTCGGCCTGACGGTTGAGGTAGGTGAAGCGCCAATCGGTATCAAGCTGGAAAAACGCATCGCTGATGTTCTCCATCGACTCGGCCAAGCGCCGCTCAAGATCCCTGGCGGTATTCTCCAGCCGCTTGCGCTCATCGATATCCTGGAGGGCGCCCTGTATTTTGGAGATATGGCCCATGTCGTCGCGGATCGCCACGCCGATTGCGCGAACCCATTTCCGCCGGCCGGTGCCATCAATGATCTTCACCTCGATATCGTAGGGCAGACCGGTCGCAACGCAGGCTTCGAAATGCCGAGTGATCGCATCTCGCCACTCAGGCGCAAAATAGCCCATCCCCTCCTCGAAGGTGACAGTCTTGCCCCTTGCTCTCTCGTGGATCGCCCAGGTTTCATCCGACAATTCGATTCTCCGGTCCGGCAGATGCACCACCCATCCGCCGAGTCTCGCGGCCTTGCCGGCGATCTCGAGAAGAGCTTGGTCTCCATAGAGGTCTTGCGATTGTCGGCGAGCGTTGCGAGGCAGGACCCAATCCTCATGGAGCCGCCAAACGATGACTAGCGTCGCGCCGACGACCGAGAGCCATGCAGTTGTCGGGAGCCAGGCGAGGACGAAAGCGGAGATGCCGCCAGCAAGCACCCCAGCGGAAAACCGATCCCTTGCACACTGCCTGAAACCGTTCACCAGGATGCGAAAGCCCTTGCCAGCAATTGCGTTTTCTCGTCGCATCGTCCCCATCCGTCGTTGATTTCAACCTCTCGATAGTCTTAAGCAACGCCGCAATCCATGAGAGATCGCTAAATTTTACTTTATTTAAATTTGACGCCGCGGTCGCTTAACGGTGTGCCGGTCTAATCGATGCATCCAACTGCCGCGTTCCTGCCTCCCGATGGCGGAGGGGGACCTCGGCAAGCATCGAGGTCACCCTGTGAAAGCAACAAAGAGAACGACCTATCTGAGCCGCGTCGAATCCGACTACTTCAGCCGTCAATGGTGCCGCCGAAGCGTCACGCTCTTCTGTAACCTGCTCTTCACGGGAAAATGGATGCGCAAGATGCAGATCGTGCGCTGTCTCGTTGTGGAGATCAGCGAGGGTGGGGCGACCGTGCGCATAGGAAAGTCGCTGATTCGAGATCACGTTTACGTTGTTTTTGGCAAGTTTGACGTCGTGGTCGGCAGCATCGTCGTTCACCGCGATCCGGGGATCCTGCATCTTTGCTTCGTCAAGCAATTGAGGCCAGACTTCGTCAATCGGCTGGCACGCATGAGTTCACCGTTTTCCACCTTGGAAAGCCTCAGCCCGAGAACCATATCAGTTAGCGAAAACGTGCAGCCATTGCTGCGCCCAATGCCATCCCCGCTCTATGGCGCAAAGGAAAAAGGCTTGGGTCACCCCACCAAACATTCGAAGAGATTATGAACATAATGATCATCGAAGATCAGCGAGACGTCGTTGATATGTTGCGGCTGAACTGGTCGGATTCTCGGGATCGGCTGGATTGCCTTGCATCCGTGAGGCAGGCGAACCGCTTCATTCATTCAAACGAGCTCGCTGCCTATGACTGCATCCTCATCGACGTCAACCTGCCAGACGGGAGCGGGTTGGATCTGTTGCGCGAGGCGCGCTCACGTTCCGACGTCCCAATCATCATGATCTCGGGCGTTGGAGACGCCGATAGCCGGGCGGACGCCATCAGTGTCGGTGCAGACGACTATGTGATGAAACCGTTCAGCGTGAAGGAACTGCGTGCCCGCGTCCATCGCCTGCACGAGGCGCGGATAGGCCGCAACGCTTTGCGGCAGAGCGTTGCTTTCAAGATCGGCAATATCGATTGCGACATCGGACGCCTGTCCATGGATTTCGGCGGCGCCAGTCGGCCGCTGACCGCACTCGAAGGACGGATACTGCAGGTCCTTCACGACAGTGTTGGTGAAGATTGCCCGAAGTCTTGCATTGCAAGGCAGGCGCTCTTTCGCGAGTACGATCCGCGCGACAAGACCATCGACGTCTACATCAACCGGTTGCGCGGCAAACTTGCGGAACTGGATGCCGCCAGCGGCGCTGCCATTAAGACGATCCGCGGCGTGGGCTATCGCCTGAGCGATATCCAACAGCAGGGATAATGGAAAAGCCTTATGCTTCAGTGTGAAAACCGTGATGTGATTTCCGCGAAAGCGGTCGGTGCCAAAGGATATCCACCGGATGAGTCGGCTCGCCTCAAGCGTCTGAGAGAATTGTCCATCGTCTCAACCGGCCCGGATCCGGTGCTGGATGCGCTCGTCCATGCCGCCTGCCTTGCGGCCGATACGCCGATCGGTCTCATCACATTGCTTGACGGCGAACGCCAATGGTTCAAGTCGAAGCGGGGCATCGAAGGGGACAGGTCCCGCAGAGCGGACGCTTTCTGCGACTACACAATCCGGTCGTCGAGGCCCTTCGTCGTGCCGGATGCCGCTCGCGATGTCCGCTTTGCCGAAAACCCTTTCGTCACCGGAAGCAACAGGATCCGTTTCTATGCCGGCGTGCCGCTGGAGATCGAGCCAGGGCTTCGGCTCGGCTCGCTCTGCGTTCTCGATCAGGTGCCGCGACGCCTCGGGGCGGACGTGCGCGGTTTGCTGGATCGGCTGGCGCGTTGCGCAGTGGAGCGTCTCCTGCAATCCGAAGACCGGTATCTGTTGTCCCGGATCGACCCGGGCCGGCTCGATCGTGCGAAAGCCGACAAGGCGGCGCTGGCCATCGCGGAAGAGGCGCTCGCACAGGGTCTCTTCGTGCTCCATTACCAGCCGAAGATTGCGCTCGATACTGGACGGCGCGTCGGCTTTGAGGCACTTCTAAGGCTCAAGAAACCCGATGGATCGGTTCTCGGCCCCGCGACCTTTGCCGCGGCTCTGCACGACCCAATACTCTCAAGGCGCATCGGCAGCCATGTGCTGAAGAGCGCCGTCGCACAAGCCCAGGCGTGGGAGACGGCCGGAGTCGATTTCGGGCACATCGCGGTCAACGTTTCGTCGTCGCAGTTTATCGCGTTTCCGGGCAGCCCCTGCCTTGTCGATGAAATCCTGGCCGCGACCCGGTCGGCAGGACTATCGCCTCGGCATATCCAGATCGAGGTCACGGAGGGTGTGATGCTGTCGGAACAGGGCGGCGACATCGGCGTGCAGCTTGAGGCGCTGCGTGCAGCCGGCTTTATCGTCGCGTTTGACGATTTCGGCACTGGCTTTGCTTCCCTCGTGCATCTGAAGGAGTTTGCCTATGACCAAATTAAAATCGACGGTTCGTTCGTGCGTGCGATGACCGCCGCGAACGCCGATTATGCCATTGTGAAGGCCATCATAGATATGGCAATGGCGCTGGGAAAGAAGGTCGTCGCCGAAGGCGTTGAAACGGTGACAGAATTCCACGCACTACGAGAACTCGGCTGTCACTATGGCCAGGGATTCTTTTTCGGCCGACCCGTCGGCGCCTCTGATGTACGGTTTTTTCCCGCCTAATGGACGGGACCGCGGGCTACCTCCCACGCATTTGTCGCGCCATGCAGTAGTTGCTTTGTGTGTAGCCGTCGGAAAACCTACGGTCTTAGCACAGCCGCTCAAATGTCCGCTTGGCCGTGTGCTGCTGCTTCACCAGTCCTCCCACGCGTCTGTCTGAATGTCATTGATGAAGACGGCAACGCTCGACGGCTTACCCGCCGTCTTCGTCCTTGTGTAGCCCGGCGGCAGCGAGAACCGACATTCGCTCGGTTTTACTCAGCAATGCCCGTCAGCGCGGCTTTGATGTGGTATTGTCACCGCCCGCCCGCTCTGCCGAGGCATAACGATGACCGACCACCTGCTCACTCAAAGTCTGTCGATGATCGTGGTCTCGGCCGTTGCCGTGGCGTTCTTCGCCGCACTGCGAATGCCTGCCGCCATGGGCTACCTCCTGGCGGGTCTTGCGATTGGTCCCTATGGTCTGAACCTCGTGGCACTCGGTGACGATACGCTCTTCCTCGCCGAACTCGGCCTGATCTTCCTGATGTTCATGGTCGGGCTGGAGTTCTCGCTGACCACCCTGCTGGCAGCGCGCACCGACGTCCTCTTGGCAGGCAGCCTGCAGGTGGGAGGGACCCTGGCAACGATTGCCGGCGCGCTCTGGTGGCTCGGGCTTGATCCCCGCATCGCCATTCTGCTTGGTGGTGCTGTGGCGATGTCATCGACGGCCGTTGCCATGAAGCAGCTCGCCGAGCAAGGCGAGATTTCGAGTCAGCATGGACGCTTTGCCCTTGGCATCCTGTTATTCCAGGATATAGCGACGATCCCCCTGCTTGTCGCCATAGACAGTTGGTCGAGGCGAACATCTGTTGATCCGTTCGATCTCGTGGGGCGTCTCGGGCTAGCGGCGATCGCACTCATCGCAGTTTCCATCGTCGCCCGCCCGCTCGTCCGCACTGTCCTTGCCGGTGCTTCCAAGTCCCGCTCGAACGACTTGTTTCTCCTAGCGGCGCTTTTCGTTGCGCTCGGGGCCGCCTATCTCGCTCATCTTGCTGGGCTGGCTTTGCCGATTGGCGCCTTCATAGCTGGTATGGTGATTGGCGGGAGCGATTTTCAACACCGAGTCGAGGACGATTTGCGCCCGTTCCGTGATGTGCTTGTCGGTCTGTTCTTCGTCACCGTGGGCATGCAGATAGATCTCCGGCTGATCGTGGTGTTTCCTTACGCCATCCTCGCTTGGTGTGCGGTCTTTCTGTTCGGCAAAGCGCTCACTACCTTCGTTGTTGGGCTCATGCTGCGCAGGTCCGCAGCGATCGCCCTCCGCGTCGCAGTCATCCTTGCCCACGGCGGAGAATTCGGCCTGCTATTGTTGACCCTGGCCATGAACAGCGGCCTGCTGCCATCCGAGATCGGTCAACCGGTCCTAATTGCCCTTGCGCTCACGATGGGTCTAGCCCCACTGCTGATTCAGCGCAGCGCGTTTATCGAACATCTCGTGGGTAATCGGCGCTCCCGCGTGGCCGCAACCGAGACTGCGCTTCGCACAACATGCGAGGCGCTCGATCGACATGTTGTGCTGTGTGGATGCGGACGTGTCGGCCGCCTCGTTGCGACCGCGTTTGAGGAGGCGAAGATACCGCACATCGCCGTTGAGTCCGATCTCGCGCGGTTCAAAGAAGCCCAACGACACGGCCACACTATCGTGCACGGCGATGCCGCGCATCGCCGGATTTTGTCCGCCGCGGGCCTCGCAAGGGCCAGGTTGGTCGTCATAACTTTTGACAGGCACGCCGCCGTCGAACGAATCCTGAAGTTTGCGAGCGAGCAGCAAGTGGCAATTCCCTGTGTTGTCAGTACGGCTGATGACTACGATATCAAGACTCTTGTCAAAGCCGGCGCGAAAGTCGTCTTTCCTGAAAATCTTGCGGCCGGTTTAGCGCTCGCCGACCAATCGCTTCTGCTGTGTGGCCTCACGCAGGAAGAGGCAGGGCGGATCATTACCACGCTTCGCGCTGAGCTAAATCCGGAGCTGCGGGAACGGGTCGGAATCTGATCGTGCTGTTAGTGCGAGGCGGACGGATCGACATTCAAGGTTGCTAATCGCTGATTCAGGGGCTGCCGTGTTGAGCACGGAACCGCGTGATGGCGTTGAAATGATATCAGTTGAACAAGGTGCACACGGATGCGTTGGCCGGCAAACTGACATTTGTTTGTGAACGGACGTTTATGGGTTCTGCTTTGGGTGCGCCCTGGCGAGACCTGCCGGAGCGATATAGCAAATGGAAAACGGTCAATCGTCGGTTAAGCCGCAGGTGTCATGCGCAGGGTGACGAGTCGCCTGTTGCCTTCGCACCGCTCGACGCTAGTTACCTGTGATCAACGGAGGGCAAAAATGGACACAAGCGTTATGTCGAAGGCCAAAACAGGTGTCGAGGGGCTGGACGACATCCTTTCGGGCGGTTTGTCACGTCGCCACGTATTCCTTCTCGAGGGGGCGCCGGGCACGGGGAAGACCACGATCGCCATGCAGTTCGTTCAGCAGGGCGCCGCCCTCGGAGAGAAATGTCTCTATATCACGTTGTCCGAGACCGAGGATGAGCTACGCGACAGTGCCCTGTCGCACGGGATGGAAATCCATAGAAATATCGAAATATTCGAGCTCGTTCCGCCTGAGAGCCTGTTGAACGCCGAACAACAGCAGAGCTTGCTCTACTCGTCGGATCTGGAACTCGGCGAGACCACCAAAATGATATTTGAGGTTTTCGAAAGGGTTCAGCCGAACCGCGTTGTGCTCGACAGCCTGTCGGAAATCAGGCTGCTTGCCCAAAGCTCCCTTCGCTATCGCCGGCAAATCCTGGCTTTGAAGCACTTCTTTTCCTCGACAGGCGCCACGGTCTTGCTTCTCGACGACATGACCTCCGACAGTCTCGACAAGACGGTTCACAGCGTAGTGCACGGGGTTATTCACCTTGAACAACTGGCGCCGAGCTATGGTTCGGAAAGACGCCGCCTGAGGATTACCAAGTACCGCGGCCAGGCATTCCGCGGGGGTTATCACGACTTCATCATCAAGACTGGAGGTGTTTCCGTCTTTCCGCGATTGCGAGCGATCGAGCACCGCACGGAGTTCGAGCGCTCTACGTTAAAGAGCGGGATCGCTGAACTTGACGCGTTGCTGGGTGGCGGCATCGAGCGGGGATCGAGCACGCTGCTGATCGGTCCTGCGGGCATGGGTAAAAGTCTCTTTGCGCTTCAATTCGTCGAAGCGGCCGTCAAGCGTGGCGAAAAGGCCGCCCTCTTCATCTTCGATGAAGAACTGGGGCTGCTGTTCCGGCGCATGAAAGACCTTGGCTTTGACTTGGAAGACTACCAGCGGGACGGCTCGATTCACATCGAGCAGTTGGATGCAGCTGAGGTTTCACCTGGCGAGTTCGCCCAGCGTGTGCGCGAGCACGTTACCAGATTTGACGCAAAGACGGTCGTCATAGACAGCATCAACGGCTATCAGGCCTCCATGCCGGAGGAAAGCGCGCTCGTCCTCCACATTCACGAGCTGCTGCAATATCTGAACCGCCAGGGCGCGAACACCTTCGTAACGGTGGCGCAGCATGGGCTGGTCGGTGACATGAAGTCGCCGGTAGACGTGACCTACCTCGCCGACACCGTCGTTCTGCTGCGGTACTTCGAGGCGGTCGGCAAGGTCAGGAGGGCGATCTCCGTCGTGAAAAAGCGGACCGGCAAACACGAGGACACGATAAGGGAGTTTACGATCGGCCAGGGCGGCCTTTCGCTTGGAGATCCGCTTTCGGATTTCCAAGGCGTGTTACGCGGCGTCCCGACCTTTGTCGGGGAAAACCAACCGCTGCTGAAGCCAAGTGAGGGCGAGGACGATTCCAAATAGAGACGCCATTGCTCTGATCCATGCCCCTTTGGGAAGGGACGCGCAGATCGCGGCCGCGCTTTTGTCGGAAGCCGGCATTCGGCCGAAAATCGGCAAGGACGTTGCCGCTTTCGTCTCGGCTCTGGATGAGGACATTGCTTTTGCTGTCGTGACGGAGGAGGCCTTGCGCTCGGCCGACCTTCGCCCACTTTCGGCGTGGATCAAATCGCAACCGAGCTGGTCCGACCTTCCCTTCATCATCTTGACCCATCGAGGAGGTGGGCCTGAGCGTAACCCTTCCGCTAGCCGCCTGTTGGAGGTGCTGGGGAACGTCAGCTTTGTAGAACGACCATTTCATGCCACGACGTTCATCAGCGTTGCGAGGTCGGCGCTGCGGGGCCGCCGACGCCAGTACGAAGCTCGACTCCGGATCGAGGCGCTGGACGAGGGGGAACGGCGGCTAAAGACGGCGCTTGAGGCAGGCCATCTGGGTGCGTGGGAACTTGACCTCACCACCTATGCTTTGATCACATCGATCACCTGTCGGGGGGTGTTTGGCAGAAGCGCTGGCGGGGCGTTTACCTATGGCGACCTCCTTGCCGCTACTCATCCTGACGATGTGGAGAGGATGAAAACGGCGATGCAGGCCACCATCGAGAGCGGGGCCGACTATGCAATCGAATATCGTACCGTCTGGCCCGACAGGTCCATTCATTGGGCGGAAATGCGCGCGCAGCTTTATCGCGACCGGAGTGGGAACGCGGTCAAGTTGGTTGGCGTCTCTTCTGATATAACCGCCAGGGTATCGTCCGAAGAGCAGCAAAAGCGATTGAACGAAATCCTTGAAGAGCGTGTCGCCGAGCGGACGGCTGAACTGCACAAGGCTCACGGAACCGTCATGGCGGAAGTGGCCCAGCGCGAGCGTGCCGAGGCGCAGCTTCGGCAGGCCCAGAAGATGGAAGCTATCGGTCAGCTGACGGGTGGAGTCGCTCACGATTTCAACAATCTTTTGATGGCGGTGCTAGGAAACCTGGAGCTCCTGCGCAAACACACTGGTGGTGACGCGAAAGCCGAGCGTTTGATCGATGGTGCGCTTCAGGGCGCAAAGCGCGGTGCGTCGCTGACACAGCGGCTTTTGGCATTCGCGCGCCGGCAGGACCTCAGTGTAGATCCAGTAGATCTGGGCCAGTTGGTGAGGGAGATGACGGATCTCCTTAATCGATCAGTCGGCACGGGCATTGTGATCGAAATTCGCATTCCCGATCGAATGGATCCGGTACTTGCTGACTCCAACCAATTGGAGCTCGCCCTTCTCAACCTCGTGGTGAATGCCCGAGATGCTATGCCGAACGGCGGGACGATCTGCATATCGCTTCAGGTGGAGAATGTGGCGAAGCCGGAGGGCGAACTCGCGGCGGGTCGGTACGGCGTGCTCTCCGTTTCCGACGAGGGCCACGGCATGGATGGCGACACGCTGCAAAAGGCGATAGAGCCGTTCTTCTCGACCAAGGAACTTGGCAAGGGGACGGGTTTGGGCTTGTCGATGATTCATGGCCTCGCCCTTCAGCTGCAAGGAGCGCTGCGGCTCACCAGCACGCCAGGGAAAGGCACCAGAGCCGAGCTCTGGATTCCGGTTTCGGACGAAAGCCCAGTTGTGTCAAAGGACACGGAGGTGGCGGAACCGGACCAAAGGGTAAAACCGCTACGCGTTCTTCTGGTGGACGATGATTTCCTGATCGCCATGAGTTCGGTCGACATGCTCATCGATCTGGGCCACGAGGTGGTCGAGGCGCATTCTGGAAAGGAGGCACTCGCTCATCTTAAGGACGATGGCCGCTTCGACCTGCTCATCACGGATTATTCTATGCCGGAAATGACGGGGGGAGACCTCGCAAATGCCGCGCGGGACCTATTTCCCGATCTTCCAATCCTCATTGCATCAGGATATGCCGAGCTGCCACCCGGCATCGATTTCGACGTGGCGAGGCTCGCAAAGCCCTACAGTCAGCAACAACTCGCCGTGGAGATCGAGAGTGTCCTCAGGGGTCTAAGTTAGACCAACGCGATAGGTTATGAATGGCTTTGGCACGTTGCCGATCGTCACGTCCTCTTGTTAGACGCCACCCCAGCTTGGGTGGCGCGCCATTGCTTCTAGTTGATCAAGCTCAAGCGACTGCGGGCGATTTGACAAGGAACGGATGCCGGCCGTGGCGGACACCCTCATGCGCCATCGCTTCTTCAAATAACTCCGCCTCGTCGCTGACGCCGCCACGAAACTCATCCATCAGAAAGCCCGCCAAGGGATCGGCAAGGGAAGCAGCCAAACAGCTCTGAGTGCTCTGTGTTTTGCTGCAGGACCTTACCCAGCGCCGAAGCAAGAGGCCGCTGGCGGCGGCGTTTAGAACTGCCTTATTGATCCGGTCGTACCTCATTGTCATCGCTGTTACCCTGCGCGCATCCATCGCGCTGGCAAGGTTGAGCCTGCGCGGACCGGCCTTCCTGCTCCAGGCCACGCCGCGCGCGATCCTGAAGGCGACGCCCCTTACCGCCCGAGACTTGTAGCTCAGATTGCGAAGGTCCAACGTGCTGGTTACTCTCGGTGTTTCACCTTCACAGCGCAGCGGAGTGCGTGCCTGGGCCTCGCGCCACAAGGGTCAAACCAACGCCTGGGCGCCCGAGAACTTGGACGGGTGGTTGGGCAAGGACTGGCAGCGATTGAGGATCTACACAGGTTTCTGGCCGGCCGCGAACAAACAGGCATTGTCAAAGGCAGTACGATTGCCGGAAACTTGAAATCCGAAAGCAGAAAACCAGAATTCCGCTCAATATGTCAAAGTTACTTTCAATTGAGCCTTCAGAGGCGCACAATGTGATCATCGCTGGACTTTAAGAAGGGCTCCGGCGGCTGGAAGATCAAAAAGCGCTTTCGCCCCAACTGGAGGAGATTGCGCCATGTTTGTTCCGCAACAATCCGGATACATACTTCCTGAAGATTTCACTGTAATTGCCACGGTCTATGAGAAGATCGTGAGTGCTCGCGCGATAAACCGCCAAAGCGACGAGGGAGAGTGGCTGGCCCGATACACCCTTGAATTGTTCATGAGCGGCACGCGTGATGCGCGGGAACTCGAAACGCGTTTGGAGGAGTTCAGCCTCCCCACGAGCGGCGACGGGAACTCCCGCGTAGTAGATTTGTTGCCTGATTTGTCAGCATGGGCGCGGAGCCTGACTGCCTCGCCGAGTGAGGCGACTGCCCTGACTGAACAAACGCTCGATTACGCGATCGAACATGTAGAAGAATTTATTGCGACCTCGGATGTCAGAAGATGGTTGGTGCGTCTGATGGTGGAGCTCCGCCTGGGGCGTCGACCGCGGTAGAGATCGATTGAGCTGGTAAACGTATCGTTTCGCTCGCCGACCCTCTTAAATGACGGATGACGCAGGTTGCGGCCATGGGGCCATGCTTCAGCGACAACGATAGGTAGCAGAAATGGCGCGCCCCTTCGTTTCAGCACAACTGGCGGGCGGATCGCCGGCATGATGTCGAGAGGCTCGCGAAGCTGCACGGATTCCTTGTTCCATCCGGCACCGTACAAATTCCGCGCCCTTCTTCGCCGCCAGCAGCAGTCGGTCAATTGCGCCAGTTACTGTCGCGCCCCCATAACCTCCGATCACAAAGGTGTCGCGAGGCACGCATTTAATCTTCTGACGCTCCGGCCAGCGCTCCGATCGATAGGGCGGGTCCCCCTGCTTGGCTTGATCCCTTCGTGCCCGTGTTCGCACGCGACGCGGAAGAACTCGGCGCCGTAAGCGTGCATTTCCTCGCAGAAGCGGATCGCGCCAGTCCTGCCAGAGACGATCGGTTATGAGCAGTTGCTGTTGTGCGGCAAGTGGCATCATCCCGAGATAGATGCGGAACAACGAAGGCAAAGAAGATGATTTCGGCGGCATCGTGCAGGCTCGGATGCCTGCCAACCGCTGCGCTGAAGCAGGCCGAAGTCGGACCCTGGTCGTCGAGAACAACCGCCTCGCCACATGGCCGTACTCGCGAGGCTCGGCGACCCGAACTTCTCGTCGTCGTGACCGCCACGGGGGATTGCCCTCACGTTGCCCGCTTCAGCATGATGAGGCGATAGCCGTGCCACCTCGAAGGCCATTCAGGACCTCGCGGCGGCCGGTTGCACCGCGGCGTTGCAGGGTCAAAGGAGGCGGAGGAGGGAACTGCCTGGACCTCCTTTAGCCGATCCGAGCCAGACTATGGTCTGGGCGGCCGGCAAGACCTAAGTCGAAGTACGTGCGACTGAAGTCTGACCCTGGAACGGTAATTCCTCAAGAGCGTTTGCAAAGTGTTCCCGCTTTGAGAGCAGGGAATTCAAAACAGATGGAGACGTACATGAAGAAGGTTTTTGTCAGTTCTGCCCTTGCAGGTTTGTTTCTGCTCGGGGCTTCCGGCTTTGGTTTTGCTCAAACGGTCCTAGTCACGCCAGAGCAGGAAACGGTCGTTCGCGAATACGTGAAGAAGAAACCCCTCGCTTCCATCAATCTTCCGGGCGTTGAGCTGAATGTGGGCTCCGCACTCCCCGAGACGGTGGAATTGCACACCATTGATGCGCCGGACATCAAATACCGCTATGTGGTCATCGATAATCGCACCGTGCTGGTAGATCCAGGCACTCGCAAGATCGTTCGCGTTATCGAATGACTGAAGACACGTCCCTTCCTTTCGGGGAAGGGACGTCTTCGCGAGCTACGCGAGGAAGAACGGCGATTGGACTTTAGTCCCACAATCTGGCCGCAAAGGTCCTAATCCGTAGCGGTCCCATATCGTCGCGTTATTTTAGCTTTAGCCTGTGGACAATCCATCCAGTGCTCCATAGTCCGACAACGACGCCGGGGCAGCCTACCCGCCCTTCGGTTCCTTCTGGTGTCGTTGCCGACAGGAGGATCGAGAATGTACGAACCATACTGCTACGGCGAGCCACCGCGCAAATTGTCTAGAGGGTTGCCCATCGGCATCACGCTCTTGGCGATAGTTGTCATCGGAGCCTATCTCTTCGTAAGCAGCGCGCTCTCGAACGATCCTCACCAAACCAGTGCCATCCTTCCCCCACCCGCCCCAACGTCAAAATAGCCTTGAGCTTTAGCGAGGGAGCAACCATGAGATTGATGCATTTAGGTCGAGCCCGTCTGGGGATGGCTTTACCTCGGTATCGCCCTCAGCTGCGCCAAGCCAGAGAACCTTGCCTCCTAGATCTTTTCGAGGCGTACGCGCTCGCCGCGACGACTCTCGACGACCTGATGCAGGAGTACCCGGCGCGCGTAGAACTGATCAGCGAATACAGACAGGTGTGCTCGGACTTGCAGGCAGAGGTCGTCGTCCTCCTCACGCTCACAGATGAGCGACTATTTTCATGAAATCGAGGGCGCTCGGCTCTTGCAACCCTATTGTCGACTAGAATGTGGATTCAATTGTCTTTAGCGAACGAGAAGCGCCGATGAAGTTCCGCCTCTCCGCCGGTGCAAGTTTCTTCTTGCTTGGGGAACGGAAGACTATCTTTGACGAAGCGTCCCAGCAGATTTTCCAACTGGATGAGTTGAGCGCCTTTCTTACCTGCCTCCTCGCCGAGGCCGCGCCGGCGCATCAGTTGGAAGGCGCCCTGGTGGCCCGGGGCGTAAGCCGAGCGCGTGCGCACGCGTCGGTGCGAGACTATCTGGCCCATTTGTCACGATGGAATCTGCTGGAGATCATGTTTGATGAGAACGAGGGCACTGCGTTAGACACCCAGACATTTGATTTCGAAGGTACCGCCGTATCGCTCGCCTTTTATGATCGAGAGCTTCGCGACCTCGTTGTCCCGATTTTCGCCCACAATGGGGCTGCTGCCGCTACGTCACACACGGCTGCGTACGACGTGGCGCGTTTTGGCGAGCGCGTATGCATCAGCCGACATCGTTCCGCGGGTATGATTGTCGCTGACTTGGAGGTTGCCCCAGCGATCAAGGCGCTTGTGACAGACGACATTCTTGCCAACCTTGGCCTGAATGTCGCACTTCACGCGGCATTGCTCGTTAAGAACGGAAAAGGCCTCCTGATCTGTGGCGCGGCGGGGGCCGGCAAGACGACACTCGCCGTGGCATTGCTCGGGGCAGGCTTCACCTACGGCGGAGATGATATCGCGCTGATGGATGAGGATGGACTGTTTGTGGGAGTGCCCTTCTCGCCCGCATTGAAGCAGGGGTCTTGGGGGCTGCTCGGCCACATGTCAGATGCAATTCTGGCAGCGCCAATCCATAGGCGGCTCGACAATAAGCGTGTGCGCTATCCGACAGGGCTGCCCTATGCTGCACGCGTGCGGGTTCAGCCTGCAGCTGTCGTGCTGATCCGCCGTCGTCGCACCGGGCCAGTCGAGGTTTGCGACGTTGAGCCCATGCGTGCCCTTTCGGAACTACTGGCCGGTGCGCACACGCCAGAGCGTCGCCTCGCCTTGCCGCAGTTTCAGCGGCTCCTCGATATGGTTTCACAGGCGCGCACCGTCGAGCTGACCTACTCTTCCCTCGACAGAGCCGTAGAGACATTGAGGCGACTTTATGACAGGCAATAGTTGGCGCGATCTGGTTACGCTCGCCTCCTGCCTCAACGGGCACATACCGAAAGAGGCGAACTGGGACGGGATCGTAGCCCTTGCGAACAGAAGCCTGACGATCACCTCACTTGCAGGTGCGGTGAAGGAAGCCAACCCGCACTTGCCGGAGGATCTCTCCAACTATCTGTCGATGATATATCGGCGGAACACTGACCGAAATTGCAGACTGAAAGCTCAGCTGGGGGAGGCGGCCGCATCGCTGAACGAGATCGGTATAGAGCCCATCGTGCTGAAGGGGACAGCCATCCTTGCGAGTGCTGCCCCTGAAGCGCTTGGTGCACGGCTTCTGACCGATTTGGACATTCTTGTCCGCCCCCAGGATATGCGAGAGGCATCAAAAGCACTGTGCCGTCAGGGATATGAGGTTGCGCTATCTTCCGGTGAAGGTTCCTGGCCAGGGAATGCGGAATACCATCTCCCAGTCGTCCTGATCCGTCCAACGGATGTCGGAAGCATTGATCTTCAGTGTCGACCGAAAGGGCCGGCCTCCTTCGGAGACGCGGAATGGCTTTATGGCGATAGTTGCGTGGTCGATATTGGCGGAGGCCGTGTACGCGTTCCAACGGCGTTTGCGCAGATCATTCTTTTCATTCTTCACGATCAGTTTCAAGATGGTGACTATTGGCGCGGGCTACTCGACCTGCGCCATCTGCTGGACATAGCAACGCTCGCCCGCGCCTCCTCGGTCGACTGGAACGGACTTAGAGCGCTTTTTGCGAGCGGCTATGAGAGGAACGCGGTCGAGACCCAAATCGTAACAGCCGCCGCGCTTCTCGGCCTAGACCGAACGGCGATTAGGGGAGTGGGATCGACGGCCAGGATCCAGTTTGCCCGGCGGCGACTTCAGCTCGGCTGTGACTACCTGCGGGCTCCGCTCACGCTCCTGACTCTCATCTCGGAAGTTGCCCACTATCGCTCCTGGGATCGTTTTGGGGGCGAGCCTTATCCTTCTAAGCGCCGGGAGCTTGTGCGAAAGGCTCGCGAATTGCGGCGGAACTTCCGGGCCAAGCTTCCCGGAAAACTGTAGCCGATTGGGGAAGCCTGTCGAGTTTGCAACCGAGCATTGACCTCGGGCGCATATGCGGAGGGCACCCCAGCTAAATCTAAAGATATATGGATAACTCGTAGCTTTTTATGTAAAAGTAGTTAGTGCTAATATATCTGACATCCGTTGGACGGGTGGGAGGGCAGATGGCCGAAGAACTCAACCAATCTCGAAGTGACCACGATCGGCGCGAGTTTCTGAAAAGCTGCGGTCGATTTGCGGCCGTAACCCCACCGGTCGTCACAATGCTTCTGTCAACCAGCCTGACGTCGCAAGCGATTGCCTCTTCGGGTGGTGGCGGTGGCGGCAGCAAAGGAAACAATGGGTGGGGTAACGGGCCGAGTTCGACAAATAGAGGAAGCAGCCACGGGCGTGGTGTTTCGCGAGGAGGACCGGGTGCCGGTCAATCGCAGAGCAGCAGCAAAATGAACGGACGCCCTTAGACCACATTTGGCTCGTCGCCCAGTGGCTCACCACATGAGAAGCAGCCGAAACTCAATGGAAGCTCCGGGAGCTCACCTTGAACGGATCTATGTCCAAGTCCTGTTTGTAGATATCCGCACGGCGGCCTTGCGATTGTCGCGCCGCTGACGGAGAATCAAGCTGCTGCCCCCCGACAGTCGCGTTCACCCTTGGCCTCCGCGCGCGAAACGGTCCGCTTCGCGTTAGGTCTGCACGGAGGAGCGACAGCGGAGCGCCCTAAGCGTCAGCCGGTACGGGAATAGGTCCTCGACGACCCGACCTCGCCTGCGGCATGGATTCCAGCGCGACCTCGGGCTCTTGCATTTCGCAGACTCAGCGGGCTGTCAAACGAAGTGAGGATCTGACCCCGCCTATTGCCTCACCCAGGAATGTTACTGACGTTGAGGGCAATGAGACGGCCCGTATCTCCTCCCGCCGTTAGCGTGAGGAGATACGGGCGCGCGCTTCATCCAGTACAGAGCCACCAGTCCTTCCCGAACCTAGAGACCATACCGGACAGCATATTGCCGAGTGCAAGGCGGCGTCAGAGCCTGTCACAGCCTTAAGCGTGGACGTCGCCTTAGGGGGCGGACAGACCGGGCTCCCACGAGCCGGCTACGGCTTGTTGCTGTAAATTTACGTTTTGGGTTTCCAAATCGCATGATGTATCGACTGGAAGCGGATCTTCTCACTGCTGGAGAGTCGGAACCCGATCGACGCATTTTGTGAGCCGGCGGCGACGGATGGGCGGCAAACGAACGCTCAGTTCGCCGCTGAGCAGTCGCCCTCTTCTGGAACAGGATGAACGCACGAATCGAGACTGCGGTGGTTCGCACTCAGCCGGGTGCACCGCTTGACCGCGTGAACCCGCAAGAAAGGTGGCGGCAAGCCACCACCTTTCCGTTTCAGAGCGGACGAACTTGCAGGGACGGTCGCTCAGAAAACCATCGTTGGACTGGAGGGAGATCACCGGCCGTCGGGCAAGCCGCTAAGCAGCCGGTAGATGCCTTGCTCGTTCCTCTTGGCCGTGCTCAGCACCGTTCGTTCGGAAACGGCCGACCAAAACCGCTAGCCGGTCGCTGATCTGTGAAAGCGTTTGGGCAGATGCGTTTGTCTCCTCCATCATCGTGGCGTTTTGTTGCGTGATCTGATCCATACTCCGGACCGCAGAATTAATCTCCTCAATCCCGGACGCCTGTTCCTGGGCCGACCGAGCCATCGAGCTGATGCTGCTGTTGATCGAAGCCACACGATCTCCAATGTGTGATAACGAATGACCCGTCTCGTTGACCAGCTGGACGCCGCGAAGCACGTCTGACGACGAGCGGTTGATCAACTCTTTAATCTCTTTTGCGGCCCCAGCCGAACGTTGCGCGAGTTCCCGCACCTCCTGCGCGACAACAGCGAACCCCTTGCCTTGCTCGCCGGCGCGAGCCGCTTCCACACCAGCGTTTAATGCCAGTAGATTTGTCTGAAACGCAATTTCATCGATGACTCCGATGATCTGGGTCATTTTCTGCGAAGAGCTTTCGATATCTCCCATGGCCGCGACGGCTTGTTTCACCACCTCTCCGGACCGATTCGTCTCGACCGTTGATTCCCGAACCACAGTCTGGACTTCCTGGGCTCTCTGAGTTGACTGTCCGGCAATGGTCGTGATTTGTTCGAGCGCCGCCGCGCTCTCCTCGAGCGCTGAGGCCTGGTGCTCGGTCCGCTTGGCAATCTCATTTGCGGCAGAAGCGATTCCGGCAGCTTCACAGCGAACCTGGTCAACTGACGAAGCGATCTCCTGCATAGCGCGATCGAGCGCGGCGACCGATGAGTTGAAATTGTCTTTTAGTCCCCTGAAGCTCGGCGCAAGCGCCTCATTGAGCTCGGATGTCAGATCGCCACCCGCCAGTCTTGTCAGAACGGTTTCCAGTGCGGAAAGCGCTTGATCCTGCTCCTCTTTTTCTCTCGCTCGTTGCTCCTCCAGACGGGCGCGTTCATCGGCAAGTGCATCGAGATAGACCGAAATGGCATAGTCCATGTCGACCAGGGCCGCTTTCACTACTGCCATTAGATCATCTCCGACCTTTTGAGCTTTGCGGCCATGCAGGATACCTTTAAGCTCTTGATTAACAACGGCGCGAATGATGCCGTCCAGGATCATGGCGTATCCGCCGATGTACCAGCGGGGTTCGAGCCCGATACGGGCGTGAGCGCGTCCGACTGTTGTCACCCCCTCGACGTAATCAGACTGGTATGTGCCGGAGGCGATAATCTCCCAATGCTTGACTTGGCGATCTTTGGCGTGAGCAATATGAGCATCGTCCGAGAAGAATCTTGCCGTTTTCGGATGTTTCGACACTTTCGTGTAAAACGCGTCGAGCGCATGACCGATAGCCGTGCCTATGACGGGCTGCACGTTTGCCAAGCTGCGGCGTTGGCGTTCATCAAGACCCACAAAATCGAGGCGGTCTTGCAGGTCAGAATTTCTTGCCTGAATAGTCATCGTAAACTCCGCTTTGTGCTCGAAGCGATTGAGTATGAGAATATTCGGCCATGCTTAATTTCTGGTTAGCAGCACAACGTGGGCGCGACGAATTGCCTCTGGCATCGGTTCAGGTTGCAAGCCTCCTCGAAGGCGCGCGCTACTGCACGCGCAGTCTCTACCCATTCCGCTCTCTCCGCCCGCCACTGGATATTCCCCCGGACAACACCGACGCAAAGACGTCGGGAGCGTGTGCGTATCGAGCGGCTGTAAGGCGTTTCGCTTTCGGGCGACCACGTTTCGAAGTTCATTGCCCGGTAGCCTTCAGGCGGATTGTTTTGTTCTCACCGACGCCGCCTTGAAAGCCTTCCTAATTTCTCTCATCCGACGGTCAAGGGTATTATGACCGGCTTGCATAACGTCGATATCCAAGAGGTGGCCAATGACGGCCAGTTCTTTCATCAAGTCGCCAATAATAAGGTCTGGAGATCGAGTGGTGTTTCCGCCAACGGGCAGGTTCTTGCCACCAAGAGCCGGGGCTTCTAATGCCTGAGTAAGCTCGAGTGCGGCTCCCAAGAATCTTTTCCGACGTTCCACGATATCGCCGGCGGCAGCCCTGCCATCGCAAGCTGCCGTCAAACGAACGGCTTTGTTTTGAAATTCGCTCATGTGTCGCCCCCGATTCACATTCGTGTCTCTTAGCTAATATAGCTGAACGCCATCTTAAATCTTCGGAGGTCACGAGACTCTCGAACCGCCACCGAGATCGGGTGCTGTGCGTCACTAACGCCTTCGCTCAGGGAAGGCATAGCTGAATGGCACTGAGAAGCGCGGATGAATCCGCCGCACGTGGGTCGTGGAATAAAGACAATATCGCCTGCTGCTTCCCTTTCACGCAACATGAACACGAATGGAAGGTCGGCCTGCACCCGTTCTTCCAGCACCTTGGCCCGGAAGGATGGTTACGCGAAGAACAGGCACGGTCGGCACAAGTTGTTGAAGAAGACCTTGCTGCTCCTTCTTTACGGCGCAGATGGTATCGGGGTCGTCAGCATCCGACCGCCGGACGATGCCGCACGGCTCCCGGAAATCAACGAAGTCACGGTCAGCCCCTGACGCGCGGTTTCAGGTCTGCAGAACGTCCGGGATTGACGCTTGGAGGCTTGGCGCGCTGGTTTCGGTTATCGCTTTCAGCCGTATCGTTGACAGCTCTCCCATCTCCGCCAAGCTTGAGCACCTCACCATGCAGGGTGAGCTTGGAAAATCTCGGAGTAAAACGAGCCGCGTAAATGTCGGCCGTAAGCTAGCGCGGGGATCGGAAATGATTGTCGCGGCAGTCTATCGTCGGCGATCGCGCCCCTCGCCAACTGGAGCATCATCGACGGCGAATGGTTCAGACGATTGGCGCGCCATGAGCACGGCGCGCCAAATGTCTAGTTGATTATTGTGTCGTCGAGCCCTTTGTCATGCTCATGCATGGGGCTGGACTTTGAACGGCGCGCCTCCCGCCACATTGCTGCTTCGAAAAGAGCTGTCTCGTCGCGGATGCCAGCCCGATATTCATGCAACAGGTAAGTCGCGAGGTGGTCGGCACGCTTGCTGGGCCGATCAATCTGGCACCACATGCAAACCCGGTCGAAGATCCTTTGCAGGAAGTTCAACTCGGTCGGGCTTATCCAGGCACCTTCCACGGGGTCAAACATCGAAGCATTCCCATCCTCACCTATGCGGCGGAGCGCCTGTCATCCCGTCTCGGGCTGGTGAGGTGGGCTAGCGGGTTCGCTGGGAGACCGGCCTCCAGACAAGCAGCGACGAAAGCTTCACGCGCGATCGCAACCGGCATCTTTCGGTTAAGGGTGCGCCGACAGACTTCGACGGCTTGCTCGTAGCGTCGTCCGCGACGTCGCGGCCACTCGTTCTCCAGAAAAACGAGCGCGTCGAAGACCGATGAGAAGGTGCGATTGCTGCCGTTCTGGAACGTTACCTGCAACGGTACAGACCATGGCATCTCCGGAAGATACATGTTTCCCTCCTTCCTATCTAACCGGATGAAAGAAGATGGAAAATCATCTGGGAATGCTGAGATTGGTTTTCAAGACCTCCGACACCAGGCGTTTGGCGATCAGGATGTGGTGGGCGCGGCAGGACGCGATCCTGCAATCTCCGCCGCACTAAAAGGGACAGAGGAGATGGCCGCACAGCAACGGCTCATGCTCAACGTATACGTCGAGCTGATGTGTGACGCGCTTCGGCCGTTCTCCGGCCTAGAAGGTGAGCGCTTGCGCCCCGTGTGCGTCGGTCTTCTGGGCGCAGCGGAGGCCCTTGCCTCCGAGGCACAAGCCGGGGCGATATCCCAGCAAATCGCCACGTCCGTATTAACGTCACTCATCGTAAAGGCTGTGGCTGATGGCCCCCAACAAAGCTGGGTAACGTTCCAGTCGCAAGGCCCGGGAAAGGACGATGAACTTTGACAAGGTTCTCAGGAGGGCACGCAGGGTCCGCCCGATCCCTGGCGCGGCCGGGCAGGTGAGACGTAGGCGCTGCATGAAGGCCGCACGACCAGTCCGCAGCGCCGTCTCCTAAGACAGCATTTCGAGACCGTGTTTCCGGACGATCGAGAGCAGCTTCAATGCGGGGCCGCTCGGCCGCTTGGCGCCGGTTTCCCACTTTTGTACGGTGGACCCGCTGGTGTTGAGATAGCGCGCGAAGACTGGCTGGCTGACATGGTTGTTCTCGCGCAGCGCCTTGATCTCACCCGGCGACAGCTGCTGCGGGATGGACAAGCAAGTCTCATCAAAGGTCTTCATGGTTTCCTTGTCGATGGTGCCTGCCGCATACATGTCTTCGACGGCGCTATGGATCGCCTCAAAGGCATCGCTCTTGAACTTGCGCTTAGTCGTCATTGCAAATCTCCAATAGGCGCCGGTCCCATTTCGGCATCAAGCTCCGCCTGCGTCTTGCGCCGCTAGAGTTCGGCGAGCTTCCGAAAAGCCAGGAGCTTGTCGTCATCGATGTTTGCGCGGTCCTTCTTCGCGAACAGATAGGCGAACAACCCTCACGCGGCCTGCTCAATCGCCTTGCGGAGGGCCTTGTCTGAGATCCGCGCTTTCTTCGCTGCCTTGAAAAATCATGCTGTTCTGAAAGTCCGTCTGCATCGCTTCATATAGCACTAGGTGCTACACCTATCAAGTTGTCGGGAAAAATCGCGGAGACTTGCCGCCTCCACCCTTGGTTCAAGATGCTGGCAGCAAGCGCCGCGTCGTCCTGCGGCAAGGAACGGCCTTAGTGGTTCGCAACCATCTCCAGTGTGTCCTACTCTCAAGCAAACGTCGGCCCTTGAAACGCGCGCTTTTCTCACCTACCTCATTTTTGCCGGATGCCCTCTCGGATCCTGGCACGGGAACGATGGTCCATTTATGCGTTGGACTGGTTCGGTTCATATCTCTTCGCAAGGAGGATATGGTCCGGCGTCTGCCCGACCCCCTTGCGTAGCTGTTGTGCGATCGACCGTCTCGGTCTTCTGATCGTCAGTTCCGTCCGTCTCCGATCCTGCGGCCTCCGGCATGCACGTACTTGGCGCGTTTTAAGCAACAACAACGGCTGATTATGAAACGAAGGAGGATGCACATGCTGATATCGGATTTTGGCCGCATGGGATTCGACCCATTTCTGGAAATGCGGCGAATGCAGCAGGAAATGAATCAGCGTTTGTCCGACATGACTGCCAAAGCCGCCCACGAGTTTCCACCCGTCAACCTCTGGATGGGTGAGGGCAGCGTAGCGGTGACTGCTGAATTGCCTGGGATCGCGGCTGAAGAGGTCGATCTGACGGTTCGCGAGAACACGTTGACATTGAGGGGCGAACGCGGATCCCCAACGGAGGACGAGAGATCCGTCTGGCACCGGCGCGAACGAGTGTACGGAAACTTCTCTCGAACGGTGCAATTGCCTTTCCGCGTCGATCCGGAACAGGTCGAGGCGCGTTTCGCAAACGGGCTTCTTGAAGTCGAACTACACCGGCCCGAGACGGATCGACCGAAGAAGATCCAGATCAAAGGATAGGAGGCCAAAATGGCTCAGGAACTGAAAACGACTGAACGCCGGGCTCCAAGCAAGCTTGACGGTGGCGAACCGACCCGTTCGCGCCCGGTGTTTGTCCCGCGCACCGATATCTATGAGACAGAGGACAATGTCGTTGTTCTCGTGGACATGCCGGGCGTCGCTTCAGAGGGTGTCGACATCACGCTCGAGAAGCGGACGCTGGCGATTCGGGGCTACGCGACGGACGAACAGCACGACAACTATCGCCAAATCTATGCCGAATACGGCGCGGGCAATTATGAGCGCGTCTTCACCCTCTCCGAAGATATCGATCGGGACAGTATCGAGGCATCGCAGAAGAACGGCGTCCTGCGGTTGGTCCTGCCGAAGGTCGCGCCGGCAAAGGCGAGAAAGATCAAGCTGAAGATGGCGTAATTCGTGCGGAGAAAGGAGGTTGACCATGCAGATTAGAGATCTGATTCCCTGGGCCAGTAACAAGGGAAGCGAAATTGCGAAGTCAGACGAGGGAAACCCCGTCTTTTCCTTGCAGCGCGACGTGAACCGTATTTTCGAAGATTTCTGGAAGCGGCTCGATCAACCCTTCGGAGCCTTCGGGCGCTGGGATACCGGCGGGCCGCGAATGGACGTCACCGAAACCGAGAGTGCGATTGAGGTTTCGGTGGAGCTTCCTGGAATCGACCAGAAGGACGTCGATGTCTCCCTGACGAACAGCGCGCTCACGATCAAGGGAGAAAAGAAGAGTGAGCAGGAAGAGAGCAAGAAGGGGTATCACTTGTTGGAACGCTCCTACGGGTCGTTCTACCGCTCGATCCCGTTACCGTCGGGCGTCGACGAGGACAAAGTCGCCGCCCAGTTCAAAAACGGCGTCCTGACCGTGACGCTTCCAAAAACGGAGGAAGCGTTGTCGCGTGTTAGGAAGATCGAGGTGAAGGCGAGCTGACATCGACTTCACGGTCGTGACATGCGGCGGGCGAAACCGCCGCATTTCTTAGCGATTACTGCAGAGGTCTCGTCCGTGGATAGGCCATCAGCGAAGCGCGGGCGCGGGCGAGATCTGCTCGGGCGACGGTCAGCATCTCGTCTGCTCTATCCAGAGCGCCGAAAGCAGCGGCAGTCGGATTGGGCCGTTCCGCAGTGATGCGAACCCAAGCGCGATCGATTTCAACAAGAGCCGCGCGAACATTCGCGATCGCTCGTTCGATGGCATCGTAGAGAGCGATCTCCTCTTCGGAGACGATTGGCGAATTGTCACCGCTCATCGATCTCTTCCGGTCACACGGGTCCCTGGTGCAGGCTCGAATTGCAAAATACCACGAAGAGTACCCTTCTTAAACAGTCAGCGTGGCGCCGTTGGGATGGTAATCGCCAGAACCCGTGGGCACCGATGTGCTAAAGGCATCAAGGGGTGAAGTCGCGACCATTGAAACGCCTGATGAACGCGAGTTCAACTGCCAATTCTTCCCTCTGTCTCCAACATCCGTTTTCCTGAACGGGCACACCATTCTGATGCAACCAAAATGCAGCGTCGGCCGGCTTCGTTTAGTGAATCGGCCGTAACCGGGGATCTGGCAGTTGCAGCCTCAACGGGCGCAGCTTTGAAAAAGCACGGTGTTTATCTCGGCCGCGACTCGCTCACCACCGACAGCGATTTCCACAAAGCGGTCCACTCGCCCGTTGGTGTTGGAATCGTTGCTGTCCATGGCCTTCCTGAGTCGATTGTTGCGCTGAAGTTAAATCGCACCGTCTCTTAATAAACGAAACGGAAGTTTTGTTTATTACCGTACTCGCTTAATAACGGTGGGCACAAAAGTTCGCTCGATTCTCATCAAGGCGAAGAGTCCGCAGCCGACTTACCGCCGTGCGGCTTGGGCAAGCGGTAAATGTGAAGAGCGGGCATTAATTACAACCGTGCCAAACGACGGCACTGCGACAAAACAGGACAAGGGAAAGTCCAGCGCCTGCTTGCCCAGTCGGGTCCAGTCGCGATGGTCTTGACCTGCTCCTCGGCCATGACAGCAGCGTGGCATCCGATAGAGTTGCTGAGCGCAGATCGAAACTCTTGCTACGCAGACGACGGATCTCGTCGCTCGGATTGAAGCCCTCGAGGCTCTCATAGCGCCGGGCGGCGTGGGCCAACCCGCATAACGGTTACAGCGATCGGGTCACCACCTCGGTCGCGACGGACACCAGCAGGGCCGCTAGCGCGACGGCCGTTCCAATTCGCGCGATCTTCATGCGGCGCCCGCGAGCGCCATCCCAATCATAGCCTATCATGTTCCCCCAGCCGGCATCATGCCGTGCGTGGATGGTGGCGCGTTTTCCTGACAAAGAGGTAAATCCGATGAGCGCCATCGCCGCTAGCGGGTTCGCGATGCCTCGTCGGGCAACCGGAATGTCGTGAAACCCCATTCGTGCTCGCGCGTTATCCCCCGACCAAGCGGTGAGGAATCAAATGTCTATTCATATGCGAGATCTCGGCGAGGCCGTTCTTGATTTGCTCTATTGGCGTCCGACAGAGCAGGCGCCTGAATTGAACGACGATCGGCATTTGCTCATTCAGGCATACCGAACGAACCAGGCCCCTGAGGCCGCTCGGCAAGAGCATCTAACGATTGACCCTGAGCTTGCAGTCTATGGGCGATCAAACCCCTGACACTGACCGGGCGTACCGATTGCGTCCCAACTGGTTGGCGGCGTAAAATGTTGTGTCTGTAGAAGTCGAACGCTCAGACGGAAAGGCCCCGGATCACCCTCGTGGGACTCTGGGGCCTTTTTGCGTCTCGGAGCGATGCAACAGGAATGGTGGTGTTCGCGGCATTGCCCTGGATAGCAGTCAGGAGGCGGGATACCTCCTCTTGTATCCCTCTGCTTGCCACCTCGTACTCGAATACAAGACGTTGATCTGGCTGTTCTGCTTCTCGGAATTCTTCTAACCGTTCGGCTGCGAGTGCATACGCCTCGAAAAGGTCATCCAGCTCCGCCGGACAGACATCACCTTCGAGCGCCCGTCGGAATTTCGGTAGTCTCACCGATAAACGGCGCCGTCCTAGTTCCCTGAGTTTCTGCATTTTCTCCCCCATTTCAGGGCAATCTAAGATGGCGCAGCCAAGGAAGGGTTAAATCGAAATTTCAATTGCGAGCGACCTCGCTAAAGCGACGAGCTCTCCTGCCGATTTTTCCCCGCGCCCAACGGCAAAACCGCAACCCCGAGGTCGGTGGCTGCGGTTCTGAGTGCCAGTTGTAACGTGCAGGGACAATGGCAACCGACCGTAGATTGCGCGGGAGCGGGTTAATTTAGTGCCACACGGACGTGATCATGGGGGCGTTTCAAGCCGTTGCCGCGTCTTTCGCTGACAAGGCTACGAGACAAAAAAAGGGTGAAGCGCCCAGAACTCTTTCGCTTCACCCTACAGGTCCAGCTTATCGCATCGTGAATACAACATATCAACTGCCTCCGGTCGCATGCAAATCACCATAGCGCGAGCGCCTTTCGGCTCTGCTTCACGTCAATGTGGGCGCCGGTTACTCCCGCGGCCAAAGCGACGCTCCATCATCAGCCCGACGAGCCACTCTCGTAGATCGGGGTTTTCGCGAAACTCGTCGAAATGCTCGATGGCGTAACCGAGTGTCTGTTCGGCGAGAGCGTCCGCCTCAACCGGTGAGGTCGTTAGGCTGCGCGCCCATGCCAGTAGCTCAGGCAGAAAAGCCGAGAACTCGTCGTCGCGAGGGGCAGGTTGCGGCGGACGATTGACGAACACACAAACGTTCTTGAGCTTCTGTTCAAGTTCCCACGCATCCCCCGTGCCGTTCATGCAAAACTTGAGCGCATATCGCGCCAGGCACTCACTTTCCTTACTGTGCCGAGAAATATGTCGGCTGTTCACTATCTTCTCAACAAATACAGAAGAGACAACACGGAAGCCGTCAGGAAGCATGTACCCAGATTGCGGATGGCTAATCATAGCGCAATCTCCTCCACTCGGGCCGAAAGCGATTATGATCTCCCAGTCGCCAGAGGCTGTTTTACAGTCCGGCGATGGGCTGAGTATGCACCTCTGGAGGCGGGCTGGCTCCTTCAAAATCTCAGGTTCGGGATTGAGGTGCCGCTAGCTCAATTTGCTTCAGCAGCGCGATGACTTCGGCCTGCATGTCCAGGCACAGCGCCTGATACTCGTTGATCAATTCCTCGCGGCGGCGGTGCTCCGTCAGCAGATTGTCGAGGGTCTGCGCGGCCAACGCGTAGGACTCGAACAGATCGTACGGCGTCGGGTTCTTGGCTGCTCGCAACTGTTCACGGTGATAGGGCAATACCAAGGAGAGCTGCGCCCGTCCGAGCTTGACCAACGACATTTGTCACAGCCTTTGTCGCGTCATATTTGCCGCGTCACGACAGATTTCCAGAATGTCTTCTTTTTGCATGCTGCGGGCAGCGCCGCAATGGGTGCGCTGAACCCGCTCCCTGGTCTCCATCTGAGCGAAAGTGAACCTCTCCCGCCCACTGCCCGTCAGGCACTGAATCTCCAGCTTCAGCGGATCACGGTCGCCGTACTTCTCCCTGATCCGCTCAAGCTCCTCGATCGCGGCATGTTGCTCGTCTATATCCCCGAGCACGTAGCGTTCATGCCCGACTGCGCAGATGTTGCACCCGGCCTCGATCACGTCGACGACGAATGCGGGGATCTCGCTGGCGTTCATTTGGCGGCGGTCATTCTCCGTCATGTCAGGTCCTCCGTTGAGGTTATGACGAGCCCTGCCATGGCCGACAGGAGCAAGAATACTCCCGAAATTTTGGGGGCTTGAAAAGAAATGGCCCCGTCGGGCGGCGACGAGGCCATCGGCACTGAGCAGACCTCACTTCCGGAGGGATTGTGAAGGTGTCACCCTGATCGGGGAAGGGTTCCACAAAGCCAGAAACGCAAACGGCGGTTCTGAGTTCCGTCTCTGCAAAGAAAATGGCCCCCAAATCGCAGGCAACGGGCCACGAAAGAGCGTGTGCGTCTTCTACTCGCACGCACTCAAGCGAATGAAGCCCCGCAGGGGATGCGGGGCTTCATCGTGGAAGGTCGTCAAACCATAAAAAACGCAATGCGTACATTATTCAGTGATCGCGCGGCAATGAGAAGTACAACCATGGATTATTTCTGTTGCGCGATCACGGTTGTATCGTCGCAAAAATGGGGACCGATCGCAACTATGCGAAAGGGGTAGTCGCGTAATCAATTTGGGGGCGCATACGGCTTTGCTACCGCTGGGGGGATCCTATCTTTCGGGCCCCATCACTGAATAATGCAGGTGCCCGGCCAATCGCGGCAAGAGCGGCCCGCACAGCCCGCCAGAGCTAATCCAGTAGCCACAATGCAGGCGATGACGGCGATCTTTCGGGCCATCGGCTCGTTCCAGCTATGGCGTTAACGCGAGGGCGATAAGCCAAGCGGCCAAGGCGATCAGAAGCCAATCCGAGCGCCCTTGTACCTTTGTCGTCTTGCCCCTTCCCAATCGTAAGACATCAGCGCCTCCTTCTCGGTGGCGCACAATGCACGATTGCACATCTGAGGAACAGTCCATTTTCCTCATATACACAGCGCTGCTTGTCTGTTGTCCCTATCTCTGGGACGCAGTCAATGCCGCGTCCCTTCGATCTCCAGTTCTATGTATCGGCCGATGGACCAGAGATAGGCGACGATCTGCAGCTTCAGGTGATCGCGCTCGCCGAATTTGTCGCCGATCCGGTCAAGATCCTCAAGCGCTGCATCCTGCTCCTCGATATCACCAAGTACGTACTTGTCATGCCCTATGGCGGTGATATCGCAACCGGCCGCAATAATCTCAGACACCAAATCCGGTATTTCGCTCGGCTTCATCTTTCGCGGCTTGCTTTGGGCCATATTAATCCTCCTTTGATCGAGCAGGAAGGGTAGGGATTCGGGAGATCCGCTAGGCTATTGCGCTGAAGCGAGAGCGACCAGTCATGCTGCTAAGGCAATCAAAGCCCGAGCCGCGCGTGCCTGTACCGTCGACGCCTGGCACGTTCCCAATCGTAGGACATGAGGTTCCCCCTCTCGGCCGCGCACAATGCCAGATTGTGGGTGGGTGGGAAGGCGCTTCCTCAGAGGAGCAAAGCGGTCCCCGCCAAAAAGTATGGCCTCGCCGGGGAGAGCGAGGCCATGGGGCACTTTCATGAGTTTCAGATCCGGGCGGATCGTGAAGGCGTCATCCTGATCGGGGGACTCAGGGCTGCCACAGGCGAGAAACGCCGACGGCGTTATTGAGTTCCTGCCTTCGCAAAAAAAAATGGCCCCAAAGTGCGGGGCCGAATTGTGTGCTGTGCCAAGAAGCCCGAGCAGGCGAAAGGGATCACTCGGGCTCGTTCTAAGACTATCACGTGCGGCGACAAATTCCGAGCCTTTTGGAGAATCCCACAAATTGCGCGTCGGGCGAAAGCCTGATCTGATGCGGGCATGACCACGAAGCTTTCAGACTTGAGGCTGAGAAACCCAAAGCTCCTCGGCGAGCTCAAACGACGGGGGTTTGAGACCGTCGATGACATGAAGCACGTTCCCACGACGGACGCGTTGCGGATGAAGGGAATGGGCGCAAAATCGTGGCAGAAAATCTGTGATGCATTGGGCAGAGACCCTGCAAAGACGTGAGGCCTGAAAGCCATTACCGGGCCACCTCCTTCGAAATCAGTTCATTGAACTTCTCGATATTCGCCCGCGGCTATAAAGACTTTGAGCATTCTCTTCACCTGCGTGGAAAAGCTCCTCTACCGCTGCGTCCTGGCGGTGGTGTCGCCAATCCGGGCGCTAACTGGGTGGCGATGGCATGTTCGGGAGCGTGTCTAGCCCTGGCTTTTGGGCACGCCGGTTTTGCGCAAGCCCGCCCGACCTCTACCCTCTCTCGTCGCTGCAACTTGGGTGTCGCTGGGTGATCTGTCCTCAGTTGCTAAGGGAATGCGGGCGGTACCGAACCAGATAGCGCACTCTAGAAGGGAAGTTTCATCCTTGTTCCCAAGCCGGTATTCATCAGCGATGAAGCTTGCTAGGCGGACGGCGCGCTTGCTGAGATGTGGAATGCGAGTTTTGGCACAGGCCGTTTCGAAGACTTTTCGTATCAAGGCAAGATCTCGGGGACCAAGATGTTGAATTGCGAGTTTGGGCGGTATGTGCACTGACACCTCCTATGAATGAAGCGGGTGCGCGTCGAACCGGACTTGGAGGAAGCTCAAAAGGTGAACGTGCGATTGCGCCACCTTCATTCTCCCACCGATTGATGGCTTCCGTTTTCGTTTGGGCTGCAATTTGATTTTGTCCGCCTGGCGCGCCGCTCTTCCCAAGAAAGGCGGTCAGTTGCGCCTTTGTCAGTTCGCCCCGCTGAATGGCGGCCGTCAGGAATCGCGCCAGAGCAAGCTTTTCGGCGCGTTCATCTCTTTCTTTGGCTTCGAGATAACCAGCGGCTTTTAGTATTTCAACCAAAAGGCTGATGTCTTCGGCGTCTATATCTAGATCTGGATCCTTGGAAGACATGCGGCCTCCTTCGCGTGGGGCGGCAGGCGGCCCGCGCTAGTTCTAACGCGCTATACTATGCGCCCAATGGTTCAGAGATTCTACGGGTGTGCTCGGAAAGGCGACTCTAAGAAACGGCCTCGTCGTGGGGGGCGACGAGGCCGGCTACACGACTTCACTAATGGTGAAGCCGTCAGGCGCCTTCAGTCTCCGAAGGGCGGGGATCTAAATGCGCATTAGCTTATATAGGAGGCGTAGAATTCGCTTCCAAGGGCAGGCCAGAAAAAGAATGGCCCCGAAAGGCGATTAAGGGGCCATGAGAGTGTCGTCCTTCTGCCGGGCCGGCAGGATGGAACTCGCCAGCCCACCTATTCAATCTCTGAGGTTGAAATTGGTTCCTTGCCAGCTTGATTTTCTCCTCGTAGCCGTCGCATCGTAACCCATGGCCGAGCCCTACCAGCCCCGTTACATAGGACATGCTATCCCTCTATTCGATTGATGAGCATCCAGACCGCCATAGCAATCAACATTAGGTTTTCAGTGAGTGAGATAAGGCCCAACGGGACATTGCTGTCGCCGCCGACGCAAGCACATTTCAGCTTACGGCGGTCAATGTAAACGGCCTTGAAGACGGAAATGGCACCAATGGTGCCGATTACGAACGCAACCGGAATTGCAAGCTATTTGCCGTCGTCACGGCCATCGGCCTTGCCGGCACTGCGCTTGCGCAGGAATTCACGTTCCGCTTCCAGTCTTCGGACCCGGCGGGCAACCCGAACTTCGAATATCAGAAAGGTTGGACCGACCTCGTCGCCGAGCGCTCCGGCGGCAAGGTGAAGATCGAGCTTCTGCCGGTCGGTTCGGTCGTGGAATATAACGAAACGCTTGATGCGGTTGCAGGCGGCATTCTCGATGGTCAGATCTGCGATTCGTCCTATTGGGCCGGCAAGGATCCGGCTTTCGGCCTGATCTCCAATCCGGTCGGCGCCTGGTCCGATCCGGCGCAGATGATCGACTTCGTGGAGAACGGCGGTGGCAAGGAGATCATGCAGGAATTGCTGGGCTCCTACGGCCTGCATTTTATCGGCGTTTCCACTCCGGGGCTGGAAGCGTTCGTCTCGCGTGTGCCGCTTGATGGTGTCGATGATCTCAAGGGGCTGAAGATGCGCGCCCCGGAAGGTCCGATTGCCAACGTGTTTGCAGCCTTTGGCGCTGCCCCGGTCAATCTGCCGTCCTCCGAAGTCTTTACGTCGATCGACAAGGGCGTCGTCGATGCGGCCGATTATTCCGTATTCTCGGTCAATCAGGCGCAGGGCCTCAATGGCGTTGCGAAACATCCGGTGTATCCAGGCTTCCACTCGCTGCCACTCGTCGAGGTCTCCATGAACATGGCGAAATGGGAAGCGCTGCCGGATGACCTCAAGAAAATCCTTGAGGAAACTGTCAAGGAATTCCAGCAGACCCAGATCAACGGTCTCAAGGCCGCCGACCAGAAGGCGGTGGAGGCGGCCAAGGCCGAAGGCTCGATTACGATCCACGATTGGTCGGCCGAGGAGCGTGCCAAGTTTCGCAAGCTTGGGGTCGCCGAATGGGAGAATATCGCGAAGCGTTCGCCAATGGCCCAGAAGGTGTTCGACACGCTGACGGCCTACCTGAAGGAAAAGGGCTTGCTCTGACCCAACCATGCGGCGGCCCGCTCCGGGCCGTCGTTTTCTCGTGCCGAGGGAGAGGGGCATGACAAGAGACACGTTTTCAGAGGACGCCGGGGCCGCCATGGGCGCCGAGGTCGTCGGGGCCGTTCCCGAAGCCGGCATGCTCGGCCGTCTCATCGACAAAGCTGGCTATGTTTTTGCCGTCGGCATCGTGCTCGCAGCGCTCATACTGCTTGTGGAAGTATTCCTGCGATACGTGTTGAACAGCCCGACGATCTGGGCACATGAGACGACGGTCTTCCTTTGCGGCGTCGCTTTCATCTTCGGCGGCCTCTATTGCACCGCCCGCAACACCCATATCCGCGTCGTTCTGCTCTATGATCATTTCTCTCCCCGCGCGCGCCGGATCGCCGACATCGTCATCTCCCTTGTTAGCGCCCTTGCCAGCGGCTTCTTCGCCTTTGCCGCCTATCACATGGTCGAACGGGCCGTGGTCACTCCTTCCGGCGAGGTCCGCCTGGAGACGACCGGTAGTGCCTGGAGCCCGCCGACGCCGGCCCTGATCAAGATCTTTATCCTCTTGGTTATGATCCTGCTCGTCGTTCAGTTTCTGATTCTTGCCGTCAACTACGCCAAGCGAGCTTCAAAGGACTGAACGATGACCGATCTGTTTGATTTCAGCATCAATCTGCAGGCGCTCGGCATCGGTTGGGGCACCCTGCTTATGTTCGTGATGATGGTAGGGCTGCTACTCTCCGGCATGCCGCTCGCCTTTGTCACACTTCTCGTAGCACTTATCTTCGCGCTCGGTTGGTTCGGGCCCATGTCGATCCCGCTCATTACGAGCCGCGTTTATTCCTTTGTGATGAACTTCGTATTCGTTTCGGTGCCGATGTTCGTCCTTATGGCCGCGATACTCGACCACTCCGGCATCGCACGCGACCTCTTCGATGCCATGAAGCTTTTTGCCGGCCGAATACGCGGCGGCGTTGCGGTTCAAACCGTCTTTGTGTCGGTGATCCTCGCTGCCATGAGCGGTATCATCGGCGGCGAGATCGTTCTTCTCGGCCTTATCGCTGCCGCAGATGCTGCGTCTCGGATATGATCGCAACCTGGCGATCGGCGTCGTCTGCGCGGGCGGTTCGCTCGGCACGATGATCCCGCCTTCCATCGTCCTGATCATCTATGGCCTGACGGCGAACGTTTCTATCGGTGATTTGTTCACGGCAGCCTTCTTGCCTGGCTTCATGCTGGCGATGTTCTATGTAGCCCATATTCTCGTGTGCGCCTACTTTACGCCCGGCGTTGTGCCGCCGGTAGATATGACGCCGATCCCAACAGAAGAGAAACTCCGGCTCCTTAAGGGTCTTGCCCTGCCGGTGCTTGTCGTCTTCGTTGTTCTCGGCTCGATATATGGCGGCATCGCGTCCGTAACTGAAGCCTCCGCAATCGGAGTCGGTGGGGTCATCCTTTCGACCATTCTGCGGGGGGAGTTCTCATATAGACTGCTGCGCGATGCGGCGATGCAGACGCTATCGACTGTGGGCATGATTGTCTGGATCGGCATAGGTGCCACGGCCATCGTGGGCGTCTACAAGTTGATGGGCGGCGTGAATTTCGTTTCTGGCATGATCACCGGCATTTCCGATAATCCGACTGTGATCGTGCTGGTGATGATGTTGATCCTGTTCGTGCTGGGCGCCTTTCTGGGTTGGGTCGGGATAGCCCTTCTCACGATGCCGATCTTCGTACCGATCATCAAGTCGCTCGGCATGGACCCGGTCTGGTTCGGCGTTCTCTTCTGCATGAACATGCAGGTGTCGTTCCTGTCGCCGCCCTTTGGGCCGGCCGCCTTCTACCTGAAGTCAGTGGCCCCTCCGGGCATTACGCTGGGGATCATCTTCCGGGCTCTTGTTCCGTTCGTCATGTTACAGATCCTCGCCGTCTCCATGTTGATCGCGTTCCCGGGCATTACCGACGATAACTAACCCATGTTTCCTTCAATCGTAGTCGATTGACGGTGTCGTTTGGCTGTTATCCGTCAGGACCATACAACTGGCCGGTACGTAGACCTCGCTCCCGAGGAACTGCGGCATTAAAGCCTTAGCCAGGCTCGTTGGGGAGGAGAGCTGGGCGTGACCGTGGTTCCGCCAAGACGAAGAACATCGAGCGGCTCTCTGTTCGTCGAACATAGCCTCGGTGCGGAATAAGATCCGAGGGTCTCAGTTATCACAGCGGCTCTGGTTGCCAATGCCTCCAGGTCCAATGTTAAACCTGGAGAATCTAGTCCAAGTGCAACATTGCCGTGTGAAGGGTAGGGCATCACGCGCAGTCTCGCAAATGCGCTATGAAGACCTCGGCGGGTGTGCGGTAACGCAGGCACTTGCGTGGCAGCGCGTTCAGATGGTGGACGAGCGCGACGAGCTATTGCTGGGTGACGGCGGTGAGATCGGTATCGCTGGGCGTGAAGCGGCGGCTGCGCTTGTTGGCGTTTTTCCACCGCACCTTTCCGCCACGGCGCACTGGGGTCGCAGAACCAGCTCCGCGCGCCGATGCCATCTTCCAAAGCCCTAAAGCGGCGAACTCCGTGCCGCGATCAAAGGTGAAACTCTGCCGGGCAAAGGCTGGCAAAGGTGAGAACGTTTCGATGATCTTGTCCATGATCGGTCTCGAGCGCCGGCTCGGATTCTTGATCATCACGGTGTAGAGGCTTTTGCGCTCGACCAACGAGATCAGGTTGGCGTTGCCGAAATCACGTTCGAAGATCAACAAGTCGCCCTCCCAATGCCCGAACTGCGAACGATCACCAATGAAATCAGGGCGTTGCGATATCCTGCAGGCAGCCGGAAAAGTGCCGTCACGGGGTTTCCTCGAGCTGCGGGGGGCGGCGTTTGCTGCGGCCTTCCGCCAGATGCTGATGGAGTTCCAGCGCCTGATCTTCCTTGCCATAGATGAAGCGATAGATCGTCTCGCTGCAGACCCGCACGGCGCTGACGCCATCGGCGAGCAGACGACCGGCAATCTGTTCCGGTGACCAAGGTGTCTTCATCTGCTCGATCACCAGCTCGCGCAATTGCGGGTGCCGCACAAGCTTCCTCAGGCGCTGCCGCCGCTCTTTGTGGATGTCGTACGCCAACGAAAGCCCCTTCAGAAAAGGCTCCTGCTTAGCCGAAATTTCTTACCCCCACCTTTTTCCCACTCCCCTTTCATGGCCTGTGGCTTCCCTCATGCCGCAATCTGACATGCTACCCACTTCTGGTTTCGAGTTTCAATCAGTCGCCACGTAGATTTCAAACCGTCACTCCTTGACTTTCAATTGGTCATCGTCGTAGTTTCAAACAGTCATCAAAGGAATGAAGCTGTGGCGCTGTATCCAAGGCTCGTTGAGCAACGCGTTGCCGACGCCCTGTCAGACACGCGAGTCGTACTGATCGTAGGTCCCAGACAATCAGGAAAAACGACGTTGGCTAAGAAGATGGCCAACGAGGGGATGGAGTATTACACGCTGGATAATGCAACCATCCTGGACGCAGCGCGACAGGATCCCGTTGGCTTTGTAAGAGGTATGGATCGCGCCATCATCGATGAAATTCAGCGCGCGCCCGAACTGCTGTTGGCCATCAAGGAAAGCGTGGATACCGACCAGCGCCCAGGGCGGTTCCTTCTGACCGGTTCAGCCAATCTCATGACGTTGCCACGCGTGGCAGACTCGCTCGCAGGGCGAATGGAGGTTGTTCGATTGCTGCCGCTTGCGCAAAGCGAGATCAGAACCGCCGGCAGCAGCTTCCTGCGCGACGCCTTCCAAAACGAAGCCAAGGCCGGAGAGCCATTCTTCGGAGACGACCTCATGGCTGCGGTTCTGGCCGGTGGATATCCCGAGGCGCTGGCCCGCAAAACCTTGAACCGCAGACAGGACTGGTATGCGGATTATATCCAGGCGATCGTTCAACGCGACGTTCGCGATGTCGCGCAAATCGAGCAGATTGCTCAAATGCCGCGCCTCCTACGCATCCTGGCAGAGCATTCGGGACAGCTCGTCAACTATTCTGGAATTGGCGCGGCCATTGGGATGAACCACATTACAACGCAAAAATATGTCGGCATCTTCCAGAGCCTGTTCCTCGCTCGAACCGTACAACCCTGGTTTTCGAACAAACTAAAACGCCTCACGAAAACACCGAAAATACATTTCCTCGATTCTGGTCTTCTCGCATCCCTTCGTGACCTCTCTCTCGACCGTCTCCACGGCGACAGGGGTCAGTTCGGGGCATTGCTGGAGACTTTCGTTTTTGCCGAGATCCTTAAACTCGCCAGCGGCGGGCAAACCCGCTTCGAGTTTTCGCATTTTCGAGACAAGCAGCAGAACGAAGTCGATATCGTCATCGAAGATACAAGGGGGCGGATCGTCGGTATCGAAATAAAGGCGGCAGCATCCGTCTCGAATTCCGATTTTTCCGGATTGCGAATTTTGGCCGAAGCATCCGGAGAACGGTTTGTTTCGGGCATGGTCTTGTATGACCACCACAAAGTGGTCCCTTTCGGAGAACGTTTGTCCGCTGTGCCAATATCGGCGTTGTGGCGGTAGCGCGTGAGAATTTCGCTCAGTATTCAGACCCGAGCATTTTTGAGACTTCCAAGGTCTCGATAACCAATAGGCCTCAGGTTCGATTCCCTTCAAGGCGAGGGAATCGTCCGCAGACGCTGAGAAACGTGCCAAGCAGCAAATCGGTCAACCTCCTATGACGGAAGTTGCCTTATCCAATCGTCGAATCCAGCGTGTGGGGCCTGTACCGCCAGACCCGTATTCGGTCGTCCGTCTGATTTCACCGATTGCCTAAGCTCCCGTGCGCTTTGCCTGTACTGCTGTTTGAAGGCGCGGGCGAAATGATCGCCTCTCAAAAATCCGAAGTCGGCCGCAATGTCGGAGATGCGGCGCATATCCCTGGGATTGGCCAAAATAGACCTAATCCGCTCGAGCCGACGGCTCTGGATGTAATGGACAACGCCACCTTCCGTTTCGAACAAGCGATAAAGCGTCCGGCGGGATACGGCGACAATGTTGCAGATCGCAACGATGTTCAGCGTGCTGGCGTCGAGGCGAGCCTCGATATAACGTTTCGCGTGACGCAGTAGCACGAGCTCGAGGCCGGGGCGCGCTGCCCTCCTGAGCGCTTCCGGGAAAGCGGCTGGGCGAAGCCCGGGTTTGCCGCCTTCGTCTCCTCGATCATCGAAAGTGGCTACGATCCAGCGAAGATGGACGGTGTGCGCGCGCGGCTGCGCGAGCTAAGACTTGAACCCTATGATTGCCTCAACCCGGTCCTGATGGATGTGATCGCCACATGGGCAGCCAAGAAGAGCGGCGCGCTCCCCAATTGATCGAAGAGACGCTCTTCAAACTCGATCCGTGTTCGGCTCGTTTGGAACTCGCCAGCATCCGTAGCATTGTGTGCTCGGCGAAGTTCGCCGAGCACTTCTAAAGCTTGCCGCGTTTATGGACGACGCGGCCGGTGTAGATTGTGTTCCGAGGCGCTGACGGTGCGGGGTGCCAAGAGAGGTCATCAGGCGCAGGATGTCGTCACAGTGCCCACGAAAAAGATCGGCGTCGATGCGGTCACCCGTTACGTTCTGAAGGATGCCATACTGCTTTGCGGGACCGCAGCCATAGAGACATCGCCCATCCCGGTCGACTAGGAAACGACTGACAAGCTCAGGGGTCATTGCCGAAAAAATTGGAACCAATCCGGCCACCCGAAGGTTTGATTTGTGGGTGTCAACACTTCACCCGCTTTCAGAAGCAGCGGGAATCCGATCGGCGCCTTTAGATCCGTCCTTAACGCACTTTCAGCAGTGACCGTTTTGGTCTCGGCGGCGGTCTTTACCCAGCCGGCGAACGCTGAGGACAAGGATCGTTGTCGCGTTGCTTCGGGCGACGACACGAACCAGAAGAATCTCTCAGAAAAACTGGACGATTGCGATGGGGTGTTGAAGCCCCCTCGCGTCGGCGACACTGAAATCAAAACACCGGCGCCTGATGTCGGGAAAACGCGGGTGATCCGCCCCGGCGAATTGCAATAGAGCGTCGCCGATGGCGGGTAAGCCTGGCTCAAAATGCTAAGAGTTCTGTGGCCGCTATATCCGACTAAAGTCGGCTTACGGCGGGCGGCGTGAAACGGCGTTGAGCACCGGGATCCAGCCACAAGCTCTCCAGCGGAGCCGTCGGCGGGTGCAAATCGGACCACACATCCGCCGCCGGCGACGCGGCAATTCCAGATGAAGCCTTCAGCATCCACACAGGAGCCGTCCGGCAGACCTCGCTCAAAACCAGCCGATGCCGGTTCTGAGCCAGCGTGAAATCGAGAGGGGGCCTTGGCGGATTTCGATCCGCCAAGTTTTCTGGCCCTCCATAAGCCGGCGGAGGTTGACACGAAAAACATATCCGTTATTCTGGATATATGGATAGCAATACAGCAATCGCGGCGCTTGCCGCACTCGCCCAGTCTACCAGGCTCGAGACGTTTCGACTTCTCGTCCGACACGAACCCGATGGCATTCCTGCCGGCGAACTCGCCCGGCTTCTCGATGTACCGCAAAACACCATGTCGGCGCACCTTGCGACGCTGTCGCGTGCGGGCCTGGTTTCAAGCGAGCGGCAGAGCCGTTCGATCATCTATCGGGCGGACCTTCAGGGGCTGCGCGACCTGACTCTCTTCCTGCTGAAAGACTGCTGCGGCGGCTCGGCGGAACTCTGCGCGCCGCTCATCGCAGAACTCACACCCTGCTGTGCTCCCGAGGTGAAGCTGTCATGAGCGACATCAGGCTAGAGCCAGTCACGGGGAGCGATCCCGAACTGAAACTGGCGCTGTCGGCTTCCGGTCTTCCAACCGAAGACCTCGAAGACACTGGGCGCTCGTTTTTCAGGGCGGTTTCCTCAGATCGCGGCACGGTTGGCTATGCTGGCATCGAGGCGTGCGGCGACGACGTGCTTCTCAGGTCGATAGTCATCTTGCCCGAGCATCGTGGCAAGGCGCTTGGAAAATCGCTGACCAGGGAAACCCTGAAGACCGTCAATGTGAGCTCGGCAGTCTTCCTGGCGACAACCTCCGCCGCACCGTTCTTTGAAAGCCTTGGCTTTGTTGTGGTCGAGCGGGCCGATGTGCCGCCCGCCGTTCTCGCAACCCGTCAACTGTCAGGCATCTGCCCGGCATCGGCAACGATCATGAAACTCGACAGACCTCCGACCTAACCACGGAACACGACCATGACCGACAAGACTTACAACGTGCTCTTCTTGTGCACGGGCAATTCCGCTCGTTCTATTCTCGCCGAATCCATCCTTAACAAGGAAGGCGGCGGGCGCTTCCGGGCGTTTTCCGCTGGCAGCCAGCCCAAGGGCGAAGTCAATCCACATGCCCTGAAGGAACTGGACGTCCTCGGCTATCCGGCGACCGGCTTCTCGTCGAAGAGCTGGGACGTTTTCGCCCAGCCAGGCGCGCCCGAAATGGACTTCATCTTTACCGTCTGTGACAGCGCACACGGCGAGGCCTGCCCGGTATGGATCGGGCATCCGATGACGGCGCATTGGGGTGTCGAAGACCCGGCTGCGGTTGTCGGCTCCGAGGTCGAAATCCAGCGCGCCTTTGCACAGGCCGCTCGCTTCCTCAAGAACCGCATCATGGCCTTCATCAATCTGCCTCTGGCCTCCATCGACCGCCTGGCGCTCGAGCAGCACGTCCGTCAGATCGGCTCGCTCGAAGGCGCTTCCGTCAAGTCCGCAAAGGTCGAGTGAAATGTCTACGTTCGAACGCTACCTCACCATCTGGGTCTTCCTTTGTATCATCGTCGGCGTCGCCCTCGGTCATCTGATGCCCGGTGTTTTCCAGGTCATCGGTGCGGCAGAGGTCGCGAAAGTGAACTTGCCCGTCGCCATCCTGATCTGGCTGATGATCATCCCGATGCTCATCAAGATCGACTTCCGCTCGTTGGCGCAGGTCAGCACGTATTGGCGTGGCATCGGCGTGACCCTGTTCATCAACTGGGCCATCAAACCGTTCTCCATGGCGCTGCTCGGCTGGCTGTTCGTGGGCTGGCTGTTCCGTCCTTATCTGCCGGCCGACCAGATCGACTCCTATATCGCTGGCCTCATCATCCTCGCGGCCGCCCCCTGTACCGCGATGGTGTTCGTCTGGAGCAACCTGACGCGCGGCGCGCCGCTGTTCACGCTGTCTCAGGTGGCACTCAACGATGCGATCATGGTCGTCGCCTTCGCGCCGATCGTCGGACTGCTTCTCGGACTGTCGGCTATCACCGTACCGTGGGACACGCTCGTTCTGTCGGTCGTCCTTTATATCGTCGTCCCGGTCATCATCGCTCAGGTCCTGAGAGCGCGGCTGACCGCCGATGGCACGGCGAACGCGCTGGACGCCATGCTGACGAAACTGCAGCCGCTTTCGCTCCTCGCCCTGCTCGCGACGCTCGTTCTCCTCTTTGGCTTCCAGGGCGAGCAGATCATCGCACAGCCGACGATCATCGCGCTGCTGGCCGTGCCCATCCTGATCCAGGTCTACTTCAACTCAGGCCTGGCCTATCTCCTGAACCGGATGTCGGGCGAGCGCCATTGCGTCGCCGGGCCTTCAGCACTGATCGGAGCCAGCAACTTCTTCGAACTTGCGGTTGCCGCGGCCATCAGCCTGTTCGGCTTCCAGTCAGGTGCTGCGTTGGCAACCGTCGTCGGCGTGCTCATCGAAGTTCCCGTGATGCTCACGGTCGTCTGGGCCGTGAACCGCACCAAGGGCTGGTACGAGGCAGCTCCCGCTGTCTCAAGGAACACCATCACTGAAAGGACATGACAATGGACGCCACCATCTATCACAACCCCGCCTGCGGCACGTCCCGCAACACGCTGGAGATGATCCGCGCAGCCGGGATCGAACCTGATATCATCGAGTATCTCAAGTCACCGCCGTCGCGCGACGCGTTGGCAAGGATGATCTCCGATGCCGGATTGACCGTCCGACAGGCGATCCGCGAGAAGGGCACGCCTTACGCGGTACTGGGTCTCAACGACCCGAACCTGACGGACGACCAGCTGCTCGACGCGATGCTGAAGGACCCGATCCTCATCAATCGTCCGTTCGTCGTCACGCCGCTCGGCACCAGGCTTGCGCGACCCTCCGAGGCCGTGCTCGACATCCTGCCGGATGCCTTCAAGGGTGCCTTCTTCAAGGAAGACGGCGAGCAGGTCCTCGATCAGGAGGGCAAGCGCGTTGTCTGAAATTTTTCCCGCCTTGCAGGAGCGGCATCTTCGCCAACCTGACATTGACGCGCTGCGTCCGGCGTTCTCGACGCACAAGCCGCGCATCCTGATCCTCTACGGCTCGCTCCGGGAGGTTTCCTACAGTCGGCTGCTCGCGCACGAAGCCAGACGCCTTCTCGAGCGGTTGGGGTGCGAGGTGCGGATGTTCGATCCGAGGGGGCTGCCGCTTCCCGACGAGGCGCCGGTCAGCCATCCGAAAGTGCAGGAGCTGCGCGACCTGTCGCAATGGTCGGAAGGCCAGGTCTGGGTTAGCCCCGAGCGCCACGGCGCGATGACGGGCATCATGAAGGCCCAGATCGACTGGATTCCCCTGTCGCTGGGATCGATCCGGCCGACGCAAGGCAAGACGCTGGCGATCATGGAAGTCTCCGGCGGCAGCCAGTCCTTCAACGCCTTGAACCAGATGCGCGTGCTCGGCCGCTGGATGCGGATGATCACGATCCCCAACCAGTCCTCGGTCGCCAAGGCCTACCAGGAGTTCGACGCCGACGGCCGCATGAAGCCGTCGTCCTACTACGACCGCGTCGTGGATGTCTGCGAGGAACTGGTGAAGTTCACGCTGCTGACACGGGACGCCTCGGCCCACCTTACAGACCGCTACAGCGAGCGGAAGGAGCACGCGGCCGAGTTGGAGAAGCGGGTGTCACTGAGATCGATTTAGTCAAAGGCCATCGGCAATGTTCCGATAGCGGCCATCTTGCAATCGCAATGGCCGCTGTTTGGCCAAAGCGAACCAACGCCTTGTCCGCTTGTGGCGGCCCATTGCAGCCTTTCGAAAGACGGACCTAGCGCTCATGACGCAAAACTATGCACGAGGCGATATTTCCAATAGGCTATTCATCAATGGATGACGGGCGTCATCTGAAAGCATTCGTTGCCGAGGCACAAAGTGTGACCATACAGCTTCGATCAACCCTCACCTGTCCCAATTGCGGCCAGCGGGCTACGGAAACGATGCCCACCGACGCCTGTCAGTTTTTCTATGATTGCAATGGATGCGGTATGATGCTCCGGCCAAAATCCGGGGACTGCTGTGTGTTCTGTTCCTTTGGCGACGTGCCTTGCCCGCCAATCCAGGAGGCCAAACATAACAACGGAGCCGCAAGTTGTTGCGTCGGTTCCTAACGTGGGATGAGAGGCAAGGCTGACATCCGTATTCGACTGTGCCGGTGCATTCCGGGCGATAGACAAGCGCCCACGCTGCTCCCTCACGGACGCCGAGGAGTTCCACGATGAGCGAAGACGCCTTCAACATGTCGATCCGCAAGTTCCTGAAAGAAGTCGGTGTCACATCGCAGCGTAAGATCGAAGAGGCCGTGCGCGAGGGGCAGTTCGGCGGCGAGAAGCTGAAGGTGCGCATGACGCTGACGGCGGAGGGCACCGGTCTCAACCACGTGGTGAACGGTGAGATCGAACTTCCATAGGTCTGGCGAAAGCATGGATCGAAACGCCCAGGTCGATACCCATCAATGAGACCAAGATCGGTCAGGCATCGCGCCCGCACTGAGCCGGAAGCTTCTATCTCCCCACCGAGCCAAGCCTACAGCCCGAGCACCTCTGCCCCAAGGTCGTTCTCGACGAGCATGACGTTCGTCGGACGGACTTCACGTGCGCGACATGAGCAGAACAACTGGCATCCGCACGCCGACGCTGCAATAATTGAGATTCATCGAGGGAGGCAATGATGCGGAAGAGTGCGCCGGATTTCAGCCTTGAGGGCAAGGTGACTTTGGTGACGGGCGCGAGCCGTGGCATTGGACGTGCCTGCGCACTTGCCTGTGCTGCAGCAGGCTCAGATATTGTCTTGGGGGTCCGCGATGTCGCAGCGTCAGCGGGCCTGATCGCCGAAATCGAGGGCGCGGGACGAAAGGTTCTCCCGGTTGAACTGGACATTCCCAAGAAGGCCCATATCGCACAAGCCGTCGACGCGGCGGTTTCTGCATTCGGTCGGATCGACGTCCTCGTCAACAATGTCGGCGTCGCCCCGGGCAATCTCGCGGAACTCGTTGAGGAGAAGGACCTTGACGAGATACTCGATGTCAACATCAAGGGCACCTTCCTGATGACACAGGCAGTGGGCCGTCACATGATCGCGCGAAATGGTGGCCGGATCATCAGCATTAGCTCACAGGCCGGTACGGTCGCACTGCGCGGAGAGGCAATCTATTGCATGAGCAAGGCGGCAATTAATCACCTCACGCGCTGCCTTGCAGCCGAATGGGCACGCTATAATGTCACCGTAAACACCGTATCGCCGACATTCATCCACACGGATGGTACAGCACCGTTTTTATCCGATGCCGAAAATCGCAAAGCGACGGTCGATCACATTCCACTCGGCCGGATCGGGGAAACCGATGATGTGGTGGGTGCCGTAGTCTTCCTTGCATCGCCGGCTGCGAGCCTGATCACCGGCGCGAACCTGCTGGTGGACGGCGGATGGTCCGTCGCCTGAGGCCACGGGGCCGAACTCGCAAAGCGCGTCAAATTGATCTGGGGAAGAAATCCTGTCAGCCGTGCCGCCAGACCTTCACGGCTGACAGCAACAAGATCACGGCGAGTGCGGGAAGGAGGATCGAATTCGGGACAATGCCGAGGAGTAGACCGCCGACAAACGTCCCCACCACCGATCCCGCGGCCATGATGAGGACGAACACCCTGTTGCGACCCAGAACCGAAAAGCTCTGGTCGCGGCTGTAGCGGGTAAAGCCTACCAGAATTGTAGGAAGGCTCACCGCCAGTGAGAGGCTACCGGCGAGCTTGATGTCCGCGCCGAAGAGCAGAACCAACGTCGGAATGAGCAACTCGCCCCCGGCGACGCCCAGCAGCGACGCAACGATGCCGATCACGAAGCCGGCGGATATACCGACGACAATCTGCCAGTTTCCGGTCAGAAGCGGTTGACCCGCCGAGGTGCCGTGGCCAAGCACCAGCACGACGGCGATTGCGACAAGAAGAACGGATATCACCCTGTAGAGGGTCTCAGATTTCAACCGTGTGGCCCATCCTGCGCCGAACCAGGCACCGATCAGGCTTCCTGCAAGAAGGTTCAGTACGATCGGCCAATTCGATGCGATCTGACTGAAAGGGATCGTGCCGGCTCGAAACGGCAGGGCGCAAGACACGACGACAAGGCTCATTGCCTTGTTCAGGATCACCGCCTCGAGGGCCGCGAAATTGAATGCGCCGATGAGCAGCGGCAGACGGAATTCTGCCCCTCCAAGCCCTATCAACCCGCCGAGTGCGCCGATGATGGCGCCGCCGCCGAAAGCGGCCGGATGACTGCGTGACGTCGTCGATTTGATCGGAGTGTTCACGGAGGCTTAGCTTTCATGGCGATGATCCGCGGACTGTTATGTACGCTCTTCCATTATCAGGCAACGCGGTCGCGACGCACCGATGAGGCGACAGCGACGAACGCCAGGATCCCAAGCGTACCCAGCGCGGCGATCACGAAAAGCGAGAGGGTTGTCCCGAAGTGGTTCATAGCGGCTGCGAACGCAAACGGGGCGGCCGCGCCAGTCGCCAACCTTGCCGCAGCCATCTTGCCCGTGATCGCGCCATAGCCAGCGGACCCGAAGAGATAGAGGGGCAAGCTCCCCTGAGCGATGCTGTTGATCCCTGACCCAAGGCCAAGACAGATGGCGAAAGCCACCGCACCTGGCAGCCAATCACCTGACACCCCGAGTATTACCGCGCCAGTGACCATGAGAGCGGCAGAGACAATCGCAAGCGCGGGCGGCGACAGGCTCTTTCCGAAGACCATGTTGATCAGGCGGCTCATGACCTGGGCCGGACCAAACAAGGAACCGATCACGACCGCCGCACTGCCAAGTCCGATCGCGCCGAGCATCGGCACCATGTGGGCAAGGATCGCGGCGAGGGTGAAGCCCGAAAGAGAGAAGGCAAAGGAGACCAGCAGCATGCCACGGCGACGCGCCTGGGGTTCGAGAGCGCCGACAACGACCTCGCGGGTTCTTGTCTCGTCCGTTTTGGAGCACAGCCTTCCGGCACGCATGATCCAGTAGTGTAGGGGCATGCAGACGATAAGGTTCAGGACGGCGAACACCAGATAGATTTCCCGCCAGGTCAGATATCCGGTCAGTGCCGCGGCGATCGGCCAGAAGATGGTGGAGGCAAAGCCGCCGATGAGTGTCAGATAGGTGATGCTGCGGGACGCCGTGCGAGGTTCGCTTTCGACCAGTGTTGCGAAGGCCGCCTGATACTGGACCATCCCGGAGGACACTTCGAGCAGGACAATCGCAAGGACAAAGAGCGACACAGACGGCGACCATGCACAAAGCACCAGCGTTAACGCCGCAAGGGCCGACCCCAGCGTCATCACCGTTGCCGCACCGATCTTGTCCATGTGCCTGCCGATGAACGGAGCAGACAGGCCGCCGATGAACAGCGAGACCGAGAAGACGGCGAAGACCCGCTCCAGGCTGATGCCAAGGTCTTTGGCCATTCCGGGTGCGAGGATGCTGAAGGAATAGTAGAGAGTGCCGTAGCCGATGATCTGCGTGACACCGAGAGCGGAGACGATGCCCGCCGGAACCTTGATCGTATGCAATGACGTGTTCCTTGACGGGCTATGCTTCGCTTGAACAGCAACTTGCGGATCGCTCGACGGACCCGCGGATGCCGGGATGCCCCGCGCAGCAGTCTTCCATCAGGAAAGTCACCAGATCGGCCAGCGTGTCGTAACTTGCGTTATAGACGATCGAGCGCGACTCCCGGCGTTGGGAGATGAGGCCTGATCGTTCGAGTTCCTTGAGGTGGAACGAGACGTTTGATGGAGAGACGCCCATGCGTTCGGCAATCGCGCCGGCGGCCAGACCTTCCGGGCCGGCGATGACCAGGGTCCTCACGATGGAAAGTCGGGTTTCCTGTGAAAGCGCGGCGAAGGAGGAGAGGGCTTGACGATCATCCATATTTCAATAATCCTTGAATCATTGAAATTGAGGATAGCCACAAATGAGCGCGATCGACAATAGCCAATCCGACAAAACCGATATCTCGCTTGGGGAGTTGCTCGGCAGAGCCGCAGAGACACCGGACCTGCCCTTGGTCTTCCTGTATGACGGAAAGCCCGTGAAGCCCGGCTATCACGTGACCGAGGTCAAGGCTGGCCAGTTCTCCGCGCTTGATTGCGGGGCAAATCCGGAAGCCTGGTCGGAGATTTTCGTGCAGCTGTGGGACATCGAGGAGGGCGAGCGGACCCATATGACGGCCGGGAAGTTCTCGGCCATCGTCCGCAAGGTTTCCGAACGCGTCCGTCTCGACGGCTCCGCAAAGCTGACCTTCGAAGTGAGCGATGGCGTCCGGCCGATGCAGTTGTTCTGCGCGAATGCTCCTGTCGCGGAAGACGGCACTCTCCAGGTCGCGTTGACGCCACGGCCTGCGAGCTGCAAGCCTCGGGACCGTTGGTTGGCCGAGAAAGCCGCTACGGAAGCCTCGTGCTGTAGTTCATCCGCTTCCAAATGCTGTAGCTGAGGTGGGAACCATCCCCAAACGAGATGCCGTCGCCGGCGAGGCGCTCTCAGGGGCGCCCGCCGGAAGCTGAGGTTCTGCCGCCGCATTCGCCGGCTGTGAACAGCCCACCGCCCGAACATCGCCGCAGCATCACCGCGAGCGTGCCCCTTCGCTGAAAAACCGAGAGCTCAGGTCATGTGGCCGGTACTGTCGCGGTCGATATCCTCTCAACAATTCGGGCCTTTTCCACACCATCGCATTCGACCTCCGATCTCTTGACGTCTTGACTCAAAAATAACTAACTAGTTACATAATTGCGTGACGAATGTTCTTGCGAATTGGGAGGTTCGAGTGAAGATTTACGGGATGCAGCATGTGGGGTTCACTGTGCCGAACCTCGAAGAGGCTGTCCGCTTTTTCGAGGTGATCTTCGGAGCGGTGACGTGCCTTGAAACAGGCAAAGTGGAAGCTGACGACGCGTTCATGCTTCGGCGCCTCGGTGTTCCCTCGGGCAGACGGATAGAGAACATCAAGGTTCTAAGGGTCGGGAACGGCACGAACCTCGAGATATTCCAGTACTCCGGCGAGACCGGCGAGGAAGAGCCGCTGAAGCGCAACAGCCAGACCGGTGGCTTTCACTTAGCCTTCGAGGTTGACGACTGCGAACGCGCGGCAGAGCGGCTTCGTGCCGCCGGCGTCGATTTGCTTGAAGGGCCGACTCTTGTCGAAAGCGGCGCGATGGCCGGGCTTACCTGGCTCTATCTCAAAGCTCCCTGGGGGCAGTTTTTGGAGATCGTCAGCATGCCGGGACCGCTCGGATACGAAAGCGCTGGCGGTCCACGGCAGTGGTCGCCCGTCAGCGGCAGCTAACTCCCGGCCGTAGTCGCTGCATCTCAAGCGGCCAATCAAAATCAAAGACATGAGAACCCCTGGCCAAAAGCCGGAAAGGAAAGCCGTGCCTCAAGAAATCCTGATAAGCACAAAGCAGACATTTGTGCTCGGCAACTACGAAGACGGTGCGCTACTGCCCGGTCAGATCCGTGGGCGAACGCTCTGTACTCTGATCAGTCAGGGCACGGAGCTTGGCTGGGCCAACGGTGACGTGTTTCCCATCCGGCCGGGCTATGCGGCTGTCTTTGAGGTGACCGAGATCGGAGAGGATGTCGATGGCGTCAGCGTCGGTGACCGGCGCTTTGCAATGGGGCAGCATCGTTCCACGCAGACCCACGATGCCCGACACACTCTGGCGTTGCCGGATGGATTGGCCCCGGATCGCGCCGTTCTCGCCCGCTTGATGGGGGTGTCGATGACGAGCCTGATGACGACGAAGGCGCGTCCGGGTGACCGCGTGGTCGTTTCGGGGGCGGGGCCGGTTGGCTTCCTGGCTGCGCACCTCTTTGCGATCGGCGGCTATCGCGTGACGGTGGTCGATCCGGATCCGGTCAGGCGCGCTCAGGCCGGTCGAAGCGGAATTGCGGATTGCCGAGCGTCTATAGGCGACGCATCGGACCTGACCGGAAAAGTCGCCCTCGTCGTCGATTGTTCAGGTCATGAGGGTGCCATCATCGATGCTTGCCGTCTTGTCCGCAAGCTTGGTGAAGTCGTCATGGTTGGTGTTCCCTGGAGGCGGGCAACCGAATTCTCTGCGCACGAACTCATGCAGGCGGTCTTCTTCAACCTGGTGACGCTGCGCTCAGGCTGGGAATGGGAGGTTCCGATGCTCGGTCGCGACTTCGTTTGGGAAGAACTGCTCGAAGGGTACAACAATGCACCGCATAGCGTCTTCGGTGGCTTCTCGCGCGCGCTCGAATGGCTGTCTGAAGGCCTGATAGAGGTCGAAGGCCTGATCCGCCACGTGACGCCAGACGATCCCGCGTCACTCTATTCGGACATTGCGCGGCGCGCGATTGAGCAGCCCTTCATCGTTATCGATTGGGCCTAGCCCAAGCGCCGGGCCGATGCCCGGCTATCGTTCGTGTATGTGCCTGGCGCGACGCGTTAGGCACATACCAGCCGCATGATGGTGTCGACGTTGAACTGCAGGCGTTCGTCAATCGCTTCCTTGGCCATGAGATCACGTTCGAAAATGATCGATCCGGTGAAACGGTTGGTCAGGTAGTAATAGCCGATCGCTGCAATGGTGATGTTGAGCTGCACAGGGTCGACGCCCGACCGAAACACGCCCTGTGCCGCGCCGCGTTCGAGAATATCGCCGACCATGTTGACGAACTTGCGGCTGGCGGCCTTGATGACCTCGGACTTCTTCAAATGCTTCGCGCGGTGAAGGTTCTCGCTGTTGACCAGCGTGATGAACTCCGGGTTCTTCAGATAATATTCCCAGGTGAACTGGACGAGTTTGGCAAGCGCCGCCTTCGGTTCCAGGTCGTCGAGCTTGAGTTTTTGTTCAGCCGTTCGGATGTCGATATAGGCATCTTCGAGAACGGTCTGGAACAGCCGCTCCTTGCTCTCGAAATAGTGGTATATCATCCGCTTGTTGGCGTTGGCCTTCTCGGCGATCACGTCGACCCGCGCGCCTCCCAAGCCATTCTTCGCAAACTCTTTCTTGGCCGCGTCCAGAATGCGCGCCTTCGTTGCCTCGGCGTCTCTGATGCGTGGCTTTCGGGCTGATTTTTCCGTGTCTTCGTTCGTGATGCTCAAAGCCCTTCCTCCGTCGCCCTCGCGCCTGCTGCGCTGAAAGTCATACACGCCGGAAAGCTGATCCGTCAAAGCGGTTCGTCAGGTCGGTCGGCGCCTGTGCCCATTAAAAGCACTTGACTCGGGGTTTTGTAAAGAAGTAACTAGTTAGTGCGTTAAGTGGGACTGACGAGGCCGGAGGAGGCCAGGGCGACAAGCGTGCGCCGCCACCTGCGAACCTGCATTTTCAACCCGTGTGGGACGGGGAACGCTCACCGAGGATATGGGAGGATTGGCATGTCGACCTTTATTAAGGATTTTATCGAACGCGAGACGGTAAGCCGTCGCAACTTCTTGTTTGCCGCTGCAGCCGGCGTTGGCGTCATGACGGTGCCGATGGCGTTCGGTCGCGGCACGGCGCAGGCAGCGCTCACGGATCCGGCAATTGCCTGGAGCTATCGCGACCGGGCGTCTGCCTACTGGAATTCGGTCGTTTCCGGGGGCGAGGCTTTCGTGGAATCGCTCGGCAAGCCGAAGAGCGCACTCGTCAGCCTGATCAACGAGGGGTCTACGGAAAAGTCGCTCGCCGACATCAAGGCGTTTCTCGCCAAGAACAACGGCAATTGCGCGATCGCCTGCGATGCAAACGACAGCCCCAACGCCAGACCCGTTGTCGAGGCGGTTCAGGCAGCGGGCGCCTACATTTCAACGATCTGGAACAAGACCGACGACCTGCATCCTTGGGATTTCGGCGACAACTACGTTTCCCATATGACCTGGTCGGATGAGAAGCCTGCTGAACAGACCGCGCGGATCCTGTTTGAGGCGATGGGTGGTGAAGGTGGCGTGGTGCACCTCGGTGGCATCGCCGCCAACAACCCGGCAGTCGAGCGCCTGAACGGCCTCAAGAACGCACTCAAAGATTTCCCGAACATCGAGTTGCTCGATGCGCAGCCGGCCGACTGGGACACGCAGAAGGGTGCGGCCCTCATGGCGTCGTTCCTGACCCGCTATGGCGACAAGATCAAGGGCGTACACTGCGCCAACGACAACATCGCCTATGGTGTCATCGAGGCCCTGCGCGCCGAGGGTATCGAGGACATGCCGATCGTTTCCTATGACGGCAATCCGGAGGCCGTGCAGATGGTAATGGACGGCAAGCTCCTGGCGACCGTCTTCACCAACCCGCACTGGGGCGGCGGCATCAGCGCGGCACTCGCCTATCACGCGGCGATCGGCAGCTTCAAGCCGTCCGAAGAGCCGAAGGAACACCGCGAGTTCTACGGCCCGACGATCCTGGTCACGGCCAAGGATGCCGCCGAGTTCAAGGCGAAGTATCTCGACTCCGTCCCGACCTACAATTGGACGGATTTCTGGGGGCCGTCCAACGGCCAGATCCAGTACTGAAATTTCGACCAGCTGGGCGGCAGCCTGTGTGCCGCCGCCCCGTTCCCCTTGTGACTTTCTAAAAGAGGGGTGTCTGACGTGACACGTCGCCTATCGCGCGAAACCTTGATCAAATGGGCGCCGCTTCTGGTGCTGATTGCACTGGTGATCTTCTTCACCGCGCTCAACCCGACTTTCTTTTCCTCGCGGAACTTCGCCCGCATCGCGATTGCGGCAGCTCCGGCACTCATGGTTGCCGTCGGCGTCACCTTCATCATCGTCATGGGATCGATCGACCTCTCGATGGAGGGAACGGTCTCCCTCACGGCCGTGGCCTTTGCGTTCATCTTTGCCCATTTCGGTGGCTCGCTCGCCCCTTCCGGTTGGGTCGCCATTCCGCTTATTCTCCTTCTCGGCGGCGTGATCGGACTGCTAAACGGGCTTGTCCATGTGAAGCTGAAGATACCGTCCTTCATGGCGAGCCTTGCCATGGGCTTCGTCGGGACGGGGGCCGCGATCCTGCTCACCGGCGGTGACATCGTCAAAGTAAGCGACGCGACCTTTCGGGGCCTGCTGACGGTGCGTTTGTTGGGTTTCCCGCTAATGGTCTACGTCGCTGCCTTCTTCCTCGTCGTTGCCTGGTTCATTCAGACCCACACCACGCTTGGCCGCAACTTCTTCGCGGTTGGCGGCGGTGAGGATCTCGCGCATGCCTCGGGCCTCAATGTTACCCGCGTTCGCGTGACCGGCTTTGCGCTTGCCGGCGTCTTTTACGCCATTGCCGCAATCCTCGTGGTGGCGCGCATCGGCCAGGCGGAATCGGTGACCGGTGCGAACTTCATGTTCGTCTCCATCACGTCGGTCGTTGTCGGTGGCGTGGCGCTCTGGGGCGGCATCGGCGGCGTCTGGAACGCACTTGTCGGCGTGCTGATCGTGAACGTCATCGACAACGGCATGGTCGTCATCGGTCTGCCCGACTTCATCCAGGACGGCATGCTCGGCCTGCTCGTCATTCTTGCCGTCGTGCTTTCAACCGACCGCAAGATGCTTTCCTTCGTCAAGTGAGGCACGCCATGTACGAGCTCAAGGCTGTCGACAAGAAATTCCCCGGCGTTCACGCGCTAAAGGCAATCGACTTCCACATCAAGCGCGGCGAGATCGTCGGACTTGTGGGGGAGAATGGCGCTGGCAAATCCACCTTGATGAAGGTGATCTATGGCGCCTACCAGCCCGATGGCGGCAAGGTCCTCATCAACGGAACGCCCGTTCGCTTTGCCAATCCGCGCCAGGCGATGGAGAAGGGCATCGGGATGGTGTTCCAGGAGCAGTCGCTGATCCCGAACCTGACCGTCATGGAGAACATCTTCCTCGGCTATGAACGACAGTTCACCCGCTTCGGTGTCGTCGACTGGAAGGTTATGGCGAAAGCCGCACGCCGTCAGCTTGCCAAGGTGAAACTCGATATCGATCCGGCGATGGTGACGTCGAAGCTTTCCTTTGCCCAACGTCAGCTCGTCGAGCTCGCCAAGGTGTTGACGCTCGAAGAGCGCGTGGAGGGGGATCTCGTTATCCTGCTCGACGAGCCGACCTCGGTTCTGTCAAAGGAAGAGGTGCAGCTGCTGTTCAAGCTTGTGCGGGAACTGGTGACGCGGGCCTCGTTCATCTTCGTCTCGCATCGCATGGACGAGGTGATGGAACTTTCCGATCGCATCTACGTGATGAAGGATGGTGAGGTCGTGGACGTCGTCGACCGTGGTGCTGCCCCGGCCGAGGCCATCCAGCACAAGATGGTCGGTCGCAATGTCGACAAGCAATATTACCGCGAGCATCTGCAAAAGCCGTTCGACGCCGCAAAGGCACTCGTCGAGATGGACCAGGTGGGCCTTCCTGGCCGCATCCAGGACATCTCGCTCAAGCTGCATGCCGGTGAAGTGCTTTGTCTTGTCGGTACGGAAGGTTCGGGGCGCGAGGCAATCCTCAGGACGATCTACGGCATGCTGACGCCGAGCACCGGCCGTCTCCGCATCAAGGGAGGCGATGCGACCGATCTTTCACCGCGGCACGCGGTTTCTCGTGGCGTCGGCTATGTGCCCCGCGAGCGCAAGATCGAGGGCATTGTTGCTGGCATGAACGTCTACGAAAACATGACGCTTTCGCAGATGAAACACCGCTCGAAAGGTGGTGTGCTGCGCGTCGGCGAGGAGCGGGCGCTTGCCCGTGAATGGATCAAGAAATTGTCGATCAAGGCCCATTCCGAGTTTGCGGATTGTGGCAATCTTTCAGGCGGAAACCAGCAGAAGGTGGTTCTGGCCAAGTGGCGCTCGGCCGGTTCCGACATCATGCTGCTCGACCATCCTACGCGCGGTCTCGACATTGGCGCCAAGGAAGATGTCTACGACATGATCCGCGCCATGAGTGCGGCGGGCGTCGGCATCGTGCTGGTTGCCGACACATTGGAAGAGGCAATCGGCCTTTCGCACACCATCATCGTCGTCAAGGACGGGCGCATCCAGAAACAGTTCGCCTGCGAACCGGGTTCCAAGCCCACGCCCTATGACCTTTTGCACTACATGATCTGAGGGACCAATGGATATTCAGCGCCTCAAACCGCACCTTCCCTGGATAACGCTCCTGGTGCTCGTCGCCGTCGTCGGCATCACCGATCCCGGTTTCCTGCGACCCACGAACCTTCTCGGCATTGCCGGCGACATCGTGCCACTCTTCATCATGGCGCTCGGTCTCACTTTCGCCATCTATATCGGCGGCATCGACCTGTCTGCCCAGTCGATGGCAAATATGGTGACGGTCATCGCCTCGGTTTACCTTGCCTCGCTCGGTGCCTGGGTTGCCGTACTTTGCGTCGTTGCCGGCTTTCTCCTTGGCACGCTATCCGGCTTCGTGACGACACGGCTTTTCGTGCCGTCCTTCATCTCCACGCTTGCGGTCGGCGGCGTTGCGTTCTCGGTTGCGCAGTGGCTTTCGGGTCAGCGCGCGCTCAACATGGACGCCGCTCAGCGCAACGAAACCTTCGGCTGGATGATTGGTCATACTTGGGGCGTCCCCAATGAACTCTTGATTGCCGCGGGGCTCGTGGCCCTCTGCCTCTTCATCGAACGGCGCACGACGCTCGGTCGCGTTCTGAAGGCGGTCGGTGCCGGCGAATTGGCCGCCGCCGCGTCCGGCATCGATGTTGCGCGCTACAAGATCCTTGCATTCGCGATCTCCGGTGCACTTGCGTCCATTGCCGGCCTGCTCTTTGCGGTCAAGCTCTCCGGCGGCGCACCGACGATCGCCAATGGATTCCTGTTGCCGGCAATCGTTGCCGTGCTGGTCGGTGGCACGCCTTTGACGGGCGGTGTCGGCGGCGTGATGAACACCGTGGTCGGCACCTTGATCGTTGCGGTCATCCGATCGTCGATGCTGTATTTCGAGATCGACGCGACCCGGCAGCAGATCGTCTTCGGCGTCGTGTTGATCATTGCCATTGCCCTGACGATCGATCGCGCCAAGCTGCGCACCGTGAAGTAGGAGAGTGGCGATGACGACCATGCGCGCCGCCGTGCTCACTGCCCCGAAACGCTTCGAGGTTCGGGAGGTCGCCTTGCCGATCGTCGGACCGGACGATGTGCTCGTCCGGGTCACGCGCACGGGCATCTGCGGTACGGACATTCATATCTTCAACGGCCACTACGCGGCTGACCGGCTTCCGCTCGTCCCAGGACACGAGTTCTGCGGAACGATCGCCGAGCTTGGCGCCAACGTCCGCCATCTTGCGGCCGGAGCACGCGTGGTGGTCGATATCAACATCGGCTGCGGCAGCTGCTATTGGTGCCGTCGCAATGAGGTTCTGAACTGCGCCGAGGTTACGCAGGTCGGTATCGGTCGGGACGGCGCCTTTGCCGAATATGTAGCGGTTCCGGCGCGACTGGCGATCCCGGTTCAGGCTGATATCGCCGATGCGGTGCTTGCGCTCACGGAGCCGGTCGCCTGCGTCGTTCGCGCGGCGCGTAAGGCGCAGGCGACGTTCGGCCAATCGGTCCTCGTCTTCGGCGCCGGACCGATCGGAAACCTGCATGTGCAGATGATGCGCCTTGTCGGCGCGGCGCCGATCATTGTCGCCGACCTTTCGCCAGACCGTTGCCGCATGGCGATCGAGGCCGGGGCGGATGCGGCGGTGTCGGATCCAACCGCACTGAAAGCCGTGGTTCACAAGATGACCGGCGGACGCGGCGCGGATCTCGTGATCGAGAGCGTCGGCAACCGGAAGCTCTACGAACAGGCATTCGATCTTGCGCGACGCGGCGGCCATGTCGCCTTTTTCGGCATCACCCCGCCCGGAGAGACCGTAGCTCTCGACAGCCTGCGAACGGTGTTGGAAGAAGGGAGCCTCAAAGGTTCTGTTGCCGGGATGGGCGAGGATATGCACGACGCACTCACGCTTCTGTCGCATGGCCGGTTCCGCACGCAGGATTTCACCAAGGCAAGCTATCCGCTGGAGGCCATTCAGGAAGCCTTCGAGACGATCGGCGAGCGGCCGCAACACCTGAAGACCCAGATCGCCATCGCGGCGTAAACTATCGAAGTGGAGGTACCAGATGGACCAGACGAAGACGTTTCTTGCTCCCCCGTCCGCAGCGCGCAGCTTCGGGTTCTTTATCGACGGGCAGTGGAAAGAAGGGACCGACCACTTCGAACGCGCCTCGCCAGGCCATGGTACGCCGGTCACGCGCACCGTTCGCTGCACGATCGATGATCTGAACGCGGCGGTAGCTGCGGCGCGCAATGCCTTCGAGGACCGCCGCTGGTCCGGGCTTTCCGGGGCTGCGCGCGCCGGCGTTCTCTTGCGCGTCGCCGAAATCCTGCGTCGCCGCCGGGACGAGATCGCCTATTGGGAGACGCTCGAAAACGGCAAGCCGATCTCGCAGGCGCGCGGCGAGATCGATCATTGCATTGCCTGCTTCGAGGTCGGTGCCGGCGCCGCCCGCCTCCTGCACGGCGACAGCTTCAATTCGCTCGGTGACGACCTGTTCGGTATGGTGCTGCGCGAGCCGATCGGTGTCATCGGCCTGATCACGCCCTGGAACTTTCCGTTCCTGATCCTGTGCGAGCGCGTGCCTTTTATCCTGGCGTCCGGCTGCACCATGGTGGTGAAGCCGTCTGAAGTCACCTCCGTGACCACGCTGCTTCTGGCCGAGGTTTTGGCCGAAGCCGGCCTGCCTGCCGGCGTCTACAATGTCGTCACCGGTTCCGGCCGCTCGATCGGGCAGGCGCTTGCCGAACATCCTGACGTCGACATGCTTTCCTTCACGGGATCGACGGCCGTTGGGCGCTCCTGCGTCCACGCTGCCGCCGACAGCAACTTCAAGAAGCTGGGCCTCGAGCTCGGTGGCAAAAACCCCATCATTGTCTTTGCCGACTCCGACCTTGAGGATGCCGCTGACGGCGCCGCTTTCGGCATCAGCTTCAACACCGGACAATGCTGCGTTTCGTCGTCGCGCCTGATCGTCGAGCGTTCTGTCGCGGCGGAGTTCGAAAAACTCCTGGTCGAGAAGATGAAAAAGATCCGGGTCGGCGATCCCCTGGACGAAGGCACCCAGGTGGGCGCCATTACCACTGAGGCCCAGAACGCCACGATCCTGGACTATATCGCCAAGGGCAAGGCGGCAGGCGCCAAGCTTCTCACTGGGGGCGAGACGATCGATCTTGGCCACGGCCAGTACATCGCACCGACGCTTTTCTCCGATGTTTCCCGCGACATGGCGATTGCCCGCGACGAGATTTTCGGCCCGGTTCTGTGCTCCATGCATTTCGACACGGTCGAGGAAGCCATCCAGCTCGCCAATGATACGGTCTACGGCCTGGCGGCGAGCGTGTGGACGAAGAACATCGACAAGGCGCTGACTGTGACACGGAAAGTGCGTGCCGGCCGCTTTTGGGTCAACACGATCATGGCGGGTGGCCCTGAGATGCCGCTCGGTGGTTTCAAGCAGTCCGGTTGGGGCCGTGAGGCCGGCGTCTACGGGGTTGAGGAGTATACGCAGGTGAAGTCCGTTCACGTCGAGATCGGCAAGCGTTCGCATTGGATTGCATGATGTCGCAAGGCTATGATTATGTGATCGTCGGAGGCGGTTCCTCCGGTTGCGTATTGGCGGCGCGACTGTCTGAAAATCCGTCGGCGCGCGTCTGCCTCATCGAGGCCGGCGGGCGCGACAGTCATCCGCTGATCCACATGCCCGTCGGCTTTGCCAAGATGACCGCCGGTCCGTTGACCTGGGGACTGAAGACCGCGCCCCAGAAACACGCCAACAACCGTGAAATCCTCTACGCCCAGGCAAAGGTGCTCGGCGGTGGCTCCTCGATCAATGCGGAGGTGTTCACGCGTGGGCATCCTGGTGATTACGACCGCTGGGTCGAGGAGGGCGCGGAGGGCTGGGGCTTCAAGGATATCCAGAAGTACTTCCTGCGCTCCGAGGGCAATACGATCCTCTCGGGCACATGGCACGGAACGGACGGCCCGCTCGGTGTGTCGAACATTCCCGAGCCGCAGCGCATGACGCGCGCCTTCGTACAAAGCTGCCAGGAACTCGGCATACCCTACAATCCTGATTTCAATGGTCCGCTCCAGGAAGGATCTGGCGTCTACCAGACAACAACCCGGAACAACCGCCGTTGCTCTGCAGCGGTCGGTTATCTCAGGCCGGCCCTGAAGCGCAAGAACCTCATGGTCATCACCGGGGCGCTCGTGCTGCGTGTCGTCTTCGAAGGGCGACGCGCCGTCGGCGTTGACTATCAGGTCGATGGCAAGCGGATGACCGCGCGCGCCGACACCGAGGTGCTCTTGACCTCAGGTGCGATCGGCACGCCGAAGCTGATGATGCTTTCGGGCGTTGGTCCTGCCGCGGCACTTCGCAGCCACGGCATCGATGTGATCCAGGATCTGGCCGGCGTGGGCGAAAACCTGCAAGACCATTTCGGCGTCGATATCGTCGCGGAGTTGAAGGATCACGACAGCCTCGACAAGTACAACAAGCTGCATTGGTCGATCTGGGCGGGTCTTCAATACACACTGTTTAACTCCGGCCCAATCACCTCCAACGTGGTTGAGGGCGGGGCATTCTGGTACGGCGACAAGACGAGTCCCTATCCGGATCTGCAGTTCCATTTCCTTGCCGGCGCCGGCGCGGAAGCCGGCGTACCCAGTGTGCCAAAGGGTTCCTCCGGCATTACGCTCAATTCCTACACGCTGCGCCCGAAGTCGCGTGGGACTGTCACTCTTCGCTCAGCGGACCCGCGCGATCTTCCGATCATCGATCCGAACTTCCTTGCCGACCCCGAAGACGTGAAGATCTCGGTCGAAGGCGTCAAGATCAGTCAGGAGATCTTCGCTCAGCCTTCGCTGGAGAAGTACATCAAGATCAGGCACTTCCCGAGCCGGGATGTCCGCACGGAAGCGGACTACATCGCCTATACCCGCCAGTACGGTCGCACATCCTATCATCCGACGTGCACGTGCAAGATGGGGCGCGACGAGATGTCGGTGGTCGATCCGCACCTGCGCGTGCACGGGCTTGACGGCATCCGCATCTGCGACAGTTCCACCATGCCGAGCCTTGTCGGGTCCAACACCAACGCGGCAACGATCATGATCGGGGAAAAGGCCGCAGACATGATCCGCGGCAATGCCTGAGCAGGCTGGCCGATAGTAAAAAAAGGGCGGCTCGTGGGCCGCCCTTTTTCTGTCAGTCCCATTCAGGAACCCAGGGAAGTTGTCCTGGTTTGATGATGCGGTAACCGGTGGCCGTCAGCGCGTCGATCCTTTGCATGTCGATTGACGAGAGAGTGAAATCCATGATCTCGAAGTTCGCGCGGATGTTTGCCGGCTTGGTGGACATGGTATTGAGCGGAACGCCTTTCTGGATAATCCAGCGCAGCGCCACCTGCGCCGCGGACTTGCCGTAGGTCTCGCCGATCTCGGAAAAAAGGCCGTGTTTGAAGATCTCTCCACGGGCGATCGACGCATAAGAGGTGATCGGGATTCCTGTTTCCGCGGCGGCCGCGAGCAGTTTCTCCTGGTTGAGTAGCGGGTGGAATTCCACCTGATTGGTCACGAGCGGAACATCGACGATGGACCGCGCTTCCCGCATCATGGCCGCCGTGTAGTTCGACACGCCGACAGATCTCGTCAGCCCTCGTTCCAGCGCGGATCGAAGCATGCGCAGCGAGGGGGCGATCTCTCCGTTGGCCGGCGGCCAGTGCAAGAGAAGAACATCGACGCAATCGGTCTTCAGGGCTCGAAGGCTCGTCTCGACCGAGGGGAGAAACGTCTCGTCCGTGTAGTTGTCCGGATGCACTTTCGTGGTGATGCAGAGTTCAGAACGGGGAACGCCGCATTCCGCCAGTGCTTCGCCGGTGTCAGCCTCGTTCCCATACATCTGCGCCGTATCGAAGGCACGATAGCCGACGTCGATAGCGGCCTCGATCGCTCGTCGCAGTTCGTCCCCCTTCAGCGGGTACGTGCCAAAGCCGCGCTGAAAGCTCTTCTGGAAGTAGATGTTCATGCCTCCCCCTTGGTCGATTGCCGAGCTGGCGTCGAATGCCGGTCATTCGAAAATCGCGCCGGCCGGCTTGTCTTGTCGCGAATTAACATATAACTAGTTAGTTACTTCAGGCAATGAAAAACGGAGGATCAGGCGATGAAGAAGGTGAAGAGCGCGCAGGAGGCGGTGCGGCTCATCAAGGATGGCTCGGTCGTCGCCGTGAACTCTTCGTCCGGCCTTTGCTGCCCCGATGCGGTGTTGAAAGCGCTCGGCGAGCGCTTTGACAGCGAAGGCCATCCGCGCGGCCTCACCTCCATTCACCCGATCGCCGCCGGCGACTTTTTCGGGACGCGCGGCGTCGATCACATCGCCAAGCCCGGAATGCTGGTGAAGATCATCGGCGGCTCCTATCCCTCCGGGCCAAGCAACGCCGAGCCGCCGCTCATCTGGCAAATGATCCTGAAGGAGGAACTCGCCGCCTTTAACGTGCCCTCCGGCATCGTCTTCGACATGCTGCGTGAAGGTGCTGCCAAGCGTCCGGGCGTGCTGACGAAGGTGGGGATGGAGACCTTCGTCGATCCCGAACAGGATGGCTGTGCCATGAATGACCGGGCGCGGGCTGAACCGATCGTCAAGCGCGTGTCGTTCGAGGGCGAGGACTGGCTGCATTTTCCGACCATCCGCCCCGATGTGGCGATCATTCGCGCAACGACCGCGGATGAGAAGGGCAACCTGACCTTCGAACAGGAAGGGGCGACGCTCGGCGCGATGGAAATGGCACTGGCAGCCCGCAATTCCGGCGGTCTTGTGATCGCTCAGGTCAAGCGCGTGGCGGCAAGTGGCACCCTTCGTCCCCACGATGTGCGCGTGCCCGGCATCCTCGTCGACATCATCGTTGAGGCGCCGGATCAGCTGCAGACGACGGCAACGCCCTACGACCCGGCGATCTCAGGCGAGCTGTTCCGGCCGCTCGAGACGTTTCGCACGCCGGCGCTGGACGTCGGCAAGGTGATTGCTCGACGTGTGGCGCAGGAGCTCGAGGATGGCTGGGCAGTCAACATTGGCTTCGGCATATCAGCCAACGTGCCACGGATACTCATCGAGGAAGGGCATCACGGCAAGGTCACCTGGGTGATCGAACAGGGAGCCGTCGGCGGTGTTCCATTGCTCGACTTCAATTTCGGCTGTGCATCCAACGCCGAGGCCTTCGTCGCCTCGCCGCATCAGTTCTGTTACTTCCAGGCGGGCGGATTTGACTGCTCGCTGCTGTCCTTCCTGGAAATCGACGCCGAGGGCTCGGTCAATGTCAGCCGTCTCGCAGCCACCCCGCACCGCACGGCAGGCGCCGGCGGCTTCGTCGACATCACGTCGCGCGCAAAGAAGATCGTGTTCTCCGGCAATTTCAATGCCGGCGCCAAGATGCGCGTCGACGATGGCCGGCTGGTGATCGACAAGGAGGGGCGCATCGCCAAGTTCGTGCCGAAGGTCGATCAGGTGAGCTTCTCCGGCAAGCGCGCCCGCGCTCAAGGGCAAGACATCAGCTACGTCACGGAGCGCTGCGTCATCCGTCTCGACAGCGAGGGGCTCGTTGTCACCGAAGTTGCGCCGGGTCTCGACCTTCAACGGGACGTGCTTGATCAGGCGGCAACGCCCCTTCGGGTTTCAAAGACGCTGAAGCGGATGGATGGCGCCCTGTTCCGCCCCGAAGCCATAGGGCTTTCGCTGTGAGTGATGCGCGGATTGAACTGGTCGTCACTGATCGCATCGCGCGGCTGACGCTCCGTCGTCCGGAGAAGCTGAATGCGATCGATGCGGATATGGTGGACGCGCTTTTACAGGCCTGTCGCACCATCGAGCGTTCAGACGCGGTCGTGGCCATCCTCTCTGGCGAAGGCGAGAGATCATTTTGTGCAGGTGGTGACATCGACGCATGGAGCAGTCTCGATGCCGACAGGTTCTCCCGTCGCTGGCTGCGTGATGGCCACGACGCCTTCGATGCGCTGGCGCGCCTTTCCGTGCCGCTGATCGCCGTCTTGAACGGGCATGCACTCGGCGGCGGATTGGAACTCGCCGCCTGTGCCGACCTGCGCATAGCCGAGGCGCATGTGAAGATTGGCCAGCCGGAGCCGGGGCTTGGCATCATCCCCGGATGGTCGGGCACGCAACGCGCCTCGCGCCGGTTCGGAGCCCAGCTGGTGCGACGCATGGCGCTTTTCGGCGAGGTCTACGGTGCCGGGGAGGCGCTGTCGCTCGGGCTTGTCGACAGGGTGGTTGTAAAAGGCGAGGGGCTTGCCGCTGCACAAGTCGCTGCCGAGCGGGTGCTGCAACGTTCGCCGCGGGCGACGGAACTCACCAAGATGCTGATCAATGCGGCCGAGGGTGAAGAGAGCGAACGCGTGGTTGAGGCGCTTGCTGGCGCGGTGGCAGCAGCCTCGAGCGATCTAATGGAGGGGCTTGCGGCCTACCGTCAGAAGCGTTCGCCAAAGTTCAACCGATAGGTCGGCGCCGTTCTCCCGGTGACCCGGCCCTTGATGGCGGTGTGTCATGAAATCTGACGATAAAGAATTCCTCGCAGACCTCTTTCGCGCTGCGATCGAGGCTGCGGACCCGGAAAATGCCCTGCGCGCCCATCTCCCGAGCCAGCCACGCGGACGGACCGTCGTCATTGGGGCGGGCAAGGGGGCGGCCCAGCTCGCCGCCGCTTTCGAAAGGCTCTGGCGCGGTCCGCTCGAAGGCGTTGTCGTCACGCGCTATGGTTATGCCGTCCCGTGCAGGCGTATCCGCGTACTTGAGGCCTCCCATCCCGTGCCCGATGCAGCCGGATTGCAGGCAACAGATGCGCTTTTCGAGGCTGTGCGCGATCTTACCGAAGATGACCTTGTCGTTGCGTTGATCTGCGGTGGCGGTTCGGCCCTGCTGCCGTCTCCGCCGGGCCAGCTCACGCTGGAAGAGGAGGTGCTATTCAACCAGACCCTACTTGCAAGTGGCGCGCCGATCTCTGTCATGAACGCCATCCGCAAACAGGTCTCGGGTATCAAGGGCGGTCGTCTTGCGGCCGCCTGCCATCCGGCAAAGGTCGTCACCTTGGTGGTGTCGGACGTGCCGGGTGACGATCCGGCGCAGGTTGCCAGCGGGCCGACCATCCCGGACATGACGGATCGCGCGCTGGCGCGGAACCTGGTTAAGACCTGGGGCATTGCCCTTCCGGCGCGGGTTGCCGCGTGGCTGGAGGGCAACGAAGGTCTGGCGCCTCTCCCAGGCGATCCGGTCTTTACGAGGAACGAGGTCCGGGTGATCGCGTCTGCGAACCTCTCGCTGGAGGCCGCCGCCGCCCGCGCTGCGTCACTTGGCGTTCCCGCGGTCATCCTCTCCGATTCGATCGAAGGGGAGGCCCGCGATGTCGCGCGCGTTCACGCGGCCATTGCGCGTGAAGTCGCCGGTCGCGGCCGGCCGTTCTCGCGCCCTGTCGTCATTCTTTCGGGTGGAGAAACCACCGTCACGATCAAAGGCGGCGGCAAGGGTGGGCGCAACACGGAGTTTCTGCTTTCCCTCGCTGTTGCGGCCGACGGGATCGGCTTCTCCGCAATCGCCGCCGATACCGATGGCATCGATGGCTCGGAAGACAATGCCGGCGCCTTTGCCGACGGGCAGAGCATGGCGCGCTTGCGCAACCTGGGGTGCGATCCTTCGGCCCTGCTTGCCGACAATGACGCCTGGACGGCCTTCCATCATCTCGGCGACCTGTTCGTTCCCGGGCCGACCGGAACCAACGTCAACGACTTCAGGGCAATCCTGATCCGCTAACCCGCGCCGTTGCCGGCGCGGGTTCCGCGTTGCTCAGGCCGGAACGGGCGCGTCGTCGCGCAGGAGGCCCTTGTGCTTCAGGTCCGCCCAGAAATCTGTCGGGATCGGATGCGAGAACCAGGCCAGGTTCTGCTCCAGCTGTTCGATCGTGCGCGTACCCGCCATGAAGGATGGAACGGCGGGATGGGCGACAACAAACTGCAGCGCGGCTGCGGCCAGCGGCACGTTATAGGCAGCGCAGACGGCTTCGATCCTTGCAACTTTTTCAAGGATTTCGCGCGGTGCCGGCGCATAGTTGTACTTCGCACCTTCCCTGGCGCCGGTCGCGAGGATCCCTGAATTAAAGCCGCCGCCCACGACAACGGCGGCGCCGCGCTCCTGGCAGAGCGGCAGAAAGCTATCAAGCGCATCCTGTTCGAGTAGCGTATAGCGCCCCGCCAGCAGGAAGCAGTCGAAGTCGCGACGCAGCAACGCTTGCTCGCAGACCTGCCATTCATTGACGCCCACACCGATGGCCTTCACGACCTTCTCGGCTCGCAATCTTTCCAGCGCCCGCCAGGCGCCGTCCATCGCCTGCTCGAACACTTCAGGTTGCTCGCTGCCGCGCGTGAAGACGTCGATATCGTGGATGAAACACATGTCCATGCGCTCCAGTCCCAGTCGTTGCAAGCTGTCCTCGAAAGCCCGCATCGTCCCGTCGTAGCTGTAGTCAAAATGCATCGTGAAAGGTGCGGCATTCGTCCAGGGGGCAAAATCGATCGTGTCGCGCCGCGCCGGGCGCAAACGCCGGCCCACCTTGGAGGCGAGCACGAAGTCGTCACGTTCCTTCCAGCGCAGCGCATGACCCGTGCGCAGCTCGGCGAGGCCATGGCCATACATCGGGGCGGTGTCGAAGAAGCGGACGCCGGCCTCCCAGGCGCGCGCGAACATTGCTTCCGAGGTCGCCTCGTCGATCTCGCGAAAGATGTTGCCGAGGGGTGCCGTTCCGAAGCCGAAGGCGGTCACCTCCAGCTCCGTCCTTCCGAATTTTCTCTTTTGCCCAGGGTGCATGTTTTCCTCCATAAGTAACTGAATGGTGAATAGTATGCATGGCCCTAAACGGCTGTGCAAGCAGCATCCTTTTCGGCCTCCAAGTTTTTCGTCTTGACGACATCCGGCTTCAGAATATATGTAACTAGATAGTTACTAAAGATGAGGCGAGGCAGATGTATCTCACCGAAACGCAGGAGCAGGTGCGCGACATGGCGCGTGCCTTTGCCGACGAAATGATCCGCCCGATGGCAGAGGAGCTCGACCGCGAGGAGCGCTTCCCGGTGGGGCTTTACGATGAAATGGCAAAGCTCGGCCTTTTTGGCATCGGCGTGCCGGAAGAACTCGGCGGGCCGGGGTTCGATACGCTCACTTACGCACTTGTCATGGAGGAGCTGAGCCGCGGCTACGCATCCGTTGCCGACCAGTGCGGCCTGATCGAACTCATCTCGACCTTGCTCGTCCGCCACGGGACCGAAAGCCAGCAGGCGATGTTGCCTAATATCCTCGGCATGCGCGCCAAGGTCGCCTATTGCATCACCGAGCCGGAAGCCGGCACTGACGTTTCGGGCATCCGCACCACGGCAGAGCGTGACGGCAACGGCTGGCGGCTCAATGGCGGCAAGATCTGGATCCACAACGCGCCGGTCGCTGACTACGGCTTCGTACTGGCCAGGACCGACAAGGAAGCGGGAAACCGCGGCATGTCGATCTTCATCGTCGACCTGCACGCCGCGGGTGTCGAAAAGGGGCCCAAGGAACACAAGATGGGACAGCGGGCGAGCCAGGTCGGCGCGCTGAATTTCGACGACGTCAAGCTTTCGGCCGACGCTCTCTTGGGCACGGAAGGCCGCGGCTTCCACATGATGATGTCGGTGCTCGACAAGGGTAGGGTCGGCATCGCGGCGCTCGCCGTCGGTATCGCCCAGGCGGGGCTCGAAGCGGCGCTCGACTATGCCGGGACACGCAAGCAGTTCGGCAAGGCCATCGCTGATTTCCAGGGTGTGCAGTGGCTCCTTGCCGACATGGCGAAGGACATCGAGGCTGCCCGTCTGCTCGTCCATTCGGCCGCTTCCAAGATCGATAGCGGCGCCGACGCCACCAAGGCCTGTTCGATCGCCAAGTGCTTTGCCGGTGATGTGGCCGTGCAGCGGACGGCCGATGCAGTGCAGGTCTTTGGCGGCTCCGGCTACATTCGCGGGTTCGAAGTCGAACGCCTCTACCGCGATGCGAAAATCACGCAGATCTATGAGGGCACGAACCAGATCCAGCGCATGATCATCGCGCGCGAACTCCTGAAGAAGGGCGCACGGGCATGACCGGGTCCGAGCCTCGCCCCGTCGCACTGGTGACCGGTTCCTCGCGCGGGATCGGGCTTGCCGCCGCAGAAGCCCTGGCGCGGGAAGGATTTGCGGTCGCGCTCAACGGACTGCCGGATGATGCCGAACTGCCGTCAGCAGTCGAGCGGATCGCTGCTTACGGTGTCCCGGTCATGGCTGCGGCCTTCGACGTCAGCGCGATTGCCGGCCACGATAGCGCGCTCGCAGCGATTGAAGCCGAACTGGGCCAGATCACGACGCTCGTCAACAATGCGGGTGTCGGCGTTCTCAGGCGCGGCGACATGCTGGAGGTGTCGGAGGAAAGCTGGGATCGCTGCTTCGCCGTCAACACCAAGGGCATGTTCTTTCTGAGCCAGGCCTTTGCCCGGCGTCTTGTCGCCCGTAGCAAGGGCGCGCTCTTCCATTCGATCATCAATGTCACCTCGTCGAATGCCGTCGCGGTGGCCGAGCAGCGGTCGGAGTACTGCGCGTCGAAGGCGGCAGCCGCGATGGTCTCCAAGACGCTAGCCGTCCGGCTTGGACGGGAAGATGTCGCCGTCTACGACGTCCAGCCTGGTCTGATCGCCACGGAGATGACCGCACCCGTCATCGACGCCTATCGCGAGCGGGCGGAGGAGGGGCTCACGCTCTTCCCGCGCGTCGGAAGGCCCGAGGAAGTCGGTGCCCTGATCGCATCGCTTGCGGCGGGGCGTCTTCCCTACACCACCGGAATGACGATCCCGGCTGACGCCGGCATGCTCGTCCCGCGCTTTTGAGGTCCCCATGAAAATCGCGCTTCCCGATACTGATGGACGCCTGTCCGACTATGCCCTCATCGGCACGCCGATCGCGGCTGCGACACTTGGCAGGAACCCGGCGCGTGTCGTCTATTCCGCGGCTCACGTGGTCGCCGACCCGTTCACAGCCAGCGATCCGTCCGGCCGCGCCGCCGTCGACTGGGAAAAAACCATGGAGTTCCGCCGCTATCTCGCGGGCCTCGGGCTCGGCATCGCCGAGGCGATGGATACGGCGCAGCGCGGCATGGGCCTCGACTGGCCGGGCGCTCTGGAACTGATCCGCCGCACGCGGGAAGAACTGCCGGACGCCGTCGTCGCCAATGGCTGCGGCACTGATCATCTCGACCCGGCGACCGTCACCAGTATCGAAGATGTTCGGAGAGCCTATCTGGAACAGGTCGAGGCGATCCAGAAGGTCGGCGGGCGACTTATCCTCATGGCGTCTCGTGCCCTGGTGCGGGTCGCTGAGCGACCGGACGATTACGTCAAGGTCTATTCCGATGTGCTAGCCGCCTGTGACGCGCCTGTGATCTTGCACTGGCTGGGCGAAATGTTCGATCCGCAGCTCGCCGGCTATTGGGGCAGCAGGGATTTCGACCCGGCGATGCAGACCGCGCTTGCCGTCATCGACGCAGATGCAGCCAAGGTCGACGGCATAAAAATCTCCCTTCTCGACAAGGAGAAGGAAATCGTCATGCGCCGCCGGCTGCCTGCCGGCGTTAAGATGTACACGGGTGACGACTTCAACTATCCCGAACTGATCGAGGGCGACAGCGAAGGATTTTCGCATGCCTTGCTCGGTATATTCGACCCCCTGGCCCCGGCTGCGGCTTACGCGGTGGAGAGGCTTGGCGAAGGGGATCGCGCAGGCTTTCGCGCAACGCTTGATCCGACCGTGCCGCTCGCGCGGCTGATCTTCCGGGCGCCGACGCAGTACTACAAGACCGGCGTCGTCTTCCTTGCATGGCTGAACGGCTTTCAGGATCACTTCGTGATGTTGAATGGCGCGCAGGCCATGCGGCCGCTGCCTAACTTCGTCGAGCTGTTCAGGCTCGCTGACCAATGCGGGCTCTTGCGCGATCCGGCGCTTGCCGTGGATCGGATGAAGAAGCTGCTTGCGCTCTATGGAGCGTAGCCATGCGTGATTTCACCACCGACCATTCCGCCCTGGCGCTGAACACCGCCAGCCTCGGGCACAACCTCGATGGCCATGGGGCGGGCTGGTCGCCCGAGCGCGTTATCGACGCCTGTGCGGAACGTGGCTTCGGCTCGATCGTCTTCTGGCGCCGCGAGATCGGCTCGCGCGCGATTGAAATCGGCGAACGAGCGCGGGCAAGCGGCCTCTCGATTGCCGGTCTCTGCCGCACACCGTTTCTCGTCGGTGCGGAAGCTGTCGATCGACAAAGCGTCATCGACGAGGCGAAGGCCGCGATCGACATGGCCGCGGGACTTGGAGCATCGGTGCTGACGATCGTCGTCGGCGGCGTGCATCCGGGAACCAAGGGCACGGGAGAGAGCCTGAAGATCGTCGCCGATCGTGTCGGCGAGATCGCGCCCTATGCCGCCGGCCGAAACGTCAATCTGGCACTCGAGCCGCTCAATCCTGTTTATGCGGGGAACCGGTCCTGCCTGACGACGCTGCGCGATGCCGTCGATATTTGTGATGTGGTCGGGGCGACCAATCTCGGCGTCGCCATAGACGTCTACCATGTGTGGTGGGACAGCGAGATCCAAGCCCAGTTGCAGCGCGCGGGCGCCGAGCGGATCTTCGGCTATCACCTCTGCGACTGGCTCGCCGACACGCGCGACGTGCTTCTCGATCGCGGCATGATGGGCGATGGGGTCGCTGACCTGAAGTCGCTGCGACGGAGCGTCGAAGACGCGGGTTATGCGGGTCCCTGCGAGGTCGAGATCTTTTCCGCAAACAACTGGTGGAAGCGGGACCCGAGCGAAGTCCTCGACGTGATGGTCGAACGCTTCCGCACAATCTGCTGACGATTTGGCTGCTGACGATTTGGGAGGCAAACATGAAGATCCTGGTCACCGTCAAGCGGGTCGTTGACTACAACGTCAAGATCCGGGTGAAGGCAGACGGTTCGGGCGTCGAACTTGCGAACGTGAAGATGTCGATGAACCCCTTCGACGAAATCTCGGTCGAAGAAGCGCTCAGGCTGAAGGAAGCCGGCAAGGCTGAGGAAGTCGTCGTCGTTTCCGTTGGTCCGGCCAAGGCCGAAGAAACCCTGCGCACGGCGCTCGCCATGGGGGCCGACCGCGCCATCCTGGTTGAGACCGAAGACCAGGTCGAGCCACTCGCCGTCGCCAAGATCGTCAAGGGTGTGGCCGAGGCTGAACAGCCGGGCCTGATCATCGTCGGCAAGCAGGCAATCGACGACGATTCGAACCAGACCGGCCAGATGCTGTCGGCCCTGCTCGGCTGGGCGCAAGGCACCTTCGCCTCCAAGGTCGAGATCGGCGATGGCAAGGCAACCGTGACGCGCGAAGTCGACGGCGGTCTGCAGACCATCGACATCAAGCTGCCGGCCGTCGTCACCACCGACCTGCGTTTGAACGAGCCGCGCTACGCCTCGCTGCCGAACATCATGAAGGCGAAGAAGAAGCCGCTCGACAAGAAGTCGCCGGCCGACTTCGGCGTCGACACCGCTGCCCGCCTCAAGGTGCTGAAGACCGAGGAGCCGTCGGGCCGCAAGGCCGGTATCAAGGTCAAGTCGGTCGCCGAGCTCGTCGAAAAGCTTAAAGTCGAAGCCGGCGTGCTCTGATTTAAGGAAGGGAGATTTTATCATGGCCATTCTTCTTCTGGCTGACCACGACAGCAACCACCTTTCCGACCAGACCGCCAAGGCGCTGAGCGCGGCCTCGAAAATCGCCAGTGGGACTGGAGCCGATGTGCATGTGCTGGTCGCCGGCGCCGGCGCCAAGGCTGCAGCCGAACAGGCCGCCAAGCTTGCGGGCGTTGCCAAGGTGCTCGTTGCCGACGACGCCTCGCTTGCCAACAACCTGGCAGAGCCGCTCGCTGCCCTGATCGTCTCGCTCGCTGGCAGCTACGACACGATCGTTGCCGCCGCGACCTCGGTCGGCAAGAACGTCATGCCGCGCGTCGCAGCCCTGCTCGACGTCTCTCAGGTCTCGGAAATCATCGAAGTTGTCTCGTCGGATACTTATCTGCGCCCGATCTATGCCGGCAACGCCATCCAGACGGTGCAGACGACCGAAGCCAAGCGCGTCATCACCGTGCGCACCGCTTCCTTCGCTTCCGCCCCTGAAGGCGGCTCGGCGGCGATCGAGAGCGTCTCGGCTGCCGCCAACCCCGGCGTTTCCTCCTTCGTCGCCGATGCCCTGTCGTCGTCCGACCGCCCGGAGCTGACGTCTGCCAAGATCATCATCTCCGGCGGTCGTGCGCTCGGTTCTTCCGAGAAGTTCAGGCAAGTGATCCTGCCGGTTGCCGACAAGCTCGGCGCTGCCGTCGGTGCTTCGCGCGCTGCGGTTGATGCCGGTTACGCGCCGAACGACTGGCAGGTCGGCCAGACCGGCAAGGTGGTCGCGCCCGATCTCTACATCGCCTGCGGCATCTCCGGTGCCATCCAGCACCTCGCCGGCATGAAGGACTCGAAGGTCATCGTCGCCATCAACAAGGACGAAGAGGCGCCGATCTTCCAGGTCGCCGACTACGGCCTGGTTGCCGATCTCTTCGACGCTCTGCCAGAACTCGAAAAAGCACTTTGAAGCGAACATGTCCAAGATGAGTGATCTGCCCGAACGCGAGAGCATGGAGTTCGACGTTGTGATCGTGGGTGCGGGACCGGCGGGTCTTGCGGCAGCGATCCGGCTGAAGCAGGTCAATCCGGAGCTGTCGGTCGTCGTGCTCGAAAAGGGCGCCGAAGTCGGTGCGCATATCCTGTCGGGCGCCGTCGTCGATCCCATCGGCATCGACCGATTGCTGCCGGACTGGCGCGACGACGCCGACCATCCGTTCAAGACCGAAGTGACGGACGACCACTTCCTGTTCCTAGGGCCCGCCGGCTCGATCCGCCTGCCGAACTTCCTGATGCCGCCGCTGATGAACAATCACGGCAACTACATCGTATCGCTTGGGCTCGTCTGTCGCTGGCTGGCGACCAAGGCGGAGGAACTCGGCGTCGAGATCTATCCGGGCTTTGCCGCCACCGAAGTGCTCTACAACGACGAGGGTGCGGTCATCGGGGTTGCCACCGGCGACATGGGCATCGAGCGGAACGGCGAGCCGGGCCCGAACTTTGCCCGCGGCATGGCGCTGCTCGGCAAATACACGCTGATCGGCGAGGGCGTGCGCGGTTCGCTCGCCAAGCAGCTGATCGCCAAGTTCGATCTCTCGAAAGACCGCGACGTCCAGAAGTTCGGCATCGGCCCGAAGGAGCTCTGGCAGGTCAAGCCCGAGAACCATCGTCCGGGCCTGGTACAGCACTCCTTCGGCTGGCCGCTCGGCATGAAGACCGGTGGCGGCTCGTTCCTCTATCATCTCGAAGACAACATGGTCGCCGTCGGCTTCGTCGTGCACCTCAATTACAAGAACCCCTATCTGTTCCCCTTCGAGGAGTTCCAGCGCTTCAAGACGCATCCGGCGATCCGCGGCACGTTCGAGGGCGGCAAGCGGCTTTCCTATGGCGCGCGCGCCATCACCGAGGGCGGCTACCAGTCGGTACCGAAACTGTCCTTCCCCGGCGGCGCGCTGATCGGCTGTTCGGCCGGTCTCGTCAACGTGCCGCGCATCAAGGGCAGCCACAATGCGGTACTTTCAGGCATTCTCGCGGCCGAGAAGCTGGCGGCAGCGATCGCCTCTGGCCGCGCCAATGACGAGCCGATCGAGATCGAACGCGGCTGGCGCGACAGCGCCATCGGCCAGGACCTGAAGCGGGTGAGAAACGTCAAGCCGCTGTGGTCGAAGTTCGGCACGGCGATCGGCGTTGGGCTCGGCGGTCTCGACATGTGGACCAACCAGCTGTTCGGCTTCTCCTTCTTCGGCACGCTGAAGCACGGAAAGACCGATGCGCAGTCGCTCGAACCCGCAGCGCAGCACCAGAAGATCGACTATCCGAAGCCGGATGGGGTTCTGACCTTCGACCGGCTGTCGTCGGTGTTCCTGTCGAACACCAACCACGAGGAAGACCAGCCGGTTCACTTGCAGGTGAAGGATATGGATCTGCAGAAGCGCTCCGAGCATGACGTCTATGCCGGTCCGTCGACGCGCTACTGTCCGGCCGGCGTCTACGAATGGGTGGAGAAGGACGGGAAGGACGTCTTCGTCATCAACGCGCAGAACTGCGTGCACTGCAAGACCTGCGACATCAAGGACCCGAACCAGAACATCAACTGGGTGCCGCCACAAGGCGGCGAAGGCCCGGTCTATCCGAACATGTGAGTTCAGGAGGCGGGGGGCATGGCCTGCGTGGACAGGGCCGGGAGCGAGACCAGAGATTTCTTCGCAGAATGCCGCATGATGGACTTATAGGACGGTGCCCTGATATCAAGACTGGCGTCGATACGCCTTGTGGTTATAGTCACGGTTGGATAGCGTTGCTTTCACCCTCAGGAGAATGCCTATGATTGCCTTCGTATCGCTTCCGACATCGCTGGCCGCAGCGGCGAGCGGAATGGCAGTCTTGTCCTCGAGCAGAGGATAGTCAGCGCTCCCGTTCGGCTTTGAATACCTTTGGGTTTGTCAGAAAGCCGAAAATGATCAATGAAGTAACGAAAGATGATTTCGATGCGATGCTTGCCGGCTTCGCACGAGAAGGGCTCTATCTTGCGCCCGACGTTGTAATCGCACCTCCGGAAGTGCTGGTCATGCTCCGCAGCCTTGCCGACGAGGTTGGGCAACGGTTCGCGCCCGCGGCTTGGTGGATCGTGAATGAAGGCGAAGTCGTCGGCCTTTGCTCCGTCATCAGAGTTCCCCATGAAGGAGACGTTCATATCGGTTATGGCATCGCACCGACGCGTCAAGGGCGGGGTTTTGCTACACAGGCCGTAAGCCAGATACTCTCCTGGGCGCGGAGCGATCCATGGGTCGCTCAGATTTCGGCTGAGACCGGCGTCGAAAACATCGCGTCGCAACGCGTTCTGGAGCGAAATGGCTTCCTGCGTGTCGGCCAACGTGTCGATGCCGAAGACGGCCTCGTCATCTGCTGGCGTGCCATGACAGAGTAAGGTAGCCGAACCGACGCTTCGGGGCGCCGCCCTGGAGCGTCGGTCGCTTCAGCAGCCTGTTCACGGTGCAGATTTGCCGCCGGACCGCCGGGAGAGCTTTCCCTTCAGATGAACCCGAAATCAACGGATGCGTTAAATTCCCGCCGGTCGTACGGATAGGCGTAGCAGGTGTACCAGATGCTGCCCTGACCGAGCAAAACAATCACTCGCTCAAGAAGGGTCATCCGGTATTCGCTCTTTCGAGCCGGTATAGTCGTCGGCATGTTGCTGGCATCCTCCCAATTTTTAATCTGGCGAGCTTCAGTGTGCGGCCTCCATTTTCCTCATGGCGCGACGGATTTCTCACCTGCGTTGATCTTACTGACTATCCGGCTCGCAAATCACGCACGGAATGCCGAAGAGAGCTTTCAGGATTTTCGATGAAACAAGGCCGCCGAAATCCTCAAAACTAAAGGCAGCGCCGTGCGCCGCCCGGATTGCCGGAGGTGTGTTTCGGAAGCTCCAGGAGATCGTCGGAGGACCAATGCTCTCACACTTTAAAGACCCATCATTGTTTCGCCAGGCGGCCCTCGTTGGCGGCGAGTGGATCGAGGCGGACGCGGCAAACGCGATCGAGGTGAACAATCCGGCGACGGGCGAGATCATCGGCCGGGTGCCGAAGCTCGGCGCCAAGGAAACCAGGGCTGCGATCGAGGCCGCGCGCGTGGCCCAGAAGACCTGGGCAGCGCGCACGGCCAAGGACCGCGCCGGCGTGCTGCGCAAGTGGTTCGAGCTGATGATCGAGAACAAGGACGATCTCGGCCGCATCCTGACGCTGGAGCAGGGCAAGCCGCTCACTGAGGCGACCGGCGAGATTGTCTACGGTGCAAGCTTCGTCGAGTGGTTTGCCGAAGAGGCGCGCCGCATCTATGGCGACCTGATCCCCGGCCATCAGCCCGACAAGCGCATCCTGGTCATGAAGCAGCCGATCGGCGTCGTTGCGGCAATCACGCCCTGGAACTTCCCCAATGCGATGATCACCCGCAAGGCCGGCCCGGCCTTTGCCGCCGGCTGCGCCATGGTGTTGAAGCCGGCTGCCCAGACGCCGTTCTCGGCGATCGCCATTGCCATTCTGGCCGAGCGTGCCGGCCTGCCGAAGGGCCTGTTCAGCGTCATCACCGGTTCTCCCCGCGAAATCGGCGCCGAGATGACCTCGAACCCGGTCGTGCGCAAGCTCACCTTCACCGGCTCGACAGAGGTGGGGGCCGAGCTCTACCGCCAGAGTGCTGCCACCATCAAGAAGCTCGGGCTGGAACTCGGCGGCAATGCGCCGTTCATCGTCTTCGACGATGCCGATCTCGATGCCGCGGTCGAAGGCGCGCTGATCGCCAAGTTCCGCAACAACGGCCAGACCTGCGTGTGCGCCAACCGCATCTATGTTCAGGACAAGGTCTATGATGCCTTCTCCGACAAGCTCGCCAAGGCGGTCGCCAAGCTGAAGATCGGCAACGGTCTCGACGAAGGCGTGATCCTTGGCCCGCTGATCGACAAGGCGGCGCTGGAAAAGGTCGAGGAGCATATCGCCGATGCGACGTCCAAGGGTGCGCGGGTGATCCAGGGCGGCAAGCGTCACACGCTCGGCGGCACCTTCTATGAGGCGACGGTTCTGGCCGACGTCACCCAGGCGATGGCGGTTGCGCGTGAAGAAACCTTCGGGCCGGTGGCGCCGCTCTTCCGCTTCACCGACGAGGCGGATGTCGTCGAGCAGGCAAACGACACCGAATTCGGCCTTGCCTCCTATTTCTACGCCAAGGACCTGGCGCGGGTGTTCCGGGTCGCCGAAGCGCTGGAATACGGCATGGTCGGCGTCAACACCGGGCTGATCTCGACGGTGGAAGCGCCGTTCGGCGGCGTCAAGCTTTCCGGCCTCGGACGCGAGGGCTCGCGCTACGGCATCGAGGAGTTCACCGAGATCAAATACGTCTGCCTCGGCGGCGTTGGCTGATAAGAGACAACGAAATGACCGCGGAGCCCAGGCGCCGCGGTCATCCGATTAGAGTGTATTGCAGCTTAGGCGCGGCCTTCGAGCAGCCTCGTGGCGCGCGCCTCAATGCCTTTCGCGTCGAGTTCGTAGTGCACATAGAGATGGGTCGGCGGCGCAATCAGGCTGTACTCGTCGTAGATACCATGCCGGGTCAACTTGACCGGCAGGCCCTCGCTTGCCAGCACCTCGGCGACCGCACCGCCCAGTCCTCCGAGCACATTGTGCTCTTCCACCGTTAGGATTCGCGGGCTTTGACCAGCGGCTTCTAGGATGGCGTCACGGTCGATCGGTTTCACCGTCGCCATGTCGAGGAAGCCGACGCTTGCGCCTGCGGCCCGCAGCGCGCGGGTCGCTTCGAGGGCGGGGTGGACCGTGGAGCCTGTGGCAATGATCATGAGGTCCGTTCCCGAATAGTGCGAAATCGCCTTGCCGATGGTGAACGGCTGGCGCTGCGCATAGACCTCGGGATCGCGTCCTCGCTGGATACGGATATAGATCGGATGAGGATAGTCGTTCGCAGCCTTGATCACTTCCTTCAGCTGATTGCCATCGGCCGGCGCGATGACCGTGAGGTTGGCGATCGAGCGCATGATGGCGAGGTCTTCAGTCGCATGATGCGAGGTGCCGTAAAAGCCGAGCGAAATGCCGGCGTGGTGGCCGATCAGCCGAACCGGCAGTTTGGAATATGCGACGTCCATGCGGATCTGCTCGCAGCAGAGCAGTGCGAGGAAAGATGCGAAGGTTGCGACATAAGGCTTCATGCCGACAGCGGCCATGCCTGCTGCGGCCGACACCATGTTCTGCTCCGAGATCCCGAACTGGACGAAGCGATCGGGATGGAGCGCGTGGAACTTCGCAAGGCCGTTCGAATATTGCAGGTCGGCGGTGCCCGCGACGATCGGCTCGCCCGCAGCGACGAGTTCGATAAGAGCGTCCGAGAGTGCATCGAGGCCGGGTGTCACGGCATTGAGCTGGCGGTATTGCCAGGACTTGTCGGAAAGCGGCTTGTTCATCTCAGATCTCCATCGCTTCGATTTCGGCAATTGCGCGCGCAGCATCCGAAGGGTCGAGATAGCCGAGGTGCCAGCCTGGTTCGGTTTCCATGTAGGAGACGCCCTTGCCCTTGACCGTCTCCGCAATAATCATCACGGGGCGTGTCCGCTCGCGATCGGCCTTGAGCGTGCGAAGCAAGGTTGCGACTGCCGCCACATCGTGGCCGTCAACGACATGGGTCTCCCAGCCGAAGGCCTGCCATTTCTCGACAATCGGCTCGACGCCGATGATGTCGTCGACCGATCCGTCAAGCTGGTAACCGTTGCGATCGATGATGCCGATCAGTTTTCCAAGCCCGTTGTGCGCGCCGAAGAGGGCAGCCTCCCAGACCTGACCTTCCTGTAACTCCCCATCGCCGATCATCACGTAGGTGTAGAAGTCCTTGCCCAGCATCCGGCCGGCAAGCGCCATGCCGCAACCAGCCGAAAGGGCGTGGCCGATCGAGCCCGAGCTGAAATCAATGCCGGGCACCTTCGTCATATCAGGATGATCGCCCAGCGGATTGCCGAGGCGGGTATAGCCGTCGAGCACGTCACGATCGATGAAGTCGAGGTCGGCGAGAAGGGGAAAGAGCCCGACGGCCGCGTGCCCCTTGCCCATCATGAAACGGTCGCGATCCTCCCATTTCGGTTCGCCACGTCTGAGGTCCATCGCGTCGTAATAGAGCGCCGAGAACAGCTCGGCTGCGGAAAAGACCGAGGTGTAATGGCCGACTTTCGCAATCTCGATCAGCCTGATTGTCTCGAGGCGACAGAATTTGGCGCGGTCCTTGAGGAACGCGATTTCCTCGTCAGTCGGTCTGAGGCTGTTTCGGCCCCCGGTTATTTCGATCCTGCCTGGTTGGGTCACGTGCTGTCCTCGTCCTCAAGGTGGGTCGCCCCACGGAATGCTTGATCACGAGGTCTGTTTTAGCTTTAGAAACGCGCGGCCGCCCGCACGAATAGCTGAAAACAATCTTCAACTATTCCAAAGAAATGAACGGGTTGGCTCATGTTACCTAGTGAGGGACGCAAGTGAAGGCGGCGGTTTTCTCAAGGAGGTAAACAATGAAAGACGGGATGTTTGTTTTCGACGCGGCGGTCCATACCCAGGACTTCGGCGACAACCAGATCAAGCCGGGAAGCGACGGCAGACGTGTGAAACTGCTGCGCTCGCAGATCGCCGGGTTCATCAATTTGACGGGTCGCCGAGGGCCGCCGCCGGAAACGGAAACCTTCTCCAACCCCGATCTTGAATGGGGCAACAAGATGCTCTTCGAGAACTCCGACACCGATATGGCAAGCGCCTGCTCCGTGCCGCTGTTCTCGCACTGGCGGGCCGGGCTTGGTCCGGTCGAACTCAGCGATGCCTTCGCCAAGTCGAACCCGAAACGCGTGGTACTCACCGGTGGTGTTGACCCGGCCTATCACGGGCTTGATTTTGCGCTCGAAGAGATGGAGCGCCAGGTCAGGGAACTCGGCGCCGTTAGCATGAAGTTCTATCAGTACCAGCGCCGTGGCTGTTCATGGCGCGCCGACGATCGCGACATCGCCTATCCGCTCTGGGAGAAGGCGATCGAGCTTGGCATCAAGATGGTGCAGTTCCACAAGGGTTTTCCGCTGGAACTCGGCCCGGTCGAGGCCTTCAAACCCAACGACATCCAGTATGCCGCCGCGGACTTCCCCGAGCTGAACTTCGGGATACATCACCTCGGTGATCCCTATGTCGACGAGACGATCTCGATCGCCAGCCGTTTTGACAACATCTACCTGATCCTGCCGCTCTGGTTTAACCAGTACTACCTCCAGCCCTGGAAGATGCTGGCACGCCTCGGCGAAGCCTTGCTCTATGTCGGCTCCGACCGCATCTGCTACGGCTCCGAGGCCTTCATCTGGCCGCATGTCCAGACCTACATCGATACGCTCGCCAATCTCGAAATGCCGGAGGAGCTGCAGGAGCGCTACGGCTATCCGGAGATCACCCGGGAGATGAAGGAAAATATCCTCGGCAAGGCCTTTGCCCGCGGCATGGGCATCGACATCGAGGCCAAGAAGATCGAACTGGGGCTGGTCTGATGACGGCCCGCTCTGCCATATCGACGGATGCGCTCGAAGCTGCTTTTGCGCGCATCCGCCCCCTGATCCTTGGCCATGGCGGCGATATCGAGATCGCCGATATCAGCTCGGACGGCGTCGTGAGCATCAAGCTCGTTGGCGCCTGCAAGGCCTGCCCCAACATGGCGATGACCTATGTCGGGCCGATCCGCACCCATCTCATGGAAGTGGACGGCGTTGCGGAGGTCCGCTGCGAACAGGTCAATGCAAGCATCAAGACGCTCGATCGACTTGCCCGTAGACTGGGTTCAAGGCCGCTCATCGCCTGAAAAGGCGGAGAGACTGAGAAACGTCAGAAGCCGCGCCCCCGCAAGGAGCGCGGCTTCTTTGCGTCACGGGACGCGTTCCGAATTTTCGCGAACCAGAAAAGAAAACGGCGCGCCATTGGCGCGCCGCGGTTTCGTTCGAATTGGTTTGGTCGATTAGGGAATGATGCGTTCGGCGCGCAGGCGGTCGAACACGTCGATGAAGGAGCGTTCCGTGTCCTGCGTTTCCGCGAAGCCGAGCGCTCTCGCCTTGGCCATGGAATGCACGCATTCCATCGGTCGCCCGAGGTCGAGATCGGTGTGCCAGGCAGAGGCAAGGCGATCGAGCTTGTTCGGCTGCAGGGCATGCTGGGTGACGAGCCGGTCCCAGTCATTGCCGAGGTCCTTCATCTGCTCGGCAAGCGAATTGTACTGGCCGGGATACTCCGCCACGGGAATGTCGAAATAGTCGGCGATCGTCTTCCAGAGCTGCTCCCAGCGGAAGACATCGCCGTTGACCGCGTTGAAGGCTTCATTACGGGCGTTCGGTTCCGTGCCGGCCCAGACGATCTGCTTGGCGAGGATGCGCGCGTCGGTGATATCGTTGAGGCCACGATAGGCCGTCGGGCTTCCGGGGAAGCGGAAGGGACGGCCCGTGGCTTTGCAGATCGAGGCGTGTGTAGCCAGCGTCGCGCCGATGTTCATCAGGTTGCCGACCGCGTAGCCGATGATCGTATGAGAGCGGTGCACCGACCAGCCGAAATCGTACTCGGCGGCATAGGCCATGACGATGTCTTCGAGCTCGTAATAAAAATTCTTCTTCGGCAGGCGCGGCGCTGTTTCACGGAAGGGCGTGACTGGCTGGACCTTGCCGTAGTCCTCGAAGGGCCCGAGATAGTGCTTTGTGCCGGTGACAATGCCGACATGCTGGACGCAGCCCTTGTCCTTGAAGGCATCGAGCACATTCTTCAGCATATTGCCGTTGAGGCGAATGTTCTCGTCCTCGTTCGATCCGAGCGTCCATGAGCAATAGAAGATGTGTGTAGGGGCCAGGTGGGAGAGGGCCGCGATCGCCTCGTCCCGCTTCAAAAGGTCAACCGCGTGCGGCTTGATGTAGGACGACCCGAGCGGCGGCCGCCGTGAAGCGCCATGGATTTCCCAGCCGCCGAGATCTCTCAGATGCTCGGCGACGTTCAGCCCGACGATACCCGTCGCACCGACGATCAATGCGCGTTTTTGATACATGGATTCCTCCCTTTGTGACATGTGGTGGAGAGGATGACGGTTTACCCTCTGGTCAGGTAGGCCGGCTTGAGGAATAACTGAAGTGAATTAAGTTCACGAAGGCGATTGGAATGCAAAACCGGGCACTCGAGATGGAAGTCTTCGTGACGATCGTCGAAGCCGGCAGCTTTTCGGCGGCGGCCCGGGTCTTCTCGATGTCGCCTTCGGCCATCAGCAAGCTGGTCACGCGTCTTGAAAAACGCCTCGGCGTACAGCTCGTGGTGCGCTCGACCCGCAGTTTCCGACTGACCACCGAAGGAAACGATTTCTACAAGACGTCCCGGGCCATCGTTCAGGAAATTGCCGAGGCCGAAGCAAAGATCGCACGCAAGGCAGAGGCCGTCGGTGGGCTTTTGAAAGTCAGCACCAACCTGCCGTTCGGCACGCACGTGTTGTCACCTCTCGTCGTGCGGTTTCTCGACGAAAACCTGGGCATGCGGATCGATCTCGAATTCAGCGACGAACCGATCGACCTGATTGCGGAGAAGACCGATATCGCGATCCGAACGGGCGTTCTGCGCGATTCTTCGTTACGTTCCCGTCGGTTGCTGAGTTCACCAAGGCACGTCGTCGCCGCGCCGGATTATCTCGCCCGGCACGGCGAGCCGGCCAGACCGGAGGACCTGCGCAAGCACGCGTGTCTTACCTTTGGCGGCCGTCCGCATCTCAACACCTGGCAGTTCAAGGACCCGGTAGACGGTGCGTCGGTTCATGTCGACGTGGCCGGCAGGCTAGTCGTCAACAACGGCGAATCCATGCGTCACTTCGCGCTGCAGGGGGCCGGTATCGCCCGGCTTTCTGCATTTCATATCAGTCGCGATCTTGCCGAAGGACGCCTCGTTCAGCTGCTCGGTCCTTGGGATGCAGGGGAGACTGAACCCATATCGGCGATCTATTCGGCCCAGACGCATGTGCCGCAGAGAATTCGCAGGTTCTTGGATTTCCTGGCGCGCGCGATCTGACGAGAAGTGATCAGTTGATAAATTATCACTTGATCAGTTTTGGCGATGGTGTTACCTCTTGTGTTAGCTCAGGGAGAGAGCATGGGAGGTTCCCGACCGCCGTTAGGGTCGGAGCCAAGTCTGATTTTCAAAGCATGAGGGCTGACGTCGCTAAGGTGTCAGAACGATAGGCTATGGCAAAAGCAGCACGAAAATACCTCGACGCGGCCGATCGCGAGCAGCAGATCCTCGAATTTGCGATCGATTTCGTCGCCCAGCGAGGACTGCGGTTCACAACGCGCGAACTGGCCGATGCGCTCGGCGTTTCTCAGCCGCTGCTCTACAGGTACTTCAAGAACCGCGACGACCTGCTCCAGAAGATCTATGACGAAGTCTACCTGAAGCGTTGGGATGCGGGCTGGAACGATCTGCTCGCCGATCGTTCGCTGTCGATCCGCGAACGCCTCGTCCGTTACCTTAGGGCCTACACGGCTGCGATCCTCGATGAGCGCTGGATCCGGATCTTCATCGCGTCGGCGCTGGAAGACCCGCAGATCACCCAGAAATATCTCGGTTTGCTGCATGAGACGACCTTTCCGCTGATCTTCGCCGAAATCGCGGCTGAAGCGGGTGTCGAGGTCCCGACAGGTCCGAAGGCGGACGAACTGGTGCTTGAAATCGTCTGGGGTTTTCACTCCAGTTTCTTCTACATGGGCGTGCGGAAATACGTTTACCGCAACAATATCCCGGATGATCTCGATCCGATTATCCGCGCGCGTGTCGAAGTGTTTGTCACCGGCCTTGCCGCGAGCATGAGCGATCTCGGACAGTTCCTGCCCGAGTTGGAGGTCAGCCGATGAACAGCATCCAAGACCTCCGCGTTTTCTCGGAAATCGTCAAGTCGAACAGCTTTTCTCTAGCAGCCTCGAAGCTCGGCCTGTCGCCGGCAACGATGAGCGGACGGCTGAAGGCGCTCGAATGTCACTTCGGGGTCGCGTTGTTGAAGCGGACCACACGTTCGCTTTGCCTGACGGAGGAAGGGCGCTATCTCTTCGAAACCTCGCAGACGATCCTTGAGGATTTCGAGCGGCTCGACAAGACGATGCGCGCGCGCAAGAAGAACCCGAACGGAACGGTGACGATCGCAGCACCCACTGAATTCGGGCGGAAGTACCTGATCCCCTTGACCAGCGAGTTCGGCGCCGCTCACCCGGAGATCGGTTTCCGCCTCATCCTTGGTGACGAGGACGTCAATCTGGTCGACGACGATTGCGACATCGTCATTCGCTTTGGCGCCGTGCCTGACAGCGCGCTCACCACGCGCAAGCTTGGCGAAAACCCGATGGTCATTTGTGCGGCTCCCGACTATCTGGCGCGGGTGGGGGCACCGGATGTCCCGTCCGATCTCGCTGCCCATAACTGTCTCGTCTATCTCGACGGCAAGATGGCTGCCGACAAGTGGGGTTTCGCCGTCGATGGCGAACCGACGCTCGTTCGCGTCAGCGGCAACCGCATTGTTTCCGACAGGCAGGCGCTGATCGACCTTGCCAAGGCCGGACAAGGACTCATTCGCGTGTCGTCCTGGGATGTTGCGCGCGAACTGGAAGAGGGAACGCTGGTTGCGGTCCTCAGGGACTTCGACTGCGACCCGGAGATCATTCATCTTCTGTCTGAACCGAGACACCGCCTGCCTTTGCGGACGGCCGAGTTCATCGATTTTCTCCTGCAGCGCGTGAAGCGCCTGAGCCGAAGCGCGGAGCTCTGCAGGACCGAGTACCCAAGGCTGCGCGGCGCCGCCTGATCGCATTTCTCATCGCCCTTGTTTCCAACGGTGCGCCTTTGCTGACCACCGAACGACGACGCATGGAGTTTTTTAGAATGGATTATGGTCTTACCGGCAAGCACGTGTTGATAACGGGTGGTGCCACGGGCATCGGGCGCGCCATCGCCTCCGTCTTTCTCGCCGAGGGAGCGGATGTCACGGTAAGCGGCATCAGTGCCGCGGAGGTCGAGGAGGCGGTTTCCGCTCTCGGTCAACGATGCCGGGGGATCGCAGGGGATCTGACCGCTGCGGGTGAAGCCGAGCGGCTCCATGCATTCGCTTCGTCCCACCGCCCCGTCGATATCCTTATCAACAACATCGGTATCTTCGAAGTTCGCGATTTCTTCGAGACGACGGATGAACACTGGTTTCGCTATTTCGACGTGAACGTCATGACCGGTGTGCGCATGTCGCGGCTGGTGCTGAAGGACATGCTGGCGCGAGGCGAAGGCAGCGTTGTCTTCATCAGCAGCGAAAGCGCCGTCAAGCCGCAGCCATGGATGGCGCATTACGGCGCCATGAAGACCTGCCTGCTCGGTCTGTCGCGCGCGCTTGCCGAATTGACGAAGGGCACCCGGGTCAGGGTCAACACCATCCTACCGGGTCCGACGAACACCGAAGCGGTGCGCCGATACCACCAGGAAATCGCCGACGAGAAGGGTACGACCCGCGACACGGTCGTCTCCGACTACTTCGACGAAACCGAACCGACCTCGCTCATCAGGCGAATGATCGAGCCAGACGAGGTGGCGCGCAGCGTCGTGCATCTGGCGGCAAGCTCGCACCTCAACGGCATGGCGATGCGTGCGGAGGGCGGCACCATCAGGGCCATTCTCTGAGCCTTCTTCAGCGGGGCTGAAGAGTGAATTCAGGGCAACGTCCTCAATCGCAAGCACCAATCGGTTTATCAATAAAATCAGCAGGTTTCGGGAGGTGCAGGTGAACAGATTTGATCTTGGCGGCAAGCGTGCGTTCGTCACTGGCGCAGCAAGTGGACTCGGGCAGGCAATCGCAATCGCGCTTGCCGAAGCGGGTGCCCATGTCGCCTGCTTCGACTTGCCGCGTGCAGCCGGCCAGGACGAGACGCTGGCAGCCATCTCCGCGACCGGCAACAGAGTGCTGGCCCTCGAGGGCGACGTCACCGATCGCAGTTCGATCGAGGCCGCATTCGATCGAGCCGAGCGCGAGCTCGGCGAGATCGATATCGCCGCCAATAGCGCCGGCATCGCCAATGTCAGTGCGGCCGAGACTATGCCGCAGTCGCAGTTCCTGCGGATGATGGACGTCAACCTCAACGGGCTCTTCTGGTCCTGCCAGGTCGAGGGCCGCCGCATGCTGGAGCGTGGCCGCGGCTCCATTCTCAACATGGCGTCGATCTGTGGCTCGACCGCCATCCCCGGTCTTGAGCAGGTGCACTACGATGCGACGAAGGCGGCGGTGATCCGCCTGACGAAGAGCCTTGCCGCCGAATGGGCCGGGCGGGGTGTGCGCGTCAACTGCCTCAGCCCAGGCTTCATGGCCACGCCCATGAACAGCCGGCCGGAAGTGGCCGAGAACGTCCGCAAGTTCGCCGAGATGACACCGATGAAACGCATGGGGCAGCCACACGAAGTGGGCGGGCCGGCGGTGTTCCTCGCAAGCGAGGCGGCGAGTTACTGCACCGGTGTCGATCTCAACATCGACGGCGGTTTTCTATCAATCTGACGACAGAGTGGGAGGAGAAATCATGTCGACAGTTCTGAAATTTACCAGCGCCGCGATCATCGCCTTATTGGCCGCGTCACCGGCGCTCGCCAAGCCCGTCAAGATCGGCTGGATCCAGGGTAACGCCGCTTTCCAGGCCGAACAGCGCACCCAGGACGGCTTCAAGAAGTACCTGACCGAAAACAACATCGATGATTGGGAGGTGACCTATCTCGACTCTGCCGGTTCTGCCGAGAAGGTCGCCAACAACATCGAGGATGCGGTTAACCGCGGTGTCGACGTCATTTACGTGACCTATGCGGATCTGCGCGCCTCCAGCAACGCCCTCAAGGGCGCAGAATCAGCCCACATTCCAGTCTACACGGTCGACTCCGGCTGGATCCCCGGCTCGACCGCTGACATCACCACCAACAATTGGCAGATGTCTGCTGAGGTGTCGCTGAGCCTGATCAGCCAGATGAAGGGCAAGGGCAACCTCATCATTATCACCACCGACAAGATCAAGCCGGTGCGCGAGCGCACCGACACCTTGCGGGCGATCCTGAAGGAATATCCCGACATCAAGGTCATCGGCGAATACAACTTCGACGTCGCCAACTTCTATCAGGAAACGTTGAACGCCGTGCAGGACTTCGCCACACGCTACGGCGAAGAGATCACTGCCGTCTGGACACCTTGGGACGAGCCGGCGCAAGCGGCAATCACGGCTCTCCAAGGCGCTGGGCTGAACGTTCCGGTCTCTGGCATGGACGGGCACCCGGAAGCGATCAAGGCGATCTGCGAGCCGAACTCGATGTTCGTTGCGACCGGGCGGCAGCAGTTCGAGGAGTGGGGCGTGAACCTTGCGACCTATGCCAAGCGGGTCATGCTGGACGGTGATCATCCAAAGGAAGTCACGAACGGCAAGGACATCGTCTATTACGGTGCCACGCTCTTCACCAAGGACAACTGCAAGTGAACCGTCGGGCGGGCGGTGCTGCCGCCCGTCCATTTCGGAGGTGCAACATGTCGATTGTTCTTGAGAACATCACCAAGCAATGGCCGGGCACGCTCGCACTCGATGGCGTATCCATCGAGATCGTCGAGGGCCGTGTGCACGGCATTGTCGGCGAGAACGGAGCCGGCAAGACGACGCTTGTCAGCATTTTGAGCGGTGCCGTCCAGCCGACGGCCGGCACGCTCAGCATGGCGGGCCAACCGGTCGCATTCGAAAACCCGGCGGCGGCTGTGGCAAACGGCGTTTCGCTCGTATCGCAGGAAGGCAGCCTGGTGCCGCATCTGACCGGCGCCGAGAACATCTGTCTCGGCTTCGAGCCGGTCAAAAGCCGGTTCTTCATCAACCGGCGCGAGGTTCAGCGGCAGGCGGAAGAGCTCGCGAAACAGTGGTTTCCGGATACGGCAATCGCGCTCAACCGCAAGGTTGACGAGCTTCCCTATGCCGATCAGAAGGTCATCGAAATCCTTCGCGCCCTGCACTCGCGGCCCAAGGTTCTGATCCTCGACGAGCCCACGGCGACGCTGCCGGCTAAGGAAAAGCAGAGCCTCTGGACGCTGATCCGCCAATTGTCCGATGCCGGGATGGCGGTCGTCCTCATCAGTCACTTCCTGCAGGAAGTGATCGATCTTTGCGATGAGATCACCGTGCTGCAGGATGGCCGCAAGGTGAGCCACCTTTCCAATGCCGGGCACGAAGTCACCGAGCGTCAACTGATCGACCTCATGCTCAATCGTGGGCAGGCCGGCAACCAACATCGTCTGCCTGATGGTGCCTTGACGGAGCGCACGCTTGCTGCCGACGCGGAGATCGTCGTCGATATCGAGGGCTGGCAAGGCGAGCGTTTCCATATGGACGGCCTTAAGGTTCGCAGCGGCGAGATTGTCGGTCTGATCGGCCTGACCGGTTCGGGGCATTTCGAGTTCGCCCAGTCGCTGTTTGAGCCGCGCCTGGCGACGGCCGGTCGATACCGGTTCAAGAGCAAGGACGTCGTGCGGGCCAGCGTGCGCGACATGAAACGCTGTGGCGCAGCACTTATCCCGGATCACCGGATGATCAATGCCATGATCGGCGACTGGACCGTGCGCGAGAACATGTCGATGGCCGGGATCCAGGAAACGAGCCTCAAGCCTTTCGGAATTGTTCAGACCGGCCGCGAGCGTGCCGAGACACAGCGTCTGATCAAGCGGCTGAACATCAAGACATCGAGTGCGGAGACGAAGATCGCCGAACTGAGTGGCGGCAACAAGCAGAAGGTCTCCGTCGCCAAATGGCAATTCGCTTCCGAGGGCAGGTACAAGCTCTTCGTCTTTCTCGAGCCAACCGAAGGCGTGGATGTCGGCGCAAAGCGCGAGATCCACGAGCTCATCGTCTCGCTCGCCGAACGTGGCGCGGCTGTCATCGTTGCATCGAGCGATCTCCTCGAGATCGCCCATGTGGCTGACCGGGTCGTGGCGTTCAGGAATGGCCGGGACGCCGACCAGATTGCCCGTCGCGATTTCAGCGAGGCCGTCTTCATCAATGCAATTGCGGGGGTAACCCAATGACCATGACAACGACTATTGCTCCGGAGAAAGCGTCCCGCCCGATGCGCATTGGCACACTCATCCAGAAGTACAGCACGCTTGCCGTTCTGATCATCCTTTTCCTGGCTTTCGCGGTCGGCACGGATCGGTTCTTCAACGGCACCAACCTCGTCAACATCCTCCAGCAGATCTCGATGTTGACCATCGTCGCGGTCGGTCTGACCTTTGGGTTTGCCGCCAAGGAGATGGATCTTTCCGTCGGTTATGTCGTTGGACTCGCCGGTCTGCTCGCCCCCCTCTTGATGGTGGCGGGCGTGCCGATCCCCTTGTCGATCGTCGGCGCGCTCGTCGCGGGTCTTGGCGTCGGCCTCATCAATTCCGCGCTCGTCGTCGGCGTCGGAGTTCCGTCGCTGATCGCGACACTCGCGGCCGGCTCCATTCTGTGGGGCATCAACTTCATGATTTCCGGCGGGCGAGCGATCTATGGCGGCATTCCCGCCGACTATCTGGCGGTCGGCCAGGGCAAGGTCTTAGGCATACTGCCCTATCCGGCGCTGATCATGTTGGTCATTGTTGGCAGTTCGTGGTTCGTCATGGAGCGCACGACCTTTGGTCGCTACCTTTATGCCGTCGGCGGCAATGCCCGCGCCGCCGAACTTTCGGGCATCAAGGTGCGCTCCTATCGGGTCTATGGCCTTGCACTGAGCTCGCTCTTTGCCGCGATCTCCGGGATCATACTCTCGGCCCGGCTTGGTTCGGGTCAGCCGAATGGCGGTGAAACCTATCTTCTGGATGGCCTTGCTGCCGTGTTCATCGGCATGACGATGCTTCGCCCCGGCACGGCGACCGTGATGGGCACGTTCTTCGGGGCGCTGCTGATCGGCATCATGAACAACGGTCTCAACCTGGTGGGCATGGACACTTACGTGCAAAGCATCGTCAAGGGCATCATCATCGTCATCGCCGTGTCGGTGGTCTCCCGCACGACGAAGCTGAAGCTTCTTTGACCAACCGGTCGAGGGAGGATGCTGAAGAAACCTTGACGCGCTCCTCGATTGCCGTGGCATCCTTGTTGCGGCCGTCGAGAAGTATGTGGAGGAGACTGCAGCCATGAATCTGAACCTGAAAGACAAGGTCGTCATCGTCACCGGCGCAAGCTCCGGCATCGGGCTGGAAACGGCCAAGGCGCTTCTTGCCGAAGGCGCCCGCGTGCTGGGGGTCAGCCGTGACATGGCGCCGGTGAGAGACCTAGCCGCACATGCCCGCTGGCGGACATACGAGGTCGATCTTGGGGAGAAAGGCGCAGGGGAAGCTGCTGCGGACACGGCGCTCAAAGCCTTCGGCCGCATCGACGTGCTCTTCAACAATGCTGGCATCTGTCCAACGCGCGGCGGTTTTCTCGACGTTTCGGACGAGGATTGGGCGCAGACGCTCAATGTCAATCTCATGGGCTATGTCCGTATGGCGCGAGCTGTAATTCCCACCATGCTCGCGCAGAAGAGGGGTGTGCTTATCCATTGTGGTTCGGAGGCCGGGCGCATGCCGCATCCGCTGTTGCCAGACTACAGCACCTCCAAAGCGGCAATCGCGCTTCTGTCCAAAGCGCTTGCACGTGAGTTCACGTCCAAGGGCATTCGCTCGAATGTGGTTGCGCCCGCCCACATACGAACTGAGCTGTGGGACCGCCCGGGCGGGTTCCTTCACGCGCTTGCGGAGCGCTACGGTACCACGATCGACGGCGCGGTGGACGCGTTCCTTGCTGAATCAAGACTGCCCGCGGGGCGGCTTGGCACCGCCCGGGACGTGGCCATGGCGGTTCTTTACCTGGCCTCGGACCTCTCCGAGTTCATTAGTGGCGACGTGATCAATATCGATGGTGGGGTCATACCCACCACGTGACGGAGAAACCGGGATGATACCGATGATTGAGAGCAGCGTTGGAATGTCGAAGGCTTTTCGCGATGAGATTGCGAATGCGGACGAGCGGGTCGGACAGGTTCTCGTGTCCGAAACTGACTTCGTGCGTGTCTGGCACATCTGCCTCGCCCCCGGTGAACGTCTCGGTTTCCACCGACATCAGCTGGATTACTGCTGGATTGCGCTGACGTCAGGACGGTCCCGCTCCACATATTCAGATGGGAAGGCTGTCGTTACCGACTACAACGCCGGCGACTGCAAGGTCTTCGCCTTTGCTGCCGACGAGACGATGGTTCACGATCTGACCAACATCGGCGGGACGCATCTCGCTTTCACAACTATCGAATTCAAGGGCGCGCTCGCGCGAGAGCGCGACAGGGTTGAACCACCAAAAAACGCTGTCCGCAATCTTAATGACTCCATGTGACGCAAGGCGGACGCTTTGCTATGGAATGTTCCTTCTGTGCGTCCAAGGTCGCATAATGTATCGACAGGAACGCTTTAGCCGCTTGCTCCCTCGCTCAGTATTTCCATGTACGCGCGATAGACGAAGACTCGGCCACGCCGTCGACCTGTTGCTTCTTCGACGATCCCAAGTTTCTGGAGTTGGTCTAGAGCTGCGTTGACGGTGGGCATGGTTAGTCCGCTCCGTTTCATCGCCGTGGGGGCGGTCAGATAAGGGCTGGTGCGCATGGCTTCGTGGATCTGGAGGACTGACCCCGTACGCTCAGACTCCCTTACGATGCGTTCGCGGTCGCCCTCGAACAGTCGTGCAATTTGATTGGCAGTCTCAAAAGCTTGTTCCGCTGTTTCGGCGATTCCATGTCGGCGGTAATTCGCTTGTTGGAAAGCGGATGGTCAAGAAGCAGCAGACGCGATGGTCGCTCCACGGCGCTCACATGCTCACGCAGGTCCGGACGACCGCGTTGAACGGCGGACTTCGCGATCGCTTCAGGGCACCATTCCGACAGCCAGACCCGAACGTGCCTTCGATATTCAAACCCAAGCCACCCCCTTTGCGCCGCCGGACCCTCGAGAAGTTACCGGTCTCCAAAGGGGCAATCTCAATTAACTGCCAACTCTTAAATTTAGTGCCAGGCTATCTTGTTGAAACTATTGCTGTCGGAGTCTTGCGGTTAAATGCAAAACGACATGGGCGCTTTGTAGCCGCTATAGGCATTGATCCCTTCGGTCGCACCAAGGTCGCCGGAGCGGATCTGCGGCATCTTCGGCAGTAGATCGGTGATTATCTTGGCCACGCTGCTCTTACCCATCCTTGCAAGCGGTCTGGCGATCCGTTCCTCGGCGACGTAGTGAGCGGGCAGGGCTTTTGCTGTCATTTGGACGGCGCAACATCGGCCCCGTGCGCAGTCATGACCCGGAGGTAGTCTTTTCCAAGAGCCCCGTCGTTGTAGTCGCACCAGTCTTGATATTGGACCATACTGACCATCCCTGCGCGAAGAGTTCGCGACGCGTTCTAAGAAGGTGGCGGTTCCAGCGGCTCGAAACTGGTGGTCGAGCATCTGAACCAAACGGTTCCGCACAATCAAGCAGCTCTCAAAAGTTTGCTGCCGTCAGCAGGCGGAAATGTCGCTTCATCGGAAACGCAACAGGCCCGTTATCAGAAAAACGCGCATGACGTGTAGACCCTCCAATCCCATTGCAAGGTCGAGATGCGGTCCGCGAGCCGGCGGTGGAGCTCGTAGCGTAGAAATAATCAGCGGTAAAAGGCGCCATGCAGCTGTTGATGTCGGGTTGGAAAGCCGGCAAGCGTTCACTGCGACCAGAGAGTCACGTTGAAATTGCGGCCACTGCTCATGGATATATGATCAAGAATGGGAATATTGATTATCTTTATATGTTCTATTAAGCTGACCATGATCATTTATTTGTGATAATTTTCTTCTTTATGGACATAAATATATGAACAGAAAGCAAGCCGCGCTCGCGCGAAAACAGTTGGAAAGACGTCTCGCGCCCGTGCGAGAACTCAAAATCATCTCGCCGCCTCGCGGTTGGATGAAGGCCATCCGGGAAGCTCTTGGTATGACCACCCGACAACTTGCCCACCGCATGGGAGCGGCTCCGTCTCGCATACCGGCCATCGAGAAGGCCGAGGTTTCCGGAGCGACAACAATCAAGACCCTTCGTGAGGCCGCTGCGGCAATGAACTGCACGTTCGTCTACGCTTTCGTGCCGATAAAACCGCTCGACGATATCCTTTACGAGCGTGCCGCCGAAAAGGTGGGCGAGGATATGACGAGGCTCGACCACACCATGCGGCTGGAGAATCAGGCGCTGCTTAAGTCGGACCTGGAGGCAGAACGTCGGCGGCTCGTGGAATCCCTGCTTACCGACGCTGCACGGCGCCTTTGGGATGAGGATTGAGATCCATGGCTGAAGATCCTCTATTCGAGCACGACGACGAGGCAAACACCCCTCTACCCCCTGAGGAGCGGGAGCGGCTCATCCCTTCCTACATCACCTTGCGGCACGAGTTGAATGAGGCCGAGCAAGTCAATATCGGCGAGGGCCTGCGGTGGGCAACGTCGCGAAAAAGGGACGTGCTCGACCAGGCTTTTCTTTGTGAGCTGCATCGCCGCATGTTTGGGGACGTTTGGGACTGGGCTGGGGACTACAGAACCACGCCTCGCAATATCGGTATCGATGCCTATCGCATCTCAGTGGCAGTCAGGCAGGTGGTCGACGACGTACGCTACTGGGTCGAACACGAAACTTTTCCGCCCGACGAGATCGCCGTGCGGTTCAGTCATATGCTCGTGGCCATTCATCCCTTTCCGAACGGGAACGGCAGATTTTCCCGGCTGGCTGGTGATCTGCTGGCACGTCGGCTTGGCCGGCCGCCCTTTACCTGGGGCAGAGCTGATCTGGTGGATGCGGGCGAGACCCGCGCTCGTTATGTTGCGGCCCTTCGGGCGGCTGATAACCACGACATAGGACCGTTGCTGGCGTTCGCCCGCTCTTGAGGTTCGAACGGGGAGTTAGCCAACCGAACTGAACCGAGGAAGACGATATGAAGACATTCACGCAGTCGCAGTGTCGGGCGAAATGAAAAACTGATCCCCTGGAGGTGCGGACGAATTCTTGGACTAACAGGAGATAGTTCATGTATTCGTACGAAGACCGCATGGGAGCCGTGCAGCTCTACATCAAGCTTGGCAGACGCGTGATGGCCATGGCGGACGCGCTGGGGATACACAAGACGGGCTGACAGATCAGAGATCGCGCACCTTGCCCGGCACGGAAGCGCCTGCCGTGGACAACATCGTGTCCAATACCAAACAACGAGGAAAGCCCTCTTCGGCTTTCGAGCCATCGATCAGAAATTTGCCTGAGGCGGGCGGGAGAACGCATCCCGTCCTACCCGCTTATGGGGCGTGAGCCGTCTGTGATTGCCCTGCCAGATGGAATCGAAACCCCGGAGCGTCAGCTTCGAGTGCTGCTCAAGCATGTTGTGCCGCATGGCTCGGGCAATAGCGCGCGAAAGCGTTCTGTCATACGTTCGCTCGCCCGGTCCGGCCGGCACGCCGAGCCTCGAACTGTAGAGCGCGTCGTCAGCTTATGGGCAATGCGCTCGCCTTCATCGAATGCAGCAAGCTGGCATGCCGTCGAGTTTGCGTGCGGGGTTATACCGATGGATGCCGCCATTGCTCTTGGCACCGCCATGGCGACCGTTGCGCTGTCCGACAGAATGGCGACACCTTCGCCGATTACCTGCATGACTGCATTATGTCCCACATTCCGACCACGAGGCGCTGATCATCGAGGACGATCTGGGCAGCGAGTTTCGCTATCGGGGCGGTCCGATTCCACCGCTGAAAGCGCTCGATCAGGCCAGCCAGGTCATCTATATCGGCGCCTTCAGCATGACGCTGCTGCAATCCCTGCGCGTCGGGTACATGATCATGCCGAAAGCGCTAGCGGGAAAGGTGCCGCCGGCTGATTCAGGTTCGCTATGGGCGTTGCCGCAGTTCACCGAACAGATCGTTACCACGATTGAGTCGTCCGACACATCCAATCCGCGTGTCGAGGATCACCCCGAAATCGCCATCGAGTCTAGCCGGGGCGCGCGCTTGCGAGGATCGCCTGGGCAAGCGTCTCGGCGGCACGCGAGGGCTTGCTGCGGGGATGGGCGATGTGGAACATGTCCTCGAACGTCATGCGCTCGGGGGCGAGCAGCCGCAGGCGACCGTTGCGTACCCATTCGTCGGCGTAGTGGTCGGGCAAGAAGCCGATATAGGCGCCGGAGAGGAGCAATAGCAGCGTGCCCTCCATGTGCGGCGTGGCCGCCGCCCAGTGGAAGTTTACCCCACAGATCGTCTCGGTAAGCATGTAGGTGCGACCAGCAAAAGACTGCGCTTCCAGAACTGCGTCGGTGAGCGCATCGTCGGGCAGGTCGAATAGCGGGTGACCCTGCGCGCAATAGAGTTTCTGCACCTCGGAAAAAACGGGCTGCGTGCGCAAATGCGGCGTCGCGCTGCCGACCGTCGGCATCAGCACGATCTGATAACCACCATTTAGAAGGCCCTGATGCAGCACCTGCGGCGCGGCGACGTCGATCTCCAGATGCACACGCGGCGCCTGTCGGTGGAAGGCAGCGAGCGCCCCCTGGAGATCGAGATCCCGGTTGGTAATCATCGCGTCGACAGTGCCGAAGGTCAGGCTGCCGGTCAGTTCCCCTTGCGCTTCGCCGACACGGCTCTGGAACTTTTCCAGCGAGCCGAAAAGATCCAGCGTCGCCTCATAAACGAGGCGTCCCTCGTCGGTCAGAAGGAAACCGCTGCGCCCGCGGCTGCAGAGGCGTAAGCCCAGCCGCTCCTCAAGGTGGCGCATATGGGTGGAGATGGTCGCCTGCGTCATCCCGAGTGATGATTGCGCGGCGGAAAACCCCCCATGCTGCACGACGGAGGCAAAGACACGCAACAATCTCAACTCTGCATCGCCGAGCGACAGATTGAGGATGCGATGGCGAACCTTGTTGATCATTCATTGATTAAGTCACAACTAAACATCCAATCATAGATATTTTTAAGCGTATCGACCTTCCACACACTCCCTTCATCCTGAGGAGGAGAGACATGGCGGGTAATTCCTATGAAACCGGGCGGCTGAACCTGCCGTTCGTCGGCATCTGCACCTTCGGCAAATATCCCTACCAGCCGGACTGGGATGCGATCGATGCGGATGTGGCGATCCTCGGCGCGCCGTTTGACTGCGGCACGCAATGGCGCGCCGGCACCCGCTTCGGGCCGCGGGCCATCCGCGAGGCATCGACGCTGTTTTCCTTCGGCCATGGGGGCGCCTACGATCACGAGGACGACGTCACCTACCTGCCGAGAGACAAGGTTTCGATCGTCGATATCGGTGACGCCGACATCGTCCACACCGACACGATGAAGAGCCATGCCAACATCGAATTCGGCGTGCGCAAGATCCTGGCCGCCGGCGCGCTTCCGGTGGTGCTCGGCGGTGACCATTCGGTCAACATCCCCTGCATCAACGCGTTTGAAGACGACTGTGCTGAACACGGCCCGATCCATATCGTCCAGATCGACGCGCATCTCGACTTCGTCGACGAGCGGCACGGGGTTCGCTACGGCCACGGCAATCCCATGCGCCGGGCCGCCGAGAAGCCCTATGTCTCCGGGCTCTCGCAGTTCGGCATCCGCAACGTTTCCTCGACGGCCGCGGAAGGCTACGAGGATGCGCGGTCAATGGGCTCGGATATCCTGTCCGTGCGCCAGATCCGCGCGCTCGGCACGGAGAAGGTTGCTTCGCGCGTGCCGGCCGGAGTCCGCTACTACGTCACGATCGATATCGACGGCTTCGATCCCTCGATTGCGCCGGGCACCGGCACGCCGTCCCATGGCGGCTTCATCTATTACGAGGTGCTGGAGATCCTCTCGATACTCGCCAGGCGCGGCACCATCGTCGGCATCGACCTGGTCGAGGTTGCGCCGGATTACGACCACTCAGGCTCGACCTCGATCCTCGCCGCCCAGGTGCTGATGAACCTCATCGGCCGCGTCATGCACGCCAAGAGAGGCTAAGACCATGGGTCGTATCGCTTACGATTTTTCCGGCGAACACGTGCTGGTGACGGGCGCCAGCCGCGGCATCGGCCGCGCGGTCGCGGAAGGTTTTGCCGCCGCCGGGGCAGAGGTCACCATTCTTTCCTCCGGCCGTGGAATTCACGAGGCCGCCCGCGAGATGTCTGAACGCTTCGGTCGCAGGATCGAGGCCCTCGAATGCGATATCACCGACAGTGCTGCCGTTAAGGCGACACTCGCGCCGCTGGGTCCCATCGATGTGCTCGTCAACAATGCCGGGCTCGAGCGCATTACGCCGGTGACCGACGAAGACGACGGTGTCGAAGACACGTTCCGACGCATCACCGACATCAACACCAACGGCACCTTTTATGTGACCCGCCACGCGCTGCCTCACATGCGCGAGGGGGGCCGCATCGTCGTCACCGCGTCGATCTGGAGCCGTGTCGCGGTGCCGGAGTTCTCCGCCTATATCGCCTCCAAGCATGCCAATCTCGGCTTCACCCGGGTGATGGCCAAGGAACTTGGGGGACGATGCATTCGTGTCAATGCCGTCTGCCCCGGCTGGGTGCGCACCGAGGCGGCGATGCTGTCGCTGAAGAACATGTCGCTGCGCACCGGGCGCAGCGAGGAGGACCTGCTGGACGAGATCGTGGGAGCCCAGGTTCTGCCGGGCCTCCTGGAACCGGAAGACCTCGCTGCACCCTATCTCTTCCTCGCTTCCGATGGCGCAAGGGACATGACGGGCCAGGCGCTGATGCTCGACCGCGGCGAGGTGATGGCATGAGTGCGCGCGTTCTTGTCACCGGCGCCTATCGCGGTATTGGGGCTGCTTGCGCCCTGGCGTTCGCAGCGACAGGAGCTCGGGTTGCGCTTGCCGATATTCGCAAACCGGACGAGACGGCGATTTCGGCCGTACAGGCAGGGGCTACGGAAACCCTGACGCTTGCCTGCGATGTCTCAGACGAAGGTTCGGTCGCCGCCATCGGCGAGGTGGTGCAACGGACGTTCGGCGGACTGGATATCGTCGTCCACTGCGCCGGCGTCATTCATGAAGCGCCCTTGCTTGAAACACCCGTTGCGGATTTCGACCGGGTCATCGCCATCAACCTGCGTGGCAGCTTCCTCGTCGGCAAGATGGCATTGGGGCTGATGGGGGGAACGGCTGAGGAGCCCGCGCGGCTGATCATGATTGCCTCCGACATGGCCTATTACGGCCGCGAGACCTTTTCGCCCTATGTCGCGTCCAAGCACGGCGTGCTCGGTCTGGTGCGTTCCTGGGCAAAGGAATTTGCGCCGCGCGTGCTGGTCAATGCGATCTGCCCCGGTCCGATCGAGACCGAGATGCTTGGGGCGGCGAACATGAGCGCCGAATGGCGTGCCAGGGAACTGGCGATACCGCTTGCGCGCTTCGGCAAGCCCGAGGAGATCGCCGAACTCGCGCGGTTTCTCGCCGGCTCTGGCGGGCGCTACTTCACCGGCCAGGGGATCGGCAGCAACGGCGGGAGCATCATGCCATGATCGCCAATCCCATTCCCTGGCCGAACGGCGCCAAATGCGCCGCCTCCATCACCTTCGACATGGATGCCGACAGCCTCGTCCATATCGCCCATCCAAAGGATGGCCACAGCCGCGTATCGGCGATCTCGATGCTGCAATACGGGCCGAAGGTCGCGATCCCGCGCATTGTCGAGAGCTATCGGCAACTGGGCATCAAGCAGACCTTCTTCGTGCCGGCCTGGTGCATCGAGCAATATCCGCAGGCGATCGAGGCCATTCTGGAAGGCGGCCACGAGCTGGCGCATCACGGCTTCCTGCACGAGCACCCCCGCGAACTTTCGGACGAGCAAGAGGCGCACTGGCTCGACCGCGGCATCGAGGTGATCGTGAAGGCGAGCGGCAAGCGACCGCGTGGCTGGCGGGCGCCGCTTTACAATTTTTCCCACCGGTCCGCTGACCTCCTGGTGTCGCGGGGCTTTGCCTACGACGCTTCGTTGATGGGTGACGACATTCCCTATCTGCTTGAATGCGACGCCGGCGCCCTCGTCGAGCTGCCGTCGCACTGGGGCCTCGACGATTGGCCGCAATATGTCCAGTCGATGGACCTCGACTACATGATGCCAATCCGCGCGCCGGAGCAGGGCTTTGCCGCCTTTTCGCAGGAGTTCGAGGCGGCCTATCGCCACGGCGCGCTCTGGGTGCCGGTCGTGCATCCCTTTGCCACCGGCCGGCTTGCCCGCTGGGAGGTGGTGCATCGCTTCCTCGAACAGGTTCTCACGCGCGGTGACGTCTGGTTCGCGCCGATGGAGGAGATTGCCGCCCATGTGCGGCGTGTTGTCGAAACCGGCAGCTGGTCGCCGAGGATTGACCGACTGCCCTTCTATTCCGAGCCCGTCACGGTTCGGTAGCCGGCAGCGGGTTTATCCGCTTCCGAAGATCGGCGGCTGATGGAGCCGCAATGGACTTCGCGGAAAGACGCCAGAAGGCGCGACGCGAAAAGGGGAACGACGATGGAAAACAACGATATCGCCTGGCAGAGCGAACTGGCGCGGCGCGCCCGCATCTATGAAGATATCGAGGCAGGCGACCGCTTCGAGGGCACGATGACTGTGCTCGACTACACCGGCATGACGGTATTGATGCTCGTGCTGGTCGTCGGCTTCTGGCTCTGGGGGGCTTGAGATGACCGATCATGTCGCACTCGAACATATCTCCACTTTGAAGACGGAACAGGAAGACGCCGCCCGCAATCGTGCTGCCGCCGAGCGCGGCGATGCGCCCCTCTTGCCGTCTGAACGGCTCTGGGGCTTCTGGGAGTTCACCTATGCCAATTCGGCACTGGCGATTGCCACCTGGGCCTTTCTGATCGGCGGCTCTGTCGGCCTCTTCGTCGGGCCGAAGGAGGGTATCGCCGCCATTATCATCGGCAACATCGTCGGCGTCGTGCTGACGGCGCTTGCCACCACCACCATGACCGGCCGCTACGGCGTCGAGCAGTTCGTGGCGCTGCGCAGCCAATTTGGTTACAACGGCAGCCGCGTCGTCTATGTGCTCGCCGTCGTCATTCTCACCATGGGGTGGCTTGCGGTTCTCGCGATGATGTTCGGTCGCTCGATCGATGGGCTGATGGCGCTGAGCGCCGGTGAGGCCGCCAATCCGACGGGCGCGAAGATGATCATCGCCGCGATCGGCGCAATCCTGCTCACCTGGTTCATCGTCGCCAAGGGGCCGACCTCGATCAAGTTCTTCAACATGGTCGTGTCGCCGGCGCTGGTCCTCTTGATGGTGGCGATGCTCTACCTCATTCTCAGCCATCATTCGATCGGCGAGCTTCTGGCCTTGCCGGCCCTTGCGCCGCCTTTCGAGGACAAGACGCTGAACTTCATCGTCGCGGTCGAGGTCAATCTGGCAGCCGGCTTCTCCTGGTGGCCTTATATCGGCAATCTGGCGCGGCTGACGAAGAACGAGCGCACCGCCTTCTGGCCCAATGTTCTCGGTATCTTCGGGGCGGCAGCACTCGGCGAAATTGTCGGCCTGCTTGCAGCAGTCGCACTCGGCGAAAGCGATCCGACGATCTGGATGACGAAGATCGCCGGTCCGATGATCGGCATCGTCGCGCTGCTTTTCGTCGCATTCGCCAACATGACCTCGATGGCAAACATCCTCTACACGTCGATCGTCGGCCTCAGGCAGGTCGGAACCGCATCGGTTCGCGCCATTTCCTGGGGCGCAATCCTGTTCCTCTTCTGCCTCATCCCGTTCGGGCTCGTGGTCTTCTACCCGCAGATGTATGACGGCTTCTTCATCTTCCTCGTCTGGACTTCGGCGCTGAATTCCGCGCTCGCCGGTATCGGGATCGCCGACTACTTCTTCCTGCGTGGCCAGAAGCTCGACATGCGCAGCCTGCACGGACCGCAGGAAAACGGACCCTATCGGTTCTGGGCGGGCTTCAACCCCATCGGGCTCTTTGCCCTTGCGGTCGGCTTCATCGTCTATGTCGCCGTCTTCAATCCGCAGACGCTGGCAAGCCTGCCGGCCTTCAAATACCTGACCGCCTCCGTGCCGTCCTGCCTTGCCGCAGGCGCCACCCACTACGTGCTCACGCGGCTTTTTGCCCGTGGCCGTGGTTGGGGCCAATACCCGTAACGCCTGGAGAAGACCGCCATGAGCGACACCTACGACTACATCATCATCGGCGCAGGATCGGCCGGCTGCGTGCTCGCCAACCGCCTTTCGGAGGACCCGTCGACCAGGGTGCTGGTTCTTGAATTCGGCGGCAGCGACAAGTCGATCTTCATCCAGATGCCGACGGCGCTTTCGATCCCGATGAACGGAACGAAGTACAATTGGAAATACATGACCCTGCCGGAGCCCGGTCTCGACGGCCGGCGCGTGCATTGCCCGCGCGGCAAGGTCATCGGCGGCTCGTCCTCGATCAACGGGCTCGTCTACATGCGCGGCCACGCCAGCGACTTCGACGAGTGGGAGGAACTTGGCGCGCGCGGCTGGCGCTACGCCAATTGCCTGCCCTATTTCCAGCGCGCCGAAAGCTGGCAGGACGGAGGCGACAGCTATCGCGGCGCCTCAGGTCCGCTTGCGACCAATGCCGGCAACGGGATGAAGAACCCGCTCTACGGTGCTTTCGTCGATGCCGGCCGCGAGGCGGGTTACATCACCACAGACGACCCGAACGGGCACATGCAGGAGGGCTTCGGGCCGATGCACATGACCGTCAAGGACGGCGTGCGCTGGTCGACGGCCAACGCCTATCTGAAGCCGGCGATGGGGAGGCCGAACCTCACGGTCATCACCCATGCGATGACGCGGCGCGTGCTTGTCGAAGGCAAGCGCGCCGTTGGCGTCGAGTACGAGCTCGGCGGCGAGCGCCATGTCGCGCGCGCCAACCGCGAGGTGCTGATTTCCTCCGGACCGATCGGATCGCCGCACCTGTTGCAGCGCTCCGGTATCGGGCCAGCCGCCGTGCTGCAGAAGGCCGGTGTTCCCGTGCTGCACGATCTGCCAGGGGTCGGCGAGAACCTGCAGGATCATTCCGAGGTCTACATCCAGTATGCCTGCAAGGAGCCGATCACGCTCAACGGCAAGATGGGGCTCCTCATCAAGGCTTTGATCGGGGCCGAATGGCTCTTGTTCAAGAAGGGGCTGTCGGTCTCCAACCACTTCGAAAGCGGCGGCTTCATTCGCTCCGACGCGTCGCTGCAGTGGCCGGATATCCAGTTCCACTTCCTGCCGGCCGCCATGCGCTACGACGGCAAGAAGCCGCTCGACGGCCACGGTTTCATGGTGCTGACCGGTCCGAACAAGCCGAAGAGCCGCGGCTATGTCCGGCTACGCTCTCCGGAAGCCCATGAGCAACCGGATATCCTTTTCAATTATCTCGACCGCGAGGAGGACCGCGAGGGCTTCCGCCGCTGCCTGCGGCTGACGCGCGAAATCATCGCCCAGCCGGCCTTCGACCGCTTCCGCGGCGAGGAAATGGCGCCGGGCAAGGATGTTCGAAGCAACGACGAGATCGACGCCTGGGTGCGCGAGACAATGGAAAGCACTTACCATCCTTGCGGCTCCTGCCGCATGGGTGAGGACGGAATGGCAGTCGTCGACAGCGAGCTCAAGGTCCGCGGCATCAACGGGCTGAGGGTGATCGACAGTTCCGTCTTTCCGTCAGAGCCGAACGCCAACCTCAATGCGCCGACGATCATGCTGGCGGAACGCGCCTCCGACATGGTGCGCGGCAAGCCACTGCTTGCGGCTTCCAACGCCGCAGTCGGCGTCGCCCCCGGCGTTGGCGTCACCCAGCGCAGTGGAAAGCCGCTTCGCGCCGTCCGGCAATAATGATCCTTGGAAAGGGCGGTGCGTCATGTTGCGCGGTATCGGCTACGTGGTCGCCCGGCGGCTTCGCGGCGATGACGAGGATCCGGAGGATTGGGCCATGGCGGTCGAAAGGCTCCTCAATCGCCTGATCGCCCGATGCGGCCTTGCGATCGGGCGATCGCATCGGCCAGCCGGAAAAGAAGAGGCCTCATTCGATCCGCCGGAACGCCGGCATAGCCCAGAATGAGCGCAGCCGGCTGAGGTGTCGCGATCGTGTAGTCCGACAGGGGATAGCATTGCAGTCCGGCATCGAGCACGGCGCGGTGGGAGGCCTGGTCTTCCCGGCTGCCCTCCAGCCAGGCGAGTGCATTGAGCCCGCTTTCGGAGCAGTCGATGCGGGCAAGTCCGGCAAGCGCATCCCGCCCGGCTAACATGAAAGCCTCGCGGCGCTCGGCGTAAAGGCCGCGCATCCGGCGCAGATGGCTGGCAAAGTGACCGCCGCCGATGAACTCGGCGAGCGCGAGCTGGGTTTCCACCGGGACGCTGCGGTGGATCAGCCCCGAGAGCGTGCGAAATGTCCCGACGAGTTGGGGTGGCAGGACGAGAAAGCCAACGCGGATGCCCGGATAGAGCGCCTTGCTGAAACTGCCCGCGTAGATCACCCGGTCGTCGCTGTCGATGGAGCGCATCGAAGGCAAAGGCGCGCCGTCGTAGCGGAATTCGCTGTCGTAGTCGTCCTCGATGATCCAGGCGTCGCTCGCCCGCGCCCATTCGAGCAGGGCAAGCCGGCGTGGAAGCGATAGGGTGATGCCGAGCGGGTGGTGGCGCGACGGCATGACGAAGGCGAGGCGCGCGTCGGGATAGCGAGCCATCGCAGCCTCGACATCCATGCCGTCTGCATCGACATCGGCCGGACACAGCCGCAGCCCGAGCGTGCGAAACAGGTTGCTGGTGGTCACCGGCCCCGGATCTTCGAACCAGATCCCGTCGCCAGGATCGGCAAGCGCCAAAGCCGAAAGCGTGAAGGCGGCGTGCCCCCCGGGCGTGATGACGATCTGTTCGGGATCGCAAGGGTCGCGCCGGTGCAGGGCCAGATATTCGGCGATCCTCTGGCGAAGCACCAGTTCGCCCGCGACGTCGCCATAGCCCATGGCCACGGCCTTGCCGCCGCGCGTCACGGCGTTCCAGCATTTCCTCCACACAGCGAAGGGAAACCGGTCGAGCGCCGGACGGTTGGGCAGGAAAGGCCTGTCTTCCATTTGGCCGATATCGGCCGACATCCGGCATGACAAGTCGCCAATTCGCGATAGCCGCGGCGGCGCGCGGTCGGCGACATCGTGGCGGGTGGGCCTCGACAGCGGCTTTGCCGGTTGGCGCGGCAAGGCGGCCGAGACGAAAGTACCGGCACCCTGTCGTGCCTCCAGATAGCCCTCCGCCTTCAAGTTATCGAGCACCCGCACCAGCGTCTGGCGCGACAGTCCCAACTCCTCGGCAAGGATTCGGCTTGCAGGGAGCCGTGTTCCGGCGCGCAGGTGCCCTTTCAGGATCGCCATGCGCAATTGGTCCTGCACCTGGCGGAATTTCGGCAGGGCGACTGCCGCGTCGAGGCGAAGGAAAGGCAGGATTGGCCCTTCAAGCTGTTTGACCACCGGTGCGCCTCCAAAAATTGGTACAGTAGAATGCACCATAATGGACGTTTCTTCGTCGTCCAATTGTTACATCCTGTCCCTACACGAAAACGCACCGATGCAGCCCTTCGCAGGACGCAGACAAGGTGCGGGGGAACCGGGAAAGGCGGCGGTGCCGACGACCGGATGCAAGGACAAAAAGCAGCCATCGCCCACGATCCGTCGTCGACGGTCAACAGGAGGAATTCATGAACAAGCTTCTATCGCGTGCAACCAGTCGCGCCTTCGTCTCCACACTCGCCCTGGCGGCGGCCCTGCCGGGTCTTGCCCAGGCTGAGGCATCGCAAGAGCTGGTCGCTGCCGCAACGGAGGAAGGCATGTTGACCGTCATTGCGCTTCCGCACGACTGGTGCAACTACGGAGACGTCATTGCCGGCTTCAAGGCGAAGTATCCGGGCATCGAAGTCAACGAACTGAACCCCGACGCCGGTACCGCCGACGAGCTCGAAGCCATCCGCGCGAACAAGGGCAACACGGGTTCGCAGGCGCCTGACGTCGTCGATCTGGGCCTGGCTTTTGCGCCGGCTGCCGCCAAGGAGGGCCTCCTTCAACCCTACAAGGTGGCGACCTGGGACGAAATTCCTCAAAACATCAAGGACGAGCAAGGCTATTGGTACGGCGACTACTACGGCGTCATGGCCTTCGGTGTGAACAAGGACCTGCTTGATACTGTACCGGCCGACTGGTCGGATCTGTCGAAGTCGGAGTACTCCGGGGCTGTCGCACTCACCGGCGATCCACGGTCTTCGGCACAGGCCATCCTGGCGCTGATGTCGGCAGGCATCTCGCGGGGCGCCAAGCCTGGAACGGAATCGGGCGGCAAGGGCCTGGAGCTCTTTGCGGAACTGAACAAATCCGGCAATTTCGTGCCTGTGCTCGGCAAGGCCGGCACGATCGCGCAGGGGCAGACCCCGATCGTCGCCGCCTGGGACTACAATCTGTTGGCCTGGCGTGACGCGTTGAAGGGCAACCCGCCGATGGACGTCGTCGTACCGGCAAGCGGTGTGGTCGCCGGGGTCTATGTTCAGGCAATCTCGGCCTACGCGCCACACCCGAACGCCGCCAAGCTCTGGATGGAATATCTCTATTCCGACGAAGGCCAGACCGGTTGGCTGAAGGGCTACTGCCACCCGGCGCGCTTCAATGCCATGTTGAAGGCTGGCAAGTTCCCGCAGGAGCTGCTCGACAAGCTGCCGCCTGCCGAAGCCTATGAAAAGGCGATCTTCCCGACGGTCGACGAGCTTTCCGCCAACAAGACGGCGATCGTCGAGGGTTGGGACAAGGTGGTCGGCGCCAACGTGAAGTAATCCACCGCTTGAGAGAGAGGTTTCACCGGTCGTGAAGCCTCTCGCCCCCCTTTGGCGCAATTTTCCCAGGGACAAATCCGATGACGACAAGCGTCGCATCCCTGCCGGCCGTCTTCCGGCCACGACAGGTTCTCAGCTGGTTCGGGGTCGCCCCCTTCTTCGTCTTCGCCACGCTGTTCCTCATCCTGCCCACGCTCAACATCGTGCTCGGCGCGTTCCGCAACGCTGAGGGACAGATGACGCTGGAGAACCTCGGCAAGCTTCTTGCGCCATCCATACGATCGGCCTTCTGGATCTCGATCGAGCTCAGCCTGCTGACAGCGGCGCTCGGGTGTCTGTTCGGCTTCCTCATTGCCGCTGCCATCACGCTCGGCGGCCTTCCGCGACCCCTTCGCAATGCCATCCTGACCTTCTCAGGCGTCGCTTCGAATTTCGCCGGCGTGCCGCTCGCCTTCGCCTTCATCGCAACCCTCGGCCGCCTTGGTTTCGTGACGATGCTGCTGCGCCACTGGTTCGGCATCAATCTTTATGGCGCCGGCTTCAACATCGTCTCCTTCCTCGGACTGGCGCTTACCTACCTCTATTTTCAGATCCCGCTGATGGTGCTGATCATCACGCCGGCACTGGAGGGGCTGCGCCGCGAATGGCGAGAGGCGGCCGAAAGTCTCGGCGCCAACGGTTTTCAGTACTGGCGCCTGGTGGCGTTGCCAGTGCTCTGGCCCTCGCTTCTCGGCACGCTGGCTTTGCTTTTCGCCAATGCCTTTGGAGCAGTTGCGACCGCCATTGCGCTGACCGGCTCATCGCTCTCGATCGCGCCGATCGTCCTGTTCGCCCAGATCCGCGGTGACGTGCTCAATGATCCGCATCTGGGTTATGCGATCGCCTTTGCCATGATCCTTCTCACCGCCATTGCCAACGCAATCTATATCCTCCTGCGCATGCGCGCGGAAAGGTGGGTCAAATGAGGGAAAGGCGCGTCTGGTCCTGGCTCGCCGTCGCTTTGGGTGGGCTCTATTTCCTCCTTCCGCTCGTCGGCATGTTTGACTTCTCCATGCGCATGCAGCGCGATGGCTACAGCTTCGAAGCTTACCGCGTCGTGCTGGCCGATCCGCAGTTCCAGCAAACCTTCGGCTACTCCGTCGTTCTGGCCTTGCTCACGATCGTTCTTGGAATCCTGCTCATCGTGCCGACGGCCTATTTTGTCCGGCTGCGGTTTCCCGGGTTGCGCCCCGTCGTCGAGTTCCTGACGCTGCTGCCACTGGTCATTCCGCCGATCGTCATCGTCTTCGGCTACATCCGCATCTACAATACATCCTCCGTCCTGCCGCTCACAGGAAGCTGGTGGGGTACCAATCTCCTCCTTCTGTTCGGCTATGCGACACTGTCGCTGCCCTACATGTATCGCTCCGTCGACACGGGCCTGCGCACCATCGATGTCGGCAGCCTGACGGAGGCGGCCCAGAGCCTGGGGTCCGGCTGGACGCGGATCCTTGCCGTCGTCATCCTACCAAACGTCTTTGTCTCGGTGCTATCCGGCGCCTTCCTGACCTTCGCGATCGTCATCGGCGAATATGTCTTTGCCGCCTTGCTCAACGTCGGCTCGTTCGGCCCTTACATGGTCTGGATGGGTGGCAACCGCGCCTACGAACCCTCGGCGCTCGCCGTTGTCGCTTTCGCCATCACCTGGGCCTGTATGGCCCTGATCCAGCTTGTCACCCATTTCTCCAAATTCTCCACCGTGAGGCGTTGACCATGGCTTTTCTAGATATCCATCACCTGGAAAAATCCTTTGGCCCGACCCGTGTCGTCAAGGATTTCAACCTCGACATCGAAAAAGGGGAGTTCGTCTCCTTCCTCGGCCCGTCTGGCTGCGGCAAGACCACGGTATTGCGCATGGTCGCCGGCTTCGAGACGCCGACATCAGGCGCGATCAGCATCGACGGACGGGAGGTGACAGGGCTTGCCGCCAACCGGCGCAATATCGGCATGGTGTTCCAGTCCTATGCACTTTTCCCAAATTTGACGGTGGCGGAAAACATAGGCTTCGGCCTCAAGGTCGCGGGTGAGGGCAAGGCGGCCATTGCACGGCGCGTCGGTGAAATGCTGGATCTGATTGGCCTGCCTCAACTCGGGGGGCGCTATCCGTTCCAGCTCTCCGGCGGCCAGCAGCAGCGTGTGGCGCTTGCGCGCGCACTGGCGCCGCGCCCGCAAGTGCTGCTGCTCGATGAGCCGCTATCGGCTCTGGACGCGAAGGTTCGCATTAGCCTGCGTGACGAGATCCGTCGAATCCAGCGCGATCTCGGCATCACCGCCATTTTCGTGACGCATGACCAGGAGGAGGCGCTGTCCATTTCGGATCGCGTCGTGGTCATGCACCAGGGCGTCGCCGACCAGGTCGGCACGCCGTTCGAGATCTACAACCGGCCGGCGACGCGCTTCGTTGCGCAATTCGTCGGTACGCTCAATCTTCTCGACGCCGACGTGTTGGATGCGACCACCGGCAAGGTGCGGCTTGGTGGTGTCCCGGTGGCGCTGGACCAGCCGCTTAATGGTCGGCCCGGCGAGCGCATCAGCCTGGCGATGCGTCCAGAATCGGTCGAACTGGGGCGCAGCGACTGCGATCGCGTCGTCCTTTCCGGCGAAATTGCAGCAGTGCATTTTCTCGGTTCAGTGATCCGCATCAAAGTGGCGGTCGCGGGCCAGTTCGTTTCGCTCGATACGTTCAACCAGCCCGACAGGCCGCCGCCCTCGGTTGGCACCACCGTAGAGGTCAGCCTGCCGCATCGCGATCTTCTGGTGCTTGCCGCCTGATGTTCCCTCAGCTTTGAAGTCGCCTGTGAAGGAGCCGGCTCTTTGACCGAAACGACGTTTGACGATCTGGCGTCGCCGGACTGGCGCGCAAAAATTGCCACCCTTTCCGGCCCGGCCCGCGCCCGGCTGGCGGAGCGGGCGCGCAACGCGCCGCTGTTTGCGCACGCCTATGCCTTTCATCTCAACATGCGTTTTGGCGGAGTGACACCGCTGCAGCTTGCCGAATTCGCCTATGAGCAGCGGCTCGTCGGCCTCAAGGTCCATGTCGAGGACGGCGAGGCAGCCAGTCTCGCCGGTATGTCAGACGCAGCGCTTTCTGAATATGGTGCCGCAGTCGAGCAGTTCGGACTGGAGCTCCATATCGAGACCAGCACGACGCAGGAGACAGGTCTCTTTGATGCGGTACGTATCGCGCTTGCCACTGGCGCGACGTCGCTGCGTTGCTATCCGCGCTACGAGGGACGCGTCTCGGAAATTGTCTCACAAACGATTGCTGATCTGCGACGATTGGAGACCTTCGATCCCGAGGGGCGGCTTCGCTACACGCTCGAACAGCACGAGGACCTGAAGTCGGAGGAGCTGATCGGCATCGTAAAGGCTGTCGCCAATCCGCGCCTTGGCCTGCTGTTCGACTTCGGCAACATGATCAATGCCTATGAGCTGCCGTTGCCGGCGCTTGCCGCACAGGCACCCTATGTGACCGAAGTGCATGTCAAAGACTGCCTCGTCCAGCAAGATCGCGACGGCTGGGCGCACCTCGCCTGCCAAACTGGCACCGGCCATCTGCCGCTGCATGCGATGTTCGTGGACCTGCTTCTGCTTGGCCAGGACCGTGCGCAGGTCTTAAGCTTCGGGCTCGAGGAAGAGGAGGGCTATTTCGCGCCCGCCCTGCGCTTCCCCTCGGAGGAAAGCGACCCGTTCATCGCGGCTCGCTCCGCGAGTTTCACGGACATCGGGACCACCGACCTTGGCGCGCGGCTGCGCCAAGAGGCCATCGCCGCTCATCGGCAGCTCGAAACCGTAAGAACCATGCTCAATCAGATTGCTGCCGAAGCTTTGAGGATAGAACGATGACCCATGAGCCTGACTGCCCACCGCCCTACATGGCACTTGCGCACGCCATGGCCGATGCCGCTGCCAGCGTCATCCGTCCGCACTTCCGCAAGCGTGTTGTCGTCGACGCCAAGGCAGACTCCAGCCCCGTCACCATTGCCGACCGCGACGCCGAGGCCACGATGCGGCGCATGATCGAGGCGCAGTTTCCCAACCACGGGATCAGGGGCGAAGAATTCGGCGCATGCCGAACGGATGCCGAATGGGTGTGGGTGCTCGACCCGATCGACGGCACGAAGTCCTTCATCTCCGGCTCGCTCGCCTTCGGCACACAGATCGCATTGCTCCATCGCGGCAAACCTGTCCTCGGCATGATCAATCAGCCGATCACCGGCGAACGATGGTTCGGCATAGGCTCCTCCGCGACCCTTAATGAGGAGCCGATCCGCACCAGCGAAAAGACCGCGCTCGGCGAGGCGATCCTCTACACCTCGGCCCTTGAGCAGTTCGACCGCGCGCGCCACGAGCGCTTCGATGCCTTGACTGCCAAGGTACGCTTCACCCGCATATCTCACGATTGCTACGCGGCCGGGCTGCTGGCGCTGGGCGGCATCGACCTACTCGTCGAAAGCAATGTTTTCGACTACGACATCCTGCCACAGATGCCCATTATTCTGGCTGCAGGCGGCATCGTGACCGACTGGGATGGGCAGCCTCTTGCGGATGCGACACGGTACGACACCGTGTTGATGGCTGCAAACGCCGACCTCCATCGAGCCGCCGTGAAGATCCTTAGCCGGCTAGGATGAAATCCAGACGAACGGGCCGCTTAATCAATTGCCTGATCGTCGCGCTCGGCTTCAGCACCACCCATCCTCGACAATCATTGTCGCGAACAAAGCGCAGTTAGGCCGAACTCGACGTTGCCGTAGCCGTGCTCGGTGAACATTCCGCAGATCGGCACTAAAGCTCAGTTCATGGTGGCAATTTGCGGACGCTTCAGTGGGCGGTAGCTAGCCGCCCGACGATACCACCAAGGCCTCAGCCTTCGAAGCAGAGGTATTGACGAGGCGATGAGGTGTCTGCGGCAAGTTTCCGGATGTTCCGATCCGCTCGGTTCCAGCGCGGTGCGTTGTCATTGCATCGTACTTTCACGTATCTTGAGCTCGAAGCCCAGGTCAACGATTGGCGATGCGATTGGCAGGCCAGCCAGTCGATCAAGCACCATCTGTACAGCCTGTCGGCCGATTTCATAGCGCGGCGTGCGGATGCTGGTGAGCGACGGATAGGCGACGTGCATCATGTCGAGGTCGTTGAAGCCGCAAATTGCCATGCGGTGCGGCACGGCGATGCCTGCCCTTTGGCATTCAAACAGCACGCCCATGGCCAAGTCATCATTGTTGCAGAAGACGGCGTCGAGATCGGCGACCTTTGCCAATGCGTCGGCCAGGAGCTGCCCGCCGAGCGAGACGCGAGACGGCGTCAACGTGGTTGTCACCAGCTTGGGATCAAAGGACTGTGCGGCCTCGAGCGCCGAGCGGTAGCCGGCGAGGCGGCGCTGCGAGCGTGGATCCATTCGGGCGCCGATGAAGCCGATGCGGCGATATCCCGCCTCGATCAGATGATTGGTGGCCACCTTGCCGCCATCGAAGTGGGAGAAGCCGACCAGCATATCGACCGGATCCTCGCCATATTCCATGATCTGCACGATGGGGCAATCCGCGCTCTCGAGCAGTTTGCGGGTCGTTTCGGTCTGGTCGATACCGGACACGATCAACGCCGATGGCCGCTGGCCCAAAAACATCCGGATCAGCCGTTCCTCTTCCCGTGGAGAGTAGTGGGTGTTGCCCATCTGGATCTGCAGCGGGCCGTCGCCGAGCCCGTCATAGATGCCTCGAAGGGTGTCGGCGAAGACGATGTTAGTCAGCGACGGCACGAGAACGCCGATCACATCGGCTCGCGCGGACGCGAGCGCGCGAGCATTGGGATCGGGCGCATAGCCAAGCTGGATCACCGCCGTATCGATCTCGGCGCGCAGTTCGGCCGAAACGAGCGATGGGTCGCGCAGCGCGCGCGAGACGGTGATCGCCGCGACGCCGGCCAGTTTGGCGACGTCGGCGATCGTCGGCCTGCCACTGCCGCGCCGGCTTGCCTTGCGGCCCTGGTCTCTGGAGACGATGTCGTCCGTCACGTCGATCCCTGCCGGTTGCGCGCGCGCATTGTCTCCACATCGGTGTTGCCGACATACCAGTTCCTTGCGTCGACCTCATCGAAGACGACGGAAATTTCACGCTCGGCAAGCCCGGTCGCTTCGGCAATCGCCGTTACGACCTTGCTTGCGATCGCAGCTTTCTTGACCGAAGGATCGTCGCCGAGGACCTCTCGTACGATGGTGATCCGCACGAACGGCATGATTGACCTCCTGCCTCAGTAGAGACGTGCGCCGTTGACCATCAGCCGAACGGCATAAAGCGAACTGGTTGCGCAGATGTAGAGGATGTTTCGCTTGGGCCCGCCGAACACGCAGTTGGCGGTGTTTTCAGGCACTCTGACCTTGCCGAGCAGGGTGCCGTCCGGGTGATAGCAGTGGATGCCGTCGCGGGCACTTGTCCAGATCCGGCCTTCGTCATCCAGACGGAAGCCGTCAAACAGCCCGGCGGTGCAATCGGCAAAGACCTCGCTACCCGACGCGGTACCAGTTTCATCAACATCGAATACACGCATATGCGCTGGAAGATCAGGGCCGTGCGTCCGTCCGGTGTCGACGACGTAGAGCCGTCTTTCGTCAAGGGAGAAGGCAAGGCCGTTCGGCCGCACCATGTCTTTAATGACGGCAGTGACCGCGCCCGTCGCCGGGTCGACGCGATAGACATGGCAGGCGCCGATTTCGCTTTCGGCCTTGTGGCCTTCGTAATCGCTCTCGATGCCGTAGGCAGGATCGGTAAACCAGATCGACCCGTCGGAGCGCACGACGACATCGTTCGGTGAGTTGAGCCGCTTGCCGTTCCAGCGATCGGCGATGGTTGTGATGCTGCCGTCATGGTTCGTGCGGGTCACGCGGCGGCCGCCGTGCTCGCAGGTCACCAGGCGGCCCTGCCGGTCGGTGGTGTTGCCGTTTGAAAAGTTCGACGGCTGCCGGAAGACGCTCACATGCCCATCGGTCTCGTCATAGCGCAGCATCCGGTCGTTGGGGATGTCCGACCAGACGAGATAGCGCCCGGCGGCGAAATAGGCCGGCCCCTCGGCCCAGCGACACCCCGTATAAAGCTGCTCCACGCGGGCGCTGTGGTTGACCAGCCGGGCAAAGCGCGGGTCTACGATCTCGAAATCCTCGGCCATAGGGCTCCCTCATGCGGCAAAGAACGTATTCTTGAGCGTCGCGATATGATAGCGCTATCATTGCGGAAGGAAATAGGCTTCCTTCCGAGACGTCGAAATCACGCTGATTTCGATCTTAAACCGGTGATATTCGGTCCTCCGTAATCCGCAAATGTTACTTTACAATCGCATGTGGTAGCGCTACCTAATTAAGAGACAGCGGTGTTTTCGGGAGGAGACCAGAGCGCCTCGTCAATGGTGAAAGCAGGCATCCAGCGTGCCGGTGCCGCAGGAGTTCGTGCCGCTCGAGGGTGAGTTTCATCCCCGGGCTGGAGAACAAACAAGTGGCGCGCCAATGGGAGGAAATGTCGATGGTGAAGTCACTCGCTGGCGGCATCGTTGCCGCCACTGCCTTTTTCATGCTTGGATCTGCTGCCTATGCAGATCCGGAAATCGTTTCAGGGCCTGCAGCCGAGCCGGAATGTTTCGCGCCGTGGTCGGCGGACACGAAATTCTTCAAGTTCCCGAAAAAGGACGGCCCGTATCGCATCGCACTTGCCAACGGCTACATCGCCAACACCTGGCGTATCCAGATGGTGCAGACCGCCAAGGCCTATGCCGCTCAACCCGACGTCGCAGCCAAACTGAAGGAGTTCAAGGTCGTTTCGACGGGCGAGGATGTGCCGGCCCAGATCTCGGCGATCAACAACTTCATCGACTCCGGCTATGACGCGATCGTCGTCAATGCCCAGAATCCGACGGCGTTTGCGCCGGTCATCAAGCGGGCGAAGGAAGCTGGCGTGGTGCTGGTCGCCTTCGACAACATCCTCGACACCGAGGACGCCATCAACGTCAACGTCGACCAGAAGGGGCTCGGGCAATTGTGGGGCGACTGGCTCGTCAAACATCTGCCTGATGGCGGCAAGGTGCTTGAGGTGCGCGGTGTCGCCGGCACGTCTGTCGATACCGACAGGCACGACGGCATCCATGAGAAGCTCCAGGCGTCGGGCAAGAAGTTCGAGGTCGTCGAGGTCATGGGCAAATGGGACGACGGCGTCGCCCAGAAGGTGACTGCGGACGCAATCGCAACCAGCGGCCCCTTCGACGGCATTACCGGGCAGGGCGGCGACACCGGCATCGTTCAGGCGATGATCGACGCAAAGCACCCCTTCGTGCCTTTCGGCGGCGAAACCGAAAACGGATTTCGCAAGTTCTGTGCGGCACATGCCGCCGACGGCCTGAAATGCTCGTCGGCTGGAACCGGACCCGCGCAAGTGGCCGTCGCCATCAAGACGGCGATTGCCGCGCTCGAGGGTCAGGTGGTGCCGCAGTCGGTCAAATTGCCCTTGGCCATCGTCGAAGATCCGAACTTCAAGGAAGGCCAGGATTATTTCCAGGCGGAGTCCGACAATTTCTTCGTCGGCAATTCGTTCCCCACCTGCGGGATCAATTTCTCCGCCCAGGAGATCATGAAGCAGAGCAAGGATAACCAGTAGTTCGATCAGGATCAGGGCACCGCACAGCTGTGCAGTGCCCTGTCGTCAACAACGGTTTTCCGGAGAGCGCAATGGGAAGCGGCGCACCGCTCTTTCGCATGGAAGGCATATCGAAACGCTACGGCGGGGTGCGGGCGCTTGAAAATGCCGAACTGTCCGTCAGGACCGGCGCCATTCACGCCGTTCTCGGCGAGAACGGTGCCGGAAAGTCGACGCTCATCAAGATCATGGCGGGCGTTGTGGCCGCCGACGAGGGGCAGATGACGCTCGATGGACAGCCGGTGACGTTTGCGTCACCGGCCGCCGCCAACGCCGCCGGCATCGCCTGCGTCTTCCAGGAGCTGTCGCTGATCCCGGAACTCAGCGTCGCCGACAACATCGTTATCTTCAATCCGCCGACCCGGTTCGGCATGATCGACCGCAAGGCCCAGCGACGTCTGGCAGAAGAGGCGCTGGCGCGTGCCGGTGCGGCAGACATCCACCCTCTGGCGCTGGTCAAGGACCTGCCGCTGTCGCGCCAGCAGATCGTCGAGATCGCCAAGGCGCTCGCGCGCAAGCCACGCATCCTCATTCTCGACGAGGCAACCTCGGCGCTCACGGCGGCCGATGTTTCCAAGGTCTTTGCCGTGTTGAAGCGGCTGCGCTCTGAGGGGCTGGCGCTTGTCTACATCTCGCACCGGATGAACGAGATTGCGGAACTGGCAGACGATTGCACCGTGTTTCGAAACGGCAGCAAGGTTGCAAGCTACGCGGCAGGGACAAGGAGCGACAGCGAGGTCATCGAGATGATGATCGGTCGTGAATATCATAGCGTCTATCCACCCAAGCCGGGCCCGCCTGCACCAGCGGCACCCGTCCTTGAGACGCGAAATCTGTCCTGGGCGAACCGCCTTCACGACATCTCGTTTTCATTGCGTGCAGGCGAAATCGTCGGTCTCGGCGGGCTGGACGGGCAGGGACAGCGCGACCTTCTCCTGGCGCTGTTCGGGGTCTTGCGCGGGCTGCGCGGCACGGTTCTCGTCGACGGCAGAGCGGTCAGCATCGGTAGCCCTGCGCAAGCGCGCCGGCACGGCATCGGCATGGCGCTCATTCCCGAGGACCGCAAGACCGAGGGGCTGATGCTGCCGATGACGGTGCGTGACAATCTCTCGCTCGCCTCTCTCGACCGGCTGACGCGTGGCGGGATCATTGATCGCGCCAAAGAAGAGAGCGCTATCGACCGGATGATGACGTTGCTGTCCATCAAGGCGGGCAACATTGACGCGCCGGTCGGGGCGCTTTCGGGCGGCAACCAGCAGAAGGTCGTCATTGCGAAGTGGCTGATGCGGCAGCCGCGCATCGTCCTTCTCAACGACCCCACGCGCGGCATTGACGTCGGCACCAAGCAGGAGATCTACCAGCTCTTGCGGCGTCTGGCGGACGAAGGCGCAGCTATCCTCTTTTATTCGACCGACTATGCCGAACTCATCGGCTGCTGCGACCGGGTCCTCGTGCTCTATGACGGGGCGGTAAAACGGGAGTTGGCGGGCCCTGAGATAACGGAGCGCGCGCTGATTGCGAGCGCACTTAACATTCCGTCCGCAGACCCAAGCCACCGGGAGCCCATCCAATGAACGACTGGCGGTATCGACTGACGGAACACCGGGGCACGCTGGCGGCGGTTGCGATCTTCGTGGTGATGTTCATCATCTACACATCGAACCATCCGGCCGGCTTCACCGCCAACGTTATCCAGACGGCCGCCAACAAGGGCGTGCTGCTTGCCTTTGTCGCGATGGCTCAAACCATGGTGGTGATCACCGCCGGCATCGACCTCTCGGTCGGCATGATCTTCCTTCTCACCAACTGCCTGGCCTCGTGGCTGGTCGTTGGCTCGCCGCTTGAGACGGCCTTCGGCGTCGTGGTCGTCCTTGGCGTCGGGGCTGCATGCGGCGCCATCAACGGCGCGATCGTCATCTATGGGCGACTGCAGCCGATCGTGGCGACGATCGCAACGGGGGCGGTCTATTTCGGCTTTGCCCTGTTGCTGCGGCCTTTTCCCGGCGGATCCGTCAACGAGGGGCTCGCGGATGCCCTGACCGGCCGGATTTTCGGGGTTGTGCCGGCGAGCCTCGTCGCGCTTGCAGCGGTAGTCGTCGTGATATGGGTGCCCTTCAGCCGGTCGGTCTATGGGCGTGCAGCCTATGCCGTGGGCTCCTCCGAGACGGCCGCCTACATGTCCGGCATGCCGATCCGCCGCGGCAAGTTGCTCGCCTACACGCTTGCGGGACTGGTCGCCGCACTCGGGGGGCTGTTCCTCACCTTTTTTACCTATACCGGCGACGCAGCACTCGCCAGCGGCAACGCCTACACGCTGTTTTCGATCGCAGCCGTGGTGCTGGGGGGCGTTTCGCTGTTCGGCGGCAAGGGCAGCGCCATCGGCGCCGTCTTCGGTGCGCTGGCATTCCGCACGATCGGCGACCTGTTGTTCGTTTTCGATCTCGATCCACTCTGGCAACCGCTGTTCCAGGGACTGATCTTGTTGGCGGCCATCAGCCTCGGGGCCCTTGCGCTCTTCAGGGTGCGCAATAGATTGGAGTGGTTCCTGTGAGCGAGACGGCAATGACTGGCGCAACCGGACGCAAATCGACCTTCATACGCAATCTCGACCCGGCGGTGGTCACTGCGTTCGGCTGCATCCTGCTGCTGCTTGTGCTCGGCAGCCTCTATTCGCGCAGCTTCCTGTCGCCGGAGTATCTGCTGCAGCAATTGAAGGTGGCGTCCTTCCTCGGCATCATCGCCACCGGCATGATGCTCGTCATCCTGCTCGGCCAGATCGATCTTTCGGTGCCGTGGACCGTTGCCACGGGCGCGATGATGGCTTGTGCGGCCGCGGCCTATGGTCCGGTCGGGACAGCGCTTGCCATTCCCTTCGGCGTCCTGTGCGGCATCGGCATCGGGCTCGTCAACGGCGTCGGGGTTGCCTACCTGCGCATCCCCTCGATGATCGTGACGCTGGCGACCAATGCCGTCGCCCAAGGGGTGATGGTGGTCTATACGGGCGGGTTCTCGCCGCAGGATTCCGCCACTACAGCCATGCGCTATCTCGCCACCGGCGCTCTGGTTCCCGGTATTCCGAACGTGGTTTTCATCTGGGCGTTGATCGGCGCGGCGATGGTCTTTCTTCTGCGCCGGACGGGCTTCGGGCGCGCGGTCTACGGCATCGGCAATCGCGAGCGTGCGGCCTATCTCTCCGGCATCAACACCCGCCGCATCGTCATGATTGCCTTTGCCGCCTCGGGCGGGCTTTCGGCCCTTGGCGGGGTGCTGCTCGCGGGCTATGCCTCTAAGGCCGCGCAATCCATGGGTGATGCCTATCTTCTTCCGGCCATTGCGGCGGTCGTCCTTGGAGGAACGTCAATCCTCGGCGGGAAGGGATCCTATCTCGGTACGGTCGCGGGCGTCATTCTGATCACGCTCCTTCAATCGATCCTTTCCGTTACGCAGATGCCCGAAGCCGGGCGCCAGATCATCTACGGTGTGGTGATTATCCTGATGCTACTGCTTTATGGTCGCGCGCCGGCGAGCCGGTAGGAATGCGGGCTCGCGACACGTCACTCGGCATCGCACCTTGACGCTGCTCTCGGCGATGCGACGGAGTTCCGCCGCATCGACGGTTGGACAGTGTTCGATGCTGTCGCGAACCACACCGGATTAGAGACCAAAACCGATTGCGCTTCTCGCACGTATATCCCCTGGAGGTCGCTATTCTTCAGGAACGTCATGAAAGCGCGCGCAAGATTTCAGGTAGTCCTAAGCCTGCTGATTTTGATCGGGACCATTTTCGAGCCGCTCAGGGCGATCGCGGACGAGGCGCGCCCGGTTCGCATCGATGTCGGCGGCTTCAGTCTGAACAGCGTACTTCTTAAACCCGGCAAGCAGACGAGCCTGCCGCCGATCGTTTTCATCCACGGTGCCAGCGCCAGTCTTTACGACCCGATGTATGCCTTTCGCGGGAAGCTCGAAGGAAGAGCGACGCTTTTGTTCGTCGATCGGCCGGGACATGGCGGCTCGGATGTCGGCGGATCTGAAAACATACTGCCTGACGGACAGGCGGACGCCATTGCAACTCTTATGGCAAGGCGCGGGATCCCGAAGGCGATCATTGTCAGCCACTCCTTTGGCGGCGCGATCGCAGCGGCCCTTGCCGTGCGCCATCCCGAAAGGGTTGTCGGTCTCGTCTTCCTGTCGCCAGCCGTCTACCCCTGGAACGGCGGCGTCGCCTGGTATTATGACGCAGCAGCCGTTCCTGTGTCGGGTGCGCTCTTCAGCACTCTGATCGCCCCGCCAATCGGCCTTCTTGCGATCGGCAGCGCGACCCGCGCGACATTTGCGCCGAACAAAATGCCGAAACACTATCTGCGTGAAGCCCGGACACTGCAGGCCCTCAGGCCCGCAGCCTTCCGGCACAATGCCCAGGAAGTGGCGGCACTCAACGACTGGACCCGGACAGCAAGTCGGAAATACCGCAACATCAGGGTGCCGACGGTCATCATAACCGGCGACGTCGACAGGATTGTCTCACCCAATGTGCATGCACGGCACCTGGCCCGGGATATCCGCGGCGCGAGGCTTATGGTCGTGCACAATCTCGGGCACAAGTCGGACTATGTCGCAAGCGATCTGGCCGTCGCGGCGATCGAAAAGATCAGTGGCCGGAAAGTCGATCTGAGTGCCGTGGCAAGGACGATTGAAGCGCGGATCGCGGCAGATGGCGAGCGTTGATCACTGGCGGTTGAGGTGCAGGGCCGGCATGGTCGCGCTCTATGGAACGGCGGGCGTTCTGCACATGGCCGTTCCAGCGCCCTTTGTCGCCATCACCCCTTCGTGGGTGCCTGACGCGCCACAGATGATCTTGCTGACAGGACTTTGCGAGATCGCAGGAGCGATCGGTCTGCTGATCCCGGCTCTTCGCAAATATGCCGGCATTGCGCTCGCCCTTTATGCGGTGCTCGTCTTTCCGGCCAATATCAAGCATGCGCTGGACAGCCTGACTGCGCCGGAAGTCGCTCCTTGGCAGTGGCTGTATCACGCCGTCAGGCTGCCGCTGCAACCGGTCGTCGTCTGGCTCGCTGTCTTTGCAGGAGGTGTCGTGACCTGGCCTTTGCGGTGCAATCGGCCGCGACGGCAAGCGGGTGGCTAACGGCGCAGTGCTCGCATAGGTGGCCGAGAGGGGCTTCCGGCTTGGGCACCGAGGTGCTAGTCAAGCTGCCATAGGGATAACCGAAGCTCTGCCTCGAAACCCGACATGTCCTGTCCCGGGATTATGCGCTTGGCTTCCTACAAACGCATCCTTGTCCCGAAAAGGCCGGTCGGGGTCGTCGGTGCCATCACGCCTTGGAGTTTCCTAAGCGCGGTGCTCGCGAGCAAACTAGCGCCAGCTCTGGCCGTTGGCTGCTCGCTTGTCGCCAAGCCTGCCGCACGGACCCCACTGTCGGCCCTTGCGCTCGGTGTTCTTGTCGAGCGTGCTGGCATACCGTCGGGGTAACGTAATCACGTCAACAGATGCCGCCATGGTCGGATCGATGTTCTGCGCAAGCGAGTTGGTCAGGAAGATTTCATTCACTGGCTCGACGAATGTGGGCAGGATCCTGACGCGTCAGGGTGCGATCAGATCAAGAAGCTCAGCCTTGAACTTGGTGGCGATGCGCCGTTCATCGTGCTGGACAATGCCAAATATCGACGCCGCCGTCGAAGGTGTGGTTGTCGCAAAATTTCGCAATGCCGGGCAGACATCCGTGTGCGCCAACCTCATCTACGTCCAGTCCGGTGTCTACAAGGAGTTCTCTGAAAAACTTTCCCGGCGGGTGAGCGGCCTGAAGGTGGGGAACGGCTTTGCCAAAGGATCCAGAATCGATGGAAACGCGCTGACGAAGGTCAAGGAGCATCTAGAAAAGATGTCCTCTCGCTTGGCGCTCGCGTGACGGTTGGCGGCAAATCCGGCGAACCGGGTGAGCAGTTCGTCTCGCCGACTGTTCTTGGGGGGCACCTCCGAGATGAAGGTTGCTCGCGAAGAGACCTTTGGTCCTATCGCACAGCTCTTTATCCTTCGACACGGAGGAAGAGGTCATCGAGATGGCGAATGATACCGAGTTTGGTCTTGCCGGATGTTTCTTTTCCCGCGACGTCTCTCGAATCGGTGTTGCGGAGGCCTTGGAGACCGGCCTGGTGGGCGGGAACACCGGACTCATCTCGACCGAAATGGCTCCGTCCGACGGCATCAAGCAATCGGGTATGGGACGCGAAGGCTCCAAATATGGAACTGATGACTACGTCAATATCAAGTACTTTGCCTGAGCGTCGCATAAGCGTTGGAAGTGAACCCCTGCCACGCGTCCGTTCGCAGCGTCGCTCGGATACTCCGCGAATAGCGGACGTTCAAATGTCGCCAACTTGTCTGCACCCGGACATTGCCGCACCGGCTTCTGATTTCGACGGCCGCTCGACCTGATGAGCAGCGGCAACGGATCAGGCTAGGCCATCCCATATTTAAGCTCGGTCCTGCAATTCCTCTACGACTGGCGCCTCAGCGCGTCAGTCGCAGTGCACGCCATCCTGAATAAGTAGTTTGGCGACAAGGTCCCGAGCTCAAAACCCGGCGAACAAAAGAGTCGTGCTAGTCGGGCAGAGTCTGGGTGGACTAAATGTCCCCGGCCTGTCAAAAGTCCTCGAGGACGCGATCGCCGTTATTTTTAGAACGGGGTCGGGCGACCGATTGACGTCACGTTGCTGCCGCGAGATCACGCTGGCCGTCCTACTATTTATCAGCACCCGAGACTGGTTGAAATCAGCGGCCAATAGCGCGGCGATGGCTTCTTTTGCCCCAAGCGGCTACTCTGCAGCACTTCGGATTGACGTCCAAGAGAGATCAATCATCCTAAGGGCATGGTGAGCCCGGCAAGACTCTAACCTGCGACCCATTGAGCGGGCTCTAACCATCGAGCTACAGGTCCCGCCAGATTACTTCCAAGGGCGGCGAACGCATTAATCAAACTTGAGGGGCGACGAAGCGTCGCAAATCTCCGGCGCTCGGTGGGAGGCCGAGCGGTCCCCGCTCTCCAAAAGTCCAAGTAGCAGGGCTCGAGACGAAATGACTTCGCCCTCGCTGGCCAGATGCTTGAGCGTGGCGACATCGTCGTTGGTTAGGAGGGCCGCAAGCTGGCCGCGGCCATCGAAGGGCAGGATGGCGTCGAGCGCGTCGAGTTCTTCAGCGCGTTTGAGGACGGATTCTGAGGAGGCTTCGCTCATTTCGGCAGGCCGTTGATATAGAGATCGCCGTGTGCCGACATCACGCGGCGCTCCGAACCCGGAATGCCTTCTACGGCGCACAGCCATACATCGTCGATCAAGCACGGTTTTCCGCTCTGGCTCCGCTTGCCGCTTTGTGTGGTCGCCGACACGTCCGCGGGCGCTTTTGGTGGGCCGCTTCGAGCCACCATGAATTCGTCCTCACGCCGCCCGCGATGTCGGTTTGCGAAAAATCGTTGCCCTTGTAGAGGAGCGGTTCTCCCGAAAGCGCCGCAAGAGCATAGGAAAAGCAGTCGCCGTAGTTGAGGCTGGCCGGATGACGTCCCTTGCCATAGCGCCGCCAGGCGCGCCGCGCACGATCGGCATGTTCGGCTGTAACTGGGACGATTTCGACTTCTGCCTTGTAGAGCCAGAGGTCGAGATCGGCGCCTGCGGCCTCCCCAAGTCGAGTTTCGATCACCATGGCAGCCTCTAGGACGGTCGCGCCGGAGATGAGCCTGACGGGGTCGTTCTGCAATGCGCTCTCGCAAAGCCGCCGCTTCCGACGCATTGAAGGCGATGGCGGCAAGGACGGAGGTATCGATGACCATCAGGATGGCAGTCCGTTCTCGTCGTAGCCAAGAATTTCGTCGGCTGTGCGGCTGTCGAGAACGGGCCGAGCGTTCCAGCGTCGCTGAATCGCTTCGAGGTCCTCGAGCAGAGCGGCTTTGCGCAAGTCAGAGCCAAGCCGTCGCAGGCGCTCTTCGAGCGCACGCTTGGTTGCCAGTGTGATGCTTTCACCGGTCCGTTCGGCAAGGGTGCGGGCCAGCTGTTCAGTGTCGTGGTCTTTGATGCTCAGCGCCATTCTTGTCGATCAAGGCTCCTAAATTTTCTATATTCTACCTATAGCACCGTCGCGCCAGCCGACGCGGCCTAATAGTCAATGGCCAATCAGCGATCTGTTACCGTGGAATGCCAATATGGCCGCTAACTAGCCGATCGCGGCTCGCGCCTTATCGTCTTGCCTAGACCGCCGCTCCCCAAAGCAGGCTGAGTCCTGAAGTTACCAGCAGCGCATCCATGATATGGCGAAAAGCCTCTGGCGTGAGGCGGAGAAGAAAAGGTTTCGCTATGAAGGAACCGACCATCAGAGATGCCCCCACCGTGAGACCCTTCAGTACAAGAATAAAAGGAAGTGCTCCCGATCCTTGAAAGGTGAGTGCTTTGGTAGTGTAGATCGCGAGCGAAGCTGCAGCTTCGGTGCCGATAAAGGCTCCCTTGGTCAAACTATAACCGATGAACACCGGTACGGAAGCAGGTCCAGACGAGGCCACGATCCCAGTCAAAAAGCCGATGCACGTTCCGGCTGCGGCCAGATGAGGTAATCGCAAGTGGATAAGGTTTGCGGCCAACCAGCGACGTCCAGGAATCATCAAGAGCAAGAATGATCCAATCGCCGCATCTACTGCCGCTGGCGGCAGGACAAGCATCGTTCGCGCGCCAAGAACCGCGGCAGGAAGGCCAGTAACCGCATAGGCTGCCACAGCTCGCCAATCAACTTCCCGCCACCATGCAAGAATCCGGGAAATGTTCGCTATGACGGCAGCTACCGCCATTATAGGCACAGCTTCTCTTGGCCCATAGAAATAGGCCAACACTGGGACGAGCATGATTGAGGAGCCAGTACCGATAATGCCACTTATGATCCCGGCAAGCAGGCCGATGATTAAGATGAGAAAAAGTCCCATTCGCTATTACACCGAGAGCGCGTGGATGCGTAAGCCCAACCCTATTTCGATTCGAGTTAGCCGAACAAATTCGTACTGTCTAATAAATCGATTGCGCGGCAGTCCCTACGCGCCAGTAGCGTTTGATCTAAATTAATCTGAGCCACGTGTCAGGGGAACAACGCTTACCGAGCAGCGCACTTCCCGAAGGACGGGAAGTGACGGGATTTGAACGCTGCTCATCCCGTCGCTTCAGCGCTGTCGATGGCAAGCTGCGACGATCTTGTGCTGTGGTTGTTTCCGATTTGTGCGTTTAAGATCGCATAATGTACCGACTGGGACGTACGCTTCCGTTTCAGTTAGCGCTCAGGCGTCTACTCGACTTGCAATTCCGTCCTTCAATGTTATATGTAGGTAATTACCTACATGGAGGTGTGCCCCATGAGCATCACGACCCTTTCCAGCCGAGAACTGAATCATGACGTCAGCAGCGCCAAGAAGGCGGCAAAAAGCGGCCCGGTTATCATCACAGACCGCGGCAAGCCTTCGCATGTCCTCATGACCTATGATGAATTCGAGCGCTTGAGCGGCAAGCACCGTAGCCTTATCGAGGCTCTCGCTATGCCGGGTCTCTCGGCAATCGATTTCGAGCTGCGCCGTGTTGAAATCGGACCTCGCGAAGTGGATTTTTCTTGAAGTACTTGCTGGATACCAACGTTATCTCGGAACTACGCAAGGTCGGCGACGGCAAAGCTGATGCCAATGTCGTAGAGTGGATTGGGGCAGAAGATGCGGCTCGCTTCTTCATCTCGGCCATCACAGTCCTTGAATTGGAGCGAGGAGTGCTTAGCGTGCAGCGCCGGGATGCCGCACAAGGCGCGCGGCTGCGCTCTTGGCTCGACGGCCAGGTTCGACCCGAGTTCGCAGGTCGCATTCTGACGGTCGATGATGCGGTTGCGACTCGTTGCGCGCACTTGCATGTTCCCGACAGGCGCAACGAAGCAGACGCCTTGATTGCCGCGACTGCTTTGGTTCACGACATGGCAGTCGTGACTCGCAATGTCAGGGATTTCGAAGGCACCGGTGTCGTGGTTGTCGATCCATGGCAAGGCTGACGATCGTATCAGCCGCCATGCTACCTCCGAACTCAGTCCGTATAATGCTAGGTCCCCTTGGACGAGGCTGCTCTAGAGGTTCGAGCTTGCATTGCGAGTGGCTCCCCTCGCTGAAGCCTCAAGACCCAGTGACGCACTAGGTCACCAACCGCGCCGCGCGCCCATTCTTTCGTTGCGCGTTGTTGAAATAGCGAGCCGCCTGTGTCACGGATTTGTGCAACGACTGCTGCATGGCTTCCGGCAAGGGTATACCTCGATTGGCCGCCTCAGTCAGATACCCCGATCGCAGCCCATGCGCCGAAAACTGAGCCGGATCGAGGCCAGCCTGCTTGCACCGGTCCTTCAGGATCAGATTGACCGCTTGGGGCGTCAGCGCTCGGCGGTCTATATTTCCCCACTGGTCGATGCGACGGAACACCGGGCCTTCGTTTATGCCGGCTTGATCAAGCCACTCCTTCAGTGCGGTAACGGGCCGGCCGATCAGCAGCACATGCTCGTCGTCGTCGCTCTTTGTCCTCTTGGTGCGGCCAAGGCGGATCGAGAGGCAGGGGAGGGGAGGGGAGCTGGCATCAGATGGATTCGTTTGAACAGGTTCTTCATCCGTCAGATCCTCGACGCGCAGGGCTGCGACTTCCGAACGCCGGCGGCCGCCGGAGCCGAAGGCGGTTAATAGCAGTGCTCGATCACGCAGATCGACGGACCGTTCACCGGTGCAGACCTCAAGAAGCATTGCCAGGATATCGACAGTCACGGCTTTTTTGCTTTTGCGCTGTCGTGGCCGCGCGCTGGCGTGAACGGCTAGACGCAGCGCCGACTTGAGTGAGGGGCCATCAAAGGCGCCCGTCAAACCGCGCCAACGGGTGAGAATCGACCAGCTTGTCAGTCGGCGGCGAACGGTCTCGGGAGCGTGTGGCCCGTCGGCGCGCAACAGGCGCTGAGATCGCAGGCTACTTTCCACCGCGACAGGCATGCCGTGGTTTTCGTCCTCGGCGCGCCTTGTCGGATCCCAGAGATGATGGGCAACGAATTTCAAGAGCAGGCTCTCCGGCGCCGGCCAGGGGAGGGGAGTTCCCGTCGCGAACTGGCACCAGGCCTCGAGATAGCCTAGATCGGAGGCGATGGCCCTGAGCGTATTGTCGCCCACGCCTTCGTTGGCGAGATGCTTGAGCGTCGCAACGTCGTCGTCGGTCAAAAGGGCGGCCAGCTGATCGCGCCGATCGAAGGGCAGGATGGCCTCGAGCGCGTTGAGTTCTTCGGAGCGCCTTTCTATTTCCGGGCTAAGACGGTTAGTGTTCATTCTCGAACGGCCCGAGAACCTGGATCCGCTCAGTGCGCGCGGCGCTCGCAAGCTTACGATCGAGCGTGGCAAGCGGTAGGGATTGGCGAACGGCCAGGTCGAGATAGGCGGCATCATAGGCACTCAGGCCGTGCACGCTTGCGAGCTCGAGCACTGAACCGTCTTGTCCAGCGCCCATATCTTCAAGCGGCAGTCGGCGCAGCCGGGCCATCGCGTTCAGGGCCTGGCCGGCGGCAATACGCTGTCGTCGCTCGGCACTGATCAAAATGCTGCGCGTCTCGTGCCAGAACAGATCGGGCACGGGGCAAGGGCTAGATATACGTGCGATGAGCAGCTCGGCCGCCTCGCTGTATTCTTCCGGCAAAAGCCATGCTGCAGCGGTCGACGCGTCGAGGACAAAGGTGGTCAAAACCGCTGACCCTCCCGTTTCCAGTCGAGGATTTCGTCGTTCGTAACCGATTTTGCTCGCATCCTGGCTGCGCGTACCTCGGCGATCAGTGCCGTGAGCTCGTTGTCCTTTTGGACCCGCGAAAGGCGGGCGACCGGATCGTTGCCGCGGGATATGATGACCTCTTCGCCGGCTTCGACACGCGCCAGAAGCTCAGAGAGATGGGCTTTGGCTTCGGCGACCTTGACGGTGACGCTCATAGCAAACTCCGATTGAAATAACGTCTCGTCGCGCAGATTGCGGACGATCTTGAATTTATGCTTCACCTAACGATAGAGGGCGTTCGGGAGTTGGTCAACCTGTAGACCACGTCACTATCGATATCTGATACCTATCGATAGTGATGAGGTGACTCGGGCCACAGCCGGTGTTTCCAAATTTCGACTGGCCGGACGGTCGACCGGACGTCGGCCCGCAGCCGGTCTTTCCGGACTTCGACTGGCCAGACGGCCGTCCGGATGTTGGACCGCAGCCTCTCCCTCCGGATTTCGACTGGCCCGATGGTAGACCAGATGTCGGCCCACAGCCCGTTTTCCCGGGGTTCAACCCACGCAAGCCGACAGCGGCCAAAGGCGGCCGCGTGATCGCAGCCAGGACCCCGGATACCTGTATCGACCCCCGATCAAAAGATTCCAAACAACGCCGCGACCTCCCGACCTGTAGGGATCTCGCTGCCGAAGAAGCTACCGCCCGAAGTGCCGATCGATCATCCCAAGTGCCGCTGACGCCGGGCCGTGATCTGCCCGCGCCCTCACTGTGGAACTTCTGGTCGGATATCCATCGACGACATTTCCGACGAGCGTTTTCACCCGACGAGCTCGTCGTCGGCATGACCGTTTCCTTGGAGGACAGCTCGGCCGATGCGTTCGACGGGACACTTGGCATCGATACCGATGGCTTCAGCTTCGGCCCCTATGCGGCCTATCGCCTGTCGAAGCACTGGGCAATCGACGGATCGCTGACCTACGGGCGCTACGACAACGATATCGAACTCGACCTGCTCAACGGCCAGCAGGATTCGCAGCGTCTTGCCGGCGAAATCTCGCTGCACGGCCAGTACAAGGTTGATGCCTATTTCATCCGCCCCAAGGCATCCGTGAGCTGGTCCCATATCGAAAGCGACTCATACGACCTCTCGGGCAGCATCCTTAACATACCCGTCACCGTCTCCCTTCCCGGCGACAGCTTCAACTATCGCGTCCTCGATCTTTCGACCGAGGTCAGCCGCTACTTCCGACTGCCCAACGGACGTCCATTCCTCGTCTTCACCGAGCTCGGCGCCGAGTACCAGTTCGAGCGGCCCAACGACGGCAAGATCACCACCGGCAACCTGTCGGAAATGACGCCGTCGCCCTGGTCTTTCTCGCTGCGCTCGGGCTCGCCGCGATTCGACCAACTCCGAGAGTGCAGGCTTCAGCACTTCTCTCGACTGCCTCCGGTCAGAAATGATCGGCGCGGATCGTGCATGAGACATGGCGTACACAATGGATGGCGGGCATGCTGCTCAAAGCAGCAGCAGCTTCTTCAAAAACGGAGAGAACCTCCTTGTAAGGCAATCTTGTGGCGCCGGAGGGCGAAGGTGACCCGGACCTTCTCTTTGTTGTCGCAGCCGATTTGTTGTCGCAGCCGATCTCGAAGCCGTCGGAGCACGATCTGATGTTCGAGCGTGAGACAGCGACCTGACCGTCGTGGAGACGATCCTCGGCCGCTCCGGTGTGGCGCACCAATAGCAGGTTATGCACCTTCATGACCCGGTAGACGCGCGGCGAGCCAACCGCACCCAGCCCTTGATTACGGGACGGGCCGCAACACCCTTCGCACCTTCTGCGAGACTTCGTCGAGTGTCGCCATCACCCGGTTCACCTGGGAGAGCTTGAAAGCCTGCCTTGGGCCATACCTGACGGCGTCGTACTCTCTGGTGGAGGAGAGCGTTGCCAAGTGGGCCGCCGTGCGTTTGCGCAGCACGAGCCCAGCATCAATGGCTACCCTGGACTGCTCGCCAAGATCGTGTTGAAAGCCGCGGATCGTCTTGTGGTCGAGGCCTTTGGCAAGCAGGAGCGCATCCAGGTAGAGTTCAACCGAATGCAGAGCCAGAAGGTGAACCGGAAGATGCGCGAGTTTTGGCGAGATGGCACCAAGCTTCACGGCCGCGTCTCTATACTGCGCTGCCAGTGCCAATGTGTCGCAAACGCTTGGCTCCTGGCCCGGATACGCAGGGTCCATCGAGATCGTCCTCCAAGGCTGGTCGAAATTCTTGATGACTTTTGTTGGAAACTTGCCGGTGGAACCGACCGAGAGGCCAGCGCTCTCAGCCTCGTTCACCGATGCGCATGAGATCTTTCAACAGTCTGCGTAGCTCTGGCCAGGGTGTAAGTTCGAGCTTCCGTCCCGGATCGTGCATGACAATCAGGCAATGGAGCTTGGCGGTGACTTCGATCAACGAAGATGGCGCTGTGATCCGCATTACGCGCCCGGCTATGCCCGCTTTATGTGCGAGCTCCTGTTCGCGGGTGACGGCATCACTGTATCCGAGACGCTGATCCGTTTCTCTCCATTGCTTGCGACGCCGGCGAAGCTCAACCCGTGCCTCAGACAGTTGCTCGGTATCCAGCTCGGGGGTCAGTCGATTGATGTCGGCAAAAGAGCGAACCGAGGTGAGCTGATCGGTCCCAGGTATCGATAGCTCGACCGTCGGAATGCCCCCGGTCGCTTTCAGTAGTTCGGTTTCAAGCTTTTGTCTGAGGTGCGTCGCCCGCAGGCGCTGCTGATGATACGCGTACCATCGCGGCCACATCTCTCTGACAGGTGTTGGGCCACTCTCTCTCGGCAGGACGCGCGCTTCATCGATGCGTGCGCTCAGCCAACGTGCGGCGACTGGGAGAAGGTTTCGGCGGTCGATGAGACGTGGTAGGCGTTCGGCAGTGCCATTTGGGGGATTATCTTTTCCACGCGTGATTGCAGGCAAAGTTCTGCTAATCTCAGAATCAGCCATGATCCGAGCTCCCTATAGCTTGAATTGCGGTCAGGCCACGCAGGGTGTCGCAAGCACCGTGCGTGGCCGTTTTATACCGTCGCAGAGAGTTTGAATCATACAAAGATTATGTCAAGGTTATAATGTTGACCCCCGATCAAATCCGCATGGCGCGAGCTGCATTGAAATGGGGTGTTCGTGATTTAGCAAATCGCGCCAGCATTACGGCGGCGACCGTCACGCGGATTGAGGCTGGCCGCCCGGGGTATGCCGCGACATTGGAGGCGATCCGCATCGCGTTCGAAGCCGCTGGGTTAGAGTTCATCCCGGAAAATGGTGGCGGCGTCGGCGTGCGATTTTCCAAGCCAAAAGGATCTGACCTACCAGACGGTTGAGGCTTCCTCGGTTCTCACCTCCGAGATCAAGGCAACCTTGCTCGAGAGGACCTTGTACGCGCCTGGAGGCTTCCTATCTCAGTGGCCATCCTCGACATGGAGCCCCGGCGCTGAGCGAAACCCTGATGGCTTTGGAACCCCACAATCCGGATCTTTTTCGGTTATTCGCGTCCGGCTCGGCCTGGCGCATCCGACGTCTGTTTCGCAACCGATAGAGGTATCGGCGATTACATCGATGGCATCGCAGGCCTAAATCGTGTGCCTCACCCCTGAGCCAACGCGGCTATCCGGTCAAGCAATTGGCCGCGGGCGGCGATTTGATCGGCGGGAAGGCCCCGCTTTGGGTGGAGAATGCCGATGAACCACTCCGCGAGGGCTCTTCGATCGAGCCACAACACCTGCGATCAGCGCGATCGCCCCGGCGTTATACCTTTTCACTGAAAGGGTATAACCATGAAAACCAATGACCTGATGTACCAGACGATGCTTGCCGAGCTCGGTCAGAGATCGCTCGACGCCGCATGGACAGCCGACTTTCCACCTGAGGGCCACTTCACGCCCGTGACGGAAAGGCGCGCCGATACTGGTATTTCGACATCCCTGATGGGCGTGGCGGAAGGGCACGGCGATATGTTGGCCCCGCAGAGGACCCCGAGATTTCACAACGCGTCGCAGACTTTCAAGCTCAGAGGGATGATCTCCGCGCTCGGCGCCGCCTCGTTAGCACCCTCACGCGTGAAGGAGGGATGATCGCGCCCGACAAGATGTCAGGCGACGTCGTTGAGTGTTGGCGAACGGGGGCCTATTCCGATTGCGTGGCGTGCTGACCGGAACGGTGGCATTCCAATGCTACGCCGGTCTTCGTTGGCCACTAGTGCCGCGTAACCTCGGAGGTAACCTCATGTATCGGCCGATCGACCAGAGGTAATCTACAATCTCCAACCTGATTAAATCTCGGTCGCCGGCCTCCTGCTCGTCAATATCCCCGATGACGTAGCTCTCTTGTCCTACGGCGCAGATGTTGCACCCGGCCTCGATCACATCGTCGACGAATGCCGGGACTTCAGTGGCTTTCATCTGGCGGCGGTCATTCTCAGTCATGTAAGGTCGTCGGTGGGATCTGAGGGAGGCTATGACGTGACCCGCCGTGGCCGAAAGGAATCGTGGAGGCGAAAAAATTGAAGGCCTCGTCGTACGGAGACGGCGAGGCCAGAGGCGCTTATCGAAGAGACTTCACTGGGGACATTGTGAAGCTCTGTGCCTGCTCGATTGGGGAAACGGGTCAGGACGAAGGGAAAACGCCGACAGATGGGAATGGTTCCCGCATTCAGAAAAAATGGCCCCGAAAGGCGACTAAGGGGCCATGAGAGTGTCGTGCTTCTGCCGGGCCGGCAGGATGGAACACGCCAGCCCACCTATACAATCTCCGAGGTTGAAATTGGTTCCTTCCCAGCTTGATTTTCTCCTCGTAGACGTCGCGTCGTACCCCATGGCCGAGCCCTACGGCCCCCGATAGGTTGACGCTGGGAGTTATCAGAACAAAGTCCGGACACACCTCATAGTGCCCATATGCAAGTGGGGACAGCACCGCATAGAAAGAATTGGCCCCCTGGAGCATCGGGGGGCCAACTCCTCTCGCTCCGCATGGCAAGGAATACCTGGGAGCAGACTACAAACTGCAGCCTTTGGAAACGGTTCCGTAGCCTCCCCACAAGACACCTCGGAGGCGCTCTTCCGGTATCTGCCGATTGACCACAGATATCTGATAGTCTGCAGCTTCATCACGGTCGCCGTACCTCTACAATCCGTTCAAGTTCATCGAGCGCTGCATCCTCCTCGTCTATATCACCAGACGTAGCCCTCTCGGGTCTCGTCATAGCCTCTCCCTGGAAAAGGAATGGCCCCAGCGCACCGCCAGTCGCAGGGTCGGTTCGTTGGCAAGGGATAGCCCGCGCGGACAGGTTTGGAATTAAGAAGAAAAATAATCGCGGTTTCGGAACTGGACTTGGAAGATTTTCGTCGAATCGATGTTTGAAGCGCCAGAGTCAGGAGACCTTCCTGGGGCGCCGCACGCTCCCCGCTGTGAAAGTCGCCACGCGTCTGCTCGTTTTGCGAAATGAGCCTGGCCGGGGGCGTGGTTCGCGCCTGGACCGATTGTTGTCCGCTCATGCTCCGTAGAATTTCGCGAGATCGACCGAGGCGCGCGCTGCCAAAAGACCGCCACTCCGAAACGAGAATCCGAGCCTTGTGTCCGTGCGCAGCAAGATTATCTCCGCGGCCTGCAATCCGGAGAAAATTCATATCTATAAAATCTATGTGGTTTATGAAGTAATATTTCTATTGGCTTGCCAGGAGGATACCATGCCCAAAACCGAATCCAATCCCATTACGCTTGGAACCCGCGCGGCGGACTTCACGTTGCCCGATGCCGATGGCAACCTGTTCACGTTGGCCGAGTTCAAGGACAGCCCGGCGCTGCTCGTCGCCTTCATCTCCAACCGCTGCCCCTTCGTGGTGTTGATCCGCGAGGAACTGGCGAAATTTGCGCGCGACTATGCCACGCCGGGGCTTGCCGTCGTCGCGATCAACAGCAACGACGCCAAGGCGCATCCGGAAGAAACACTGGAGCGGATTGGTGTAGAGGCAAAGACTCACGGCTATGGATTCCCCTATCTGAAGGACGCGTCGCAAAGTGTCGCCAAGGCCTTTGGTGCGGCCTGCACTCCGGACTTCTTTCTCTATGACCGAGATCGCAAGCTTGCCTATCACGGCCAGTTCGACGAAGCCCGGCCCGGCAACGGCAAGGATGTGACGGGCGCGGATCTGCGCGCTGCGGTCGACGCGGTCCTGAAGGGCGAAGCTGTCGGCGCCGGCCAGGTGCCCTCGATCGGCTGCAACATCAAGTGGTCGGCTGGCAACGAACCGTCCTGGTTCTCCACCGCAGCCTGATCCGCAATCGTGAAACGGCCGGCCGTACAGCCGGCCAACGCTCCTTTTCTATACCGGGACATCATGGCATCGCGTCGCAACGAACAGCCCACCGAAGACGGGCGCCACATCGAAACGGACGTGCTGGTTGTCGGTGGGGGCCCAGCCGCCGCCTGGGCGGCGCTTTCCGCTGCCGAGACCGGCGCGCGCGTCGTCTTGGCTGACAAGGGCTATCACGGCACGAGCGGTGCCACGGCTCCGTCCAACACGGGAACGTGGTGTGTGCCGCCGGGAGAAGGGCGCGCAGCCTCGGTCGAGCAGCGTTTCAAGCGCAGTGCCGGCCTTGCCGATCGTCGCTGGATGTTGCGCGCGGCTGACCGCGCCTACGAAAACCTCCTGAAGCTCGTCGAATGGGGCTATCCCTTTCCGAGCGAAGAGGATGGCAACCTCTATATCGCCAACCTGCGCGGTCCTGACTACATGCGCTTCATGCGCCAGCGTGTGCACAAGGCCGGTGTCACGATCCTTGACCATCATCCTATCCTGGAACTGCTTGGCGACGATCATCATGTCGGCGGGGCAGCGGGGCTTTCTCGCCGCAATGGCGCAAGCTTCTCCGTATCGGCCGGTGCCGTCGTGCTTGCCACCGGCGGCTGCGCCTTCTTCGAACGCATCCTCGGTGGCACGGGGCTCACCGGTGATGGCTATCTCTTCGCCGCAGAGGCCGGCGCGTCCCTTTCCGGCATGGAATTCACCGGCAAATACACGCTCGCCCCGCACGGTTCCTCGCTGAACAAGGGTTTGCCTTTTCGCTGGGCGACCTTCTACCGAGAGAACGGCGAGGTGCTGCGCGACGCCCGCGGTGAGCCGGTGACGAACGGTATCGGCGGCGGCGAGCGGCAAGTGGCCGAGGCCCTGCTGTCCGGCCCGGTCTATGCCCGGCTCGATCTTGCCGAACCTGCGATGCAGGACTGGCTGCGTCGTGGCCAGCCGAACTGTTTTCAGCCTTACGACCGGATGGGGATCAATCCCTTCGAGCACCTGTTCCGGGTCGACCTCAAATACGAGGGCACCGTGCGCGGCACCGGCGGTATCCGCATCGTCTCGTCCGAGTGTGGCACCGGCATTACCGGGCTTTACGCCGCCGGCGACGCGGCGAGCCGCGAAAACGTGACGGGTGGGGTTTCCGGTGGCGGCGCCATCAATGCCTCCTGGGCGATTGCCAGCGGCTGGTGGGCCGGTCATGGCGCCGCCCGGCATGCGAGCAGCAGAAAGTCCCGTGATGCGGCGCGCTTGCGGCCGCTCGGCGCGACGGGTTTGCGCGGCGCCGGCGAACGTGAAGACGTCAATCTCGCGGCCGCCGCCCGCGCGGTGCACGAGGAGATCGTGCCGCTCGACAGGAGTTACTGTCGCAAGGCCAGCGCACTGGAGACAAGTCACCGCATTCTGGAAGGCGTGTGGGCCGGCCTCAACCAGGCAAAGCCCGCGGTCGGCATCGACCGACTTCGCGCACGAGAGGTGGCGTCGGTTACGGCGAGCGCCCGCTGGACGGTCGCGGCTGCGCTCTTGCGCACGGAAAGCCGGGGCGTGCACCGCCGGAGTGACTTTCCGACCGAAGACGACGGGCAGGCGAGCCGCATCATCGTCTCCGGGCTCGATCAGGTGAGCGCTGTGCGTGAAGACCTCGCTTTTGAGACGGTTCGGGAGGGCTGAGCGATGATCGAGGTTATCTCCGCCGACCGCTGCATCCGCTGCGATATCTGCGAACGGATCTGTCCCGCCTTCGTCTTCGATCGCGACGAAACGGGTCTGCCGATCATTGCCCGGCAAGACGACTGCCAAACCTGTTTTCTCTGCGAAATCTATTGTCCGACGGATGCGCTCTATGTCGCCGAGGCGGCGCACGGACCAACAGGCATCGCGGAGGCCGAGGTGCTGGAACGCGACCTTTTTGGCGCCTACGCCCGCTCGCTCGGGTGGGACCGCGGCCGCGCTGGCGGCGCGCAAGATGATCCGACCCGTCACATCCGCGTGGCGCAGGTTTGAAGGGAGTTCGACCATGGAACGCATAGCCGTCAGCGCGCTGCGCAAGACCTTTACGCTCAAACAGGGCCAGACCGTAACGGTGGACGGCGTCGCCTCGAGCCGCATTGCGGTGCTGGATGGCGTCGACCTGACCATCAAACGCGGCGAATTCATCACGCTGGTCGGGCCGTCCGGCAGCGGCAAGTCGGTGCTGCTCGATGTCATTGCCGGATTGACCGAAGCGACCTCGGGCGTCGCCCGCATCGACGGCATCGAGGTCTCCAAACCGCATGCCCGCACCGCCTATGTCTTCCAGCAATATGCGCTTTTTCCCTGGCGAACAGCGCTGCAGAACATCGAATATGCCCTGGAGGTGCGTGGTGTGCCGGCGGCGGAGCGTCGCGAGAAGGCACGTCATTTCCTGCATCTCTTCGGCCTCAAGGGCTTCGAAGACCGCTTCCCCTCGCAGCTTTCCGGCGGCATGCAGCAGCGCGTGGCAATCGCCCGGGCGCTCTCCACCGATCCGCAGGTGCTGCTGATGGACGAGCCCTTCGCGGCGCTTGACGCCCAGACGCGCGACATCCTGCAAAGCGAACTGTTGCGCATTTGGGAACAGATCAAGACGACCGTCGTCTTTGTCACCCATTCGATCGACGAGGCGATCTACCTCGCCGACCGCGTGGTCGTGATGACCGCGCGCCCGGCGAGCGTCAAGGAAATCGTCGAGATTGACCTGCCGCGCCCGCGCGACCTCGATATCCGCAACAGCGCGGCCTTCAATGCCTATCGGGGCCGCGTCTGGGAAAGCTTGCGTGACGAGGTCGTCAAGGCCCAGCGCGATTGGGCGCTCGCATCCAACTATACCAACTAAGGGAGGATCCGATGAGTCTGATCGCCGACCGCAACCTGCCGCTCCGCCGGACATTATCATCGCGCCGAAAGCGTGCCGCGGAGAAACCGCCGACGGTTCTCGGTGAAGCCTTCTCCACCATTACGCTGGGCCTGCCGGCGCTCGTCGCCTTCGCGCTTCTCTGGGAGATCGCGCCACGCGCCGGCTGGATCAACGCGCTGTTCTTCCCGCCACTCAGCCAGGTGCTCTCGGTCCTGTGGGAGATGATCGCCTCGGGTCAGCTTGCCGACCACATCGGCATCAGCCTGCAGCGCGCCGCGATGGGCTTTTCGCTTGCCGTTGTTGTCGCCGTACCGCTTGGTCTTTTGATGGGGCGCTATCCGCTCTTCGAAAAGGCCTCGGACTTTCTCGTCCAGACCCTGCGCAATACCTCGCAGTTCGCGCTGCTACCGGTCTTCATCCTTTTGCTCGGCATCGGCGAGGCGTCAAAGATCGCCATCACATTCTACGCGGCCGTCTTCTTCCTGCTGATCAACACCATCGTCGGTGTGAAGTCGGTCGATCCACTGCTGGTGAAGGCAGCGCGTTCCATGGGAACGTCCGACTGGGATCTTTTCAAGAAGGTCATTCTGCCCTCGGCCGTTCCCTCGATTGTCGCGGGCGCTCGGCTTGGTGTGAAGACCTCGCTCTTTTCGGTCATCGCCGCGGAGATGCTCGCGGCCCAATCCGGCATCGGCTACCTCATCCAGAATTCGTCGCTGATGCTGGAAACAGACCGGATGTATGCCGGCATCCTGACGCTGACGATCATCGGCCTCCTGCTGAACTACTTGCTCGTCGCTGGGGAACGACGCGCCACCCGCTGGCGCGGCGACGGCGAAAGCGGCCCGAACTGAGCCCCAGCCTCTCTTCCAACGAACACGCGATTTCGAAAGGATCCATCCATGACAGCCAATCCACTCCGCCGGACATTGTTGAAGCTCGCCTTGGCGCTATCGTTCCTGCCGGTGGCGGGTGGCGCGCCGACCTTTGCCGACGACGCGAAGCCCGAGGTCATCCGCATCGGCTCGACCGCGCCGGGCCACCTGAAATTCATCCTTTATCGCAACAAGAAACTGCTGGAAGACGAGTTCGCCAAGGACGGCATCAAGATCGAGCTGACGACATTCGATGGCGGTTCCGCTGCCACGGTTGCGCTCGGTTCGGGAGCGATCGACTTCACCTATATCGGCAACAACCCGTCGCTTCGTCTGGCGGCGACCGGGGCCGATGTGAAGCTCATCGGCCTTTCGAGCTGGAACCGTTCGAACGAGACGCAGATCGTCGTCAAGCCGGAGTCTGCGATCCAGAAGATTGAGGACCTGAAGGGCAAGAAGGTCGCCTATCTCTCAGGCACGGTGCGTCATTCGACCTTCGCCAAGGCCCTGCAGGCCGCAGGTCTTTCCCTCGCGGACGTGGAAAGCCTGAACCTCGGTATCGACAGTTCCGGCCCGGCGCTGGCCCGTGGTGACGTCGATGCCATCGTGGAAAGCACCGGCCCGGTGCAGACGCTTGTTGAAAAGGGCGGAGCGCGGGTGATCTTCGACGCCGGCGTGTCGGGCAGCCCCGATTGGGCGGTTCCACATCTCCTCAGCGTCAACGGTGAATTCGCCCGCAAGTATCCTCAAATCGTGACACGTCTGCTGGCTGTCGATATTGCGACTGCCCGCTGGGCCGACGCCAACCCGGAAGAGACGACTACGATCTTTGTCAAGGAGACAGGCAGCAGTGACAAGGCAGTCCGCGCCACCTACCCGGATGGAAAGTTCTTCCAGGACCCGGAAATCACGGATGCGGCAGTGAAAGCGCTTCAGGGGGAGGAGGCCTTCATGGCCGAGGCCGGGCTGCTGAAGGGCAAAGTCAACTATGAGACCTGGATTGACCGCTCCTTCTACGACGCAGCTCTAAAAAGAGTTGCTGCCAGCAATTGATCCTGTAGGTTCGGGCGGCGGCGCACCTGCGTCTCCGCCCTCTCTTCTTCTTGAATGATGTCCTCCATTTCCTCTTCTCCACTTCCGTTTCACCGCACCCGCATCGTCCCGGCCGTCGTGGCGGTGGCCTTTTTCATGCAGATGCTCGACAGCACGATCATCGCAACCTCGCTGCCGGCCATGTCCAAGGCCTTCGCGACGGATGTGGTGGCGCTCAACATTGGCTTCACCGCCTATCTTCTTGCGATGGCCGTGTTTATTCCGCCGGCCGGATGGCTCGCCGAGCGTTTTGGCGCGCGAGAGGTCTTTCTTGCCGCTATCGCGCTGTTCACGCTCGCCTCCGTTGCTTGCGGCTTCTCGGCGTCGCTTGGTCAATTCACCGTGGCTCGGCTCTTCCAAGGTGCGTCCGCAGCGCTGATGACGCCGGTTGGGCGTCAGCTCGTACTGCGCGATGCACCGAAGGCGGAATTGGTGCGGGCGATCGCCACCATCACCTGGCCGGCTCTGATTGCCCCCGTCATCGGGCCTCTGATCGGTGCCTGGATTACAACCCACGCCGGCTGGGAGTGGAACTTCTTCATCAATCTGCCTCTCGGCATATTCGGTGTCGTGCTCGTTGCCTTTTTCGTGCCGCGCGTGCCTGCGGAGGGAGCGCGGCCCTTTGATGTGACCGGCGTCTTGCTGACTGGAGGCGCGCTCGCACTCACCCTTGGCGGTCTGGAGCTTTCCAGTTCATCCTCGGGTGGGACCGCTTCACTTGGCCTTCTGGTGGCCGGTTTTTTCGCCGGCTTTTTTGCAGTCCGCCATCTGCGGCGCGCTGCGCATCCCCTGCTCGACATGACAGTGCTGAAGATCCCGACTTTCGCCTTCGCAACGCTTTCGGCGGGCACCGCCGGGCGGCTTGCCGTCAATGCGACGCCATTTCTGCTGCCGCTGCTCTTCCAGGTTGGTTTGGGTTTCAATGCGGTGGAGACGGGCTCGCTGGTCTTCGTCTACTTTCTCGGCAACCTTTTGATGAAGAGCGTCACCACACCGGCTCTGCGTCTTTTCGGCTTCCGCAGCCTTCTTGTCGTAAATGGCATGATCGCCGCCACGACGATCGGTGCCTTCGCATTCGTCGACGGAGAAACGCCGCGCATTGTCATGTGGGTGCTGCTGATTGCCTGCGGCCTTTCCCGCTCGATGCAGTTTACGGCGCTGACGACAATCGCCTTCGCCGATGTACCGCCTGCTCAGCGAAGCGCGGCGACGACGATTTCGGCGATGCTGCAGCAACTCTCCCAACTGCTTGGCATCGCCGTTGCCGCAGCCGTCATTCGCTTCGCATCCTATCTGGGCGGGGGAGGAGGCGATTATAATATGCTTCCGGATATTCGCGCCGCCTTCCTCTTTATCGCCGCCATAGGCTTCGTGTCGGCGCTTCGCTTTCTCGCACTGTCGTCCGACGCGGGTGCTGAGGTTTCCGGCCACCGTGGTCGCCCTGTCGTCGGTTAAGGCGGCGTAACAGAAATCGCGGTTCGCGCAGCCTTTGGAAACGGCCAGCGATCAGACATATGGCGTATTCCTCAAGAGAGCAGACAGATTTCGGTGCGACCTGCCGGCGGTAACGACCTTGGGCTTCGAAGACAGAGAAGAAGAGCCACTGGCGACTTTTGAGCGGAGATCGACAAAGAGCCGGGGAAAAGCCGGCAGGGGCGCCGGACGAAAACTTCCTTCCCATTTTCAAGGCTAGAAGTTTCGCCTGACCTCCCGGTCTGCGGTTCGTAAGCAGGGTACGGCACAAATCGGCGGCCGGCGCGAAGCGCCGGCTTTGGTTCGTCTGCGAGGGTAAGTTCGCCTTCGATGCGTTTCAGCCATCGTTTCGCTTCCGCCGGCTGACACCCAAATAGACGGTGCTCTTTCATCGGTGCGACACAGTCGACGAACTCGACTTTTTATTTCCGCCTCTGATCGCAACGGTCGGGCAGATATGCCCTGGGTCGGGAGGGCGGAACCATTCGCTCGTAGCCTCATTTTACCGAGGTATCATAGATGGAGCGGACCAACGGCACGCCCCAGATTGCGCCTGGTGTAGACCAGCCCCTCACTGCTGCGTCGCCTGTCTCGCGTCTCCACTGCGCATTGCGATCGCGTGTCGAGTTGCAGTCGATGGTGAACGGGATGGGAGATGGAATAGCAGCGACCGTTAAAGTCATGCGCTGGTTGGCAATTACGATGTTCTGTGCGTTCGGTGGAGCCTGCACCACGACATCTACGCCCGACATGACCAGCCTGAAGGCGCATTCTCCCGCCACGCTGCACCGTGTCTATGTCAAAATGCCAGATGCTTCCGGCAAAAGAACCTCGCAGCGTGCCGGCCATTATACTGTCGGCAAGCCTTACGTGGTCAAAGGCAAGCGTTACTATCCGAAGGAGGAACCGGGCTACGATCGAAGCGGCATTGCCTCCTGGTACGCTCGGGGGTTTCAAGGGCGGCGGACCGCAAATGGCGAGACTTACGATCCGGGCCGCCTCTCCGCCGCGCATCCGACACTTCCCTTGCCCAGCTACGTGCGGGTGACAAATCTCACAAACGGCTCGTCGGTCGTTGTGCGCGTCAATGATCGTGGCCCTTTCCACAAAGGACGTTTGATCGATATTTCCAGCAAGGCAGCAGAGATGCTGGATATGACGCGCCGCGGGACAGCGTCCGTCCGGGTACAATATGTGGGGCGCGCCGCTCTAAACGGAGATGACATGGCGTTTCTCATGGCGTCACAAAGGAAGCGCCAGGGTCCCCTTGGCGTCAATCGGCCAATCGGCGCGCAGGTCGCCGGCAAACCGCATACCAGCTACGGTGAGCGCAGCACCCTGTTCGTCGGCTCGAAATCTGCCGGTAACTTTCTGGCTGCCTCTGGTTTGCGGGGACGGGCGGCGTCGTATGTACTCTGGGCTTCCAAGGCACACCACTTGGCACCCCTCGGCAAGGCAAGTATTGCAAGGGAAACCGCGATTTCTGCCGAATGCTGTTTGAACAAGGAGCGGGTGGGCGAGAAATCTGTGTTGCAGGCGTTTCTCCCGGCAGCTTTCGATCGCAAAAGCCAACGGACTGGAATGACTGGCCGACGATCGCCAGCGAGGCGACGACGGGGAGACCCGGAAACCGGCCATATCCGGTGGTGTCACCGTTGCCAGAGCGCGTGGCGTGCGTGTCGAGGGTGAGCCGGAAGCTTCAGAGAAGTTAGCCGGACCAGAATTATGCGCTCAGTTTCCGTTTTGTGCGTTGGGATCGCCTGCAAAAAAGGAGGACCCGACGGCCTCGCGAGACGACATCATAATATTTCCCGGCCGCTGGCGCGGCCGGGAAAGTGAGGGAATGCAATCAAGCGAATTCCCGAAGCTGGGTATCCGAAGTTCAGGCTGACCTGACGTTTTCGGCCTTCGATTTTCCGGTCTTGCGGTCCTGGCCAAGTTCATAGCTGACCTTTTGACCGTCGCGCAGTGACGTTGCGCCCTCAAGCGCCGACACGTGGACAAAAACGTCCGGTCCGCCATTGTCAGGCGTGATGAAGCCAAAACCCTTGTCCTGGTTGAAAAACTTTACGGTACCGGTTGCCATAGTCATCCTCGTCAGCTGAGTGCTCTGCGTTTTGCCGGAGCACCATATCCAGCGCCTGCCTTAGCGGCAATCGTGCATGTTGGCAAAACTTAATTTGCTGAGCCGGACCTTCTTCCGTCATCGGGAAGGGCCGTTTAGGCCCTAAATCAAGGCGGCAATGGCGACGGCGCGACAGTCACGACGTTAAACGCGGCCGCGCGGCTGTCCGGCCATCGCGCTCTCGGCTTGAGCGTTCCTCAGATGGTATCACACGAAATCATCGAAGAGGGTCGCAGGATCAGACCTGGTGGCGGGAGATCACTAGGTTCGACGTTCACCTGCTCCAATCGCGCCAAGAGCAGGTCCACTGCGGCTCCTGCCACCTCACCAAGGTGCAGATCAACCGCGGTCAGTGGAGGGGTCGCGAGTTTGGCGCGCATGCCGTCATAGCGGGTCGCGATCCGAAGGTCGTGCGGGATCTGGCGACCGGTGGCGCGGGCCGCGTTGAGAACGCCTGTCGCAAAGGCGTCGACCGGCACGCAAAGGGCCGAGATGGAGGGATTGGCGCGCAGCAAGCTTTCAGCAGCGATTGCTGCCGCTTCCTCGCCCCCCTGTTCGTCGATGCGGATGGCGCGTGGCGTAAAGCCGCTTCCGGCCATGCGCTGCGCGTACACAGCCTCCATCTCGATATAGGAATTGCGCCTTTGTTCACCCGTTATCAAGCCGACCTGACCGTCGCCCGCAAGCAGGTGATCGAGCAGCAGATGCGCCGTTGTGGCGCTCTGCAAATCCACGAACGGAAGGTCGTCCCGGCCGGGGGCGCGCCCGATGCAGACGACCTCGGTCCCGCGGGACGAAAAGAAATCCAGCACCGGGTCGTCTCGTTCCGGCTCCACCACGATGGCGCCGTCCACCTCAAGCGCGTCGAGGCGGTCGCGGGGCCCGAGTGGAGGAACGAGGCAAAGGGAAATACCCCTGGCAAAAGCCGTCACGGCGGCGGCAGCAGCAATTTCCATGAGGAAGCCCAGTCTCGACGGTCCGGCGGCCACCGCAAAGGGCATCGATGAAACCAGTGCGATAGATCCGGCTCTGCCGGTGCGCAAACGCTGCGCACGGTGATTGGGACGATAGCCCATTTCCTGCGCCAGCGTTTCGATGCGCTTGCGCGTTTCCTGCTCGACGTAACGTCGGCCGCTGAACGCGTGCGAAACAGTCGTGACCGAGACTCCAGCCGCCTTGGCAAGGTCGGCGATAGTAGGTTTTCCCATCAGCCCTCCGATGACCGTCTTCTATCACGCCGATCGCGCCGAAGCAAAACGATTTGCAAAGGCGCGATTGTGTGTTAGTGGATGCGCATGCAAAACGATTTGCATAGCGGCTTGAGGAGGCCGGGAGGAGGAAAACATGCAGAGTGAATTGAATGGAGTGGTCGAACTGGTCGATGCGGGGCTGCCGCTTCGCAGCCTGTTCCTGTTTGGCCTTCAACACGTGCTGGTGATGGCCGCGTCTCCCATCACCGCCGTCTTTCTTGTCAGCAAGGCCCTTGGGTTTTCGGACGCGGTGACAGTCTCGCTCATCAGCGCAACCTTTTTCGTCTGTGGCCTGGGCTCGATGCTCCAGAGTTTCGGGCCAAAGGGGTTTGGTGCACGCCTGCCCTTCGTGATGGTGCCGGGAGGCGCGCCAATTGCCATCTTTCTGGCGATCGCCCAGCAGACGGACATCCAGACAGCCGTCGGTGCCGTCATCGTAACGGCTCTCTTTTACTTTTTGGCGCTGCCGGTCTTCCGCAGGCTGCTGCGTTACTTTCCGCCGATCGTCGTTGGAACGATGCTGTTGCTGGTCTCCGTCAATCTTGTGCGCATCTATGGCGTGACCATCACCGGAAAGCCTGGCAGCGAGGGCTTCGCAGCGCCCGTGGAGGTCGGACTGGCACTGATCACCATCATCCTTACAGTCGCTGCCGCGCGGGTCTTTTCCGGAACGCTCCAGCGGCTCGCCGTCATGCTCGGACTGGTCGGCGGTGCGCTCGTCGCGCTCGCCATCGGCCACATGGATCTGTCGGGTGTGTTCACCGGGCCGGTCATCGCCGTTCCGCAATTATTTCCCTTCGGCATGCCGAAGTTCGACCTCGTCGCAGCCATCCCGCTGATCGTGTTCTCGATCATTTCCATGGCGGAGGCGACCGGTCAGACGATCGCGACGGCTGAAATCGTCGGCCGCCGGGGAGATGCCCATGCAATCGTGCCTTCGACCATCCGCGGCGATGCACTGATGTCGCTCGTCGGTGGCCTGTTCGGCACATCGCTGATCATCACCAGCGGCGAGAACGTCGGTATCGTGCGCGCGACCGGCGTCAAGTCTCGCTATGTGACCGCGATGGCGGGCGCCATCCTCGTTCTCATCGCGCTCTTCGCCCCGGTTGGCCGGATGGCCACGGCCTTGCCTGAGGCCGTCGTCGGCGGCACGGCAGTCATCGTCTTTTCGATTATTGGCGTCATCGGGATCGACCTCCTGCGTCGCGTCGATCTGCGCGAACATGGCCCCATGTTCACCCTCGCGGCCGCCCTCTCGATGGGTCTGCTGCCGATCCTGGTGCCCGGTGTCTACAGCCAGTTCCCGCAATGGACGCAGATGATCCTCGGCAACGGACTTGCCGCAGGCACGATCACCGCCGTCGTCGTCAACGCCATCTTTTCACATTGGGGCCAAGCCGGACGATCCGAAATTGCGGCGGCGCCCCTGCAATCCACCCAAGGAGCAAGCGAGTGAGCGCAATCCGCCAACAACTATCGACCGCCGGCGACCTCATGCTGCGCCCAGGACAAGTTCTTCTGCCGGATGGCCCGCGCACCGGAAAAGCCATCGTCGTGCGCGATGGCGTCTTTCAGCGGATCGATACCGTGGAAGCGATCGCCCGGGACTTCCCCGAGATTGTTCCGATCGACCTGCCCAACCATCTCCTGATGCCCGGTTTCGTCGATACCCATACGCACCTGACCCAGTCGCTCGGCAAGGCCCTCGTCTTTGGAGAACCGTCGGAAATCTTCCGGCGGATCTGGGTGCCGCTGGAAGGCAGTCTCAACGAGCGCATGGTCTATCTCTCGGCAAAGCTTGCCGCATTGGAAGCGCTGCGTGGGGGGTTCACGACCGCCGTCGATGCCGGCACCCGCTCAAAGGGTCATGTCGGCGCTCTGGTGCGGGCTGCAGGGGAGGTGGGGCTTCGCAGCGTCGTCGGCTTTATCTGCAACGATCTTTCGGGAAGTGCGCAGATCGCCGAACCCGGCATCATCCTGCGCCAGGCGGAAGAGCACGTCTCCACCTACAGGCAGGACCCGCTGATCCATCCCTCGCTGGCGATTTCGATCCCGGAGGCCGCAACTGACGGGATGCTCAAAGCGGTTTCCGAATTGGCAGCCGCGTCCGGGGTGGTGTTCCAGACCCATGTCAACGAACACCTTGTTGCCGTCGAACGCTCGTTGGCAGCGAAAGGATTGCGACCGATCGAGCACCTGGCGCATCTGGGCGTTCTTGGGCCTCAGGTCCTCCTCGCGCACTCGACGCTCGTCACGCCGCATGAACTCAATCTTTTGCGCGAGACAGGCACGGCTGTCGCTTACAATCCCGTCGCCACCCTGTGGAAGGGGAATGCCGTCGCACCAGCCCTGCAAATGGCAGCGCTCGGCATGCGGTTCGGGCTCGGAACGGACGGAACCCGCGCCGACGCGTTCCGTCTGATGGACGCAGCCGAGGGCCTCCAGCGCGCGGGGTTTGGTCTCGCAACGGGGGATTCTTCCTGCGGCGGCGGCTGGCTGTGGCTCGACCGGGCAACATCCGGCGCCGCAGACGCTGCAGGCCTGTCTCATGTGACCGGCTCGATCACCGAAGGTCTTGCCGCCGATTTCCTGCTCGTCGACCTCGATCGACCCGAGTTCACGCCCTCGCACGATCTGACGTGGGAGCTTGTCCGCTACGGCAATCGCGATCAGATCGACGCGGTCTTTGCCAGCGGCCAGCTTCGGCTTTGGCAAGGCTGGCCGATTGATTGGGACGCCCGGGCACTGCTCGAAGAGGTGAGAGGCGAAACAGCGACCGCCATTGCCGAAGCGCCGATCCAGCGCATTCATCCGCTCTCCGAAGCACATCGCCGCCTTGGACAATACCGATGAGTTTTGGTCTTCTTGCCGTTCTGGCTGCCGTGACATTCGTTTCGGCCTTCATTCAAGGGGCGCTCGGCATTGGCTTCGCCCTGATCGTCGCGCCGATCGTCGGTATGCTGAAGCCCGATCTTCTGCCGGTGACCCTGCTTTTGCTGATGCTGCCGCTCAATCTACATGTGGCGGCGCGAGAGCGTGCCCATGTCGACTGGTCAGGCGCGACCTGGATCACGATCGGACGCTTCGCGGGAACGTTTGCTGGCCTTTGGCTGCTGGCAGCGCTTTCCATCGAACAACTGGATCTTGCCGTCGGTGTGTTCACGGTGGTCGCAGCCGTCACCGCGCTCATAGCCCCGCCGTTCACGCCGAACAGCCCGAGTGCGCTCGGGGTCGGATTGTTTACGGGCGTCACCGAAACTGCCACGGGTATCGGCGGCCCGCCGCTTGCGCTGCTCTACCAGCATGCCAAGGCGCCGGTGCTAAGGGCAACGGTGGCCCTTTGCTTCTTCGTCGGCGAGGTCATGTCCCTCGTCGTGCTGGCCATATCCGGGCGCGTTGGGTCAGAGCAACTGCTCGTCGCCCTCTACCTGACGCCGGCGGTTCTGCTCGGAAGCGCGGTCTCAAAGCACGTGCATGGCCGCATCGGCGGCCGCGGTCTTCGGATCGCCGTTCTGGGCTTTGCCATCGTCAGCGGATTGTTCCTTATCGTCCGGTAAACGAGGCTCTCTCGTTAACCGGCCGTCGGCAGACCACCGGAGCTAGAAACGTCCATAGGCGCCGCCGGCGCCGCTGATGGCCGTGAGGAAACTGGCAAGTCCGGAGGCGAAGGCCTCGTTGCGCGTCACGTCCGCTTCGTTGCTTGCGGATAGAGCTCTCGTGCTCCTTGCGACGCGCGCCAAGGGTGCGACCGACGCGGCGATTGCTTCGGCGTTGATCGCTCTCTCCTCCAATTGCCGGAGGCGCTGTTGCAAGGCGATACGCTCATCGGCGGCCGCCTTCAGACGCGTCTCCTGCCGGGCGGTTCGTTCGCGTTCCTGTTCGAGTTCCCTTTCCAGCTCTGTCAGCCGTGCGATGTCGAGCCGACTTGCGCTGCCGACAAGGTGCGACAGCATATGCACTTCTCCGAAGATCTCGCGCATTAGTGCTGGCGATGTTCCCGGATGGCTCATCAGTGCCCAATACGGGCCGGCGATGTCGCCGCGCTCGAAGGAATTGCGCCAGATGTTTCGGAGTTCGTCTTGATCGGCCTGCCGGGGAATGCGCTTGATGCTGCTCTCGTGGCGCTTGTCGAGCGCCTTGTTGAGCAACTTTGCCGCCTGATTCCGTTGACCAGCAAGCCACACGCCTCGACCGTGCAGGGTATGGTCCGTCGCAGTGCGCACATCGTCTTGTCCGGTCCTGATCAGGACCTGGCGCAATTCTCCCGCCGTCAGGCAGGTGCCGATGATCGAGCAATGAAATGTCGAGGCAATGTCCCAGGTCCGCAAGCGATGGGCACTGATCTTGGGTGTGTGGCCATCCGGGGATGCAGCGAAGGACAAGGCTGCGGCAGGTAGGGGGACACCGTGGGATTTGAGACGGCGCAACGTGGGCATGGGCGTTCTGGAGCTAGGGCAGTTGCTGGCACTTCGCGACGCGGCCGTCCGCATTGCACATCCGCGAACGGGCCTTTCATCACAGGTAAAACGCTGAGGGAAAACGCGCGCCCGAACGGGAACCACAGAATTCCCGCGCAGTTTTCGTCATTGCGTCGTTCAGCGAACAAACGTGCATGTCTGAAACGGAGCGCTGCCAAGGGGTTTCCCGCGCAGCAATTGGTGTGAGTTCAAGCCTTTGCGCGTAGGAGAAAAGTGCCCGGACGGCGCTGGGCAGCGAGACGACCGGCCGTTTCCCAGGCCTCAGACCTGTTTCGCAACGCTGGCGATGAAGGCCGCTTTCAGATGCTCGGCGGCGGGCGAGAGGCTGTGGTGGCGCCGTTGAAGCAAAGAGACGTCACGCATGACGATGGGGTCAATGAGATCGACTGTCGTTACACCGACGGCCGAGGCGAGCTGTCCGGAGTTTTCCGGTAGCACCGAAACGCCCATTCCGGCGGCAATCATGCTGATCGCCGTTGTCGAAAAGCGTACCTCGTACTTTGGCCGGTAGTTCGGCACGACGCGAATGAGGTTGTGCTCGACGATGTTGCGCAAAGGGTTGGAGGCGGCAAGCGTGATTAGCGTTTCGTCCTTGAGCTCGGCCCAGCGCACGGATTTGCGCTTGGCAAACCGGTGATCCTCGCGGCAGACGAGCATCAGTTTGTCGCGCAGCAGCGGGGTGGCGGCGATTTCGGGGTCTTCCTCCGAAAGGGTCCCGACGGCGATATCGACCTCGTGGCGCTTGAGCGCCGGGGTTATCTGCTCTTCCGGCATGTCGCGAATGTTGACGGAGATCTCCGGATACTTGTTCAGGAATCTGGCGATGATCGGCGGTACGACCGTTGCGGCAAGCACGATCGCCGCGGCGATCGTCACTTGCCCACGCTTCAGCGAAGCGTTGTCGCGCACGTCGCCAACGGCAAGCTCGAGGTCCTTCATGATCTTGCGCGCCTGGGGCAGGAATTCCTGGCCGACCAGGGTGAGGGAGACCATGCGCGTGTGCCGGTCGAACAGGCGCACGCCGATCTCCCGTTCCAGATCCCGGATGAGGATGCTGACCGCGGACTGGGTGAGATGGAGGTTGCGTGCGGCGATGTTGAACTGGCCGAGCTCGGCCACAGCAATGAAGGCCCTGAGTTGCCGCAGGGTTATGTTCATATACGCGCGGCCTCCCGTTACATCGCTCCCATCAAAGCCTGCCAGACCTCGGCTTGTCTACCCCGCAAGTGCGGCTTGCTCTTTGTTGCCGGCCATGAGCAGGCCAAGTTCGTCGAGACGGGCGCGGTCGGGCGGCAGTTCGCCAAGGATTTCGCCGTGGAACATGACGACTATGCGGTCGCAGATTGCAAACAGCTCCTCGAGTTCCGTGGAGATCAGCAGAATGGCGCGGCCGCTGTCGCGCTGGCGCAGCATCTCCTCCATCACGAACTCCATCGCGCCGATATCGATGCCGCGCGCGAGCTGATTGACGAGGATGAAATCGGGATCGCGCGCCAGCTCCCGCGCGACGACGAGCTTTTGCTGGTTGCCGCCTGAAAGTGCTGCGATCGGCTGGTTCTCGTCCCGGCTCTTCACGCGAAACCGCTTGATCAGGTCGCGGGTGTGCTCGCCGATGACCTTGCGGTTGAGCATGCCCCCCGTCGCGAACGGTTTTTGGTCGTAACGCTGCAGAATGGTGTTTTCGCTGAGCGACAGCGGCAAGACGATGCCGTGCTTGTGGCGGTCTTCCGGAATGTGGGAAAAACGCCTGGCATTGATTTCTGCCGGGTCGAGCCCGGTTATATCGTTTCCGTTGAGAACGACGCGCCCGGAATCGACCGGCAGCAGGCCGGAGAGCGCGAGCGATAGTTCCGTCTGGCCGTTGCCGGATACGCCGGCAATGCCGACGATTTCGCCGGCGCGTACATCGAGGCTCACGCCGCGCACGGCCGGAAGGCCGGTCTCGGCGCGGCAGGTGAGGTTTTCCACCGAAAGCGCGATACGACCTGGCGGTTTGGGGCTGCGCGGGAGCTCCATGCGCACCTCACGACCGACCATCATGCGCGCAAGCTCACGCGCATTTGTCTCCCCGACCCTGACCGTATTGACGACGCGGCCGTCACGCATGACGCTGATGCGATTGCTGACCCGCATCACTTCGTCCAGCTTGTGCGAAATGAAGACGACGGTCTTCCCATCCTTCACCAGATCACCCATCAGCGAAAGGAGGCGGTCGGTCTCTTGCGGGGTGAGAACGGCGGTCGGTTCGTCAAGGATGAGCAGGTCGATACCGTGGAATAGCACCTTCAGGATTTCCACCCGCTGCTGCTCGCCGACCGAGAGGTCTTCGACGATTGCGTCGGGACGCACGTCGAGGGCGTAGCGCTCGGAAAGCGCGCGGATCTTTCGGTGGACCTTGTCGATATCGGATATGACGCTGAGCGCCGAACCCTGGCCGAGGATGTAGTTTTCTGCCACGGTCAGGTTCGGTACCAGCATGAAGTGCTGGTGCACCATGCCGATCCGCTGGCGGATCGCGTCGCGTGGGCTTGTAAGGCGCACCGATTGTCCCTTGTAGACGATCTCGCCTTCATCCGGCCGGACCATGCCGCAGATCATGCTCATCAGCACGCTCTTGCCGGCGCCGTTTTCGCCGAGCAGCGAATGGATCTCGCCTTCCTCGATTTCGAGCGAAACGCCGTCGCTGGCGATGATAGGGCCGAAACGTTTGCGGATATTGTCGATGCGCAGGAACGGTTTTGCCGACATGTCGATCACCTCATCTCGTAGGGCTGGCCAAGCTTGCTGGGTGCGGCACCCTTGCCGCGGAAGGCGACGAGCGTGACGATCGTCATGATGTAGGGAAGCGCCTGCAGCACTTGGTAGGGCACGACGATCGATGCCTGCGCCTGGAGCATGAGCTGCAGGGCGTAAAAGAGGCCGAAGAGCAGCGAGACGAAGAAGGCGCCGATCGGCGACCAGCGGGCAAAGACCACGACGGCAAGGGCGATGAAGCCGCGGCCGGAGGTGATGCCTTCCACGAACTGGTTGGAATGGCCAAGCGTGAGGAACGCGCCACCGAGCCCTGCAAGCCCTGTACCGACGAGGACGGCGGCATAGCGGTAGCCAACGACACTGCGACCGGCGACGTCGACGGCCTTCGGGTGCTCGCCGACGGCGCGAAGGGTCAGGCCGAAGGAGGTGCGGTAAAGCACCAGAGTGGCGAGGAGGGCGACCAGCACGGTCGAATAGACGATGAGGTTCTGGCGGAAGAACGCTTCTCCGAGAAAGGGCAGGTCGCTCAGCCAGGGTATGTGGACCGGCTGGGCGATCTCGATGCCCTTACCGGTCGAAACGTAATAGGTGCGGAAGAGGAAGGCCGTCAGACCCATGCCGAGCAGGTTGAGGGCCGCCCCCACCACGATCTGGTCCGCCTTGATGGTGATCGTGAAGACGGCGAAGACGAGCCCGAACAGCATGCCGCCGGCAACGCCGGCCAATAGCCCGAGCGGAATGTTGCCGGTGGCTGCGGCCGCAGCGAAGCCGCAGAAGGCGCCGACGAGCATCGTGCCTTCGAGCCCGATGTTGAGCACGCCGGCGCGCTCGGAAAAGACCTCGCCGATCGAGGCGAAGATCAGGGGGGTGGCAAGCCTCCAGGCGGCGCCGACGAGCGCTGCGAGAAAGGTGAGAAAAATCATGTCGTCCATGGGTTCGACCCTCCAGGAATATCGCCAAAGTTTTGTTTTCCCGCGGGCGGTCTACGGCGACGCGGGAGTTTCCATGCTTTCAAGCCACAGTCCTGAGGATGTCGCGCAGCTTTGCGAAGGCGACGACCGAGAGGATGACGATGCCCTGAATGACCAACACCAGGACCTGCGGGACCTGTGAGGTGATCTGGAGGACTTCCGAGCCGGAGCGAAGCGTCGCAAAAAGCCCGCCCGACAGGATTGCCGCCAACGGATTGTTGCCGGCCAAGAGCGCCACCGCGATGCCCTCGAAACCATAACCCGGCGAAATGTTCTGGTAGAGCCGACGTGTGACGCCCGCCACCTCGAAGGCGCCGGCAAGGCCTGCCATCGCGCCGCTGATGCACATCGCGATCATGACGTTCCTGGCGACGTTCATGCCGGCATAGCGGGCGGCATGCGGGTTGAGACCGACGACGCGCAGCGCAAAGCCGCGGCTGCTTCTTCGCAGGAAGATGTACAGCGCAACCGCCAGAACCACCGCAACGAGGATGCCGATGTGAAGCCTAAGGTCGGTTACCAGGCGTGGCGTCCAGGCTTCGCGCACCAGCCTTGCCGATTGCGGATAGGCGGCACTCGCATCGCGCATCGGACCGGTGACGAGATAGCTCGTGAGGATGAGGGCGATGTAGTTGAGCATGATGGTGGTGACGATCTCGCTTGCCTGAAAGCGCACCTTCAGATAGCCGGCTATGCCAGCCCAGGCGGCGCCCGCAAGCGCCCCCGCCAACATCACAAGCGGCGCATGCACCCAGACGGATAGGCCGTCGATGCTGGTGCCGACAAGGGTTGCGGCGATTGCGCCGACATAGAGCTGGCCTTCGGCGCCGATGTTCCAGATCGAGCAGCGAAACGCGACGCACAGCCCTGCACCGATCAGGATCAGCGGCGTCGCCTTCAGGAGAATTTCTCCGACCGAGCGTATGTCCTGGAACGAGCCGAAGACCATGACGGTGACGACGTCGCTGCCGTTGAAGCCGTTGAGCCAGAGCAGCAGGGCGCCGAAGGCGAGTGCGACGAGAACTGCCGCGATGGGTGTCAGGGCGCTGATCGCAGCCTGCGAGAGTGTCCTGTAGAAAGCTTGGGCTGCTTGAGAATTCACGGTCTCACGCACTCCCTGGTTTATCTCAGCCATGGGTGTGTCCATTGGTGTGATGCGGGAAGTGGCTGCGGCTGGATATCCCGCCGCAGCATGGAGGCAGCTATTCTGCGCCGGTCTTGATCTCGCCGGCGGCGATCTTGGCGCTGATTGCCTTGACCTCGGCGCGGATATCCTCCGGCACGGAGACCGGGCCGTCGTCGCGGAAGGTAAACGAGATGACCTTCGGGTCCTTCAGGCCGAAAACCACGTTCTCCGTGGGCGGGTGGCCTTCCTTGATCGCGCGAACCACTTCGACCACGCCTTGAGCATAGTCGGCGACGTAGAGCCCGAGAATGTTGTTAGGCGCAACCTCGGTAAAGTCGCTGAAGATCGAGAAGGAGCGCACGTCCGGGCCGGATTCGGCAATCGCCTGGTAGCCGCCGACGGTGGCGCCGGAAGCGTTCGGTACGACGAAGTCAGCGCCTTGCGAGATCATGCTGAGCGCCGCTTCCTTGGCGGCGGTCGTATCGGTGAAGTTGCCGATATAGGCTTCGCTGATCGGGAAGTCCGGATTGATGCTTTTTGCGCCGTTCTTGAAGCCGGCGAATGCCTGCTGGATCGGCGGGATTTCCATGCCGCCGACAAGGCCGGCCTTACCGCCCATTTTCGCAGCGATCACACCCATCAGGTAAAAGGGCTGGCTGGTATCGGTATTGAGCCCGATAACGTTGCCTTCGTGGATCGCGCTCGACGAGATCAGGAAATAGGTGTCCGGATAATCGAGCGCGACATCGCGCGCGGCGTCCTGGAACTCAAAACCGTGGCCAAGGATGACCTTGTAGCCCTGGCTCGCATAATCTCGAAACGCCTTTTCGAAGGAGGCCGGGTTCTGCTGCAGCTCGACATAGCTGATCTTGGCGCCAAGCTGTTGCTCAACGCCCTTGAGCGCGTTGTAGCCGATCCGGTTCCATCCTTCTTCGGAAACACTGCCGGGCACGAGAAGGCCCATCTTGAAGTCTTCGGCGTGCGCGAGGTCCTGCCAGAGTATTCCGGTCAGGGCCATTCCGAGAGTGGACGCAAGCAGCAAACGACGTGAAATTTCAGTTATCATTTCATTCCTCCCATTAGATTGCAGTCCCAATCCCCCCGGAGCAGCCGTTCCCTTTTATGCGTTCTCCTTCAGGCGGATGTTTTCAGTAGTGCTCTGCGAGACCAGGCGCCCGTTCGAAAAGACGAAAGCCCGATCTGGCCCGCCGGCAATCAGCGTGTCGGTATCGATGCAGTCGGTAATGACGAAGTCGGCGCGCGCGCCGGGTCTGAAACCGTAGTCCTTGCCAAGCCCCATCAGTCGGGCAGGGGCCGTCGTGATCATGCTGTGCGCGGCTGAGAGCTCGTCCCCGCGCAGATGGCCTGCAAGCAGTGTCCAGCGGGCGATTTCCAGCATGTCGCCCGAGCCGGTCGGAACGAACGGATCCTGGATATTGTCCGAGGCGGTGGCGATGGTGATGCCGGCGCGATGGAGTTCGGCGACACGCGTCAACCCGCGTGGCGGCAGCATCTCGTAGTCGCGGCCCTGTAGATAGAGATTTGCGGCCGGCAGTGTCACCACGCCGACATTCAGTTTGTCCAGGCGCTCGGCTATCCGCTGGGACTCCCGGCGCGGCAAGGCGCTCAACACCGAGACGTGGCTGAAGACGGTGCGCCCCTGCATGCCGAAGCGCTCGACGCGTTCGAGTGCGGCGTCGATGAGATGCACGCCGGCATTGAGGTGTTCGTCGAGGTGCAGGTCGATAGGCTTGCCGGATTTCACAGCGGCCGAAAACAGGATGTCGAGGTAGCGCGGCGGGTCCTCGGAAACGGCGGGCGTTCCGCCGACGGCATCGGCGAGCGCAACGGCGCCGTCGATGTTGTTGCCGAGCCACTCGAAGTCTTGGCCTGGATGCGGCGTCATGAAGGCGACGAGCTGAAGCGTGATGCGGTGCTTTTCGGCATCGCGAATGGCGGCCAGCGTCTCGATGCCATGGAAACCGGCATCCTTGTCGACGTTGATGTGGCTGCGGATCGCGGTCGTGCCGCGCGACAGACATCGCCCGATTGTGCGCGTCGCGCGCTTGTGAATGTCGTCGGGGCCGGCGGTGCGGGCGTATTTCCCAAAGGCTTCGCGGGCGCCCTGGAGCGTTCCGGAGGGATTTGGCGTAAACCGCAGCACCCCCGTCTTGTCGAGATGCTGGTGCGCGTCGACGAAGCCCGGCGAAACGAGCATGCCGGAAATGTCTATGCAGGCGCCGCACGAACCGGTGTCGAGAAAGGGCTCGACGACCGTGATGCGCCCGTCGGCGCCGACGATAATGTCGCTTGCCGACTGCGAGCCGTCATCGTTTATGACGGTACCGCCCGTGAGGGCAAAGGACTGACCGGGGATCAGTCTTGCGAGCAACGCAGCTGGATTTTCACGTACCATGTCGTCCCCACCTTGTTGTTATGGCGGGAAACTAAGCACGCGCTTTTAATTCAAACAAATTCATTATTTCAATTATTTGATAAATGGATCGTATTAATTGCCGATCGCCAGGCACCGATCGAGCATGGCCAACGTCACGGAAAGAGACGCCTGATCAACCGGTTGACCGGCAATCTGGAACGGGCCGATTCGATTGCTTTTGGCATCGGCCCTGGTTCGCATTCAGTGCCTGTATTGCGGTTCCTCGGCGTCGAGTTGCCGGCGGATGGCGGCAAGATGGGCCCGTGCCGACTCCGGGTCACCCTCGCGCATCTGCCGGTAAGCGGCCTCAGCGATCTGTGGGGCGACGGGCAGGACTTCCCGTCCGGTGGACATCGCAAGCACCTGCACTTCGGCCGCCCGTTCCAGATAGTAGAGATCGTCCCAGGCTTCAGCGATTGTCGGCGCCAGGACCAGCACGCCGTGGTGTTTCAGGAAGACGATATCGGCGTCGCCCGCTGCAGTAGCAATGCGAGCGCCTTCCCGATGGTCGAGGGCAAGGCCGTTGTAGTTTTCGTCGACAGCAGTGCGTCTGTAGAATTTCAGCGCTGTCTGGCCGGCCCAGATCAAGGGGCGCCCTCGGTCATGGATAAGGCGGTCGCATAGGGCATGTGCGTGTGGAAGGCGACTTTTGCGCGCGGCAGCCGGCGGTGGATTTCGGCATGGATGTAAAAAGCGGTTGCCTCCGGCTCACCGTCACCGTCGATGACGGTGCCGTTGAAATCGCACACCAGCAGCTTTGATGCCGTCAGCTCGCGAAAGGCATAGCCGTAGGGATTGACGATGAAGAGATCGTCATGGCCGGGTACGACAGCCGAAAAATGGTTGCAGATGCCCTCTTCGAAGCCGTTGCGCGCCGCCATGCGGAAGCAGGCCGCCAGATCTTCCTTGGTGCTGCGGATGGCATCTGTGGAAAGGTTGGGCCGGTTCGACCGTGCCGCTTCGGTGCTGCTTTTCAGGGAATGCGCCATGAGTTGCTCCTGGTTTGGCTTGAGCTGGGAGCGGCGGCCGGCCGAAAGCCCGCCGCGCGCAGCGAAGGCTGCGCCCTGCCTGCCCGCCGTTCCGCGGTCCAGCAGCGCGCCCAGATAACGCCGGAAAATGCGCGTGGTCAAACGCAAGGTCGCGTCTGAATACAAGACGTCTTTCCATGGAAACGTCAGTGCACGGATTTCAGCAGGAAGTCGCGAAACCGCCGGGCGGCCGGAGAGAGGGAGCGCGTGCGTTTCTGGATCAGGCTGACTTCGCGCTTGATGTGCGGCTCGGTCGGCGTGCGCACGACGAGGCCCATGGAGGTCGCAAGCCGTGTGACCGCCGATGTCATGATCGCGACGCCGAGCCCGCCTTCGACCATGCCGATAATCGTCAGCGGCAAGGCCACCTCCTGCATCGCCTTGTCGAAGGGCAGCACGATACCGTTGCGTGCCAGCTCGTTTTCGAGGCGGTCCCTGATCGGATTGCCGCGGTGCGGACCGATCAGCTTGCGGTCAACCAGGTCGGTCCAACGAATTTCACGCAGCCTGACCAGCGGGTCGTCCGGATGAAGGACGATGAGGAATTCGTCGGTCGTCAGCCGGGTACCCATCAATTCGGTATCGTCCTCCGGCACGGTTCCGATCCCGAGGTCGACCGAGCTGTTGGTCACCTGTTCCAGGACGGCGATCTCCGCCACGTCATGAAGAGCGACGGTGATATCGGGGTAGAGCCGGGTGAAGGCGTTGACGAGCTGCGGCAGCATCAAAGCCGCCTGCACGGTGCCCGCTGCAATCGAAACCTTACCACGTCTCAGCGCATTCAACTCGCGCGAGCTCTCCACCATGCCATCGATGTCGGCGACGGCACGTGCGGCAACCGGCAAGATGTCCATGCCCGCCTGCGTAAGCCGTAGAAGACGCGTATGCCTGTCGAAGAGACGCAGCTTCAAATTCTGCTCCAGCTGCCGAACCAGCGTGCTCACCGCCGACTGCGAGGAGCCGAGCCTGTCGGCGGCGAGGGTGAACTGCCCCAGATCGGCTACGGTGACGAAGGCTCGAAGCTGTTTCAGCGTGATGTCCATGCCGGTCCATTCATTCAATTACTATATGAATAAATATGATTGTGCCGATTGTTTGCTGATTTGGCCAGCCGCATGATCCGCTTTGTACGGCGTGCGGTGACCAGATCATGAGGCCGAAGTTGCCCTCCCACCGCGCCGGAAGCTGTTCGCTGGGAGGAAAGCGAATGCATAAATCCGATACGACTGATCCTGTCGAAAAAACCTACCCGATCCCAAGTTTGATGGCCCTTGGCCTACAGCATGTTCTCGTCATGTATGCCGGAGCGGTCGCCGTGCCGCTCATTGTCGGCAGCGCACTTCAACTGCCCAAGGAACAGATTGCGATGCTCGTCAGCGCGGATCTCTTCTGTTGTGGCATCGTCACCCTCATCCAGGCGCTCGGCATCTGGAACATCGGCATTCGCCTGCCGATCATGATGGGGATTTCGTTCACCGCCGTACCCTCGATTATCGCGACGGGCACCAATCCCGATCTCGGCATGCCGGGCGTCATCGGCGCGGTCATCGGCTCCGGGGTGTTCACGATCCTGGTCGCGCCGTTCTTCGGCCGCTGGGTACGGTTCTTCCCGCCTGTTGTCACCGGCACGGTGATGCTGGTGATCGGCCTTTCGCTGATGCGCGTCGGGGTAAACTGGGCGGCAGGTGGCCAGCCGATGATCAAGGGTCCGGACGGCATGATCCCGAACCCGGCCTACGGCGCGCCGTTCGCGCTCGCCGTGGCTGCCATCGTGCTCATGTCGATCCTGCTCCTCACCCGCGTTCTCAAGGGCTTCATGGCCAATCTTGCGGTCCTGATCGGGATCGGGATCGGCTTCGTGGTCGCGATCGCTGCCGGCAAGGTGGATTTCCACGGCGTTGCCGAGGCCGACTGGGTGCGCATCATTCACCCGCTCGCCTTCGGATGGCCGATCTTCGAGTTCTGGTCGATCCTGTCGCTCTGTGCGGTCATGACGGTCATGATGATCGAATCGACCGGCCAGTTCCTGGCTGTCGGCGACATGGCCGGACGCAAGATCACCGAGGCAGAACTGACCCGGGGTTTGAGAACCGACGGTGTCGGTAACATCATCGGCGGCCTGCTCAACACCTTCACCTATACGACCTATGCGCAGAACGTCGGACTGCTGCAGATCACCGGCGTGCTCAGCCGCTTCGTGGTGGCAGTGGGCGGCGCCATCCTGATCCTGCTCGGCTCGCTGCCGAAGGTTGCCTTCGTCAGCGCATCGATCCCGAGCTATGTCGTCGGCGGTGCGGCAATCGTGATGTTCGGCATGGTGTCGGCGACGGGGGTGAAGATCCTGTCGAAGGTGGATTTCGTGGCCAATCGCCGCAATCTCTACATCGTCGCCGTCAGCGTCGGCCTCGCCATGGTGCCGGTCGTTGCCGAAAACATCTTCGATCAGCTGCCGGCGGCGATCGAGAAGTTCCTGCACAGCGGCGTGCTCGTCGGCACCTTTGCGGCGGCACTGCTCAACATTCTCTTCAACGGCGTTCCGGCGAAAGAGCCGGAGGAGGCCGAACTCGCGGACGGAGCGCCGGCTGCCGACCCTGCCTAGAGAACAACACCATTAGTCCGGCGGCGGCGCGCCGCCGGAGCCCCCAACCCCAAGAGGATTCCATGAGACGCTTCGACTATCATCGGGCGGAAACGCTGGAGCATGCCTCCCGTCTTCTCACCGAGCTCGGCGACGACACATTCCTGTTCAACGGAGGCACGGACCTTTTGGTCGAGATCCGCGAACGGCTGCGCCGCGTGCGCAACGTCGTCGACATCAAGCAGATCCCTGGTTTGTCCGACATCACCTATGACGAGACGCGCGGACTGACCTTCGGTGCGCTGGTGACCGTCGGACGGCTGGAGAACCTGTCGCTGGTGCGCCAGCGATATCCGAACCTGCGTTCAGCACTCGCCTCGCTCGGCTCCATCCAGGTGCGCAACCGCGCGACCGTCGTCGGCAATATCTGTCGCGCCTCGCCGTCGGCCGATACCATTCCGCCCTTGGTGGCGGACGGCGCCTTCGTGCACATCTACAGCCGCACCAACATGCGTGTGGTGCCGATCTGCGAGTTCTTCACCGGCCCCGGCAGGACCGTTCTCGCCAAGGGCGAAATCGTTACCGGCATCACCGTGCCGCCGGCGGGTGACAATACCGGCAAGGCCTATCTCAAGCACGGCCGTCGAAAGGCGATGGAGCTGTCCACCGTCGGCGTCGCCGTCAGCCTGGCGATGGACGATGGCGTCTGCAGCGACATCCGCATCGCGCTCGGTGCGGTCGGCGCCACCGTTCTGCGCGCGCCGCAAGCCGAAGCCATGCTGCGTGGCACGAGGCTCGATGCTGAGACGGTCAGGAGTGCTGCCGACAGGGCGATGGAGGAATGCACGCCGATCAGCAACGTGCGCGCCAGCGCAGACTACCGCCGCGACATGGTCGGCGTCCTGACCGGTCGCGCCATCAAACAGGCATTGGAGACTTTCGCATGAAACGGATGGTCGAATTCACCGTGAATGGCGAGGCGCGCGAGATGGCCGTTGATGGCTGCTGCTCCCTGCTCGATGCGCTGCGCGACGAGGTCGGCCTCACCGGCACCAAGAAGGGCTGCGATGTCGGCGACTGCGGCGCCTGCACCGTGCTCGTCGATGGCGAGCCGGTCAACGCCTGCCTGATGCTTGCCGTGGAAGCCGAATGCCGTGCGGTCGAGACGGTCGAAGGGCTCCAGCCGGGTGTCGATCGACTGCATCCGCTGCAGGATGCCTTCATGCGGCACGGCGCCTCGCAATGCGGCTTCTGCACGCCCGGCATCCTGATGATGGCGAAGAAGCTCATCGACGACAATCCGCACCCGACTGACGAAGACATCCGCTTCGGGCTCTCCGGCAACATCTGCCGCTGCACGGGATACACCAAGATATTCGACGCGATCAAATCGGCCGCGCGCGAGATGGAGGCTGCAAGACCATGAACATGACCACCCCCATTGAACAGCGCGAGTTCAAGATCGTCGGCAAGAGCGTCAAGCGCGACGACGTGCTCGAAAAGGTCACGGGCGAGGCGCAGTATACCGGCGATATCAAGCTGCCCGGAATGCTGCACGGCAAGATCAAGCGCGCGGCGATCGCCCATGCGCGCATCAAGTCGATCGACGTCAGCAAGGCGCTCGCCTATCCGGGCGTCAAGGCTGTGCTGACCCACGAGACCGTGCCACGCGTGCTGCACTATGGGTCGCCGCATCCACGCTCGGCCTCCTGCACCAAGGACCAGTACATTCTCGACGACAAGGTGCGGTTCTGGGGCGAGGGCGTCGCCGCCGTCGCCGCCATCAGCGAAGAGATCGCCGACGAGGCGCTCGACCTGATCGAGGTGGAATACGAACCTTTGCCGGCCGTCTTCGAGCCGGAGGACGCCGCGCAGCCAGGCGCACCACTGATCCACGACGTTGGGCCGGGCGGCAATCTTGTGCTCGACCCGGTGCGCGTCAACCGCGGTGACATCGATAAGGGTTTCGCCGAGGCGGACTTCGTTCTCGAGGGCACATTTGCCGGCGGGCGGCCACACCCGGCCTACATGGAGCCGAACGTCTGCATCGCCGACTGGGACGGTTCCAACAAGCTGACCTTCTGGACCTCGACCCAGACCTCTTTCATGGTGCGCGGCATCCTTGCAGAAGTGCTCGGCCTGCCGCTCACCAAGGTGCGCGTGCTCGTCGACCATATGGGCGGCGGCTTTGGGGCCAAGCAGGACCTGTTCCAGCACGAGTTTCTCTGTGCGCTTTTGGCGAAGGAAACCCGCCGGCCGGTGAAGATGGAGTTCACCCGCCATGAGACATTCGTGGCCGGTCGTTCCCGTCACCCTTGCCGGATCTGGCTGAAGCAGGGCTTCAAGAACGACGGCACGCTCGTCGCCCGCGACATGAAGCTGGTCTACGATTCCGGCGCCTACGGGTCCCATGGCCCGGGCGTGACCATCGTTGGAACCACCGCCGCTACCTCGCTCTATCGCTGCGAGAACGTGCGGCTGGAGGGGCGGTGCGTCTACACCAACACCCCGATCAACGGCGCCTTCCGCGGCTACGGCGTGGTGCAGAGCTACTATGCGCTCGACATCCAGATGGACGAAGCGGCCGAACGGCTCGGCATGGATCCGGCCGAACTGAAGCTGAAGAACGTGGTGCGCGCCGGCGACATCGCGCCATCAGGCCATCCGATCCTCGGTCACGGGCTTGAAATCTGCCTCAAGCACGGCATCGACGTGCTCGACTGGAAGGCGCTTTGGAACCGCGACCGGGCTCCAGATCCGAAGCGCCCGCACATCCGCAAAGGGTGGGGCATCGGCTGCGAGATGCACGGCTCGTCTGCCTATCCCGGCATCAAGGAACAGGGCAACGCCACGGTGAAGGTCAACGAGGACGGCACGGTGACGCTGCTGACTGGCGCTGCCGGACTTGGCACCGGAGCCCATACGGCGCTGGCGCAGATCGTTGCCGAAGAGCTCGGGGTCCGCTTCGAGGACGTCGGCGTCATCCATGGCGACACGGACGTGGTTCCATGGGACATTGGGGCCTTTGCCAGCCACACGACCTACCTGGTCGGCACGGCCGCCAAGATGGCGGCCGGCAAGGTCCGCGCCGCCGTGCTCGCCAGGGCAGCGCTGAAACTGCAGGTCTCGCCCGACGAGATCGACCTTTCCGAAGGCAAGGTCTTCCTCATTGCCGAGCCAGATCGCTCTATGACGGTGTCGGAGGCCATGGGGCCCTCACGTGGCATTCCTGCCGCCAATATCGTTGCCAACGGCACTTACGAGCCGACGAAATCCTACTCCTTCGCCGCACATTTCACCGAGGTGGACGTCGACACGGAAACGGGCATCGTCGAGGTCAAGCGCGTCGTGCCTGTGCACGACGTTGGACGCGTCATTCACCCGATCGCGGCGCAAGGCCAGATCGAGGGTGGCATCCAGCAGGGCATCGGCCACACGCTGACCGAGGACTACGTCATCGACAAGAAGACCGGGCGCTCACTCAATGCGGGCCTGGTCGACTACAAGATGCCGCTGTCGATGGACATGCCCGACATCGAGACGATCATCCTCGAGGCAGCGCCCGACCCGGGTGGTCCCTGGGGCGCCAAGGGTGTGGGCGAAGATCCGATCATCGCCATCGGTCCTTCCATCGCCAATGCCATCCACGACGCCATCGGCGTTCGCTTCCACCACTATCCGATCACACCGGAAGACATCCTGAAAGCCTTGAGGGAGAAGGGCGCATGAACATGCATATCGAACCAGCGAGCCAGCAGAAACTCCCGATCACGATCCTCACCGGTTTCCTCGGATCAGGAAAGACGACACTGCTCAACTACATTCTCACCGAGCGTCACGGTCACCGTATCGCGGTGATCGAGAACGAATACGGCGAAGTGGACGTCGACAGCGACCTGGTGCTGGCCTCGGACGAGGAAATCTTCCAGATGCAGAACGGCTGCATCTGCTGCTTCGTCGACGTGCGCAACGACCTGATCGACGTGATGAAGAAGCTCCTGAGCCACAAGGACAAGTTCGACCACATCATCGTCGAGACCTCGGGTCTTGCCGACCCGACGCCGGTCGCCACCGCTTTCTTCGTCGACCGTAGCGTGGCCGACGAGGTGGAGCTCGACGCCGTCGTCACGCTGGTGGACGCAATGCACATCGACCAGCATCTCTACGATCCGGTGCTCGACGGCAGCGACAACCAGGCGGTCAACCAGATCGTCGCGGCCGACCGCATCCTCGTCAACAAGATAGACCTTGCCGGGGAGGATGCCCTCGGTTCGCTGGAAACATCGCTGCGCAGGCTGAACCAGACAGCACCCATTCTGAGGTCCAGCTACGGCAAGGTGGATCTCTCCAACATTCTCGGTGTCAAGGGTTTCCGGCCGTCCTATGTGCGAGAGCGGGCGGAAATTCTCGACATCGACATGGATGACGATCGCGATGCCGAGCACCATCATCACCATGATTGCAAGGAGCCGTGTTGCGACCATGCGCATCACGACCATGGGCACCACCATCATCATGACCATGGACGCGCGCAGGCAACCCCCCTTCGGCCGCACCAGCATGACGCGACGGTGAAATCCCACTCCTTCGTCTATCCCGAAGCCTTCGACGGCGAGAAGCTTGCAGGTTTCCTCAAGGGCTACCTCGGCGAGCACGGCGACGACATTTTCCGCACAAAGGGCATCGTTTCCGTTGCCGGAGACGACCGCTTCTTCGTGCTCCAGGCCGTGCACAAGCTCGTCGATTTCCGCCCGGACCACGCCTGGGGCGAAGACAAACGGAAATCGAAGTTCGTGTTCATCGGCCGCAATCTCGACCGCGAAAGTATCGACAGAAACTTGCGTGCATGCCTGGTGCCTTAGCAGCGAATCTCCACGCCGGACGGCGCTTGCGTAAGCCTTTCTGTCTGAGCCGCCCGCGCCCCTCCAGCGCGGGCGGTTGCTGCTGCTTTCAACGACAAAAATAACTTCAAAAACAATTGGTTAGCTAATTTTTTGAGTTGACAAGAATGGCGCGAAGTGGTTCCTTTGAAGGCGAGTAGAAGCACCGACAATTGCTCACCGTCTGTTGGAAGATGAGGCTGCGATGTCGATGCTGATCACCAAAGGAACACCCGGTTGCCCCGCCCTGGGAGCTTATGCGCCGGCCTGTTCCCTCCGTCTTCGGCATTTCCTGAGATCGCGGATCCAGGCCTGGCTTTGGCCGGCATGGCGTTCATCGCGCGGCCCCGCATCGACCGGACCCTCTACGACAGGAGAAACCTATGATTATTGACCTGAGCTGCTATCCCACCGATCTGGTGGACCTGGCTTGGCGACACGACGGACCGCCGTTCACCGGCGACAAGCTGCTGAAGATGATGGATGGCCCCTACTATGTGAACGGCAAGCCGCGCCGGATCGACAAGGCCTTCATTCAGCCGCCGCAAGGCAACACCATCTACACCCACGAGGTGATGGATCTCGAGGGCAAGGCCGCCATCCGCCAGTACATGGCCTACACGGAAAAGATGGTGACCGAGCACCCCGACCGCTTCCTCGGCTGCTTCGTCTACAACCCGCGCTACGGCACCCAGAACGGCGCCGAAGAGATCGAACGCTACGCCAAGGAGTTCGATTTCAAGATGGTGCAGCTGCAGGCGAACATGCACGCCTACCGCCCGGACCGCGCGCTCGACTGGCTGCGACCGGCACTGAAGAAGTGCGCGGATCTCGGCCTGATGGTGAAGGTGCATACCGGTGACGGACCGTACTCGATCCCGACGGAGTTCTATCCGATCATCCGCGAGTTTCCGGAGGTCAACTTCATCCTGGCGCATTTCGGCGTTCAGACCGGCGGCGTCTACGTGTTTGAGCCGATGCAGATGGCACTCGACACACCGAGTGTCTACGTGGAATCCGGCTGGTGCCTGCAGTCGCGCATCGTCGAATTCGCCAAGGTTCTGCCCAAGCACAAGATCCTCTTCGGCTCGGATACGCCGCCGAACGAACCGGGCATGTGGATCAACCTCCTGGAGGTTCTCTGCCACGAGCCGCCGCAGGGCCTGAACCTCGATGAGGATACGCTCGAAGATTACCTCGGCAACAACGTCGCCCGGATGATCGGGCTGGAAGCGACGAAGCCACCGGCCACCGTCGAGGAAGCCGAGGCGTATCTGCGCCAGCACGGCGTCGCCCTTGCCGCGTAAATTTGAACGGAGTGAACAATGATCATTGATACCCATCTTCACCCGACCAACCTCGTCGACGAGGCGTGGCGTCACACGGGCGAGCCCTTCACCGGCGAGCGCATGCTCAAGCTGATGGACGGTCCCTACATGATCAACGGCAAGCCGCGCCGGATCGACATGGGCTTCATCCAGCCGCCGCCGGGCAACACCGGCTACCGCGACGGCAACCGCAAGGGTCGCGACGGCATTCGCGACTACATGGCCTATTGCGCCGAGCTTTGCCAGAAGTACCCGGACCGCTTTATCGGCAACTTCAACTACAACCCGCGCTGGGGACCTGAAAACGGCGCTGCGGAGCTGGAATTCCACGTCAAGGAATACGGTTTCAAGATGTTGAAGCTGCACGCCAACATGCACGGTTATCGCCCCGACCGCGCGCTTGATTGGCTGCGTCCGGCGATGAAGAAGTGTGCCGAACTCGGCGTCGTCGTGCTCATCCACACGGGCGACGGCCCGTACACCATCCCGACGATGTTTTATCCGATCATTCGCGAGTTCCCGATGGTGAACTTCATCATCGGTCACTTCGGCATCCAGACCGGCGGCAACTATTCGTTCGAGTCCTTCTGGATGGCGATGGATACCCCGAACGTCTATTGCGAGTCCGGCTGGTGCTTCCAGTCGCGCATCGTGGAGTTCGCCCAGCAGTTGCCGAAGAACAAGATCGTCTTCGGCACGGACAGCCCGCCGAACGATCCGGGCATGTGGCTGCGCGAACTGGAAGTGCTCTGCAAGGATCCGCCGCACGGCATCAACCTCTCCGAGGACGATCTCGAAGGCTATCTCGGCAACAACATCGCCAAGCTCGTCGGCATCGATCCGTCGCCGCCGCCGCGCGACCTGAGGGACGCTCAGGCGCGTCTGAAGGATAGCTATGCCGGTGTCGACCGGGCCACGGGCAAGCACAAGGAATTTGCCTGAGTAAAGACGACGGCGCCCATTCCGGGCGCCGTCACCCCCCAGTCGCGTCGAGGCTAAGATATGACCCAGTACCACAAGCAAGATGTCCGCAGCTTCCTCGCCGACTACAGGGCGGAGCACCCCGAAGATGTCATCACCATCGACCAGCCGGTCTTAGACGATCAGGATGCGACAGCGCTGATCTGGAACCTGGCTGAGCGGGGGCGACATCCCATGCTGCACCTGAAGGATGTCAGCGGCGTCGGCAGCGAGGTCCTCTGCAACATCTTTGCCTCACGCGATCGTATCGCCCGTCTGCTCGGTTCGACCGCCGACAGGTTGCACGAGGCCTACCAGGCGCGCGCCAACCGGCCGTTCACGCCGGAAGTCCTGAAGGAAGGTCCGATCACCGAGGAGATCGTCTCGGGTGATGCCGTCGATCTCAACGCGTTGCCGATGCTCAAGCACTTCGACACGGACCGGGCGAAATACATCACCAGCGGCATCATCATCGGCGAGCATCCCGAAACCGGCGCCGGCAATCTCAGCTACCACCGCGCGATGATCCATTCGAAGAATTCGCTCGCCACCTCGCTGCATTCGCGTGGCCATCTCTGGCGGCTGATGAACATGGCCAAGGAGAAGGGCAGGCCGATGCCGGTCGCGATGGTCATCGGCGGCCATCCGCTCTTCATGATCGCAGCCTCTGCCCGACTTGCCTTCGGTGAAGACGAACGTGATGTTGCCGGCGGCTTGATGGGCGAGCCGCTTCAGGTGGTGCGCACACCAAAGTACGGCATTCGGGTTCCCGCCCATGCCGAGATCGTGCTCGAAGGTGTGCTGGATCCCGAGGCGCATGTGGAGGAGGGGCCGTTCGGCGAGTTCACAGGCTATTCCTCCGACCGCTCGACCAACAACCTTTTCACCGTCGAAACCGTCATGCGCCGGCGCAATGCCATCCTCGTCAGCGTCGCCGGCGGCAATTCGGCCGAACACCTCAATCTCGGCCGCGTGCCGCGCGAGGCCGAGGTGGTGGAGAAGCTGAAGGCGCGCTTTCCCTCCATCACCGCGGTACACTACCCCTCGTCGGGCACGCATTTTCACGCCTACATCGCCATGAACCAGACGCGTGAGGGGGAGGCGCGGCAGGTCATGCTCGGGCTTCTTGGCTGGGACCAGTACCTGAAGACCGTGGTCGTGGTGGACGCGGATGTTGATATTACCCGCGACAGTGAGGTGCTCTGGGCGCTAGCCACTCATTTCCAGCCGCACAAGGACGTCGTGATCATCGAAGGCCTGCCAGGCAATGCGCTCGACCCCTCCGCCAGCGGCATCGGCACGACCTCGCGGATGGGGCTCGATGCGACGCGCGGCCCGAATTTCCATGGCGTGCGCGCCCGCATCAGCGACGAGGCCTGCGCGCGCGCCGCAGCACTCCTGAAAAGCGCGGGATAGGGCCATGACGCATCCAAGACGCATGATCGTTGGCATTTCGGGCGCGTCGGGCGTGGTCTACGGCAAGCGCATCCTCGAACTGCTGCGTGACCTCGAGATCGAGACACATCTGATCATGTCGCGTGCGGCCTGCATCACGCTTGCGGCCGAGGCGACGTTTTCCAGACAGGACCTCGAAGCGTTGGCGACGACCACCCATTCCAACAAGGATATCGGCGCCGTCTGTTCCTCTGGCTCCTACAAGACGCTCGGCATGATCGTCGCCCCCTGTTCGGTCAAGACGCTGGCCGAGATCGCCACGGGCACGACGGACAACCTCATTTCCCGTGCGGCCGACGTGGTGCTGAAAGAACGTCGTCGCCTCGTCCTGATGCTCAGAGAAACGCCGCTTCATCTCGGCCATATCCGTAACATGGCGCATGTGACCGAGATGGGCGGCATCATCTATCCGCCTGTCCCAGCCTTTTACGCGAAACCTCAGAGCATCGAAGACATGGTCGACCACACCGTCGGCCGCGTGCTCGATCTCTTTGATCTCGATCCGGGTATCGTGCGCCGCTGGCGGGGAACGCAGGGAGTGGAGTGAGATGACGATCCGCATCGCCGCCGATCCGGAAACGCTTTCGCCAGAACCGCGCGCTGCCTTCCTGTCGGACGATGCAATCGAAATACTGTCTTTCGCCGTTCGATCGCTCGAAGAGGGGCAGTCGACGGCCCTCATCACGCTCGTCGAAATTCGTGGCGGCGCTGCGCGCGCCCTCGGCGCGCAAATGGTCGTGCGCAGTGACGGTCTCTATTGCGGTTTCGTCTCCGGTGGTTGCACCGAAGCGGCCGTGGCCGCCGAAACCATCACCGCTCTTGGAAAAGGCCTTGATCGCACGCTTCGACTTGGCGAAGGGTCCCCGTTTTTTGATATTGTCCTGCCCTGTGGCGGCGGCATTACCCTTGCGATCCATGTATTGGCGGACGCGGCCGTCTTGCGCCAGGCGCTTTCCACCCTCCAACGTCGCTCGCCGGTGGGTCTACGCTATCATCCTGGCAAGCGCGCCCTTTCGCTGCAGCACGGCAGCGAGGCAAGCGGCTGGTACGGCGAGAGTTTTGTGCGCGCCTACCGGCCGAGGCCGCGGGTCATCCTCGCCGGCACTCCGCTCGAGATCGATGCGGTTGCCCGCGTTGCTGTTGCGGCCGGCTACGAGACAGTCGTGCTCGAGCGCGGGCAAGTGCTTTCGCCTTACGAACTAGACGGCGACACCGCCGTCGCGCTCCTCTTCCACGATGTTGATCGCGAGTTGCCGCTGCTTGATGTGGCGCTGACGTCGAATGCGTTCTACATCGGCGCCCTTGGCAGCCGCCGGACCCATGCGAAACGCTGCCAGCTCCTGCGTGACTACGGGGGAGATGAGCGTCTGCTTTCTCGCATCAAGGCGCCGATCGGCCTGTTCGACAAAGCAAGGGATGCACGTTCACTCGCAGTTTCGGTTGTGGCCGATATCGCACACGCGCGCCTGAGGCTCGACTGGACGTAGGTCTCCCCATCCGAGGATAAAGGGTGCCGATAACGTCGCTCAATATGTCCATCTAGGCGCGATCGACGAACCCGGCCAAGCGCTCAAGACCGAACATCATGGCGTCGACGATGCTCCTCGACTGGGGAACCGCATGACCAGCGGCGCGGCGATTGGGATACTTGTCTCCGCGTCACGACCATGACGCTCGATGGAGTTGGAGGTCGCCGGGGCGTTACCTCTTACCACTTGTTGACTCACTCGCGGTTGAACAATACCTTGCGAGTTCGGTCGTTAGGCTTGTCCTCTACATGACGGATCAATCTCTTCAGCGTCGCCTTGCCGCCATCGTCGTTGCCGATGTGGTGGGATATTCACGCCTGATGGAGGCTGATGAAGTCGCAACGCTGGCGGACCTTAGGAAACTCCGTTCTGGCGTTATCGAGCCGGCTGCGATGCGTCACAAGGGTCGCATCTTCAAGGTCATGGGCGACGGATTCCTGATCGAATTCGGTAGCGCGGTGGACGCGGTCGCAGCAGCGTTGGAAATGCAACGGGCCACCACTCTTGTTGAAGCTTCCGCAGACCGGCGCCTGCTTTTGCGTGTAGGGGTCAACCTGGGAGATGTCATCGACGACGGTTCAGACGTCTTGGGCGACGGTGTCAATGTCGCGGCGCGCCTAGAGACGCTGGCCGCACCGGGAGGTATCTGCATTTCAGCCAAAGTTCACGGCGAGATCGTCGGCAAGATCGGCGACCGTTTCTTTGATGCAGGCGAACGCTACCTAAAGAATCTGGCTCGCCCGGTCCACGTGTGGCATTGGCCGGATGCGCTGCAGAGGATATTGCCGCTGCCCGAATGTCCCTCGATCGCTGTATTGCCGTTCACGAATACGAGTGGGGATGAAGCGGACGCGCCTTTCGTCGACGGCTTGACCGAAGACCTGATCACCGACCTTTCCCGTACAGCCGGCCTGTTCGTCATCGCGCGCAATTCCGTCTACGGCTACAAGGGCAAGCCAGTCGACGTACGGCTCGTCGCTCAGGATCTCGGCGTCCGCTACGTCCTCGAGGGGAGCGCCAGACGCGCCATGGGCCGTGTCCGCATCAATGCACAATTGATCGACGCGATCGGCGGCCAGCACTTGTGGGCCGACCGGTTTGACAGGACGGTGGAAGACGTTTTCGAACTACAGGATGAAGTTAACGCCAAGATTGTTGAAGCCCTCATCGGCCGACTGACCATCCCGACGCAGCGCAATCGGCCGAAGAATTTTGAGGCGTACGATCTGTGTGTGCGCGCCCGCCTGCTGACGGAAGAGTCGCCGCAAACTGCGCGTGAGGCTTATGTGTTGCTTCAGCGCGCGGTTGAGCTGGAGCCATCATATGCCGAGGCGCTCGGTCTGCTCGCCTATAATCGTTGGCTGGCCTGGACTCACTTCGGCGAGCCCGATGATCCGAACCGTCAGATGGCGGTGACGTTCGCGCAGAGGGCGGTCGACCTGGACCCCAACGATGCCGGCTGCCGTTACGTTCTGGGGACTATTTTAGCTTATGAGCGGCGATGGGAGGAATCAGAAGCCGCATTCGCCAAGGCCCTGGAGCTAGACCCCAACCACGCCGACACCTGGGCCGCCATGTCGGACATGTCCGTGCTGGACGGCAGGGTTACCGACGGACTGGCACAGATCGAAAAAGCTCTGCGGCTCAATCCCTATCCAGCCTGCTGGTATCTTTGTCATCTTGGGCAGGCGCAATACGCCGCGCGTGACTATGAGGCGGCAACGGCTACACTGCGCAGGAAAGACACGTATCGTACCAACTCACGCAAATTCCTGGCTGCGACGCTTGCGCAATTGGGCCACCTTGAGGAGGCGCGGCGAGAAGCAGAATTGTTCCTGATCGCCCACCCTCATTTCACGATCGGCCATTGGCTCGGCTCCCAGCCGCTGCGCGATGCATCTGTCCGGGACCACTTTGCAGACGGCTTCCGAAAGGCTGGTCTACCGGAGATGTGACAGCGGGGAGGATGGGCAATCAGCCTGCGGGCAACCTTATCCTTTTGACTAGCGACGTTATCGATGCGCCCATCGCGCACAGCGGCGTGTCGACCAGGACAGACGGTCGCTTTGGCAGTTACTGGCCTTGTGCGGACAGCGGACGCCTTACCGCTACTGGAATTGCATGCGAACGCTATCGGCTGGCGGCGGTGAAGACCATAGCGTGCACCATACGCGACTGAGATCGTTTGGAGTTGGTCCTGTGCGGAAATCATCATGCCGTTAGGTTGGATTCAATCGGCAGTGTGAAAACAAACGTCGATCCTTGGGGCTCGTTCTTTTGTGCCCACAGGCGTCCGCCGTGGGACTCGACGATCGACCGGCAGATCGCCAATCCCATGCCCATGCCGTCGTTTTTCGTGGTGAAGAAAGGTTCGAATACTCTGTCGAGGTTTTGGACCCCCGTGCCGCAATCGCTCACGGCGATGCGGATTGCGTCTTCGATACGCGTCGCATGCAGGCTGACGATGCGCCGATCCGCCGTGGATGTCATCGCTTCTATGCCGTTTCGGATCAGGTTGACCAGTATCTGCTGAAGTTGCACGCGATCGATAGCGACCGGAGGAAGGTCGCTTTCGACGTCAAGCTGGATGCGAACGCGCCGCCGCATGGCTTCTTCGACCAAAAGGTTGCGCACTTCGGCAATGACGCTGTCCACCGTTGTGCTCATCCCGGGCTCCACGGATCTCGTGAACAACGCGCGGATGCGGCTTACCACGTCTGCGGCAGCATTTGCGTCGCGCGTGATGCGTTCTACCGTCCTTTGCGCTCGCGCAAGGTTTGGCGGCTCAGCAGAAAGCCAGCGTTGGCATGCATGGGAATTTGTCACGATCGCTGCCAACGGCTGGTTCACCTCATGGGCGATCGAGGCGGAAAGCTCGGCGAGGCTGGCGGCCTGAGACGCACGCGCAAGACCATCGCGCGCGGCCCGCAAATCCTCCTGGGCTCGAACTTCGCTGTCGATGTCGATGCAAATGACGTTCCACTGGACGATCAGCCCATCGGCGTCCCTCATGGGCGCTGCCCGGGTCTCCACCCAGCGATACTCTCCGTCCGACCGGCGAAGTCGATGCTTCTGCGCATAGGGCGTACCGGTGGACAAGGCATCGCCGCAGTTCTCATGGACCTGAGGCATATCGTCGGGATGGACGGCAGCACCAAGCGGGTCCGACGGTCGTGCTTCTCCCGATCCATCGGGCGCTTCCAACTTGTATCCCAGATACTCGCGAAGCTGTTCGCTGCGGTAGACAGGATCACCGTTCGGGTCGGTGCATTCGACCATCGCAGGCAAGGTTTCAATGAGTTGACGAAGCGAGCGCTCGCGTTCACGCAAGACCTGTTCGACGCGGAGCTGATCGTCGATGTCGTGACAAATGCCGAACCATTGCAGGATCTGGCCGTTGGCGTCCCGCAAGGGAGCGCCGCGGCCCGACATCCAGCGATAGACGCCGTCGGAACGGCGCAGCCGGTAGGTCAAGGAGAAGTTTTCGCCGGTGGCAAAGGCCTCTCTCAGCGTGGCATCCATCTTCGCTGCGTCGTCCGGGTGAAGCGCGGCTGTAATCGCAGCGGGGAGAACGCTGCCCGATCCCTGATAGTCCTTCACGTCATGTCCGAGGAACTCGATCAGGCTCTTGCTGAAGAAGACCGGGTCCCCATCAGAGTTTAACCGCCAGAGTGGGCTCGGCACCATGTCGACCAGTTGCGAGAGTTCTCGCTCCCGATCGAAGAGCTGTTGTTGGACACGCACTTCATCGTCGACATCAATGGCAACGGCATACCACTGCACGATCGTCCCGTTTTGATCGCGTAGTGGCTCGCAGCGTCCGTCGACCCATCGGTACGCCCCGTCGGCGCGCAGCATGCGATATCTGTTTGAGAAGGGTTCACCGGTGGAGAAGCCGTGCGTGGCGTTCTCCCGTACGGATGCGATATCGTCCGGATGGACGACAGAACGCATCATCGCGCCCGCGCGGGTCGTTCCCGGCTTGTCCACGTCGATGGCATCGAATCCGAGGAAGTCTACCAACCGCTTGTTCAGAAAGCTGAGTTCACCGCCGGCGGTCTGCCGGGCTATGAAGGCCGGTACCATATCGACGAGCAGGGACAACTCGCGCTCGCGATCGTACAATGCGTTTTGAGCGCGCATCTGATCGTCGATATCGAGCGAAACGCCATACCATTCCTCGATCTCTCCTTCCTGATTGCGGCGAGGTTCGACCCGGCATTCCACCCAGCGATATCCGCTTTCAATTTCAAGCCAACGAAATCGCAACGTTGCGCTGCTACCGGTCTTAAAACATCTTTGCAGCATGTCTCCGACCGCTGCGGCGTCGTCCGGATGGATCAGCTTCTGAAGCAGACTTTCGATACTCTGCTCTCCGTGCGCCTCGAAGCTTGCGACAACCGAGCGGAAACGGTCCCTGAACTGTTTGTTGAAGTAGACCGAGCCGGTCGATGGCGTCGCGCTCCAAATGCGGACCGGCACTGCGTCGATCATCCGTTGAAGCTGACTCTGACTGCGGCGCAATGCGTCCTCGGCGTGCGTCAGATCATCGATGTCATGGCACATGCCGTACCATTGGACGATATTCCCGGAGTGATCCCGCATTGGCTCTGCTCGGCTCGACATCCAGCGAAAGACGCCGTCGGCCCGGCGCAGGCGATATCGCATGGCAAAGGCTTCACCGGTTTCGAGGCAATGGCGAAGCAGATCGACGAACGCGCCTGCCTCGGCGGGATGCACGGAGGCTTCGACCATGGCTGCAAGCCGGGTTTTTCCCGGCTTGTCCGTGTCACAGATGTCCAGGCCGAGAAAGTCGACCATGCGCTTGTTGAAGAAGGTGGGCTCGCCATCCGGCGTCAAGCGCCAGACGTGGCTTGGAACCATGTTGACAAGCTGCAGCAGCTCCTGCTCCCGTTCGCGCAGTGCAGCCTGAGCGCTCACTGCGTCTTCGATGTCGACGGAAACGCCGTACCACTGCAGAATCGTTCCGGCTTCGTCACGCAAGGGCGCCGCCCGGCTCTCGACCCATCGATGGGGACCGATTGCCCGCCGCTGACGGTACTTTCCTTCAAAGGTCGTACCCGCTTCGAACGCGCGTTTCAGCGCTTCGTCGGTGGCAATACGGTCATCCGGGTGAATGTCCGTCAAGGACCGCTTGCCATTGGCTGCAATCAGATCCGTCAACGCCAACCCGGTCGTGTCGGTGGCCCACTTGTTGAGGTAGCTCGGCGTTCCGTCAGGCGCGGCGCTCCAGATGAGAGCCGGAACGGCGTCGGTCAAGCGTTGCAGCCGCAGTTCACTTTGACGGGCGGTGAGCAACGCCAGTTGGTGCTGCCTGGAAATGGCTGCGACGACAAGCGCCGAGAATGCGGAAATCACGAGGAAGAGCTGCAGCATGACCTGCTGTTGCCTCTGCGATCCGGCGTCACCGATAAACTGGCTGTCTCCGGATATCGTGAGCGCCATCGTAATCAGTGTCAGGAGCGTCAAGGCGACGGCAGCGCCTCGAAATTCGAAACGTGCGGCCGCCCAAAGCAGAAACGGCAAAATGATGTAGGGCGAGGGAAAGAAGCGAGCGCTTAAGGAAAGCGCAGCAACGCCGAGGAAGATGAAACAGAGAACGGCAGCCTCCGTCCAGTGTGCCACGGACAGGCCGGCTTCTCCGCGCCAGGAGCGCACGAGGACCAGTACCAGGGGCGCCACCAGCAGGATGCCCGTTGCATCTCCGATCCAGAATAGTGGCCACACTGATGCGAATGTCTGGAACTTCACGCCGAACCAGGCAAGGGTTGCACTCCCGACGGTCGCGCTTGCGAGGGGCGCTACTCCCGCACCCAGAACAACGAAAGCGAGGACTTGTTGAAGGGTTTCCAGCCGGACGGGACGACCAGTGGCGCTGCTGAGCAGCATCGCTCCGGCGGAAGCGCAGAGTGCATTGCCGGCGAAGATCAAGAAACCTGCAGGAAGCGGGCTGTGAAACCACACGAGCTGGGCAAACATCTCGGCAAGGCAGCCGCTGATGATCCACCATGGCCAGCTGTGGGGAGACGTGAGGATGAGTGTCGCCATGAACACGCCGCCGGGAGGCCAGATCGAGACGGTGATGCCCGGGACGATGGCGAGGACATTCGCAAATCCGCAGCCCAGAACGTAAGCGGCGAAGAACGCGACGAGATGCAAAAGCTGCGGTCGGCTTGATCGGAACCGCCGCCAGTGGGAAGCTCGCTCGAGGGATGGTCGTTCGGTGGGCGCGCGCCGCAACGCGCTTCCCGCAGGCCCCAGCGACGTTCGATCGAGCCCTTGCACCGGATGATCGACCGTCTCTGGATGGCTGTCGCCAATTGCTCTAGAAGCTGATTCCATCGGCTGCTCCGATCGGACAGAGAAAGCCTGGGCACCGTGGGGCCCCACCAAGGCACTGTAATCGAAGTCTGGCGGGGCGAACCAGCCATTCCTCTAACCCTATCGCAATCACGGCCATGCCACAGCCTATGGAAGTCTATGAGAAGACGTGCTGCCAGGCGAGGCCGGATGCTCCTCTTCGCCTATGCTCAAGTACAGCTTAGAATAGACCGCACAGTTGTCATAGATTTCCATAGGATGCAGGCGGGACGCGGCGAGAATAGGATGGGCGGACAGTTTGCGCAGTCCGAATCTCGAGAACAACTGCTATGCAGAGCGCTGATAGTGGCTTTCCTCGTCCTGCAGGAGAAGGCAATGACGAAGGCGTTCGATTCACCTGACGAAATCGGGCTGGAGACAATGCAGGCGGTGCGGATCATCGAAAGCGTGGTCGGAAACGCCTGGGCGGCGAATTCGGCCGGCGAGATCGTTTGCGTCAGCCCTGCGGTGCTGTCGCGGTTGGCCTTGACGCTCGAGGAGTTCAGCTCCCAGTCGGACGGTGGTCCGCTGGGATGGCGACGAATGATCCATCCGGATGATTACGAGCGGTCAATGGCGCTCTGGCGCTGGTGCCTTGAAACCGGACAGCACTTCAACATCGAACACCGAACTCTGCGCGCAAGCGGCGCTTACGGTTGGAGCCGAACATCTGCTCAGCCCTTGCGTGAGGGTGAGGATGATATCGTTGGCTGGTACGGTGCGATCATCGACGTCGAAACGTCCGCCGCCGCGGCTCGCTTTGTCGATACGACGGAGGCGGCCGTACAGGAATTGCCAAGCTCATTGAGCGCAATTCACCCCGACGACCGAACTGCAGCGGCGCATGCAGCTGCGCGTGCATTCTGGACGGGGGTTCCGCAAGTCACGAGGCACAGACGGCGCCAGCCCGACGGCAAGTATCGGTGGACGGAAACCCGCGCCGAGCCCGGATACAGCGTCAGCGTCGATATCGATGAGTTGGTGACGGATCGCGAGCCTCGCATGGTTGCGGCATCCGATAGCGCTGGCGAACCAGAACCACTACGGTCTGCGAGAGCTGTCGAGAGCATATTTGGCAATGGCTGGGCGTTCGATGCGCGCGGACGCTGGATTTACCTGCATCCATTCGCGCAGAACTCGCTCGGCGTCACGCCGGAGCAACTGAACATTTCCGTTGACCAAGGTCACACGGCCTGGAAGCAATTGCTGCATCCGGACGATTACGAGCGGACCGCAGCGGTATGGAATCGTTGCCTGGAAACGGGGGATGACTTCAACGTCGAGTTTCGCTTCCGCCGCGTATCGGGAAGTTATGTCTGGGCCAGAACTGCCGCCCGGGCCGCCCGCGACGCTCGAGGCCGTATCCTGGGTTGGTTCGGCATCGCGCTCGACATCGATGTTTACAAGAAGACCGTTGAAGCGTTGCGTGGCCGAGAGCTGGAACTCTCGCAGCTTGTTGACATGGTCCCGGTCCACATCCGCCGACTAGGCCCCAACGGCGAACCGACCTTTTTCAACAAGCGCCTGCTTGATTTCTATGGGTGGAAAGATCTTGCGCAGTTGGAAACACCGGCTGGCAGCCGGCTGGCGACGGCGATGGAAATGCTCGTGCATCCGGACGATTCCGCGCGCCTCCTGGAAGCGGTCCGCCATTCTGTTGCGACAGGCGAATCCTACGGAATGAAGTACCGTTTGCGCCGCTCGGACGGCGTCTATCGTTGGGTTGACGGACGCGCGGTGCCGCTGATCGACGGGGAAGGGGCGATCGTAAATTGGTATGCGATCTCGATCGACATCGATGACGAGATGCGTGCGCAGAACGCGTTGCGCGACCGCGAAAGGGAACTTCTGCAGCTTGTCGACATCGTTCCAAGTCTACTTTGGCGCCTGAACCGTCAGGGTGAGCCAACGTTTTTCAACAAGCGGCTGATGTGCTTTCTCGGTCTCGACGCTGCCAATTCCGAACAACGAGACCCGGGCCGCCTGGCGTCCGCCTTCAGAGCCTCCGTGCACCCGGACGATGCTTCAGGCCTCGAGGAGGCATTGAGACGGTCTGTCGCCACCGGGGAGAACTTCTCAAAGCGGTTTCGCCTGCGCCGGTCGGATGGCGTCTATCGGTGGGTTGAAAGCAATGCAGAACCCTTGCGCGACGATAGCGGGCAGATCGTGCAATGGTACGGGCTGTCACATGATATCGACGACCAATTGCGCGTGGAAGATGCGCTGCGTGAACGGGAGCGGTCATTGTGGCAACTGGTTGAGACGTTGCCGGCGATGATCGACTGCTCAGCACCAAACGGCGAGCCCGTCTATCGCAGCCAACAGTTGCGGGAGTTTCTCGGGTATAGTCTTGAAGACCTGGACGGAACGGGGAAGTCCCGGCTGGACGCAACGCTTGATGCCGGGGTACATCCCGACGATGTCGCAGGCGTGAAGGAGAGGTATGCCCATTCCCTGGCCACCGGCGAACCCTACGCGCGCAAGCATCGCCTACGCAGGTTTGACGGCGCTTATCGGTGGGTCGAGACCAGAGCGGCCGCCATGCGCAATCTGGAGGGTGCGATCGTCCAATGGAACGTGATTTGCCTTGATATCGATGGCGAGGTTCAGGCTGAGAACGAATTGCGCCTTGCGCAAGAGAGACTTTCCAGAGCCAGTCAGTCGGCGAGCCTGGCCGAGCTTTCTGCGTCAATCGCCCACGAGGTGAACCAACCATTGGCAGCGATCGTGGCCAATTCCAATGCCTGTCACCGTTGGTTGCTGGCCGACCCACCCAATCTCGAGCGGGCAAAGATAACTGCCGAACGCATTATCCGTGACGCCAACGCCGCCGCGGAAGTCGTAAGCCGCATCCGCGCCCTGTTCAAGCAGCGTGTCGAGCCGCAGAGCGATAGCGATCTCGTGAGCGCAATCGCCGAAGCTGTTCATCTCATCGCGGAGGAGGCTATTCGCCGTCGCGTTCGGGTCGACGTCGATATCGAGAAAACCCTTCCCTATGTTGCGGTGGACCAGGTGCATATTCAACAGGTTCTGGTGAACCTCATTCGCAACGGCATGGATGCGATGGACGCTGTGGCCCGCGACCGCGTCGTTCGGGTCCAGGTCCGTCGCGTGGGGGATTTCGTCGCGACGGAGGTCAGCGACATTGGCACGGGGGTCGAGTTTCCGGAACGAATTTTCGAATCCTTCTTTACGACGAAAGTGAACGGAATGGGGATGGGCCTGGCAATTTGTCGTTCGATCATCGAGTCGCACGGGGGGCGGTTGTGGGTGCACAACAATGAAACCAATGGCGCAACCTTCACGTTTACCTTGCCGATCGAAGTGGAAGCAGCGGCATGACGAACGAGGAATACACAGTCTTCATCGTCGATGACGACAATCGGATCCGCGAGGCACTGTGCGAGCTCTTGGCCTCACACGGCATCCAGGCGATCGCCTTCGGTTCGGCCGGAGACTATGTCAATGCGCAAAAGCCGGATGGGCCCGCCTGCCTGCTTCTGGATATCGAGTTGCCGGACATCAACGGGCTGGATCTTCAAAGCGAAATAGCTAAAGGGGAGCATCCGCCGATCGTGTTCATAACCGGTCACGGAGACATTCGTTCGTCGGTGCGGGCCATAAAGGATGGTGCGGTCGATTTCCTGACCAAACCGTTTACCGACGCGGATTTGATGGCCGCCATTCATGCGGCCATTGCCGAGGACGAGAAAAGACGGGCCGAGCGGGCCGAGTTCGGAAAGCTGAAGCGACGCTATCTTGACCTGACACCGCGCGAACGGGAGGTGCTGCCGCTGGTCATAAGCGGCCTGCTCAACAAGCAGGCGGCTGCGGAACTCGGCATCAGCGAGGTGACCCTGCAGATCCACCGGCGAAATGTGATGCAGAAGATGAAGGCAGGCTCGTTTGCCGACCTCGTGCGCATCGCCGAACGTTTGAAGATACCTGTTACCCATGCCCGCAAGACAGGCGTGAAATCGATGGCTTTGCCGCATCGGCAGGTCGTCGCGATCGTTGACGACGATCCGAGATTGCTGGAGTCCCTGGAGGATCTGTTGGAGTCGGCCGGTTACTCGGCTCGCAGCTTCTCGTCTGGCCGATCGCTACTTTCCGCTGGGCTCCCGGGTCTGGATGCGCTCATTACGGATATAGGGATGCCGGGAATGGACGGGTTCGAACTGAGGGACCTGGTCAAGACGAAAGAGCCGGGCCTTCCTGTTTTCCTGATGACCGGCCGGCACGAGATCGCCGATCAGTTGAGTGTGCGCGACCGGACGAGCTGCTTCAGAAAACCCTTCGACGCGCAGGTTCTGCTGGCCACGCTGGCCGCCGCATTGGGTGACCGGGACGTGGAGGGAAACGATGAAACTTGAGATGCCGCTCGAGCCGACGGTCGTTTCGCACGCGCACCGTCAAAGCGAACGCCCGCTCGTCGTGATCGTCAATGATGCATGCGGGACGAAACAGAGGCCAATCTGATGCAACACGCTCAAACCAAGACGGAAGAGCCTGCGGAACCGATCGTCTACGTCGTCGACGACGACGAGGCCATGCGGGAAGCGCTGCTCGATTTGTTCATGGTGACCCAAAAACGGGTGACTGCGTTCTCGAACGGGCCTGAGTTTTTGGAGACGGCAGACATCCGGGCGCCCGGTTGCCTTGTTCTTGATTTCATCATGCCAGGGGGCACGGGTCTGGACCTCCAGGCGCATCTTTCTCTTGCTGGTAGTCGCCTGCCGGTGATCTTTCTGACGGGGCATGCAGATGTCCCGACCAGCGTAAAGGCGATGAAGGCTGGCGCCATGGATTTCATCACCAAGCCGTTCGCCGATCACGATCTGCTTGAGGCGGTGGAGCGTGCCATTAAGCTCGACGCCGAGCGCCGCAAGGTCGAGGCGGAACGCGACCGGGTCCAGGCGCTGGCAGATACTCTTTCTCCTCGCGAGCAGGAAGTGATGTTTGCAGTCGTGAGTGGCCTGATGAACAAGCAGGTCGCCTACCAGTTCGGCATCAGCGAAATGACCGTGAAGCTCCATCGGATGAGCGTCATGCGCAAGATGCAGAGCCGTTCGCTGGCAGATCTCGTGCGAAAGACAGAACAGCTACGACGGAATTGAGCAGCTCGCAGCCCTGCTGGAATCCGGAGTTATGGAGCAACTGCCACCAATGGCCGCTTTTGGGCCCGAAGCGGACATCCGGCGATAATCGCTTGAGACTGGAGCTTGCTTCCCACGAACACAGGAGTTCAGCGTGCGGAACCGCGGCCAACAGTGTCGGGGTCCCGCACAGGGATGCGTCGCGCCGACCTAGAGCGTCAGTCCACCGTCGATCGTCAGGCTTGATCCGGTCATGTAGGATGAAGCTTGGCTGGCGAGATATGACACCACGCCTGCTATCTCTTCTGGAGCGGCGACGCGCTTTAACGGGCTCCGGGCCGACAGCATTTCGATAGCGCCGGCATTCATGTCGGTTTCTGTTGGGCCTGGCTGGATGTTGTTAACCGTGATTCGCCGAGGCGCAAGATCGAGCGCAAGGCCTTTGACCATGGCCGCGACGGCGGCCTTGGTGAGCTGGTAGACACTCGCTCCAGGCGAGCCAGTGCTGATGGCCACATTGGAGCCGATCGTGATGACGCGGCCGCCATTCTTAAGATATGGCACGGCGGCCTGTATCGACAGATAGACACCCCGAACGTTGATGTTGAGCATCATGTCCAGTTCTTCCAGGCTTACAGATTCAACGGTGTTGATACGCAATATGCCTGCATTGACCACCACAGCATCAATTGGTCCAAGGAGGTCCACAGTCTTTGCCACGGCCGCGCGAATAGCCTCGGGGTCACCGCTGTCGGCTTGGATGGCGATAGCTCGACCGCCGATGGACCCAATGTTCGCGACCAGTGCATTGGCACTGTCCGGACGCGACACGTAGGTGAAGGCCGTGTCGAAGCCGTCCTTCACCAGTTGTTCGACGGCTGCCCCGCCGATGCCACGTGAGCCACCGAAGACGAGTGCGGTTTTGCGCGGATTGATCGTCATGTCATTCTCCTTTATTGACTGATTAGTCCATTATTGGGCAAATGAAAGCCTCTTCGTTCGAAGAGGCAAACTCAGGGTTTCAGTCTGTGGGTCGCGAAGCGTGCCATCGACTTGAGGTCGGATGCCGCAGCACCGGCGCGTGCTGCCACTTGAAGTCCCGTCATCATCATCTGAACGAATGCCGACGCCTCTACCGGGTCAAGCCCGGGATCGACCTCTCCCAACCGTTGGCCTTCCTCGATCCGTTCGACGATACGTCGACCAAGCAGGGCGCTCGCCTTCTCTCGGCGCAAATTCAGTTCTTCATCCGTGATGCCGAACTCGCCAACGGAACCGACGCCCATACAACCAAGGGCGCGCTCGCAATCGTCATCAGACACCAGGCCAGTGAGCAGGTCCTCGATGCCTTTCAGTGGCGAGGTCGGCTCGCCGAGCCTCTTGAGGTGGCCCGAGTTGGTTCGCCGCTGATATGTGTCGAGCGCCTCGATATATAAGGTACGCTTGTCGCCGAACGCGCCGTATAGACTTTGCCTGCCGATGCCCATCGCCTCGCGCAAATCGTCGGTTGACGTCGCTGCAAATCCCTTCGCCCAGAACAGCCGTAAGGCCTTGTCTAAAGCCGTGTCGCGGTCAAACTCTCTTGGTCTTGCCATGGGAAAGGGTAGTAGCTGTTATTGACTGATCTGTCAATAACCTTGTCTAAAAGCCGGATGACCGCTCCTGGCGCAAAGCTGACAACGCCTCATCGTTTTCGGTGGGTGGTATTTGCTACTTAATTCCGCAGGTGACGACCCTTGCCAGGGAAAGGGAGGCCGCCTGCCCATGGGCAAACGGCCCCTAGGTGTGCCGGCCTTTGGCAGTCGTGCCGCGGGGAGGGGGCTGCGACACTTAGATCATCACCTCCTAAAGAAGGTGCCGGCGAAGGATGATGATGAAAGCTTACGGTCTTTCACGCATCCGCATCACTGTACATTCGTTTAGCGGGCCGCTCGCGGCGCGGAGCCGGTTGTCGTTCAGGACAGGCGATGCATGCATCTTAACCAGTGCGGCCGGAAAAGAGGCGTGGTCGATCATTTCCGTCTTTTAGCTCCCCCGCCGAGACCTCACTGCAGCAGTTCCGACTTCCTTACGAGGTCGCTGAAGGTCCGGGCCTGCATCTTCTTCATAGCGCTTGCGCGATGAAGCTTGACCATGATTTCGCTGATTCCCAGTTCGTATGCCGCCTGTTTGTTCATGAGACCTTCGGTGACGAGCTTCATGACCTGCCTCTCACGTGGGGTGAGACTGGCCGCGCACTGGCGGGCATGCTTTCTCCTTAGAGCCATATCCCGCTGCTTCTTTCCTTCCTCCATGGCTGCGGCGACCGCACAAAGTAGGTCGTCCACCTCGAAGGGTTTCAACAGGAAATCGACGGCTCCCGCCTTCATGGCGGTGACGCTCGTCGGGACGTCTCCATCGCCGGTCATGAAAACGATTGGAAGTTCGAAGCCTGCATCCGACAGTTTCCTTTGATACTCGATACCGCTCATGCCTGGCAGTTTCACATCGAGCAACAGGCACCCTACGGCCTCTGGATCGCCCCTTTCGTCGAAATCCGCAGTGTCGACGAACGCTTCGGCCGGTATTCCGGAAGAACCAAAGAGTTCAAGCAGCGCCGAGCGAATTCTCTCATCGTCGTCGATGATGTGGACCACGTTGACGTTGGTGGCGTTTTCGATGGGGTTTGAACGTTCGGGCATCGCTTAACTCCCTTGATCGTCAAGAACCAACATTCGCCTATTTTATCCGACGTGGTTTTGCTGGCTATAAAACGAAGGTTTGCCCTCCCGTGGGTTCGAAGACCCTTCCGTATGTTCCGTCAGCACTCGATGGTTTGCAGTCAGACGCTACAAAGCGAAACGCACGGTGCGATCGCCCGAAAGGTGACCTCGATCAGCTGTTCGGGAAATGCCAGGCGGGAAACACCAATCAGGTTGCTCGCACATTCCGGTATCTCCGCTCCATACATTTCCTTGCGGACCCTGCCAGCGGCCGCAAACGCGGCGTCCACATCGAGTACGTAGAGTGTCTCTTCGACCACGTCGTCGAGTGAAGCGCCGAATTCGGCAAGGACAGTGACGGCATTGGCGTAGGTCTGCCGCATCTGCTCTTCCATGCTCGAAAAATCGACTGGTCTTCCGGCTGGGTCCAGCCTTGCCGGGGCCACGAGGTTGCCGGCCCTGTCGTGGCTTAGCTGTCCGGAGACATAGATGATGCCTTTAACCTGCACGGCCTGGGAATAGCCGTAGGCTTTTTCCCATGGCACACCGAAGTTTGCGGTCCGTTTGATCGGGGAACACATGAAATCCTCCATTCCTTCCGGGCGGGCGGTGGCCTCAACCGCTCGAAGCTCATTTCCGTTTCAAAGTCCGGTCGGTTAGACCTCTCATGACGTCGCTCTACCAATACGGCCGGGCCGGCCTTGCCGAAAGTAAACTGAAGTTTGGCTATCCAAATGCACTTGGCATCGAGGAGCAGTTCGCCGAAAAAATGCTCCCGGCGGCCGGCGGCGGATTTGCGGGCACTTCTGAGTGTGACGAACCCCCACCGTCTAGTGGAAAAAGGGCGCCTGAGGCGCCCTTTGACACGCTACTTGGTGATGAAGCTGAGGATGTCCTGGTTGATGACGTCCGCGTGTGTGGTCGCCATGCCGTGAGGGAAGCCCTTGTAAATCTTGAGGGTGGAGTTCTTCAGGAGCTGAGCTGAACGGGGGGCGGAAATCGCGAGCGGAACAACCTGGTCGTCATCGCCATGCAGCACCAGCGCCGGCACATCGATCATCTTCAGGTCTTCGGTAAAGTCGGTCTCCGAGAAGGCCTTGACGCCAAGGTAATGGGCGTTGGCGGCTCCCATCATCCCCTGTCGCCACCAATTGTGGCTGACCGCTGCGGACGGCGTGGCGCCTGGCCGGTTGAAGCCGTAAAAAGGGCCGTTTGCGATGTCGTGATAGAGCTGCGCCCTGTTGGCCGCAAGGGCCTCGCGATAGCCGTCGAGCGCCTCGATCGGAAGCCCCTCGGGATTGTTCGGCGTCTTCAGCATAAGCGGTGGCACGGCGCCGATCAGGACGAGCTTGGCCACACGCCCCTTGCCGTGACGGGCGACGTATCGGGTCGCTTCGCCTCCGCCCGTCGAATGCCCGATATGGATCGCGTTGCGCAGGTCCAATTGCCGCACGAGAGAGGCCACGTCGGAGGCGTAGTGATCCATGTCATGGCCACCGCTCACCTGCTCCGATCGCCCGTGGCCACGACGGTCATGGGCAATGACGCGATAGCCTTTTGCGAGGAAGAAGAGCATCTGGTTGTCCCAGTCATCTCCGCTCAATGGCCAGCCGTGATGAAACACGATCGGCTGCGCGTCGCGCGGACCCCAATCCTTGTAAAAAATCCTGGTCGAGTCTTCTGTCGTTACGTATCCGTGACCGGGTTGCTCGGCTGTCATGGCCATTCCTTTCTGTGCTGGTCGTGCCGCATCAAATGGTGGTTTCGGGCCGCGATGCTCAGCTCTCGAAGCGCGGTCCTGCGGTGGGCGCCGTCGTTAACGGAGGACCGTTTCGACGCCCTGCGGGACCCTGTTTCTCCGGGAGTAACGGCCGGCATGCGACGTGAAGACGCTAGCAGCTGGCGTATGGCGGGAAAGGTATACCTTGGTTTCGGCGACCATTCGCGGCCGTTCAAGGGCCTGAACGTCAACGCGATGTCTCGGGACTTTAAAGTCGCAGGGCATGGACCTCAACGGCAGTTGCTATGCCGTCGAGCACGTGTCGCCCGAGGTGTTCGGTCTGCTCGTGGCAGGCTGCCGCGTCCACGAATTCTCCCGAAAGAAGGACGGGACGGCGCAGGCGTTTGGTCAGCGCCTCGAGCTTGAAGGCCCTATTGACGGCTGACCCGATCACGGTGAAGTCGAGACGGTGTCTTGAACCGATGTTGCCATAGTTGACCTTGCCGAGGTGGACGCCCATGCCGAAGCGCATTCGGTCGTCCTGCGGCCAAAGCCGGGATGCCGCCTGATACCCCTCCTGGACCGCCGCGATGAGGTGCATGCAGGCCTGCGGCCGGTCCATGGGAAAAACGGCGAGCAGACCGTCTCCGATGAACTTCAGGATTCTCCCCCATGCTGTTCGATCGGCTCTCCGACAGCGTCGAAGAAGCCGTTCAATATCTCGATCAGTTCGTCACGCGGCAATCGGTCGGACAGACGGGTGAAGTCCCTCAGATCACAGACGAGAATTGCTGCATCGATCGTGGCGCCCGTCCCTCGTCTGGTTGCGCCACGCAACACTTCTGCAGAGGCATGCGAGCCGACATAGGTGTCCAGCAACGTGCGAGCCAGCTGGCTCTTGACGCGGATTTCTGTGACGAGGGACAACCAGGGCAAAAGCGCGTCGAACAGCGCCAGTTCCTCTGCGCAAAAGCCACCATGCCGGTCCGTCGCAAAGGTGAGGAGGTGGCGGCGGCCCTGCGTGTGGCCGGCGTGCTTCAGTTCTTCGTAGACCGCAAAACGATGCGGACCGACGATCTGCAACTTCTGCCGAACCCGCAATCCGCTGACGATCGCCAGTTGAAAGGGGCTGCGAAGGAAGGCGTCGGTTGCCTCGACGTCATAAGCGATTGTCTGGATCTTGGCGGTCGATTGTCCGCGCACCCAGGTCATGCGCGTACCCAGCCATTGCGGATGGTGCACGCGCAGATGAAGCGTTGCTCTGCTCAGCGCGACGCGGCAGCGCACGAGCCGACCGCAGAGCTCGGCAAAAACCTTCTCTGCCAAGGGCTCGTCGCGGATCCCGGTTGCGAGCCAGTGCAAAATCTGCTCGCGCATTTCAGTTTTTAGCTCCAATCCCATGGCCTCAACATACGCGCTGAGCGTTTGAGGAGGGCAGGCGCGGTGCAGAGTGCGAACCCCGAGATGTTTTGCCCAATACGCCTCTGTTTGCGGTCCGGCCTGATCTGCTTGGCGATCAGCAGATCAGGTCGCTGTATTCCGGATGCTGAACGGCATAGTTGGCCATGAACACGCATCGGGGCGCGACCTTCTGTTGCCGCTCGCGCAAGATGGCAAAGAGGCCGTTCGCCAGCTTCGTGGCAAATCCTGCTCCAGAGTTTTCGAACGGCACCTCCGTGTGGATCAGCACCAGCACGCCTGCCTCCATGCGATAGTAGGCGGCTGCAATCGCATCCGCGTCGATGGAGAGTTCGAAGCGGCAATTTTGGGGATTATCGAGTACACGATGCGGCAAGTTTGATCTCCTCGCTGCTATTGCAGCCATCGACCCGCAGGCCCGTTCAGGCGGGACCGTGGTCTTTGTGCCAAAACGTTGCAATCCAACCGGGTCAACGGCCGATTGATGCCTCACGGCGCGCCGTGGGCAGCAATCGACCGGTTGTTATTAATTAGAGCAGTCGTCTGGTTCGCTCCCGACGGAAGCCTTGCGTCAGTAGTCCCACCAGGCCGGAACGAAGCGGTAAAGGTCGCCGGCGGTCGCTACACGGCCGACCGATGGGAACGGCATGTGCGTGGAAACCAGCCAGGAGCCGGTCTCTGCAAGTTCTTTCATGAGCCGCAGTCGAACGCGGGTCGCTTCTTCGGGGTCGTGTTCGAAGCCGTTGTGCCACTCGGGGTGGTCGAAGGAGACGGGGAACAGGGCGTCGCCGCCGAACATCAGCCGCTCGCCGCCGGACGAAATGCGCACCACGCTGTGCCCCGGGGTGTGACCACCGGTACGGGTGACCACCACTCCCGGCGCCACTTGCGCCTGCTGGTCAAAAGTCCGCAGATGGCTGCGATACGCATTCAAAAACTCAAGCGACGCTTTGCGCGCGAGATCCGCGAGCGCCGGTGGCATGGCGGTAAGCGAGAAGTCGGGCGCCTGCCAGAACTTGGTCTCGGCGGCGCACACATGGACGCGAAGATCCGGGCGCATCCGTTCCTTGACGCCCTCGACGAGGAGCCCGCCGACATGGTCGAAGTGCATGTGCGTCAGCACCACGTCGGTCACGGCGGCGAGATCGACGCCGGCGGCCTCCAATCGATGGACAAACTGTCCGGCCCGCGGGAAATCGGGATACTCCTCGCCCAGACCGCTGTCGATGAGGATCGTCTGGTCGCCGCTGCGCACGACAACGGCGTTCAGCGCCCAATCGAAGGCAACCTTTGAAAGAAACCTGTCGTCGAGCCAGGCGCCCCGCACCTCGGGGTCGGCGTTGGTGGCCATCGACTCGGCCGGCGGGGTCAAGATGCCATCGCTAATGACCAAGACGTCGATGTCACCAACCCGTACCGCATAGCGTGAAGGAACCAGCTCATCCGGTGCGGGTCTTTCCTGCGGAATAATCTTTAGGGAACTCGTTTGAACATTCGACATGATGTGCTCCTGTTGTCGCGGTTGAAATATGTCGGTCAGGATTACATCGCGGAGTCTAGATTCCGGTCTTTTGGCGGTCGAGCTACACCTGAGTATGGGACCACTGCCCGTCCCCGGGCTCCGTGAAGCGAGACCAGCTCTTTCATCAGCGCGTCATGCGCGCGTGTTGCCCCGATCAGCGGTGGGTGGAGTGGGTCTCCCCAAACCTGCGTATAGTTTCAGCGGTCAAGTCAATTGCCTAGGCTAGGTCCGGTATGCGCAGGCGGCCGTTGCTCGGCCCGAGACATCGCGAACGCGATGATTGGCGCACCCGCAGGCGGATTGCACTCCATGACAGCCAAAGAGGTTAAATTGATCGCCCTGTCCGGTGCGCAGCCACTGTTGGACGTATCGGAATACTGCCGGCGCGCGGGCATCTGCGAAGCCGAAGAGCGGAGACTGCTTTTGCTCCTTGGGCGACAGGCGTCCTGCCACGAACTCCAGATGAATATCGTAGAGCGGCGAATGCGTGCACGCTAGCGACCCGTCACAGTTGCCGTACCGAACACACGCCCCAGAACCTGTGGTGGTCCAGGCGCTGGACAATTGCACGGCGCGCGCTCGTCCATTGCGCGCCGCGAGGGGCCCTGGTCACTCCGGCAAGCCTGCAAACCGCAAGCCGTCGGCAAACCGCTTGAAATCGTCTGGCCGATGGATCGGCAGCCAATCGCGCAGATTGGAAACACACAAGGCCGGATCAAGTTGCCGCAGGCGCTCCATGTACCGCCTTGCCTCGTCGCCACGACCGGCAAGCGCATGGCTGGCTGCGGCAAGTGCGACCGCGGCCAGCAGGCTCGGCAGGTTCGCAAGTGCCTTCTCGGCCCAGACCACCGCATCGTCGTAATTTCCGGAAAAGAAATGCGCGATCGCCGTTCCCGTCTGCATTCGGAACATCTCCGGATCGAGTGGGCTCAGGCGAACGGCATGGGTCAGATCCTTGATCGCGCTCTCCGTCTCTCCCCGAAAGACGCGCAGCACGCCACCCAGAAACCACGCGAGTGCGAAATTCGGATTGAGCAGCCGGGCCCTGTCGATCAAAGCGATGCCGGCGTCGAGATCGTCGGCGAGATGGCCGAGCGCATGCCCGCCTCTCGTGAGCGCCACGGCGTCGTCCCGGCCAAGCTCGACCGCGAGCCGCGCCAGTCGTGTGCCTTCCGCGATCTCTGCCGTGCGGTCGACCATCCAGCCGTTGAGCTTGCGCCAGAAGAAGCACCAGGCGGCGCCGCCATAGGCTGCGGCGAATTCATCGTCGAGCGCAATCGACTTGTAAAAGAGAGGTAGTGCCGCCTCGAGCGCCTCTCGGGTGCCGCTGTGCAGTTTTGCCATGCCGCGAAGATAGTAGTCGTAGGCGTCGAGGCTTTCGGTCGGCTTGCGCTTGGCGCGTTCGATCTCGATCCGTTCGAGTTGCGGCGCGATCGCGCCGACAACGCTTTCGGCTATCCCATCCTGCAGCTCGAAGATGTCGTCGAACGTGCCTTCGAAGCGCTCGGCCCAGAGATGCGCTCCGGTCGTGGCGTCGACGAGCTGGCCGGTGATGCGGACCTTGTTTCCCGATTTGCGCACGCTCCCTTCCAGTACGTAACGCACGCCAAGTTCGCGACCGACCTCGGCCGCCTCCACGGTCCGGTCCTTGTAGGTGAAGCTCGAATTGCGTGCGATGACGAACAGCCACCGAATGCGCGAGAGTGCGGTGATGATGTCCTCCACCACCCCGTCCGTAAAGTACTCCTGCTCCGGATCGCCGCTAAGGTTCTGAAAAGGCAAGACGGTTATCGAGGGTTTTTCGGGCAAGGGGAGCGCCGGCGCCGGCACGCGTGCCTCTCCATCATTGTGATCGGCGACGCTCAAACCCCGCGCAGGGGCCTCGTTTCCAACGTCGACAAGGTTGACATCGCCGACGAAGCGGAAGCCCTTGCGGGGGATGGTGCGCACCAGATGCTGGTCTTCGCCGTTGTCGCCGATCGCCTTGCGAACTGCGTTTATGTGGCTGGTGATCGTCGATTCCGACACGATCCGACCGCCCCAGACGGCGAGCAGAAGATCATCCTTGCCGACGACTCTTTCTCGATTTTCGATGAGATGCACCAACAGGTCGAAGACCTGCGGACCGACGGCGACAACCTGCCCGCTGAGCGTCAATTCCCGGCGTTCCGGATCGAGCAGATAATCTGCGAACTTGAATTGCACCTTGAGGTCTCCTGGACGACTTCCCCGGCTGGCGATTGCCATCCGCGGATAACCAACACGCCATTGCGTCGTTAGAACATCCCGCCACGATCACACAATCGCTTGGACGGACAATCAAGCTATCCACAAGGGTAATTCAAGACAGGCCCAAGGACTTCCCTGGAGCATAGGGGCACTCTCAGCGCAGATCGACAGCAACGGTGCGGTCGAGAAAAGCAGAGTGAACCCATGAAGATCGTCGTCATCGGAGGCACCGGCCTTATCGGATCGAAACTTGTAAAGAGCCTGCGCGAGCGCGGACACGACGTGCTCGCGGCCGCACCAAATACTGGCGTCAACACGATCACGCGTGAAGGTCTGGCTGCGGCGATGGATCGGGCGGATGTCGTCGTCGATGTCGCCAACGCTCCGGCTTGGGACGACAAGGTTGTTCTCGAATTCTTCGAGACGTCGGGGCGCAACCTTTTGGCCGCAGAGGCCGCGGCCGGCGTTCGTCACCACGTCGCGCTGTCGATCGTCGGCAGCGAACGATTGCCTGAGAACGGCTATTTTCGGGCGAAGGTCGCGCAGGAAGACCTCATCAAGGCATCCGGCATTCCTTACACCATCCTGCGGGCCACACAGTTTTTCGAATTCGTCGGCGGTATTGCGCAGTCGGCGACCGTCGACGGCGAGGTTCGGCTTTCCCCTGCATTGTTCCAGCCCATCGCTTCCGACGACGTTGCCGCAGCACTTGCCGATATCGCGCTCGCAGCGCCGGTCAACGGCACGATCGAAGTCGCCGGACCGGAAGCCATTCCGCTCGATGAGGTCGTCAGGCAATATTTGCGGGCAACAAAGGATGACCGAAAGGTCGTTCCCGACGTTCACGCTCGCTATTTCGGCGCGTTGCTCGATGACCGATCGCTGACCCCCGGCAATAACCCGCGGCTCGGCGCAATCCGCTTCGAGGATTGGGTCGGCACACAGGCCGGGGTCTGAAGTCGCAAGCATCAATATCCGCAAGGTGGCGGAGGCTCTGACATTCTCCCTGCCGTGGCGCCGCAGGCGACGAAAATCAACGGGAACCAAGACAATGGACACGATCGAGGACAGGATTGCCACCGCCACGGGAAACGCCTCGAGCGGCGCCGCCGAAAAGCGATCCAGCAAACGAAAGAAGATTGGCATGTTGCTGTGCCTGGGCGCTGCGGTGGCCATCGCCGGCGGCTGGGCGTGGGCCCGTCCAGGCGACGAAGTGTCGACGGACAACGCTTATGTTCGTGGGGACGTGACGTCATTGGCGCCGAAGATCGCCGGCTATGTCGTAGCCGTCGAGGTTCAGGACAATCAGACTGTTCGGGCGGGCGATGTGCTTTTCCGGATCGATGACAGGGACTATCGGGCTCGTTTCGCGCAGGCTGCAGCCAATGTCGAAGCTGCCAAGGCCCGGCTCGTCAATGTCGATGCCGAGACAGAGCTTCAGCACGCCCTTATTCGCCAGGCCGAAGCCCAGAAGCTGTCGGCCGTCGCAGAGATGAATCTCGCCGCCAAGGCATATGAACGCCGGCGCGAACTGATCCGCAGCAATACCATCAGTCAGGCGCATGTCGACGAAAGTGATGCGGCGCGGTCGAAAACGCAGGCAGGCGTATCTGCGGCCTCAGCAACGATCGAAGCGCAGAAGCAACGCATTGCCGTCCTTGCGGCACAGCGTGAGGCCGCCGTCGCAGCCGTGGCCCAGGCCGAAGCTGCGCGCGACCTTTCCCAGATCGACCTCGAAAGCACGGTCGTGCGTGCCCCGGTTGGTGGGGTCATCGGCAACCGTCAGGTTCGTGTCGGCCGTTTCGTCGTCCCCGGCACTTCCCTGCTCGACATCGTTCCGGTCGACGACGTGTGGGTTGTCGCCAATTTCAAGGAAACGCAACTCGAGCACATCCAGCCGGGTCAGCGCGTGCGGATCCGGATCGACGGGTATCCGGGGCAATTCCTTGAAGGCACTGTTGACAGCTTTGCGCCCGGGAGCGGTTCAGCCTTCAGCCTGCTGCCGTCGGACAATGCAACCGGCAACTTCGTTCGCGTCGTCCAGCGGGTGCCGGTCAAGATCCGATTTGGCCGCAGCCCCTTGACTGGACGTCTCGTGCCCGGACTGTCCGCAAGGGTCGACGTGGATCTCGGGAGAGGGTCATGACCACGCACCTGCCCGCCACGATAAATCGCGAGGCATCTGCACCAGGCACGTTGCTTGTCGCCGGCATCGTGCTCGCGGCGTTGACGGAGGCGATCGCCAGCACTGTTCTTTCGCTCGGCCGCGGCGACATCATCGGCGACATCTATGCGACGCCCGACGAATTCGCCTGGCTCGACGTCGGCTACACCGCCTTCAAGCTCATCGGCTTCATGGTCGCCGCTTCGATGCTCAACCGCATCCGGCCGCTCAGTCTCATCATCGGTTCGACGCTCATCATGGGGCTCGCGTCCGGGATGGCGTCCGCGACGACGTCGCTCAATCTCTTGATTGCACTGCGGGTCATTCAGGGGCTTGCCGGCGGTGTCCTTCTCGTTGCGGGGCAGACCACCATCTTCTTTGCCTTTCGGAGCGCCCATCAGCCAATCCTTCAGGCGCTGTTTGCCATGGGCGCGGTAGTCGCACCCGCCACGCTCGCCCCCGCGCTTCAGGGGTGGCTGCTCGACAGCCAGTCCTGGACCTGGATCTTCTACTGCAACGTCATTCTGTCTCTCGGCGCCGCCGGACTTCTCTTGATGGTCGAAGATCCGGCACCCGCCACGACGAGGCAACGTCCCGTTGACTGGGTCGGTCTCTCACTGATTTCGGTCGCGCTTTTCTGCTTCAGCTATGTCTTCAGCCAGGGAAGCCGCTGGGACTGGTTCGAAGAGCCGCGCATTCTTTGGCTCTCGGTGGCTGGCGTAGCCTCGATGTTCCTGTTTCTCGGGCAGCAGGTGCTGCGCAGGGGCACCGGCCTCCTCGACTTCACCCTGTTCAGATCGGACGATTTCGCCTTCGCCTTTATCGTCAGTTTCGTCGCCGGCGCGGCACTTTTTGGCAGCGCGTTCCTGATCCCCTCCTTCGCCGTATCCGTTCTGGCCTTCACGCCGACCGATGCGGGCCTGCTTCTTCTGCCGAGCGGCGCTCTCTTCGTCGGGGCCCTCATCCTGGCTGCCTTCCTCATGCAGGTCCGTCGGCTTCCTCCATTCGCAACCGTTCCCTTCGGTATCCTGCTGATCATGCTGGCCATGTGGATGCTGTCCGGTTCGACGAGTGAAAGCGGTGCCGCCGACATGATGGCCGCGATCCTCTTTCGCGGCCTTGGCCTCGGTTTCCTGTTCCTGTCGATCACGCTGATTGCCTTTACCAATCTCGACAAACGAAACCTCGCCTCCGGGATCGGGCTGTTCAACACCGGTCGCCAGCTCGGCGGCCTTGTTGGCGTTGCCGGGCTTCAGACGCTTATCGACCACAACGTCGCTGCAAATGTCGCGGTCCTGGGCGCGAGCGTCAATGCGGGAGGTCAAGCCGTCATCGAGCGTCTGGCCGCAACGACCGCCATGCTCGCGGCACGGGGCATGGATGCCGTTCCCGCCAGCCGGGCCGCGATGGCGCTTCTCGGCCGGACCGTTGCCGGGCAGTCCATCGTGATCGCCTTCGACACGGCGTTCAATGCCGTGGCACTGCTCTTCGTCGTCGCCGCGCCCATGCTCGTGGCCATCAAGGTCGGGTTGGCCCGGCGCGCCAAAGCTCGCCAGACACCCGCCGACCGTTGACCGAACGGGCCACCTAAACCGAGGTATAGCTCGACCCTCGATATCGCTCGAACCTAGAGTCCAGGCCGTGAACTGTGAAAAAAGCATTCTTCGATCAGGCAAACAGGAGGGCGTCATGTCGCCGCTAGAAGCAAGATCTCTTACGAACACGACCTTGGAGCCTGCCCCGCCCGGTCGATCGGCTCCGGAAGAGCTGGTTCCATCGCGCTATGCCGTGCGGGTCGGTGACATTGAGGTGCTGGTGGTCAGCGATGGCGTGCTGCCATTGCCAACCACGATGTTGGGACACAATGCCGACGCCGCCGATCGGGCAGCCTGGCTCGACGGCATGTTCCTGCCGACAGACGCCTTCGACTGGTCGCTGAACGTGGTCGTGGTGCGAAGCGGCGCACAGACCATTCTCATCGACGCCGGGCTTGGCCTGGATCCGGACCTGAACCTGCCGCGAGCAGGCCAATTGATCAGGCGGCTGACGGCTGCAGGCATCGATCTTGGGTCTGTGACCGATGTGGTTCTCACGCACATGCACATGGACCATATCGGCGGATTGCTCGTTGATGGCGTGAAGGAGCAATTGCGTCCGGACTTGCGGATCCACGTCGCCGCCGCCGAGATCAAGTTCTGGGAGGCGCCTGATTTCTCGCACGCGGTCATGCCGCAGGGCTTCCCGGATGCGCTGAGGGCAACTGCCAAGCGCTTTGCGAACGAGTACCGCAATCATCTTCGACCGTTTAAGGACGAGTGCGAGGTCGCGCCGGGCGTGGTTGCTGAGCGCACCGGCGGCCATACGCCCGGGCATTGCGTGGTCCGCGTGGCCTCGGGAGGCGACAGGCTGATGTTTGCCGGCGACGCCCTGTTCGCGGTCGCCTTCGACCACCCCGACTGGTACAACGGCTTTGAACACGACCCCGAGGAGGCGGCTCGCGTTCGGGTGCGTCTCATGAAGGAACTGGCCGAGACAGGATCGTCGCTGGTGGCCACGCACCTGCCTTTCCCGTCCGTTGGGCATGTGGCGATCGATGGCGATCGCTTCCGGTGGGTTCCGGTGTTCTGGGACTACTGACGTTTCCAACTGAGCGCCAGCCTCGCAGGAACCATCGGTCCGTCATGCTCTCCGGCCCAGAGCATGAGAATGGCCGATGGTTTTGCGTTGCATGGCAACAAGGGCGTCAGGCTCGCGCTTGTCCTTGTCAGACGAAGTTGCCGCCCGCCGGCTGTAGCGGAGGGAGAGCTGTCGTCCAGCCGGCATCGTCAGCAGCAATCCTGTCTTTGTCCGTAGAACGGCGGCGCTTTCCTCCATACGCCTCTTCGCTACGCGGTTGAAGGGCGCGTAGGGCTCACCAGGGGAGTGGAAATGGACCAGAAAATGCAATTTTTCCCCGCCCTCGTTTGTGTTCTGGGCATTGCCGGAATTGTCGTCTGGCATCTGCAGGGCAGGGCGCGACCCACGGCGCGGCTGATCGTGCAGATCGCCTTCTTCGCGTCGATGACGGCGGCGCTCGCCCACAGCGACCTCAATCCGTTTCGCTACGACCGGACCGATCTCGACGGTGCGCAGACACTGCTCGTGGCGGCAAAGACCCTCTGGTGGGTTCATCTGTCCTGGGCGGTGATCGGGTTCGTCCGGCTTTATCTTGTCCTCGATGGCCGACCGCGAGAAGCGCGATTGATCCAGGATCTGGTCGTTGCCGTCGTCTACCTCGGCGTGCTGCTGTCGATCCTGGCATTCGTCTTCGGCGTGCCGATCGGGGGTTTGCTGGCGACTTCGGGCGTCATTGCGATCATTCTCGGTCTCGCATTGCAGAGCACGTTGGGTGATGTGTTCTCGGGCATAGCCCTGACCCTCGGGCGACCTTATGTCCTTGGTGACTGGATCTGCCTCAGTGACGGAACGGAAGGGCGGGTGGTCTCAAGCAACTGGCGTTCGACGCATCTACTGACCGCAGCGCACAATCTCGTGGTCCTGCCGAACAGTGTTCTGGCAAAGGTGGGGCTAACCAACATCAGCCAGCCGGACGAGAACCATCAGATCATTGTCTCGGTTCGCGTGGCTCCGACGCGCATGCCGCATATGATCGTCGACGTGATGCAAGCTGTTCTCGACAGTTGCAATGCGATCGTGAAGCAGCCCGCTCCCATTGTCGGACTGGTGGGGATTGATGCCAGCGCGATCACCGTCGAACTCCAGTTTAGGGTCACCAGTCCGGCGCAGCGCGGCCCGGCGCGCAACGAAGTCATCGACCTCGTCTATCGGCATTGCAGGGCGAACGGCGTGCAACTGGCTCTGCCTGCCGGGAGCCTGCTCATGCAGAACCCTGGCAGGTCCGACCCGCAGCACGCCGTCGCACCGGCGCAGGACCTGATCGACGCGATCCCGATTTTCTCCAATCTCAGCCAGGAAGAACGCGACACGCTTGCGGCCGCGGCGACGCCGCGCAGCTTTGCAGCCGGCATGGAGATTGTCAGAGAAGGGAGGTCGCTCGAAAGCCTGATGATGATCAAGAACGGCGTGGTGGCGATGAAGAGCGGCGGGGTGGAAATCGCGCGCCTGGCCCCCGGCGATTTTTTCGGCGAAGACGGCCTGCTGGCCGGAATGAAGGAGAAGCACGACCTCCATGCCGTCACCCGCCTTACCGTCTATGAAGTCGATCAGGCAGCGTTCGCGCCGCTTTTGTCGAAGCGTCCGGAAATTGCGGAGGATCTGGCAATTCACCTGGCGCAACGCGAGGCGATCGGAGCAAGTTCGGAATTGCCTGCAAACCAGCGCGAGCGACGCAAGCTGGACCTGCTTCATGCCATCCGATCCATCTTTCGAAGCCAGCGTGAAAGCGCGAAGAGCTGAAGCGGTTGCGCGGTGGTCCGGACGCGAGCACGACATCTGCCGGGACAAGATCGCCGCTGCGGCAAACCTACGTATATCTGTTTCTCCCCGGAGGCCGGCCATAGGATCCCATCCGTTGCCAACAACGTGAATGGAGGAGAAATCCATGCGAAGATTAGCGATTGGCTTGCTGTTTGCGACGCTGATCACCGGACCGGTAGCGGCCTCCGACGAGCCCTACAATGCCAAGGTCACAGTGGTGTTCGACCACGCGCTTCCGAATGTGCCGGGCAAGAGCATGCGCGGCGTTCTGGTCGAATACGGCCCCGGCGGGCACAACCCGTCACACACCCACCCCAAGAGCGCTTTTATCTATGCGACGGTGATCGAAGGCAGCATCAAGAGCCAGATCAACGACGGTGCAGTGAAAGTCTACAAGACCGGCGAGAACTGGATCGAAGTCCCGGGTGATCACCACCGCGTGAGCGCGAACGCAAGCGACAGGGAGCCGGCAAAGATCTTGGCCGTTTTCGTACTCGATACCACCGAAACGGAGATGGTGTTGCCCGCAAAGTGAAGCCCTTCTTCATGATCGGATGCGGTGATCCATCGACGAGCCCGCAAGGAGCAGAACAATGAAAATCGTTATTATCGGCGGCACGGGCCGCATCGGCTCTAAGGTCGCAGAGCACCTCAGAAATAAGGGCCACGACGTTGTGCAATCGGCGCCGTCCACCGGCGTTGATACGCTGACGGGCGAAGGGTTGGCCGATGTGCTGGCCGGTGCCGAGGTGGTGCTCGACGTCAGCAACTCGCCATCCTTCGAACCGAGTGCCGTACTTTCGTTCTTCGAACGATCGACAGCGAACCTGCTCGCGGCGGAGCGTGCAGCTGGTGTCAGCCACCACGTCGCCCTCTCCATCGTTGGCATCGAACGGTCGCCCGATAACGGCTATTTCCGCGCCAAAGTCGCGCAGGAGAGCCTGATCAAAAAGGGCGGCGTCCCGTACACCATCGTAAGGTCGACGCAGTTCCTGGAATTCCTCGGCGGCATAGCCGACGAGGCAACGGTCGACAGGACTGTCCGTGTCTCATCCGGCGCGTTCCAGCCAATCGCTGCAGACGACGTCGCAGCCTTCGTTGCAGAAGCGACGATCGGCAAACCCGAGAACCAGACGATCGAAATCGCCGGCCCTGAAAAGAAGCCCATGAGCGATTTCATTTCCGAGTATCTGGCAGCCGTCGGCGATAGCCGCAAGGTTGTTGCCGACCCGGACGCCAAGTACTTCGGCACGCGCGTTGATGATCAGGCACTGGTTCCTCTTGGATCCGCCAAGCTGGGTAAGCTCGACTTCAGGACCTGGAATGCCAAACACCCTCAGGCCGCCGCTTGAGGTCTTTGCGGAGGGGCGATGCGGCGACAAAACGCCCACCGTCCCCGACGCGCTTGTCTCTGGTGCGACCACGCACGTTCGGATGTTCCGCCCATCGCAGGGCTGACGTCCTGTCGAGGATTTGCGCTTGAAAGGACGAGGTAAGCCAAGTTTACGGTCCACACCTTCATCGATCATGATAGAAATGGCAGTCGGCGACCGTTCCGAAGCTCGTAAAGGACGGCTCGTGCAAACTTGATGTGCGACATACGGGACCGGCGTCGGCAAATCGCCGGCGCCCATGTTGTGAAATGCAAAGGTGATTTTCAACAAACAGGAATCGGTCGGGAAACCGGGCCATGGCCAATCCTTCAACGGTCTCTGTCGCGTCTGGCGATCCGCTTTCACTTGTGATCGGCGCAACGGCCTGTCAGGTGATTGGTGGCCTCGTTCCGCAGATGTCGCCCTTCGTGGTCGCGGGATTGATTGATGGTCTTGCACTGTCGGAACGTGACGCCGGTATCGTAGCCTCGGTCGAATTGCTGGCCTTGGCCGTATCGGCGATCCTCATTGCGCCAGTGCTACCGCGGCTATCCTACCGACGTGCCGGGATGTCTGCGCTGGTATTGACCGTGGCGGCTCAAGCCGCCTCTATCGTATCAGATGGATGGACGTCGCTGGTCTTGTTGCGCGGCGCTGCAGGCATCGGCGAGGGAGCGCTCTATGCCATGTCGCTCAGCCTTGTCGCGTCTCATTGCTGCAATCCGGTAAAAACTTTTGGTTTGTTCCAGCTCGTCTGGGCAATCGGCAGCGTGGTGCTGTTCGGCATAGGCGGCGAGGTGACCGCAGCCTATGGCCACAGAGGGATTTTTGCGCTGTTGGCGGGTTTGACGCTGGCCCTATCTCCCTTTCTTCTTCTCATACCGGATCTTCGAGCTCTGAAGCAGACCGCCACCCGGACGCCACCTTCTGTGCCTCTGCTTGGAAGCCTGCTGTTTGCTGCCATTGTTCTTTACGTCGCGGTCTCCGCCGGTCTATTTGCCTTCAGCGGACCGATGGGCGAGCGCATCGGTCTGGACACGGCCGCGGTAGGGTACATTCTCACCTTGTCGACGGTCGTCGGGCTTGCCGGCGCCGGCGCGGCCACGGCACTGAATGTTCGCTGGGGCAGGGCGGTCCCGATCTCCGCATTCTGCCTTGGCTACGTCGTGGTGGCACTCGTCCTTTGCCTCTGGACGAACCCGGTGGCCTACAGTGTCGCCGTCATCCTATCCGCCGTCCTTTACTACTTTTCACTTCCGTATCTGTTTGGCCTGGCCGCAGCACTGGACCAGAGCGGGCGCTGGGCGGCAGCAGCGGGGTCGGCTTACCTGCTCGGATTTGCTGCCGGGCCAGTCTTTACCGGCGCAGTGATAGCAGCTTCGGGATACGCAAGCCTTGCAACCGTATGCGTCACCATGACCATCGTCGCCTGGGCCCTTGCCGTTTCCATCGTCGCACGCGCTTTTCACGAAGACCGCTTGGCCGACCGGCTCCGAAATTCGGCAACTTAGGCTGACACCCCTAGTCGGTCGAGGCGACAGGCAAAGTGAATGCCACCGTCGCGCCTAACGCCTCGTTGTTAGCGACCCACAGGCGGCCGCCGTGGGCTTCAACGATCGATCGGCAGATCGGCAAACCCATTCCCATGCCGTCGCTTTTCGTCGTAAAAAACGGTTCGAACACGCGCTCGGGATCCTTGAAACCGCTTCCGGTGTCCTCAACCGAGATCCTGACGGTGTCGGGGTGATCGTGGCTGGACATGATCTTCAGCGAACGCAGTGGGTTCGTCGTGTCCATGGCCTGCATGCCGTTGCGGATCAAGTTTACCAGGACCTGCTGGACCTGAACCCTATCGAGCGAAACTCTGGGAAGATGCTGGTCCAGGGCCAGGTCGATGCGCGTCGTCGTTGCCGCGATTTCATCTGACATCAGATCAAGAACCTCATGGACAAGCCGGTTTACATCCTCGACCGCCCGTTCCTGCGGCTGATGTTTGAAAAGGGCTCGCATGCGGCTGATGACCTCGACGGTCGCCGCGACGTCCAGGGTAATTCGCTCTGCCGCACGCTTGCCTCGATTAACGTTCGGAGGATCGGCCGAAAGCCAGCGCAGGCACGCGTCAGCGTCCGCGGCGATCGCCGCCAGCGGCTGGTTGACTTCGTGCGCAATCGAGGCGGAAAGCTGCGAAAGATTGGCCGCCTGGGTCGCGCGCGCAAGCTTTTCGGCCGAACGGCGCAAGGCAGCCGTTGTTTGCACTTGATCCTCTATGTCGTGACAAAGGCCGAACCACTGGACGATGTTGCCGTCCTGGTCGCGCAGGGGCTCCGCGCGGCCAGACATCCAGCGATAGGCGCCGTCCGCTCGAAGCAATCGATATCGCATTGAAAATCGCTCCCCGGTCGCAAGGCAGCGGGTTAGCTCGGCATAAACGGCGTCGGCGTCGTCCGGATGGAAAATCGTGTCCATGACGGATGCAATGTCACTGACGTTTGACAGGTCAAGACCCAGATAGTCGGCCATGCGCCTGTTAACGAGCGTCGTTGTGCCGTCGGGTGTCAGGCGCCATAGATTGCTTGGAACCATATCGACCAGCAGGGATAGTTCGACGGAACGGGCACGAAGGCTCTCCTCAGCCTTCTTCTGGTGTTCGATGTCGATGGTTTGCCCATGCCAGACGGCGACACGGCCCTGGGCGTCCCTTGAAGGCCTCCCCGATGCGCGAAACCAGCGAAACTCGCCGTCCGCGCCACGCAGCCGGTGAGCGCTGTCGAGCGGCTCGCCCGTTTCCACGCTCCGCCGCCAGGTCGTCGCCACAAAACGTTGATCGTCTTTGTGAATGCGTTCAAGCCATGCGCCGTGGTCTTTCAGGCTGCTGCCGAAGTAGGCGTCCATGCTCCGGTTGCGATAGATGAACCGGCCGGTAGTATCCATCGACCACATGTGGCCGGGTGTGTTGTCGAGAAGATCAAGCGCGAGTTCGGCGATATCGCGAGTATGCTCGCGAAAGTGGGCATCTTTCCTCAGTCCATCGTCGTTCGACATCTGTCGCTCCGCAGAAGACGACGGTCAACAAAATGACTGACGCCGAAGCTCGGCGGTGGACCGGCAGCCTTGGTGAAAGAATGGCCGCATTATATCCCGAAGGCCTTCGTTTTCAAATGACCCACCGTTGGCCGGCGGCCCGTGGTCGAGCGGCGCATAAACGGATGTATAGCTGCCGCACTCGATGCGTTTCCGGCAAGATAACAGGCGACCATGTCGGTCAAGAGTGCCAGGCGGAGGATGGAACATCGATGACCCAGCGGTTCAACTACTCCAAGCTTTCCCCCGGCATGGTCAAAGCCATGATGGCGCTCGGCAACGAGATCAAGAATGGCGCGATTGAAGAGAGCATACTGATCCTCGTCGACATGCGGGCGTCCCAGATGAACGGGTGCGCGTTCTGCATCGACATGCACGCCAAGGAAGCGATTATCCACGGCGAGCGGCCGTTGCGCCTCTTCCATATCTCAGCCTGGCGTGAGTCCACGTTGTTCTCGCCACGTGAGCGGGCCGCACTTACCTGGGCGGAAGCGTTGACGAAGCTCGCAGACGGCGGTGTTCCCGATGCAATCTACGACAGCGTGCGGGGTGAACTATCCGAGCAGGAGATTTCCGATCTCACGTTCCGGATCATGGCGATCAATGCCTGGAACCGCGTCAGTGTCGCTGCCCGCACCGTTCCTGGTTCCGCCGACAAGGTCTACGGGTTGGACAAGGCCGATCTCTAGATGGATTTTTGTCGGGCAATGGCAGGGCTCCTCATGCTTGTCTGCCTTGTCGGCTGTTCCACGCAGCGTGCCGAGCTCTCACCGCAGCCCATCACCACGTCACCGGCGCCACAAAGCTCGCAGGCTGCTCGAACGCCACAAGCTTTAGGGGCTCCCGATCTCCTCTACATCACGAACCGGGAGCCGACAGTCGCGTCCGGCAACAGGCTGTCGTATGGTGCCAAGCGTGCCATTTTCCTGAGCTTCGGTTCGGTATCGATCCTCCCAAAAGGCAACTCTTCCGCCGGCAAGAGCGAATTTCGTGTCGACGCCGTTTCCGAGACTGGCCGGTTTCCGGCAACGCCTTACGGCGTCGTAACGACGGCGAGCGGGCTACGCCGCACGCCTGAGGCCGTCGCGGCACATGAACAGGCTGTCGCATCGCTGCAGGTTGAAATTGCCCGGCGTCTCGCGACAGCCGGACGCAAGGAAGTCGTCGTCTTCGTTCACGGGTACAACAACAGCTTCGACGATGCCGCACTCGCCACGGACGAGATTTGCCGATCGCTGCAAAACCAGTTTGTCTGCATTATCCTGACTTGGCCCGCCGGAGGCACTGGCGGCTCGTTCTTTGGCTACAACATTGACCGCGAGTCGAGCGAGTTTGCGGTCGCGGACTTCAAGAAAGCCGTTCGCGCCATTGCCGAAACGAAGGGTGTAGAGAGGCTGCACCTGCTGGCGCATAGCCGTGGAACCGATGTGCTCGCAAGCGTCATGCAGCAGCTTGCCATCGAAGCCTATGTCAGTCGATCCTCGCTTTGGCAGCGTTACAAGATCGCGAACGCTGTGTTTTTCGCTCCCGATATCGATCTCGATGTAGCGTCGTCCAAATTGTTCGCCTGGGTCTCGGACCCGGACCTTGCCTTCGGGAGCAAATCGACACCAAGCACCTTGCCCTCTCAAGGCTCCCTGCACCTTACGGTCTATTCGTCTCCCAGGGACGAGGCGTTGAAAGCGTCAACGATAATCTCTGGCAGCGTCTTGCGGCTTGGACAGCTTGCCGTCGGCAATCTTCCCAGGGGCAGGAATGAGGCGGCGTCTAAATGGGAAGGGTCGCATATGGGCGGGCTGGTCGATTTCGTCGAATTTTCGGGCGGCGGCGGCTTCATCGGGCACAGCTACTTCTTGTCCGACGCCACCATCAAGACAGACTTGGTTGCGCTCATTCGCGATAGAGCCAAAGCCGGCGATCCCCGACGCCAGCTGGTCGAAATCAAGCGCCCCTTCTGGCGAACGTCGGACGCCTCACAGGCGACGCCATAATTGTCTCAGGAGTTTGGCGGGTCGGTTTCCGTCAAGCAGCGTTGCATCGCTCCTTTGCCAACCCCGAAGGCACTGGGTACCTTGTGCTACCGCTGATGCATTCATTCAGCCGTCGCCGAAGATTAGCCTGTGGTGCGGATTCTGGCCGGGTGAGCGGCGCCCGAGCGATCTTGGGGCAAGGGGCTCATGTCCGACTTCGTCAAAAGATTGAGCCGTGTTCTGAAAACCAGTTATCCGAAACTGAGCCTTTAGCGCCGCTTACCTGAACGCGCGATTTCTATGGCGCTCTTGCGTTGGGTATGGCGCGACAAAATTGCCCATTGATGTGCTCGCACGAAAGGGCGATGTGAGGGGTATGCATACGGAAACTTTCATCAGGATATCGCGGCTCATCGAGCAAGCACGCTCCCTTACCCGGAGCCGGCTACCCTGATCCTGTAACGCCGCCATAGCCCCCGCCGCTCCGGGAATCCACTGACCAACAGTGCGGTTCATTATTGACGGAGTGTATCTATGCCCGCGTCTCCAGCCCGCCCCGTTTGCATCGGTTGCAACCGGCATCTTCCCCTTTCTGCTCGCCGTTGCCCGTGGTGCAAGACGCACTGCGCTGCCACCCGCCGCAACTCGTGCGCCGTGCGCGAACGGAGCGCGCATCCGCCAGTTCTCTGCGCTTTGGCAGGGGGAGCGGAAAATGAAGGACACCAATAAGAACTATTGCGCCGCTGAGGAGGCTGCCCCGGAAGAGATGCAGCAGGTCGGAGCTCTTCCCTGGCGCATCGCCAAGAATGGCGAGGCAAGGATTTTGCTCGTCACGTCGCGCAGCAGCGGGCGGTGGATCGTGCCCAAGGGATGGCCAATGAAGGGTTTTGCGCCCCGCCAGACCGCGTCGCGGGAAGCGTTGGAGGAGGGCGGTGTCATTGGCGTCCTCTCTAAGGCGCCGGTGACGACCTATCGCTACATGAAACGCCTGGATAACGGCGCAAGCGTTGCCTGCCGCGTGGCTGTGTTTGGGCTGAACGTGCGCGGGACACTGGTTGATTGGCGGGAAAAAGCACAAAGGCAGCGGCGTTGGTTTTCGCTCGCCGCGGCGGCGGACAAGCTTGATGACCGCGAACTTTCGGAGTTCGTGCGCACCCTGGATGCCGCGTCTGAATGTTTGGAGCCACCGACCGGCGCAACCGGGAAAAAATCGGCGCTCGACGAGATCCTCATGTTGAGGCGCTAGACCAGTGTCGACGTTCCCGCACCTCGAAAAGTATCGGCGACCAGTTAAGTCCGTCTGCAGCCATAGGGTCAGTCGCGCACGATGAATGCCTGGCGCCACTACCTGCGACGGCAAGAGCGGCGCCAGGAACCTCCCGGGGTTGATCCCTCAAATGCCGACCTATCCGGCCGAATCCGCATACAGAGAGAATAAGCAATGAGCTTCAGATACAGTCATACTTTGCCGATCAGCGGCGCAAACAAGCTGCCCCGATTCAGACAGTGGGCCGCCGAGAACATCCCAGGTATCGCCTTGTCCCTGCCTCCGCAGGTCCCGGTCAAGAGTACCGCCTTGACAGTCCGCCTCAGGTCAGTCGAGGATCGCGCTACACTGATGGCGAGGCTTGAAGGCGTGGATCTCGATGACAGGAAGACCCGCTAGTATCCCCTGTTGTCCACCGCGCGACCGGTGAGACGGTCGAACCGGCGATTGGGACACTGATCGCCGGTTCTGTTCGTTGCATGAAAGTGGTAGCGGTGGTCGACCGCGAAAGGCTGTGCAAACAAAGCCGAAGGAAAAAGCTTCGGTTCCCCCTCACGTCATCGCCAGGAGACGACGTCATCGATATGGCCGGTCTCTGGCGACGCCCCGCAGCTGAGAGGCGCAGACCAGATGCGCTTGCGCGCAGGTTTGCCACGTTGAGGCGCACTTCTCGTCGATTGGCGCGCCTCGGTAACACTTGATCCTGCCGGTGTCCTTGCTTGCGACAAGCCGGAAGCACCATTCAGCTGTCCGCCAGGGCCGTCGGTGGCACGTTAAGCAGCGCGCCTAAGCCCCACGCCTGCCGCCAGTCGCCTGGCTTGCTCCAGGCACGCCAGCTGCTGATCGGCAAAGCGCTCGGCGCTGATTTCCATGATCAGCGTCGTATCGGGAAGGAAGGTCAGCTCAGAGAAGATGTCATCCCAAGCAATGTCGCCCCAGCCGATCGGCAAATGCAGGTCCCCGATGCCGAGCGCGGTTGCTTCCGCCGGATGATAGAAGCGGTTCATGGTACAGGGCAGGCCGAAACTGTCGTGAACATGAAGGTGACCGGTCACCGGAGCCATGGCCCTGAGTTCATCACGGAAATCGAGCCCGCGATGCGTGGCCTCGATATAGGCATGCGAGAAGTCGATGAGTGCGACCACGTTGTCGGAACCGATCGCCCGCACCGTTTCGGCAACCTGGCTCGGGGACTGGCGGTACTGGCCGCTTTCCGTCGTGAAGATGTTCTCAAGTGCGATGCGAACGCCGTAGCCTTTGGCAATCTCGGCCATTTCTGCGAGCGCGTCACGTTCCATCTTGTCGAGGTCAGCGGCGTTCTCGCCGGCGGCAAGCTGTGCTGCACCGGAGTGGTGGACGAGGATCCCCGCGCCAAGCCGGTCGCACAACTCGAGCATCGCTCTTACGACCTTCTTCTGCAGATGATGGTGCTGGCGATCCATGAAGTTGGAGACGATCTGGCCGTGCAGCGATAGCTTGTTGAAAGTGTACCTCTTCGTGATCTCGGCGACGCGCTGGACGCGGTCTTCGATGATGCGGCCGCCGCTGACGATCTCTTCGCCATAGATCCCGATCTCGCAGGCGTCAGCGCCCGTCTCTGCAATCTCACGCAGGGAAGCATCAAGGGTCGAAAGGTCACCCTTGCCCGTCCGGTTGCAGAATCCTACGGCGGAAATGATGTCGTTCATCACGGTTCTCCTGATTTATGAAAACGATCAGACTGCTTGGAGTGTCGGTTGGCTAGCGGAATTGCGGATGGCACGCGGCTCCAGATCGACCTCGATCCTTCGGCCGGTCTCCTTGTCGAAGAGATGCAGGTGCGCGAGCGGCAGTTCCAGGGTGATCCTCTCGCCCGGCCGCACGCGCGTGTGCTCGTCGACTGTGGCCGCGAAGGGATAGCCGTTCAGTTCCGAGTGGATGACGCGGCCGGAGCCGAGCTCCTCGATGAAATCCACCTCGATCGAGACGCCTTCAGGCGCAACGACACATTGTTCGGGGCGGATGCCGACCGTGATCTGTCTTGCGCCCAGTCGGGTGGCCAGGCCTCTTTCGATCGGCATCTTCGTACCGCCGAATGTGAGGCAGGCGTTGTCGACGTCGACCACGGCATCAAAAAGGTTCATTGCCGGAGAGCCGATGAAGGATGCGACGAAGATGCTTGCCGGACGGTGATAGATGTCGAGCGGCTGGCCCACCTGTTCGACCACACCCCTGTTCATCACGACCAGCTTGTCGGCCAGCGTCATTGCTTCGACCTGGTCATGCGTGACGAAGATGGACGTTGCCTGGAGGCGCTGATGCAGTTTGCGGATCTCGGCCCGCATGGTGACGCGGAGTTTGGCGTCCAGGTTCGAAAGCGGTTCGTCGAACAGGAACACGTTCGGCTCGCGAATGATCGCGCGTGCCATCGCGACGCGCTGCCGCTGACCGCCGGAAAGCGCCGCCGGTTTGCGATCGAGATAATCGGAAAGCCCCACGATCTTTGCGGTCTCCTCAATCCGGCGCAGGCGCTCCGCCTTTGCGACGCCCGCCACCTTCAAGGCGTAGCCAATGTTTCCCGCAACGGTCATGTGCGGATAGAGAGCGTAGTTCTGGAAGACCATGGCGCAGCCGCGTTCGCGCGGTTCGAGCCGGTTCACGACCTTCCCGTTGATCGCGATCTCGCCTGAGGTGATCTCCTCCAGCCCGGCGATCATCCGCAGAAGCGTCGATTTCCCGCAGCCGGACGGGCCGAGGATCACGACGAATTCTCCCGACGCAAAGGCGAGGTCGATGCCATGCAGGGTGGGGTTCTTGCCGTAGGATTTACGCACGGCGCGGATTGCGATGTCAGCCATGAGCGCGGACCTCTCTGTTTCTTCTGTTTGGGGAAAGCGGGGTCATTTTTCCGTGGCTACGAGGCCGCGCACGAACCACCGCTGCAGCACGGCGACGACGATGAGCGGTGGCAGCATGATGATCAGCGATCCGGCAAGCGTCACGTTCCAGTCCGGCGTGCCGTTGTCAGCTGGCAGGAGTGCAACCAGCGACATCATCGTGGTCTTGTATTGCGGGTCCGTCACCATCAGGAGGGGCCAGAGATACTGGTTCCAACCGTAGACGAACATGATCGTGGTCAGCGCGAGCATGTTGGTGCGCGACAGCGGCAGCAGCATATCGATGAAGAAGCGGATTGCGCCTGACCCGTCCATGCGCGCAGCCTCCGCCAGTTCGTCCGGCAGGGTCAGATAGAACTGGCGGTAGAGAAAGGTCCCAGTCGCCGTGGCGATCAGCGGCAATGTGAGGCCGGCATAGGAATTGAGAAGGTTCCAGTCGACTGAGACCTCGAAGCCGGTGACGGCGGAAATCAGCAAGCGGATCGGCTGGAACAGGTCGGCGGCGACGGCATAGGTTGGCACCACGCGCACTTCGAGCGGCAGCATCAGGGTGATGAACACCATCCAGAAGAAAAAGCCTTTCAGAGGTGTTCGGAAGAACACGATGGCAAAGGCCGTCAGCGCCGACAGCGCTACCTTGCCGACCGTGACCAGGCTCGCCATGACGAAGCTGTTGAGCATCGCCGTGCCGAGGCTGGCGCGCGACCAGGCAGCACCCATATTCTCGAAGAGGCGATCCTGCGGCACGAAACTGAAGGGTATGGCGTTGACCTGCTGCAAGGTCTGGCTGGCGCCCGACAAAATGACGATGAAGGGGCCAATCAAAAGCAGGAAGCCGAAGATCATCACACCATAGGTCAGCGCGTTGGCAAAGGGTGTCCGCTGGATCATGGAAGCCTCACTTGTAATGGACCTGGCGCTCGATGAAGCGAAACTGGATGAAGGTGAAAATCATGATGAGGCCGATGAGCACGAGGCTCTGGGCCGAGGCACCCGAGTAGTTCAGGCCTCGGAACGCCACCTCGACGATGCGGTAGACCATCACGTCGGTGCCGTGGTTCGGACCCCCATCGGTCGTGCGTGCGACGATGCCATAGGTATCGGCGCCGACGAAACCCTCGGTCATCATGATCACCAGCAGGAAGAAGAGCGTTGGCGCCAGCAACGGGATCTGGATATCGACCGCGCGGCGGATCGGGCCGCAGCCGTCCATCGCGGCTGCCTCGATCAGGGAGCGCGGGACCGACTGCAGGCCGGCGAGCAGGAAGATGAAGGTGTAGCCCGCCCACTTCCAGGCAAAGACGACGATGACGAGGATGAGCGCGTGGCTGCCGTATTTGGCCGGGTTCCAGAAGTCCGGCAAGGCCGCGTTGACCGAGGCCATCAGCCCGCGCTCGGGCGACAGGATGAAACGGAAGGCCATACCGGCCGCCGGTCCCGCAATCGCATAGGGCAGAATGTAGAGGAACCGGAATGGCGCGGAGCCCGGCAATTGCCGGTCGACAGCAAGGGCAAGAACAAGACCGATGAAAATGGTGGCAAGCGTTCCACAAAGCGCGAGTGCCAGGCTGACGCCAACGGAATTCCAATAGAGCGGATCGGCAAAGACTTCCTGGAAGTTGGCAAGGCCGACGAACTCGGCAGCACCGCCGAATGGGGGCTCCAACGTAAAGGCCCATCGCAAAACGGCGACAGCGGGCCAATAAAAAAAGAGCAGGATCAAAATGATCTGCGGCAGGGCGAATAGGCTGGGCAGCCACCAGCTGCGAAAGGCCGCGCGCTTGTCCATATGTCGAAATTCCAATGCGCAAGAAGAGCGATCGGAGCCCACCGATATTGTGGCAGGCTCCGGGCGGATCAGATTTTAGTTCAGCGTCTGACCGGCGTAGGTCTTTTCGAAGCGGCGCAGAACTGCGTTGCCGCGTTCCACCGTCTTGTCGAGTTCGCCCTGTACGTCTGCGTTCTGCATGAAGATTGCTTCAAGGGCGGTTGCGAACTCCTTGCGGATCTGCGTGAAGCCGCCTAGCCGAATACCGCGGGTGTTTTCCGAGGTCGGGGTGAAGGACAGGCTCTGGATGGCGAGTTCGCGGCCCTTATAGGGAGCCTTGTCGTAGAAGCCATTGGCCTTCATGGCGTCGAAGCCGGTCTTGGTCACCGGGATGTAGCCCGTCACCGTCGACCACCACTCGGCCATTTCCGGCGTCGCAAGATAGTTGAGGAAGGCGGCTGCACCCTTGTATTCGGCTTCCGGACGACCGGCGAGCACCCAGAGCGATGCGCCGCCGACCAGCGAGTTCTGACGCTCGGTGCCCTTCCAGACCGGCAACATGGCGACTTCCCATTTCACATTCTCAGGAAGGGTCTTGCCGATCGTGCCGTGGTCGGCGACCGAGGTCTGGATCATCTGGCAGGTCTGGGACGTGAAGGCTGGGACGATGTCCATGCCGAGCTGCTTGGTTTTGACCACGAAGAGCTTCTCGTCAGCCATCTTCTTGAAGAACTTCACGTGGTCGACGAACTTGGTCTTGTTGACGACAAGCTCGGCGTCCAGTCCGTTATAGCCGTTCGCCTTGGTTGCGATCGGCTGGTTGTGGATCGCCGAGAACTGCTCCATCAGCGGCCAAGTGTCGAAGTTGAATGCGAGCGGGCATTCGAAGCCGGCCGTCTTCAGCTTGCGGGCTGCTTCCTCGACCTGCTCCCAGGTGTCCGGCTTGAAGTCGATGCCGGCCTTCTGGAAGGCGTCGACGTTGTAGTAGAACATCGCGGTCGAGGAGTTGAACGGGAAGGAGTTCAGCTCGCCCTTCGCCGTTGCGTAGTAGTTGGCGATGCCGCCGAAATAGTTGTTCCAGTCGATGGTGTAGCCATTGTCGGCCATCAGCTTCTTTGCAGGCACGAAGGCGCCGGACAGCATCATGTCGAGCGTGCCGGCATCATAGATCTGGGTGATCGCCGGCTGCTTCTTGGCGCGGTAGGCGGCAATCGTGTTTTGCAGGGTGGTGTCGTAACCGTTTTGCGAGGTGCAGACGATCTCGAATTCTGACTGGCTCTCGTTGAACTTCTTGCAGGCATCCTGGACGCGTTCGCCAAGATCGCCCGAAAGGCCGTACCAGAACTCGAATTTCGTCTTTTCGGCGGCTGCGGCCGGCGCGCCAAACACGACGCTAGCCATCAGGCCGAGGAATACGGAGGTAGTGACGGAGACTCTCATTTGCAAAACGCTCCTTGCAGGATGGCGGACACCAGGATCGGTGGCACGATGAAGCCGGGGCGCTTGCTAACAGTTGCGTGTGACAGTCCGTGACAATCTGCATGATGATAAAATGAAAGTTTCGTAACGCAGGCGACCAATCTCCCCGTTTTGCCCTTGATGGTGCAAAGTTGGGCAACCTCAGGAAGTGCGTGCGCCTCCGACGAGCCCCATTGTGGTCCCCAGGAGCGAAAATGCACCCCCGAATTGAGGGCCATGAAAAGGAATGGCCCCGTCGGGCGGCGACGAGGCCATTGGCTTATCGGGGCTTCACTTCCGGAGGGATGGTGAAGGCGTCACCCTGATCGGGGGCTCAGGGTTCCACAAAGCGAAAACGCAGATGCCTCGAACAGGTTCCATCTTCTCTTCCGAAAAGTTGGACCAGACCATTGCTATCCCGGAGGAGGAAGGTCGTCGTCGGGATCGTATCTGTCCGGATCAAAGATGCTTTCGAGCTCTATTTCCTCGATCTCGTCGAGATCGTCTTCGTAGTCGGGTTCGTCAAATTCCGGCACTGGCTCGCGCGGTTCGCGCAAATCGCCCTTGCCGAGCGGGCTATCGTCGGGGAAATCGGTCGGTTCGCGTCCGTGTGCTGTCAGCCTATTCGCGAGGCTCTCGATATTACCGCCTGTGTTAGGCATCACCGTTCTCCTTGCGTATGCTTTCGCCGATCGTCGAAAGTCCGTTGCTTCGAGGACAACCGACGCGCACGAGGACCCGGTCAGCCCCGGCAATATCCTCGGCGATACGGCGGACAAAATCGTCACCACTGCTATGGCTGACCTGACCCTCGATGACGACGGATGTTCCGAGCACTCGGAAGCAGAGATTTTGCGTATCGAAGGGCGCTTCGGAAGCCAGAGCGTATTTGATCGAGGCGATCAGCCCTGAGACGTCAGCCCCTCCGCCGCCCCGGCAATCGAATTCAGGTCGTATAAAAATCATAAGCAAACTCCTTCTCGGAGTCTCAACTCACCGATGCATACCTTGTTCCTTGTCGGGTTGCTTATTTATTGATGCCAAAAGAAATCGCCCCGGAAGGCGCCTGAGGGCGATGAGAGTGCGTTGTCTGCGTGGGCCGGCAGGATGGAATACAGCGGCCCCGCCCTAGAAACCGCCCGCGATGAAATCGGTCCCGTTCCCGCTTAATTTTCTCCTCGTCGCCAAGATGGAGGCCGATGCTCAGTGGAGTGGGGAGGTCCTATCCTTGCGAATGATGACGCCGGCCCCTTCCTCGAACATCTTCTCCTTGGCATCCAGCATGAACCACCGGTTGTGCGCCAGTTCAATCAACGCGTCGGCGACCTCGCGCTCGCTCCAGCCGGCCGCCTCGCCATATTCGGCGACCGATTGGAAAACATCTTCCATTGCCATCTGACAGTCCAGATCTCGATCCGGGTACAAGCCCGTCTGTTTCGGCGATACGTATCTTGGATGCTTTGCCATAACGGACCTCCTTGGATCCGCAGTAGAGCGCATCAAGCTATCCTCAAGCTTTCGCTAAAACGCGTGCGACTTTCCTGTTGTTCCCGGCTCCGCGCCATCATCGTTGAAGGGTGCGCGCGAGACGGCTGGGCCATCCGACGCGTTTGAAATCACGGGAGCCTTCAAAGCGCGAAGGGACGCAGTCCCATCTACGACTTTCCTCGGGGCCTCCGGCGGGCAGCGGGAGAGCTTTGCCTGAACTTGGTGAGCGAGCGCCTGAGTTTCGCGATGTTCTTAGTGACGTGCTCGATGATGAGCAAATGCTTCCGTCGGCCCAGCGCGATGGCGCTTCCGCACCTTTCACAGGGGACGTGCTCGTCGTCCCTCACTCGGTCGACCGGTGTCCCGTTTTCGTGGCCGCACTCGGGGCACTCGATTTCGATCTCATCGTCAAACATAACGCTCCCTCGATTGAAAGCGGATACCAACACGTCTGAAATTGGTGATCAATGCTTAGGCGCTTACTCAAATGGGGCTACAATTCCGCCGTGACCCGCGCATCATCACCCCGACCATTGCCACTCGGGTGAGCCGGTTTCGACAAGTCCTGCAACGTTCCAGGCCAGGTTGGCCTTTGGCATCGGGACCTCGCCGTCTGGCTTATTTGTGCGTCCGTTCTAATATTATCAGTTTGGTTGGTGCTGATCGGCAGTGCCTATGGATGGATGACGCCTGCCCGTAGCTTGAGAACCACCGGGCCGGAGGGTTCGCAATTGGAGACCAGAAGGGGTACGCCTGGAAGGTCCCGGGAGGTTCGATGCTGAGATTTTCGCGCAAGAGTGGGAAAGAACCGGTCAATATGGCCGTCGAATTGCATCCGCTGACCTTGTCGCGGGCCGCTGCTGAGACTTCGAAACTGCCAACGCTTGCAGCAATTGCTGCAACGGTGGCGGTGCTCTACATTGCCAGGGATGTCTTCCTTCCCCTGGCGATTGCCATCCTTTTGACGTTTGCTCTTGCACCCGTTGTCTCAAGGCTGCGCCGCGCCGGCTGCCCTCGCTCGGTCGCGGTTGTCGGAACCGTGACGATGGCTTTCCTGTTCCTCAGCGCATTTGGCGTCATGGTGGCGCTGCAAATCAGCGAGGTCGCGCGGGATGTGCCGAGATACCAGTCAAATATTGTCGAGAAGGTCCGCTCTCTAAAAGAGGCTGGATCGGACAGCCAGATACTCGATCGACTGAGTCGGGTGATGGAGCGGATCAGCGTCGAGCTCAGCCGACCTGAAAAAGATGTGGCTGTGTCGCCCGCGACCGCGCCTGAACCGAAGCCGCTTCTGGTCGAGATATTTTCGCCGCAGCGCCCGATCGAAATCCTGATGAGCGTCATCAATCCGCTCCTAGGTCCCTTGGCAACCGCTGGCCTCGTCATCGTTGTCGTCATCTTCATGCTGTTCGAGCGAGAGGATCTGCGCGACCGATTCATTCGGCTTGTCGGGTATGGCGATCTTCATCGAACGACCGAGGCACTCCAAGATGCGGGCGCTCGTGTGGGCCAGTATTTGCTCATGCAACTTGTCGTCAACATCACCTATGGGGTGCCGCTCGCGATTGGCCTTTGGTTTTTAGGGATTCCAAACGCACTTTTGTGGGGGATGCTCGCGATCATGCTGCGCTTCGTGCCCTATATCGGCCCGGTGATTGCTGCTGCGTTGCCCCTGTTTCTCGCGTTCGCAGCAGCTCCGGGCTGGAGCTTGGTGGTTCTGACGCTTGGGCTCTTCATTGCTCTTGAACTTTTAAGCAACAACGTTGTCGAGCCCTTGCTATATGGGTCTCGCACAGGACTGTCTCCCCTTGCGATCATTGTTGCTGCCATCTTCTGGGCCTGGCTCTGGGGCCCGGTTGGACTGGTACTGTCGACCCCGCTCACCGTCTGCCTGGTTGTGCTTGGCCGTCACGTCCGGCAGTTCGAATTCCTCGAAATTCTGTTGGGCAATGAGCCCGTCCTCAATCCGAAAGAGCGCCTTTACCAACGGTTGCTGGCGGGAGACCCGGACGAAGCAACGGATAATGCAGAGGAGATGCTTGAGGAAATGTACCTCGTCGAATTTTACGACACGGTTGCCATTCCCGCGCTGCTTCTGGCCGAAAGTGACCGTATGCGTGGTGCCTTGACGGAAGAGCAAGGAGCACGGGTTGCCGAAAGTGCAGGCACACTGGTTGCCAACCTCGAGGAGATCGCGGTTGAAGAGGAAGACGAAGACAAAAGCGAAGATCCCGACCGCGACACCGATGAAAAAGAGAACGATTATGAACTCCCTCCTGGTGAAGGGCGATCCGTGCTTTGCCTAGGAGGGCGAAGTGCGCTCGATGATGTCACGGCGATGATGCTCCTGCAGGTTCTGCGGGTACAAGGGGCGGACGTCAATTACTTCAGCCATGAAGCTCTCAGGCCGCAAAAAATCAAGGAGCTGCCGACAAAAGGTCGGCATGCCATCGTTCTCACTGTTCTCGATCGAGAATCCATGCGCCACGCCAAATTCCTTGTCCGTCGCCTGAAGCGACTGGCTCCTGAAGCGCGGGTCGGCATCGTCCTATGGCAGGACGTGGACGAACACGAAGCCGGGAAGTTCCTCGTTGAGGAAACGCAGGCGGACTTTGTCGTTTCTGCGATCACGGACGCCATCCGGGAGGCGCTGTCGACGGAACCACCGCAACCCTTCAAGTCGGCACATCCGGGGAGCGCCGGTCGTGCGGCGATGCGAGGGCCGGCCCATGGCGGATAGGGCAGCCCTGGTGAGCCAATTCGTCGGACGGATCAAAGTCGAGTGCTATTTGTCTGGAAATGCTTCCCCCGAAAGGCGACGAAGCACGTGGAAGTGCTAAACAGATTGTTCAGCCGGCATTTTGAGAGACACTAGGCAGCCAAAGTCGTTCAGCCCCTGGCCACCCGACTGCTGGAATGTCGCATTTTCTACCGAACTCGCCCGCGGGCGCCTTTCGTACGCACTTCTTCAGCGCGCGGAATTGTAATCCACCGGCCTGTGCACGGTCAGTTTCATCATCAGCGATTGCGACCGTCGGGACGGCCAGCGCTGTAAGCAGGAGAAAGATCCTCACCATGTTCGCTCCTTCGAAATTAAGTAGATTCTAAATCGACAGTAGTGGGAGCCACTCGTTCTTTAGTCATTCTGAACTAGTACCGATGGATATTTATGAGCAGTCAGGATTATCCATTTTTCCATGCGGGCAGTTTGGAGTAACCACACGATCAGGAGGCCCCTTTTTAGACCAGCAACCGTCGATTGTTGATCTCATCTGCTTTCCGACGTCGATTGACTACATCTTCCGGCAGGATCATTCTTGATGTTCCCGTCGCGGCCTTTTGGGGCCGCTCCGATGAAGTGACGGCAACGGTTGCGCGCTGTGGCTGTCAAACGCTCGGCTCGGGATCGGAGTGGTGGAGCTGCTTCATGAATTCCCTTCGTGCCGCTGTCTTGCTCTTGCTCTTTTTTGTGGGCTCCCCCGTCTGGGCCGAAAAGCGCGTCGCGCTGGTCATTGGGAACTCCGCCTATAGACACGCACCTCAGCTCGCGAACCCGCAAAATGATGCCGGCGACATGGCGTCGAAATTGACAGCACTGGGCTTCGTGGTGGTAACGGGTCGGGACCTCGATTTGACAGGAATGCGGGGAGTGATCCGAGAGTTCGTCGGCAAGGTCGAAGGCGCAGACGTGGCGCTTTTTTTCTATGCCGGGCACGGGCTGCAGGTGAACGGTGGCAATTATATCATCCCGATCGACGCGCAGCTGAAATCGAACAATGATCTAGACTTCGAGGCGCTGCCGATCGAACTCGTGCTTGCTGCCATGGAGCGCAACGCCAAGGTCAATCTGGTTTTCCTCGACGCTTGCCGTGACAATCCGCTCGCTACGACTTTGGCTCGGTCGCTTGGAACACGGTCCGTGGTCGTCGGTCGAGGCCTGGCCAAGCTCGATACTGGTGTGGGGTCGCTGATTGCGTTCGCCACGCAGCCGGGAAACGTTGCGCTCGACGGGGCCGGTCGAAACTCCCCGTTTACGTCGGCCTTGCTTCAACACCTCGGCACACCCGGGCAGAGCATAACGGATGACCTGATTGCTGTGCGTCGCGCCGTTTTGCAGGTCACCGGCGGTAAGCAGATTCCCTGGGATAGTTCCTCACTGACGGGCCCGGTTGTGCTGAACCCGGCGAAAATCCCCGAGACGCCAACGAACTCGGCGGTGGTCACATCGGACACCGACAGAAGTGTGGAGCTTTCCTTTTGGAATTCCATCAAGGACGCGACCGAGAGGAACTTTTTTGAAGCCTACCTTCAGCAATACCCAAGCGGCGCATTCGTCACGCTTGCGAAACTGAAAATCGCAGCGATTGAAGCGCGGGATAAGGAACGGGAGACGGCTGAACTGGGGCAGGGCGACCTCAAGCGTGCCGCCCTGCCGAAGGTCACCGGCGTGCCACCCGAACTTGCTAAACTTGAGCAGACCACACCAGGCTTGAAGGGATCAAGCGATCCGACCAGCCAAATGAGTGCCGGTGAGCTCACACTGATCACCCAAAGGGAACTGGTGCGTGTCGGATGCCTTGAGCAGGTGGACGGCAAATGGGGTAGCGGCAGTCAGAAGGCGCTGCAAGCCTATGCCGAACGCAAGGGGATCAAGCTTGCCTCGCTCACCCCCACCGAGGAGCTCGTGAATAGTCTGAAGGCGGCCGGTGGCCGTGTCTGCCCCCTCGTCTGTGGCAACGGAATGGAAGTCCGCCGAAATCGTTGCGTGGCGGCTGGTTTGAGCGTGTTCAATGGCGTGTGGAAGCTAACGAGGCACGCGACGACGGACTGCGGTGATTGGCGTGAGCTTTCAACGTCCATCCTGGTAAATGACGGCGTTGTATCCTCCAGCTCGGGGCTTGCGGGGAAAGTCGCGAGGAATGGGACTATTAATATGACCCTCACATTCGTCCATAAAGGCCGCAAGGGCGGCAACATCCTCACCGGCATGATAAAGAACGACAAAGGGAAAGGCAGGTTCAAGGGGACCGGGGCGGGCAGCGGTTGCTCAGGAACTGTCACGATGAGCAGGATGTAGTCTGAAACTCCCCGGCATGGGCTCTTGCGAATCGATCGCCCTCAGGTGCTTCCGTCGACGCCGTGGACATGAATGCCTGGAGATCGACGGCATTCACGGTGGAACGCCCACGGACAACTTGTCTGCGCTCTGAGCCAACGCTGCAGCTCCTGTCAGCCAATGTGCTCGATACCAAGCGTAATGTGGGACATCGTCAACTGCAACGGGTTCGATCTAAGCTCGCGCCACTCGTCTTTCCAATAGATGCCGATCGATAAGCGGCTTGACCAAATCTCTTTGACGGCCTATTAGGGAACGATCGTTTCCTAATAGGCCGTCAAATGAATTCCGAAAGAAACTCCCATCGCTCCGTCGGGCGCCCCCGCGAGTTCGACATGACCCAAGCTCTGGATGCGGCGATCCGCATATTTTCGGAGAGGGGCTATCACGGAACCTCCATCGCAGAACTGAAAGCCGAAATGGGACTGACTGCCGGCAGCCTGTACAAGGCGTTTCAGGACAAGCGTGACATCTTCGTCGCTGCCTACGACCGCTATAAACAGGTCCGAGCTGACCTTCTGGAACAGGCATTGTCTTCAGCCTCCACCGGTCGCGAAAAGGTTGCCCGCGTCGTCAGTTTCTATGCCATGTCCGCCTGTGGTGAGACCGGCAGGCGTGGATGCCTGGCCATCGGTGCCGCCGTGGAACTGGTTCTGTCCGATGCCGAGATCGCCGCCAAGGTCGCAGGACACAATCGCAAGCTCGTCACGCGGCTCGAAGGTTTCATTCGCGATGGCCAGTTAGATGGTTCAATTCGCCATGACGCCGATCCCGCGAGTACCGCGCTTGCGCTATTTTCCTATCTGCAGGGCGTGCGTATCGCCGGCAAGACCGGAGAGCTGGAGAACCAGCTGCTCCCTTCCGGTGAAGCAATCTTGCGCATTCTCGACTGATCAACCCGCCCGTCTCCTTTCTCCCAAGGCACATTCCATGACAACTCCAGCTTCCCTCGCCCAGTCGCAGCGCCCGGCCGGTCTCTCCGTCGGCATGACTTTTCTGATGGCCGCCGCCTGCGGCCTGATTGCCGCCAACCTCTATTATACGCAGCCACTCGCCGGGCCGATCGCACTCGACATCGGCCTACCGGCTGAGGCAACAGGCTTGATCGTGACCGTGACCCAGATCGGCTACGGCCTTGGGTTGCTGCTCCTCGTGCCACTGGGTGATCTCCTCGAAAATCGTCGGCTGATTGTGACCATGATCAGCCTGGTTACTCTTGCCCTGATCGCGGCCGGGCTCTCCACCACACCTGGACCCTTTCTCACCGCTTCGCTCGCCATCGGGCTTGGCTCGGTTGCTGTCCAGATGATCGTGCCGTTCGCTGCCAACCTTGCACCGGATGCCGTTCGGGGTCGCGTCGTTGGCAATATCATGAGCGGTTTGATGGTTGGGATCATGATGGCGCGGCCGATTGCCGGATTAATTGCCGGCGTCAGCTCCTGGCATACCGTGTTTTATGTTTCCGCGATCGTCATGGTCGGGCTTGGAGCCCTTCTATGGACGCAATTGCCGACCCGCATGCCTGCGGCGGGTCGATTGAGCTACGGCCAGCTGCTCAAGTCGATGGCCCAGCTTCTCGCGACGCAGCCGGTCCTGCAGCGGCGCGCCGCCTATCAGGCCTGTCAGTTCGCCGCATTTAGCCTCTTCTGGACCGTGACGCCGCTTTATCTTGCCGGGCCCAGCTTTGGGTTGGGTCATAATGGCATTGCGCTTTTCGCCCTGGCCGGTGTTGCGGGCGCAATTGCTTCGCCCATCGCTGGGCGCCTTTCTGACAAGGGATTGGTGCGGCCGGCAACGGCATTCGGCCTTGTCAGTGTCGCGGCCGCTTTTCTGATGACGCAAATCTCTGAAGGTTCGACCTTTGCGCTCACATTTTTAACGCTTGCTGCAATCCTGCTCGACTTCGGCGTCACCATGACGTTGGTGACGGGGCAGCGCTCGATTTACGAACTCGGCGCGGACTTGCGCAGCCGGCTCAACGGCTTGTTCATGGCAATCTTCTTCACCGGCGGCGCCATTGGCTCTGCCCTGGGTGCCTGGGCATTTGCCTCTGGTGGATGGTGGCTCGCCTCCATGATCGGCCTCGCACTGCCCGCCACAGCGTTCGCCATCTTCCTGACCGAGACCCGGTCAGAACGATGCTCGGAGAGTTGAGCGAGTTCGGCATCGCATCCGTCATCGATGTACGCCTCCGCGCGATGTGACGGGTAGGCGGTCTCTTCCTGGTGCGGCCCACAGTCTTCTTTCGAGGTCTCTGTGCCCCGACCCTGTTGGTCATAAGCGCGCGGATAAAGCATCTGTCCGCCCATGTGGCTCAGCGATGATCGTCAACGATCGCCGCTGAGCCGGCCAATGGCGCTGTACGGAGAGCGGAGATCTCGAAACAGACCGCTCGTTCGAGCTGCCAAGGTCCGCCTAGATATCTCCAGAGATCCAGGCCCTCCAGCGTCAACGATCGTGGTTTGAAATCGTGTGTCAGTTGCCGGTGCAAGGTGTCTGCGGCTGACCGCGAAACCCTGTTCTGGACGGTGATATGCGGCTGCCACCTCTGCATGTCCTGACCGCCCAGCCATGGCATGAAAGCGCGCTTTAGTTCTGCATAAAGGTCTTCAAGCTCAAGACTTCTGATCGTGAACGCCACACCCGCGCCGAGATGGCGAACACTGGCTGCCTGCGCGCGGATCTGGTCACGCTTGGTGGCCGCGGCCTGCAATTCTCCAACGATCCGCTCGAGGTGTTCGCCCGGTAAACGATGAAACATCGTGAGGTGAGCGCGGAGGAAGTTTCGCTCCGACGGGAAATGCGCGTTTCGAAGGCGATCGAAGATCTCAAGATCGATCTCCGCGATCCGGGCTGTGAGGATAAGCGGTTTGCGTGTCTTCAAGGCAATTCCTGTCGATGCTGAGTAGAGTACTTCACCAAGGCAGATCACCGCGTTCGCCGAGCGCCACCCTGGTGCCGCCCTTCATTCGGCGCATGCGCGACGCACAGTTCCAGTCATAGCAAGGTTTGCTGCACTGGCTCGTCGGCAGCGGTAGGTTCGAATTCACCGCGCCTTTGCAACTCGGTCTGGGCGCTGAAGCGGATGTCGCTATCTCTATCGCGAAGAAATTCGGTGAGCGTCTCCGTACTAAGGCGATCCCAGCCCTTCCCACGATCAGGCCCGGAGGGCACGCGCGGCAACAAGCCCGGCTCGGCACTCCACGCCAGCAACTGATCGAGCGATGCAGCGTTCAACAGATCGCGCAGATGATGGGCCGTCACGTAGGCATCCGGCATGCCTCGATGGGCCGGAAGACCTATCTCGTGAACGAGCCCTTCCGGCATACGCTGGTAGCGGAGCATCTGGTTGGAAAATCGTGGCAGATCAGGCCAAATCCGTAGGGCGCACTTCCAGGTACAGATCCAGGGCAAGCCGCCGGTGAGACGAGGCGTGCAATACCGTTGTTCGAAGGCTGCACGATGTGCGGCCAACGCGTCGATCCCGCCGTGCGGATGCAACACTTCTGGCGCCACATTTTTCCAGTAGGGCGCGCCGGCGACTTGCTCGTCGAGAATATGATGGATGGCCATCGTGTCGGGCGAAATCGGCCGACCCGGATTGACCATCAATGCGCCGCGTTCGTCGTTGACGACCCACCGTCCATTGTCTTCAAGGACCACGTCCTGCCACCCGATTTCGCAGACGTCGTTCGGTCCGTTGCCGGCCGTTTCCAGATCGATGACGCGAACGCGGGATGTCGACAATGCCTGCTGTCCTTCGTCCTACTGCGGCCACCATGCTTTCGATGCGAGCCGGCCACTACGGCTTTCTCTCCTCCACCATCAAGGCAGCGGTGCTCAATTATCTAGTGCCGCAAGGTCATGCCTGCCACTTCGAATGACGTTGTGCAAAGTCGAACTTCTATCCCTCACGAGCCATACCTCGTTGTCCAAGGACTGAAACCGTCAGGGTTGTGGAAAATTCGCCACTGTATCCACGGAATTCCGCAAGAGGACGTCGTCGCTCCTCAGACCACGTTTCAGATGCTGCGGTGTCAGACGCTCTTTCGCGTGACGAAGCGTGTTTCCAGATAGGCCTCGATCGCTTCGGAACCGCCCTCGGTGCCGTAGCCGGAATCCTTGATGCCGCCGAAGGGGACTTCGGGGAGCGCCAGGCCCAGATGGTTGATCGAAATCATTCCGCTTTCGACCTCGCTTGCCAGGCGGTGGGCGCTGCGCTCCGATCCGGTAAAGGCATAGGCCGCAAGACCGAAGGGCAGGCGATTGGCCTCGTTGATCGCCTCGTCGAGATCATGGAAGCGATTGATGATCGAGACCGGACCGAACGGCTCGTCGTTCATGATCCGGGCGGAAAGCGGCACGTCCGCCAGAACCGTCGGCTCGAAGAAGTAGCCGCGGTTGCCGATGCGATGGCCGCCGGTCGCCAATCGGGCACCATGCTCGAGCGCGTCGGCAACCAGGCTTTCGATCGCCGGGATGCGCCGCTCGTTGGCAAGCGGCCCCATGTCGACGCCGGCTTCGAGACCGTTGCCGACCTTGATCGTCTTCGAGGCGGCGACGAAGCCGTCGAGGAACTGATCGGCGACGCGCTCCTGCACGAGGAAGCGGGTCGGCGACACGCAGACCTGGCCGGCATTGCGGTACTTGCTGGCGGACATGATGGCGACGGCGCGTTCGACATCGGCATCATCGGTGACGATGACAGGCGCATGCCCGCCCAGTTCCATCGTCGCGCGCTTCATGTGCTGGCCGGCAAGGGCCGCCAGCATCTTGCCGACCGGGGTCGAGCCGGTAAACGACATCTTGCGGATCACCGGATGGGCGATCAGGTATTCCGAGATGACCGAGGGCACACCGTAGACAAGGTTGACGACGCCGGCCGGAAGCCCGGCATCGACGAAGCAGCGGATGAGTTCGGCCGGCGACGCCGGTGTTTCCTCGGGCGCCTTGACGATGATCGAGCATCCGGTGGTCAGCGCCGCCGACAGCTTACGCACCACCTGGTTGATCGGGAAGTTCCAGGGCGTGAAGGCGGCAACCGGACCGACCGGCAGCTTGACGGTCATCTGGGTGACATCGGGTGCGCGCGGCGGAATGATCTGGCCGTAGGCCCGCTTTCCCTCCTCGGCGAACCACTCGATGATGTCGGCGGCGCCAAGGATCTCGCCCTTCGACTGGGCAAGCGGTTTGCCTTGCTCGCGCGTCATCAGAAAGGCAATGTCGCCGGCCCGTTCGCGCAGCAGGGCGGCTGCCGACCGCATCACCTGGGCGCGGTCGAAGGCGGAGGTTGCCCGCCACGTCTTGAAGCCCTTCTCGGCGGCCGCAAGCGCCTCATTGAGGTCTTCCACTTCGGCCCAGGCCACCTGGCCGATCGTTTCCTCGTTGGCCGGGTCGATGACGGGAATGGTCTTGCCGGAACGCGCCGGCCGCCAGGCGCCGTCGATATGAAGCAGGATGTCTGGGTAGTGAGCCATGGGAAACCCTTTACTGAATGAAGTTCGCCGCTTTGAGCGCGATGCCGTAGGATCAGGTCAATGGGGAACAGGTCGCCTGGCCAGGCGACCTTGACTGGAAAGCGATGCGGCCACCGGGTCCCAAGCCGAAGGCGCCAGGCGCGACGACTTAAGTTTTTGTGGCGCGAGCAGCTCCCGTCAAGCGGCGCGCCAGACGAGATCGATGCCTCCGCCGGCCGCCGGCGTCAGCATAGGTACGGCAGACAGGAGCTTGCGCGTATAGGCCGAGGATGGGCGGTCGAAGATCTCGTCGCGGCTGCCCTGTTCTTCGATAACGCCCTTGTGCATGACCACAACTCTATCGGCGATCTGCTCTACGACGCCCAGGTCATGGGAGATGAAGAGGCATGCAAAACCTTGTTCTCGCTGCAGTTTGCTCAAAAGGGTGAGGATCTGGGCCTTTACGGTCAGGTCGAGCGCTGAGACCGCCTCGTCGGCGATGACAAGGTCGGGCCGGCGAGCAAGCGCGCGGGCGATGGCGGCACGTTGCCTTTGCCCACCGGAGAGTTGATGCGGAAACCGCTCGGCGAATTGCGGAGCGAGACCCACTTCGGCGAGCACCTCATCGACCCGCGCACGGCGGTCTGCGGCGCGCATCGATTTTTCGTGCCGGAGCGGCGCTGCCACGATGTCGCGGATCCGCATGCGCGGATCGAGCGAAGAGTAGGGATCCTGAAACACCATCTGGCAATTGGCGCGGTAGTCGGCGAAGCCGCTGCTTTTGCGATTGACCACCTGTCCGCGGAAGGTAAGCGTGCCCTCATCCGGTTGCAGCAGCCCGGCGATGATGCGGCCAAGCGTCGTCTTCCCGGAGCCGGAACCTCCGACCAGCGTGACGATCTCGCCAGGATGGATATCGAGATCGATGCCATGCAAGACAGGCTTTGCGCCCGTGCCGCTGCCGTAGGCAAGCTTCATATTTCTGACGCTGGCGAGCGGAGCATTCGGTGCGACTGCACGCGCCGGCACGCGGCGCGGCAGGGCCGAAAGAAGTTTCCGGGTGTAGTCGTGCCGCGGCATGCGGAGGAGTTCGGCCGTTGTCCCTTCCTCGACGCAGACACCCTTCTGCATGACCAGCACGCGATCGGTATATTGCGCCACCATCGCCATGTCGTGGCTGATCAGCACCATCGCGGTGCCTTTCTCTTCGACCAGCGCATGCAGCAATTCCAGCACGTCACGTTGCACGACGGCGTCGAGTGCGGTCGTCGGCTCGTCCGCGATCAAGAGCGCCGGTTCGAGCAGCATAACGGAGGCAATCATGATGCGCTGCCGCATGCCACCGGAAAACTCATGCGGGAAAGCACGGATGGCTGCGTCCGGATCGGCAATGCCGACACGTTTCAGCATGGCCAGGATTGCGCTTTGACGCGCTGACGCGTCCATTGTCGTGTGCAGTGCCAGACCTTCCTCCATCTGGCGGCCGATGGTGAGCGCCGGATTGAGCGAGGTCATCGGCTCCTGGAAGATGAGCCCGATGCCCTTGCCGCGCAGCTTACGCAGGTCGTCCGGCGCAAGCCCGCTCATATCGCGGCCGGCAAACCGGACGCAGCCCCCGCGCCTGACGATCCCGGGCGGCAGAAGGCCGATGACAGCGCGCATCAACATCGACTTGCCCGAACCGGATTCGCCGACGATGCCAATGCGTTCGCCAGCGCGAAGAGTGAGGCTGACGCAATCGACGACGGGTGGTGCCATCGCAGCCGAGGTGCCGAGCACGAGTTGCTCGACGGTCAGGAGTGGTAGCTGGGTCATTGCGTGCCTCTCATTTTCGGGTCGAGCCTATCCCGCAGCGCATCGCCAAGCAGATTGATCCCGAGCAACGCAACGGAGATGCAAAGGCCCGGAAAGATTGCAAGCCAGGTCGCCTGGGCGAGGTAGGGGCGGGCAGCGGCCAGCATGTTGCCCCAGGTCGGGGCCGGTGGCGGCACGCCGAGGCCGAGGAAGGAAAGCGCGCTTTCAGATAAAAGTGTCCACCCGAACATCGACGTTGTCAGGACCGTCAGCGGCGCGATGCAATTCGGCAGGATATGGCGCAGCAGCGTGTAGATTTCGGAATCGCCTGCAATCCGGGAGGCGTCAATGAATTCCTTCTCCCGCAACGAAAGCACTGTGCCCCGAACGATCCTTGCTACGGACGGCGTGTAGGCAATGCCAAGCGCCAGCACGATGCCGAATTTGTTGGCGCCGAAGATCGCAAGCAGCCCAAGCGCAAGCAGGATGCCGGGAAAGGCGAGCAGGGCATTGGTGACGGCGACGAGCACCCGATCGGTCCAACCGCCGACATAGCCTGAGATGGCGCCAAGCGCGGTGCCGAGCACAGTTGCGATCGCGACCGTGGCAAGGCTGACGATGCCGCTCGCCGACGCGCCGAGCATCAAGCGGGAAAGCACGTCGCGTCCGAATTCGTCGGCGCCGAGCAGATGCCGGGCCGAGGGGCCGGCGAGGCGTGCCTTCATGTCGAGCGCCATCGGATCATAGGGCGTCCAGACGGAGCCCAGGCAGGCGACGATCACGAAGGCGCCGACGAACAGGCCGCCAACCAGCGCATTGGCAGAAAGGGTCTTCATGTGATTTTCACTCGCGGATCAAAGAGCGGGTAGCACAGGTCGACGATCAGGTTGACCAGCACGTAGATGACCGCGATGAAGAGCAGGCATCCCTGAATGACCGGATAGTCGCGGCCGAAGATCGCATCGACGAGGAGCCGCCCGAGACCCGGGATCGTGAACACGGTTTCGACGACGGCGATACCGCCGAGCATGTTGCCAAGCACCAGGCCGATCAGCGTCAGCGTCGGCGCAAAGGCGTTGGGGAACACATGGCGCCACAGCACCGTTCGCTCGGGCAGGCCCTTGGCGCGCGCATGAGTGATGTAGTCGAGCCTGAGAACTTCGAGCGCCGAGGCGCGGGCCATGCGCAGAAGCACGCCGATCTCGTGTAGGAAGAGCGTGAGGATCGGCATCAGCACATAGAGCAGCCCGCGGCTCGGGTCTTCGGCGACGGAGACGTAGCCGACCACCGGCAACCATCCGAGCTTGAGGCCGAAGATGAGCAGAATGACGAGACCGAGCCAGAAGGTCGGGATCGACAGAAGCAACGCGGCGATCGACACAAGGGTGAAATCAAGTCTGGAGTTCTGGCGGAGGGCGGCGATGAAGCCGGCCGGAACGGCGACCAGCGAGGCAAGGGCGACGGCAACGAGGACGATGCCGGCGCTGACCTTGAAACGCTCGATGATGAGATGGGTCACCGGCTCCTTCGTAGTGATCGACGTCCCGAAATCGCCCTGCAGGACGCTGGTCAGCCAGATCGCAAACTGCGTCAGGATGTTCTTGTCGAGTCCAAGGTCCGAGCGCAAGGCAGCGACACTTTCCGGCGACGCCATGTCGCCGAGCAGCAATGCTGCCGGGTCGCCCGGAACAAGGCGTATCAGGAAGAAGACGACGACGGCGACGAGGAAAACCGTCGGAACGGCCATTCCTATCCGCGAAAGGATGAAGCGCAGCATCTCGAGCGAACTCTCTTACTCGGCGATCGTGACTTCCCACGCCCTCGGCATGGAGAAGATCGAGGCCGCGTAGTTCTGGACGTGTTTCTGGTAGGCCGAAGCCTCGAGCCCGTTATAGAGCATGATGAAGGGCACGGTTTCCAGGAAGCGCGCATGTAGCTTGTCGAAAAGCTCCTGGCGCTTGGCCGGGTCGGAATAACGCACGGCGTCGGCGAGCATGGCCTGCGCGTCCGGATCGTCCCAGACCTTGCGCGGCTCCTTGTCCTTGTTGCCCATGACGGAGTCCATGGTCAGTGCGGGGTCGTAGCGTCCCGAATAGGGAAACACCATCGCCGTATAGTTGCCGCTCTGATATCGGTCGAGTTGTGCCGCCCACTCCAGCACTTCGAGTTCCGCGGATATTCCGACCTGCTGCAGCATTGCCTGTGCCACGATTGCCGCATCGTAGGTGTTGGAGTAGCGCGTATTGGCGATGAGTTTGATCGGCTGGCCGTTGTAACCGGCTTCCTGCAGCAGCGCCTTTGCCGCCGCGGGATCGTAGCTGTAGCCCTGGGTCTGGGCTGGGGAGTGGTATTTTGAGGTCGGCGGTATCAGCGAGTTGTTGGCCTTGCCGAGACCGAGCGTAATTCCCTCGACCATGGTCTTGGTGTCAAGAGCCATGGCGATGGCCTTGCGGATGCGCATGTCCTTGAGCAGCGGATCGCGCGTCTGCAACAGGAGCGCGACGATGCCGGGATTGGTCGCCAGCGAAACGGCGGTATCGGCGTTCTGCTTGAACTCCTCGACATCGGCATAGGGAACGTCCGGTACGATATCGATGTCGCCATTGAGCAACGCAGCCTTGGCGGAGGAGCGGTCGGGAATGACGGCGAAGCGGACGGCCTCGACAAGCGGACGCTTGGCGCCGGTGTAGCCGTCCCGCTTTTCTTCGCTGCGTACCGCGTAGTCGGCAAAGGCTTCGAGGTCGATGAATTCGCCCTTACGCCATTCTTTGTACCGGAAGGGACCGGTGCCGACAGGCACGTTGAACGAGCCGTCGGCGTTAAACGATGATTTGTCGAGTATGCCGGTCATGCCGCAGTCGGTTCTGGCAAGCGTTGCCTGAAAGAGGGCGTTCGGCTTTTCGAGCTTGAAGACGACGGTTTTGTCGTCGGGTGCCGTGACCGATACGACATGGGCGGCGCCGCCCGCGGCAAAGTCGTTGCGGCATCGCCATTTTGTGGCTTCGTCCATGTAGCGGTTCCAGTTCCAGACGACGTCGGCCGAAGTCAGCACGTTGCCATTATGGAACTTGACGCCATCCCTGAGCTTAAACGTGTAGGTCAGGTCGTCGTCCGAGACAGCGACCTCCTTGGCAAGCAGCGGCTTTACCGAGGCGTCCTCGCTATATGCAACGAGACCCTCGACTATGTGCAACACGACGGCGTCGCTGTTGGCGTCTCGGTTGACGCCCGGATCAAGGCTGCGGATGTCGGCATTGAGTGCGATTTTCAGCGTTTCTGCTGCGGCCGGGCCGCAGGCCAAGGTCAGCGTTAGTGCTGCGGCCGACGCGGCCAGTCTCTGTCTACGGTTCACCTCAGTTCTCCTCTTTGTGGTCTGCCCGGTTTTCCGGTTGAGCGAACTGTGCCTTTTGTTTGATCATAATGCAATACGAAAAATCGCAAACCTTCTCGGCCTCCCCAAAAGGGGGGCAAATGCGCTCTCGGCAGGCGTTATCTTTCGCTGCGGATCCGGTCCTCAACTTTCTGCAGCGTCGATTCAAGGTGGCGCCGCAGCGCAAGCTGGGCGAATTCGATCTCGCCGGAGCCAATATACCGGAGGATCTGGATGTGCTCCTTCAGCGACCTCTCCATGCGCTCGGGCCGGAGCCGATCGAATACCGAGGACTCGCGCAGCAGTCTAAGGTCGTTCTGCATGCGCACGGATTGCAGGATGAAGCGGTTGCCGGACCAGGTGGCGAGTGTCTCGTGGAAGGAGGCGTTCAGTTTTAACCAGCTGTCGCGGCTGATGCTGCCGGCGGCATTGATCTGGTCGAACATGCTTTCATGTTCGGCAATGAGGGCCTTGAGCGCATCCGGATCGGCGCGGTAGTTCGGCTCGGCAAGGCCTGCAAGCTCGATCGCGATGCGAAAACGATAGCTTTCGGCCAGGCTTTCTGCGCTGTCGAGCGAATCGACAAACGCCCATCCGTGGCCGCGCTGGCGGTGAATGAGGCCCTGCGAGGATAATTGCGTCAACGCCTTGCGGATCGTCCCGCGCGCAATGCCGTAGCGTTCCGTCAGCTCATTTTCCGACACTTCCTGCGGAATGGTGCCGACAGAGCGGTCGCGCAGGATCTGCTGCTTGAGGCGCTCCGTTTCGCTCTCACTGAATGTCTCGATGTAGGTGCCGTTGCCGAGATCGGTGGCGGCGACAAAGCCTTTGTTGGGGATGAGGCGCACGAGATCCTTGGTCGCAAGGATTTCGAGAGCGGCCCGCATCGGTGTGCGCGATACGCCAAACATTGTTGCCAGGGTCTTCTCGACAATCGGATGACCTGCCCGCCAGCCTTCTTTTTGTGCCTGAAGCAGGATCTGCCGGGCAATGTCGATCTGCAACGCGCTCGGGCTGCTTTCCGTGCTCATCAACTGGCTCCAGGGTCTGGTCGGTCTTTGGGTTGCGCTTCTGACATAGCTGTTCGATTTCCTCTGGACAATTCCTTGTGATAGTGCATTTTAACGATACAAAACGCAACATAGAGTGAAAGAGAAGACAGATGACCGCCGCACCGTTTCCGTTCGTTTCGATCTCAGGAACTCCGCTCGAGCGCGGGCGTCAGTATGGGCTGCAGGCGAAGGACCGTGTGCGTCGCAGCGTCGAACTGTATGCTGGTCGGCTTGCGACGCTCGGGGTCTTGGCCGACGACCTGAAGTCGATCGTTGCCGGCTATGTACCGCTCATCGAGGCGTTCGACCCAAACTTCGTGGTGGAGATGAAGGGTATCTCCGAAGGTGCGGACTTGCCGTTCGAGCACGTCGTCCTCATCAATGCCCGTACTGAGATCCTTGCGAGGGCACGAAGGACCCAGGCTGCGAGGGCTGAGCATTCGGGCGACGGCTGCACCGGTGTCGTTGTCCTGCCTGAGCGCAGCGCCACGGGAGAGCTCGTGCACGCGCAGAACTGGGACTGGATGGCAGAATGCGCGGAGACGGCGATTGTCTTGCGCGTCAAGCCGGATGAAGGTCCGTCCTATCAGACGTTCACGGAGGCCGGTGGCCTTGCACGCAGCGGCATGAACGACAAGGGCATCGCCGTCACGGCAAATTATCTCGAGAGCGACCGCGACTTTGCCGGCGACGGCGTGCCGCTAGCACTCATCCGGCGCATGGTCCTGCAACAGGAACATCTGGCGATGGCCATGCGTGCCGTGGCCGGAACGAGGAAGTCGGCGTCGAACAACATCATCGTGAGCCACAAGGATGGCTTTGCCGTCAGCTTCGAATGCGCACCGGACGAAGCGTTCAACATCTATCCGGAAAACGATCTCATCGTGCATGCCAACCATTGGCAGAGTCAAACGGCGCTTCTGAAATTGCGTGAGCAGGCTCATTCAAGCTGGTCGGACAGTTTTTACCGCGACTGGCGCGTTCGCCGCATTCTCGAAAAGTCCGACAAGATCGGCGTCGCCGAGGTCAAAGCCGCGCTTTCTGACAAGTTTGGTTATCCCTACGCCGTCTGCCGTCCGCCGCATCGTTCGTCCCGCGGCCATGTCTCGGCGACAGTCGCGACCATCGTGATGCGGCCGGCGGCAGGTGAAATGGAACTCGCGGTGCTGCCGGCCGACAATCCGAGCTTCAAGAGCTACCCGACCTATCGCGACGAAATTGCCGCTTGAACCTTGGTCGCCGTCGCCTCGCGCGCGCTCTGCCCATTCACAGAAGGTCCACATGCCATGGATACGCTCACCACGCCCGGCCCGAACAACCTTGATGCCTACTGGATGCCATTTACGGCCAACCGGGACTTCAAGGCGAATGCTGAATTCATCTCCCGTGCCGAAGGGCTCTACTACTTCACCAGCGGCGGCCACCGCCTGCTGGACGCTATCGCCGGGCTTTGGTGCGTCAACGTTGGCCATGGCCATCCGCGCATCGTGGAGGCGATCCAGAAACAGGCGGCGCGGCTGGACTTCGCATCCTCGTTCGGCCTCGGGCATCCGCTGGTCTTCGAATATGCCAACCGGCTAACGTCGATTGCGCCAGAAGGCATGAACCGCGTGTTCTTCACCAATTCCGGCTCGGAAGCGGCCGATACCGCGCTCAAGATCGCGCTTGCCTACCATCATGCGAGGGGTGAAGGGCAGCGCCAGCGCATCGTCGGGCGTCAGCGCGGTTATCACGGCGTCGGTTTCGGCGGCCTGTCGGCTGCGGGCATGGGCCCGCACAAGAAGCAGTTCGGCATGCTCTTGCCCGGCACGGTGCATTTGCCGCACACGCATGATCCGGCGAAGAACGCCTTCAGCCGCGGTCAGCCGCCGCACGGGGCAGAGCTGGCCGATGCGCTTGAGCAGATGATCGCGACCTACGATGCATCGACGATTGCTGCCGTCATCGTTGAGCCGGTCGCGGGATCGACCGGTGTTCTCGTTCCGCCGGTCGGCTATCTCGAGCGGCTGCGCGAACTCTGCACGCGCCACGGCATCCTGTTGATCTTCGACGAGGTCGTCACCGGTTTCGGTCGGCTCGGCCATGCTTTCGCGGCCGACCGCTTTTCGGTAAAGCCCGATCTACTGATGGTGGCAAAGGGCATGACCAATGGCGCGGTTCCGATGGGCGGCGTCATTGCCAGCGATCGCATCTACGATGCGATTACCTCAAAGGCGGCACCAGGTACGGTCGAACTCTCCCACGGTTATACCTATTCCGGCCATCCGCTGGCGGCCGCCGCCGGATTGGCGGCGTTGGACGTTTATGTTTCCGAGGGGATTTTCGAGCGGGCAGCGAGGCTCGAACCGCACTGGGAGCAATGTGCGCACAGCCTGAAGGGGCTGCCCGGTGTCGTCGACATCCGCAACCTCGGTCTGCTTGCGGGCATCGAGCTTGGCGAAAACGCCGCCGTCGGCAAGACACTCGCCAAGAAGGTCTATGAATTCTGCTTCGAACGCGGCGTGCTCATTCGTCCGGTCGCAAACACGATCGTCTTGTCGCCGCCTCTGACGATCGGCAAGGACGAGGTCGAAACGATATATGCGACCATCGCCGCAGCCCTTCGAGCAAACTGATATCGCAAAGCTGACACCCCAACGGGCTCGAGGAGTGTCCTGCGGCTCGATCGCCGCGTGCTACCTTCGATGGCCTTCTGCGCCCGGCCTCCCGCCGATGCCGCACGACCAGACGGTGGGCCGGTACGCGTCGTGATCGATGCAAACGGCGACGGGAAATCCGGGTAGGTGCGCCCCGTGATCGGCCAAACGCTTGTGTTTGTCATGGTTCGGGAGAACCGCAGGGCCTGCGGTTCGTGTGCGCTCCATGAGGCCAGTTCAGCGATCCTGGTGGCGGTGCCGCCGGCGCCAGGCAAGGACATCTTCGGGTGTTGCCTTGCCTGCGCGCGGGCCATGGATGGTGACGGCGCGCGAAGCGGCCGCGACTGCGAAGTCGAGCGCCTCCTCGAAGCTCTGGTCCTGCGACAGGCACCAGGTGAGCGTTCCACCAAAGGTGTCGCCGGCACCAGTCACGTCGACGACTTTCAAAGTAAAGCCGGGCACGCGCAAGACCGTTTCATGGTTGCGAGCCTCCGCGCCGTCGGCGGCCAGCGTCCGCACCACTCGGTCGATTTGGTGCTCTCGCATCCAGTCGCCGATGAGGTTGATGTCGTCGTGGCCGAAAGCGGTGTGGAAACCGATCTGGTTGAAGATGACGACAGCCGCGCCGGTCAGATAGGGCATGTCCTCGGGCGTGCAGCCGCCGACGTCGAGATCGAAGATCGCCCGGCGCCCGTTGGAATGCAGGTCCCTGAGGAGATCGGCTTGCTTCAGAACGCCGTTTTGCGTCTTGGCGTGCAGACGGCGGACGCGATAGAGCGTGGTGTAGAGGTAACCCGGCTGGCGCAACGCTTTCAGACTGGCGCCTGAAAGCCACATCGGCTGCTCGCCCATCTCGACGGTGAGCACGATGTGCTCGCCCTCGACGAGGAAGATGAAGTTGCGCGATTCCGGAATGGCCGGATCGATCAGCATGTGATCGACGCCGACGCCATTTTGCCTGAGATCGGCGATCAGGCGCTCGGACAATGGGCTGTCGTTGAGCAGCGATATGAACTGCGTATCGCCGCCAAGACCGGCGTGCACGACGGCGGCGTTGGCGATGGAGCCGCCGGCTTCGGCCGGAAGCTCCTTGACCATGCCCTTGTCGGCGCGGCCGGGCCAGCGGTCGGCGGTGTAGTATTCGTCGAGGGCGACATCGCCAATGAAGAATGCAGTCATAAGGTTAGTCCCGTGCCCGCTGCCGCCGACACCTTTATCGGACCGCCCGAAACTGCTACCCATGGGCTTTCGCCGAGGCCGCAGACGGCCATCCAGTAATAGGGTGCGGGGCCGGAAACGCCGCGGCAGGCATCGTGCCAGACATTGCGATCCATGACGACAGCCTGCCCGGGCGCGATGACGAAGGCTTCGATCTCGTCGCGATCAGGTGCTTCGCCATCCGACGCCGGCGCAACCGCAAGGACAACCGGTTCAGCGAGACAGAAGATCGCCTCTTCGGTCAGCGGGTGCCGCTCCATCGCGCGGCAGTCCCAGGGCGCTTGTCCGCCACGGGTGATGCCGAGATGACCGCGGCCGTCGATCAACGGCGTTTTCGTAAAGCCGTCGTTCCAGCCGTCGCCGACAGTCCAGAGGACCTTGCCGTCCGTGTCACCGGTCAGGTCGTACACCCGGCCGTAGCGGGAAAAATTGTCCGGGGTCACCGGCCGGGCGTGGACGACGTTCATGCCGCACTCCTGATCGCGCGCACGACACGCATCAAGCCTGCGACATGGGCGGCTTCGACCCGGCCGGTGTCCTTGTGATCGTGCTTGAACCAGCTGCCGACGACGGCGCCGTCGGCCTGAGCCAATTGCTCGGTGGCGTTGGCTTCGGTGAGGCCGGCGCCGATCAGGAGCGGCGTCTCGCCACCGGTCGCAGCGCGGAATCGCGCCACCTTCTCCAAGTCGGTCGGCTGGCCGGTCGCGTCCGAGGTGACGACCAGCCCGTCGCAGCGCGACGCACCGATGCGCACGTCTTCCTCCTCCAGCCGGCCTGATAGGACCGGCTGGTACTTGAACCGGACACCACCGAGGAGCAGGGCCGTCACACCGTCGCGGCGGGTCTGAAGTTCGGTCGCAAAGGGGACGTCTGCTTCGGGCGGCAGGTGGCCAGCGACGGAATCCACCTGGATGAACGAGACCGGATAGGTCCGCGCGAGCGCGAAGGCGCGGGAGTCGTCGCGCAAGACGTTGACACCGATGCGCGTTCCGAGGTCGAGGTGGAAGATCCGCTCTAGCACCCGTTCGACATCCTCGGCATCGCCGAAATAGTTCTCGACCACCAGCCCATCGACGCCTTCGCCGGCCATGATGCGGGCTTCCTCTTCGGCCTGGGCAAGCTTGGCCTGAGCGCCGTCACCGGCAAGGTGCAGCATGCCGAGGATCGGTTTTTGGATGGTAAAGGTGTCGCCGAAGCGGCTCATGTCATGTCTCCTGCACGCCGTGCGGCGCGGTCTCGCGGCCCCAGCGCGTTGCAAATTTCATCTGGACTGCCGGCGAGTAGACGATCGACGTGCGCTCGACCAACCGGTCGTCCGCGTCGAGCACATCCCCGCTGGCGCAAAGGTAGCCCGGCACGTCCTGCGCCGGGGCAAAGACCTCCCGCAGGCGATCGGAAGCCGGCACGACGGTCAACAGCAGTTCCGAACGCAGGGGGTGACGGTCATAGTCGCGGCGCAACACCTCGTAGAGGGATTGCGACGCGAAGTCGTATCGATCAAGCCCGGGATAAAGGGCGAGATCGAGCTCGGACGTGTCGACGTTCAGCCATGTCACGCTGTCGCCGTTGGCAAGCCCGCGGGCGCGCACCAGCACGAGTTGGCCGTTGTCTGCCCGGTGCTCCAGCACCTGCGTCACCGGGCGCTGGCCCTGTTTTCGGGCAAGCTCCGTGAAGCTGCCGAAGTTCCAGATGTTGTGGCTGATCGGTCGGTGCGAGACGATTGTGCCGCGGCCGCGAACCTGCTGGACGAGGCCCTCCGAAACCAGAAGCGCCATCGCATTGCGCACAGTCGTGCGGGCAATGCCGAACTGGTCGCGCAACTGGTTCTCCGAGGGAATGGCTTCACCTTCGGAAAAGTCGCCGCTCAGGATCGCGGCGCGCAGCGCCCGATAGAGCTGCCGGTAAAGCTGCTCGCTCGAATAGAGATCGAGGCGCAGCCGCGACAGTCGATCGTCAGGGCGTTCGCCCGTTGCGGTTGAGGCGTCTGGCATAGGGGGATGGGTCAAGGCAGGCTCCGGCGCGGTTCTGTTACTTCGTGGCTCCGTTTATCTTGAACTCCTCGACACCCGCCTGTTTCAAGCCGTAGCGGTCGAGGATCTGTGCATAAGTGCCGTCGGCTTTCATGGCGTCGAGCGCGCCCTTGATTGCATCGCGCAGTTGCGTGTTGGCCTTTGCAAGGGCAATGCCGTAGTGGTTGATCTCGCCAACCTCACCGATCTGGTAGAATTTGTCCGGCTCCTGCTTCATCAGGTCGAGCAGTCCTTCAAGGCCGATGACGGAAGCCTGGGCACGCCCCTGGCGGATCTGCATGATGTGCTCGGCCTGGGTCGGGATCTGAATGACGGTGATCAGCTTGTCGGCCGGGCAGATGGATTTGCCAAGGTTTTCCGCCCAGGTGACCCAGCTGGTTCCGGTCGCGACCGCAACCGTCTTGCCGCAGAGGTCGGCCTCGGCCTTGATCTCACCCTGGTGGTCGGCGGTCGAATAGAAGACGTTGCCGGTCTTGAAGTAGTCGATGAAGTCCAGTTGCGTCTGGCGTTCCACCTTGTCGGAGAAGGCGGTCATAATCAGGTCGGAGCGGCCGGTGACCACTTGCGGGATCAATTGCGGGAACTCGACGTTCTGGAATTCCGCCGTCAGGCCGAGGCGCTCGGCGATCGCCTTGGCAAGATCGATGTCGAAGCCTTTCAGTTCGGTCGAGCCGGCGTCGCTGTATTCCATCGGCGGATAGGCAAGGCTGATCGTGACGTTCAGCTTGCCGGTGTCGCGCACGGCATCCGGCAGGGCGGCGGCCAGCTTCTCGTCGGCGGCATGGGCAGCAGCCCCTGCGGCAAGGCTGATGAAGGTGGCGGAGGCAAGCGCCAGAGCCATCGGCAGCAATCGTTTCATTTCCTGTTCTCCCTTTTTTGAACTCTTGTCGTCAGGCAAGCACGCGGCTCAGAAAACTGCGCACACGCGCATCACCGGGGTTGCTAAGGACCTGTTGAGGTGCGCCGTTCTCGCGGATTTCGCCGTCGATCATCACCACGACGCGGTCGGCGACTTCTCTTGCGAAGCCGATTTCGTGGGTGACGACGATCATCGTCGTGCCGCCGCGCGCCAGATTGCGCATCACCTCCAGCACCTCACCGACGAGCTCCGGATCGAGCGCGCTGGTCGGCTCGTCGAAGAGCATGACGCGCGGTTCCATGGCGAGCGCCCGCGCGATTGCCACGCGCTGTTTTTGGCCACCGGAAAGCTGCGACGGGTAGCTCGATGCCTTGGCCGCCATGCCGACCTGCTCGAGCAGGGCCATGGCGCGGGCTTCGGCCTCGGCGCGGCTGAGACCGCGCACCACCATCGGTCCCTCGGTGACGTTGCCGAGCACGGTGCGGTGCGCAAACAGATTGAAGTGCTGGAACACCATGCCGAGCTGGCTCTGCTGGGCGCGCAGTCGCTTGACCGGCAATTCCTGCAGCGCGCCGCGGTTGAGCTCGTAGCCCATGATCGCGCCGTCCACCCACACGTAGCCGCCATTCGGTGTTTCCAGGTGATTGATGCAGCGCAGGAACGTGCTCTTGCCGCTGCCCGAGGGTCCGAGGATGCAGAGAACCTCGCCATAGGCGACGTCCAGGTCGAGACCCTTCAGCACCTCGTGATTGCCAAAACTCTTGCGGATACCGACCGCTTTAACTGCAAGTGTCATGCTTCACCCGTGACGGCCGGACGACGCGCCCAGGCTTTGAACCAGCGGCGTTCGGTGGTTGTCGTTGCGGCATCGCGGCCGAAGTGGCGTTCGAGATAATACTGGCCGATGGACAGAACCGTGGTTCCGGCCAGATACCAGACGGCGCAGACAAACAGCAGTTCGATGACGGCGCCGTTGATGAAGTAGATGCGCTGGGCCGCGTTCAGCATCTCGCCCATGGCGATGGTGGCGGCGAGCGAAGAGAACTTCAGCATGCCGATCGCGCTGTTGCCGAGCACGGGCAGGATCAGCCGAAGGGTCTGCGGCAGGATGATGCGCCGCATCGTCTGCCCGGGCGTCATGCCGAGAGTGTGGGCCGCCTCCTTCTGACCCTTGTCGACCGAACCGATACCGCCGCGCACGACTTCCGTGAGGTACGACCCTTCATTGACGCCGAGACCGAGAACCGCGGCGACGAAGGGTGTCACCACATCGACCATGCGGGCGTCAATAAGACCTGGGATGTAGAGCTTCGGAAAGATCAGCGCGATGTTGAACCAGATGAGAAGCTGGAGCAGCACCGGTGTACCGCGGAAGATCCAGACATAGAGCCAGGCGGCAAAACGCAGGATCGGGTTTTCCGAGAGCCGCATGATGCCGAAGGCAAAGCCGAGCAGCACGCCGAGCACCAGCGCGCAGGCCGAAATGAGCAGCGTCCAGCCGAAACCGGTGATGATGACACCGGCCGTCAGAAACTCGCCGACCACCGTCCACTGGATCTGCCCGACGGCGAAGGCGCGTCCGATCACCGCCAGAAGCAGGATGACGAGACCGCCGCTGATCCAGCGTCCGGGGTGTTTCAGCCGGCGAATGACGACATCGGGAGCGGGAAGATCCGACAACGACAGTGCGGGACTTGGTTTTGACTGAGACTGGTGCATGGCATCCAATTGTAGGGTTAGGCCTACAACTTGATACTGGCGCGGCCTGAGGGAGTCAAGCGGCCCCCTCGGGTATATTTGAGGGTTTGCATGTTTAGCTGCTTGGGGAATTGCGCAGGCGGTTCGGTTTTCCCGACGGCACTTCAAGAAACGTCGGCTGCTGGTAGCGGCGCTTTTGCGGCGACTGTTCAAAAGTCAGATTGAGCAACGGCGTTGTCAGCTGCCGGCAATCGAAATTGCTCCAGTGGTCGGTCTTGCGGAACAACGGTCGGGGTTTGGTTTCCGATCAACCGGGCTTGAAGCCGATCACCATCGAGTCCGGCCCCAGCAACGGCTCGACGCGCGTGGACACAAAACCGGCGTCGCGCATCCAGGCTTGGCAGTCGGCGCCGGTATAATCGAAACCGCCGCGGGTCTCGATCAGCATGTTCAGGCTCATCAACAGGCCGAAGGCGTTCAAGCGGCGCTCGTCGTCAATGACGGCGTCGTAGACGATCACGGCTCCGCCTTTCGGCAGCGCAGCGAACGCTTTTTCCAAGAGCTTCCTTTTTTCGGCAAGATCCCAGTCGTGCAGGATGTGCCCCATCACGATCACGTCCGCATTGGGCATTGGGCCGTCGAAGAAGTTGCCGCTTTGGAAGGTGATGCGGTCGGTAAGGCCCTGCCGGGCGACGAAGTCGTCGAATATCGGCTGCACGGCGGGCAGATCGAAGCCGATGGCCTTGAGATGCGGATGCGCTCGCGCGATCACCACCGGCACCATCCCCTGCGCCGCGCCCACATCGGCGAAGGTCGTGTATTTCGACCAGTCGAACCTGGCGGCGATCGCCTGCGCCGCGCCGGCGCTGATCCCGCTCATCGCCTCGAGGAACCCGCGCAGCCGTGCCGGTTCCGCATAGATCGCGGCGAAGAAATCTTCGCTGTGCTTGGCTTCGTTCTGTGGTTCTCCGGTGTGCAGGGCTTCGGTCAGCGAACCCCAGAAACCGTAGAGCCGGGCATTGGCCATTTCGAGGATGCCGCCGATATAGGATGGCTTCGCCTTATCGAGGAAGAGGTCCGTGTCAGGGGCATTACGATAGCGGCCGTCCTCGCGTTCGAGCAGCTTCAGCGCGACCAGGGTGTCGAGAAAGTCGCGGGCCGAGCGGGGATGCAGTTTCAGCCTGGCCTGCAGATCCGGCAGTTCGGCCGGGCCAGTCGCAAGCTCGGTGAAGACGCCGAGTTCAACCGCACTGAGCAGGGCCTTGGACGCCCAGAACCCCATGCCGACCTGCATGATGTTGTTCGGTGTCGTTGTGCCCATCGCTCGTCTCCTCGTGGATCGTGTCGTCGAACGGCATCTGGGATTGGTGCGGAACCCGAAACTGTTCGGCAGCGCTGGCCGTGGACGTCCCGTCTCATCGACGCAATAAAATATTGCGTTCTGCGATGGGGTGCAATTAATCAAGAATCACTAGCAAGGACCGCAATCAAAGATCCCGTTGCGTGACTTCAGGTGGAATTGTTCGCGTCGTGTGATGAGCCTGGGTCTTGCTGGTACGAAGTCAACTTCAGCAGCTACCTTGATCGTCGCACGAGCTATGAGGTTGCGAGACTTGCGCTTTATTTGCCGAAACCTCGGATCGATGTTTCGGTTACGGTCACGGCAGCGAGGACCGCCTCGATATCGCGCCCGCGAATGACGGACGCGGGCGACCTCGAGCGGTTGAACTCCGGGGTGGCGTATTCGCATTAGCTGCTGTCAGGTGGGGCAAAGAAACAGTTCACGTCGTCTTCCGTCGGATGAAGGCAAATATGATACTGCCCATCGCCCGAGGGGATCTCATCGCCATAGGGGATAAAGAACACGTGCGGTCGTCTTGCCATGTGGTGGTCGCCAGCATGCAAGAAAACGGAAAAACCACGAGCCCCTCGCAAAATGTCGGGCGCGGGGATGGCAGCACAATCGCCACCTGCCTCATGGGCCTTGCAGCACGCCAGAGGATAGGTCCAGCCGGTCTTTGCCTGGTGAGCGTCCGTTCGGACGACTCCGACTGAGATTGTCGCAAGAATAATCAGATAAATGGATGATGGCGCGGCTCTCATTGTGCACCTCCTTGGAGGCAGCCCTTCGAAAACGCCGAGAGGTTGCTTGCTGATTGGCAAGTACGAATTGTCTGTTGTCAGCATACTCCCGGGTGCTTGGCGTGAAACCTGAAATATGCTCCTCGGACCAACGGCCAAGGAGAAACACCAAGGGACAAGGTGGGTACTGTCGCGAGGGCGGTTTCCTTGGAAATGCACAACGGGCCATGCGCTCCATCGTAAAAGTGCACAGCCGACCTGTCGCGCGGGGCTTCGCTTAGTCGTTATTGACGCTGGCCTTTCCGCGTCGATTGTTGTGCCGCAGCACCCGCTCGCTGATAGACGAAGCAGCGTTTCTGTAGAGGGCAATCGCGGGTGGTTCGGTGGATGATACGAGCCGTCGTGCATCAATCGGCCGTATGACCGTAGCGGCTGCGAAAGACTGCTGACGCCTGACGATGCATCCTGCGTCGGCCAGCCGGTTTAGGATATTGAGGCTTCAAGCCTCATGGGTAAAATTCACCCAACCTTGCTCGGCTCACTTGCGACCCCTTTGATGATGAGCGCCGCCAGAACGGCCGTGGCGACCCGCTCAGATATCGCGCCGGTTTGCGTTTCGGAAGCAAGCGCCTCCGCTGCACCTAACAGACCGACGCACACAGGATGGATATGGCCAACTTCCAGCTCTGAGAATGGCCGAAGGGCATTACACATCAAATCTATGTATGCGCGAATCATGAGCCGTTGCTGCGCGGCCATCTCTTCTGTCCCTTTGAGCGCCGCGGATATTGCGAGACCTTCTGGGCCAAAATCGGCAAGGCAATTGAAGTATGCTTTGCTGATAATGTCAGCTACGGCGGTGAGCTCCTTTGGCGCTTCGCAAAGCGCGGAGCGGAGACGGTGGACATAGTTTTCCTCCAGCCGCTTGAACAGTGCCAGCAAAAGTCCGGACCGGGTAGAAAAGTGTCCGTAAGCGATCGGACGACTGACCCCTGCTTTTGCAGCCAAGGTCCCGAGCGTCAGTTCATCCGCGCCCTGATCCCGGACAATTTGCATCGCGACATCAAGCATTTGTTCGCGACGCATATCTTTCTTGAGCTTCACGGTTGCCCCTTGCACCTAAAGTTACAATATGTAAGTTACATAGTGTAACTAACCGGTCAAGGGTGAAGTGATGAGTGAAGTAGCTGTCATCGGGCTGGGGCGCATGGGCAGCGCGCTCGCCAAAGCGCTTATAACTTCGGGAAGGAGCGTTACAGTCTGGAACCGAACTCCAGGCAAGGCAGAGGCCTTGGAACACCTCGGCGCGTCGAGGGCGGAAACGCCGTCCGCTGCTATTGCCGCCAGCAGCACACTTATCGTCTGCCTGTCAGACTACGCGGCAACCTCGATGGTCCTCGACGCATGCGCGACAGACTTGCTCCAAGGAAAGACCGTCGTGCAACTCACGTCGGGCACGCCGAAGCAAGCGCGTCAGCTTGAAGAATGGGTGGCGAACCGCGGAGGAAGCTATCTTGACGGCGCGATTTCTGCCTGGCCAAGTCAGATCGGTGGACCTGAGGCCTCGATCGTTATCGCCGGACGAGAAAGTGTCTTCACCTCGCTCGAAGCGAGCTTAAGGCTGCTCGCTCCAAATCTTACTCACGTTGGAAACGATATAAGCCGCGCAAAGGTTCTCTTTAATGCGGCTCTTGCCTATTTTGCCGGGCACTGGATTGGCTTCAGCCACGGGGCGGCGATGTGTGCTGCGGAAGGAATGGATGTCGCGGAATTTGGCGAAACAATAGCTAGCCTGTCACCGATGTTTGCGGACGACCTGCGCCACATGGGTCGAGCCATCGAAGGAAACCGATTTGCTGATCCCCAAAGCACCATCAGGTCGGTCGGCGTGGATATCACGCGGCTCGTCGAGATAGCGGATGATTTGAACATCAACACCGCGTTTCCCGCCTTTGCCTCTGATCTCTTTCGCAACGCTACAGACGCGGGGTACGGCGCCGAGGAGCATTGTGCGATTGTTAAAGTGATCCGCGCTTGGTGAAAACGGTTCTCTAAACTGCAGGCGTGCTGCCGCAATACGCTGTGCAGCTAGACGGAGCTGTCCAAATTAACATTTCGAGCGGTCTTGCTTTGTCGATCAGCAAAAAAACCGTGAGGTCGACCCGTTGCAAGCAGGCGATGGAGCCTGGGCGCGACGATGGTGCGATGAAAGCGACCGGAGCGGCTAGTTGGATAACGTTCCTGGACGCTGGCGGGCGCTACGCTGAACCTCTTGGCGAGCGGCTCTTTTGACGGGTCAAGCCGGGGAAGAACGGGGGCTGGCCGCGTGCCGCGGCCGGCGCCTGGTGCGCTCAAGCAGGTGTCGGCAAAGCCGATCGTGCCACAGTTTCGCGCGCGTCTGCTTCTCGAAATGATATCAGTCGGTGGGAGGCCTCGTCCCAAAGGACGAGCTTCACCAAGCCCAGGCTTTGCCTGATGGTGATGCGGCCCATATCTCCCAGTTCAGGATGATCACGTATGACCTCAGGAAGCCTGTAGAAGGGAACTCGGCTCGACAGGTGATGGAGATGGTGCATGCCGATATTGCCGGTGATCCAGCGCAAGGGCTGCGGCAGATCGTAGTGCGAGGCGCCATGCATGGCCGCGTATTGGAACGTCCACTCGGGTGGCCTTGACCAGTGCGTGTCTTCGAACTGGTGCTGGACATAAAACAACCAGACACCTGCAGCCCCAGCAAGAAGGACGATCGGCAGATGGATCAGGAGGAACGGTGCGACACCCACTGCCCAGATAAGAATGCCCGAGAGTGCGGCAATCGCCACATTCGTTGCCATGGTGGAAACCCACGGAAGAGCGCCAGAGCGCATCATTCCGAACGGCAACCTTTGCTTGAACAGGAAGAGCCAGGCGGGACCGATGCCGAACATCACGAGCGGATGCCGGTAGAGGCGGTAACGAACCCGTCCTCCTGGCGTGAGGGCGTCGTATTCGGCAACGGTAAGCGTGGTGATGTCACCGACACCTCGCTCGTCGAGGTTGCCTGCCGAAGCATGGTGTACGGCATGGGCGCGGCGCCAGTAGTCATAAGGCGTTAGTGTCAAAACGCTGATCATTCGGCCCGTCCAGTCATCCAGGCTGCGCCGCCCGAAAAACGAACCATGTCCGCAGTCATGTTGCAGCATGAACAAGCGCAGGAGAAATCCCGCCGCAACAGGGACGATAAGGACCACGCCGAGCCGGTACTCGAAGTGCAAACAGACCCAAGCTCCTGCCCACAGCAGAACAAATGGCACAAGGGTCGCCGTCAGCTCGAAGGTGCTGCGGCCGATATGCGGCTGTCGATAGGTGGACAGGATCTTTAGCCAGGCTTTTTCACGGTCGACGGTTGCTGCCGCGCCGTGGCCGGAAAGCGGGCTGACTCTGGAATTCTTCAAGGCGTCTTCCTAGTTGATTGTGTGACATAGTCGCCTTGAGACATTGCTATGGACGCAACAGGCAAACTGGGATTTTGGGCCGAGATCTCGCTCGCCTTCGAAATCATGTTTCGGCCTTCGACGTGATCGCTCATAGCAGCGCGTTCGCCGGCGGAATAGCGGCAGACCGGCCGACGCCGCCGTTGCATATTGGATGACGCCAAGGCCTTATCTGGAGCATTTGACTGTGCCGGCAATCATGACGAGCCCTTCCGTAGGATACTGGGAGCCTCCGCGCGAAACTTGAGGCCTGATAGCGATTTTGAAAGGAAGGTTCGTTCAGAGCGCGAAGCCAATTGCGCTATAACCAAAGCTAGCGAGCAAATTCGATGGGGCGTTTTATCGATATCTTCACCTAGGCGTCAATCGGTTGTTCGCGTTGTCTGCAGCGCGATGCGAGGTCTCCGCACTCGACGACGATTTCGGGTCTGCCTTTCGCAAAATCCGCGGAACGGCGGACCCTGACCTGAAACTCGGCTTTTAAGTTGTCGGATTTTGGTTTCGACGCCGCTATTCGTTGGGGAAGGGGCTTAAGCAGGGGCTAGCATCAAGAGAACCAGAACCGCCGCTATTATCACGCTGAACCCCAATATGATCTTGATGATTAAACTTGCATCTTCCAAAGAATGCTCCTATTAGTAGAGAAAACGAAGAATACAACCTTCAAAGATATAATCATCTGCACCTGGGGTTGTCTATATCTGAATTAGAAACATCCTTGGATTGCGGACGATCTAGGAAACGTGCGGGATTTTGGTTGGGAGCGATGACGTGGCGGAAGGGCTTCGCGTGCGACCGAAGCGGTCGTTTCAGGCCTTAAATACCGGTCACAGTGTCCATCGGGATTGGTTGAGTGAGGTCGGCGTCTGTTTCTGATCCCAAGGGACTAACTTGACGACCGCCCAAGGACGGCGCACGTCGGTTGGGGCTAACTGCGCGTCGTTCGCTTTGTCAGTCACCTTCCACCTCTCGGGCCAAGCTTTCCCTCAGCTTTGCGGCCGCTTCTGCTACTGCGGCCAAGTGGTGTTCAGAACTCATTTGCTCACGCGCGTGGCGCAAGGCGGGTCGCACCGCCTCGATCGATTTTCCAAAACGTGCCATCCATGGGTAGCGCGGCACCATCCAAAGATGGAAGTGGTGTGTCGTGTCTTCATTGTAGATGTAATACACGTGCTCGATACCCAGTTGGCGCTCCTGCTCACGTCTAATGCGTTGGACCAGTGGCAGAAATTCCGATGTTTCGGCTTGGCTCATTTCCGTCAAAAAGCAAAAATGCCTCTTTGCGGTGACGACGATTTGCCCGGGGATTGGATAGGCGACGTCCTGGTGAGCATGGAAAAAGCGTGTTTCTTGGACCGCGCCTCCAGGGACTGTTCGTCTTCCCGACGTAATCTCGCAACTCAAGCAACCCGAGGTGGTGGAAAGCCTGCTGAAAAGGTGATCGACAGATGAACGCGAACCTTAGCCCTTACGACCCCGGCCCTCGCCAGCGTTGCGGCAAGCCGTCGGAAGTCGTCCTGAAGGTCAGCCAGCAAGTCGTGAACGGCGAGGACAAGCATCTGCCGGATCGCCGGCTGTGCCTCGGTCTGCTGCGAGATCGAGAGGAAAGAGCTTTGGGAAGCGGGAGTAGGGCCTCGAGAACCTCTCAAGGCCGCCGACGCATGCGGGCGCGGTTTCGTACGACAGACAACCGAGAACCTTTTCGAGGGCTTTCACTCCGTTCTTGGGCAGTCTCGATAGGCCGCTGACAATGCCCTCTTTCCACGCATCTCCACGTTCCCATGCTTCCTCCCACGCATCGGCCAGTTCGTCCCCGTGGCGCGTCTCCACAAGCGCTTCGAAGAGCAAGGCGGCCTGCGACAGGTCTTTGTCCGCCTTCACGCGTCCTAGCGTGTCCGTCAGCCTACGCGAAGACACGATCAGCTTGTGGACGGCATACCTCTCGGGAGCGGGGACAAGGACGTTCACGCCCTCGCGGAAGAGAAGCACCGTCCGGACGGGCTCGTAGATGAGATAGTCCAAGAACCGGAGGTTTTCCGCCGACGCGCCGCCGAGGGCGGGCATGGGCGACGGCTTGCCAGTATATTCGTCCGATCCTCGGTTTCCAGTCGGGAACTCCACCCGATAACCCTTGGCGTTCTGGAAGGCCACCACCTTGGCTTTGTCAGCCTGGTGCGGAACCGCTCGGAAGTCGGGATCGACCGACTTGAGGATTTCGAGGATAGGCGGCAGGCTGTCTTGGACCCCAGCCGAGATTGCGAAGTCCTGCGCGAAGTCCGCGTCGCCTGTCTGCATAACCGCCGAGGGAAGGCGGACGCCTAGCATCCCCGCATAGGTGCTGAATGCGACTGACCCGATAAGCACGGCCCGCAACCGAAACAATCCGGCGTCGGCTAGGGCTTTCGTGACGTCGCCCGCAAACTGATCGGGGCCGGGGAGGCCAGCGCGGCGCAGCGTGCTCACCATGCGCCTCCGCTCCCGGATTTTGTCCTTGATTTCCTTGTGGGCCTTCACCCGCTCCGTGATCGCTTCGTCGCTCGCGGGACCGACGTAGCTTCGCTTGTCTTTGCCCTCGGGGGTAGGGAGATCAAAATACCAGTAATTGCGATCTTTGACGGTCACGCTCACGAACCATCCCTCCAAGGGGAAGTCCGCCACGAATTGAGCATCGAGCGTCCGTTGCGCCAGCTCCGCGAACATCGTCCGATAGCTGATGTCGATCTCTTTCATCATTGGTGTTTCCTTATCGAGTGCGCCGGCCCTCTCGGCGACAAGTTCGGCCATCACTTGGTCGAAGCTTCGTTTCCTTCTGCTGATCAAGTCATCTTGGCTCATCTCACCGCTGTTATAAGTCGCTGCCAAGACCTTATAACGATGCGCGGCCTTGTCAATGTTATAAGTCTTTGCCAAAACCTTATAACGGGTTGGCTGCTACGAAAAAACCCCGGAAGACCGGGGTTAGAGTGATGCACGTTGTGTTCTGTTTCGAGCACTGACGATGCTGACTGTGGTGCCGACTTTCGCTTTGCACTGCGCAAAGCTGGATGCAGCGCTCATCAGGATGGCGGCCGTGGTGATCGCTAACGTTTTCATCTGATTGCTCAATTCAGGTAGTAGATTTTCGTTCGTTCCGGTTCGGTGGCCTTGAGGCCGTCTAGCTCGCAGCTGAAGACGGCTGCATATTGCGGGACTGAGAAGCCGTCCTCTGCCCCTTTGACAACGAACGAGATAGTCGTGATCGGTATTCCTTAGAGTTCCTTTCAGACGATGATGGCGGCTTCGGGATAATGATCAACAAACCCTAATTTACTGCCCTCCGCACGATAGCTATCGCGTTCGCAATGGTCGCTTGGATGAACATCTACGACCGCCATGGATCATGGAGAACAACTCGCGCCTGTCGGCGTCCGACACTGGGCCACATTTATCAACGACCCGAGGTGCTTGCTTGAGACGGATTCTCGATATCCTCTCGATTGAAGGCCGGCTTCGACCGATTTTCTCTTGCGTTTCGTTCGGCATGGGCGCTCTGAAGCATTGCATGCGAGCGCTGGGCAGCCTTCTCGCATCGAGCATGCAGCTCCTGTAGCTCCTTGTCCGTCAGTTTCTCGATACCGACGAATTCGTTTTCGGCATCCGTAAACAATATGATTTCGTCGAGTTTGGCCTGCAGCGCCGCCCCATCTCGATTTTGGGTATTTTGAATGAGAAACACCATGAGGAACGTGACGATCGTTGTTCCCGTGTTTATCACTAGTTGCCACGTCTCGGAGAAGCCAAAGAAGGGGCCCGACAGTGCCCAAGCAAGAACCGTGATCACACAGACGATGAAGGCAAGCGGGCTGCCTGTTGCGTGTGCGGTTGCGGTGGCGAACCTTGCAAAGAAACGATCCATGGTCAGGCCTGCGTGCGATGTCGTTGGCCTACAGCGGGTTTACGACAAAACGGGGCACAGCCATGCTTGTTCCCGATGCTGCGAAGATTTGAGATGTTCTTAATTGCTTCCAGTGTTCTGGTCTTTGCGGGTGCGAACAACTCAACTCTTCACGCCGAGTTCGTAGTGTTCTCCAAGGCATGAATTTATCCTACCGACCAGGTGAGCGAATTGCGCTACCCCATCGTCTCATGAACGATCCCGGCGGTTTGCGCTCTGAAAGGGTCGTGCGTGAGCCCTCATCATCAGTGCTTCTTTTCAAGTTTGTAGGTGTCGAGGCGTCTGATCGCCCGCCGCGATTAAATGTGCCGATCGTACGGATGGTATGGTTTGGCGACGAGAAGTGGAACGATTCCTCCGTAAAATGCTTTCTCTCCTGCATTCACCTGCCAAGGAGAGAACCATTGAAATCGCTGGCTGAAATTTTCGAGCATACACTGCAGGATATCTATTTCGCTGAGAACGCCATCACCAAGGCACTTCCAAAGGTTGCTAAGGCAGCCAACAGCGCTGAACTGAAAAAAGCGGCCGAAGAACACCTCTCGGAAACCAAAGACCAAATCAAGAAATTGGAGCAGGTTTTCAAGTCGATCGGCAAGACGGCGTCTGGTGAAAAATGCGATGCCATCGAAGGGCTGATCAAGGAGGCCGACGGTTTGATGAAAGAGGCCGAAGGAACAGCTCTCGATGCCGGACTACTGGCCGCTTGCCAAGCTGTCGAGCACTACGAGATCGCGCGCTATGGCTCTCTTCGTGAGTGGGCCAAGGATCTTGGTCATGATGAGGCGCACAAACTTCTGAGCGAGATTCTCGACCAGGAGAAGGCTACGAACAACAAGCTCACCAACCTCGCCGTGACGTCGATCAACAAAACATCGAAGCGATCCAAGGCGGCCTAATCGCCAAGGGGCGGCCGCGCCCTTTAAAATGGCGCGGCTGGCCGCGGCGCAACCTCTGCAGTTGTCGCTCCGGCAAGGTGAGCCGGTTTCGTGGATTGTCATTCCAGAGCCGTCGTTTTCTTTGGCTCAAAGGAGAAAAGCGTATGACTTACATCGAGGACGACAACGGCGAGGTCTGGGACCTTGCCGAAAAGATCGGGTTCTGCATGCTCACCACTCAATCCGGCGCGGACCTTAAGGCCAGGCCAATGTCGGCCTACATCGAGCGGGTTGAGAACGCCCTGTATTTCTTGACCGACGTCAAGAGCCACAAAGATGACGAGGTCGCGCGCCATCCAAATGTCTGCCTGGCTTTCGCCGACACGAAGAAGCAAAAGTATGTGTCGATTTCGGGCGTAGCCGAGGTACAGAATGACCGCGAGAAGATCCGGGATCTCTGGTCAACTCCTGCCAAGGCATGGTGGGACAGCCCCGACGATCCCTCCATTCGCATTCTCAAAGTTACGCCAAGCTCGGCAGAATACTGGGACAGTCCCGGCACTGTGATCAGCTACATCAAGATGGTAGCGGCAGCCGTCACCAGCGCCCAACCGGACATGGGCGAAAACGCCAAAGTGCGGATGTAGGTATTGGCGGGCCGACGTGGCCTGTCATCTTTGTCGCCTGAGATTACCTCATGAAATCGGTGATGCGGCGGCTTGGCGCGATCGCTCATCTTTTCAACGGGCAGGAAAACGTCTTTCCGCTGATCGCCTCATAATTCCAGACGCGCTGCTGGCGTTATCCGCCGCCACGGCAATTGAACCTCAGGTCGAGACCTGGCGAAAACAGCCGTTGCGCAGGCCATTCTCGTCGGCGCTTCAATTGATCGGCTGCGACATTTAAGGGGAAGTACGTGTGACGGATTGGCTTTTATCTGTTGGTGTGAAACTCGACATTTTTCCGCATCTGGCAGCTTTGATGGTGGCCTACATCCTTGCTCTGCCGATCGGCTGGGATCGCGAACAAAACGAACGAAGCGCTGGTCTTCGCACATTTCCGTTGGTCGCCATCGCCGCATGTGGGTTTATACAGGCTGCAGAGACGGTCATACTTGGCAACGCCGAGGCCACCGCGCGCGTGGTTGAAGGTCTGATCAACGGTGTCGGTTTCATCGGTGGCGGCGCAATCCTTGTCGGCAAGCTCGGCACTCGCGGGACCGCCACGGCGGCGAGCATCTGGGCGACCGGCGCAATCGGCGTCGCCGTGGGGCTCGGATCCTACGATACCGCCATCGTTCTATCGATCGTCACGTTCGCAACGTTGAAAGTTATGACAAATTTCAAGTCACCGAGAAACGAAGCCCTGGCACCGCGGGAAAAGGATTGAGTTAGCGCCATTGTCATATGGCACGAGAGATCCAGCCCTAATCATCGCATGTCCGGATTCCCAGCTTACCACCGGCGCGAGGCTGAATTTCCTGCGGCTACGAGCAAGCGTTTAGGACGGTCGATCCAACCGTCCCGCGTCCCAACCTCTCGTGCAAGCAATGCTGGACCACCTCAGCGCGGCCGGAGCAAGCCAAGCTATTGGCACCGGCCAAGATAGTCTGACTAACGTTACCTGCTGCGGACGCGCTCTCATGGCTCGAGAGCGTTGTGCCTAGGCGGCGCACGTTCGATCAGGCGACCGCAAATCTCGCGCGCACCGGTCTTCCTCCTGGTAATGCTCGACGTTCGGTGTTTGCCGCTCGATCCGCCGCGAAACCTCGGCTTTCTTCACTCTGGCAATCCGGCCATGCGATAGCCTTCGATAAAGCGCTGGACTGTTTGTGGATCGCGAGCAGGTTGGGCCGCGGCCCAGTGGGAGATGGTGAATTTCGGAGCCATTGCCATGAAAAGTGCTGCTTCCCGCATTGCCTCGTCTGTGCGACCGAGTTGGGCAAGGCTGGCCGCCAGTATGCGGCGTGAGGGGCTGCGGTAAATCGCCTCCATGCGCAAGATCTTGACGGCTTCTTCATATTGGCAAGCAGCGTAATGGGCGAATCCAAGTTGCCAATAGTACCAGCCTGGCGGGTGCGGGTTGAGCCGAAGCGCCCTTTGGGCCAGTTCGACCGCTTCCGATCCGCGCCCAGCGAAGGCCACAAGTTCTGAACGGATGGCTAGGGCATCTGCATTGTTTGGTTCCAGCGTAAAGGTGGTTGCGAAGGCTTGATCAGATTCGGACCAGCGTTTTTCGTAAGCCCATAGATATCCGACGAACCAGTGACTGGCAGCATCGCCTTCGTCCAACGCAACTGCTTTGTGAGCTAGCTCAAAGGCCCTTGAGCGGTTCTCTTGGGTGGGTTCGATGCCTTGCGCCCATAATTGCCAATAAACAAAAGCCAGACAACGAAATGCCTCTCCATACTCGGCATCGATGGAGACTGCGTGGTTCAAGAGTATCTTGGCCTCGCGCAGCGCTTCTGGGGAACTGTTGAACGCTGAGATCAGAATTCGCCCCCTGACACAAAGATCATATGCTTCCAAGCTCTTCGGACGTTTGCGTGACGGTGGTCGCGCCAAGCGTCCAACGAGGGCCTCGACAATCTTGTCTGTGACTTCGTCCTGGAGACCGAAAATGTCTTCGAGATTTCGGTCGAAACGTTCAGCCCAGATGTGATCGCCGCAAGCGGCATCGATGAGTTGGACGTTGATGCGCACGCGACCGCCGGCGCGACGAGCGCTGCCTTCCAAGATGTAGCGAACACCCAGTTCGCGTGCGACTGCTCGAACGTCAGGTGATTTTCCCTTGTAAGCAAACGTCGAATGCCGGGCAATGACGAACAAGCCGGGATTTCTGGAAAGGTCGGTGATCAGGTCTTCTGTCAAACCATCCGTGAACACGTCCTGTTCGGGCTGACCGCTGAAGTTGGTGAACGGTAGCACGGCGAGGGACGGCCGCGCAGGCAGAGACAACTCTGTATCTTGTCCGTAGACCTTCAAGGCTGCGGGGTCGTAGAGCACACGATATACATGAACTTCCTCGGCGATATTTTTCAGGGATTTCGGGCCGAGATCATCGAAGCTGAGCGCGAGCTTCCGCTTGACTTGGTCGTGGATCGCCGCGGACAGGTAGATGGCGCCTGGGTCGGCAAGGCTTTGTAGCCGGGCGGCGATGTTGACGCCATCGCCATACAGGTCGCTGCCATCTATCAGGACATCGCCGAGATTGATTCCGATGCGCAAGACGACATGGCGCGTCTCGGGCAAGGCAGCATTGGCGGCCTGCATCTTCCGCTGCAACTCAATCGCTCCGGCCAAGGCATTGACCGCGCTTGGAAACTCAATGAGAACACCGTCACCCATCAATTTGACGATGCGGCCGCCATGCGCACCTACGATAGGCTGGAGGATTGTCGTCCGACGCTCCTTCAGCGCTGCGAGCGTGGCGATTTCATCCTCCTCCATCAATCGGGAGTAGCCAACAACGTCCGCGACGACGATAGCGGCGAGGCGGCGATGAATGTGTTTTTCGGCCATTGAGCAGAAGGTTCCTCACTAGTTGCAAAGTGCAACGCGGTTATCTTTGCGGCCTGAGATTTTCGGCCACGATGGCCCCGTTTGGAAGCATACGCCTGTTGCAATCGGCACGACAGGCGCATGCTGACGTGCCCGGCTTCTTCAAGCCGCAACACGTGACAAAGACGCAGAGGAGGGATGTGCTGCACCTATTGATCGCGTGTTCTTGCGACAAGCCGGCGAACAAGTGGCCGCGTCGGCCCGTTCAGCGACAGTTGCGCGGAGAAGAAAAACGAGCGACAAGTTCGGGAGGGCGATTGCAAGGGGTAGAGGCGAAGACCCACAATGAAGCAAGCGGAGAGCGCACGTTCGTGGTCGATCTCGCCGGTACGGATGCCGTGGACTCCGGGATTTTCACCTGGGATATCGTCCGGGACCTCGCCTACGGAGATTCGCGGAACTAGTTCCGAAGCGGTACTCCTGGTCAGGCCAGTGGCTTGCCGTGAGGTCCCGAACGCGCATGATAGTGGGCAGCGACGCCTGACGTTTGCATATTAGCCTCCATGCACGCACCAATGAAGGCCTCGCGCGCGACTGCAGAGGGAACCGAACGGTTCAGCGCGCCCCGGCATGTCGTCACGGCTCGTTCATAGCCCTGTCCGTGCCTTATCGGCCATTCATGCTCTAGAAAATCCAGCGCGTCGTAAACTGATGCGAATAGGCGGTTCGTTCCTGACTGTAAGCGAACAGATAATGGAACCGCCCAAAGTACCTCAGGAAGGCGCATGATGTCCCCCTTCCGTATCCTAACAGTTTGATAAAATAGAAATAAACTATAGATGACACTATACAGGTAGGGGCTTCGTTCTTCAACGTCCATGCACTAGTCATCTCGGGCGGCAACCTAGTACGTTCGCCGTATGGGGTGGCGAGAACTCCGTTCTGGAGGTATCAGCTACCGGCCAAGGGCCCTTCAAAGCGCCACCTTCGTCGTCTCAAAATCGATGGACAAAGAGTTATGGCGTCTGGGGCCTCCACGGAGACATCACTGTCAGTTGGCCGCCCGCTTGAGCCCCCAGATACGCATGAGTTCATTCGGCCCTGAAATGCCGGCGTTGCGGACGGATGGGTCGGCCGAGTTCCTTTTGGTCTGTCCCACCCGCACGGGCAAACCATGTCTGAAGCCGTCCAAAAGGTAGTACGACAGCTGGATTTGCTTGGGCCCTTCCAGCGGCTCCGCGTACCCCACTCTTTTTCCTGTACTCGTCCGGACACGGGCACAATCTTCAGCACGTTCAGCCGCTGTAAAAAAAACGCCCGCGTCGGCATTATGAGGGTCGACGACCCTTGTACAGTGCCAGATGGACAAGGGCGGCCACTCTTTCTGCGTCGGCGAGCCCGCACCAGATCACCCCTTTCGTCAGGCGATCGGATGGTGGCCGTTTCCATCTCACGCATTGCCCCACCCGTGGAAATACGACCAAATAAACACGGGATCGATAGACGCCGTGACTGCGGCAGGTGTGTTCAAAAATCTGTCGGATCAACGTTGCCATTTTCTCGGAACAAGTGCTGCCTGTTCGACGTTGAGCGACATTCGTCGGCTTCCACGGCCTTATAGGACGCGTGAGGCGACCAGCACATGCAGGACGGTAGTTAACGATGACACACGGCAATCAAGAGGCAATCGCTGGGAAAACATGCGTCACTGCAAAACCCACTCGCGCGCGCTCAGTCGAACCTTTCGAGACAGTCTACAACGGCCACTACGATCTCACGGAATTTATTGCCATCTACAAGTTACAACCTTTGGAAGCCCGCGAGATCCTGGAACGCATAGGCCCCTCACGGACGAAGCTCGACGCATACATGAATGAGCTTCGCGTTCAGGCCCAGAAGTAGTCAAAAGTCGCCCACGTCCTCGATCGTTCGGGGTGACGACCGCGATCAGCAAGTGCTCCGTCTGAACGACTCAACCGCGCCGGCGCTCGTTAAGCGGAGGGGGATGGGGTCGGAGGCAAGTGTGGATGAGCCTCCGGCGGCACTATGGGCGACCAAGAGACGGATACCAGGCCACACTGCGTACCATCCTAAAACTTGATCAGGCCGTTCGAAAGAAAGGCCCGCAGCTTGGCGTGCACCGGCACGGACTGATAGAGGGCAATTAGTTCTGGCGACCCCCTCTTGCCATGGTGTCTTGCCATCTCTGTCATCGAGACGCGCTCTCCGGCGTAAGGCACGTACCGCACGAGCGCTCCTGCGGTGACGTAGCCGGGGTGAATAACACGGCAGTAAAAGCCGGGGCGAGCGACCTTTTTGTATAGTTTGGGAAAGCCATGATCTCCCATTCTATCCGCAAGTACTCGGCACGGCATCCGGGGCGCTGTTACTTCCATCACGAGATCGCCTATTAGGAGACGGTCGCCGACCGACACGATTTGGTTGTCCAAACCTGCAATACACAGATTTTCGCCAAATAGCCCGTGATTGATAGGCTTGTTGAGCGCCCTTTGCCACCAAAGGCGGGTTAGGTTTCCTTCAACGTAAACCGCCTGCTCGGGACCGCCGTGGTATTTTCCATTACAAACGGCGTCGTCTGCAAGACCCTCGAACCCAACGAAGACCGTTTCGCCTGTTGGGTGCTTGTTGATCCCGGTTTTCATCTTCTTGCCGGGTCTTTCTTCGGGTTTGCCAATGCACACCGCCAACACCTTCAGATCTCGCGTTGCGGCCTTCATGTACAGCCAACCTCCTCAATGATGCGCTTGCTCTCCCAGCGGTGCCTCATCCGCGAGCGCGCTTTGTGCCTGCCACCTTTCACGGTTGTTATGGAACCTCCTTTCTTCAACGGGCGCAACATCGACCATCGATCCTCATAGCGAGGTAGGCGAGTGTTTGGCGCGACGCCCACTTCATCTCTACACGAAGGCGGCAGGGTCGGTATCAAATCTAGGGGAGGGGGAAAACGACGCAGTCTTCGAAAGGCGAACGTTTCTCGCTCGCTCCACTAAACAGTTGGAACCGCCGCCAGTTCCTATCCTCGCAATGAGCGTGCCGCCGGTTGCGTAAGCGTTCGGCTTCGCTTGCGCTCGAATTGAGCGATTTGAAGATGGGCGCCACGACCTGCGGGCGCCCCAGGGGAGCGGTGCTGCGCAAGTTTATATTTGCGGGGGGCATAAGAACAAGGTCTCGCCCGAAAATTGTATTTTCCATCGGTGAAACCAAAATCTGCGTTCCTCGCCGTTTGTGGGTGGAAATTGTCCCGGTTAACACAATCGAATAAACTACAAATTCACTTGATAATTATTGCAACTCAAAGGTGAGGTTGCTGACTATGCTGATGCCGTCTCGTATCAGTGACCCCATTATCCGTTCAATAACCAATTTATTCTATAGGATACTTGCTTCGGGCAATGCAGCCCGGTCCACCTGCTTTCATGTGAGGTATGGCCACTGGCGATAGAAATGAGTTCGGCACGCCAGCAGCGATATCCACATCAGGAATCGTCTTCATGAGAATTAAGAGCCAATTTATCGTTCTGGCATCGGTCACCGGTATGACCATGGCTGGCCTCATCACCAGTCTTTGGGGCTACGCGGGTGCAGCAGCTGATGTTACGCGGGCTTACGACCAGAAATATCACTCGTACATGCTGGCTGACAACTTCCGGCAATCGTCGGATGATTTGACTCGCCTCGTGCGTACCTACGCCGAGACGGGGGACCCTTCCTTCAAGGACCAATACAATGCGGTCGTTGAAATCCGCAATGGAACGCGACCGCGGCCCGAAGACTATCACCGCATCTATTGGGATTTCGTCGCAGGCGGGGACGCAAAGCCGCGTCCTGACGCAACGGCTGTTTCTATGCAAGATCTGATGCAGCAGGCTGGTTTCACCAAAGAGGAATTCGCCCTCCTCGGCGAGGCGGGAAAGCGCTCTGATGCGCTGATCAAGCTTGAAACCGAGGCGATGGCGCTCGTTGACAACGCCGCCAAACTTGGCCCCGAAGCCAAGAGCAAGGCGACGAAAATGCTGAACTCGCCGGACTATCACCGATTCAAGGCCGAGATCATGAAGCCGGTGGATGCCTTCTATGTGAAACTGGAGCATCGCACGCAAGCGGCCGTCGACGAGGCCAGTGTCAAGGCATCGTTCTATTGGATGCTCATCACCATCGCCATGTCCGCTTTGGCGCTCATGCTTTTCATCGTCGGATTCGTCACCTTCAAACGAATTATCGGGGGCATGTACAAGCTTGGGACTTCCATGGGCCTCGTTGCTGAGGGTCAACTGGACGCGCAGATCGAACTTGCTCGCAATGCCGACGAAATCGGCGACATGGGCAAGGCCCTCGAAGTCTTCCGCCAGGGCGCGATCACCAACCGGCGGCTTGAGCAGGAAGCTCAGGAAAGCCGCAAACGCGCCGAAGTCGAGCGCATTGCGATGCAGGAAAAGGCCGAAAATGATGCCGCTGAACGCTTGCGCGTCGCAACGTCGGGCCTTGCAGCCGGCCTCAAGAGACTGGCATCAGGCGATCTGGCCTTCCAGATTAACGATGCCTTCGCGCAGGATTTTGAGACACTTCGCCACGATTTCAATCAGTCCGTTGCTCAACTCGGCACGACCCTTGTGCAGATTTCCGGGTCAATTTCGACCCTCGATACCGGCACGCGCGAGATCGCGGTCGGAACCGACGACCTTTCGAAACGGACCGAGCAACAGGCTGCGTCGCTCGAAGAGACCGCGGCGGCGCTTGACCAGATTACAGTCAACGTCGCCAATTCCTCCAAGCGAACTGAGGAGGCAAAGGGGGTTGCAAGCCGCGCCAACCGTTCGGCAGCCGAATCCGCCCAGGTCGTATCCCACGCCGAAGAGGCCATGCGAAAGATCGAGGAAAGCTCACAGCAGATTTCCAACATCATCGGCGTTATCGACGAGATCGCTTTTCAGACGAACCTCCTCGCTCTCAACGCCGGCGTTGAGGCGGCCCGGGCGGGAGAAGCCGGCAAGGGCTTTGCGGTCGTTGCCCAGGAAGTTCGAGAACTCGCCCAGCGTTCTGCACAGGCTGCCAAGGAAATCAAAGGCCTGATCGACAACTCTTCCGCAGAGGTGGACAACGGTGTGAAACTCGTCCGTGACGCAGGCTCTGCGTTGAAAACGATCAGTGGCTTCATTGTTGAAATCAACACCCACATGGAATCGATCGCCACATCTGCGAAAGAGCAGTCCGCCGGGCTTGCCGAAGTCAACACCGCAGTTAACGCGATGGATCAGACGACGCAGCAGAATGCGGCAATGGTGGAGCAGTCCAATGCGGCTTCCAACACACTTGCGAATGAGGCGGTGCGCCTCAGAGGACTTGTCAGCCAATTCAAACTCCAAGGCGCAACTCAGAGTCCCTTGGCGAACGGGCGAACGACCACAAGAAACGACAGCTCTCAGCCGCATCGGTCGACGCGTAGGACGGCAGCCTACCACGGCAATGCAGCACTCGATGTCAGCAGCGACTGGCAGGAGTTCTGAGCCGCCCGGCCGTCAAAGCAGGTAGAAATACGGGCCTGGCAAGTTTGCCAGGTTTGCTGGCTGCTTTTAGCTGGCGCCCTTCTGTGGTTCCAAGGTGCGACGTTGACCATTTCAGGATCCATGGTCAACGTCGTTCAATTTGGATCGCAGCTAGGTCTCGGTATGGCGGAACACAACGCATGCGGGCACCTGCAGCACTGCTCAGTCACAGGAAATCGACTTGCGGGAAACCCGCGATCCGATGCCACTGAATTTAGTTTGCTCCTCACCAATCGTTTACTTCCTAACGGCTGCTCCATGAGTATCATCGCCTTGATGCCGGGGGCGGCGTCATTCGGGGCAATTTGTCGTCTTGGGAGAGCAACAAATGAACCTGGAGAATTCGAGCATCGCACCGAACGACGTTGCGCTGCTCCAGAGCGTGCTTGACGCATGGTGCCGTCATCAAAAGATCAGCCGAAAAGACGCCACAGCGGAAGCGAAAATCCTCATCAACGAGTATCGAAGAGGCGTTCGTTCTCAGATCGGGTTGATCGACGCGCTCGCCAAGCAGCAGTAGGAGCCGATGGCTTCCCATCGGCCATTTCGCGGGAACAGTTGCTGAGGGTGCATCGGCGCCATCAGCTTTTGGACCCTTCGCAAGCCGTCATCGTTCCACCGGATTGCTGCAACATCGAAGTTGGAGCAGTCTGCCCGCGGACGTCGCCCTCTGACGGGCCGCGTCCAATAGCGCTGCGAAGTACTTCCTGCCTCCCAGCCACTTGCACAGAGGTCGCCGAGTGGGGTTCAGGATTAACGAGGTGCGAGGCAGTCCTCACAAATGCCGCAACCGTCGACATCCATCAGTGAGGCGAGGTGCTTCTGTTGGCAACAGAGGCACACTACGGTATCGGACGTGTTTCGTGGCTCGCGTTCAGGCGGAAGAATTTCGATCTGTCGGTCAGAACTGGCACGGGTTGTCTGTCGATTCATCTCGGGGCTCCATGTCGAAGACGCCACAGAGATAGGAAGCCGTTAAACCGACGCAAGATGTCGATCGCGACGCTCCTTAAAGCGGGACCAAGATGGGGGCGATCCAGCTCGCATTTAATGCGCCTCAAACCGATCCAGCATACTCTGAAGTACCGCATTTTCCTGTCGAAGCTTCCGAACCAGACGCTTTTTCAGCCGGAGGTTTGCATCCTGGAGTGACGCCAGCTCGTCAACAGTGACTGCAATTGCAATGTGCACTGACTTTGTTGGCACGCGCCGCGCCAAACCCGTCGAACGAGGACGCTTCGAACGCTCGGGCGGCTTTACCGGGAAGGTGGCGTTGGCTGACGCATCTGCCGAGCTTGTCTTGGGGACGACACTCTCTTCTGGCACTTCTGGTTGACTAGCGGTTGTTGGGGCATCATCGACCGCCGCAGCCACTGAATTGAGCGGTTCCGTAACCTCCGGTGGCTGGTCACCAATTCGAGCTTCAGCAAGAAACAGATGTGGGACTTCGGCCTCCGCCTCACGCACAAATGCCTTCAGATCGGTGTCGCCCCAAATAGAGGCTGGTCGACCTGTCGAACGTCGGCGCGCCGATTTCACTTCGACAATGAACTTTCGCTGTTGTGGCTTCATCGATATCCAGGGACCAAAGCTGGTTCAGCGCGTAAAGCGTCAAAATCGCTCTAGCATCTTCTTGAGTTGGGCGTTCTGTAGCACCAGCTTCTCCGAAAGCTGACGCCTTAGCATTCTTATTTCCTCATCCAGGGCGGCCACGTCATCGGCTAAAGAGATCGGCTGCTTGGGAGCACGGAGGCTCGGTGAGCCATACTCGACCCGAGGATCCACCGCAACGGAGGCGCTTGATCTCTTGTCTCTTGTTTGCCGTCGGTGTGGTTTGCGTGCGGGTCGATCCGCCTGCTCGGGCGCCTGACCGCCCAAAAGGTTTGTGCTGTGGCTGGCGGTCTCGAAATCAACCGCATTTGCTCCGCCGGTCCGGACATTGTTTTTGACTTCGCTCGGCTCCGGGTCGGCAGCGTTTGTGACCGCATCCGTCGTTTGAGTACTTGCAGGAGGATCCATTCCTGCCAAGGGCGCATCCGAGCTTTCGCTCACGGGCTCCGATATAGATTCCCGGGGCTCGACAGCTCTGCCTCTTGAGGTCAGATCAAGTAAGAACTTCCATGGTGATTTCATGATATCTCGTCATCCAGGATTGCGCCATGCCATCTCCGAAGGATGCTTTGACGAAGACCGATCGCGTAGACGATCGGTCTTTCATTAACACTCAGCTGAGCCCGAGCCGCTTGCGCAACTCAGCATTCTCGGCCCGCAACTTATCGCCGAGCTCCCGGCGAAGCCGCGAATTCTCTTTCTCCAGCTGAAGAAGATCCGCGATCTCGTCATGTACTTGCGATTGCGCGGCCGTCCTCTTGTCGTCGTTCTTCCTTGCGGCGTTTGCCCTTGCGGCGCGCTTCGGTTGACTTGCAGTTTTCGCCTCGGCCGAAGTTTCCTTGCGCTTCCGGCCTTTCCCGGCGCTCGGTGCGGGGCTTGACTCTGCCGTGGCAACGTCCACTTTTTTTGCTCGTGGTCCGCGCTTCTTAGGCGCTGCCACTTCCGCCGGAGCGGTCGCAGTAACCTGGTTGTCGTCCAATTTGACCTCATCTGCCATAAGTCTATTTCCTCTCTGCGGATCGAAAGCATTTGTCCGACGCGCGAAATATGACAGCCACACCACCCGCGGTCGAGACATCAACGATATCAGTGCTACATTGCGCGAGGCCGACCGAGGCAAGTTTGCCAGCGACGAAGATGTGGCGACGTTGTCGGAAGGAAGTCAAGTCTGCCCGTCAATCATGAGTGGGGAGCCTATCCGCTGGTCAGGGCTCTGCAGTGCTTGATGAGATCGGCGCGCTTATCGAGAAGGGCGATCCGGATGTGACGCCTCGCGTGGTGGAAAAGACATCGTCGACATTGCCCGATCGCTGGCGCGTGCGCAAACGCCTCGATAGCGCCTGGTAAGGAGCATGCATCCAGCGAGTTGGACCTGCTCGGGACTAGGCTCGATTGCTTGACTTGGGCCGGCGGGAGGCGAACCTGCGTCAGGGTGCTATTTGATAAAACCTGGATACTGGACTTCTTCTCGATTCACACCTTCGGAATCTAACCGAATGGGGGCGGGATCCGGGGGGGCGCCCATGTAACTATGTGCGACAAGCCAGTCGCGCAAAATAGTCTCAATTGCGGCGGCTCGACCGGCAGGGGACGGTGAAAGCTCCGGGTCGGTCATGTAGGCCGCGAGCCCGGCTTCGATGTCATCAGCAAGGGGAGGCAGGTCTGCGAAACCGGACATGAAAGACTCCTCTGTATCTCACCGATATAACGAGCTTTCATGGCGCCTGTTCCCAGCGAGTTGAACAATTGCTCCAACGGCTCATTTACCCGACAGCGGAACTCTTGTCGGTGCGAAGCAATTGACGGCATCCGTCGGCGGTAACCATTCGAAGAGAAGCTTCTCGCGCAAGAACCGGCTGTCGGCACGTGGTTCTAAGAGATTGCCTGACGGATACGGCTTGGACGCCGCCCTCTCGGCTATCCCCGGGCTGTGGTCGGACCAGCCGACCGCGGCTGTCAGGCGACATGTAAAACTGGTCCGGTAGCGACACCTAAAACTGGTCCCCCTTTCAGACCTTAGGAGGGACTAATGGACGTTGAGACAGGTACGAAGATCTCCGCGAGATTGGCGCGGAGAGAAGCGATGCTCGAACCGGACGAGGTGACTGCGATGCTGCGGCTCAAGAAGCTGGGGTGGGGCACGCGGCGGATCGCGGCGGAGCTGGGATGCTCGCGCACGACGGTACAGCGATACATCGAGACGGGTGGCTGGCGCGGGTATCGGCGAGCCCGCCGGGAAACGCAGCTCTCGAAGCATGAAGCGTGGGTCCGTGAGCGGTTCTTTCGCCATGGCGGCAATGCTGATGTCGTGCGGCAGGATCTGGCTCGAGAACTCGGCATTGAGGTCAGTCTGCGCACGGTTGAGCGAGCGGTCGCGGGGTATCGGCAGCAGTTGGCGGCATCGGCTTTAGCGACGATGCGCTTCGAGACACCGCCAGGCCATCAGATACAGATCGATTTTGGCGAGAAGCGAATGGAGATCGGAGGCGAGAAAGTCCGCGTCTACATCTTCGTGGCAACGCTTGGCTATTCGCGTCGCACATACGCGACGGCGTTTCTCCACGACCGTCAGTCTGCCTGGTTCGATGGGATGGAGGCAGCCTTCAGGCATTTTGGCGGTGTCACAAGCGAGGTCCTTCTCGATAATGCTGCGGCATTGGTAACACGGCACGACGCGGTGACCCGCGAGGTCGTGTTCAACGATCGGCTGCATGCCTTCTCCCGCTATTGGGACTTCCGTCCTCGCGCATGTGCACCATACCGGGCTCGTACCAAAGGCAAGGACGAGCGAGGCGTCGGGTATGTGAAGCACAACGCACTTGCCGGACACAGCTTTGACAGCATGGAAGGCCTTCACCTGCACCTTGCGTGGTGGATGCGCACGGTTGCCGATCTTCGATGCCATGGCACGACAGGCGAACCACCACTTGAGCGCTTTGTCCGCGACGAAGCTATGACGCTACACCCACTAAATGGCAGGCCGCCATTTCGTCAGATCCGAGAACTGCTGCGCAAGGTCCACGCCGATTGCGCCGTTGAGGTCGACACCAACGCCTACTCAGTCCCGTGGCGGCTCATCGGCGAGATTGTCGAGGTGACGATCAGCGGTGGCCAGGTCCGCGTATTCCATGCTGGTCAGCTTGTCGCGAGCCACGCCGAGTCACACGGGCGTCATCGTCGCCTGACGGATCCCGCCCATTTTGTCGGCGTCAGCGGCTTCGGCATGCCTGTCAAGCAAGCCGCGCAGGCCGATCCGCCCGCTCCCAAGCTGCCCGAACTTCTTCGCCCACTGTCGGAATATGAGCGGTTGATCGGAGGGCAATGGTGATGGCAGTTGATCACGACACGCTGATCGGCTGGCTGAGCCGGCTGAAGCTCACCGCCATCCGCGACCAGCTCGACAACCTTCTTGACGAAGCCTCGCGCGCGGATCTCACCATTCGCGAGACGCTCGCATTCCTGTGCGAACGCGAGATTGCAAGGAAGGACGAGAGACGCATCATCATGGCGATGAAGATCGCGCATTTCCCGCATGCACGAGATCTCGAGGGATTTGATTTCGAGGCGCAGCCCAGTGTCGATCCGCAACAGATACGAGAACTCGCCACCGCCCGTTGGGTGGCAAATGGTGATGCCTTGCTGCTGCTCGGTCCACCTGGCGTTGGGAAGTCCCATCTCGCGATTGCGCTTGGAAGAGAGGTCATCCGTCAAAACTACACGGTGTTGTTCACAACGGCGCAGGCATTGGTCGCAACGCTCGTGAGAGCACATGGCGAAGGACGCCTGGAAGAACGACTTGGGTTTCTCGCCAAGCCCAAGCTGCTCATCATCGACGAGCTTGGCTATCTTCCACTCGAGCCCAATGCAGCCCACTTATTTTTCCAGCTCGTATCGAGGCGCTACGAGCGGGGTGCAATGCTCGTCACCTCCAACCGCAGTGTCGGAGAATGGGGAACAGTGTTCGGCGACCCCGTCGTGGCAACTGCTATCCTTGATCGGTTGCTGCATCACAGCCACGTCATCACAATCCGTGGCGACAGCTACAGGCTACGAGAAAAGCGCCGTAGCGGGCTTCTACAGAAGTCCACGACGGCAGCCGGTATGGAGAGTAACTAAACACCCTTGGCGGACCAGATTTGCGTGTCGCCTAAGGACCAGTTCACGATGACGCTTGATAGCGGCGATACATGTTTTCATTGGGACATGCCGGCAGCGTGGTTGGCTCTACGTGCAATCAATGCCGTGTGGGCTCCGACGTAAGCTCCACGAAGCGGCCGATTGACCAAAGATAGGCAACAATTTGCCATCTCAGAGGGTCGCGGTTTCCGTATTTCTCTAGTATCCGATCAAGGGTTCTGCTCGCTTGGGTCTGCTCGTCGATTTCGCCAATTACGTAGCTGTCGTGGCCGACAGCGCAAATGTCGCAGCCTACTTCGAGGACGTCGAACACAAATGCCGGTATTTCGCTGGCGTCCATCTGGCGTCGTTCGGTCATGGCTCGACCCTCCGCTGTACTCGTTTGTCAGGGTTCGATCCCTTTGTGCGACAGGGAGAACCCTGTCCCTTCGTAAAGGCATGGGCTTGGGCCGCGGTCGATCATGGAAACAGTCGCTCATCCGTGAGAGTGAGCAGGACCACGACCTCTGTCTGCAAGTCGGCGCAGATCTGTTGATATTCAGTGATCAGCTGGATGCGAGCCGGGTACTCCTGCAAAAGATCGTCGAGAGCCGAGGCGGCGAGCGCGTAAGCCTCGAAGAGATCGAGCAGATCAGGGTATTTCGCAAGGCGCAGCTGGGGGCGATGGCGGGGTAAAGCCATCTCCAGGCGGGCTCGTCCCAGGTGCATGAGTCTCATGGCTGGCCCCCCGTTTCCGCCAGAGCCTAATTCGAGGGTGCGACCGACGTTGGAAGGACAGTGGCGACTTGCTGGCGAGGGGTGTTCGAGAGCGCGCTGCCCACGAACAGGTAGCCGCCGATGACGACCATCGCCAGGAGCATCACTCCGATCGGAAGCCCTGTCGAGAATTTTCGCTCTGGTTGGTTATACCGGTATTGCTCGTACATCCTGTGTTCCTTCGATCATCAGCGACACCAGGGCGAACCGAAGGGACGATAGGCCGCCCTGGTGTCGTTGTTCGCCCGCAGCGCGCAGGGGAGCTGGCCATGGGCTAAAAGAAAATTTAGGGCGGCTGGCGCTGGCAGCTACGGTATTAGGACCATTGCGGAGGGATTATCAGACTGAAGTCCCATGGCGGAACATTTTCCCGCACCCTACGTTTCCATGCGCGTTTTCTGCAATTTTCGTCGCAAAGCCTGGAAGCCGCACTCGCCCTATCAAAGCGCTTTCCGATAAAGAGCTGTCTTAAAAAGTATGGCCCCGTCGGGGGCACGACGAGGCCAGAGGCTCTTATCGAAGAGACTTCACTGGGGGACATTGGTGAAGCCTTGTGGCTGACCCTGATTGGGGAAACAGAATCAAGACAACGTGGAAACGCCCGCATCGCGAAATCGTTCCGGGATCTCAGCAAGAAAAGATGGCCTCGAGCGAGGTGCAGGAAACGTCTTGTTCCGAAAAGGTGAAGGCGCCAATTCGCAAAAGGGTCAAGTCGCCACGAGAAGCGACACTGGCACAACTGGGTCTTCCTTGACGGTCCTCGTGACGACGTAGGTGAAGTAGCGGGCGATTCCGAGTTCCCAGTCGAGAAGCGTGTCGATCAGGCGCTGGTAGGCGTCGATGTCGGCAGCGACGATCTTCAGGACATAGTCAACGCCACCGCCGACTGACCAGCAGCAGACGATTTCGGGAATGTCGCGAACAACCCGCTCGAATCTGTCGAAGTCGACTTGGCGGTGGCTGGCAAGTGTCAATTCGACCATGGCGCTTGCGACGGGGGCTACCCGTCGAAGAGATAGGCGCGCGTGATATCCGCTGATGATGCCGGCCTTTTCCAATCTGCGTAGCCGCATCCAGCAGGGCGTGGCAGAAAGGCCCGCCTTTTCTGCGAGTGCAAGCTTGGTGATGCGGCCATCCCGTTGGATGGCGTCGAGGATGCGTAGGTCGATCGCGTCAAGTCTCATGGCAAACTCCTGAGGCGGTATCGCGCTCTGGTCTGCGTCAAGCGCTTCCGAGCAATGCCGCCTTTTCTGCTTCCATTTCCGCGATGTCTTGAAAACGGTCGGCGATGCGCGCGTGCGCGCGACCGCTATCGGCAGCGCCGATAGCAACGATGATCTCGTCGGGGCCGGGGGCGTCGGCGATCTGGAAGTTGGCGGTAAGGAAATGCGATCGTTTGCCGTTCTCACTCTTGTGCATCATCGGCAGCGATAACAGAGCGCCCGGCGCATTACGAGTGTTGGCAAATTCGAGGTAGTTCGTGCCGCCGATCGCTTCGCGGAAGGGGTTGCCGAAGCGCAGCGTGTGGATCATCGCCGAGGCATGTTCGATCTCACCGGCGATGCCGACGGCCGCGGCCTTGCCGCAAGCCTCGACCTTATCCGCAGGCATCTGGCGGAGCAGCCGGCCCGTCATCTCCTGGCTAAGTTCACCGGCGATGCGAGTGATTTCCGGCCGCAGATCTTCGACAAAGCCTCGCCCTGCCCAGGGGTTCTGGATCACTGCAGCCACCAAGACGACGTTGACCGGGCGCGGCGCTATCTTGCCGCCTTCGATAAGGGTTTCTTCCAGGAAGGTGCAAATTTTTCGGATGCCGAGTGTCATTGGGACGCCGCTGATAGTGGAAACTTGCGACAACTTACCGGCTCGCCTGGGCATTTCTTCCTCTGTTTCGAGGAAGTGGGCACCGGTCGTTGCTGCAAAGACAAGGAGATCCCCGCGTTGAACGACTCCGCTCAATGAGCGAAATCTAGATCGTCTTCTTTTTGGAGGAAATTTCGGGCCTTTGTTCCGAGTGGAGAAAAAATGGCATCAGTCTTCCTCCGTCCGTGAGAATGCGCCCGTCTCTGCGCCCGCCCATCATGGCTCCGCCAACAGGCGACCACCAGATGGAAGGGAACCAAATGAAGACGTTACTGGCGAACACGACCGCTTTGATGCTTGTCCTGCAGCTTTCCGCGGGCACAGCTTACGCTGCGAGCGCACGGCTCGATAGGCTCATCGACCAGAAGTATCCGGAACTCGAGAAGGTCTACAAGGAACTCCATGCCAATCCTGAACTCGGCTTTCATGAGACACGGACGGCAAAGCGTCTGGCGGCAGAATTGGAGAAGCTTGGCTTCGAGGTGACCGTCGGCTTGGGTGCGGGTACCGCTCTCGTCGGTGTCTTTAGGAATGGCGACGGCCCGACGATCATGCTGCGAACCGAACTCGATGCGCTGCCGATGGAGGAAAAGACCGGGCTCGATTACGCCAGCCGCGTACAGGTGCCGGCAACCCAATGGCCTGGAAACTCAGATGAGACGGCAAAGGTCTTTGTCGCCCATAGCTGCGGCCATGATATCCATATGGCGTCATGGCTTGGGGCGGCCCAATTGCTGGTCGAGATGAAGGATGATTGGCATGGAACGCTGCTCCTCGTCGGTGAGCCGGCCGAAGAAATCGGCGGCGGCGCAACGGCCATGCTCAAGGCCGGCCTGTTCGAGAAGTTTCCGAAGCCAGATTTCGGCTTCGCCATGCACGTGAACGGTGATCTCGCCGGCAAAATAACCGTGAAGGACGGTGCCTTCAGCGGAAACTCCGATACGTTCGACTTGACCTTCAAGGGTCGCGGGGCGCATGGCAGCGCTCCGCATCTCTCGATCGATCCGATCGTCCAGGGGGCCCGTTTCGTCACCGATATCCAGGCTGTTGTGAGCCGTGAGAAGGATCCGCGCGAACCGGGCGTGATTACGGTCGGAAGTTTTCAGGCGGGGACTGCGGGCAACATCATCCCCGATCAGGCCAAGCTGAAGTTGACCATGCGTTCGACCACCCCGGAGACGCGCAAGCTGCTGCTGGAGGCGATGCAGCGCGTCGCCAAGACGACGGCGCAATCGGCCATGGCGCCGGAACCCGAACTGCTGCGCATCGGCGGCGGCGCTGTGGCCGGCACGAACTCGTCAGAGTTGATCGGCGACGTCAGGCCGGCATTGGATGCGTCCTTTGACGGCGTCGTCTACGTCCCGACCGCGGTCCAGCCGACGTTGGGCGTCGAGACCTATCCCGAGTTCATAGAAGCAGGCGTGCCTTCCATTTTCTATTGGGTTGGCGGGACCTCACCCGAACAGGTTGAAAAAGCCAGCCAAGAGAACAGGCCCGTTCCCTCCAATCATTCGCCATTTTTCGCTCCGGCCCCGGAGATTTCCATCAAGACGGGGGCCAAGGTTCTGGCGATCTCAGTGCTCGAAAAAGCCGGCGTTGACTGAAGCCTGAATGGGATAGCGGCTTCGAGGTCATCGCCAGTTCGATGACCTCGAACTCGGCGTTGAAGATACTACCTTTCATAGAAAGTTTGGCCGAAGATATCCATCGAAACGAAGTAGACTTGTCCACTACCGGCGCGCATGTTGATTGATAGAAATCAAGAGGCGAGGCAGTTGGATCAGAAGTCCCGGATATTGTCGCTCCGCGACATCGCGAGCCAGATTAACAGCGGTAGCGATCTTCAGACGGCATTGCAGCAGCTCATCGCCGCTGCATGCCGCCATGCGAACTGGGCCCTAGGCTCAATCATGGGGATCGACGCTGCGCATGGGTATGCGTATGTCATCGTGCGCCATGATCCAACGCTGATCGAGCGGCAGCTGCCCGACAAGTGGGAGCTGGCGACCAGCCCCTCCCTGATCGCCTTGCAGCGCAATGAGCCCGTCTATATCAGGGACGCGCGTGCGTCGGGCGAGTTTCCGGGCTACAGAAAAGAGGCCTTCGAGCGCGACTATCGAACGGTGCTCGTCATGCCGATGAACTGCAGGGATGCTGAGGGCCGCCCGATGGTGCTCAGCGTCATCGCCCGCGAGGTGACTGAAGTGTCGGAGGACGACCTTGCTTTTCTCGGCACGATCATCCACCTCGGCGCCATCGCCGTCCAACGGGAACACCGTCTCGAAGCTGAGAAGCGATCCGCCCAGCGGCTGGAACGCGCGCTGGAGGCGCATACGTCGCTGCTCGAACATGTGTTGAGCGACGGGTCGGTCGCATCGCTTTCCAGCATGGTTGGGAAGATGTTGCCGAACCCGGCCGTCGTCGTTGATTTCACGGCCAATCAGGTCGTTGCTGGCCGGTCGCCGAATGCGCTTTACGACGAGGCTGGTTGGCAGCAGGCGGCCGCTACCGTTCTTAGCCGGCCGCTGATGAAGGCGGCCCGTGATGCCGTCGAGCGCGGGACGGCCGACGCCGTGAGCCTCTACCTCGACGACGGCACGCAACGGTTCAAAATAACGGCCCGCATCGAAGCGCTGATGGTCGACAATCAACTGGTTGGGGCGCTCATCATTTTCCCGACGACCCGCGAATTCAGCGATCTCGATCTCCTGATGCTCGACAGCGCCAAGTTTGCATTGAGCGTGCAGATGATGCGAAGCTTCATCCGGTTTCGCTTCGAGACGCGGACGCAGACCGAACTCTTTTTCGAGATCGTGGAGGCGCGGTGGCGTAATGCCGGTGATGTCGCCCAGCGGGCTCAACGGCTCGGGCTCAGCTTCTCAACGCCTCAGCAGATGATCGTCGTCGATTTTCCGGATAAGACGAAGGCATTTGGCGGCGCTTCTGTCGATGTGGAGCACACGCTCTCGCGTGTCATGCAGCAGGCATCCGTCCAGGCAAACCTGATCGCGGTCGAGGGCGGCGTCGTCTGCCTCGTCCCTCATGATACGGGTAAGCGGCAAGAGCGCACGACAAAGCTCGCGCGGCGTATCGCCGAGGAACTCGGCCGCTATTTCGACGAGGCACCTATCGTCGTCGCCAGCAATCGGTGTGCGGCCCTTTCGGACTATCCGCCGGCCTGGGAGCGCTGCGCCCGGATGATCCGCATCGGGCGTTCATTCGGCCTGACCGGGGCGGTCTCCGCCCAGGATTTCGGCCCGCTGCCGATGCTGGTCGCCGCCTGCGAGGCGGTCGACGTGCGCGGCTTCGTGCAGGAGAGCGTGGGCGCCATTGTCGATCACGACCGGGACAACGGTACTCCTTACCTCGAAACCCTGTCGGTGTATCTGCAGGAAGGTTGCCGAAATCAGGCCTGTGCCGATGCTATGGGCCTGCATGTGACGACGCTGCGCTATCGGCTGGCGCGCATCCAGGAACTGTTCGGCGTCGATGTCGAGACGCCGGAAAAGCGCTTTGCCGTCGAGCTCGCGATCCGCCTGCACGGCGTCATCGACAACCGCTCTACCGCCAGCAGTTAGCTTATCTTCATCGGCCAAGTATCGCCTTGTGACCTCGTCGCCACCGATCTTCTGCGCCTTTGATGGTCTCCTCGGGATCGATGGAGAAGTTCCTTCGCTCCTCCTTTGAAGCCATGGAAGCATGGTCGCCATCACGGCGTTAGCCTCCAACCAACTTGATGGTGAGGAGGCGAAAAGCGCATGGTTGAGACAGCAGCATCGACGGACGTGCCGATTGATCCGATTGCGCTTCGTCGCGCCTTCGGCACGTTTGTAACCGGTGTCACCGTCATCACCACCCGCGACGAAGACGGCACGCCGCGTGGAATGACGGCGAATTCCTTCACGTCGGTTTCGCTCGATCCGCCGCTGCTATTGGTCTGCGTCGCGAAATCCGCGTCGAGCTTTCCTGCCTTCACGAATGCGGGATGTTTTGCGGTCAATATCCTCCATGAAGGACAGGTCGACGTCTCGGGAAACTTTGCCTCGAAATCCCCCGACAAATTCCAGTCGGTGACCCACGATCATATCCACACGGGCGCGCCGGTCCTGACTGACAGCCTGACCTGGTTCGATTGCACGACTTACAACACCGTGGACGCCGGCGACCATGCAATCCTGATCGGCCAGGTTCGCGCATTCGGCACCAGTCCCACCGCACCGCTCGGCTTTTGCCGCGGCCGCTATGCCAGTGTGAAGGACCCGCTGCCAAACGGCTGGCTTGCGTCGCATGGGATGATCATCGGCTATCTGATCGAGGCCGGTGAAGGCTTGCTGCTGCGTTCGGATGGCAAGGGCGGCTGGGTTCTGCCGTCAGCACGGCGCCGCAAAGCCGACAGCCAGCTCGTCATCGACGGTGGCGACGCGCTCAGCCTCGTCCCGGACGAGACCTTCCTTTACTCGGTCTTCGATGTCGCCGACAGCGATCCGGGCTACCTGGTCTATCGCGCACGGCTGGCGGGTGAGGGCGGCGCCGGCAAGAGCCTGCCATCCGATCTGCGCTTCTTCCCGCTCGACGATCTTCCTGACGATGCGATCGCGACGCACGAACTGCGATCCATGTTGCGCCGCTACGTGCGCGAGCGGCAAGCCGGCCGCTTCGGCATCTACATGGATTCCGACGACGGCGGCCGTGTGGCGATGATCGACGGCGAAGCTCGCACCTGGCTTCAGACCTCCCAAGACCAAGGACATTGAAATGAAGACGACGGTCAGTTCCATCGAGGGTTCGCGCCAGTTGCTGTTCATCGGCGGGCAGTTCGTGGCACCGAAGAACGGCAACTACATCGCCAGTTTCGACCCGACGACGGGCGAGCCCTGGTATCATTTTGCTGAAGCAGGTGCGGACGATGTCGGGGCAGCCGTCGTTGCTGCCGCCGCCGCCTTCCGCGACCCGGCCTGGCGCCGCATGACGCAGACCGATCGCGGCGCGCTGATGCGCCGTCTCGCCGAACTTGTTCGCGCCAATGCCGATAGGCTGGCGGAAATCGAGACGCGCGACAACGGCAAGCTTCTCAAGGAAACCCGGGCGCAGATGCGCTCGATGCCAGACAGCTATCACTATTTCGCGGGCATGGCCGACAAGCTGCAGGGCGAGACCATTCCAATCAATCGTCTCGATACGCTGAACTTCAACCTGCGCGAGCCCTTGGGCGTCGTCGGCATGATCACGCCGTGGAATTCGCCGTTGATGCTTCTGACCGGCACGCTGGCACCGTGCCTTGCAATCGGCAATACGGTCGTCATCAAGCCCTCGGAACACGCGACCGCCTCGACCTTGGCGCTTGCGGAACTGATCCACGAGGCGGGCTTTCCCGCCGGCGTCGTCAATGTCGTGACGGGTACGGGCCAGAGCGCCGGTGAGGCGCTGACGCGTCATCCTGGCGTTGCGAAATACGTCTTCACAGGCAGCACGGCCACCGGCCGGCGCATCGCCGGCAACGCCGCGCAGAACCTTGTTCCGTGCTCGATGGAGCTTGGCGGCAAGTCGCCTCACGTCGTCTTTGGTGATGTCGACATCGAACATGCGGTCAACGGCGTCGTCTCCGGGGTCTTCGCAGCCGCTGGCCAGACTTGCGTTGCCGGCTCCCGCTGCTTCGTCGAGGAGCGCATCTATGATCGCTTCGTTGAGGCGCTCGTCGCCCGAACGCAACGCATACGGGTCGGTCTCCCGGCGGTCGAGGACACCGACATCGGTCCGCTCGCGCTCGCCGATCAGCTCTCCAAGGTTGAATCCTACGTGGCCTCCGGCGTCAAGGAAGGGGCGCGCGTTGCCGCCGGCGGGCGGCGTCCGCAGCGGCAAGGGCTTTCGTCAGGGGGCTGGTATTTCGAGCCGACAGTGATGGTCGATGCGCAAAACGACATGACCTTCATGCGCGACGAACTCTTCGGTCCGGTGGTCGGCGTCATGCCGTTCCGCGACGAGGAAGAGATGATCCGGCTCGCCAACGATACGCGATACGGCTTGGCTTCCGGCATCTGGACAAAGGACATCGACCGGGCGCTGCGGTTCGCCAACCGGATCGATGCCGGGACCGTCTGGATTAACACCTACCGCTCCGCGTCTTTCATGTCTGCCAACGGCGGCTTCAAGGAAAGCGGCTACGGCCGGCGCGGCGGGTTCGAGGTCATGCACGAGTTCTCGCGGTTGAAGAACGTCATCGTCGACTACTCCGGCGCGATGCAGGACCCCTTCGTCATCCGTCTGAAGTGACAGCAAAAGCACGGGCACAGGAAAGGCAGAAAACATGAAGTTCGCAGTCTCCCTCACGATGGAACGCTTCTCCCCCGATACTCCGATGGAGCAGGTCAAGAGCAACTTGCTGCAACTCGCGCGGCTTGCCGACGAAGGCGGCTTCGAAACGCTGTGGACTGCAGAACACCATACGCTGGAATGCACGATCTCCCCCAATCCGTTCCAGACGCTGGTCTGGCTCGCGCAGCACACGGATCGCATCCGGCTTGGCACCTCCACTCTGGTCGCGCCCTATTGGAATCCCATCCGGCTCGCCGGCGAGTCGGCGCTCTGCGATCACCTGACCAATGGCCGCCTTGAGTTCGGGATCGCGCGCGGTTCCTACCAGTACGAGTTCGACCGTATGGCGGGTGGTATTCCGCAGCAGGAGGGGGTGGCCTACATGAAGGAGATCGTGCCGGCCGTGAAGAAGCTCTGGTCCGGCGACTATGCCCATGAGGGACAATACTGGAAGTTTCCGGTCACGGCGGCAGTGCCGAAGCCGCTGCAGCAACCCCACCCGCCTATCTGGGTGGCGGCGCGCGATCCCGGAACCTTCGACTGGGCGATCGCAAACGGCGCCAGTATCCTATCGACGCCGCTCTCCGCGCCGGAAGCCGAAATCCACGTGCTCTCCGAGAAATTTCGCAAGGCGGTCGCCGATCATCCGGAGGTGCCGCGCCCGCGCTTTATGATGCAGCGCCGCACCTGCGTCTATGACCGGCCGGATGGGTGGGAACATGCCGTCAAGCACAGCATGGACTACGGCCGCGCTTTCGAAAACCTCATGCAGAACATCGGCACGGTGCACAACGGCTTCCCCGAGGCAGTGCCCTACGAAGCGGTCAAGGGCAAGGACAACTACAATCCGGACAACATCCGCAAGAACCTGATGTTCGGCACGCCGGACGAAGCGATCGAGAAGCTGTTGGTCTATGAGGCCGCCGGTGTGGACCAGTATTGCCTGGGCCTGACCTTCAATCTGCCGTTCGAGCTGCAGAAGCGGACGCTGGAGCTATTTGTCAGCGAAATCATGCCCTTCTTCGCGGCCCGTGAGAAGGAACAGAAGCGTATCGCGGTGGGTGCCTGAACATGGCAGGAGCTCAGCGCCATACCGTCGGAGAGGTGACGCTCAACTACCGCATCGAGGGAGAAGGCGAACCGCTCGTCTGCATCCACGGCGTCGGCTCCTATCTCGAAGCGTGGTCGGGCGTGGTCGAACGTTTGAAGGACCGGTTCACGATCCTGACATTCGACCTTCGTGGTCATGGCCGCTCCAGCCGGGTCAAGGGCCGCTACGAGATCGACGACTTCGTCAACGAGACGCTGGGGCTTGCCGACGCAGCGGGCTTCCCGACCTTCAATCTTGCAGGCTTTTCGCTGGGCGGCCTGATCGCCCAGCGTCTCGCTCTGACCCACCTTGGACGTCTGCGCAGGCTGGCGCTCTTGTCGACCGTCGCCGGCCGCACGCCGGCCGAGCGTGAGCGGGTTCTCGACCGCCTCGCCGCCCTCAGAGACGGAACGCCTGCCGACCATCACAATGCCTCGCTGTCGCGCTGGCTGACGGAAGAGTTCCAGGAGAACAACCCGCAGGTGATCCAACGGCTAAGGGCGCGGGACGCCGAAAACGACCCCGACTGCTACGCGGCAGCCTATCGTGTGTTGGCGGAAACGGATTTCGGCGGCTTTCTCGACCAGATCCGATGCCCAACGCTGATTGCTACCGGCGAAGACGATGCCGGCTCCAACCCGCGCATGGCGCGCTACATGCACGAGCGCATTCCCGGGTCCGAGCTTCGTATCCTGCCGGGCCTTCGCCATTCCATCTTGATCGAGGCGCCCGACGTCGTGGCAACGCTGATGGGCGAGTTCATGAGCCAGGGGGAGACGGTCGATGGATGAAGCACTGCGAGCAAGGGGAGAGGCCATCCGACGCCAGGTGCTTGGCGATGACTATGTCGATGGGGCAATTGGCAGCAGCGATGCCTTCTCGCGGCCGTTTCAGGATCTGTTGAACGAACATTGCTGGGGCACCGTCTGGACGGACGAAAGCCTCGACCTGAGGAGCCGCAGCCTACTGAACCTCGGAATGCTTGCAGCGCTCAACCGCATGCACGAATTCGGCGTCCACTTTCGCGGGGCGATCCGCAACGGTTTGACCGACGAAGAGCTTCGCGCAGCACTCGTGCAGATCGCGATCTACTGCGGCATTCCCGCAGGCGTCGAAGCGTTCCGTGTGGCCCGGCGCGTCCGCGACGAGATGGCTGAAAAAGGAGAGCGCTGACTTCCACGTTTTCTAGGAAGGGGCAGCGCCGCGCTACCTCGTATCGCCGGAAGACGGATGGCGGGCTCAGAACTCAAGATCAACCCGATGGCAGGAAGAGGACCCTGTCAAAAACCAGAACGACAAAGGGAACGACAACATGAACACATTCGCAAAACTCACCGCGGCGGCATCGTTTGCCTTGTCGCTCGCGATCGTTCCGGCCCACGCCGGGGCCGTACTCGACCACGTGCTCGATGCAAAGACACTGAAGGTAGCGACCGACGCCAACTGGGCGCCGCAGTCCTTCATGAACGAAAAGAACGAGATGGACGGCTTCGATGTCGATGTCGCCAAGGAACTCGCCAAGCGGTTGGGTGTCGGTGTCGAGTTTGTTACCCCCGGCTGGGACATCATCACGGCCGGCAATTGGCAGGGGCGCTGGGACATGCATGTCGGCTCGATGACGCCGACAAAGGAGCGTGCCAAGGTCTTCGATTTCCCGGCCGTCTACTACTACACCCCGGCCGCCGTGGCCGTGCACAAGGACAGCCCTGTGGTCGGCCTGATCGATCTGGACGACAAGGTCGTCGGCGCGACGGCGACGTCCACCTTCGAAGCCTATGCCAAACAGGATCTGACCCTCGACGCTGCTGGCGCACCTGCCTTCGAATACACCTTCAAGCCGAAAGAGGTGAAGTCCTACGCCAACTCGACGACCGCATTCGATGATTTGCGCCTCGGTGACGGCGTGCGGCTCGACGCAGTCGTATCGTCGCTGCCCAGCATTCGCGACGCAATCAAGGCCGGCTATCCGATCAAGCAGGTTGGCGACCCGGTCTTTTACGAACCGCTCGCAGTCGCTGTCGAACACGGCGACAAGGAGCTGAGCGACAAGATCGCCGAAGCGATCAAGGCGATGCAGGACGATGGCACGCTGAGCAAGCTGTCGGAGAAATGGTACGGCGTCGACTACACCGTCGTGAAGTAAGGCAGCCATGTCTGGCGGTCCGGGCAGCCGGACCGCACGTTGTCCAAAGGGACCAAAGATGCTTTATCCCGATACTGTCGAGTCCGAAATACTCGTCCACAAACCATGGTTCGTGGCCAGCATGTTCGCTGCCGTCCTCATTGCCTTCACGGCCTTCGGCCTGACCGGCACAACGATGGGCGAATTGATGCGGCCAGTGATCGGCGAGCCGCTCGAAAGCGGATTCTACGGCCGCTTTGCGACCGCCTTCGTCGTGGCGGTGCTCTTCTGCCTCAACATCGTCCTGATCGGCTTTGCGAGCCTCAGGGTCCAGATCGTGGTCGTCTGGCTCGAGTTGCTGGCGCTGTTCCTCGCCTTCTTCCAGACCTTCGATCTCAGCCTGCCCTTCATAGAGGAAAAGTTGCCGTTCCTCATCACGCAAGGGCTGGTGACGACGGTCTATGTTTCGGCGATCTCGATTGTGATTGCCTCGGCGATCGCCATCCTCGGCGCCGTGGCCAAGCTCTCGACCAACGGCTTCGCCTATGCGATTGCGAGCTTCTACACGTCCTTCTTTCGCGGTCTGCCGCTGTTGATGCAGGTTTATCTGATCTATCTCGGCCTGCCGCAGCTCGGCTTCATCATCGACGCGGTGCCGGCCGGTATTCTGGCACTTTCGCTCTGCTACGGCGCATACATGACAGAAATCTTCCGCTCCGGCATCCAGAGCATCGACCGTGGCCAGTGGGAGGCGTCGCGCTCTATCGGCTTCGGCTTCGGGCTGACGATGCGCAAGGTCATCCTGCCTCAGGCGCTGCCGGTCATCATCCCTCCGACCGGTAACCAGTTCATTTCCATGCTGAAGGACAGCTCGCTGGTCTCCGTCATCGGTGTCTGGGAGCTCATGTTTCTCGCACGGACGCTCGGCCAGAAGACCTTCCAGCATATGGAAATGCTCATATCAGCCGCCATGCTCTACTGGACGATGTCTATCGTTCTCGAGCTGATCCAGTCCCGCATCGAACGTCACTATGCCAGGAGCAAGGTCAGATGAGCGCCGAGACCATCATCGACGTCAAAAATGTTTCCAAGTGGTACGGCGCCTTCCAGGTGCTGACCGACATCAACCTGACGGTCCGCAAGGGCGAACGCATCGTGATTTGCGGTCCGTCCGGATCCGGCAAATCTACCTTGATCCGTTGCTTCAACCGCTTGGAAGCGCACCAGGAAGGTGAGATCGTCGTCAACGGCATCAACCTGCATCCGAAGATGCGCAATGTCTCGGATGTGCGCCGCAACGTCGGCATGGTGTTCCAGCACTTCAACCTTTTCCCGCACATGACCGTGCTGATGAACTGCATGGTCGGACCGATGTGGATCAACGGCGTGCCGGAAGCGGAGGCGCGGGCAAGGGCGCTCACATTCCTCGATCGGGTACGCATCCCGGAACAGGCCCACAAGTTTCCAATCCAGCTTTCCGGCGGCCAACAGCAGCGCGTCGCGATCGCGCGCTCGCTCTGCATGCAGCCGGCCGTGATGCTGTTTGACGAACCGACATCCGCGCTCGACCCCGAGATGGTGTCCGAAGTCCTTGATACCATGACGAGCCTGGCAAAGGACGGCATGACGATGGTCTGCGTCACCCACGAGATGGGGTTCGCCAGGGCCGTCGCAGATCGCGTAATCTTCATGAACTCGGGACAGATTCTCGAGGAGGCTAGGCCCGATGATTTCTTCGACAATCCAAAACACGAGCGGACCAAGCTGTTTCTCGGTCAGATCCTGAAGCATTAGCTCGGCGCCCAACAGTTTCAGCTACCAGTTGATGCTCGTTGGTGCGTTCTGATGCGCGGAACGCGCTCGGCGTGTCTCCGAACGCTTTGCGAAACTCACGCGAGAAGTGCGCTGTGTCCGCGAAGCCTGTGATATTTGCAATTTCCATCACAGTCAGCGAGCCCCCGGAAAGCAGGTACCGCCCGTAGTTCAGTCGCATGTTCCTAAAGGTTCAGCCCTTCTGCGCGGCCCGCAAGGCGGAGGCCGGATAACGTAGGGTCGGGTCGAAGGGATTGAGCTTACTGCTGATCGCTTGCGCCTCTGCCTTCAAGAGATCGGTGATCGTGCCGCTTCGCGTTTCCGTCAGGCGCGATGCCAGCGTGCCGATGCTCAAGGAGGCGACGGCGATGCCGTTGCGGTCAATTACCGGCACGCCGAGCCCAGCCATGCCCTCGATCATCTCGAAATTCATCTGGGCTGCGCCGATCCGCCTGACCTCCTCGATCTTGATGCGCAGGTCCACCTCGTCGATCGCCGCCCGGTCCATGATGCGAGGCATATTAAACTTGATGATCGCCTCGCGTTCTTCCTCTGGCAGGTGGGCGAGGATGGCGATGCTGCCCTGGCCGATGCCGAGCGGCACCTTGCCACCGATGTCGCCGGTAAAGGAGCGGATCGGGAAGGGACCCTCGACGCGGTCGAGGCAGATTGCGTCAAAATTGCTGCGCACCAGCAGAAAGACCGTATCGTTGAAGGTGGCGGACAGCCTCAAGAGCGACGGCCGGGCGATGTCGAGGATGCCTTCTCGCCTGCGCGCCTGCGAGGCGATCGAGAAGAACTCCAGCGACAGGCGGTAGGATTTCCCCTCTGGCATTTGCTCCACGAGGCCTTCGGCAATCAGGGTCTTCAATAGCCGATGCGCCGATGGCTGGCTGAGATTCAGCCTCCGCGCGAGATCGATGACCCGCACACCCTCGCTCGCGTTATCTGCGAGGTCTTTCAGGATGTGGATCGCCTTGGTGAGGCTGGAGCTTCCGGCGTTCTCTGATTCCGACATTTGCGAAAATCTTTCAAAATCTGCGTGGCATAATTCCGTATATCGGATTTTTCTAACAAAAAATTCCGAAATAGAAAATTGCATTTGTGTTTTTCGTCAATTTCCTGGAGTTAATTCACACAAGCCTTCTTCAAGGGGTGGATGTGCCAGACGTGAATAGCCGAGAGGCTATTCCGAGAGCGAAACCGTGCCTTTATCGGTGCACTCGCGTACGCCGGAGATCTCAACGCCTGAAGGAAGGTTCGATGGTTGACGACGTGTCGCAGCCGCCGGGATCGCCGACAAGAAAAATGGGGCAGGCGATCTCAGGGGTAGCGACCCAGGGGAGAATGAGCATGAGTTTCCTGAACCTTGAGAAGGTCTCCAAGTATTATGGATCGGTCGCAGCCGTTCATGATTTCGATCTGGAGGTCGAAAAGGGCGAGTTTATCTCGCTGCTCGGGCCCTCGGGCTGCGGCAAGACGACGACCCTGCAGATGATCACCGGGCTCGTGCGTCCCTCCTCGGGCACGATAACCATGGGCGGGCGCGACATCACTCATTTGCCGCCGCCGCAACGCGAACTGGGCGTAGTCTTCCAGAGCTATGCGCTCTTCCCCCATATGACCGTGGCGCAGAATGTTTCCTTCGGCCTCGAAATGCGCAAGGTCGCAAAACCGGAGCGCGACAAACGGATCAAGGAGATCCTGTCGCTGGTCCATCTCTCGGCGCTTGCCGATCGCTACCCGCGCGAGATGTCGGGCGGGCAGCGCCAGCGCGTGGCGATTGCCCGGGCGCTTGTCATCAATCCGCCGGTGCTTTTGCTTGACGAGCCGCTATCGAACCTCGATGCGCAGCTTCGCGAAGAGATGCAGTTCGAATTGCGCCGCATCCAGCAGACCGTCGGCATCACGACGATCATGGTGACCCATGATCAGGCTGAAGCGCTGTCGATCAGCGATCGCGTCGTCGTCATGGAGAAGGGGCGCATCACCCAGGTCGATACGCCTTACGAACTCTATGAGCATCCCCGCAACGACTTCATCTCGTCCTTCGTCGGCAAGTCCAACTTCATGTGTGCGACCTCGTCCTTCAACGGCAAGGGCGCGTCGATCTGCATCGACAACACGCCGATCCGCTTCAACACCGACCGCCGCGAGCCGGATGGCAAAGTCTCGATCTTCATCCGCCCGGAAAAGCTCCGATTGACCGAGCCGGGCGAGGGCCAGATCCAGGGCAAAGTGACGACACGCTATTTCATGGGGAGCCAATGGCTGGTCAGCGCCGAGACACCGGCGGGCGTTCTTGCCGTTGCTGTTCCCAATCTCGGTGCGCCGCCGCCGATGGAAGGCGAAACCGTTGGGCTTGCCTGGCAGAGTGCCGACTGTCGTGTGCTGGCGGGAGCGGCCAAGTGATGAGCGCCGCTACCTCCGCCATCAAGCCGCGCCAGCTCGCGCCGTTGGCTCTTTCCGGGCCGACCACCCTGTTCTTCATCGGCCTCGTGCTCTTGCCGCTTCTGTTGACGGTGATCCTCTCCTTCAACAGCTATGACTATACCGCCGGGATCCAGAGCGACTTCACCTTCGCCAACTACCTCACGGTGTTGCAGGACGAATATTATCTCTCGACCTTCTGGCGGACATTGCGGCTTGCGCTTCTGACGACGGTCATCGCGGTGGCGATCGGTGTGCCGGAGGCCTACGTCCTCTCGAACATGCGCAAGCCCTGGCGGTCGATCTTCTTGCTCGTGATCATCGGCCCGCTGCTTGTTTCTGTGGTGGTGCGCACCTTCGGCTGGAGCATGCTGCTCGGCAAGAACGGCTTTGTAAACAGCGCGCTTGCCATTGTCGGCCTTGACCCGGTGCAGCTTCTCTACACCGAGACGGCGATCGTCATCGGTCTCGTCCATATCATGCTGCCGTTCATGGTCATCCCCGTCTGGACCGTTCTGCAGAAACTCGACCCGACGGTCGAGGCGGCAGCGCTCACCCTCGGCGCCTCGCGCTTCACCGCCCTTCGTCGCGTCGTCTTTCCGCAGGCGGCTCTCGGCATCCTCTCGGGCAGCCTCATCGTCTTTGCACTCTCGGCAAGCTCGTTTGCCATCCCCGGCCTGCTTGGCGGTCGGCGGCTGAAAATGGCGGCAACACTTGTCTACGACGAGTTCCTGATCGAGCTGAACTGGCCGCTCGGTGCGACCATCGCGATCATCGTGCTTGTCGCCAATCTCGTCATCATGCTCGCCTATAACCGCCTCATCGAGCGGCAGGCGAAGCGCAAGCTGGGTTGAAGCCATGCAGAGAAACGGACCCATCGCTCTCGCATTCCATAGCCTTGTCGTCGTCTTCATGCTGGCGCCGATGGTGGTCGTCTGCCTCGTGGCCTTCACGCCGGAAAACACCCTGGCGATGCCCTGGAATGGGCTGTCGCTACGGTGGTTCAAGGCGGTTTTCCATCATGCCGACTTTATGTCGTCCTTCGGCAACAGCGTAAGGCTCGCCCTGCTGTCAGCCACCATCTCCACCGTTTTTGCGGTTCCGGCGGCGCTGGCGATCACCCGCTACGATTTCCGCGGCCGTGAGGCGCTGAACGCGCTCTTCCTGTCGCCACTGATCATTCCGCACCTGGTCCTCGGCGTCGCTTTCCTGCGTCTCTTCTCGCTGATGGGCATGGGCGGGTCCTTCGGTTGGCTTGTCGCCACCCATGCGATCGTCGTCACCCCCTATACGCTGCGGCTGATCCTGGCGTCACTCACCAGCATGGACCGCAATGCCGAAAATGCGGCGCGCACGCTGGGGGCTGCGGAGTGGACGGTGTTTCGCCGGATCACCATGCCGCTCATGCTGCCAGGTGTCAGCGGCGGCTGGTTGCTCGCCTTCATCAACAGTTTTGACGAGCTGACCATGTCGATCTTCGTGACCTCGCCGTCGACGGTAACGCTGCCGGTCCGCATGTACATGTACGCAAGCGAATCCATCGATCCGATGATGGCGGCCGTTTCGACGCTCATGATCGGACTCGCCACCGTTACGATGATCATCCTCGATCGCCTGTTCGGTCTCGACCGGCTGCTTGTGGGCAAGGGCTGATATCCGATGTCGATGAACCCGTTACTCCGGCGGCGCTACCGCCTGGACGAGACACTCGTGCCCTTCACATTGAACGGGACGGCCCAAACCGGGCGCCGCGGCGACACGGTACTGACGGCGATACTCTCGGTGAGCGGTCGCCTGAGACAGAGCGAATTCACCGGGGAGAACCGGGCCGGCTTCTGCCTGATCGGCGCCTGTCAGGATTGTTATGTGATGACGGCGCAAGGCAGCCGCGTCCGCGCCTGCAGCACCGCCTTGCTCGCGGGCATGGCTTTCATCACCGATCTCGGCGCGGTGTCGGAGACGGCCCATGATTGAGCCGTTGCAGCCCGTCATCGTTGGCGCCGGACCGGCGGGCATACGCGCCGCCGAGCGCCTCGTGCGCGCAGGTCTCAGGCCGATCGTGCTTGACGAAGGTCTGCGCGCTGGCGGGCAGATCTATCGACGCCCGCTGATCGACGACGGTCGATCCTATCGCAGCCGCTATGGTTCGGAAGCCGGCAAGGCAAGAAGGTTACACGAGGCTTTCGAGGCACTCTTGCCTGCGATCGACTATCGCCCCGAAACGCTGGTCTGGAATGTTTCGGCGGCTGAGCACGGCAATCAGCTCGATGTCCTTTTGGCCGGCGTGCATCGGCAGATCGGCTTTTCGCAACTGATCCTGTGCACCGGCGCGACCGATCGCGTGCTGCCATTTCCGGGATGGACGACGCCTGGAGTTTACACGCTCGGCGCCTCCCAAGTGGCGCTGAAAGCCCAGGGCTGCACAATTGGCGACCGCATCGTCTTCATGGGCTCCGGTCCGCTGCTCTACCTCGTTGCCTGGCAATATATGAAGGCCGGCGCGTGCGTGGAGGCGGTGCTCGACACAGCACCCATCACGTCGAAGCGACACTTGCTGTCGCTTGCCATCCATGCGCCGCGCATCGTCGGGCTTGGTGTTTTCTACGGGCTCCAGCTCCAGCTGGCCGGCGTGAAGATCCGCAACGGCGTGCGGCCGGAGGCGGTCCTCGGGACGGGCCAGGTCGAGGGTCTTCGCTTCCGTCGGCGGGCAAGCAAAGGTGAGGTCGTCGAGACGGTATCCTGCGACGCGCTCGCCTACGGTTTTGCCCTTCGTCCAGAAACCCAGCTTGCCGATCTTGCCGGCTGCCGTTTCTGTTTTGACGAGCGCGATCGCGTGTGGCTGCCTGAGCGAGACGCCATGGGGCGCACTAGCCGGGCCAACGTATACGTTGCCGGTGACGGCAGCGGAATTGCCGGCGCCGATGCGGCGGAAGTCTCGGGCGAGCTCGCCGCGGCCGCTCTGCTCGAGGATGCGGGGAAAGCATCAGCGGATGGAGCGCGCCTGATGGCGGCTCGCGAAGCGATCCTGCGGCAGCGTGATATCCTCGAACGTGCCTTTCCCTTCCCGGTTGATTGGTTCGAGACGGTCCCGGACGAGACGACGCTGTGTCGTTGCGAGGAGATTACCATTGCAGAAGGACGCCGCGCCATTGCGAGCGGCTCCATCAGCGAGATCAACCGCCTGAAGGCGCTGAGCCGGGTCGGGATGGGACGTTGCCAGGGGCGCATGTGTTCCGCCGCTGCCACCGAGTTCTTGAGCGGGCTTTGTGGCGTTTCGCCCGGTGAGGTTGGTCGCCTTCGCGCTCAGGCGCCGGTCAAGCCGATCCCGCTTGGTTTCGGTGCTGCCGTAGAAGCGGAGGCTCGGTCATGAGATGGCGCATCTCCGTCGACGTCGCGATCATCGGCGGCGGGCTGGTCGGCAGCTCCGCAGCACTTGCCATGCGTAAAGCGGGGCTTTCAGTCGCCCTCATCGATAGGGGCTATTGTGGCGCGCAGGCGAGCGGGGTGAACTATGGCGGCGTGCGCCGGCAGGGCCGCGCCCCCGAACAATTGCCTTTGTCGCAGCGCGCACACGGTATCTGGCCGCAACTCAAGGCAATGGTCGGCATCGATGCCGAGTACATGCGCTCCGGCCATCTGAAGCTCGCCCGCACGGAAAAGGATTTTGCCAAGCTCGAAGCCTATGCCGAGACGGTTCGGGACTATGGGTTGGGGCTTGAGCTCGTTGCCGGTTCGGCGTTGGCGCACCGGTTCCCCTGGCTTTCCGCCCAGGCGGTCGGCGCGTCGCTCTGCCCCGATGACGGCCACGCCAATCCGCGTCTCGTTGCGCCCGCCTTCGCAAGAGCCGCCGAGCGCGCCGGCGCGATGGTACTGGAGCAGACGCCGGTGCGCGACGTCGCTGCGACCGGAAACGGTTTCGAGATCCTCGCCGGCGACGGCATCGAGATCCGCTGCCAACAACTGGTCAACAGCGCCGGTGCCTGGTCCGACCGCTTTGCCGCGAATTTCAACGAGCCTGTACCGCTGACACGTATCTATCCCTCGATGGTGGTCACCGAACCTCTGCCATTGCGTTTGCCCGTCAGCATGGGTGAACAGGGCGGCAGCTTCTATGGCCGGCAGGTGGCGCGCGGCAACTACGTCATGGGGGGCGGTCGCGGCCTGCCCCTTGGAGATCCCGACTATTCGCGTCCGTCGGTGACGGCTGCATCCTCCGTCATGCAGCGTGCAATCACGCTCTTTCCGCATCTGGCTGAAGCCCAGGTCATCCGCTTCTGGTCTGGAACCGAGGCGGAAATGCCCGACGGCAACCCGGTGATCGGCCCGAGCGAGACGACATCAGGCCTCTTCCACGCTTTTGGCTTCTGCGGCGCAGGTTTTCAGACCGCGCCCGCCGTCGGCGAAGTGCTCGCAGAACTCGTCACCGCGGGCCGCAGCACTACGCCGATAGACGCCTTTTCCATTGGCCGCTTCCGCAAGGTGGCGGCCGAAACTGCAGCCTCGTTGTGAACAGAAAGGGGAATACCATGATCGACCAACGGCTTACCAAAACCACGGCCCTCGCACTGCTGGTGTTCGTTGTGCAGCACAATTGTGCCTCGGCGGAAACCAAGACGCTCTACATCGGCATGAACGGCGGAAACTTCGAACGCGCCTATACGGAGCACGTGCTGCCGCCTTTCGAAAAGGCGAACGACGTCAAGGTCGTCGTCGTACCCGGCACATCCGCCGACATCCTCGCCAAGGCAACCGCCGCCAAGGACAATCCGCAGATGCATGTCATGCTGCTTGACGATGGCGTAATGGTGCGCGCCATCGGCGGCGGTCTCTGCCAGAAGATTGCTGCTGATCCGGTGCTTGACCAGATCCAAATGGCTGCCCGCCTGAAAGACGACATGGCGATCGGCGTCGACATGGGCATGACTGGCCTTGCCTATAACAAGAAGCTCTTCGACGAGAAGGGCTGGCCGGCGCCGACCTCGTGGATGGACATGGCCGATCCCAAGTTCGAAAACGCCGTCGTGTTCCAGTCGGCTTCCGCATCGAGCTTCGGCCTGCACGCCTTCCTGATGTTCAACCGCATCCAGGGCGGCGACGAGACCAACGTTGAACCGGGTTTCGACAAGTTCTCCGATACGATCGGCAAGAACGTCATCGAGTTCATCCCGAGTTCGGCGAAGATCTCCGAAATGGTGCAGACCGGAGAGGCAGCGATCTTCCCGCTGACCCCAACGGCCGTCAACAACCTCAAAGACAAGGGCATTCCAGTGGAATACGCCCAGCCGAAGGAAGGCTCCGTCGTGCTCGCCGTCACCGAATGCGTGATCGCCAACAACAGCGAACCGGAACTCAGTCAGAAGCTCGCCCACTACCTGCTTTCCGCCGAGGCACAGAGCCTGGCGCTCGATCAGGGCAACATCATCCCGTCAAACATCAACGCCAAGGCCGGCACAGATGCGGCAAACGCGAAGCTCTCGACGTTTAAGGCCAACATGGAGACCGCCAAGGTCCTCGATTGGGATGCGATCAACCAGAACCGGCAGGAATGGAACAAGCGCTGGAACCGCATGATCGAACGGTAGGTATGGCGGGAACGCTTATCGGTCCGCCAGGCGCGCAGGCGCGCCTGGCGGTGCGACATGGGTTCCCGGGCAATGCACCGGAAAATCCAGTCAACGACGGCGCGAACGAGGTGCTGGCGCGCTTGCTTGAAGCGTACGCCGTGCGCACAACGAAAATGAGCCTCCGCAGGGGGGCGGAGGCTCGCGCGCTCAAATATTGTCGGTAACAAGTTTTATAAATATCAAGCAGTTACACGGAAACATGAACCGTAAACGCAGCGGCGGCTGCGTCGAAATAGGATGGCGGTGTGTGCAAATGCAGATGCAGTTTGCCAATCGGGAAACCGCATAGCAACTCGCCCAAATGGACACTTTGCGTAATACATTGGGATTAGCCAATGACGCGACGCGAGCGCTAGAAAAATCGCGTAACGTTTCGTCGGGGCGGCTCCGCCACGTTAGTGATTGCGACGTGGCTGTGAGGCATCGGCGCTCGCAATATGTACACTGAAACGATCAAATCATTGGGGAAAGGCGAAGCGGTAACGCATGTAGTGCCTCTCCCGACGGTCGCGACCTAGTCTCGCAACAAACAGCGCAAATCACCAACGTCGTGCAATTGTTTTTGAACTTATGCCATCCGCGTAAGCAGCACAGCCAGTGGGATGCTTGCGGCATGGCGCTCATGGCTGCCCCCGCTCTATAATCGAGCTGTCGCGTATATCATTCACAATTGTAACGAGCCCTGTTGGAATTAACTGTTACATTTGGAACAGGTTCGTCGGCACTCGTCATGTAAAGTGCGGAAAGGCTGGCTGAATAAATTCAGTCAAAGGCTATGTCCGATACTAAATGTCAGGGATTTTCGTCCGAAAATCCGACGGATATCCTTGTTTTGTCGCCAAAGTAAACGTTTCTCGTTGAATTTTTAACGAGGTGGATCTTTTCCATAGTGTTGCATACGAAACCCGACGACCAACTGACGGCTCTGTCCCAATGTGAAGCAGAGCCCGACGGCGGTTGGACATGCCCTGGCGTTGGTCTGGGCGATTGGCAGGTCCCGCGTGGCGTGACCGTGCCAACTTGAACGCACAGTAAACCGACCATCAGCCGCGGCAGAACTAGCGGGCAACAGCGCGCTACAAAAACGATGGGAGGCTTCCGTGAAGACAAGTGTACGCTGCATATGCGCCATGCTCGCCGAAGAGGCAATCGTCCTATCAGCCTACAACGATGGCACAGGAACCATGACGGTCGGCGCCGGACATACGGCGGCGGCCGGTCCACCTGTTCCCCGCTCCGGCCTGACGATCACCCTGACGGAGGCGATCAACATCTTCCGCACCGATCTTGCCAAGTTCGAGGCGCAGGTCCAGGCAGCCGTCAGGACCCCACTGGCGCAGCATCAGTTCGATGCCCTTGTGTCGTGGCACTTCAATACGGGCGCGATATCGAAGGCAGGCTTGACGCAGAAGCTCAATGCCGGAGACGCTGTTGGCGCGGCCGCCGAATTTGCGCGCTGGAACAAGAGCAACGGCAAGGTGCTCGACGGCTTGGTCGCGCGTCGCGAGCGTGAAGCAGCCATGTTCGCAAAGGGAGAGTATGGCAGCCCGAAGATCCGCGTTCTGGAGAGCAGGGGCGGCCCGGACGAAATCTTCACCGCCGACCAGATCGAGACGCTCCTCGGGGGTGCCCCGAACTCGGAAGAAGAACAGACCACCGAAGAACTGCTGGCCAATCCGATCTCGCAGCTTCTCCCGCTCAACCGGCCCAAGCAATCCGCCGCGCTCACGAACACCGTGCTTCAGGAGTTTAGAAACCTCATCCCGGAAGAGGGGCGTGATGACGCTGTGACGTTGGTCGCCGTGCGCGGCTACTACCTCAACTCGATGGGCAAGGAGAGCGCAAACGATCGCGGCGTCTACGACGACGCGATCTTCATCGTCGAGCCGAGCGGTGTCCACAACTTCAACGCCAATACGGACCCCAGCCGTTTCGGTCGCGGTATCGCGCGGCTGAAGCCACGCCAGGCGATCCGGTACAGACCCGGTCTACACGGGTTTGGGCGCAAGAACGGACCCTATCCCGCCTTCCGGCAGGACAGCGACTGCACGGTCATTCGCGATGAAACCGGTGAGGATACGGATTCGCAGGATGGCCGCTTCTGGATCAATCTCCACCGCGGCGGCGTCACGTCCACCTCCAGCCTCGGTTGCCAGACGGTCCCACCGCATCAGTGGAACGAATTCAAGACCCTCGTAGACGGTCTGCTGAAGAAGCATGGACAGGAGACTTTTTACTACTTGCTCGTCGATCAGGACGATGTCCCACAGGAGGAAACGACCATGCCTGTTATCACGCAGCCGGCACCGGCTCCGGCGACGACCGAGGCGAACCCCGCACAATTGCTGCAACAGATCCTCGCGCTCGCTGCGATGTCGCGCGGACACAAGCCCGCGAACCAGGGCGACATGACCTGGCTGGTCGATGTCTTGCGGGCACTTGTCACCCAACCGACGATCAATGGCGTTGTCCTGAATGGCGCGAAACCGGACCCGCTCGCATCGGTCAGCGACCCTGACCTGACGCCGGTCAACGGTGCGCTCGGAAAGACGCTCGGGAATGCGCTCGACGGCCGCAAGACCGCGATAGGTGCCATCGGCATGCTCGCCACGACCCTTCTGCCAATCTTCTTCCCGCAGCTGGCGCCGGTCACGGCGATCGCTGCACCCTTGATCGAGGGGGCGGCGAACGCGGGCGCCACAGCGGCGGCGACGCATGCTGGCGGAGGGCTCGGCAGCGAGCTTGTAACGGCCGCCTTCCCTGTCTTTGCCGCGATCAGCGGCTGGGGCGTGATGGGCAAGGTTGAAAAATGGGTCCGCGCCCTTCGGGGCGGGCTTGAAGCGCCGGCCGCGTGAGAACCGCGGCTGCTCACGCCAAGACAACAGGGAAACGCACATCAGGGCCATAAAGGAAAAAAGAGATGAAACGCTTGGTTGTTTGTTTCGACGGAACCTGGAACGACGCCGATAGTGCCCGTTCCGAAACGAATGTCGCGCGGATCGCGAGGGCCATTCGCGCTTGCCAGGACGAAAGAGGCGGTATTCCGCAATCTGTCCTGTACCTGCGTGGTATCGGATCGTCCGGCCTGCAAATTCAACGCCTTTTGGATGGCGCGATCGGCACTGGCGTCGATGAGAACATCCGCTCCGGATACATGTTCCTCGCCCAGAACTATGTTTCAGGCGACGAGATCTATCTGTTCGGTTTCTCGCGTGGCGCCTTTTCCGCGCGCAGCCTGGCGGGGCTGATCGCCTCATGCGGACTTCTCAGACGGCAGCGGCTCGGGGATCTGCGCAACGCCTGGCAGTATTACAGAACCACCGAGGACCGGTCGCCGAAGGATTTCGTTGATAGATATTCGACGGATGCGCACCTGGATGTCGAAGTCACGATGCTCGGGGTCTGGGACACGGTCGGCGCGCTCGGCGTTCCCAGCCACATTTTCAGTGGCTTCAACTGCAGGGAATATGGATTCCACAATACCACGGCCTCAAAGATAACGCGCCACGCCTACCACGCGATGGCCATCGATGAGTCGCGAGACGAGTTCGTGCCGACGCTCTGGACAGGCGACGTCCCGGCCAATTGCACGATAGAGCAGGTCTGGTTCGCAGGCAGCCATGGAGACGTTGGCGGAGGGTATGTCGACCGTTCACTGGCCGATATCCCGCTGGTCTGGATGGCGCAAAAGGCGCAGGCCTGCGGGCTTGTGATGGACTGGACGATGCTCCCGAAAGGACTCGACGTCAGCGCCCCGCATCACGACTCGCGTGCAGGCTGGTCGCTTAAGGACCGGTTGACGCCGACATTCCGGCAAATCTGCGAGAAGCCGTTCAGGGTGAATTACTACGAAACGCTTTACCGGCCGCGCGATGGACAGGGCATCGCTCAACGCACGATCAACGAATCCCTTCATGAAAGCGTGATCGCGCGCTATGGGCAGACAGTTTCCTTTTCTCCGGACGACGATCCGTCGGCGCGCGCGCAGCAAGTCTACAAGCCCAGAAATCTCGCTCCGCTTTTCAATGTCCCGGTTCGGGGGCAGCGCCCAGTGGCGCCCAATGTGATCGCGGCTCAGACTGCCCAGGTCGCGACCGTTTGAAAACACCTACACGCCCGGTTCATGGGGCTGGACGGGACGATGCACGGCAAGACGAGGAGGTCTTGCCGTGCATTTTCGTCTGGCCGCTCGTGAAGCCAAAGCTGGAATGGATTTCACCTGAGCCGGAGGTCAAGGCGACACTGCACATTCGCAACCGCATTGCACCGTCATCGGTTTTGTGGAGCCGGACGTCCGTGCCGCAGCGTTTGGGGCCGAGCAACTTTCAGGGGGCCTCGCTTGATGGCCCACCCGAGAATGCGCCGCAAAAAAGAGATCGCCAGGTGGTGCCCGTGACCTACTGCCATGGTCCAATCCGCTTCACGTGTCCGCACGGACCAGCATTGCCAGCAATCGTGCACTGCCCGCCGGTAAGCGAGCGGCTAGGCACGTTCTAGGCCCTTGCGGGCTTGCGGTCACGCTGCCGAGGCAGAATAGGCGATCGGTGGTTAGTCCCAGTGACCGTGACGCCGGTCGCCTCGTCCGTCTTCTTGAGCTTACGGATCCCGGCCCACATATGGCGTCGTCGGCGCCGGCTAGCGGTCCGTCTTCGAAATGCTTTGCGAAACCTCGGGCAAATGCACCGGATCTTGCTGCGCACCGGCACCAGACCCAGGCTTCTCAGTCATGTCGCTTCCCGCCGGAATGCTGTTGATCCGGAACAGGGTGGCGAGATGTTGAGACTTTTGCGTCCCGGGAAAATGACCTGAGAACAGCCGCTCGACGGTTCCGTCCTCGAACATGCCGTAAAGCGCAAGTGTGATGCGCTCGGGGAAATCGGGGAAACGGCGAGATGAGACCACGAGGGCGTAGGGCTCGTAGGTGCCTTCCGTAGTCGGTGTGGTGTCGGCAGCACAACGGGTACCGGTACGTTCGCCATAGTCGGCAAGTGCGGCCTTGATGATATCGACATCCCCGAAATAGCGGGCCAGCCGACCGTTACAAAATTCGTCCGCCGCCTCGGAATGCGAGTCGATTTCTCGCGGGCAGATCATCCAGTTGTCCTGCGTCAGGTGCGCCGCATTGGTTTTCAGCGTGTCGCCGATCGTAGATCCCTTGACGTAGCCCCAGATCTCAAAGGTTCTCTTCTTCTCGGTGTTTTCCTTCGTGGGCTGCTGGAGAGTGAAATCAAACTTCTGTTCCAGCCAGCCGAGAAGGCCGTTTCCGGCGGTTGCTGCAGGTTGGGTCGTACTGGGCGGGGTGGCTTGGTTCGCGGGCACCGACGACCATCTTCTCGTCTTCGGATCTTCGCCCTTTGCCTGTTTCAGCCAATTGAACACGTCCGTGCAGGTCGGTTTGGGCGGTGCGTCTTTGGGAAGGTCTCCGGCTGCCTCTGACGAACGTGGATCGAGATGCGCCTTGACGTATGAGCCGTTCGCCACGAAGACGATGGGCGAGAACGCAAGATAGGGTGCCTGCCCGTTGTAGGCGAAGTTCTGCATCCGCTTGAGCGTGATCGTCGTCGGATCGCAAAGTAGGTCGTAGTCGCCGTCGCCTGTTTTCAGGAACGCGGCTCGTTTCTTTGCGTCCACGCCCTCTTCGCTAAAATGATATCCCGCACGCTGGACGGCCTCGGTGCAGATATCCCAAAAGAAGCCGAGATAGCCTTTGGTGTCTCGGTCCCGCCAGATGAAGGGTCGCGCATCTTCGCGCACCCCAATCCTAATCTCACCGCTGTCAAGCGTCTCAGCACGCGCAGTGTAAGAGAGGACATGCGCTGGGACGAGTGCGGCGACGACGAATTTGGCGAGCAGTGGGCGCATCGGCTACTCCGCGGGTGTTGGTCTTGACGCCACGCGTGCGGGCGTCTTTCCCGAACGGAAGCGCTCGGCGCCGCCGCGTTGGTTGAGAAGAGCAGCCGTGACGCAAAACACGACGACGAAGCCGATGAACGCCGAGAACATCGCCGAGTAGACGACGAGACCTCTATCGATTGCGTCGAGGCTCAGAGTGGTTGCGGGCTTTGTTGCCCATGATGTCAGGTAACGGGTCGCCCCTCCGCAGACGGCCATGACAACCGATGCGCCGACCGCCCAGATCAGGCTTGAGAGATACGTCGGCTGCAGCGAGAGTGACAGTGCCCGAGCCAACCATGCATCGAGCAGGAACGCCACGATCAGGGCAAGTACGGCGCCGCGAACGGCCGTCGGCGCGTTGTATTCGAACGAAAGCTGCAGGAACAGCGAGAGGCCTTGATCGCCGGCGGCCCAACCTGTGTCGAGGCCGGTTTTCCAGAGCTGCAGCCCCATGACGAATACGGCGGCGACGGCCCAGGACACGAAAACGACGAGCACGGCTTGCGGCAACCACGAGGTCCAATGCGCCTCGCGCATGTTCCGCCAACGACGCGACTGCATGCCTGCGTCGCGAAGCGCGAGCGTCACAATCATCGGGATGCAGTAGTTGTTGAACGCGTAGAAGATGTAGGTCAGCGTGCGAGAATAGACATTGACGGGGCTACCCCATACGAGCTCGCTTTCAAACCGACCGGGTAGCAGGCTCCAAAAGAGGCTGACGAAGAGCACGGTGCCGAGGGCCCAGAGCGCAGTCAACGTCGCGTAGGATCTGCGATAGCCAGCGCTTAAATGGGGGTGCAACAGGGCGCCGAGGAACTGCTCGAGCTTTTTCCGGGCAACGACTTGCTGATGTGCCGCCGCCTCGTCTGCCGTCGCCGGCGAGACGACGATGATCTCGTGCTCGACATAGAGCGCGAGCAGGATGCAAAGATCGTCTGCAAGGTCGTCGGCATCCGACGCCAATCGCTCCCAGGTCGCCCTCTTGCGTTCGCCGAGGCTTGCATCGGCGGCTCCGTTGCTGACAGGCGCTTCCTTCGCCGCGCCTGACCCGTAGCCCGACCTCTCGTCCAGATCCACGACCAACTGATCCCGTCGCTTGCTGAGCTCTTCCTCAAGTTTCTGAAAACGCTCCCGCGCGGGGGCGTTGGCGAGCTTCAGCTTGCGGTCGAGGATCCAGGCAGAGACGGAGAAGATCAGTTCCAGATCGAGACGAAAGTCCTCGGGTTCGCTCAACTGATCCTTCGCGGCCGCCTGATAATGATCAATACGCTCCCAATTGCTGCGCGGAATGAGGAGGGTGTTCTTTTCGAGGGATGACGCGCTGTCGGCCGAGATCGCGAGGTCCTTCCGGCGCAGATCTTCACTGGCGCCGATGACGCGGGTGGGAATACCCGCCAGGCGGTGGGCAGCACTTCGCATCCAGTCCTCGAAGCTTCCCAGAAGCGGGAAACTGGGTGCCAGACCGACCATGATCAGCGCGATGGCAAGCGAGACCGATGCGTCGATGCCAATATCGATGTCCCGCACGACCGACGGAACGACGATGGTGGACAGAGGCTGCATCCAGGTGCTTGCAGCACTGTTGCTGCCCGGGGTGAAGCCTGTGGTGATCGCTACCGGGGCATCGACGGAAGGAACGGGAAGCTTGCTCGCACCGATCGAAAGATCCGGGCCACCGAGCATTGGGAGGAGTTCCGCGTAGGCGCAGAGGAAGAAGTAGATGATCAGAAGTATGAGCGCGTAGCATGCGTAGGCGTGCATGACGATGCGCCGCGCCCGAAGCTTGTCGGGCGACAACAGGTTGACAAGCCGCTCCATCTGCCGCCCGCCCTCGTAGGTGACACGGTTGAAGCGCCCGTAAGAATAAAATAGGACTATCGCCGCTCCGAAGAGCAGCGCGACAAGGTTCGGCATGGTGGTAAATCACAGTTTGGGGCAGTGCCTTAACGGCACTGCTGTACCGCCGGGTTGCATTGTGCAGCTGCCGTCGCAGGCACGAATGACGTCAGGGCAATGAGCACGAGCAATAGCTTCATCATGGCATCCTCCCTTGCGATTTTGCTTTTTGATGCAGGAAGCGATCAGTTAACAAGTCGCGTTGTCGAAAGGCATAAGTTGCAAGACAACCGAGTGTTCAAGGAACTACTTTCCCGATTGTATGATACCAAACGCGTCACGGCGTGGATGTTACGTTCGTAACACCTGAAGTCTCTGGGCAGGTGTAATTTACATCGGTCTCTGTGCGTTCCGCGCCATCGCCAGCGCGGTCACCAATCTCCGGATCTCCAGGCAACGCGCCGGCGAAAGCTGGATGGATGGATCTCTAGCGCAGCCGCGGGCTGCTGCGGAATATCTCAGCAGCGGCGCTTGAGCCGTCGCTGACATTCGACGCCGACCGGATAGGACCAAGTCTTCCGTCCGAATGGGGCGGCCCGCATCGTTATGGACTGGGAGGCCTGCCACTGGCTGGCGCCAGCTGGTACGAGACGGTCCTCATGGCACCATAAGGGACGCTCCACGGCGAGGTAGGGAATGGCTGCTGCACGGAAGAAGAACCTGACTTGCGCAATCGCGGATCGGGCGGACAGTTCGCGCGAACCGGCTTTGTTCGCTTTCGCGGCCGCCGCCTGGTACACCCACTTTGTCCGTCTGAGCGGCACCGCGACCACCGCCGTATTCGTGGATCCGTTTCGCGGTGCCTACGCACCCTTGCCAAATCGGCTTTCGAGATATGCTACACCAAACGACACGATGTCCCGCGCGTCGAAGAGGTGGCAGAACGCATCTCCGACCGTCCCGCTCCGGTGCCGGCTAGTGGCAACGTAGGCATTCGCAATCGTTTCGACCGCGTCGGCCTGGCCCGCGACCGCAAAACGATCAAGGATGCCGTTGGTGTCAAAGTCTTCGGCGGTCTCCCATACCGTTTCACCATTCGGACCAAGAAGCGGCATCTCGTAAGTCACGCGCCGCTTGCCGGGGATGTCGGCGATGGCTTCCGCATAGTGGAGAGCGGTAACGGAGTTCAAAGGGGCGCCCAGCAAGAGCACTTTTCCCCTTAGTTCGACAAATCGTTGGATTGGCGAGCCATTTCCCAAGGCCTGGCCAAGCCGATGAGGCTCGATCAACGTCTCGGAAAGTGGCCCAACCGCAACCATAGATGCGTCGGGATGAGCGCTACGGCGTGCGCCGGGCGCTTCAACAAGAAACTGGTTGAGCAGGCCGAAACCCGGATAGGTGCGAGCGGTTGCGGGATCGAACGGCGGCCAAGTACGACGCGCTTCATCAGCCATCCGGGCGCCATTCAAAGTTTCCTCGTAGGGTGAGCGGTCCCATGAGGCATAGCCCATAAGGGTGCCCGATGATCCAATCGCATCGAGAAGTGCGCCGACAATGGCCGTCGGCCCGCCTTTGACAGCACCAACGGCTTTCAAGGAGGCGTGAACCATCACAAGATCGCCCGTTCGAACGCCCAGTTGTCGAAGATCCGTCGTAATTTCAGTCCGGGTTTTCATCGAACCAGTTCAGATTTTCCGAGGTCTTGAAATCAGGCCGCCAGGGCCAGCACGAGTACCCACGCTACCAGTGAGGGCGAAGGTCAAAGCCAGCATGCTTGTGCGGAGGCCGGCGGGCGACTTGCCAATTGTAGGCATGAACTGTCTCCTCTCCGAGCAAACAATGCTTAATTGAGGCTGGATGCATAGGCGTGTTCCATGCGATGTTTAAAGCGACGCCCGACGAGCCGTAGCGAGCACCGTGGCCTAGAGGGCCTCGCTCGCGACTTTGGCCGCCATCGATACCAGGAGCGCTGCCAAAGCCACGGCTGTTCCAAGTCTCGCGATCTTCATACGGCGTTCGCGACGGCCGTTCCAGTCATATCCCATCAGCGTCGCCTCCCGTTCCGCATTTGGTTTGGTCCGCCAAGGGCTTTCAATCGACCTTGCGCCCTGGCCGGCGTTCTTGAAGTAACTTGAGGTATCTGCGCCGGATGCAATCGATGGGCACATCGCCGGTGAACCGCAGCTTGAGCAGGACCTCGACCTCGGCATCACGCTCGATCGCCATGCCGCACTCTGCCCATTTCGCAACGACGCGATCGGCGATTTCCTTCCGCGTGGTCACGAACGTCCCTTTGCTTTGGGTCATTTTCGTTGCAGGGCGAGCGCGCCGGCCTCCCGGCAGACACCCCGCAGCGATGAAGACCGATCCGCAAGGCCTCCCAACGTCCCACTGATGTGATCGGCCTGTTGTCTGGTTAATCTGAACTGCAGCGCCGACACATCCGTGAGATTAGGGTCGACGCTGAATTCGATCCTCAAGAAAACGTCGCCCGTTTCATCGCCTTTTGCCGGCTCGGCTTTCCAGCCGACGATGGTCGAGGACCTGACATTGCCACGCCCGTCCGTACTCCAGTCGTTCATGTGCTTGCAAACCTCTCTCTTTGCGAAAACCAACGACAGACAAGAAGCTCTAGACCGCACGCCAGGAAGAATGTCCGAAAGTGCGCGTATCGGAATTGGTACATACCAGTGTTAAGCAATAGTTTTGATTTATGCATTTGGCATTTAAAAATTACAGGTCGCTAAAAGATTGATGCGACAATAGAGCCAGACACTTCCTTGCGCTGATTGTTAGCGCAAGGATTGCAGCTTGCCTGTAGGATGTCCTTTCTCAAAGCAAACGGGAGGTTGTTATGAGTGATCACGTCTATAAGAAGGTAGAGCTGGTCGGCAGTTCGAAGTCGTCTGTTACAGACGCTATCGAAACCGCGATCGCGCGTGCATCGAAGACCATGAGAAACCTGGAATGGTTCGAGGTCGACCAGATCAGGGGACACATCAAGGATGGCGAAGTCGCGCACTACCAGGTGGTCATGAAGGTCGGGTTTCGTATTGACGACTGAACAGGCGACGCGTGGGCGCCAGCTTGGATCGACTGGCGCTTGCAGCAACGATCGTTGCGCCACGCCGGTAAAACACGCGGCTCAGTCGATTGTGCAGGGTTAGTAAGGGCTACATTCTGTTCCAGCATAAAGCTCCGCGCATGACAGGGGTGTGCCATGGAGCCCCTGCGGGCACGCTGCTGCAGAGCGAAAGAAGACGTGGTGGCCAGGACGCTGGTCAACGAACGCGGGCGCGAGATCATGGCGAGGTTCCGCGGAACCACGCTCGCCGGCTGTCTTTCCCGCGCAGGTGCGCAGCAAGGTGCGGTACAGGCTGAGCGTCGTCTTTGCCAGACCGAGCAACTTGAACACCATCGACGTAAGGTAAGTTTTGCCCCGAAACCCCACCCCTCGAACTACCTTCCGCCCATCAAGTTCAGGACGACAAATCGTCAGGCTCCCCGGCCTTTTCGATCTGCTCCCGGATATAGGATTCGATGTAGTCGAAGACCTCGGCCGCGCCTGCGTCCGTCGCGATCAGATCGATCGGCCGACGGCCGCCGAGATGCACGCTTTCTCTGCGTGCCCATTTCAGGATCTCGCCTTCGCCTCGCAGGACCGGGCGCGCCATCTCCAGCATTTTCGCAAGGTGATGCGGCTTCGCATACCATGAGTGTGGCTTGATGCTGGCACGACGGCGGCCGGGAACGACATCCGGCAATTGCGAGGCGCGCAGCTCTTCATCCAAAATATGCCGCCGCACCCAATGGGCGAGCTTCGCAAGCGAGACGTTCGCCTCGCGCTCAAGATCGCCGCCAGCGCCGACATTGCGCGTCGGGATCACCAGCCCACGGACGATATGGGGGCAACGCGCTTTCAGCATCTCAAGTGCCGGCGCCAGGTCCGTGTCATTGGTGACAAGTACCACTTGGTCGACGTCCCCGCTCAGCGCGTCGTCGTAGAGTTGGAGCGCCAGATTCACATCCGACTGCTTTTCCTCAAGCTTCCACACCTGGATCTTGTCGCAGTCACGCGGCCAGCGTTTCGGATCATCCGCCGGAACGATATGCTGGTTGGCCTTGTAGAGCGAATAATAGCCCATCACGAAGGAAAGCCGTCCGGCACAATGCGCCGTCAGGGCATTGTGGTAGTGAGCGTGCGACGAGACCGAATCCTCTCCCTTGGCCGCGCTGTCGATAATCTTCGCCGTGAAGTATTTAATCGCACAGTCCGGGTGCAGGATCATCGTCGCCGGATCGGCGCCCGGTTCGGGACGATAAAGGATGCTCGGCAGTATATGCGCCTCGAATAGGGCGAGAACATCGAGCCATTTAAACGCGGTCTTGCGTAGGCATCCATAATAGAGATTATAGCCGTCGATATAGACGCGTGTTCGTAACGCTGGCACTCCTTGCTCCCGGGCATAAAAAAACCGGCTTGCGCCGGCTTTTTCCCCCAACCGCCCGGAGCCCATGTCTCTCAGGATGCTGGGTTAGTTGTTAACTGCCAACATAGTGTTGGGAGGGCTTATAGTCAATTGGATTTGACGGTCGTTTGCGCTTCGAAGCCAACGATTTGGCCTTGTAGGCCGCTAAAATAGGCATGCCTTGCGAAATTCGCAATCGAATTGCCCTATCCGTCGCAGTCGATCGTTCTGCCGATCGTCGAGGACCTGTCACTTGCCATGGTCGACCGGTTCAGCGCCAGCCGCTTCTGGAATCAGGTGAGAACCTACGGTGCCACCCCCATCCACTACCTCGGCGGGATTCTCCAGATTCTCCTAAAGCAACCCGAAAGCAAAGGTGACCGCGAGCATCCGGTGCGGGTCGCGTGGGGCGGCGGCTGCCCAAAGGAGGTGTGGCCGCTCTTCAAGGAGCGTTTTGGTATAGATATGCGCGAGTGCTACGGCATGACCGAAGCCTCCAGCATCACCACCTGCAACGCCACCGGCGTTGTCGGCGCCGTGGGTCAACCGATGCCCTGGTTCTCGGTCGATATCCTCGACGAAAAGGGCGAGCCGGTGCCGACAGGGGGCAGGGGCGAGATCGTCGTGCGCACTTCGCTGGAGGGCGCGCTGCACACCGGCGATTCCGGCTCATTCGCGCAACATCGCCGTTGTCGACGAGTTCGAACGCACGCCGAGCCAGCGGATCATGAAGAATCGGTCGCCTGTCGCACTCGGCGATTGCTGGGACCGACTGGCGCAGCAATAGGGCTGGCGTGCTTTGGGCCGAGTGCGCGCATGAAGGGAAGCGACGGTATGGATCAGTCTGGCGAAATCGTGCTGGTTGGTTGCGGCAACATGGGTTTTGCGCTGCTTGAAGGCTGGGTGGCCCGGTTTGGCATTGCCGCTGACCGAATTCATGTGGTCGAGCCGGTGGAGGCCCTCCGCCGGCGCGCAGTGGCAGCGGGCGCTGCGGCCTACGCGGATGCGTCCGAGCTGCCGCAGGCACTGCAGCCGCGCGCCTTCATTGTCGCCGTCAAGCCGCAGGTCATCGGCTCGATGCTTGCGACATACCGGCGGTTTAGCGCAACCGCCGCCTTTGTCAGCATCGCCGCCGGCGTGCCGATCGCGACCTTCGAGGCGACGCTTGGTGCGGTGCCGATCGTGCGCGCCATGCCCAACATGCCGGCGTCGATCGGCATGGGAGTTATTGCCGCTTTTGCCAACGCGCACACCGGTAACGTTCAGATTGCCTATGTGAGTGATCTTCTGGCAGCCGTCGGAAACGTCCATTGGCTGCCGGAAGAAGAGCTCATCAATGCCGCGACTGCAATATCGGGGTCGGGGCCGGCCTACCTCTTCCATTTCATCGAGTGCTTGACCGAGGCAGGTATCGCTGTCGGTCTGCCGGTAGAGACTGCGCATGCGTTGGCGAAGCAGACGGTTGACGGTGCTTCAACTCTCGCCAGCGCCAGCGTCTTTTCTCCCACGGAGCTCCGCCAGCAAGTAACCAGCCCGAACGGCACGACTGCTGCGGCACTTGAGGTCCTCATGGCCGAGCCGAGTCTGGCGGCTTTGCTGAGGGAGGCAGCCGCGGCCGCGCATCAGCGGGCTCTCGAGCTTGCTGTGGTCGGTTGAGCGGTAATGCCTGTGCGAGACAATGACGGACCGGTGCGCCTCGTTCATTCGCTCAAGGATAGCGATGTCGCCCTCGCTAGAGCGTTGGCGCTTCGAGTGCCGTTGCACCGATGAATTCTGCGGTCGCCTGCGTCATGACCGGACACGGCTGTCCATGGCTCAAACAGGTTGCCGTTCGGATATGGCATCATGTTGGTAGAGTTGCACGAAGCGTCACGCCGGCACGACGAAATGATCGATGCAATTGCGGACCACGATCCTGACCGAGCTGAGGCGTTGGTTCGCGCTCACCTCGATCTGTCGCGCAAGAACATGGCGGTGTAGGCCGCCCAGGAAGGGATGGCGATTTCTCTCGGCGTGTAGCGTATCTGAGACGGCAGGTATTCTTACGTTCGTGCGCCAGTCGATTGATCCCACTTGGACGCGAAGCGACCAATGACGTCGAAGACAGCGCGCGACACGCGAAATGGCTGGTCAATCGAGCGAGGCCTGCCGCTAACGCCTGGAACGTAGACACCAAGTTCCTTGAGCCGCCGGACCTGTTGGTGGGCGCGGGCGATGTGGTCGCTCCCTGGCGGGCCCGGCATCATCGCAATCACCGTCAAACCCACGGCGGGCGAGGTATCGCCCGTTCTGAAGCTTGATGCGTCCAGCGACCAGGAGCCACCGGAAAGTCCGGCCGACAGCATTTCGACGAGGAGCGCGACGTTCGCACCCTTGCGGCCACCGAAGGGTAGCAGCGCGCCTAAGAGTGCCTTTTCGGCGTCCCGGGTATCGGCGCCTTCGTTGTCGACCGCCCATCCTTCCGGGATTTCTCGCCCCTCGGCGGCGGCGGCGGCAATGTTGACGTAGGCAGTCGCGCTTGACGATTGGTCGACGATGAGTGGCGGCGCGTTGGCGCCGAGCGGAAATCCGAAGGCGATGGGGTTCGTGCTGTAGACAGCCGGTCCTCCTGCCTTCGCTACGACCATGGCATTCGCGTTGGTCGCCGCAAGACCGCTCAGGCCTTCCAGCGCGAGCCTGCGCACGTAGTAGCCGAGCTCGCCCGTTGTATAGCTGTTCTTCTGGGTGAAGAGCGCGATCCCGAAGTTGCGGGCAGCATCCACGAAATCGCGGAAGGCAAGGTCGAAACCGAGCTGCGCGATGCCTCGGTCGGCATCGCAGGTGATGTGAGCGGGGAAGGGGCGCGTGGCGGCCGGCGTGGGATCGCAATTGATGCGCCCCTCGCGAAAACTGTTCAGATAATCGACGAGGTGCGGAAACCCGACCGCGCTCGGGCCGAAGCGGGCGGCCGACACTGTTGCGTCCACGAGCGATCGGGCGCTCGCCGGATTGGCGCCGGCACCAAGGCAAGCTCTCATCGCCAGATCTTCTGCTTGCCTCTGGTTGAGTTCGACCTCTTCCATCTCAGATCTCCAGTCCCGCTTTCCTACCCTCATAAAACGCATAGGGTGCCTGCCGCGGTGCGGCGCAATCGCCGATCTGGCGCGTAGCGATACCGCGTTCGGCGAGCCCCGGCATCAGCCAGTCGGCCGGGGCATTCGTGGTGGCCGTCACCAAGGCATCCGCGTCGATGAAGCGACACTCTCCCGTGGTGTGGTCGACGATGGTCGCGCCGTTGCCGTGCCATTCGATGACGCTGGCTTCGACGATCCATGTGACGCCGAGTTTCCTGAGCGCCTGCCGCATCGGAACGTCGGCTGCGGTTCGCTGCAGCTCCTTGCCGACGAACGGGTCGGGCGTCAGGAGCGCCACCTCGTGGCCCTCCTCGGCGAGCTTCCAGGCGGTGCCGCAGCCGCGCCAGCCGCCGCCTTCATCCAAAAGCAGAACGCGCTTGCCCGGCCTTGCCTGCCGCGCCATGACGGCTTCGACTGTGAAGACGTTACCCTTCGCCAGGCCCGGCATCGCCTCGACCGCCGGCAGCGCTTTCTGGAACACCGTCTCCGGCGAATAGGAGCCGGTGGCGACGATGACACGCCCGAACTCGGAAGGATCGATGTCCTCGGCCTCGACATAGGAGTTGAGGCGAACCTCTACACCGAGTTTTTCGAGCTGGCGCTCATACCAGGCGATGAGATCGAGGATCTGGGCCCTTCGTGGCTGCATGCCTGCGAGCAGGAAGTTACCGCCGAGCCGGTTCGACGCCTCGGCGAGCGCGACTTCGTGGCCACGCTCGGCGGCCACCCGGGCGGCCTCCAGTCCGGCTGGGCCGCCACCGATGACCAGCACGCGCTGGGGATCGCTGGTCTTCAAAAAGCGGTCGCCGTTCCATTCGGCCTCGCGGCCGACGGACGGGTTGATCAGACAGCTGATCCAGTAGTCGCGCGACCGGCGTCCCCAGCACATCTGATTGCACGAGATGCAGCCGCGAATGTCCTCCGGGCGATCTTCGGCCGCCTTCTTTGCAAGATGCGGATCAGCGATCTGCCCGCGCACGATCGAAACGAGGTCGGCTGCTCCCTGGCCGAGCACCGTTTCGGCGTTTTCGGGGGTGCGGATGTGGCTTTCGGCGATCACAAGCGCGTTCTTGACGACACTCCTCAGGACTGAAGCGAGATCGGCGCCAAGTTTTTCCGGATAGAGGAACGTGGGCATCAGCTTGTAGAAATCGAGGTAGCCGCCAGAGCCGCAGGTGACATAATCGATAAGGCCCAGTTCGTCGTGCAGGCGGATGATTTCGGCAAGCTCGTCGCGTTGAAGCGCAACCTTCACGTCCGGTTCGTCACTGACGGCAAGGCCGACAATGAAATCCGGCCCGCAGACGTCCCTGATCCGCGTCAGGATTTCCCGAGACATCCGCGTGCGGTTTTCAAGCGAACCGCCCCACTGATCGTCGCGCCGATTGCACCATGGCGTCCAGAATTGGTCGACCAAACCGAGATAGGCAGCCCATACTTCGACGCCGTCAAAGCCGGCGTCCCGACAGCGACGTGCCGCCGCAACGAAGCCATCGATCGTTTCCAGGATTTCCGCTTCGGTCATCGGATGCGAGCCGTCGCTGTCATGATAGCTCGGCCCGCCCGAAGGCGACCAATGCGGATGGAACGAATTGTCGGAATCCCCATGCGCTCCGACGTGATAGAGCTGCTGGATCGCTATGGCTCCATGCCCTTTGATCGCCTCGACCACCTTCTTGAAATGGGGGATGACACTGTCATCGGAGTGGCGAAAATTGCCGCGAGTTAAAACGGCTGCGGCATGGACGGGCATGGGTTCGACGACGATCATCGCGGCGCCGCCGATCGCTCGTTCCCGGTAATAGGCGGTATGTCGTTCGGTCGGCAGACCCTCGACCGCCATGTTCGCCGTGTGCGCGCCGAACACGATCCTGTTCTTCAGCGTGTGGGACCGCAGTTTGAGAGGGGAAAACAGCCGAGGAAATTTCTTGGACATGGCGCAACTCCTGGCGGGGAGGGGTCGGGACTGGAATGGAATGAGGGAGGAGCCACCCTTGGCGCTTTTCCGGGCGGAGGACCGGCCGCACGGAGGAATGGCATTCGCCGGCCGATCCGCGCTTACGCCGCGTTGGCCGCGATTGCCATTGCGCGATCGTTCGTCTCGTGCGCATTGACCATGGCGCCCGCGAGCTGGCGGAAGGTGACAGTGCCGAGAGGCATTCCGGACGGATCGACGACGGTGATATCACCTTCGGGTGCAGAGGCGAGCGTACGGACCGCTTCTTCGATTGTGAGATCGGCGGCAATCCGTTGCCCACTGTCGGCTGCAGTTGCACCAAGCGGTGCCATGATCGCCTCCACATGGACAACGCGGCCCCGGTTCACCTCCTTGACGAAATTGGCGACATAGTCGTCGGCAGGCCTCAGCACGATATCCTGGCTCGTGCCCTGCTGGATGACCTCGCCGTCGCGCAAAATGGCAATCTGGTCACCGAGCCTCAGCGCTTCGTCGAGGTCGTGGGTGATGAAGACGATCGTCTTTTTAATCTCCTTCTGCAGGTCCAGAAGCACCGTCTGCATGTCCGTGCGGATGAGAGGATCGAGGGCTGAATAGGCCTCATCCATCAAAAGCACCGGTGCGTCGTTGGCAAGCGCGCGGGCGAGCCCGACGCGCTGCTGCATGCCGCCGGAGAGCTGATTGGGATACTTGTGCTCGAAGCCCTTAAGTCCAACCCGTTCCAGCCAGCGCATGGCAGTATCGATGCTTTGTGCGCGCGCTACGCCCTGGATTTCAAGGCCGAAGATCGTGTTGTCGAGCACGCTTCGATGCGGAAGCAGCGCGAACTTCTGGAACACCATGGCGGTCTGGTGGCGGCGGAACTCGCGCAGTTCCGCCTCTGGCATCTTCGCCACATCGACGCCGTCGACGAGAACTTCGCCGGCCGTCGGATCGATCAGCCGGTTGATATGCCGGATGAGCGTCGACTTGCCCGAGCCGGAAAGCCCCATGATCACCTGGATCGAGCCCGACGGCATCTCGATGTTGATGTCGCGAAGGCCGAGCACGTGCCCGTGACGCTCGTTCAGTTCGGTCTTGGTGAGGCCGTTCTTAACCGCCTCGACATGAGCCCCGGCATTCGGTCCGAAGATCTTATAGAGATGGCGGATTGCGATGCCGCCGAAAGCGTGCTCAGCCATGGACCACCTCCCGGTGCTTCTGCAATCGTTCGCCATAGGCCTGGCTGACCCGGTCGAACATGATGGCGATGCCGACGATCGCAAGACCATTGAAGATACCGAGCGTGAAGTACTGGTTGGCGATCGCCTTCAGTACGGGTTGGCCAAGACCCTGAACACCGATCATCGAGGCGATGACGACCATGGCAAGCGCCATCATGATCGTCTGGTTGATCCCTGCCATGATGGTCGGCAGCGCAAGCGGGAGCTGCACCTTGAAGAGCTTCTGCCGGTTGTCGGCGCCGAAGGCATCGGCCGCCTCCAGTACGTCCTTGTCGACCAGGCGAATGCCGAGATTGGTGAGCCGGATCATCGGCGGGATCGCGTAGATGACGACGGCGATCAGGCCCGGCACCTTGCCAATGCCGAGCAGCATGACGACGGGGATCAGGTAGACGAAGCTTGGCATGGTCTGCATGACGTCGAGCACCGGGTTGACGACCCGCTGGACCCTGTCGGAGCGCGACATGAGAATGCCGATCGGCAGGCCGATCGCGATCGACAGGATCGTGCAGACGAAGATCATCGAGATCGTCCGCATCGTATCGTCCCACATGTCGAAGTAGCCGATGAGCAACAGCGTCACGAGACAGCCGGCGGCGATGCGAATGCTTCTGGTCGCTGACCAGGCGATGGCGAGGATGAGGAGCGTGATGATCGGCCAGGGCGTCTTGGTCATGAACCGTTCAGAAGCGATTAGAAAATGCTGGAGCGGCGCGAAGAAGCCCTCGATCAGATCACCGTAGTTTCGGGTAAAGCCGCGAAACGTTTCGTCGATGACTTTCTTGAGGTTTCGAAGCGCGTTGTCGTCCATGCTGGGAAATTGATAAAACCAGTCCATTCGGTTCCCCTTCTCGAAAGAGCCGATGCGTTCTTGTTGTTATGTCGGCGAGAACGGTGCGATATGCTGAAGGCACACCGCACCGGGTTTTCGGCCGTGCTGACTACAGCGCAGCCTCGATCTTGGCGGCGGCCTCCGGGGAGACCCACTTCTTCCAGATATCCGGGTTTTCTTCGAGGAAGTGCTTTGCACCTTCCTCGCCGCTCGCCTGGTTGTCGGTCATCCAGGCCATCAACTTGGCGATTGTCTCGTTGCTCCAGGAGCGCTTGTTGAGGTACTCCATGACCTCGGGGCCAGCTTTTTCGGAAAAGGGCTTGGCGACAAGTGTCACGATCGTATCGACCGGCCAGGCGCTCGGCTTCGGGTCAGTGCATTCGGCAACCGTAATGCAACGCTTCCACTCGGCTGCGTCATAGGGGACGCCTGCCTCAAGCTGCACCATCTCGTATTTGCCAAGCAGGGCGGTCGGTGCCCAGTAATAGCCGACCCAGCCTTCCTTGCGCTCATAGGCCTTGGCAATCGAGCCGTCGAGGCCTGCTGCCGAGCCGGTGTCGACCAGCGTCCAGCCGGCCTTCTCTGCTTCGAAGGCCTTGTAGAGCTGTGCGGTCACGACCGTTCCACCCCAACCCTGTGGACCATTGAAGATCGCGCCCTTGCTCGGGTCTTCAGGATCCTTGATGAGGTCGGGATGCTTCAGGAGATCGGGAATACTCTTGATGTCTGGATGGGCATCGGCGAAATACTTCGGGATCCACCAGCCCTGAACGCCGCCATCGGGCAGCGGAGACCCGACCTTTACGATACGGCCTTCTTCGGTTCCCTTCTTGACCACGTCGGGAAGCAGATCGATCCAGGCCTCGGGCGCGATATCCGGCTCGCCTTTTTCCGCCATGGAGGTGATCGTCGGTACGGTATCGCCGATGGTGATTTCGGCGCTGCAGCCGTAACCTTCATTGAGGATGATCTTGTCGAGATTGGAAATGACCTCGGCACTTTGCCAGTTCATGCTGGCGATGGTGACGCTGCCGCAGTCTGCCGCGCTGGCGAGCGACGAACCGGCGACGGTCCCAAGGAACAGGCATGTCGATGCAAGCAAGCTTTTCATTATCGTTCCCTCTTTTGGCGGCTTTTCTTCTGAGGCGGGGCGCCGCGGACCCCGTCTCAACGACGCTAGGAGGCTTCTCCCATGCGAACCGATTTCCTGAACGCAGCCCTCAATCCGCGTGAGACGGCGGTATCGAATCCGGCCGCGCGCATCTCCTCTATCGCGGCCGCGGTGGTGCCGCGATAGTCGAGGAAGGTCTGGACAATGTCGGTCGGACAGTCGTCACGCTGCTCAAGCAGCCGACCGGCACCCGTGATAAGGGTATTGACGGCACGCTTGGCGATCTCGGGAGCCAGTCCTTGCGAGACGGCGTCTGCCATCATCGCTTCGGCGAGCAGCGCCGGAAAGGCAGGCCCGGATCCGGTGAGGCCGGTCAGATAGTCGATTTCCGCTTCTGAATGCACTTCATCCTGAGAACCGCAAGCATCGAAGATCGCCCTTATGATGTCTCGATCGTCGTTCTGCAGCCCGGCGGCTGCGACCCACGGCGTGTAGGACTTGCGGACTTCGGCCGCCGCATTTGGCAGGGTTCGGGCCACGCGGTCCGTCCGATGATGCTCAACAAGGGCGCTGAGGCGGATGCCCGCCATGACGGAGATGACAAGCTTGCCCTCGGCGACAACGTTCAGGCTGAGCCAGTCAGCCGGACGGACGGAGAGAACGATGACGTCCGAGCGGTCGGCAAGTGCCTGATTGTCCGATGTCCAGAAGGAGCGGTTGAAACGGTCGGGGCGCTCGCTGCGATAGGAGAGCGACAGGTTCTGAGGCTCGACGATGCCGGCGTCGAGAATGGCGTCGGCGATTGCTCCGCCCAGCCATCCCGCACCACCAATTACGCCAACCCTCAAAGGCCCGCCCGTTTCCATGCTTCTCTCACTCTGGTTTGTAGCCATGCCGGGCGAAGAAGCGATCGAGCTCCCTCTGCTGTGGTGTTTGTCCGGTGTAAATCGCGATGTATTCCGGAATGCGCTTCATGCGGAGCGCAAGATCCTCCTTGGACTGCATCGAGATGTATCCAATCTGGACCAGGTAGGTCGTTCGTGCGCGAACGTCCGCCGGTCCCGCGTCATATCCGAACCGCATGAACATGCGGCCCAGCGCCTCCATTCTCGCCTGATCGGCCTCATGGACTTCGGCCTGTATCTCGGGCGATTGCAGCGCCCAGCTGCGAACGGCGAACTCGAACTGGGAGTCGAACAGTTCCTTGTTCACCCAGCAGTCGAAAACGTTCAGCATCGCCTCGGCCAAGGACTCCGCATAGGCTTCGGACTGTTTGACCAGATTGCCGGTATTCTTCTCCCTCCAGCGCGCGACGAGGGCACTCAGCAGTTCCTCCCGGTCCTTGAAGAACCAATAGAAGCTGGTCCGGGAAAGATTGAGCCGTTTGGCCAACGGCAGGATCTTCACCGAGTCCACGCCCGACTCGAGCAGGGAGTCATAGGCGGCCTCGAGCCATCCCTCCTGAGAACCGCGCCAGCCAGTGTCAGTCATCGCCTGTTCCATGATTGCCTCCTAACAAATCCAAACGGCCGTTTCAAGCAAAATGTACATATGTGTCGAATATCTGAACCACGGTGTTTTTGATTATTGACACCTATGTACATTTCCGCTTACCGTTGCGATAAATTCCCATAAACCGGAGCCCGTCGCATGTCGAACGATCCCCTGCTTCAGCCGTTTCAGTTGAAGCATTTGACCCTGCGCAACCGCATCATTGTTACGTCTCACGAGCCTGCCTATCCCGAAGACGGCATGCCGAAGGACCGCTACCGCGCCTATACCGTTGAGCGGGCCAAGGGCGGGGTGGCGCTGACGATGACCGCCGGCTCGGCGGCAGTGTCCAAGGACAGCCCTCCGGTCTTCAACAACCTGCTCGCATACAAGGACGAGATCGTGCCTTGGATCCGGCAAATGACCGACGCCGTGCATGAAGAGGGGGCTGCGATCATGATCCAGCTCACGCACCTCGGCAGGCGTACCCGCTGGGACAAGGGCGATTGGCTCCCGGTCGTTGCACCCTCACATCATCGCGAGGCAGCGCACCGAGCCTTTCCCAAGAAGCTCGAAGACTGGGATATCGAGCGCATTATCAAGGACTTTGCGGACGCCGCCGAACGGATGAAGGCGGGCGGTATGGATGGTGTCGAGCTGGAAGCCTACGGGCATCTTATTGACCAGTTCACCTCGCCGCTCACCAACGAACTCGACGGTCCTTATGGAGGTTCGCTCGATAACCGCCTGCGCTTTTGTTTCGACGTCTTCAGGGCCATGCGCGAAAGGGTCGGCAGCGACTTTATCCTTGGCGTTCGCTATACGGCAGACGAATGTCTTCCCGGCGGGACAGGAAAGGCCGAAGGCCTGGAGATTTCCCGTCGTCTCAAGGAAAGCGGCCTCATCGATTATCTGAATGTCATCCGCGGTCATATCGATACGGATCCGGGCCTCACAGATGTCATCCCGATTCAGGGGATGGCGAGCGCACCACATCTGGATTTTGCCGGCGATGTGCGCGCGGCAACCAAGTTTCCAACCTTTCATGCCGCCAAGATCCAGGACGTGGCGACGGCTCGTCACGCAATCGCTGCCGGCAAGGTCGACATGATCGGTATGACCCGCGCCCACATGACCGACCCGCATATCGTGCGGAAGATCATGGAAAAGCGCGAGGATGATATTCGCCCCTGCGTCGGCGCCAACTACTGTCTCGACCGCATCTATCAAGGTGGCATGGCTTTCTGCATTCACAATGCGGCGACCGGTCGCGAAGAAACGATGCCGCACCGGATCCCGAAGGCTGCCGTTCGCAAGAAGGTCGTCATCGTCGGTGCCGGTCCGGCCGGCCTTGAGGCTGCTCGCGTCTCGGCGGAACGGGGTCATGAGGTCGTTGTTTTGGAGGCCGCGAACAATCCGGGCGGTCAAATCCGCCTGACGGCCCAGAGCGAGCGCCGGCGGGAAATGATCGGCATTATCGACTGGCGCATGAGCCAGTGCGAAAAGCTCGGCGTCACCTTCCGGTTCAATACCTGGGCCGAGGCTGAGACGGTACTCACCGAAAAGCCCGATGTCGTCATTATCGCTACCGGTGGATTGCCGCACACAGAGGTGCTGTCGAAGGGCAACGAACTCGTCGTTTCCTCCTGGGACATCATCTCCGGTGATGTGAAGCCTGGAACCAACGTGCTCATCTTCGACGACGCCGGCGACCATGCGGGCCTCCAGGCTGCCGAGTTCCTCGCCAAGGCCGGTGCCAAGGTGGAAATCATGACACCGGACCGCTCCTTCGCGCCCGAAGTCATGGCGATGAACCTCGTTCCTTACATGCGCTCGCTGCAGAAACTCGACGTCACCTTCACAGTCACGTACCGGCTGGAGTCGGTTGAAAAGAGTGGCAACCAGATCATCGCCCATGTTGGCAGTGACTATGGCGGCGTTGCCAAGCAGCAGACCTTCGACCAGATCGTCGTCAACCACGGAACCATCCCGCTGGACGACCTCTATTTCGAATTGAAGCCTGGCTCGCGGAACCTTGGCGAAGTCTCCTACGACGAGCTTATTGCCGGCACGCCGCAGTCCGTCGAACGCAACCCGGAGGGCGCCTATCAACTCTTCCGGATCGGCGATGCCGTTGCGGCCCGCAATACACATGCGGCCATCTACGATGCGCTGCGTCTTGCCAAGGACATCTGAGAATGGCGCGGTTTGACGCCTTGCAAGCGTTTTTGGACGCGGCCTTTGTCGCGTTCAACCAGTTTTCACAGGATCTGAGGGCGCGCCAGTCACTCATGCAGATTTTTGCCCAGCTTGAAGCGCCGCAACCGCAACGTCTGGACATCGGCAAGCGCCTCCCGGTCTGCAGCCAACATCTCGACAGTGTGCTGGCTGCAGAAACCGGCCGATCGTCCCTGGATACGCTAATCAGACGCTTCTCGGACCTTGAACCGATGCTCGAATGGAAGTGGCGCTCGGTCTACGACCATACGGCCAGCGAAAATTTCTTGGTGAGCCACGCCAATGCGATGATCGCCGGACCGGGCGGCCTGGAGGACCGGAGGGACCTCTGGCTCGGCGCGACGCTGATGGCGCCGTATGTGCGTTATCCCGACCACGACCACGCCCCGGAAGAGACGTACCTCGTCCTGTCGGAAGGCGAGTTTCAGCATGGCGATTCCGAATGGTTCTCACCCGGGATCGGAGGTTCCTTCTACAATCCGCCTGGCGTCAGACACGCCATGCGGTCGGGTGAAAAACCGCTGTTTGCATTCTGGGCATTGTTGCCTGATCGACCGAGGCACTGACGAAAGGGCGTTCGGCCGAGACCGAGCGCGGGAGAAAGGTTTGCCATGAAAATACTTGTGACGGTGAAACGGGTCGTTGACTACAACGTCAAGATCCGGGTGAAGGCAGACGGTTCGGGCGTCGAACTTGCGAACGTGAAGATGTCGATGAACCCGTTCGACGAAATCTCGGTCGAAGAGGCGCTCAGGCTGAAGGAAGCCGGCAAGGCTGAGGAAGTCGTCGTCGTTTCCGTTGGTCCGGCCAAGGCCGAAGAGACGCTGCGCACGGCGCTTGCCATGGGTGCCGACCGCGCCATCCTGGTTGAGACCGAAGACCAGGTCGAGCCGCTCGCTGTCGCCAAGATCGTCAAGGGCGTGGCCGAGGCTGAACAGCCGGGCCTGATCATCGTCGGCAAGCAGGCAATCGACGACGATTCGAACCAGACCGGCCAGATGCTGTCGGCCCTGCTCGGCTGGGCGCAAGGCACCTTCGCCTCCAAGGTCGAGATCGGCGATGGCAAAGCAACCGTGACGCGCGAAGTCGACGGCGGTCTGCAGACCATCGACATCAAGCTGCCGGCCGTCGTCACCACCGACCTGCGTTTGAACGAGCCGCGCTACGCCTCGCTGCCGAACATCATGAAGGCGAAGAAGAAGCCGCTCGACAGACACACCCCGGCCGACTTCGGCGTCGACACCGCCGCCCGCCTCAAGGTGCTGAAGACCGAGGAGCCGTCGGGCCGCAAGGCCGGCATCAAGGTCAAGTCGGTCGCCGAGCTCGTCGAAAAGCTTAAAGTCGAAGCCGGCGTCCTCTGATTTAAGGAAGGGAGATTTTATCATGGCCATTCTTCTTCTGGCTGACCACGACAGCAACCACCTTTCCGACCAGACCGCCAAGGCGCTGAGCGCGGCCTCGAAAATCGCCAGTGGGACTGGAGCCGATGTGCATGTTCTCGTTGCCGGCGCCGGCGCGAAGCAGGCTGCCGAACAGGCGTCCAAGCTTGCAGGCGTTTCCAAGGTGCTCGTTGCCGACGACGCCTCGCTTGCCAACAACCTTGCCGAGCCGCTCGCTGCCCTGATCGTCTCGCTCGCTGGCAGCTACGACACGATCGTGAGCGCCGCCACCTCGGTCGGCAAGAACGTCATGCCGCGCGTTGCAGCGCTGCTCGACGTTTCCCAGGTGTCCGAAATCATCGAGGTCGTCTCTTCCGACACCTTCAAACGTCCGATCTATGCCGGCAACGCCATCCAGACCGTACAGACGACCGAAGCCAAGCGCGTCATCACCGTGCGCACCGCTTCCTTCGCTTCCGCCCCTGAAGGCGGCTCGGCCGCGATCGAGAGCGTCTCGGCTGCCGCCAACCCTGGCGTTTCCTCCTTCGTCGCCGACGCGCTGTCGTCGTCCGACCGCCCGGAGCTGACGTCTGCCAAGATCATCATCTCGGGCGGTCGTGCGCTCGGCTCGTCGGAAAAGTTCCAGGAAGTGATCCTGCCGGTGGCCGACAAGCTCGGCGCTGCCGTCGGCGCTTCGCGCGCTGCGGTCGACGCCGGTTACGCTCCGAACGACTGGCAGGTCGGCCAGACCGGCAAGGTCGTTGCCCCCGATCTCTACATCGCCTGCGGCATTTCCGGTGCCATCCAGCACCTCGCCGGCATGAAGGACTCGAAGGTCATCGTCGCCATCAACAAGGACGAAGAGGCGCCGATCTTCCAGGTCGCCGACTACGGACTGGTTGCCGATCTCTTCGACGCTCTGCCGGAGTTGCAGAAGGCTTCGTAGGTCCGTTTTTAAGCGACCGAACCCAGGTGGGCTGACCGTGGTTCGGTTGGCCCTTCCACGCGATTGAAGCATCAACGAAAAGGATACCACAGTGGATGTACGCGCCGCCGTTGCCGTTCAGGCAGGCAAGCCGCTCGAGGTCATGACGGTTCAGCTCGAAGGCCCGCGGGCCGGCGAAGTGCTGATCGAGGTCAAGGCCACAGGCATCTGCCACACCGACGATTTCACCCTGTCCGGCGCCGATCCGGAAGGCCTGTTCCCTGCGATCCTCGGCCATGAAGGCGCCGGCATCGTCGTCGACGTCGGCCCGGGCGTGACCTCGGTGAAGAAGGGCGACCACGTCATCCCGCTCTACACGCCCGAGTGCCGCTCCTGCCCGTCGTGTCTGTCGCGCAAGACCAATCTGTGCACCGCGATCCGCTCGACGCAAGGCCAAGGCCTGATGCCCGACGGCACCTCGCGCTTCTCGATCGGCAAGGACAAGATCCACCACTACATGGGCTGCTCGACCTTCGCCAACTACACGGTGCTGCCGGAGATCGCGGTTGCCAAGGTCAACCCGGACGCCCCCTTCGACAAGATCTGCTACATCGGCTGCGGCGTGACGACCGGCATCGGCGCCGTCATCAACACGGCACAGGTGGAAATGGGTGCGACTGCGATCGTCTTCGGTCTCGGCGGCATCGGCCTCAACGTCATTCAGGGCCTGCGTCTTGCCGGCGCCGACATGATCATCGGTGTCGACCTCAACAACGACAAGAAGGCCTGGGGCGAACGCTTCGGCATGACCCACTTCGTCAACCCGAAGGAGGTCGGCGACGACATCGTGCCTTACCTCGTCAACATGACCAAGCGCGGAGCCGACCAGATCGGCGGCGCCGACTACACCTTCGACTGCACCGGCAACACCAAGGTGATGCGCCAGGCGCTCGAGGCCTCGCATCGCGGCTGGGGCAAGTCGGTGGTCATCGGCGTTGCCGGCGCGGGCCAGGAGATCTCTACCCGGCCATTCCAGCTCGTCACCGGCCGCAGCTGGATGGGCACCGCCTTTGGCGGCGCGCGCGGCCGCACCGACGTGCCGAAGATCGTCGACTGGTACATGGAAGGCAAGATCGAGATCGACCCAATGATCACCCATACGATGCCGCTCGAAGACATCAACAAGGGTTTCGAACTGATGCATTCGGGCGAGAGCATCCGCAGCGTGGTGTTATACTGAGCGCGGGTTGAGGACCGTTTCCAGACTGCAAATGCACTTTTTGCGCCGCAGCGTGATCTAGCCGGCGGCGCCAACAAGCAGCCGGGCATTGTGCGCCGGCCAGAAGGAGGAGAAGCCCATGCCAAGCATTGCGATCCATCCATCCCTCGACAGCGGGTTCAAGGCGACGGACGCTGCCTTTTCCGGCGGCACGCTGGTCTGCAACTGCGCGAGCAATCCCGTGAAAGTGCGCGTCAAGGGTGATATCGCCCACAACCATGCTTGCGGCTGCACAAAGTGCTGGAAACCCGAAGGTGCGGTGTTTTCGGTCGTTGCCGTCGCACCGACGGCCAACGTCGAGGTGCTGGAAAACGGCAACAAGCTTGCGGTCGTGGACCCGGCGGCGCTGATCCAGCGCCATGCGTGCAAGGATTGCGGCGTACACATGTACGGCCCGGTCGAGCGTGACCACGCGTTCAAGGGGCTTTCCTTCGTTCATCCTGAGCGCTTCCAGGAGGCAGGCTGGGCAAAACCGGGTTTTGCCGCCTTCGTATCGTCGATCATCGAGAGCGGCTATGACCCGGCCGGAATGGACAGCATGCGCGCGCGGCTGCGCGAACTGGGCCTCGAACCCTATGACTGTCTCAACCCAGTCCTGATGGACGTTCTCGCCACCTGGGCGGCCAAGAAGAGCGGCGCGCTTCCTGCCTAATAGTCAGACCGCTGACTGTCCGCTATGTCGATCGCTAGGCCAAGCCTAGCGATCGACGACGAGATCACTGAGCGGCTTCGAACAGCAAGGAAGGAAAAGCCCAGCATCGATCTCTCGTTGCCTTATCCCGCCATTGTGGTTCATCTCGACCGAACCCGATACGAGCTTGGACTTGCACGTGCCGCAGACGCCGTTCGAACACGATGAGGCGAGTTTTACGCCCGCTTTCTTTGCGCAGGAAAGCACGGTCTGCTCGCCCCCGATTTCGATCTTGCGGCCCTGTTTGGAGAACTCGACCTGGAACGTTCGGGTCGCCGGCTGATCGACGATAGGAATATCCGGGGTGTCGATCACGGCCGCATCGAAGCTCTCCTCGATGTAGTTGGATTGCGGAACGCCGAGTTCGGCAGCGATCGTGCGCGCTGCCGCCATGAACGGGGCAGGGCCGCAGCACATGACAATGCGTTCGGCGATATCGGGAACAGCAAGCTGCAAGTAAGCAGCCGATATGCGTCCCGTCAGGCCATGCCAGTTGGTTTCGCCGGTAACGACTTCCGGCAGAAACTGCAAGCGCAGGCCCTTCATCCGGTTGGCGAGTGACGCGAGTTCGTCGCGGAAGATGAGGTCCTTCGGGGTTCGCGCCGCGTGCATGAAGACGACGTCGACAGGCTCGCATGTATCGGCCAATTCGCGAACCATCGCCATGACCGGTGTGATCCCCGACCCTCCCGACAGAAAAAGGTACTTCCGACCGTTAGGGCGAATGAACTGGCCGAGGGGACCGTTCGCCTTGACCTTGGCGTTGACCGTGAGCCGATCGTGAAGCCAGTTCGAGATCTTGCCGTCGACGACGCGCTTGACGGTCACCGAGAACGCATTGCTGCGCTTCGGCGAGGACGAGATGCTGTAGCAGCGGCTTTCCGGCTCGCCCTCGATATCGAGGTCGAACAGGAAATACTGACCGGCTTCGAAGGCAAAACGTTTGCCTTCGGTGGACGCAAAGGTAAAGGTCTTCACGTCGTGTGTTTCCTGATGGACATCGATGCAGACCAGGTCCTCGTCCGCGTCGCGGCTCCAGATATCGCTCGGCTCGAGACGCCCGGCGGAAGAAAAGTTGCTCTTAGTATCCATGGGCGCGCATCCGATCGATGTACCACGACGCGAATTTGTCGAGGTTTGTTTCGGAGAAGGGCGAGTAGGGACCCGGCACGTAAGCGGGATCTTCGACGCCGGCGTGGGAGCGGGCGACCAGTTCGGCGTCCTGCTCGGTTGTGGCGATCCAGACGTTGGTGAGCTTTTCGAGTTCGTAGTCGACCCCCTCGACGGCATCCTTGTGCACAAGCCATTTCGTCCGCACGAGCGTCTTGTCGGCCGATAGCGGAATGACGATCGAAACGACGGCGTGGTCGCCCATGAAGTGGTTCCAGCTGTTGTGACCCCAGAGATGCATGTCGCCGAGATCCTTGCGCGACATCGTGCCGAGCAGCTTTGCCGAGGCAGCGGTCGCGTCGGGCGTCTGGGATTCGCCCGCCCCCGAAATGATCAGCCGTTGCGTCCGAAAGTTGGTGGTGCAGTCCACCAGTTGCTCGACCGCCGCGGAGGGGTAGCCATCTGCCTCCCACCGCCTGGTGCGCTCCTCATACAGCGAAAAATGCTCCTCCGCCTGGGCGCGATCTTCCGGGCTCAAAGCGTCCGGATCGAAGCCGAAATCGAGGTCGACGAAGGAGACGCAGAGCTCGGGATGGTTGGCGGAACAGTGGTAGCATTCACGGTTGTTCTCGATCGTGAGCTTCCAGTTGCCTTGTTCGATGACATCGGATTCATACGCGACCTTGGCGTTGGCGATATCGTAGGGAGCAAGCCGTTCTGCCATGACCCCGACGAGACGCTCAATATCTTCGGGCGGATCGTTCGAAAGGCAGACATAAACAAGGCCGCCAACCGACTTGAAGATCACGGGCTTGAGGCTGCGGCATTCCTTGTCGAAGCTCTTGCCCATATGGGGCGCATAGCTCAGTTCACCGGAAAGCTCATAGGTCCAGGTGTGGTAGGGACAGACAAGCTTCGAAACGATCGTCTTGCCTGGATCGAGCAGTCGGGCGCCTCGGTGGCGGCAGACATTGTGCATGACGCGGATCCCGCCGTCATCGTCGCGCAGGAGGATGAGGCTGGTCTTGCCAATATCGACGACGGTTGCATCGCCCGGCTCCGGTACATCGCATTCAAGCCCAATGCAGATCCAGTGCCGGCGGAAAAAGACCTCCAGATCCGCCTCGAAGACATCCTCTCGCGTGTAGAGACCGGCGGGAAGCGAATGGCCCTCCGCTCTTGCATCAAGCAGCGATGATATGGGAGAAGAAAATGTCTGCAGCATAATTCCACCTTATGTTCCGATCGGAAGCTCGAGGGGCTCCACAAAGAGGATCGCTCAGGCGCGGCAGTCGCTCAACGGCACAAATATGCGCGTTTCACATTACCAAATGTAATGGATCCAAGATGGTCAATCTGAGGAAGAAACTCCCCCCGCTCACCGCGCTGACGGCCTTTGAGGCAGCGGCTCGATTGTCGAGCTTCACACGGGCCGCGACGGAACTCGGCGTGACGCAGGCGGCTATAAGCAGACAGATCCATTTGCTCGAAGAGGACTTTGGGTTCCCCTTGTTTCGGCGGCTTCATCGCAAGATCGAACTGACTGATAAAGGCCGGCTGCTTTACGCAGCGGCGGGCGACGCGTTCAATCTTATTGCCGACACCGTTGCGGATCTTCGGTCGGAGGGAGCAGATGACGAGCTGGCAATTGCAGCGACCATCTCCTTTTCACATTTCTGGCTGCTGCCAAGGATCGCTGCGTTTTCTCGAGCCTACCCCGAAATCAAGCTTCGCATCATCACACAGGATGCTCGAACGAGTATCGAGGCTAGCGATGTGGACCTGGCGATCCGCTACGGGACCGGTACCTGGCCGGACGGCCAGGCGGAGTTCTTGTTCGAGGACGAGGTTTTCCCGATTTGCAGTGCAGATTATCTGGCCACGGCGGATCCGATCCGCACGCCGGGAGACCTCATCAATCATCCGCTGATTACGAGCGATATTGATGACCCGACATGGACGGGCTGGGATGAATGGCTTGCAGCATTTTCCGTAAAGGCGCCGAAACGCGCCCGCGGCCTGCGATGCAGCTTCTATACGGAAGCCATTTATGCGGCGATGAACGGGCAAGGCATTGCGCTCGGTTGGAACCGCCTTGTCTCCGACCTTATTCGGCAAACTCGTTTGGTCCGCCTTACCGAAGCCTCCATTCGCACCAGGGCGGCATATTTTGTCGTGGTGCCGGCGAGAAGACCGAAAAAGGAAAGCGGACGGCTGTTCATCGAGTGGCTGCGCGAGGTCTCTTCAAGCGCTGAATGAGAGATCGTCCGTAACTTGTGGTCGGGGGCCGATTTAGCGCGTCCCGCCACTCTTCTTTTTTGAGAACTGAGCGACAGCCGTTTGGTGATCGATAAATGCTCCTTCACGGCGGCCGGGCTCGCTCCGGAATGAGCCAATGCGACGCCTTTTTTGCCGCGCCAACCGATGCGCTTGCCGAGCACATAAGACCTTTGCCGGCCGCCATAAGACTGAGGTCCTATGGCGGAACCTCTCGCGGTAACTAACTTGGTCAGAGGGATTCGATCTGTTGATGATCGGTGGCACCTGCGTGGTGCCGAGCCCATTTGACCCGTTGGAGGTCGAATGCCGATCGCTAGGACTCTGTAGGTGGGAAATTTATGAAGAAAATAGGTGCAGTACTCTTGGCCGCCGGCACGGCGCTATCGGCGGTCTCGGCGCAGGCGGTTCCGATGTTCGCTGTTTCCACTGGGCAGACCTCCCAGCCGGTCGATTTGATCCATCATAAGCCAGGCCATTACGGCGGACCGCCGCACAAGCGCGGCTACGACGGCTACCGCTACGGCAGCAACCGCTACAATGCAGCTCCACGATACGGCCATTACAATGGCTATGAGGGTTACCGGTACCGCCGCGACGGGTACCGTCGCCACAGTGATGGATGGTGGTATCCCCTGGCCGCATTCGGGACAGGAGTGATCATCGGTGGCGCAATCGCCTCACCGCCTCGGCAGGTCTATTCCAACGCGCCGTCGTCGCATGTCGAATGGTGCTATGACCGCTATCGTTCGTACCGTGCCTACGACAACTCCTTCCAACCCTATTATGGGCCGCGCCAGGAATGTGTGTCGCCGTACTACTGACCAGCGAGGCGCCCGCTTGCCAGAACGTGTCGGGTCGCTTCGATGCTCTCCGACACCGTGGTGGTTGCTGCTTCAGCCGCGTTGCTTGAAGTGGCGACCCAGAATTTGGGGGATCATGCCGCCTGCTAGGAGGCTCTCTACTTCTTGCCCCGTCTCCACGGCTGCTCGGGCCGTCAATCGCAGGCATTCACCTGAAACACGTCTCAAGACCAGTGGCACGGGTCCGCGCGGAGAAATGGTCGTCGCGTTGACTTCCAGGAGATCGGTGGCTGTTATCCGCGGCACTTCCTCCTCCTGCAGAAGAATAGGAAGGATGCCCATGCCAATGAGGTTTGTTCGATGAATCCGCTCAAAACTCAAGGCGATCACGGCGCGAACGCCGAGTAGCCCGATGCCTTTTGCGGCCCAGTCTCGCGACGATCCAGCGCCATAGCGTTGCCCTGCAATGATAACGACGGACCGGTGCTCCAATCGGTAGCGCTCCGCCGTCTCCCACAGCGGCGCTTCCTCTCCTGTAGGCGCGTGGATGGTCATCGATGCAGGCCTTCCGCCAAGGAGGTGGTTGGCGGCTGTACGATTGTCAAAGAGGCCGCGCACCATTGCTTTCCAATTACCGCGACGTGCGGCGTAGACGTTAAGATCGTCCGCAGGGTCGCCAGCGGCCACGAGGTGGCGGCCGGCGAAGCTCGAAGCGCTAATCTGGCCCGCGGGCGAGATATGGTCCGTCGTCATGTCGTCCCCCAACACGAGCAAGGGATGTGCCCTGTAGTTTCCGAGGCGATTGGCTGTCTCCACAGCAGCAAAGGGTGGCCGGCGGATGTAGGTTGAGGCTTCGTTCCACGGAAACGTCGGCGACTTCGGAGCGGCCAGCGCGCGCCAGGCATCATTTCGTTCCGCATCCAGGAAAGCCTGGGGAAAATCTTGTGCGTCGGAATGCTGCTTGAGAACAGCGTCGATCTCGTCACTGCCAGGCATCAAATCACCGAGATGAATGGCTGTCTGCTCCGGGCTCCGGGCGATTTCCCACTTCATGGGGTTTGGAATGAACCTTCCGATCAACGACAGAGCCACAACATGAGGCGGCGATGCCAGGAAGCCGAACTGGAGCCTTGGATGCACGCGGCCAGGAAAGTTGCGATTACCGGAAAGCAGTGCTGCCGCGATCGTGCCGCCGGCGATTGCTTCAGCCATATCGCCCTGAAGCGGACCAGAGTTTCCGATGCAGGTCGTGCACCCGTGCCCCACGATGTCGAACCCGACGGCCTCAAGATCAGCAAGCAATCCACTGCGCCTCAAGAAACGCTCGGCCGATGGCGAGCCGGGTGCCAGCGATGTCTTGACCCAGTAGGGTGGGCGCAGACCCAACCGGTTCGCATTGCGGGCAACCAGGCCCGCCGCGACCAACAGCCGTTGATCCGACGTGTTGGTGCAGCTCGTGATGGCGGCGATCGCGATTGCGCCGTCCGGTATGCCGGGTTTGCCTTGCTCCAAGGGCCGGCCGCATGCGGTCTCAAGTGCACCTAGGGCATCGGCCAATGGCAGCTTGTCCTGCGGGCGGCGTGGACCGGCCATCAAGGGTTCGACCGCCGCAAGGTCGAGCTCGATCACGCCGGTATAGCGCGGCGAAACGGCAGGCTCGAACCAGAGGCCGAGCATCTTCGCCGCGTCGCGGACGAGTTGGCAATGGGACGGAGAGCGACCCGTCTGGGCGAGATAGGAAAGGGTTTGTTCGTCTATAGGGAAGTAACCCGTCGAGGCGCCGTATTCCGGTGCCATATTGGCGACGACGGCGCGGTCTCCGGCCGAAAGCGTCGAAACACCCTCGCCGAAGAATTCGACAAATTCCCCTGATATTCCGTGACGCCGCAGCAGGTGGGTCACTTCCAGCGCGAGATCGGTTGACAGAACGCCTGGTGCGAGCCGTCCCATCAACCGCACGCCGACCACATCGGGAATGCGTAGCGTCACAGGAAACCCAAAAAAGACGCTTTCGGCCTCAAGACCCCCGACGCCCCAAGCCAATACGCCGATGCCGTTGATCATCGGCGTGTGGCTGTCCGTGCCGATCAGCGTGTCGGGTACGGCCCATTTTTCTCCATCGCGTTCCTCGATGGAAATCACCTTTGCGAGTTGCTCGAGGTTGATCGTGTGCATGATGCCGGTACCTGGGGCGTGCACCTTGACACCCGGTAGAGCCTGGGTTGCCCACTTCATCAGGCGGTAGCGCTCGCTGTTTCTGTCCATTTCCCGTTGCATGTTGAAACGGCGGGCATCAGGCTGGCCGTAGCGATCGACGGCAACGCTGTGATCGACGGAGACGTCGACCGGGAGAACGGGGCTCAATTCGCTCGGATCGCCACCAGCATCCGCGACCGCGTCCCGCATGGCGGCAATATCAACGAGAGCCGGCACACACGTCGTATCGTGCATGAGGACACGGGAGGGGTGAAATGCGATTTCTGCCTCGCTCGTGCCGGTCAAAAGCCAGGCCTTGAGGGCCGAAACGGTGGCGGATAACCGAGCCACATCCTTGCGCGCTACGTTTTCAAGGAGATTACGCAGAACCCAGGGCAGGCATTCGAAGTCAGGACCAAAAGCGGTGCGCAGGTCAATTGCGTTCAGCGTTCCGTGTTCCGAAGGAATGCGCAGCACCATGTCGATTGCTCCTATATTGCTTTTTGATAACTAAAAAGCCAAAATAGCAGCAAAGTCAATCAATGGACCGCCTTCCTTTGGCTTTTTCGTTGGCGAAATATGCAAAAAGAAGGGATGTCAGTTCCCTTTGGCGGTGGGGTGAAATATCGTTGGACCCGGCAAAGCTTTCCGAATCCGGGGAATATCGACATGCGTTCCAGCCAATTGGCCCAGACCATCGCCAACGAAATCAGCCTGCTTGTGACATCGGGAGAGCTCACTGTCGGCGACCATGTAAAGACGCAACAATTGGCCGATCGTTTCGGCGTTTCCCGTTCACCGGTCCGCGAGGCGATGGAGATCCTAGCCGGGCAGGGGCTGCTGGAGCAGAAGGAGAACCGCGGCTTCTTTGTGAAAGAACCGCCAGGTGCCATCGCCGAGCGGGTCCGTGAAGACGCCGAGCCGTTCGAAGTTGCGAACGACTACCAGCGCCTTGCCGAAGACTGGCTAACCGACCGTATCCCGGCGGAGGTCACGGAGCAGACGCTGCGCGAGCGCTACGAACTGACCAAGTCCCAGGTTAACGACGTGCTGATGCGCGCGACCCGTGAAGGATGGGCTGAGCGCAAGCAGGGTTATGGCTGGCGCTTCCTGCCGGTCGCAAAAACACCGGAAGCCTTCGAGCAGATCTATCGTTTTCGCATGCTGATCGAGCCGGCCGCCATGCTTGAGCCGGAGTTCAGCCTCGATCGAAAGATCATCGATGAGCAACGGCGCATCCAGATGCGCATGCTTGAGACGGACATCGAGCGACTACCGGCGGAGCGCCTTCTGCACAATGGCGCGCTTTTCCACGAAGAGCTCATCAAGATGTCAAACAATCCCTTCTTCCACATCTCGCTAGTGCGGGTAAACCGCATGCGACGCCTCCTCGAATATCGATCCCGCGTCGATCGTAGCCGTACGGTACGGCAATGCCAGGAACACCTCGAAATCCTTGATCTTCTTGAGCGCGGCGAGGTCGTCGAGGCTTCCTACGCTATGCGTCGGCACCTTGGGGGCGCGCTGTCGAAGAAGTCGCCGATTACCTGGTCCTGGTCGCACCAAGCGCATGAAAAAGACAATCTCGAAAAATAGAGATTGCATTTTCAGATTTAAAAAGCCAATAATTCGCCGGTGACGTAGAGCGGCGACTTCGCTCGTCGCCTCATGGGAGATTAGCTGATGAAAATATTCGTGACGCCGTGTGATGGAATCGGTCCGGAGATCACTGCGGCAACCATGGAGGTCCTGAAGGCAGCCGACGCGGCTTTCGATCTCGGCCTCGAGTACAATTTCGAAGACACCGGTTTCGCGAGCCTGGAAAAATTCGGCTCGACGCTTCGCGACGAGACGCTGGATCGTGCCCGCACTTTTGATGGCATTATCTTGGGCCCCCAGTCCCACATGGATTATCCGGCCCGCGACAAGGGTGGCGTGAACGTCTCGGCAGGCTTCCGCGTCAAGCTGGACCTCTACGCGAATGTGCGTCCGGCGCGCTCCCGTCCGTTCTTGAACGACGCCAAGAAGATGGACCTCGTCATTATGCGCGAGGCGACGGAAGGCTTTTATCCCGATCGCAACATGTATGCCGGTACGGGAGAGTTCATGCCGACGCCGGACGTGGCGCTTTCCGTGCGCAAAATCACCGCCTCTGCCTGCGAGCGCATAGCGCGACAGGCCTTCCTGCTCGCCATGAAGCGCAACAAGAAGGTGACTGCGGTCCACAAAGCCAACAACTTTATCCTTACGGACGGCCTGTTCCTTCAGCAGGTACGCAAGGTCGCCGCCGAATACCCCGAGGTCACGCTCAACGAATTCATCATCGACGCGATGGCTGCCCATCTGGTTCGCGACCCCTCGCGGTTTGACGTGATCGTCGCGACAAATTTCTACTCGGACATTCTTTCGGATCTCGCCAGCGAGCTCTCGGGTAGTCTCGGCTTGGCCGGTTCGATCAACGCCAATGCCGAGACAGGTCTTGTCTGTGCCCAGGCGCAGCACGGCTCTGCCCCCGATATCCAGAACCAGAACGTCGCCAACCCGACTTCGCTAATCCTGTCCGCAGCCATGATGCTCAGCTGGCTCGGCGAGCAGCGCGGTCTGCCACAATTTGAAGCGGCGGGCGCGGAGATCGAGCGGGCGGTCGACGAGGTTCTCGCGAACCCCGACGCGCGGACGCGCGACCTCGGCGGCAGCACCGGCACGGATGCTTTTGGTTCGCTCGTGGCACGTGCTGTTCGCAGTGGTGAGGGTGATCGGAAGCTTGCGAGAGCCTGATCGAGCTTTGTACTTTGGATAATTAAAAGCCAAAGTGTGGACATGGAGACGCGAGGGCGGCAACGGCCCTCGCAGAACTGCCCGGAGGAGATTTGGAGCCGGGCGTCTTTTGGGAGAAGAGAAGATGAACAAGTATGTTTCCGGCCGCCTTGCGGCCGTTGCGGTCACCGCGGTCATGACGGCATTTTCGGCGCACGCGCAGGAAGTACCCGCGGGCTATCCAGCAGATTATGCGGAACTCATCGCCAAGGCGAAACAGGAGGGCACCGTTTCGATCTACACCTCGACCGATGCTGCCCAGTCGCAGAAGCTACAGGATGCCTTTACCAAGAAGTACGGGATCAAGATCGCCTATAACGATCTCGGGACGAACGGCGCCTATAACCAGGTGATCTCGGAGGCCGCCGCCAGCCAGACCACCGCCGACATCGTCTGGAGTTCGGCGATGGACCTGCAGATGACGCTGGTTCAGGATGGCTATGCGGCCGAATACGCTTCACCTGAAGCCGGCAATCTTCCGAGCTGGGCCAACTACAAGAACACGCTCTACGCCACCACGGTCGAACCGATCGGCGTGATCTACAACACCAAGGCGCTTTCCGAAGACAAGCTTCCGAAGACCTATGGCGACATGATCACGTTCCTGAAGAGCAACAAGACCGAGCTTCAGGGCAAGGTTGCCACGTTCGATCCTGAAAAGAGCGGCTCCGGCTTCCTGCACCACTCCAACGACGCACGCAACCGGCCGGATTTCTGGGATCTTGCTAAGGCCATGGGCGACGATGGCGCCAAGATCTATTCCAGCTCCGGCGGCATGAAGGAAACGGTCGTTTCGGGTGAAAACGTCATCGCCATCAACATTATCGGCTCTTACGCGCTCGATTGGGTCAAGGAGAGCCCGAACCTCGGCGTGCATTTCGCCACGGACTATACGCCGGCCTTCTCGCGTCTGGCGCTGATCACCAAGGACGCTCCGCATTCGAACGCGGCCAAGCTTTTCGTCGACTTCATGTTGTCGTCCGAAGGCCAGTCGCTTCTGGCTGAAGGCGGCCTGCCGTCGATCCGTGAAGACGTGACCGCCGGCCTCAACATCAAGACGCTTAACGAACGCGTCGGCGGCGGCCTGAAGCCGATCGCCGTCGACGAGGGTGTTCTGGAATACATGGACCAGATGAAGCGCGTTCAGTTCCTCAACGACTGGAAAGCCGCCCTCGGCCGTTGATGCTTAGCCGACCGCGGCGCTCAGGCGCCGCGGTTCCGCCACCGTTTGCGAGAGGCATAGAATGTCAACCCACATCCAAGCACCGGCTGCAGTCCCTTTGACGAAAGCCGCAGCCGAAAAGAAGTATCCGGCAAAGATGCCGCGGCATGGAAATGCAAACTTTTATCGGCGCATCGTCATCGGTCTGCTCGCGGTTGCCGTCCTGGCACCCGTCGGCCTGATCATCTATCAGAGTTTCCTGACGGCTGCGTTCTTCAGCCCCCGTGCGCACTTCGGCTTCGATGCGTACAAGTACGTCTTCACCGACAAGAATTTCTATCGCGCTCTCGGTACGACGGCGATCTTCTCCTTCGGCATGGTGGCGATCGCAGTGCCGCTCGGGGGTCTGCTCGCCTTTCTGATCACGCGCACCGACATCAAGGGCAGGCGACTGCTCGAGATCCTCGTGCTCGTGCCTATGTTTATTTCGTCTATCGTGCTTGCCTTTGGCTACACGGTGTCGGTCGGTCCGACCGGTTTCGTCTCGCTCTTCTTCCGCAGTGTGCTGGGCTTCGTACCCTGGAACATTTACAGCCTGCCGGGCATGATCCTGATCGCCGGTCTGAGCCACGTTCCGCACGTCTACCTCTATGTCTCTTCGGCCATGAGGAACCTGCCGTCGGACCTCGAAGAAGCCGCACGCACCACCGGCGCTTCCGTCTGGCAGGTTTCGCGCGACGTTACGCTGCCTATGGTGCTGCCGGCGCTGATTTTTGCGGCGGCCCTCAACATCCTGCTCGGCTTCGAGACCTTCGGCATTCCGCTCGTTCTTGGCGATCCGAACGGGATCATGGTGCTGACCACCTATATCTACAAGTTGACGACGCTGTTCGGCACACCGACCTATCAGCTCATGGCTGTCGTCGCGGTCGTTTTGGTACTGATCACGCTGCCGCTCGTCTGGATGCAGCGCAGGCTGCTGCGCAATGCTCGCAAGTATGCAGCGCTCGGCGGAAAGGGTGCCCGGGTCGCCACCTTGAAACTCGGCGCGAGTGGCCAGGTCATTGCCCTTTCGCTCATCGGTTTCTGGCTCTTCGTATCGGTTGTCCTCCCGATCGGCGGCATCACCGTACGTGCCTTCGTCGATGCCTGGGGCGAGGGCGTCAACCTCTTCGACCAACTGACGCTCACCAATTTCAGCCGCATGCTCGAAGTGCCGAGCCTCTACAACGGTATCGTCAACACGATCATCCTGTCGGTCGTCGGTGGTGCTGCGGCGGTGGCGATCTATCTCGCCGTCGGCCTGGCCGGTCACCGCAACTGGGGCATGTCGAACACGGTGCTGGATTATATCGTCCTCCTGCCGCGTGCGCTTCCGGGCCTCGTCGTCGGCCTTGCCTTCTTCTGGGTCTTCCTGTTTGTGCCGTTGCTTACGCCGCTGAGGCCAACACTGGTCAGCCTTTTCGTCGCCTATCTGGTCGTCGGCTTGTCCTATGGTCTGCGCCTCTTGCAGGGCACGCTCATTCAGGTTGCGCCGGAGCTCGAGGAGTCCGCGCGCACCACGGGCGCCACGATCGGCCGCACTTGGAAGGATGTGGTGATCCCGATCGTCCGGCCGGGTCTGGCCGGTGCCTGGGCGCTCATCATGATCATCTTCCTCCGCGAGTACGCGACCGGCGTCTACCTCATGGGCGCCGGCACGGAAGTCATCGGTTCGCTGATGGTCTCCCTTCTTCAGACCGGCGCCATGAACACGATCGCCGCTCTTTCCCTCATCAGCATCGTCTTGACGGGCGCAGGTCTCGCACTCGCCCTCCGCTTGGGAGCAAAAATCCATGACTGAACTCGTTGTCAGCAATGTCCAGAAGTGGCTGGGCGGTCTGCAGATCCTCAAAGGCGCGTCCTTCACCGCGCAGCGCGGCTCCATCGTCGCCCTGCTCGGCGCGTCGGGCAGCGGCAAGACCACACTGTTGCGCTGTATCGCCGGGCTCGAGCAGCCGGAGATTGGCCAGATTGTCATCGGCGGCAAGACCGTGCTCGATGGCGAAAAGAAGCTCGCGCTTCCGCCCGAGCAGCGCAACATCGGTCTGGTATTTCAGTCCTACGCTCTTTGGCCACATCGCACCGTCAAGGAAAATGTCGGCTACGGGCTGAAGCTCCGCGGCGTGACGCAGGCCGATATCGAAAAGCGCGTGCAGGCGATCCTGGAGCGCATGGGTCTTGGCCATCTTTCCGATCGCTTCCCGTCGCAACTGTCGGGCGGTCAGCAACAGCGCGTCGCCATCTGCCGGGCGCTGGTTTACGAGCCGCGCGTGCTGTTGCTCGACGAGCCGCTCTCCAATCTCGATGCGAAGCTGAGGGAGGAGGCTCGCTACTGGATCCGCAAGCTGATCCTCGACCTTGAAATTTGCGCTATCCTCGTCACGCACGATCAAAGCGAGGCGCTCGCCGCAGCCGACAACATTCTCCTGCTGCAGGACGGTCGCATCGTTCAGCAAGGCGGACCACAGGAGATCTATTCCAACCCGAACAGCTTCTATTCGGCTGACTTCCTGGGCGCGAACAACATCGTCAAGGCGAAGGTCAAGTCGATCAACGGCCGCAGCGCCGTCATCGGCGGCGACAACTGGAGCCTTGACGGCACCGTGCGCGATGCCTCCGGCGTCAACCCATCCGACGACGCGCGGGCGGTGATCCGGGTCGAGCAGATCAGCGTCAGCGACCAGCCCGAGGCGGGTGGGCTCGAGATGAACCTCGACGACAGTATCTATCTCGGCGACCGCTGGGAATACCGTCTGCGTCGCGGTGATTTCGTCGCCAAGGCACACGGCGCAAGGCAGCTTGCGACCGGCACGGTCTGGGCACGAATTCCATCTGAAAGCGTCTGGGTGTTCTCGGCAGGCCAACGCTAGCGAAGGCCGCCAGGCGGTCGCTGCTTCTTGCGGCGACCGCTCCATTCAAGGGTATATTCATGTCGAGACAGCCTCGGATAACGCTCGTCCATGCAACGCCGATCGCGATGGAACCGATCAAATTTGCTTTCGCAACGGCCTGGCCGGACGCCAATCTGGTCAACCTCCTGGAAGACAGCCTTTCGCCCGACCGTGCCGCCAGCGCCGACATCACCGAAGTCCTGACGGCCCGTATCGAGGCCCTGACCCAATATGCGCGGCAGATCGGGAGTGCGGCGGTGCTGTTTACCTGCTCGGCCTTCGGTCGGGCGATCGAGCAGGCTGCGGCGACCGTCGACATCCCGGTGCTGAAACCCAACGAGGCGATGTTCGAGGCTGCGATCCGGAAAGGCGGCAGGACTGCCATGCTCTACACCTTCCCGCCTGCGCGCGACGGCATGGAGGCGGAGTTTCTGGAAGAGGCCGAAAGGATCGATCCGACCGCAACCATGGAGAGCTTCCTGGTTCACGGAGCGATCGAGGCGGTGCGGGCGGGTGATGTAGAGACCCACAATCGGCTCGTCGCCGAAGCGGCGGCGGGTTTGCGTGGCTTCGACAGCATCGTGCTTGCGCATTTTTCCACGGCACGCGCCGTACCGGAGGTGCGGGCGGTGACGGACATCCCGGTTCTGTCGAGCCCGGATGCCGCCATCGACAAACTCAAGCGCCTTCTCGGCGCAGCATGAAATTCGGGAGTACACCTTCAATGCTGCTTGGGGTTATCGCAGACGATTTTACAGGGGCAAGCGATATCGCGAATACGCTCGCCAAGGGCCTGCCGCGGCAGGGTGGTCTTCGCACGGTACAATACCTTGGAATCCCTCGTGCAAAGGCCGAGCCTGAGGTGGAAGCCGGCGTCATTGCGCTAAAGAGCCGGTCGATCGATGTAGCGTCGGCCGTCGAACAGTCGCTGGAAAGCCTGCGCTGGCTGCTCGATCAGGGGTGCCGGCAGATCGTCTTCAAGTACTGCTCGACCTTCGATTCCACTCCGGCCGGCAACATCGGCCCGGTTGCCGAAGCGCTTGCTGAGGCCTTGGGCGTCAGCGGCGTGATTGCCTGCCCCGCATTTCCCGGTGCCGACCGAACGGTCTATAAGGGTCACCTCTTCGTGAAGGATCGGCTTCTGAGCGAGTCCGGCCTGCAAAACCATCCACTTAACCCGATGACCGATGCGGACATCCGGCGCTGGCTGCGGCTCCAGTCGACGACTGAGGTTGGACATGTCGAGATCGCCGTCGTGCGGCAAGGCTCGGCCGAAATCGGAGCAGCGCTGCGGGAGAACGGCGAGCGCAATCGCACGCTCGTCATCGTCGATGCAATCACGGATGACGATCTCGTCGCAATCGGTCGTGCTGCGGCGGGAGATCGCCTTGTCACGGGAGGTTCTGGCATCGCGATCGGTCTTGCCGCGAACTTCATCGAGCAAGGCCTTGCTGCCGGAACCAGCGCCAGCGTCGCAGGCGTCGATGGGCCGGAGGCCATTCTCGCCGGAAGCTGCTCCGGTGCGACCCGCGAACAGGTCGAGATCCACCGCAAGAACCACCCGACGCTCGCGATCGACGTTGGAGGTGTCATGGCCGGCTCGGTGACGACCGCCATGCTGACATCCTTCCTGCTTGCCAACGAGGGCAGGGCGCCGCTCGTCTATTCCTCGAGCACCCCCGACGAGGTCCAGGCGGTCCAAGCGCGCTTCGGCCGGGAAGCGGTTGCCGCGGCGCTCGATGAACTCTTTGCGAAAACGGCTCAGGAACTGGTCAAGGCTGGTGTCCGTCGCCTCGTCGTTGCCGGTGGGGAAACGTCCGGGGCGGTCGTTTCGGCACTCGATCTCGGTGCGCTGACGATTGGGCCGGAAATCGATCCCGGGGTGCCGGTGTTGTTGTCGGGTGGGGCAAAAGCTGTGTCGTTGGCGCTGAAGTCCGGCAATTTCGGCGCCCCCGATTTTTTTGTCAAAGCGTTGGAAAGGCTCGCAGGCAGATGAGTGCTGAAATCAGGATGCGCGACGAGATCGCTCGGCTTTCGAAGTCGTTGTTCGACCGTGGTTTCTCGGTCGGCTCCGCCGGCAACATCAGTGCTGCGGTCGAGGACGGGATCCTGATGACCCCGACGAATTCGTGCCTCGGTTTCCTCGATCCTGCACGTATCTCGAAGCTCGATCGCAGCGGCCGGCACATCTCCGGAGACAAGCCCTCGAAGGAAGTGTTCCTGCACCGGGCGTTCTATGAAACACGACCACAGACAGGTGCGGTGGTTCACCTCCACTCGACCTTCGCCACGGCTCTCTCTTGTCTTGCCGACACCGATCCGGACGACTGCATTCCGCCGCTCACCCCTTACGTCGTCATGCGCGTGGGGCAAGTGAGGCTGCTCCCCTACGTCAAGCCGGGCGATGAAAGCATGGGCGACATGATCGCGGAGCTTGGTGGTCGCTATGCCGCCGTGCTGCTTGCTAATCATGGCCCCGTCGTTACCGGCAAGGATATCGCATCGGCGGTCTACGCAGCCGAGGAACTGGAGGAAACTGCCAAGCTGCTGGTGCTGCTGCGCGATGCGCCGAAACGCATGCTTTCCCCTGAAAACGTCACGGAATTAAAGGCCGTTTTCGGCAGCTATTGAAGGAGAAACTGATGAAAACGGCTGATCTCGTCGATGCGCATGGGGAGGAAGTGCACTTCTGCGATCTTCCCTTTTTGAAAGTCGGGAAGACGAAGTCCTTCAGCGGTCCGATTGCGACCGTCAAATGCTTCGAGGACAATGCTGTGTTGAAGGCCGAACTGCAGAAGCCGGGCGAGGGCAGGGTCATGGTCGTCGATGGTGGCGCCTCGAGCCGCGTCGCTTTGCTCGGCGACCAGATCGCGATGATCCTTCGCGACAATGGCTGGGCCGGCATCGTGATCAACGGTGCGGTGCGCGACAGTGCTGAGATCGCGGAGATGGACGTGGGCGTTTTCTGCCTTTCGGTGACACCGAAGAAGTCCGTGAAAGACGGTGCCGGCAAGACGGGCATACCGGTCCAATTTGGCGGCGTCACGTTCGCGCCCGGCGCCTACCTCTATGCGGATGCGGACGGCGTGCTCGTCAGCGCCCGCGATCTTTGCTGAGGGGATGGTGCGGTGACCACGCGGTCCATGTTCTCGGCCCATATCGGCTATCGGTTCAGGGAGCTACCCTTCGAGGAACGCTTCGAAGCGGCGGCTGCGGTGGGTTTTGATGCCATTGAACACCCTTATCTGGAGACGTTCGAGCCGGCGATCATCCGCGGTCTTTTAGAGAAACACCGTCTCCGCTTTGCGCAGCTCTCCTGCGCATTCGGCGACCTCGCGAAGGGCGAAAAAGGTCTCGCCGCTCTGCCGGGCCGGCAGTCCGAATTTCGCGCAGCCTTCGATAACGCCCTTGAGTTCGCGCTCACCGCCGATGCGCCCTACCTTCACCCGATGGCCGGCATTCCACCTAGCGATGCAGACGCCGAAAGCGTGTACTTCGAGAACCTGCATTACGCCATCCAGGGAACAGCCGGCACGCCGGTGAAGATCCTGATCGAGGCGATCAGTGAGCGGTCGGTGCCAGGCTATGCGCTCTCCACACTGGAGCAGGCGCGCCACGTGCAGGATGTCTTTGGTCCCGGCAATCTCTTGCTGCTCCTCGATACCTTCCACGCGAGCGCGACCGCCATCGATCCGGCCCGGTGGATCGCGGCAAATGCCTATCGCATCGGGCACGTCCACATCGCCGATTATCCGGGGCGGCAAGAGCCAGGGACTGGGACGATCGATTTCGAACCGGTCCTTTCGGCACTCAAAGCGCATGGCTTCCAGGGCGCCGTCGGCTTCGAGTTCACACCCTCGGCGAACACTGCCGAGAGTTTGACATTTCTCGCCGCCTGGCGGGCGAGATCAGAAACCAGGAGAAGAGCATGATCGTTTCCATCAATCCGGCCAACGACCGCGAGCTCGCGCGCTACGACCTTCACGACGATGCCTATGTTGACCAGGCGTTGAGCGCGGCGGCGAAGGCACAGGCCGGCTGGCGAAGAGTGGCAGTCGCTGAGCGCTGCACGCTTCTTTACGCCATGGCGCGGGTGCTGCGGTCCGGAAAGTCTCGCTATGCCGCCATGATCACCCGCGAGATGGGCAAGCCGATCGTAGAAGCCGAAGCTGAGGTGGAAAAATGCGCCTACAACTGCGATTTCTACGCCGAGAATGCGCCGAAGTACCTTGCGGATGAACCGGTGGCGTCGAACGCGGCTGAGAGCGTCATCGCCTTCGATCCGCTCGGTGTGGTCTTGGCGATCATGCCGTGGAACTATCCGTTCTGGCAGTTCTTCCGCTTTGCGGCCCCGGCCTTTGCAGCAGGCAATGGCGCAATCTTGAAGCACGCCAACAATGTTCCGGAATGCGCGCTCGCGATCGAAGAGGTGATGCGGGAAGCCGGCTGCCCTGAAGGTCTCTTCGCCACGCTGCTGATCGAGCCGTCGAAGGTTGCCGGCATCATCGCGGACGATCGGATCGCCGCCGTGACGTTGACGGGATCGACGGAAGTGGGGGCGATTGTCGCTGCCCAGGCCGGTAAGGCCTTGAAGAAGCAGGTGCTTGAGCTCGGCGGCTCGGACCCGTTCATCGTGCTCGCCGATGCCGATCTCGAAGAGGCGGCAAAGATCGCAGTCAAGGCGCGCTATATCAATGTCGGCCAATCCTGCGTCAATGCCAAGCGCTTCATCGTCGAGGAAACCATCGCCGACCGGTTCGTTGAACTCTTCCTACAAGAGGTGGCGAAGCTGAAGATCGGCGACCCGATGGAGCGCGAAACGAATATCGGCCCGATGGCCAGGGAGAACCTGATGACTGGCCTGCACAAACAGGTCGAGCGCAGCCTTTCTGCCGGCGCGATACTTAGAGTTGGCGGTGCGCCGCTTGAAGGTGATGGATTCTACTATTCGCCGACGGTCCTCGACCATGTCCGCCCCGACATGGCTGCGTTTTGCGAGGAGACCTTCGGGCCGGTTGCGGCGATTATCCGCGTTAAGGATGCCAAAGAGGCGGTGGCGCTCGCGAACCAGACGGAATTCGGCCTCGGTGCCGCGCTCTGGACCAGCGATCTTAAACGCGCCCGATCGCTTGCGCACGACATCGAAGCCGGCGCCGTCTTCATCAACGGCATGGTCGCCTCCGACCCTCGCTACCCTTTCGGCGGCATCAAGCGCTCCGGCTACGGGCGCGAACTCGGGGTCTACGGCATCCGCGAGTTCGTCAACATCAAGACCGTGTGGATTGGCGCCGCCCAGACGCCGGCGACAGCACATGGAGGAGCACGATGAGCATTGCGATGCCGGCCGTACTGCGGCCAAGGGAATTGAAGACCAACGACCGTGGCAACGGCGCACGCACCACGCCGCTGGTCACGCGCAAGTGCGGCTCAAATAGCATGATCAACGGCATCACCGCGTTCGATCCAGGCGCTGCGATTGGCATGCACAAGCACAATTGCGAGGAAAGCGTAATGATCCTCGATGGCGAGGCGATCGCCGAGATCGACGGTGTGCGCTATCCCCTCGGACCCAATGATACGACCTGGATACCGGCGAACGTTCCGCACCGCTTCATCAATGCGTCGGAGACGGAGCCCATGCGGATCTTCTGGGTCTATGCATCGATCGATGCCACCCGGACTATGATCGACACCGGCGAGGAGCACACGATTGACGCCGAGCATGGCCACAAGCCGGGCGCCCAGGCATGATCCAGGAAGTTGCAGAACTGACCATCAAGCCGGGGATGGAGGGTGATTTCGAGCGGGGCGTCGAAAAGGCCGCTCCGCTGTTCCTCCACGCCAGGGGATGTCGCGGGATCGCTCTCCACCGTGTTATCGAGACGCCGCAGGTCTATCGCCTCGTCGTCGATTGGGAAACGGTCGAGGATCACACGGTCGGGTTTCGAGGCTCGGCGGATTTTCAGACTTGGCGCAAGATCGTCGGTCCGTGCTTCGCGACCACACCCGTCGTAACGCACACGCGCCAGGTTATGAGCTTCCGGTGAACCGCGCCGGTAGGAAGACGGGCGGGCGATTTGCGCTGACGCTCTCCATAGGTGCTTTCGGCGGCTCCTTGATGTGGCTCGCGCATATGCCGCTCGCATGGCTGCTGGGGGCCATGCTGGCTACGGCCGTCTGTGCCTTTGCAGGCCTTCCCGTCTCTCTGCCAAAACAGGCCAGACCACCGATGACAGCGGTGATCGGTGCGATGCTCGGCACTTCGTTCTCACCGGATACATTCGCGCATGCGGCAGCCTGGAGCATTTCGCTCGTCGGCTTGGTCGCCTTCATTGCGCTCACCGGTGCACTGGCCTTTGTCTATTTTCGGTGGATTGCCAGGCTTGATCCCGTCACCGCCTTCTTCTCGGCTATGCCAGGTGGGCTCGTCGAAATGATCACACTTGGCGCGGAAAAGGGCGGCGATGAGCGCATGATTGCCCTCATTCACTCTGCCCGGATTTTCCTCGTCGTCTTAACTCTGCCTTTTCTGATCCAGACATTTGCAGGCATTACCATTGACAGAACGGGCATCTTTTCTGCCGGTGAAATGGCAATATCGGCGGAGGACGTTATCTGGTTTGGCAGTGCAGTCGTTGGTGGCGTTGCCCTTGGCACGCTTCTAAAACTGCCGGCACGGTTTCTCGTGGGGCCAATGCTTGCCAGCGCCATCCTGCATCTGGTTGGTGTGACGGATTTCGAACTGCCGGTGGCCGCTCTCGCCTGTGCGCAGGTCGTGATCGGCGCGACGATTGGATGCCGCTTTGCCAATGCCTCGCCGCGCTTGATCTTGCGCGCGCTGGCGCTAGCCGCTGGCGCGACGGTCCTGATGCTTCTGTCCACCGTCATGTTCGCCTGGCTGTTGTCGCTGGCCGGCGGCGACCGCTTCGTTGCCTATGTCCTTGCCTATTCTCCCGGTGGGGTCGCTGAAATGAGCCTCATTGCCTTGTCGCTGCATGTGGAAGTGCCCTTTGTCGTACTGCACCATGTTGTGCGCGTGCTCACCGTCGTCGCCGGTGCATCCCTCGCCTTCCGGCTGCTCAAGGAGCGGTGCGGTGAGTTCGTGCAGCGCCCCTGTTCGGGTAGCTAAAGGGCAGAACGAGTCTTGAGCGCATGCCGGGTGGCTCATTTGGTGGCTCGGAAGCTGCAGCCCAGTTTGCGGCTCGTTTTCGGCCGCGATGGCGGCGGCTCTATCCGCATATCCTCTTGGCCCTGGGTGTTTGGCATCCCGCGTGACTGTTAGAAATGGGCTCGAAGCGCCCTCTTATGCGACGACAATCGGGACTTTGGTCGGCGACGCCTTGACCCGGTTGTAGAGATCGACAACGTCCTGGTTGATCATGCGTACGCAACCGGAAGATGCCTGTGTGCCGATGGTCCACCACTCCGGTGAGCCATGCACGCGATAGCCGGTGTCTTGGCCGTCTTTGAAGATATAGTGTGCCCGGGCTCCGAGCGGGTTGTCGAGGCCACCCGGCTGGCCGCCCGTCCATTTCACCAGCTCCGGCTTGCGCGCAATCATCTCTTTGGGCGGCGTCCAGGTCGGCCACACCTTCGTATACTGGATCTCTGCCCGCCCACTCCACTCGAAGCCGGCCTTGCCGATGCCGACACCGTAGCGGACCGCTTCGCCACCTTCCTGCACCCAATAGAGATGCCGCTCGCTAAGCCGCACCACGATCGTGCCCGGCGCCTCGCCGGTAGGGTCGCGAACGATCTGACGACGGAATTCCGGTTTGACCTTCTGGAATGGGATTGCCGGGATGACGAAGCCATTGTCGTTCAGCGAGGCATACATCGTGCTGTTGTCGGTGATGTTGCTGTCGACACTGATCGGTGGGATTGCGCCGGTCGACATATAGTCAACGCTCGCAGTCGACATCCGACTGGACGGCTCGAGCGATGGGAGTTCGAGGGACTGCGAGCAGCCGGAGGCACCAAGCAGGGTCATGACGCCGAGGTTCGAAAGCAGGGCACGGCGGGTGATGAGGTAGCCGGGTTCCGAATTGGTCGCGCCGGAGGTGAGCTTCTGATCTTGCGGGTTACGCATGCACTTTTACCCTAGACGAACGTCGGCATCATGCCTCCGGATCTGCGCAGTTTCACGATTCATGGTTAAAAAGAAGTGAAAGCGTCCCCCGCCGCGCCGCTTGCGTTTCCTTCGGAAGCAAGTTAAATACTGAACTACATGGTTCAGTATTCTAATGCCCCTCTCGATCTCTCGTTCGCGGCGCTGTCCGATGCGACCCGTCGCGGGATCATCGATCTACTTGGGCAAGGGGACGCGTCGATCACCAGTCTGGCGGACAAGTTCCAGATGACACTGACCGGCATGAAGAAGCACGTCCAGGTTCTCGAACGGGCGGGGCTCGTCGTCACGCAGAAGGTCGGACGGGTGAGAACCTGCAAGCTTGGGAAACGTGGCCTTGAGGCAGAGGCCGAGTGGATCGAGGCGCATCGCAAACTCTTCGAGGCCCGCTTCGAAGCACTGGACGAGATCATCAGCGAACTGAAACGGGAGGTAAGCGATGAATGAGCAAGTCAACAAAGCCGCTGGCGCGCAGAACCGCACGTCAGTCGAGCGCAAAGGGGACCGCGAACTCGTCGTAACGCGGACATTCAATGCGCCGCCGAGCATGGTCTACAGGGCGTGGAGCCAGCCCGAGCTGTTCCAGCGCTGGTGGGTGCCAAAATCGGCACCTGGCGTTTCGCTCGTATCGTGCCAGATGGACGTGCGTACGGGCGGCAGGTATCGGCTGGAATTCGGCGCCGGCGGTTCGGACACCATCGCCTTTTATGGCAAGTATCTTGAGGTGGTGCCGAACGAGCGAATAGTCTGGACCAACGATGAGGGCGAAGAGGGCGCAATTACGACCGTGACCTTTAAGGACGAGGGCGGCAGAACGTTGCTGACTTTCCACGAAGTCTATCCGTCCAAGGAAGCGCTTGAGGAAGCACTGCAGAGCGGGGCGGCCGCATTGCCCGAGCAGTTGGATCAGCTCGACGAATTGCTTTCCAGCACCGGCGAGTAGCACGGATCGGGAAACGCTCCCCGGTAGACGTCTGGTCCTTTGACGCGGACTTCACGGCCGTTGGGGGGGCTGGGGCAAAGGCGCATAGCTGGCGAGGGCGGCTAGAGTATCTCAGTCAACTCGAACAGCGGCAGCGCCAAGCAGACCGACAGAACGTGCCAGGGCTCGCCCTCGACCGTGGCTCCGTCACTCATTTCGCTCAGTGTTAGGTTCGGGGCGACGTCGGCGCATGCCTGCTCGAGCAGGGCGATTGCTTCTTGTGATGTCAGTCCGTCCGGATAGCGGACAGCGTATTTTCGGCGAGGATCTGCTTCGTTCAAGGTCATCTTTGCAAGGCTGTCCGCTGAGGTGATGGCGAAGGTATGCGAAGGATCAGAGCTACATCGTGCGGACGGGGAGTGCTTTCGATAGCCCTTCGTTGGTAGCGGCCGCAGTCAAAAAGGATAGGGCAGTCTCGCCGCCGCATTTGTGCTTCCAAAGCGTGTCGTGAAGGAATGGGGTCCCCCACTGTGGCGCTGCCGGTGACACAGCCTTCGATTTCTACCAGAAGCCCTGCTCAGCGGTGCGTAACCGTGAAGAAACCCGGATCAGGACGGGTCTGCCGAGCGTTGCTACAAGCCAGCGCGATTTCCAATCGAGGGCAATTTCACGTCTGGATCCTCGGGGGCTGACTGGAAACCTACCCGGCCCGCGAGTAGACGGTCGTTTCCGTTGCTGTTGCGCATGTTCCCCTCTTTCGGCACGTCAATGTTGATCTCACACGTTGGCCGGTCGCTCGCCCTGCTGAAGCACGAAGTTGTCGCTCCGCTCGCATCATGGCTTGCGTCCCGATCTATGCGAAATCACAGGATGGCCGGGTCCTTATCAGGTATATTCTAAAAACATGTCATACAGGTTTGACAGGTTGACTGATATCTGTCTAATCTAGCCCTAGACAAGTTGGTGTGGCGAGGCCGCGCCTTTCACATGCCGGAGGACCAATGATCATCACTGACGTCGAAGTGCGGGTTTTCCGCACGACCACGCGCCGCCATTCGGACAGCGCCGGTCACGCGCATCCAGGCCCGCCGCACCAGGTAGAGCAAGCTATGCTGACTGTTCGCACGGAGGACGGCCATGAGGGGCATTCCTTCACGGCGCCGGAAATCGTGCGGTCGCATGTCATCGACAAATTCGTCAAGAAAGTCCTGATTGGCCAGGACCACCGAGATCGCGAGCGGCTTTGGCAGGACCTTGCCCATTGGCAACGCGGATCGGCCGCGCAGTTGACGGATCGCACGCTCGCGGTGGTCGACTGCGCCCTTTGGGACCTCGCCGGGCGGAGTTTGAAGCAACCTGTATACAAGTTGGTGGGCGGCTATCGCGATAAGGTGTTGGCCTACGGTTCCATCATGTGCGGCGACGAACTGGAAGGGGGGCTCGCAACACCTGAAGACTATGGTCGCTTTGCCGAAGCTCTCGTCAAGCGCGGCTATAAGGGCATCAAGTTGCACACCTGGATGCCGCCTGTCAGCTGGGCGCCGGATGTGAAAATGGACATCAAGGCCTGTGCGGCCGTGCGCGAAGCCGTCGGACCGAATATCCGCCTGATGATCGACGCCTTTCATTGGTACTCGCGCACGGATGCGCTCGAGTTGGGGCGGGGACTGGAAAAGCTCGGCTTCGATTGGATCGAAGAGCCGATGGATGAGCAGTCGCTGTCTTCCTACAAGTGGCTGGCCGACAATCTCGATATCCCCGTCGTTGGTCCGGAAAGCGCTGGCGGCAAGCATTGGCACCGTGCCGAATGGATCAAGGCGGGCGCCTGCGACATCTTGCGGACCGGGGTGAATGACGTGGGCGGCATCACGCCGGCATTAAAAACGATGCATCTTGCCGAGGCCTTCGGGATGGAGTGCGAGGTACACGGCAATACGGCGATGAACTTGCATGTCGTCGCGGCGACGAAGAATTGCCGCTGGTACGAACGCGGGCTGCTTCACCCGTTCCTCGAATACGACGACGGGCACGACTACCTAAAGTCATTGTCCGATCCAATGGATCGCGAGGGCTATGTCCATGTCCCAGCTCGGCCGGGGCTCGGCGAGGATATCAACTTCGAGTTCATCGAGAACAACCGCGTGCGGTGAGAAGCGGGGTATCTTTCATGAAAAACATTCTCGCTTTTGGAGACAGCCTGACGTGGGGAGCGGATCCACAGACCGGGCTACGCCATCCGCCTGAAGGCCGCTGGCCCGAGGTGCTCTCGCGTGAACTCAACGGTGCGGCAAAGGTCATTCCCGAAGGACTTGGTGGCCGCACAACCTGCTATGACGACCATGGTGGACCGGCGTGCCGCAATGGGGCCAAGGCGCTGCAAGTGGCGCTCGCAAGCCACATGCCGCTCGACCTCATCATCGTGATGCTCGGTACAAATGACATCAAGCCCGTGCATGGCGGGCGGGCGGAGGGAGCGGTCTCCGGCGTGCGCCGGTTGGCGCAAATCATCGACACTTTTCCCTACAAGCCAAGTGGTGCGAGGCCAAAAATGCTGATCGTCGCCCCTCCACCCTGTTGCGCCGGTCCGGGCGGGGTGCCAGCGGCGGGACGCAGCATTGCTGAATCAGAGCGGCTTTCTCCGCTCTACCGCAAGCTCGCAGATGAACTTGGACACGCCTTCTTTGATGCCGGCTCTGTCGCACACGCCTCGCGGGTCGATGGGGTCCATCTGGAAGCCGCTGCCACGGCGGCGATTGGCCGGGCGCTCGCAGCACCCGTTGCCGAAATTCTTGGCTGATCTGTCCTGGTGCCTGTGGAGGAACAGGTGGGGCAGAACTTGTAACCGGAAGGCCGAACTCCCGCATGGGCGGCCGCAATAGGAGGAAACATGAAACGCTTTCTAGCAACGGTCGCGTTCGGCGCGCTTCTCATCGCTTCAACGCCACACGGCGTGTTCGCCGAAACTCCGGAAGATCAACTCGTCGTCGCAACGACAATGAGCAACATCCTGACGCTCGATCCCGCTGCCATCACTGGCCGCGAGACCGTACAGGTCCTCAACAACATCTACGATACGCTGGTCATCCTTTCGCCGAAGGACCGCAGTGTCCAGCCACGCCTTGCCGAGCGCTGGGAGGTCTCCGCCGATCGCAATTCAATTCGTTTTCACCTGCGTAGCGATGCGAAATTTGCGTCGGGCAATCCCGTCACGGCTCAGGATGTTGCCTGGAGCCTGAAGCGCCTGCTTGCGCGTAATCTCGCGCAGTCTTCTTTCCTGAAAACAAGGGGCTTCACGCTCGAAGAAGCCGACAAAGCCTTCGTCGCCGAAGACGACCACACCTTCGTTATCAATCTTCCGAAACCCGACGACCCGAACCTGCTGCTGATGATCCTTGCGCAGAACGGACCTGGCTCCATCTTCGACAGCAAGACGGTTCTCGAAAACGAGAAGGACGGCGATCTTGGCGCCGCCTGGCTGACCCTGAACTCCGCCGGTTCCGGCCCATTCACGCTCACGCAGTGGAAATCGAACGAGTACATCATCCTCACGCGCAACGACGACTACTGGGGTGAAAAGGCCGCAATGAAGCGGGTGCTGATGCGCCATCTGCCGGAATCGCAGTCGCAGCGGCTGCTTCTGGAAAAAGGCGACATTGACGTTGCCTATTCCTTGCAGGCGCCGGACCTGAAGTCGCTCGAGGCCGATGAGGCGATCGCCATCGCATCGACACCAGGCTCGGGTTTTTACTACCTCAGCGTCTCGATGAAGGATGAGCGCTTCGCCAACAAGAAAGTGCGTGAAGCACTGCGCTACCTGATCGATTACGAGGGTCTCGACAAGGCTGTCATGCCCTACTACGGCAAGCTGCATCAGCGGCCCTTGTCGACAGGCGTCCTCGGCGCGCTGCCGGACGAAGGCTACAAACTGGATGTGGCCAAGGCAAAGGCGCTGCTTGCCGAGGCAGGCTACCCGGACGGCTTTAAGACGACGTTGCGTGTGCTGTCTGAAGATCCTTTCATGAAGGCTGCGACGGCCATCCAGAACACGCTGAGCCAGGCTGGCATCCAGGCGGAGCTCATCAGCGGTTCGGGCGACCAGATCTACGGCGCGATGCGTGAACGGAACTTTGAACTGCTTCTCGGCCGCGGCGGCGGTGGCCAGCAGCCGCACCCCGACAACAATTTACGCTCTATCGCCTACAATCCCGACAATTCGGACGATGCCAAGCTCACCAACTATCAGAGCTGGCGCACCAGCTTCTATGACGAGAAGCTGAACAAGATGATCGAAGAGGCCCTGGTTGAGCGCGACCAGGCCAAGCAGGCCAAGCTCTACGAGGGCGTGCAGCAGTACATGGACGAGGTCGTCATGTCGATCCAACCCTTCTCGGAAGTGGTCGACACGGCCGCGTACCGCAGCGACGTGAAAGGGATGATCGTCAGCCCCTGGCTCTCGCGCTTCGAAGGTGTCACCAAGGAGCGGTGATCGGCTCCAGGAATTAATAAAATGAAGGAAAGAAGGCGCATGTGACCATGCGCCTTCTTTTTGCATTGAAAAGTGCCGTCGGCCGGGCGCCAACGCGTTGCCGAACGAAATCGGCAACGTCACCCCGTGGCTGCCGCTGTTCGGTTTCCTCTCGCTTGAAGCCGAAGTATTCCTCATCTGTGCGGATTTGCGTGGTTGCCTACCCATCGCCCTCGCCTCGCGAAGACCTTCATCACCGGTACGTCTGGGGAGGGGCAGCGATTGGCAAGCGTGCCGCGGCCAGGTTCACATGCCCGGGCTGCACTCGCCGAAAAGGTCGCAGGCGTGCACCCGGGATCATTGGCAAGCTCAGACACCCGATAGTCCTCAACCGGGGCCATCAGGCAAGGAAAAGCCCGGCACAGGACCGGGCGAGTTGGGGAGGAGGAGTCTTCTTTGGGGAGGAGATGCGGCTTGCTCAGTGCGAGCCTTCGTACTCCAGCGAGGCGCCGATCAGCTCACGCGCGTAAGCGTGGGTTGCCTGGTTGCCGGGGATCGCCTCGCGCGGCAGCACTTCGGTGATTTCTCCGCGCAACATGACCGCGAAACGGTCGCACATATGGTCCACGACGGCCAGATCGTGCGTCACCATGATGTAGGTGAAGCCGCGCTCCTCACGCAGACGCTGAAGCAGGTTCAGGATTTCCGCCTGCACCGAAACATCGAGCGCCGACGTCGGCTCGTCGAGGAGCAGCAGGGAAGGTTCGAGGATCAGCGCCCGCGCGATCGCAACACGCTGGCGCTGGCCGCCCGAGAGCTGGTGGGGGAAACGATCGAGGAAGGAGACCGGCAGCCCCACATCCGTGATTGCCTTGCGTATGCGCTCCTCCCGGTCGCCGAGCTTGTGGATGACGAGAGGCTCGTTCAGCACCGTGCGAACCGATTGGCGTGGATGCAGCGAACCGTAGGGATCCTGGAAGACCATCTGCAGCGTGCGGCAACGCTCAATCAGCGGCATGTCACGCACCGACCTGCCGCCGATCAGTACGTCGCCGGTCCAGATGTCGGTCAGCATAGAGATGCAACGCAGGACCGTGGACTTGCCTGATCCGCTTTCGCCGACGAGGCCGAAGCATTCGCCCGGCGCCACGGAGAAGGTGACGGTTGGCAACACCTTGACCGCGGTGGGACCGCTACCGAAGGTGATAGAGACATCGCGAACTTCGATAGAGACGGACATCAGGCTTTCTCCTCCAGCCATTCGGGACGGCGATCGAGCACGCGGAGCGGTGCGCGTGGGCCGCCGATCCGCGGCTGAGCTGCCAGCAGGCCACGGGTGTAGGGATGTTGGGCCTTGTCGAGATCGCAGGCGGCCAGCGTTTCAACGATACGGCCGGCATACATGATGAGTACGCGATCGCAGAAGTTGCGTACAAGGTTCAAGTCGTGACTGATCATGATGAGCCCGATGCCGCGATCCCGCACCAGCCCATCGAGAATGTTCAACACCTGAAGTCGCACCGTGACGTCGAGTGCCGAGGTCGGTTCGTCGGCGATGACGAGCTCGGGATCGGCAAGCAGCATCATGGCAATCATCACGCGCTGCCCCATGCCGCCGGATATCTCGTGCGGATACTGGTCATAAACGCGCTCCGGGTCGCGGATCTTGACTGCCGACAGCATGGCGAGCGCCTTTTCACGCGCCTCCGCCTTGGTGCAATTGAAATGCCGCAGATAAGTTTCCGCCACCTGGTCACCGACCCGGCGAATAGGGTTCAAAGAAAATTTCGGATCCTGAAGGATCATGGACATGCGCCGGCCGCGAACCTTGAGCAGTTCCTTTTCCGAAAGGGCTGTCAGATCAAGCTCGGCAAAGCGCAGCGTGTCGGCGGTAATCGTGGCGCCCGGCAGAAGTCGCAGCAAGGCCCGTCCGACAGTCGATTTGCCGGAACCGGACTCGCCAACGATGCCAAGGCGTTCGCGGCCGAGGGTGAAGGACACGCCGCGCACGGCATCGGTCGCTGCGCCGCCATAGCGGATGCGGAGGTTTTCGACCTGAAGAATGTCTTTGCTCATCGGTCTACCTCCGGTTCATCTGCTTCGGATCGAGCGCATCGCGCAGCCCGTCGCCGAGAAGGTTGAAAGCGAGACTGACCGAAAGAATGGCGACACCCGGGAAGGTGACGAGCCACCAGCTGTCCAGCATGTACTTGCGGCCTGTCGCAATCATCGCGCCCCATTCCGGCAGCGGAGGTTGGGCGCCGAGCCCCAGAAAACCGAGACCGGCAGCCGTCAGGATAACGGTCGCCATGTTCAGTGTCAGGCGAATGAGCACCGAGGGCAGGCACATGGGCATGATCGACTTGACGATGATGCGTGTGGCCGATGCGCCCTGGAGCCTGGCTGCCGAGATGTAGTCCGCCTTGCGAAAGGTCATTGCCTCTGCGCGCGCGAGGCGTGCGATCGGTGGCCAAGAGGTCAGCGCAATCGCGATAATGGCGTTGTTCAGGCTTGGACCCAGGGCTGCAACGAAGGCGAGCGAAAGAATGAGGCTCGGGAAGGAGAGAAAGATGTCCGTGATCCGCATCATCACGGTATCGACCTTCCCGCCGAGATAGCCGGCAGTCGTGCCGATGACGAGCCCGATTGGGCCAACGACAATCGAGACGAGGAAGATAATCGTAAGCGTGATACGCGAGCCCCAGACCAGGCGGCTGAAGATGTCACGACCAAGCTCGTCGGTGCCGAACAGATGTCCATTTCCAGGCGCCTGCAGCGTGTTTGCGAGGTTCTGGGCATAGGGGTCATGGGTGGCAATCAGCGGCGCGAAGGTTGCGACAAGGACGAGCAGCACTAGGACCGCAAGACCGAAGGTCGAGGTTGGGCTCTTCAACAGGAAGCGCACGATGTTCTTGAGTGCGTAAAGCGGAGCCGGCAAGCGGAACGCAGTTTCAGCTTGGGTGGTCATCAGCGTGTCCTCGGGTCGAAGATGCGATAGAGAACGTCGGACAGAAGATTGAGGGCGATAAAGATGATCCCGACGATCAGGACGCAGGTCATGACGGCGTTCATGTCGCCGGTAATGAGGTTATTGGTGAGATATTGGCCAAAGCCCGGCCACGCGAAGACCGTCTCGATCAGCACGGCGCCTTCGAGCAGCGAGCCATAGGCAAGCGCAATGATGGTGACCAGTTGCACCCGAATGTTGATGAAGGCGTGCTGCCAGATCGTCTGGCTGCGAGAAAGGCCTTTGACGCGCGCCGTCGTGACATATTCCTGACCGAGCTGATCCAGCATGAAGCTGCGGGTCATGCGCGTGATATAGGCGGACGAGGAGTAGCCAAGCAGCGACGCCGGCAGGATGATGTGGTTGACGGCCGACCAAAACACATCCATTTCGCCGGCGATCAGGCTATCGATCAGCAGGAATCCGGTCCGCTCCTCGACAAGGCCAATATAGAACTGGTCCATGCGTCCGCTGCCGCCGACGAGGCCGAGATAAGCATAAAAGACGATAAGCGCGATCATGCCGGTCCAGAAGATCGGCATGGAGTGCCCGAACAGGCTGAAGACGCGCACGACATGGTCGGGCCAGCGGTCCTTGTTGACGGCAGCAAGCACTCCGAGCGGAACGCCGAGGCCGGCTCCGATGAGGATTGCGAAGGTCGCAAGCTCGATCGTTGCCGGCATCACGTGCAGGATATCCTGAATGACCGGCTGGCCCGTGCGGATGGAGGTTCCGAAGTTGCCGGTGAAAACGTCTCCAAGATAGTAGGCGAATTGTTCCCAAAGAGGTCGATCAAGCCCGAGCGAACGATAGACCTGTTCGTAGGTCTCGCGGGTTGCGTCCTCCCCGACGATCGCGCGGACCGGATCGGCAGGCATAAGGCGGCCGATGAAGAACGTCAGGAGCAGAAGGCCGAGCAACGTGACCGCAATGGTCCCGACCTGCCCGGCCACGCCGTGGAAGCGTAGGCGACGAATTGACATGGTTCCTCCGTTTGTCAGTCGCCTGCGGTGAGGCGTTACAGGCTCCAATCCTGTATGACAACTTTCACTGAACCTGTCACAGGTTATGTCGAGTGTCAAGCAGAGCTGACGGAGAGGAAGTCATCTCTGCGGGGTGTGAAGCAGTCGATGAGCTCTCCTGCCTCCAGGCATTCGCAGCCATGTTCCGTGTTTCCGGGGATTACGAGGCTGTCGCCAGTCTTCAATTCATAGGTCTGGCCATTGCGAAAGAAGCGGAATTTGCCGCGCGCCACATAGGTCGATTGCACGTGCGGGTGGCGGTGGAGCTTGCCTTTTGCACCGTTTTCGAAGCGAAAGGAGACGACCATGAGCTCAGGCGAATCTGAAAGCACCTGGCGCGTGACGCCGGTATCGGTCGAAATCGTGGGGAAAGTAGGAAGAGACATGCGGACCTCATAGATGATGTATGACAACATCACCATACATGTCCTTTTGCCTGTATGACAACTCTGCGCGTCTATTAAATTGCGTCGGGGCTCATGGTGCGGGAACGCAAGAGCGCGTTGTACCGATCAAGGCTTCCCCGCAAGTGGGCGCGCATGCGCTCGCGCGCCGCTTCAGCATTGCCTTCGATGATTGCCTCAACGATCTGGCCATGCTCTTCCTGAAGATGGAGGTTGTAGTCCTTCGGGCGCGACCCCGGCGCAGATCCCTGCAACTCGCCGCGCGGAATGATGCCAGTACGGATCAGTTGGAGAAACTCCGGAAAACGCCGGTTTTGCGTGGCTTCCGCAATCGCCAGGTGAAGCTCGAAATCCGCATCGCGCGTAGGATTGCCAGTTGCCAGGCACTCGCCAACACGATGATGGGCCTCAAGGATGGTTTCGATCTGGGCGGGTGAACGGCGCGCGGCCGCCAGCCCTGCCGATTCCACCTCGAAAACCGTCCGAAGTTCAAGAAGCTCTATGACCGACGAAATCCGCTCGGTCTTCAAATCCTTGAAAGGCTGCTCCTTTTCCGGCTTTGTCTCAAGGGCAAATATGCCGGCGCCCTTGCGCGCTTCGACCAGCCCGTCGGCGCGAAGGATGGCAATCGCTTCCCTTACGACTGTACGGCTGACGGAATACTCGCGCGTCAGAGCGCTTTCGCTCGGAAGCCGGTCGCCGGGGCGAAACACGCCTTCCGCCAGATCGCGACGCAGCGCGGCGCTGATTTTTGCCGCAAGCGACGTGCCACGCTCCATAGTGTTTACGGCTTCCATTTTCGTCCCAACATGCTCAAACCTGTCTGGCATGTTAGTCGTAATCTGTTCGAATGCAAGTGCGGCTCTCTCAACCAGTGCTAGCGCAAGGTTCGCAGCATGGAGCGATATCGTGTCTGGCTGTTCTTCAGGTGATCGCGCATGGCCGCGCGAGCCTGTTCCTCATCCCCGCTTTGGACCGCGTCGAGTATCGCCTCGTGTTCATCGAGAAGCCGGCGCATCTCGACGGAGGGAAGGGCGGCTTCCTCTCCCTCGCGGGCGACCGCACGGCGCGGGATGACAGCCGGCCCGAGCACATGGAGAAACTCGGCAAACCTTGGATTGTTCGTCGCTTCGGCAATGGCGAGATGAAAAGCAAAATCGGTTTCGGCGGTCGGCTCACCACTTTCGGCGCGGATGCGAAATGCTTCGAACGCTTCGATAATTTTGCCTTCCTGTCCCGGGGAGCGGCGAAGTGCGGCCAACCCGGCCGCATCGCCTTCGACTGCCGTTCTGATTTCCAGCATCTCGATCAATGATGAGACGCGGGCGAGATCGACGTTGTGAAACGAATTTCTTGCGGCCGGGGCAGGCTCCAGCACGAAAACGCCGACGCCATGTCGTGCCTCGACCAATCCGTCGGAACGCAGTGCTGCAATCGCTTCTCTTACGACAGTGCGGCTGACGTTAAATTCCTTGGTCAGTTGCGCCTCTGATGGCAGGCGGTCGCCGGGCCGGTAGCGGCCCTCGGCGATATGGGACCGCAGAACGTCGGTAACCTTTGCCACCAGGGTCCTGGGCTGCGGGGCGTTCGTATCGGAAGCAGTCGCTATCGTCATGTGGTTGCCCGGTTCCAGGATGTGGCGGCACCTGCCGCTTCATCTCTGGATACGCCAAAGATGGCGGACGAGGCAATCGCTCCTCAATCCGATAGCAAATCAGCAGGCAAAAGCCCGTCAGGTACATTCTGATAGGATACGGGCCTCAGAAACCTGCGGATCGCCATAGTTCCGACCGAGGTCGCGCCGAAATTCGTAGAGGCCGGATAGGGCCCGCCATGAACCATGGCGTCGCAGACTTCCACGCCCGTGGGAAATCCGTTCACGAGAAGACGGCCGGCCTTGCGCTCCAGGATCGGCATAAGTTGGCGTGCAAGATCGGTGTCTCCGTCGTTGAGATGAAGAGTTGCAGTCAGCTGGCCATCGAAACTCCTGGCGACGACGACCAGTTCTTCAATGCTTTCGGCCGTGACGATGAGGCCGAGCGGGCCGAAGACTTCTTCTGAAAGCGTATGGTTGGCGAGCCAGTCCCGTGCAGAGACGAGGAAGAGATTGGGTGTGACGTTGCGCCGATCGCAGCTGGATGTGAAGACGTCGCGAACGCCGCGGCCTGAGGCAATGCGATTGCGCCCATCGCGATACGCTTTGGCAATTCCATCCGTCAACATCACTTGTGCGCCGATCTGCGAAAGCGCCGCACGCACGCTTTCCGCAAACGCTGGCGCCTCGCCTGCTGCGATCACGGCAATGCCTGGATTGGTGCAGAATTGTCCGGCGCCCATCGTCAACGAGCTTGCCCAACCCTTGGCGATTTCCTCGCAGCGGACCTTGCCGGCTTCGGGCAGGATGAACATCGGGTTGACCGAACCCAGTTCGCCGAAGAAGGGGATTGGTTCCGGGCGCTTCGCACATAGGTCGAAAAGCGCGCGGCCACCCGCAAGCGAGCCGGTAAAGCCGACGGCCTTGATGAGGGGATGTGTAACGAGGCCAGTGCCGACGTCCCGGCGACCGCCCTGGATGAGTGAGAATACGCCGGGGTGAAGCCCTTGCTTCCTGATCGCTGCGTGGGCAGCCTCGGCAACCACTTCGCTCGTCCCAGGATGGGCTGAATGGCCCTTCACGATGACCGGGCACCCGGCGGCAAGAGCCGACGCGGTATCGCCGCCCATTGTCGAGAAAGCCAGCGGAAAATTGGAGGCACCGAACACCGCAACCGGACCGACAGGTCGCTGAAGCAGTCGGATGTCGGGGCGCGGCAGGGGCTTTCTGTCCGGCAGCGCTTCATCGTGGCGTCTGTCGAGATAGTCGCCCTTTCCGAGATGGGCTGCAAAAAGTCGGAGCTGGCCGGTGGTGCGTCCACGTTCTCCTTCTAGCCGGGCGGGCGGCAGACCGGTTTCTGCACTGCCGATCTCGGTAATGGCCGCCCCGCGGCTTTCTATCTCATCGGCAATCGTTTCTAGAAATGCCGCGCGCTCTTTCCGGCTTGAATGGCCATAGGACCAGAAGGCATCCTCGGCCGATTTTGCGGCCCTGTCGACCAGATCCGGCGTGCCGACGGAAAAGTCAAACGCGGCACCATGGGCCGGTTCGCTGCTGAATGTCTGCTCGGTCGCGATCCACTCGCCCGCAACCAGGTGTTTGCCGTGAGGGGTGAAGGTCATTGTCACTCCTTGAAGATAGGATTGTCGGTAAAGGCACCGCCTTGAAAGCGCGCCATTGATTTGTCGGGAGTTGGTTTCGCGGCGTTCGTTTCGATTTTCTCGCGCCAGGCCTCGGCGTTGTCTTTCGCCCTCCAGCCGAGCCAAGCCAGATGCGAATTGTCCCACCAGCAGCTGTCGTTTGCTGAAACGCCCCAAATGACCGGGCAACCAAGCACTGGGGAGCGGAAAGCGGCTTCGATCAGCGATGCGAAATCGCCATGAGAAAACCAGGTCGACAGCATCCGATGGTCCATCGGCTCAGTTGTACAGGAGCCGATGCGCACCAGTGCTGTCTCCTGTCCGAACTTGTCGAAGTACAGGCGGGCGAGCGATTCACCGAAGCATTTGGACACACCATAGAGCCCGTCGGGGCGAAACGGTGCATCGGGCCCAAGTCGATCAGTCTGCGGATAGTAGCCGATCGTGTGGTTTGAACTTGCAAAGATGATGCGGGGCAAGCCATGGGCGCGCGCGGCCTCGTAGAGATTGTAGAGGCCGACGATGTTGCCGGTGACAACCTCGTCGAACGGGCGTTCGACGGAGATCCCGCCCAGATGCACGATACCGTCGCAGCCCGCCACCATCGCGTCGACGGCCCATGGTTCGGCGAGATCGCAGTGCATCCATTCCTCGTTGGGGCCGGTGACATCAGCCGGTGCGATGTCGGCAAGACGGATTGTTTCGGCAAGCAACGCCAGTCGCGGTCGCAAGGCGCGGCCAAGCGCGCCAGCCGCGCCCGTGATCAGGAGGCGTTTCATTCGGGTCTTGACCTTGAACAAGTTATCATACAATACGGACTTACATGTATTATCTCTTGTTCGCAATACCTCAAAGGAGGACCGAATGCTGACCGTCGAAACAAGGCAGGCCGTTAATCCGGACTATGCGCGAGCGCTCGATACAGAAGGCTTGCGTAAGCATTTCCTGGCGCAGGATATGTTCCGCCCCGGTGAGATCCGGCTGGTCTACACGCACTACGATCGCTTCGTTATGGGAGGTGCCGTTCCTAACGGTGCTGCGCTGACGCTCGATCGGGTCGAGGAAACGAAGACGCCGTCCTTCCTTGACCGGCGCGAAATGGGTGTCGTGAACATCGGTGAGGCCGGTACGGTGACAGCCGGTGATGAGACATACGCGCTCAACCGCGGCGATGTGCTCTATCTCGGGGCCGGTTCTGGTGCGGTGACGTTTGCCGGACGCGGACGTTTCTACATCGTCTCCTGCCCGGCGCACCGCAGCCTGCCGGCGCGGCTTGTGACACTCGGTGAAAGCAAGGAGGTCAAGCTTGGCGCGATGGAAACCTCCAACAAGCGGACCATCAATCAGTTCATCCACCCGCTCGTGATGGAAAGCTGCCAGCTCGTGCTCGGCTACACAACGCTCGAAGACGGCTCCGTTTGGAACACGATCCCCTCCCACGTGCATGATCGCCGCATGGAGGCCTATCTCTATTTCGGTATGGACGAAAAATCTCGCGTGCTCCATCTGATGGGTGAGCCACAGCAGACGAGGCATCTGTTTATCGCCAACGAGGAAGGCGCGATCTCGCCGCCATGGTCGATCCACTCGGGCGCGGGCATCGGCTCTTATACCTTCATCTGGGCGATGGCCGGCGACAACGTCGATTACACGGATATGGATTTCATTCAACCGGCGGATCTGCGATGAAAAACCTCTTTTCTCTTGAAGGACATAAGGCTCTCGTCACAGGGGCGAATACTGGTCTTGGCCAAGCGATCGCGGTTGGCCTGGCTCAGGCGGGCGCTGAGGTTGTCTGCGCCGCGCGCAGGGCGCCCGACGAGACCCTTGCGCTCATCGACAAGGCCGGGGGAAGGGCGACTGCACTGGCGCTTGATTTCGCCAATCCGATGGCGGCAACCGGAGTATTTGCCGGTGCGGGATTCGACATTCTCGTCAACAACGCCGGAATCATCCGTCGCGCTGACGCGGTTGATTTTTCCGAAGCTGATTGGGATGCAGTCATGGATGTCAACCTCAAGGCACTGTTCTTCACGACCCAGGCTTTTGCCAAGGAGCTGCTTGCGAAGGGCATGTCCGGCAAGGTGGTCAACATCGCGTCGCTGCTTTCCTTCCAGGGCGGAATTCGCGTACCGTCCTACACCGCCGCCAAGCATGGCGTTGTGGGCGTCACGAAGCTTCTCGCCAACGAATGGGCGTCAAAAGGCATCAACGTCAATGCGGTTGCGCCCGGCTATATCGAGACCAACAACACCGAGGCTTTAAGGGCAGATCCTGAACGTAGCAAGGCAATACTCGAGCGGATTCCGGCGGGCCGCTGGGGGCGCTCCGAAGACATTGCGGGTGCGACCGTGTTTCTGTCTTCGGCGGCTGCGAACTACATCCATGGTGCGGTGTTGAATGTCGATGGCGGTTGGCTGGCGCGCTAAAATAACTTGTATGATGAGTTGTATGATGACTATTGACATTGGTGTGATATCCCGATTATCTGGGGCTATCAACCATAGAGGAAATCAACGTTATGAACCCTGAGCAGATCAAGGCCGCGCTTGGATCGGGCCTGCTTTCGTTCCCGGTGACGCATTTCGATGCGGAGGGTCGGTTTGCGCCGGACAGCTATCGGGCGCATGTCGAGTGGCTGGCCGGCTACAAGGCGCCGGTTCTGTTTGCGGCCGGTGGCACCGGCGAGTTCTTTTCGCTGAAGCCGGACGAGATCCCCGGCATCGTCAGGGCGGCCAAGGACGTTTCCGGCGACACGGCGATCGTATCGGGCTGCGGCTATGGCACGGAGATGGCGGTCGACATCGCTCGTTCGGTCGAGCGCGTCGGTGCCGACGGCATCCTGCTTCTGCCGCACTATCTGATCGATGCGCCGCAGGAAGGGCTTTATGCCCATGTGAAGACGATCTGCCAGTCGGTCGGCATCGGCGTCATGGTCTATAATCGCGACAACGCGGTGCTGCAGGCCGATACGCTCGCAAGGCTGTGCGACGAATGCCCGAACCTGATCGGCTTCAAGGATGGCACCGGCGACATCGGGCTGGTGCGCCAGGTCACCGCCAAGATGGGCGACCGGCTGATGTATCTCGGCGGCATGCCGACGGCCGAACTGTTTGCCGAGGCCTATCTCGGTGCCGGCTTCACCACCTATTCCTCGGCCGTCTTCAACTTCGTGCCCGGCCTTGCCAATGAGTTCTATGCCGCCCTTCGCGCCGGCGAGCGCGCCACCTGCGAGCGCATCCTCAACGACTTCTTCTATCCGTTCATGGCCATCCGCAACCGCGCCAAGGGCTATGCGGTGTCGGCGATCAAGGCCGGCGTGCGGCTGCAGGGTTTTGATGCCGGTCCGGTGCGTGCGCCGCTGAAAGACTTGACCGAGGAGGAAGTCGCCATGCTCGACGCGCTCATCGGTGCGAACAAGCGTCAGAAATGAGTGTTTTGCGAGGATAGCCCATGAAGATCGTCGCCGTCCGCACCCACCTTCTCGAACATCGGCTGGCCGTGCCGTTCGAAAGCGCCTCCATGCGTTTTGACCGTCGCGCCCATGTGCTGGTCGAGATCGAGTGCGACGACGGCACGATCGGCTGGGGCGAGTGCCTCGGCCCGGCGCGGCCGAATGCGGCGGTGGTTGCGGCGTACACGACCTGGCTGATCGGCCAGGACCCGCGCCAGACGGAAAAGCTCTGGGCGATCCTCTACAACGCGCTGCGCGATCAGGGGCAGCGCGGGCTTGCGGTCACCGCCCTTTCCGGCATCGATATCGCGCTCTGGGATATCAAGGGCAAACACTATCGTGCCTCCGTCTCCATGCTGCTTGGCGGGCGCTGGCGCGAGAGCGTGCGCGCCTATGCGACCGGCAGCTTCAAGCGCGATGGCGTCGACCGGGTCTCCGACAATGCGCTGGAGATGGCCGAGCGCCGGGCGCAAGGCTTCCATGCCTGCAAGATCAAGATCGGCTTCGGCATCGACGAAGATCTGCGGGTCATCCGCGCGGTGCGCGAGGCGATCGGCGACGAGATGCGGCTGATGATCGACGCCAACCACGGCTACACCGTCACCGAGGCGATCCGGCTTGGCAAGGCGGCGGCCGACTACGACATCGACTGGTTCGAGGAGCCGGTCGTGCCGGAACAGCTTTCCGCCTATCGCGCGGTCAGGGCCGGCCAGCCGATCCCGGTTGCCGGCGGCGAGACCTGGCATGGCCGCTATGGCATGTGGCCGGCGATCGAAAGCCGTGCCGTCGATATCCTGCAGCCGGATCTCTGCGGCTGCGGCGGTTTTTCCGAGATGGCGAAGATCACGAGCCTTGCGACGCTGCACGGCGTTCGCATCGTGCCGCATGTCTGGGGCACGGGCGTGCATATCGCTGCCGCGCTGCAGTTCATGGCGGCGATGACGCCGGATCCGGTGCGGGTCAACCCGATCGAACCGATCCTGGAGTTCGACCGGACGGAAAATCCGTTCCGGCAGGCGGTGCTGAAGGCGCCGATCGAGGCGGTCGACGGTGTCGTTGCCATCCCCGATGCACCCGGCCTTGGCATCGAGATCGATCGTGACGCGCTCGCCAGGTTCAAGATGCCCGAGACATGAGAGTGTTGTTGACATGCGCGCCGACCAGGGCCATGTCCGAAATTGCCGGGTATGTTCTCCCACATCATCGCGGCGAGACACATGGGTGCTTGTCTGTCCGGCTTAGCGCCAACACACTTCGAGCTAGTCGGCCGCAAGCCCGTCGGCAAGTACCAGGGCCTGTTCGCGCTCGTCGAGGTGCATGAGGCCGCCATCTCGGCTTTGGCGAACCCTTTTCATGTGATCGCGTGGACTGAGACCCAGAGTTCGCTTGAACATGCGTGAGAAGTAGTAGGGGTCGGGATAGCCGACTTCCGCGGCCGCAGAGGAAACCGAAAGCCCTGCTTCGAGAAAGTGCATCGCCCGCTCCATGCGTTTCAGTTCCTGGTACTTGCGCGGCGTGCGCGCCACGCGCTTTTGGAATTCCCGCAGGAAATAATCGCGATTGTAGGGTGATGCCTCAACCGCTTTCGTCGCAATATCCGGGTCGAGCGGATTGGCGGAGATCATCGTTGCGGCCTTCATGACAGCGAGATCGATCGCGTCTGCCCCCTCGGGCTGGTAGGTGGCATGGTCTCGCCACCCGATGAACGCATCCTCGATGAAAGCGATCAACAGAACCATGAACAGGTGGTGCTGGCCAAGCGTCACGGAAGAGGGCGGCGCGCTTTGACGATAGTGGCGCGCCAACGGCTCAAGCAACCCCCACCGCGCCAGTCTCAACTTCGGCACCAAATCCATCTGCTCGACCAGGTTGTGGCGGCCGTAAATATCAAGAGTGAAATGCTGGGCGAGGCCAAGATACGTCTCCGGTCCCTCGCTCCATCCGATGAAGCGCTGGCCGCGCGAAATCAGCATGGCATCACCCGGCTCCATCACGCGTGGCTCGCCGTCGACCAGATAGTGGCCGCGCCCTTCAAGGCAGATGACGAGGTCGTCGACCGGGTTCGACTTGTCGATGCGCCAAGTCTGCGAATGCTCCATCCGGATAGCAGCGCGGGTCAGATTAAGCGTCAGCGCCGCCGGTGGAATAGCTGAGAGAATTCCACCTTCAATTTCGTCCATCTTTTTCCTCGCCTTTGTGAATTCATTCTGCGACAAAAATACGTGAATGTCATCGCAGAAATGCATGCACGCACCGCATCGAACTGGGAGGAGATCGGTCAGCGGACGGGAAGGAGGCTACAGCCTGCGCCTGTCTGCGCCGTTCCGGGAGCGTAATTTGTACGAAACCGTATCTAAAATGGCCGCTCTGCAGTGCCGTCCGGGAGGGCCGGCATGAAAGGGCATCGTCTTTTAGGGCTTGGCTATCTGGCGCCCTACATTATCGGCCTCTTGATCTTCACGGCCATTCCGTTCATCGGCTCATTCTATCTCAGCTTCACGAGTTACGACTTGATGAGCGAGCCGCGCTGGACAGGTGTCGCCAACTACGAGCGGCTGTTTACCCGCGACCGGACTTTCATCAAGTCGCTGAACGTAACGCTGCTTTACGTGTTCATTACCGTGCCTTTGAAGCTCGCCTTTGCGCTCTTCATCGCTGCAATTCTAAACCACAGGTTGAAATTCATCGGTCTTTTTCGAACGGCGTTCTATGTGCCTTCAATCCTTGGGGGGTCGATCGCGATTGCCGTTTTGTGGCGTTATGTCTTCGCTTCGCAGGGCCTTGCGAACATGGCGCTTTCGACCCTTGGTATCGCGCCCGTCGATTGGTTCGGCGATCCCGTGAATGCGCTTTTCACCATCACGCTGCTGCGCTGCTGGCAGTTCGGCTCGGCCATGGTGATCTTTCTTGCCGCCCTTCAATCGATCGACAAGTCACTTTATGAAGCGGCCGCCATCGACGGCGCCGGCAAAGTGCGCACCTTCTTCTGGATCACCCTACCGCTGCTAACGCCGGTTATTTTCTTCAACTTGATCATGCAGATGGTTCAGGCGTTCCAGGAGTTTAACGGCCCTTACATCATCACCCAGGGCGGCCCACTCAAGGCGACCTATCTACTGCCGATCTACATTTATGACGAGGCTTTCAAGAAGTTCAACATGGGCTACGCCTCGTCTATCGCCTGGGTGCTCTTCGCCATCATCACTGTGCTGACCCTTGTTGCCTTCTGGTCCTCCAAGAAGTGGGTCTATTACGCCGGCGACAAGAGGAGCTGACGAGATGACCGAGTTTCAAGCTCTCAACGATCGCGTGGCTGCACGCAGGGCAAGGGTCCGCCTGATCTCCACGGCGGTTCGCTATGTGCTTCTGTTTTCTGTTGGGTTCGTCATGCTCTACCCGCTGATCTGGCTGGTAGGCGCGAGTTTCAAGACGAATTCGGAGATCTTTTCTGGTGCTGGTTTCATGCCGGCAAATCCGACGGCTGACGGCTATGTAAAGGGCTGGCAGACGTCGACGCCCTATACGTTCGGCCGGTTCTTCTGGAATTCCTTCCTGATCATTCTGCCCAAGGTCATCGGTACGGCGATCTCATGCACGATGGCGGCTTATGCCTTCGCAAGGTTCGACTTTCCGCTGAAGAAGATCCTCTTCGGTTCGGTCATTGCCATCCTGCTTCTGCCAAATGTTGTAACCCGCATTCCGCAGTATATTCTCTTTCGCGATCTCGGCTGGCTCGACACGTTCCTGCCGCTCTGGGTACCTTCCGCCTTTGCGGGCGATGCCTTCTTCGTCTTCATGCTGGTGCAGTTCCTGCGCTCGCTTCCGGCGGATATGGAAGAGGCCGCTCGTGTTGACGGCGCAAACAGTCTCCAGACGCTGGTCTACATCGTCGTGCCGATGCTCGCGCCGGCGCTGATCTCTGTCTGCCTGTTTCAGTTCATGTGGACCATGAACGACTTCCTGGGACCGCTGATTTACCTGTCATCGGTCGACAAATATCCCGTGAGCCTCGCGCTCAAACTTTCCATCGACACCACCGAAGCCTTCGAATGGAACCGCATTCTCGCAATGTCGGTGCTGACGATCACGCCTGCCTTGGTCGTCTTCTTCGCTGCGCAACGGTACTTCATTGAAGGGATCTCCTCTGGGGGAGTCAAAGGCTGAACATGGCTAAGGTCCAATTGAAGAACCTCGAAAAGGTCTACGGCAACGCATTCAAGGCCGTGCACGGGATCAATCTCGATATCGAGGATGGCGAGTTCATGGTCTTCGTCGGTCCCTCTGGCTGCGCCAAGTCCACCACATTGCGCATGGTCGCGGGGCTCGAGGAGATTTCGGGAGGCGAGGTCGTGATCGGCGACCAGCGGGTTAACGACCTGCCGCCCGGCAAACGCTCCATCGCAATGGTGTTCCAGAACTATGCACTGTACCCGCACATGAAAGTGCGCGGCAATCTGGCCTTCGGGTTGAAGATTGCCGGCAAGCCGAAGGCGGAGATCGACGCGGCTATCGCTCACGTAGCCAAGATCCTTGAAATCGAGCCGTTGCTCGATCGGTTGCCGAAGCAGCTCTCCGGCGGCCAGGCCCAGCGCGTGGCGCTCGGGCGTGCATTGATCAAGAAGCCCGGCGTCTTCCTGTTCGACGAGCCGCTGTCCAACCTCGACGCCAAGCTGCGTGCCTCGATGCGTGTCCGCATCACCGACCTGCACCGCCAGCTCAAGGCCGAAGGCTTATCCTCAACGGTCATTTACGTGACACATGACCAGACCGAGGCGATGACGATGGGCGACCGCATCTGCGTCATGCAGGCGGGCCACATCATGCAGGTCGCCGCGCCGAAGGAGCTCTACAATCGCCCGGCGAACCTTTTTGTCGCTGGCTTCATCGGCAGCCCCGAGATGAACCTTGTCGATGCCGAACTTGTCGACGGGCATCTTTCGATCGGGACCCAGCGCCTGCCGCTCGGCTCCAACCTTCAAGCAAGGCTCTCGGCGAGGCCGGCAGAGGCGGTGCTCGGCATGCGCCCGCAGCACCTCTCACTCGCCACCGACGGCCCTGCGTTCACAGCGAAACTCACGAATGCCGAGTTCATGGGCCATGAAGTCTACCTTCACGCCGATCTCGAGGGTCGAAAGCTGGTGAGTGTAGTGGGCGCCGCCGAATTCGAGGCTCTTGGCCGCTCCGATCTGATCCGGCTGCGCCCGGACCCCAGAAAGCTTCATGTTTTCGACAAGACCGATGGCCGCAACGTGTCGCTTTGAGGAGGCGATGCGTCGTTCAATTTCAAGGAGGAGAAACCAATGAGAATGACAGTAAAGATCGCTGCGCTCGCCAGCGTTGCATATGGCGCTCTCGCGCTCGCCACGGCAGCGCACGCCGCTGAGCTACGCATGGCGTGGTGGGGCGGCGAGAGCCGCCACGTTGCCACCCAGAAGGCGATCGCAGCTTGCGGTGAAAAATATGGCCATACCGTCAAAGGCGAGTTCACTGGTTTTGACGGCTACCTCGAAAAGTTAACGACCCAAATGGCCGGCAAGACCGAGGCCGATATCGTGCAGGTCAATTGGCCGTGGCTGCCGCTGTTTTCGAAAAATGGTGACGGTTTTGCGGACCTGCGGACGCTCCAGGCGATCGATCTTTCCAACTGGAGCGAAGCCGATCTCGCGGCGGCCTCAATGAACGGCGTCTTGCAGGGGCTTTCCGTCTCGACCACCGGCCGCGTCTTCTTCTTCAACGCCACGACCTTCGAGAAGGCCGGGGTGCCTATCCCGAAAACCTGGGAAGAGTTCTTCGCTACGACGGCAACGATTAAGGAGAAGCTTGGCAAGGACTATTACACCTTCAACGCCGTCAAGGAGACCGCGCAACTTCTAACGACATTGGCCGTCGTCCAGAAGACCGGAAAGGATCTCGTCGATCCTGAGACCAACCGTGTCGCCTGGACACCTGAGGAGCTGGCTGAAGGCATTTCCTTCCTCGGCAAGCTGGTCGAGACCGGCGCCATTCGCTCCCAGAAGGAAGAGGCCGCCGACGGCAACGTCAATCTGTTCGAGAAACCCTCCTGGGCCGAGGGGAAGGTCGCCGGTTCCTATGAATGGGATTCGACCTATTCCAAGTATGCCGACCCGTTGAAGGACGGTCAGGTGTTGACGCCCGTGCCGATGCTCAAGCTTGCTGATGCGGTAACGGACGGCGTCTATCGCAAGCCCTCCATGGTGTTCTCGATCTCGAAGAATTCGAAGGACCCAGCGGCTGCGGCGCAAATCGTCAACTGCCTGTTGAACGAGCCGGAGGGGATCGATGCACTCGGTACCTCTCGCGGCCTGCCGGCGTCGAAGGCCGCTGCCGCTCGCCTTGGTGAAAAGGGCGAGCCCGAGGTGCGGGCCGCCAATGCCATCGTGCTGGCCGCCGGCGGGCCGACGGTTTCGCCGTTCAATGAACACCCAGAGATCCGCGCCGCCTTCATCGATACGCTCGAGGAATACGCCTACGGGCAGCTCGATGCCAAGGAGGCGGCAGAACAGATCATCGATACGGTGAACGACGTTCTCGCCAAGTTTGACTGATCGCTAAGACTGCCCGCCGTTGCTTGTCGCGGCGGGCGTCCCTGCGCCCTGCGGGAAGCCTACACGAGAGAGATCATGACCCGACCATCCATCATCGCGCTGTCGGCGCGAACGGCGGCGTTTTGCCTGGCGGCACGCGGAGCGCTATACCACCTGCCGGCGACAGCGAAGTGGCGCCTTTCCTCGTCCGACGGGGACAATCAGATGCGGCAGGGAGAGACCTCCCTTGCTGTGCCTCTGCTGCACGAGCTTCAACCTCGCACACGTTACTGCTTCGAAGCGGAAGGGTTTGAAGCGGTCGAGTTTGACACCCCGTCCTGCGCGGGGCTCGTCGACGCCGCCGAGTTTGGTCTTGTCCTTGATGTTCTTCCCGAGGATTTCGACGGTGCCCGCCGGAATGCGGCTGCTTTGAGAGAGGCCGTTGCTGCGGTTCCGGTGGGCGGTACGTTGAGGGTGCCGGCTGGGGTCTGGACGGCATTTCCGGTCAAACTCAAGAGCCACATGACTTTCCACCTTTCCCAAGGGGCGGTCTTGCGAGCGCCGTCGGTGCGGCGCGGATGGCCCATCCTGCCCGCCCGTGACGCGTCCGGCCGGATGTTGGGGAGCTGGGAAGGCCTTCCGGCCGACTGTTTCGCAGCTCCGCTCCATGCCGTTGGCGTGAAAGAGTTGACAATCGAGGGGCAGGGCACGCTCGACGGTTCCGGTGATAGGGGCGACTGGTGGACCTGGCCGAAAGAAACGCGTGACGGTGCACGCCGCCCGCGCGGCCTTCATCTCGTTTCCTGCTCAAATGTGCAGCTCCTTGGCTTTGCCATCCGGAATGCGCCCTCCTGGACGATCCACCCGCAGGGCTGCAGGCAATTGACGGCGGCAGGACTATTCATTTCCGCTCCGTTCGACAGCCCAAATACCGATGGCTTCAATCCTGAAAGTTGTCGCGACGTGACAATCACCGGCGTGCGCTTTTCCGTCGGGGATGATTGCATCGCCGTGAAGGCCGGCAAACGCGGCCCAAATGGTGAGGATGACCATTTGAGCGAAACGCGTGGCGTGCGGGTGAGCCACTGCTTGATGGAGCGTGGCCACGGGGGGCTCGTCATTGGTTCGGAAATGTCTGGCGGCGTGCACGACGTTTCGATCGAGAATTGCGCCATGGTCGGTACAGATCGCGGCCTGCGCCTTAAGACGCGGCGCGGCCGTGGTGGAGCGATCACCGATATCGCTATGCGCAGCGTTCTTATGGACGGCGTCGAGACCGCGCTTTCTGCCAACGCACACTACCATTGCGATGCCGACGGCCACGACGCCTGGGTGCAATCCCGCCAGCCGGCTCCAGTCGATGTGGGCACGCCTGTCATCGACGGCGTCACGATCGAGAATGTCGAGATCCGGAAGTTGGCCCATGTCGCCGGTACCTTCCTTGGCCTGCCGGAGGCCCCAATCCGCAACATCAAAATTCGTCGGCTCAAGATCGTCTCCTTCAACTACGAGGCCACAGCCGCTCCTCCTGTCATGGCCGACGGGATCCGACCGATGCGGCATGAAACGATCGTCTCGGAACAAGCGGACGTCGATTGCGACGAGCCGGCGCTCCTGAGCACCGCCGCGATATCAACGCACTTCGAGTGAGAGATCCCATGAACCCGACCGACTATTTCGACCAGTTCGCGCATCGCTACAGTCCCTACAAGGGCGGGAGCTGGTGTTACGAAGACGGCTGCCTCTACCGAGGCCTTCAGCTGCTGTTTCAGGCGACGGGCGAGAAACGTTGGATGGACCATCTTCACCGGCTGGCCGATCGGCAAATCGGGCCCGATGGCTCACTCCTCGGCTACGATCCCACAGAATACAATATCGACCACATTCTCGCCGGACGATCGCTCTTTGCCTTGGCCAGGGATACCGGCGACGCCCGCTATCTCGCGGCGGCAGAACATCTGGCTGGTCAACTCGAAAGCCATCCGCGCATCCCCCAGGGCAACTACTGGCACAAGAAGCGCTACCCACACCAGGTCTGGCTCGATGGGCTCTATATGGGCCTGCCGTTTCAAATCGAATATGCGCTGGCCACGGATAGGCCGGCGCTTGTTACTGACGCCCTTCGGCAATTTTCGACGGCGCTTTCGCTAACGGCGACCCCGGCCGGCCTCTATGTTCATGGTTACGACGACAGCCGAAAACAGCTGTGGTCCGATCCGGAGACAGGCAAATCGCCTGCCGTGTGGGCACGCGCTGTTGGCTGGCTGGCGATGGCGCTCGTGGATGCGCTGGCGCTTCTACCTGATGACGAAATCTCCGGTCCTCATCGGCTGAGGGCACGCCAGCTTTTGGTGGAACTCATGGCGCGGCAGACATCGTCTGGCCTCTGGATGCAGGTGCTTGACGCACCGAACCTCGAAGGCAACTACGAGGAAAGCTCGGCCTCCGCCATGTTTGCCTATGCGCTGATCCGCGCCGCACGCCTTGGGCTCGTCGAACCTGATCGAGCGTCAGAGACAATCGCGGCCGGCCGCCGCGCACTCGACGCTCTGCTCTCTATGCGGCTCATTGCCGACGCCCAGGGCATAACCAGGCTGACGACGATCGTCTGCGTTGCAGGTCTCGGAGGCTTCGAAGGCACGTACAGGGACGGTACGCCCGGCTACTACCTCGCAGAACGGCTGGTGAGCGACGATCCCAAGGGCGTCGGTCCGCTGATGATGGCCTTCGCCGAAAGTGTCAGCAAACGTGTCGATCAGTCGCTCTCACCCGGGACGAGCGTCATGGGCCAGAGGAACCGCGCAGATCTCACCGGGTAAATGTCGGCAAAAGCCGGCATCGTACCAAGCAGGGATTCGGCAAGTGCTATGCCAAGATCGCGTAGGGACAGGCTGAAAGCCGTCAATCGGGGCGACAGGAATTGCGAATGCGGACTTTGACGACCGATGATCGCCATGTCCCGTCCGGGCTTTATGCTGGCTTCCACCAGTCCGCGATAAAGGCCGACAGTGATTGCTTCGTTGATGAGCACAATCGCCGTCGGACGGGTCTCAAGCGCACTCAGTTCCCGGGCGATTTGATACCCTCCCGCTTCGTTCGGGGTTGAGCGGAATACATGACGCTCGTCGAGGTGAAGCCCATGTCGGGCCAGGGTCGCGCGGCACTGATCTTCAAACACATAGCCCAGGTTCATGTCGTCATGCGGCCGCGTAATCGCTATGTGCTTGTGGCCGTGCGCAACCAGCCGATCGATCGATGCCTCAGCCATGCCCTCGAAATCCAGATCAAGCCAGGGTTGACCGACATCTGTCAGGCTACGTCCGAGCGTGATGAACGGGATCTTGCGTTTGGACAACAGCTCGAAGCGGGCATCGTGTCGCCTTGTTGCCGAAAGGATGATGCCGTCGGCAAAACCGCGCGCGACAACGCGCTTCAAGTAGTCGTTCGGATCCTCCTCAGAGGAGCAGAGCAGGGCGACGAGGTCGAGCTTGTGACGAGCAAAGACGGTCTGGACACCGTCGAAGACGCTCATGAAGAATGTGTCCCCCTGGCCGGTGATTTCGGAGCCGGTCTGCATCATGAAGCCGATGACGCCGGTCGCGCCCTTGCGGAGCGCACGGCCCGATTGGTTGGCGACATAACCAAGGGACTCGGCTGCTTCGAGCACCCTTTTTCGGGTCTCTTCGTTGACGTCGGGCTTACCGTTCAGCGCCCGGGATACTGTCCCGATCGAGATATCGAGGTGTTCGGCAAGCTCGCGAATCCCCTTCATTTTTCCGCGTTCCTCCCCAGACCCGCGACTGGTCATTTTCACACCTCTTGACATAAAAACCCTTTGCCGCATAGTATCGTAAACGTTTACGGAAGCCAATTGAGGAGTTGCTGCTTCCGTTTCTTGGAGGAAATCACGTGCGATACAGGGCCGTTTTGTGCGGGTGCGGAGCTATGGCCAAAGGCTGGCTGAGGGCGCTGACGGAGAGCGAACTTCTTCGCGTGAAAGTCGAGATTGTTGGCCTCGTCGATCTCGACCAGGCGACTGCTGAGGCGCTCGCTACCGAATTTAACCTTGGCGGCATCGTTATCGGAACGGACCTGCCGACCGTGCTTCGCGAGAGCCGCGCAGATCTTTTGTTCGACATCGTCGTTCCGGCCGCACGTCGTGCGGTGGTGGCCGCCGGACTTGCGCATGGTTGCCACGTTTTGAGTGAGAAGCCCATGGCCGCCTCGCTCGGCGAGGCACGCGAATTGCGTCGACTTGCTGCAGCGGCCTCGCGGATCCATGCGATCGTTCAAAACCGTCGCTTCATCAGCGGTGTTCGGCGCATACGCCGCCTCATCGAGTCGCTCGTTCTCGGTGAGCTGACGGCGTTGCATTGCGACTTCTTCCTCGGCCCGCATTTCGGAGGATTTCGCGAGCAGATGGACAATGTCTTGCTGCTCGACATGGCCATCCACACCTTCGATGCAGCGCGCTTCATGTCGGGCAAGGACCCGCTCGCGGTCTATTGCCACGAATACAATCCCAAGGGCTCCTGGTATCGCCATGGCGCGGCCGCCAATGCGATCTTCGAGTTCTCCGACAATGTCGCCTTCACCTATCGCGGTTCCTGGTGCGCTGAGGGTGCCAACACCAGTTGGGAGAGCGCGTGGCGCATCACCGGTTCGAAGGGCACCTTGCTTTGGGATGGCGGCGATCGCTTTGACGCCAAAGTCGTTACGGGTCAGGAGGGCTTCATGCGCACCGTTGAACCGGTCGCGGTGCCCGATACCGAAGATCTCGCCGATACGAACGGGCATGCCAGCGTGATCGAGAATTTCATCCGCGCGATCGACGCGGGAACCGTGCCGGAAACCGACGGCAGCGACAACATCAAGAGCCTTGCCATGGTCTTCGGCGCGATCGACAGCGCGCGGGATGGCAAACGCGTCACCATTGCAGCCTAGGGAGCCTATTTTGATCAACCCAAGCAAATCCATCCGTATTGGCACGATGATCTCTGCCACGAAGGGCGGTGCCGACAGGCGTATCGCCCAGATCGCGGGCATGGGCTTCGAGAGTTTCGAGCCCTTCTTCTGGCAAACGACGAATGGCCAGGACCTCGCCGACCTCGGCAAGCGTTGCGTTGCGGCGGTCGGCGATCGTGACATCACCATCTCCACGATCGGCATGTTCGGCAATCCGTTGGAGACGACCGCGATCGACGAAGAGACCTTGCAGGGCTGGCGAGACTGCATCGACAATGCCCACCACTTCGGCGCGACCTGCGTTGCCGGGTTCACCGGCCGCCTTCGCGGCAAGCCTTTGACCGACAGCCTGCCGCGTTACAGGAAAATCTGGTCCGAGCTGTCGAAACGTGCCGCCGACAAGGGCGTGAGGATTGCATTCGAGAACTGTGCCATGGACGGCAACTGGCATACCGGCGATTGGAACATCGCGCATAATCCGGATGCCTGGGAACTGATCTTCAACGAGACGCCAGACGACCACATCGGGCTCGAATGGGAGCCATGCCATCAAATGGTCTATCTGATCGATCCGCTGCCGCAGATCCGCAAATGGGCAAGCAAGATCTTCCACGTGCACGGCAAGGACGCGACCATCCGCTGGGACGTCATCCGTGAACACGGGATCTTCGGCAAAGAGAAATTCGTCTTCATGCGTACGCCCGGCTTTGGCGACACGAACTGGACCGACGTGATCTCCGAACTTCGGCTGGCTGGTTGGTCCGGCTCGATCGATATCGAAGGCTGGCATGACCCGGTCTATCGCGACGATCTGGAGATGACCGGCCAGGTTCACGGCCTGAATTACCTCAAAACGTGCCGGGGCGGCGACTTCGTCATCGATCCGGTCTGAGACGTGCATGTTGGCCGGCATGGAGGATGCCGGCTCGGGGATAATCAAAGGAGGAGAAAATGGCTATCCGCGGATCCGCAATCCTGGGCGCGCTCGCCCTTGCAGGTGTCTCTCTATTCGGCCTCACCGCCAAGGCGGAGGATGTCACGATCAGCGTCTGGTCGCTCGATCGCGATATTCAACCCGCACCGAACTTGATTTCGGACTTCAACAAGCTGAACACTGGCATCAAGGTCGAGTACCGCCAGATCCAGTTTGACGACGTCGTCAGCGAGGCGATGCGCGCCTATTCGACCGGGCAGGCACCCGACATCATCGCTATCGACAATCCTGAGCATGCGCTTTTTTCGTCGCGCGGCGCGTTCCTCGATCTCACCGATATGATCGCCAAGTCGACGGTGGTCAAGACGTCGACCTATTTCCCTGGCCCGCTCGCCTCCACCATGTGGGATGGCAAGAATTACGGTCTTCCCAAGGCCACGAACACGATTGCGCTCTACTACAACAAGGACATGTTCAAGACGAAGGGCCTCGATCCTTCCAAGCCGCCGCAAACCTGGGACGAACTCGTCGATGCGGCTCGCAAGCTGACGGACCCTGCGGCCAACGTTTATGGGATCGCGTTTTCAGCTAAGGCGAACGAGGAGGGGACCTTCCAGTTTCTCCCCTGGGCCCAAATGGCCGGTGGTGGCTACGAGCACATCAATTCGGATGGCGCCGTCAAGGCGCTCGACATCTGGAAGACCATCATTACGGAGAAGCTGGCGTCGCCGGACACGCTCACCCGCGGACAGTGGGATTCGACCGGTACCTTCAACTCCGGCAACGCCGCCATGGTCATCTCCGGTCCGTGGGAGCTCGACCGGATGGTCAAGGAGGCGAAGTTCGATTGGGGTGTCGCTCTGTTGCCCGTGCCTGAGCTCGGTGCGGAGCGTTCATCGGCCATGGGCGATTTCAACTGGGCGATATTCTCCAACACGCAACACCCTGCCGAAGCGTTCAAGGTGCTCGAGTACTTCGTCTCGCAGGACGATCGCATGTTCAAGGACTTCGGCCAGCTTCCCGCCCGTTCCGACATCGCTATTCCGGAGACTGGCGTGCCGCTCAAGGACGCGGCCCTTAAGGTCTTCAATGAGCAGTTGAAATACGCAAAGCCGCGCGGCCCGCACCCGGAATGGCCGAAGATCTCAAAGGCAATCCAGGATGCAATCCAGGCAGCGTTGACGGGACAGATGAGCTCGAAGGAAGCACTCGACCAGGCTGCTGAAAAGATAAAGGCAGTCCTGGGCTAAAGTCTTGGCCAAGGCGGCCCAGAGGCATCCCGCCTGAACCGGAGAGCCGGGCCGCCTTCCGCAAGCGCTCGATCGCATTGAGGCGCTGGGACGGAAACCCGCAAAAACCATGCCGGCTATGCCGGCGTGGTTCTGGTTGTCTAGTTTGCAGGCCAAGCTGCGTCAGCCCAAATGCGCTGAGGCCTTGGCGGCGGAGGAGCTCATGAAACGCCTTCTATCCAGCATCATCGACGGCCGCGGCTTCGATATCGGCCTCGTGAGCCTGCCGCTCGCCTTCCTGCTAACCCTGTCCGGCCTGCCACTGCTCTACAACATCGCCATGAGCTTCCAGGAGGTGGACATGTTCAGCCTCGGCAGCTTCTGGCGCCCGTTCGTCGGTCTCAAGAACTACCGCGATCTCTTCGCCCAGCCGGAAACCTGGCCGATCCTGGCCAATACCGCGACTTTCGTCGTCGCCTCGATCGCCGGTCAGTTCCTCGTCGGCTTTGGACTGGCGCTGTTCTTTTGGACAAATTTTCCAGGCGCCTCGTGGGTGCGGGGTCTGTTTCTGGTTTCCTGGGTGATGCCTGGCCTCGTGGTTGGCGCGATCTGGAATTGGATCCTGTCGGGTGATTTTGGCGTGCTCAACTTCATACTGAGGGAAACGGGCCTCATCGACAGTAATATCTTCTGGCGCTCGGATCCCGGTTACTCGCTCTGGGCCGTCATAATCGCGAATATCTGGCTCGGTACCTCCTTCAACATGATCCTGATGTCCGTCGGTCTGTCGGCCATTCCGCGGGACCTTTATGAGGCGTCCGAATTGGATGGTGCCAATGTCTGGCAACGCTTCTGGACGATCACGCTGCCGATGATGCGCTCGTCCATAGGGGCCATCATCGCGCTCGGGCTCATTTTCACGCTGCAGCAGTTCGATCTTTTCGCCTCGATCACCTCCGGAGGGCCGAACAATGCCTCCAACGTCACGCAATACTGGGCCTGGGATCTGTCTTTCCGGCAGTACGATTTCGCCAAGGGCGCGACGATCTCGGTGATCATGATCGTCTTTGTGATGATCGCTTCTGTCGTCTACGTGCGTTCGACACGGCATGAGGTGCGCGGATGAGCAATGTATCCCAGGATCGCCTGCTTCTCGCAATCGCGATCATTCTCGCCGGCCTTTATCTGTTCCCACTCTACTGGATGTACATCACCACGATCAAATCGGGGTCGGAGATGTTTGCCACTCCGCCGACCTTCTGGCCGAGCGATCCCCAGTGGCAAATCTTCGGCAACGTGTGGCAGAGCCGGAACATGGGCCGGTACATCTGGAACTCCTTGGTCATCGCCTGCGGAGCGGTCAGCGTCATCACCGTGCTTGGTGTTGGCTGCGCCTACGTGCTGGCGCGCTATCGCAACATCTGGATCGATATCGGGCTCTTCCTCATCCTCATGTTGCAGGTCCTTCCGGCGTCGCTGATGGTGACGCCGATTTTCGTGGGCTTTTCGCAAGTTGGGTTGCTCAACTATCCGCGGCTTGCCGTCATCCTGGCGATTGCGGCCAAGAGCATGCCGTTCTTCGTCGTCCTGGTGCGCGCGACCTTCATGAGCGTGCCACAGGAACTGGAGGAAGCAGCCCTTGTCGACGGCAACTCCAGGGTCGGCGCATTCTTCAATATCGTCCTGCCGCTCGCACGCAACGGCATCCTCGTCAGTGCGATCCTGATTTTCATGCAGGCCTTTGGCGAGTTCGTCTATTCGAAATCGATGATCCAGGCCGTCGAGCTGCAACCGGCAAGCGTGGGGTTGAACTCCTTCATGGGGCCAAACACCAATGAATGGAACAATATCATGGCCTACGCGGCGATCTACGTGACGCCGATCCTCGCCATTTTCGTCCTCCTGCAACGCCGCATCGTCTCTGGTCTTACCTCGGGAGCGCTCAAATGAATGCCCAGATCGAACTAAGGAACGTCAACAAGTATTATGGTGCCTACCATGCGCTGAAGGACATCGAGCTTTCGATCCGCAAAGGCAGCTTTACAGCTCTCGTCGGTCCGTCAGGTTGCGGGAAGTCGACGTTGTTGCGGTCTCTGGCGGGCCTGGAGAGCATATCGTCCGGTACGCTCAAGATCGCTGGCGAGGTGATGAATGCAGTGCCGCCGCGCAAGCGCGATGTGGCGATGGTGTTCCAGTCCTACGCGCTCTATCCGCACATGACGGTTGAGGAAAACCTGACTTATAGCCTACGCATCAGGGGCGTTGCCAAGGCCGAACGCAAGAAGGCGGCACATGAAGTTGCCGCCGTCACCGGGCTCACGCATCTCCTGGCGCGCTACCCGCGCGAGCTTTCCGGGGGTCAGCGGCAACGCGTAGCGATGAGCCGGGCGATTATCCGGCACCCAAAGGCGTTCCTGTTCGACGAGCCGCTCTCCAATCTTGATGCCGCACTTCGCGTTCATATGCGCAAAGAAATCCGCGCGCTGCACGATCGGCTGGGCGCCACGTCGGTCTATGTCACGCACGATCAGGTGGAAGCGATGACAATGGCGGACCATGTCGTCATCATGCGTGACGGCGTCATCGAACAACAGGGCAGTCCGCTTGAGCTTTATGACCGGCCGGCTAACAAGTTCGTGGCCGGCTTCATTGGATCTCCTGCCATGAATTTCCTGCCCGCGGTCGGCGGTCCGGACGGACGCTCGATCATCCTCGATGTCGGTACCAAACAAACGATCGCCCTTAACCGGACGGTGCAGCCAGGACAGGCCTTGAGCGTCGGCTTGCGTCCGGAGCATATCGAACTTGCGGCAGCCGATGAGGGCATTCTCTCAGCACCAGTGGCAATGATCGAATCGACCGGTGCGACGTGCTTTCTGACAATGGCAACCACGCCCGAGCTGTCGGTGGTCTTCAATGGCCGATCGGTCGCAAGAGCAGGCGACCGGGTCGGACTGAGCTTTGCTCCCGGCAGCATGCATCTTTTCGATGCCGATACCCAGCGCCGCCTTGCCGATTGAAGCCCAAACTATCCAGGCGCGCACCGCCAAAAAAGGAGCCTGCCGACGCCTCGGCCGTGCGTTCCCGGCCAACTCGTCGGTTCTCAGCGGTGGCTCGACCCGCTTCGAGGATCATGCTTTCCCGATCTGAGCGACACGGAGATTATTCGTGCTGCCTTCAGTCGCGAACGGGAATCCGCTGACGATGACAGTTTGAAAGTCCGTCCGACGCCGGTGAGGAACAACGATTTGAGCGTTTCGGGCGAATTTGAAGCCGGCCCGACCGTCGCAACGATCTTGGCCTTGCGGTTGCTGCGTGGGAGCATGATTTCTATCCGATCAGGATTGCGCGTATGTCATTGACGTTTGTGAGTGTTGGCCCGGTGACGACAAGGTCGCCAATCGCCTTGAATGCGGTGTAGCTGTCATGTTGTGAAAGCGCGGTGCGCGGAGCAATGCCGACTTGCTGCAGACGGGTAAGGGTGTCAGGAGTGACGAAAGCACCCGCAGCGTCCTCGACACCGTCGATACCGTCTGTGTCTCCGGCAATTGCCCAGATCGAATTTGCACCACTCAAGCCAATCGCAAGGCTCAGCAGGAATTCGGTGTTGCGGCCGCCACGTCCGGTCGAGCCTTTCGGCAAGGACACGGACGTTTCTCCGCCCGACAGGAGCACGGCTGGTCCCGCAACCGGTAAGCCCTTGTCGCGCGCGGAGAGCGCGATGCCGGCAAAGACTGTACCGACTTCTCTCGCTTCTCCCTCAAGCGCATCGCCAAGGATCAAGGGGCGGATCCCGTGAGATTGCGCAACTTGTGCCGCCGCATGCAGGGCTGTGGACGGTGAGGCTATCAGCCGCGTTTCTGCGTTAATCGGGGCGCTCGCCGCCGCGGAGCCGCCACCGTCGAGAACGGCGATCGCTTCCGGTGGAAGAGCGAGTTTGTAGCGCGCGACGATTTCGCGAGCCTCGACAACGCCCGTCTCGTTGGAGACAGTGGGTCCCGAGGCAATTTCGGAAGAGTTGTCGCCCGGCACGTCGGAGATCACGAGCGTGACGACCCTTGCAGGATATGCTGCCTGCGCGAGCCGTCCGCCTTTTATGTTTGAAAGCTGCTTTCGAACGGTGTTCATCTCCGAGATCGTCGCACCGCTGGCAAGCAGCATCCGGTTGACCTCCTTCTTGTCGGCCAACGTCATGTTGCCGGCTGGAGCAACCAGCAAAGCGGAACCGCCGCCTGAAATCAGGGCAATGACCAGATCGTCCGGCCCAAGGTCGCGGACCTTCTCAAGGATACGTGTCGCCGCCTCAACGCTCATCGCGTCGGGGACCGGATGGGCCGCTTCGACGATTTCGATGCGCCCGGCAGGAACTGCATGGCCATACCTCGTCACGACTAGTCCGGAAAGTTCAACGTCGCTCCATGCGGCGTCGAGTGCCGCCGCCATCGCAGCCGAAGCCTTTCCGGCTCCGATCACGATGCAGCGGCCCTTGGGCGGATCCGGTAGGTGGTTTGACACCACTCTAACCGGATCCGCGCTGGTGACCGCTGCGTCGAACATTTGACGCAGCGCATCGCGGGCGGATGTATCGCTAAAGGTCATTCGGCAGCAACGAGGATGTTTGAGCCGGCGATCGCCTCGCAAACGGCATCGGTCACCTGCTGTGTGGTGGCGGTGCCGCCGACATCAGGGGTGAGGATGCCTGCCTCGGTGACGCGTTCGACAGCCGTCATCAGTCTTGTCGCAGCGTCTTTTTCTCCAAGATGTTCGAGCATCTGGGCGGCCGTCCAGAAGGTGGCGATGGGGTTGGCGATGCCCTTGCCGGTGATGTCGAAAGCTGAGCCGTGAATCGGCTCGAACATTGATGGGAAGCGACGCTCCGGGTCGATATTGGCAGTCGGTGCGACGCCGAGGGAACCAGCAAGGGCGCCGGCGAGATCCGATAGGATGTCGGCATGCAGGTTGGTCGCTACAATGGTGTCAAGACTTTCCGGCCTCAGCGTCATGCGCACCGTCATCGCGTCGACTAGCATCTTGTCCCAGGTCACGTCCGGGAATTCCTTCGAAACTTCGGCAGCGATCTCGTCCCACATGACCATGCCATGCCGCTGCGCGTTCGACTTGGTGACGACGGTCAAGAGCTTGCGCGGCCGCGACTGGGCGAGTTTGAAGGCGTAGCGCATAATGCGGGTAACGCCGACGCGTGTGAAGATGGCAACCTCGGTGCCAACTTCCTCCGGCAGCCCCTTGTGGGCGCGACCGCCGTGGCCCGAGTATTCGCCTTCGGAATTTTCTCGAACGATGACCCAGTCCAGGTCGCCTGGCCCGCAGTTGCGCAGCGGCGGAGTAATTCCTGGGAGTATCTTGGTCGGTCGGACGTTGGCGTACTGGTCAAAGCCCTGGCAGATTGGAAGACGCAGGCCCCAGAGCGTGATGTGATCGGGGACATCCGGCGCACCAACCGCACCAAAGTAGATTGCGTCGAACTTCTTGAGTGTCTCCAAACCATCGGCCGGCATCATGACGCCATGTTTTTTGTAGTAATCCGAGCCCCAGTCAAAGGTTTCGGAGTGGATCTTGAAGTCGCCGCTACGCTTCTCCAGCGCCTCAAGGACCTGAAGACCCGCTGCGATCACTTCCGGGCCAATTCCGTCGGCCGGTATCGCTGCAATTTTGTATTCGCGCATTGTTGTTCTCCAATCTGGATTTCAATGTTGAATGGAAGCCGTCGGAGTGGCCTCGCGGGAGGCCCCGCGAGCAAGGATCAGAGTGACCACTGCCGAAATCACGAGCAGTGCCGCGACGAAGTAGAGACCACCGGCAAAACTCCCTGTCGTGTCCTTGATCCAGCCGATCATCGAGGGGCCGACGAAGCCGCCGAGGTTGCCCAATGAATTGATGGTGGCGATACCAGCGGCTGCGGCCGGGCCTGAGAGGAACATCGTCGGCATGCTCCACAGCGGCGGCTTGGAGGCGCTGATCCCGATGTTCACAAGCGTCAGGGCGATCATCACGGCAAACACAGTCGTCGCACCGGTTGCAAAGACAAGGCCCGCGGCAGCCAGCAGACAGGAACCGACAACGTGCCAAGTGCGTTCGCCGGTCCTGTCGGAATGGCGTGCCCAGACAATCATGCCGATCACAGCAAAAACAGCTGGAATGGAATTGATCAAACCAACGTGGAAAGACGAAAGGCCAAAGCTCTTGATGATCTGTGGTGCCCAGATTCCGAGCGTGTAGAGACCTGCTGACGTGCCAAAGTAGATGAGCGAAAGTGCAAGGACCCTTACATCAGCGAGCCCTGCCCAGATGCCGTGGCTTGCCTTCACCTTGCCGGCCTGTTCCTGCTCCATGGTCTTCACAAGCCAAGCACGCTCGTCGTCGGTAAGCCACTTTGCCTTTTCCGGTCGGTCCGTCAGGAAAAACAATACGACCACACCGAAGATTACCGCCGGAACAGCTTCGATGATGAACATCCACTGCCAGCCGGCCAGGCCCCAGATGCCGTGCATCTCGAGAAGGGCGCCAGAAATCGGCGACCCGATGGCTGTTGCAAGCGGAGCAGCTGCCATAAACATCGCGGTGACCGCCGCTCGGCGACGCGCAGGAAACCAATAGCTCAGATAAAGAATGATGCCTGGGAAGAACCCAGCTTCGGCCACGCCCAGCAAGAAGCGCAGGGTGTAGAAGCTCGTCGTGCCTTGGACCAGCGCCATCGCACCCGATACCAGGCCCCAAGTAATCATCACCCGGGCAATCCAGATGCGGGCGCCGACTTTGTGGAGAATGAGGTTCGACGGCACCTCGAAAAGAAAGTAGCCGAGAAAAAAGATGCCCGCGCCCACGCCGAAGACGGTCGATGAAAATCCAAGGTCCTGGTTCATCGTCAAAGACGCGAAGCCGATGTTCACGCGATCGATGAATGCGATCAGGTAGAGAACCATGATGAATGGCACGATGCGCCATGTGATTTTGCGCAATACGCGCGTCTCCCGGTCGCTCGTCAAAACAAGCTCCTCCCTATGTTCGAACCCGGCGCGTCCTCTCGCGCTTGTCGAGAAGGTTAGTTTCTCCTTTCCTGCGCATGAAGGTTCATGCAATTATATAATTTATTGATATAATGGAGGGCGTGGGGGTGGAACTCGAACAGCTCAGGTGTTTTGTCGCGGTCGCCGAAGAACTGCACTTTGGAAGAGCTGCCCAGAAGACGGGCATGCTGCCTGCTTCGCTCGGCCGGCACATCCGGTTACTGGAAGAATCTTTGCGAACGCAGTTGTTGAGTAGAACAACCCGAAGCGTGAGCCTGACCGATGACGGCGTGTCGCTTTTGCAAGAAGTGCGGCCGCTCCTGGGGCGGCTTGACGAAGTCGCCGAAAAATTTCGTGCAGCCCGACACAGGCCGTCCGCCATACTGCGCATCGGCGCGATCGATAGTGCTGCCGCCGGTCTCTTACCGTTGCTCTTGCAGGATTTTCGGGAGGCGGCGCCTGATGTCATCACCCAGATCATTGAAGACAAGTCTGTCCGGCTTATTCCGAAACTGTTGGCCGGGCGCCTCGACCTTGTTTTGATCCGTCCTCGCGATGGGATCAGCCGCACCCTGAATGTGCAGTTGCTGTTTCATGAAACGGCAGTTGTTGCGGTACCAATGGGGAGTGCTCTTGCTGGACGGTCTGAAATTACCGTCCAGGATCTGGCGGAAGAGCCATTGATCGTGCCAGAACGCCGCTCGCGACCGCACAGTCATGACCTCACAATGGGATTGTTCGCGGACTTTGACATGCGTCCCCGCGTCGCACAAATAGCCGATGAAAAGCAGACGATAATCAATCTGGTTGCCGCCGGAATCGGGTCCGCCATCGTTCCACGCTGGACCTCGAAACTTGCTGTGTCAGGTGTCAGCTACATCCCGCTCGCTCATCCATCGGGATCGCCGATGCATCGACTACCCCTCTCAGCCGCCTGGATGAAAGCGGTGCGAGATCCGTTGCGCGACACGATGCTCGCCTTGTTGCAGCACAATGTCGCGCGATACGCGGAATTTGCGTGAACGCCACGAGCCGTAAAAGGCTGTCACGATCGCGATCCTCGGCCTGACGCTGCGCGGGGGGCCTTAGCCGGTCCACCGCATGGGTAGCTCTCAGCAGCAGTTTGTTCACGACGACGTGCGGCGCGCCCTGAGCTCACATGTTGCGCTCTGAATGCGCAATGAGTGCATCGGTGTTCGCTAAAAGTCGCCTTACGGCGTTACGGGCCGCGTTCGGGCGTTGAAGCCGAATGCTTTTCTCGATGTTCTCATGGAGCCTAAGGGCATGGACGAGGGTGCTGTCGTTCCGGGTTACCAGCAGGAAAAGGTGGTTGAGTGCGGATTCGATCAACGTCCCGAGCGGAATGAGGAGGTCATTTCCGGAAGCGCGCAGGATCGCGAGGTGGAAGCGCGTGTCAGCTTGGGTGCGAGCCTGCAGCGTTGTCGCTTGCCCCATGTCTCTCAGTGCCTCGGTGATTTCGGCCATCTGTTCTTCGCTGCGGCGGATCGCTGCAAGGGCGGTGGCTTCCGGTTCGATGATGTGACGAAATTCCTGTACGGTCTTGAGGAACTGGATCCGATCCGGCGAGTGTGCGTACCAACTCAGGACGTCGCGGTCGAGCAGGTTCCAACGCTCCTTCGGCTCCACCCAACTGCCGATTTTTGGACGCGATGCGAGTAGCCCCTTGGCCATCAATATCTTGATCGCCTCCCTGACAGCGGTTCGGCTTACATTGAAGATTTCCGTCCACTGGGCCTCGTTCGGCAGGATCGTTCCCGGAGGATAGTCGCCACGCACGATCCTGAGCCCGATATCTTCGGCAAGCGACATATGAACGCTCGGCCCTGACATGCGCGGCGCGTCGAGCCGTCGGGTCGCACGCGCCGCCTCCGCGGTACCCGAGCCTGCGGAGCGTTTTTCTGGTCGCTGTTCAGCCATTCATCTTTTCTCGTATCTCGAACCCTCTAGCCACGCATTGCGTCACCTGCCGCCAACATAGGTCCGCCAGCTGTGTTGCGGCTGAAAACCGAGCATCGCGCGCGCCTTCCGGTTCGACAGAAGTGTCTCGTATTCGCCAAGCTGTCCTTTGACCGGTACGCCCCGATAGAACCGGTCGATCAGCTCTTGCGTCGGAAGGTCTGAAGACGTCTCGTCGTTCGCTGCATTGAAGATCTGGAACCCGAGACCATCCGTGTCGATGGCCCTGAGGGTGATCTGGCCGAGGTCCCGCGCGTCGATGTAGCTCCAGGCGATGCGCTTTCGAAATCCAGGATCGGTAAACCAGCCTGGGAAAAGGTGGTATTCGTTGGGCTCGATCACATTTCCAATGCGCAATGCATAGATGTCGGCTCCGCTTCTGAGCGCAAAGGCGCGCGCGGTCCTTTCGTTCACCACCTTGGAGAGCGCGTAGCTGTCCATCGGATCGACGTCATAGTCCTCATCGAGCGGAAAATAGTGCGGGTTTCGTGGCTCATTGGCGAAGACGAGACCGTAGGTCGTTTCGCTGGATGCGATGACGATCTTGCGGATGCCAAGTTTCGTCGCGGCCTCAATGACATTGTAGGTGCCCATCACATTGATGCGAAAGAGTTCATTGTCAGGCGCGATCAGGATGCGCGGGATCGCCGCGAAATGAACAACGGCATCGATCGGTTGCGGCGCAAGCGACGGGTCGAATTCGTGCAGGCCGGTGTAGCTCGACAGCGCATTGAACACTTGGCCGCTGTCGGTAATGTCGGTGATCAGCGTGCGTACTTTCGGGTTATCGAGGGGCTTGGTGTCGAGGTTGAGCACCTGATGGCCCTGCTCGAGGAGGTATTGCACGACATGGCGGCCAGCCTTGCCGCTACCTCCGGTGAAGATGATCCGCTTGGTCATTGCGCTCTCCGTGCTTTGCAAAATTGGGGAATGGTCTTGTCGATGATAGTTCGCCGAAGGGAACTTCCAAGCGGGGTCGTTGCAAGGAGTCGCGGCCGGCCGTCAAGCGTGCTGACCGCGCTCGCTGCTCATGGGGCGGAGGCGCCGGAGGCCGTCAAAGGGCGCTCCGGCCACCGTTCCTATTTCTGGATGCAGGTATCGGCCGTATCCTTGGTGCATTCATCGAGACCGGTAAATACCGGATCGTCTACCGGCTTGCCGGCGATCAGGTCGAGCATGACCGATGGCGCCTTGTAGCCCATTTCGAAGGGTCGTTGGCCGACAAGTGCGGTCACGAGACCCTCCTTGGCGATCGCCACTTCCTCTCCGATCGTATCGGCCGCGCCGATGACGAATTCATTCTTCGCAATCTTGTCTGCCATTGGCTTGAACAGATCGCGATAGGGTTGCGGCGCACCGAACAGTGGCCAACCACCCATGATGCCGAAGGCGTCGAGATCGGGATTGGCCGCAAGAATGTCCGTCATCGCCTGCACGCCTTTGGCGCCGTCGTCATTGGTAAAGACCGGGCAGCCAGCAACCTCGGTCCAGCCACCTTCACCCTTTAGCTCGGCCAGCCCGTCCTTGCCGGTCAGCACGTCACGCATCCCTTGAGCACGGCGCAGGATGTTATCAGCGCCAGGGTTCCCTTCGATCGTGCAGATCTTGCCGCCGTTCGGTTTTGCCTTCTTGATGTAGTCCGCGATCCGCGCGCCCATCGTATAGTTGTCGGTACCAAGATAGGTCTTTCGCAGGCCCGCATCTTCCTTGGCAAGGTCGGCGTCAAGCGTCATGACCGGGACTGTCGGGTTTGCCGACTTCAACGTCTGGGCGATCAGCTTGGCGTTTGAAGGCGAAATGGCGATCGCAGCCGTGCTGGGCTTGCCGAGCATGTCCTGGACGATCTGCGCTTCTCCTGCTTCGTCGGAAGTCGACGCCGGGCCGGTATAGAAGCATTCATATTCCGAGCTTGTGTTTTCCTTGTTCCACTTCTGGCAACCCTGATTGATCGCCTCGAAGAAGGGATTGTCGAGACCCTTGACGACGATGACGAGCTGCTTTTTCGTCTGGGCGCCGGCGGGGCCGGCGGCCAGCGCCAGCGCTGCGACTGCGAGCACCAATGCTTTCCTCATTTTATCCTCCCGTTGAAACAAGCGGACACCCTCTGTCCGCGGCACAAATCAACCCGGATACCAGACGATACGAGGGTCACTTGGTGGACGCTCGTATTGAAAGGCCTGGTCGATAAGCTTTTCGAGATCGTATTCCGGTTGCCAGTCCAGCAGGAATTTTGCCTTGCTGTTGTCCAACCAGTTTGAGTGGAAATGGCTTGGAACATCGACCGACGGCAGGTCGCGCGTGCGTTCGAGATAGCTTGCGACCTCGCCGTAATCGACCGGACGATCCATGGCGATGTTGAAACGTTGACGCTCTGCGTGCGGATTGTCGATCGTGCTGAGGATCGCTGACACAAGGTCGCTGACGTGGACGAAGTTGCGCTTGAGCGGTCTTCCGTCGGCATCGCGCAGTAATGGTACGGTTCCGGCCTTTGCGTGGCGCCTGGCTTCATGGGGCGGAAAATACGTCTTCCAGTCCGGTCCACCGAAAACGTCGTCGCCGAAGGAAAGCGAGTGCCTGAAGTCGTCCTTTTCCATGATCCACGGCGCACGCAGGCAGCAGACGTTCATCCCATATTGGACTGAGTACTGCTCGACCATCACCTCCTCGAGGACTTTGGAGAGCGCGTAGCTGCCGGGATAGGCGCGATGCGGTGTCACCTCGGTTATCGGTCCTTCATGGCGATAGAAGAAATGGCCGACCGCGGCGTCGCCGCCGATCAGAATGAACTGCCGGGCTGTTGGGCTCATTCTGAACGCTTCGAGCAGCCAAAAGAGACCTTTGACGGTCACATCCATGACGTCGGCGGGCGTTTCCTTGCAGGTCGCCAGATGCACGATATGGGTCGCGCCGGCAATCGCGGCGTCAGCGACCGCGCGATCGGCGATGGAGCCGCGGATAATCTCGAGGCGCTCGCTTGGATTGAGCACGCGGTTGTGGCAGAGCGCGCGAATGCGCGCTTTCGAAAAACGTGGTCGGTCAAGCAGCGTGGATATGAGGTGCTGCCCGACCTTGCCCGTTGCCCCGGTGACAAGGATAAGCATGCTTATCTCCCAGTAGTAGCTAATATATGATTGCGACTTTCGTCAATGTCTAATTGTCATACAAATAAGGTTTATCAGACGAGAGATCATTGACGCGGTTGTGATGATTTGCGTAAATAAGCAATCTCTCACTCAAGGGGCGGGCATATTGTGACGCGCCTTGGTGAAGGCCGCGCGTCTTGGGAGTTTGGAAGGCTGGTCGTGCTGCTAGAACTCAGCAATATTTCCAAGCACTTCGGGGCCATACAGGCCGTCAATGACATTTCGCTGTCGTTAGAGGCGGGCCAGGTTGTCGGATTGATGGGCGACAACGGCGCCGGCAAGTCGACTCTCGTCAAAATGATTGCGGGCAACTTTCGACCGAGCGAAGGCACGATGCGCCTCAATGGCAGCGAAATCGTGCTGCATCGCCCGGTCGAGGCGCGGCACTTCGGAATTGAGATCGTGCACCAGGATCTTGCCCTTTGTGACAATCTCACCGCGGCGGCGAACGTTTTTCTCGGACGCGAACTGAGGCGGGGCATCGGCCCATTGGGCGTGCTCGACTACAAGGCAATGTACCGGAGGGCCGCGGAGATCTTTAAGGAACTCCGTTCCGAGACCAGAGCACGCGACCTCGTGAAACAGATGTCGGGCGGTCAACGCCAGGCGGTGGCGATTGCGCGTACGATGATTTCGGAGGCGAAAATCGTTCTGATGGACGAGCCGACCGCGGCCATTTCCGTGCGCCAGGTCGCTGAAGTGCTCCATCTCATCCGACAACTGCGCGATCGTGGCATTCTGGTTGTGCTTATCAGCCATCGCATGCCCGACGTATTCGATGTCGCCGATCGCGTCGTTGTCATGCGCCGAGGCCGAAAGGTGGCGGACAAGCCAATCATCGAGACCTCTCCGGAAGAGGTGACAGGGCTTATTACTGGCGCCATTGAGGGTGGATAGAGGAAAACGATCTGGGTCTTTTGCGCCGGAGGAACGCGAGGTTAACATGGCAACGACGCTGCACGAGACGATAGCCCATAGGCAGCGCACGCTCGCAGCAACAGTCCTGGGCAGCCAGACCTTCTGGGTACTGGTCGCCGTCATTCTCGCCTGCATCTTCCTGTCATTCGCCACCGACAGTTTCGCAACGGCAAAGAACCTCTACAACATCACCCGCAACGTCACTTTCATCGCAATCATCGCGCTCGGGATGACGCTTGTCATCATCACCGGTGGGATTGATTTATCGGTAGGGTCGGTGCTCTGCCTGTGCAGTATGGTACTTGCAGTCACGATGCATGCGGGATACGGCATAGGGACGGGCATTGCCGTCTCGGTCGCCACGGCATTAGTGATCGGCGCGTTCAATGGCATCTTGATTGCCTATCTCGGCTTTCCGCCCTTTGTCGTAACGCTCGGCATGCTCTCGGTTGCCCGGAGCCTGGCCATGGTCGCGTCCAACAATACTGTCGTCTTCGAATTTGGCCCCGATCATGCCAAGCTGCTGGCGCTGGGCGGTGGGGCGGTCTTCGGTATCGCCAATCCAGTGATCTACATGATCGTGCTGGCGCTCCTGACCGGCTTCGTGCTGCGGTGGACGCGGATCGGCCGCTACATTTACGCCATTGGTGGCAACGAAAAGGCGGCCGTTGCCACGGGCCTTCCCGTACGACCCATCAAGGTCTGCGTCTATATGATCTCGGCGCTGTCGGCTGGCATCGCCGGCATCATTCAGACCGGCTGGCTGGGTGCTGTGACGACCAATATTGGAGCGGGCATGGAGTTGCAAGTCATCGCTGCGGCAGTGATTGGGGGCGCTAATCTCGCTGGCGGCGCAGGTACTGCCTTCGGCGCACTTGTCGGTGCGGCACTCATCGAGGTGATCCGCAATAGCCTCGGACTTCTCGGCATCAATGCGTTCTGGCAGGGGACATTCATCGGCGGCGCGATAATCCTTGCAGTCCTTTTCGATCGCATCCGCAATTTCCGCCAAAGCGAGTAGCGCACACGCCCTGCAGCACGCGATTTTCTCACGCGTTGGTCGCGCACGCCAGTGCGCGCGGTAGTGCGAGTTTGTGTTCTATTCCCGGTGGAGAACGCGTTCATCACCCGCCTACCATTCTTCGAAGGCCGCTTGCGGTCGTGAAGGCTGCTCGGACCTATGCGTCTCACTGGAGAGGAGAGGCATGACGGATCCAGCATGCTGTGGCTCGGGGTGCTCGCTACCCATAGGCATACGAGCCAGCGCCTATGGCCATCAGGGCCAGGAGACGGGGATACTTATGACCGAGGGCAAAGAGGTCGAGATTTGGTCGAGGGCAAGCTCGACGGTGTTGCACTTGTGAGGCAATTTACGGCCAAACCCGCAGCGCCACACTAGCCATTCGGCAGTTCTTTGAGCATTGTCAGTCGGTTTCCAGGCAACAGAGCGATGATTTTGTCCTGTTCAAGAGCGTAGAGCACCTCCAGGATTTCATCCTGCGAGAATCCTGCCGAGGTCAAAGGATCGCCGACTTCAAACACGTTGATGGACATGTCCGGCATAGCCTTCAATGCGCGTAGGCGCTCGATCAATGCGATTTCGGTTTCCGTGAATCTGCTCATACCAACTACATAACGCTCTTCGGGCAGAATTGTCTCATGGCCATTGCACGTCTGCCGTCATCGCTATGACCATGGTCCGCGGATCGAGCTGTTCCAGCGGATCGAGCTCTTCCAGTTGCACGACCTGCGCACGGCCTGGCGGCGGCCCTCGGCTACGCGGTGTTGTCACGAAGCGTTGACGGCGTTGTGAAAAAGCCCCACCTTCGCCGGAGCGATGATGGGGCTCCTACCTTGATCCGGAGGGATCCGAGATCATCAGCAAAGCAAAAACACGAATGTACGGAAAAGGTTCCCGCTTGCTGGGCCGCCTTGGCCGGTTCCGAGAGGGGAAGGCATCGAGGCTTGCCGCCTTTGTGGGCGGTTCGCATTTGATCCGACGTATTCGTCATTTTTCGCAGAGCCTTCGCTCCCCGAAATAGGGTTGGTAGCTGCAGTCCGATGGCCGGAAGGAGCGATAGCTGCGAGAGCAAGCGGTGATGTTGCAGCTCTGAGGCGGAGCGCTGTCGTCAACCAGAACGCCCGCTGCGGGGGTCGCCAACGCTTCCCGCATGAAATCCCGCCAAATCTGCGCTGGCATATCCCCGCCCGTTACGCCTTTCATCGGCGTGTCATCGTCGTTGCCGACCCAGACCCCTGCGACAAGTGGCTCGGTGAACCCGACAAACCAAGCGTCACGATTGTTCTGGCTGGTGCCGGTCTTGCCAGCAGCAAACGCGCCGGGGTCGGCTGCGCGCCCGGTACCGCGTTCCACGACAAGCTGTAGAAGGGAAAGGAGATCGCGCCGATACGGGGCCAGATCCACGCTTGGCGTATCTTTTGCCCCGACTCGAAAAGCCGTTGCTTGGTTCGAAGCCTGAAATTCGATAATTCCCCTGGGTTCAACGGGGGCCTTGCCGAATTGCACGGACGCATAGGCACTTGTCAGGTCAAGCAAGCTGACCTCGGACGTGCCTAACGCCAGCGAAGGCGTATCGACAAGTGGCGCGTCGATCCCGAGTTCACGCGCGGCACTGATCACCTTGTCAAGGCCGACATGTTGGGCGAGCGCCACTGTTGGCGCGTTGAGAGACCGGGCGAAGGCCTCAGCGATCGTGACCCAGCCGCGATAGCGGCCGCCGGAATTCTCTGGTGACCAGCCGTTGATTTCGATCGGTGCGTCCAGTACCCGGTCGGATAAGGAAAGTCCGGCCTTCAGAGCGGCATAGTAAACGAACAACTTGAAGGTGGAGCCCGGCTGCCGTTTTGCCGTGACGGCACGGTTGAACTGGCTCTCTTTGTAATCGCGGCCGCCGACCATGGCCACAACCGCTCCATCCGGGGTCATTGCCACCAATGCGGCCTGAGATGCACCAACAGTTCTTCCCTCAGTATCCAAGGCCCTCTTGATGACCCTTTCGGCAATCCCCTGAAGCCGGGGAACAAGCGTCGTTCGAACTGTGGTCGAGCCCGGCGAAGTCCCGGCGATTTCGCTCGCCTGCGGTGAGACCCAGTCCGCAAACCAACTGCCGGATCGGGGCGTTGGCGTTGTCGGGTGGAGGGTAGCAAAGCTCGCCTTGATCTGCGCAGCCTTTGACGCGTCAACCTTGCCGTTCGCAACCATCGCGTCGAGGACGACCGATGTGCGCTTTCGGGAACCTTCAAGATTGTCGATCGGGTTCCATAGGCTAGGAGCCCGCAACAATCCCGCCAGAAGCGCCGATTCCGAAAGGTTTAGCGCTCCGATATCCTTGTTGAAATAAATGCGTGCGGCGGCCGGCATACCCGTTGCGCCAGCGCCAAGATAGGCGCTGTTGAGGTAACGCGTCAGGATTTCCTGCTTTCCGAGTTTCCACTCCAGCCACAGGGCAATCACAAACTCCTGTATCTTTCGTTTTACCGTACGATCGCTGTCGAGATACTGCAACTTGATGAGCTGCTGGGTGATCGTGCTACCACCCTCCACAACCGACCCTGCCTTGAGGTTTCGAAGAAGCGCTCGTCCGATGCCTCTGATATCGATGCCGAAGTGGTCCATGAACCGCCGGTCTTCAACAGACAGTACCGCATCGATCAGTTGTGGCGTGAATTGGTCGAACTGTGCGTAAGGTCCTTGATAAGGTCCTTGTCTGACCAGCGGCTGACCGTCCGCGGTTTCCAACACCACGATAGGCTTTAGTGTACCGTCCCTGATCTCGGCCCAAGGGACATCTTTTAGCGCCCACACCAAGCCCGTTACACCAACCAGAATACAGAAAACGGCGGTCAGCCGCACCGCCGATTTCCACCTGGCTTTCCTTTGCAAGACAGGCTGGCTAGACCGGCGAAGCGCTCGTCCTGCCTTTTTGGGAGCGTTCGCAAGTGCCCCGCCGAGATTTTTCAGCAGAAATGAAAGAGTTTGCTTATCCGCAGCCTGGACCTTGGTCTTTACGGACGAAGCAGCCGCCCGGACCTTGACCTTGACCGCTGTTGAGATAGCCCGCAAATCGTCGTGAAGCGCACGAAGCAGAGCGTGCGCTGCCTGTCGGGTCTGCTCAAACGGCAGAGGCAGATGTTCGCTCGTTCCAGCTCGGATGAACGGGTCAGCGTCTGCGCTGTGATCCGCCTCTTTTGTTGCCGCGGGGGCTCTCTGGGCGAGCACTTCCGCCTTTTGATGGTCGTCCGACCCAGTGCCACTTCGTGTAGAGACGTGAGGATTGCGGGGCATTTTTTAAGACGCTCAAACCCTTAATGACTTAGAGCACTGTGGCGGGTTCTCAACGTACGGCAAAGACGCTGGTTCCAGCCAAAGGAAATACGCCGCCATCATCAGTGCGCGCGTCACGACAGGTGGGACCTAAAAATCCCAACCGTGGCGGGCGCGAGCTTAGGTCTTGAGACTGCCTTTACCAGCCCGCGAACTGCGAAACAACTGTATCCGGAGCGTCGGAGACTTCGGCGAAAGCTCGATCCAGAACGTTTAATGCCTGAACGATGTCGGTGTCCGGGACGGTCAGCGGCGGAGTCATCTCCAGAACATTTGCGTTCATCCCGACACAGTAGACGACGAGGCCGAGTTCATAGGCCCGATAGATAAGTTTTGCTGCTTCCGCTCGCGCTGGAGCCCGTGTCTGCCGATCGAGAACGAGGTCGACGCCGCAGGCAAGACCTCGACCGCGGATATCGCCGATCAGTTGATATCGTTCGGCAAGCCTTGCCAGGCCGTCGCGCAGCAGTTTGCCTTTGCGCTCCGCTTCCTGCGCAAGCTCGTCGCGCTCAATGGTTTCAAGAACGGCAAGGCCGGCGGCAGTAGAGATCGGATTGCCGTGGAGCGTCTGCATGGCAAAGGCGCTGGCACAATCGAGGATGCGTGCCGGGCCGATCGCGGCAGAAAGCGGCAGCCCGCCGCCAAGACCCTTGCCGATGGTCAGGATGTCGGGGACGAAATCCTCATGTTCGAAGCAATGCAGGCGGCCGCTGCGGCCAAGCCCGACCTTCACTTCGTCGCAGACGACGAGCACACCGTATTCCCGGCAGATCGCGGAAAAGGCTTTAAAAAAACCGGTTGGCGGAACGATCAGGCCGCCGTCTGACTGGATCGGCTCGATGAAGGCGACCGCGAAACGCTCCGGCGCCGCCTCAAGTCGCTCCCGTAATTCTGCGAGTATCGCACCACCTGTCGGGTCGTCGTGGTAGGGCCGGTAGGGATCGGGGTACGGTAGCAGGAGCAGTCCGTCCGCCTTGGTCGCGCCCGCCTGGACGCTGTGGCCGGAAAAAGCCATCGAGCCCACGGTACAGCCGTGGTAGGCGCCGACGAAGGCGATGACGCCCGACCGTCCCGTCGCCTTGGTGACAGCGCGGAAGACCGCCTCGTTGGCATCGGATCCGGAATGACCGAACCAGACCTTGTTGTCGCCCGATCCGGGAAAGGCCGTGAGGAGTTTTTCGGCAAGGGCCGCCGCCGGTCCATTGGCGGCAGAAAGAACACTGGCGCCGGCGGGATTTGCCGCAGCACCGGAGATTGCCTCAACCAGCGCCGGGTGGCCATAGCCAAGGCTCGCCGCCCCCCATGCCCCGGAGAGGTCGATCAGTTCGCGGCCGTTTTCCTCCGTCAGCCTCGCGCCGCGGCCACCGGTCACTGCAAGCGGGAAGAAGCGCAGCTTCTGCAGGTTGGCGATTGCCGCTTGGTCTCTCTCGTAGAGTGCGGTCACGGGGCTTCCCCTACGCTAGCTTTAAGACACCGGGTGAGACGCTCGCCCCAGGCAGTGACGCCCGCATCCGTATCGATCAGATCGTGGCGCACCTCGATCAGAACGCCCGGAAGCCCACGCGCGTCGGCATGAACCGGCACGGTGTAATCCTCGTCGGGATGGATGTTGTAGGGCTCGTTGTCGCCGATCGTCAGCTGGCTTTCGCTGGCCAGTTCTCGGATCAGCGAACCGGCAAAATCGACGGCGTCGCGATAGAGGATGCCGGCCTGCCAGGGGCGCGGCTTACCGAAGTAGACCGGCGTGAAGCTGTGGATGCCGACGACAAATGGCCGCTTGCCTTCGCCTTCGAGCCGGTCGAGACGGCGGCTGACCGCTTCAGCGAAGGGCGTGAACAGCGTATCGATCCGCTGCTGCCGCTCTTCGTCGCTCAGGTTTCGGTTGGCGGGGATCTCCGTCGTCTCGCTGATCTCGGGGATCATCGAGGGGGCGGGAAGCGGCCGGTTGCAGTCAATCACCAGCCTTGAATAGTTGGTGAAGAACAGTGGTGCATCGAGGCTGAGGCTTAGGTGCTGAGCCAGCGCCATGGCGCCGATATCCCAGGCGATGTGGCGCTGGCGCTCGTGCAGCGGAAGCCCCATATCGCCGAGCGCGCGTGGCATCCGGTTGGAGGCGTGCTCGCATAAGAGCAGGATCGGGGAGGTGCCGTCCGGGTTGAAGACCGCATAGGGCGGCAGTTCGTCGATCGAAAGCAGCGGCGCGCTCGGGTCGTGTCGCGCGCCGGGTTCTAGGCTCTTGATGGCCGTTGTCGAGGTCATGGGTTGCCCATCCGTCAATCAGTAGACCGCCGCATAGCGGGCACAAAGTTCGTCCGGCGAGAGCCCATCGACGATCTCGATCTCCTTGCGCTTCATCGCCATGTAGCAGTCAAGGAAATCTCGAGAGAACCAGCCCGTGACGACCGGATCGGCGGCGAGCGTATCCAGAGCTTCCGGCAGGCTCGCGGGCAGACGACGAATACCGAGCTTCTCCTGCTCTGCCGCCGAGAAATCGGAGGGGTCGGAATTGATCAAGGGCGGCTGTTCGAGCCCGGCCTTGATGCCTTCGAGGCCGGCCTTCAACAAGACGGCCAGCGACAGATGCGGGCTGGCGCATGCGTCGGCGGCGCGGTATTCCATGTTGAACTGCCTGGCCGGATTGCTGCCGGGAAGGTCCAGTGTCGGGCAGATCCTGAGCGTCGCTTCGCGGTTCTTTTCGCCAAGGCAGGTGTAAGCGGCGCTCCAATTGTGCGGCACGAGCCGCATGTAGGAAAGCACCGACGGAGCGGTAAAGGCGATCAGCGCCGGCAGATGCTTGATGACGCCGGCGGCAAAGGCGCCGGCGATCTTGGAGAGCCTGCCGGGGCGCGAGGCGTCAAAGGTCACCGGATTGCCGTCGAGATCGGTGAAGCTCACATGCAGGTGCACGCCGTTGCCGACGCCATTCGAGACCGTCTTCGGGGCAAAACTCGCGTTCCAGCCGAAGAGGGCGGCGACTTCCTTGGTGATTGCACGGATGGTAGCGCCGCGATCGGCGGCGGTCAGCGCGTCGGCGGGACGGCAGGTGATTTCGAACTGGTCCTTTCCGTATTCCGGCAGGAACATTTCCGGCTCGGCGCCGGCTTCCTGCAAAGCGGTCATCAGCAGAGACCCGAAGGGTTCGGCACGGCGCTGGGCGCGCAGGCCGAAGGACGGCGCATCCGGCCAGTCGACGCCGAGCAACTGGAACTCCTGCTCGACGGCTGAAATGACTTTGAGGCCGACTTGTTCGTATTCCTTCAGCGTCTGTTTCAGGAAGCTGCGTACGCAGCAGTCCCAGGCATTGCCTTGGAGGTCGGTGATGTCGGCGTGATAGAAATGCAGCGGCGTCTCGTCTGGCAGGCAGGTGACGCGCGCCTTGCTGTCGGGGTCGGCCATCAGCCGGAGGTCGCCGGCCGAGCCCCAGGGATTGTTCTCGGCAATCAGGTCGAAGGGCGTGAGCGCCAGGTTGGCCGGCACCCAGCCGACACCCTTGCGCAGGTAGCTGTCGATCTCGGAAGCCGCAAAACTGCGGCCGCGCGTGATGCCGGCGATGTCGGTCGTGACGAAGGTGGCAAGTTCCGTCAGTGCGGCGGCCGCCTTGCCGTTGTTGGTTTCCGTCATGGGGTTCCCCTCTATTCGTTCATTTTTTAGGCGGCGACTCAGGCTTGGCGCAAAGTGCCGAGGCGGCTGACCACCGTCTCAGTGTCGGTCGTCCAGCAATAGCCGGAGTAGGCACGAAGGGCCGCGTCATGGCGCTGCTCGCTATAGGTGGCGCAGGCGTCGTTGACGACGGTGACAAGGTAACCGCGGTCGGCGGCGTCGCGCACCGCCATGTCGACGCACTGGTCGGTGATGACGCCGGCGATGATCAGGTAGCGGGTGTTGAGGTTGCGCAGGACGTAGTCGATGTTGGTCGAGTTGAAGACGCCCGACGACGTCTTCGGCAGCACGATCTCGTTGTCGATGGGCGAAAGTTCCGGAATGACCTGCCCCTCCGGAGAACCTTTCGGCACGTGCATGTCGGAGAGCTTGTGGTCGAGCGAGCGGTCGCGGCCGTCGAGCGTCAGGCTTTCGATGATCGTGTGCAGCACATCGCAACCGGCCTTTCGCGCCGCCTCCAGAATGCGTACCTGGTTTGGGATGACGGTCTGGCGCAGGCGCCTGTGATAATAGCTCTCGGCGTCCTGCGGGTGGGTCGGGTCGAGGTTCGGCTCGCACCAGATGCGCTGCATGTCGACGAACAGCAGCGAGGTGCGGCCAGCCTCATAGGCGCTGTCGCGCCTCAAGCGATCGTCGCCAACCTTGACAGTGACTGCACTCATTCGAATTCTCCTCGGTTTATTTTGGTTCGCCGGGACGGCGGAAAGGGTCAGCGGTCGTCTTCAACGGCTGGATTGAAGGCGTCCTCCGTGATGGCGTATCCGCGGCGCAGGTCCTCCATGCGCTCGATGCGACCACGTGACTGCGTGGCAAGGCGGGCGGTAAGTGCCGCAATCACCGCCTCCGTCTGGGCAATCGCCGGCACCATCGTGTCGTAGGGCGAGACCGTGTCGACGGGTGCCGTCAGCGTCACTGTCGCGAAATCGGCGATCGGCGAGAGCCAGCGGTCAGTAAAGAGCACGATGCGCGATCCTTGCTCGGCCGCCTGACGAGCAAAGCGGATCGTGTCGTTCTGGTAGCGGCGATAGTCATAGACGAAAAGCACGTCGCGCTTGCCGAGGTCGACAAGCTGATCGACCTGGTCGGCCTGACTGCCGTTGATCCAGCGCGTGTCGCCCCTGAGCTGCTTCATGTGCGACCAGAGGAGGCCCGCGAGAAAGCCGCTGAAGCGGCCGCCGAGGCAATGGATGCGAGCGCTCATGTCGGCCGCCGCATCCACGGCTGCCTCGAAGTCTTCCGAAGGCAGCATTTGCATCGAAGACACCAGCGCATGGATGCTGGCGCGAAGGAAGTACTGGTAGAAGTTCTCTTGTTCCAGCGACGGGCGGCGCGCGTCGAGCATGGAGAGCGGCGAGCTCATGCGCTCTTGGACTTCACTGAGCAGCGCCTTCTGGAACTCCGGATAACCCTCAAAGCCCAGTGTGTTGGCAAAGCGCACGACGGTCGGATTGCTGACGCCCGCAGCGGCCGCGAGATGCGCGACCGTGTTCAGCCCTGCTGCCGGATAATTCGACAGAAGCTGCCTGACGATCTTCAGTTCCGAGCGCGTGAAGGTAATTGCGCCGTCTGTCAGTCGGTCCCGGATTGCCACGATTTCTGCCTCCCAAAAACGATGGCGTGAATTCCGATTTCTAATTTTTGTTACATAATTGCTAGCAGATAATGTTTTTTGAAACAAGATTGACATTTGGCCGATCTGCGATAACGTTCATGTCGGGAACGGGCCCGAGCCAAAAAATACGCGGCCGGGCCAAAATCTGGGGGAATGCGGATGGTGCGCGTCAGGCGAGAAACCGTCGTTGGTATCCTTGTAGCGTCGCTGCCGCTTTTGGCCGCTGCCGCCATCGCCTCGTTGTTCTTTCCGGGCAGCGGCGAGCGCCTGGTGACGCTTTACATGATCAACGTCATCGCCGTGCTCGGCATCGGCATCTATGCCGGCAATTCCGGTATCGTTTCCTTCGGCCATGTCGGCTTCATGGCGATCGGTGCCTATGCGTCGGGTCTGTTGACGCTAAATCCGATCATCCAAAAGACAGCGTTGCCACATCTGCCGGAATGGCTGGCCGGGATGGGCATGCCCTTCCTTCCGGCACTTGCGATTGCGCTTGTCGTGGTTGCGCTCGTCGCGGTGCTGATCGGCATTCCCGTGGCGCGCCTTGGCGGCTCATCGGCTTCGATCGCGACCCTTGGTTTCCTCGTCATCGTGCATGTTGTGCTCGTCGCCTCGACCGATTTCACCCGCGGCAGCCAGACCTTTTTTGGTATTCCCCGCGCGGTCAATCTCTGGGTGGCGGTGCCCTTTGCTATCGCTGCCGTGGTGGTTGCGCGTCTCTATCGGGATTCGAGTGCTGGCTTGAAGCTTCGGGCGTCGCGCGAAGACGAGATCGCCTCGAGCGCCGTCGGCGTCAATGTCAAACTGCAGCGCTTCTTCGCCTGGGTTCTCGGTGCGGTGCTTGCAGGCGCTGCTGGCGCCTTGCTGGCCCATTTCCTCGGCGCGTTTTCGCCGAAAGACTTCTACTTCAACCTCACCTTCATGCTTTTGGCGATGCTGATCCTCGGCGGTATCACCACCGTCTCGGGTGCCGTCGGCGGCGCTGCCGTAATCATGCTGATTGTCGAACTCCTGCGCAAGCTCGAGGGTGGCGTCGATCTCGGCTTCCTCAAGCTGCCGACCGTCTTCGGCCTCACCGACATCGGGATCGGCGTGGCAATCCTCGTCGTGATGTACCGCCTGCAGGATGGCCTCTTCGGTGTGCGCGAACTTGACGAGCGCTTCGGCTGGTTCAAGCGCTCCACAGAGAAGGACGTTGTGTCGGTGAAAAGCGTGCCAGCGTCCGAGGCCGCTTCAGCCGGTCACGGCTCTCTCCGGGTCGAAAATCTCGGCAAGAAATTTGCCGGCCTCGTGGCGCTCGAGAACGCCAATTTCGAGATCAAGCCCGGTATCGTCACTGGCCTTATCGGCCCGAACGGTGCGGGCAAGTCCACGCTGATCAACAGTGTGTCCGGCGTCGTGCCGCCGTCGACGGGCCGCGTACTGATCGATGGCCAGGATGTGGCGTCGCTTGCCGTTCACGCGGTTCCCGGCGCGGGCCTTGCCCGCACCTTCCAGAACATCCGTCTCTTCAAGAACCTAACGGTCATCGAGAACGTCACGGTCGCGGCGAGCGCCTTGAAGGCGGGCGGTGAGGATCCCGCTGCCCGTGCCTTGACGGTGCTTTCGGAAGTGGGCCTCGCGGAATTTGCCGACCGGCTGGCCGGCACGCTTTCCTACGGTGCGCAGAGGCGGCTAGAAATCGCCCGCGCGCTGGCGCTGAAACCGCGTTACCTGCTGCTCGACGAGCCGGCGGCCGGCATGAACCCGGCCGAGACCGAGGAATTGATGCATGTGCTCGACCGCATCCGCACGAAATACCGCCTCGGCCTGCTCGTCGTCGAGCATGACCTGAAGCTGATCATGCGGCTCTGCGATGTTGTCGTCGTGCTCAACAAGGGCCAGCAGATCGCCATCGGCACACCGGCGGAAATCCAGGCTAACCCTGATGTCATCGAGGCCTACATCGGCCGCCGCCGCTCAACGGCGCAGGCGCGCAACGCGCCCGTCGGGACCCCCGTTCTGCCGTCCGGCGCGCCGGGCCTGCATAAACCAGCATAAAACAAAAGAGGGAGCTTTTCGGATGAAGAAGAACGTCACGGCCCTGTGCCTCACAACCATGCTTGGCGGTATCGCGTTGTCGCCGCTACCCGCATTTGCAGACGATCTGGTTATCGGTCTTGCGACCGCACAGACCGGCGGTCTTGCACCCTATGACCAGCCGTCGCTGAAGGGTCTGGAAATGGCGGTCGAGGAGATCAATGCGGCCGGTGGTGCTGCCGGCAAATTCCCGATCAAGCTCGTCGCCAAGGATACGCGCTCGGATGCGGCGCAGACGGCGCTGGTGGCGCAGGAGCTGGTTGACGAAGGCGTCAAGATCGTGATCACGCCTTGCGATGCCGATCCGTCGATTGCTGCCGGCCAGGTGACGCAGGCAGCCCAGATCCCCGCCTTCTCCTTCTGCGCCACGACGCCGACCATGCCGCTTGCGGTGGGCGACTACATGTTTGGCAATTATCCGGCCGACAACGTCCAGGCCTCTGTTCTTGCGACCTACGCGTTCGAGAAGGGTTACAAGAAGGCCTACATCCTGAAGTCGCCGGATAGCGCCTATACTCTGAAGCTGCCGGAGTATTTCGCCGTTGCGTTCAAAGCCAAGGGCGGCGAACTGCTCGGTGAGGGCACCTACAGCATGGGCCAGCAGGACTTCGGCGCCGAGGTCACCAAGATCAAGGCGATGAACCCGGCGCCCGACGTCATCATGACGGCGGCCTACGAGCCGGATTTCCCAGCCTTCATCCGTCAGCTGCGCGGTGCAGGGGTGGCCACGCCGATCCTCGGCAGCGACGGCATCGATTCGCCCACGACCTTCGGCCTTGGTGCCACCGTCGACGGGGTTGTCTTTACAACCGCAGGCTTTGCCAGCGAAGGCAGCCCGCTTGCTGACTTCAATGTGAAGTACAAGGAAAAATACGGTCAGGTGCCGGATACGGTCTACATCGCCAACGGCTACGACCTTGGCAAGGTGATCGACGCGGCGGTGACGGAGGCAAACAGTATCGATCCGGTTGCCATACGCAACGCGATCGCCTCGCTCGAAAACGTCCAGGGTGTGACCGGCCCGATCAGCTATGCCGGCACGCAAGGGATGCCGATGCGCTCGGTATCGCTGGTGCAGATCGAAAGCGGCAATCGCCAGCTGATCAGTCAGGGCGTTCCGGCGGCCGCCGACGTTCCAGCCCCCTGATCGATCACCTGTGGTGGTCCCCGGATTTCCCCGGGGATCGTGCCTGTCTGCGCCGGCGGCGCTTTGCAATCCACGGCAAGGACTTTGCCCGATGATGATGAGTGAAATTCCCGTTCTGAAGCCGCTTCTGGAAGTGAGCGGCCTTAAGGTCGCCTATGGTGCGGTCGAAGCCCTGAAGGGTGTTGATCTCGCCGTCGGCAAAGGGCAGATCGTGACGTTGCTCGGCGGCAACGGCGCTGGCAAGAGCTCGACGCTGAACGCGCTTGTCGGTCTGGCGGGAAAGAAGGCCGGACGTGTGTCTTTCAACGGCCGGGATGTTTCCGGCCTCGCGCCGGAACAGATTGTCCGGCTCGGAATGACCTTGAAGCCCGAGGGACGGCGCATCTTCCCGAGCCTCACCGTCGACGAACACCTGCTGCTCGGCGGTGCCATGCACAAGGCGCGCGGCGCGATATCAGAGGTGCGCGAAGACATGCTCTCGCGATTCCCGATCCTGAAAGAACGCCTCACCCAGAAGGCCGGCTCGCTCTCAGGGGGAGAACAGCAGATGCTCGCGATCGCCCGCTCGATGATGTCGTCGCCTGACTTGTTGCTGCTCGACGAGCCCTCGCTCGGCCTGGCGCCGCAGGTGGTGGATCTGATCTTCGACCTGATCGCCGGGCTGAGACAAAAGGGCCTGACGATCCTCCTGGTCGAGCAGAACGTCTCTCTGTCGCTCGAGATTGCTGACGCGGGCTACGTCATGGCCAATGGCCGGGTCGTGCTTTCGGGCACGGCCGCCGAACTGCGCAATTCAACCGAAATCCAGGGCGCCTATCTCGGCGCCTGAGCCGAGCGCGTGGAGGGTCAATTCATGGATATGTTCCTGCAGCAACTCGTCAATGCGCTCAGCCTCGGCGGCACTTATGCGCTTCTGGCGCTTGGCCTTGCGGTCGTCTTTTCGATCATGGGGCTCATCAATTTCGCCCATGGCGAACTGATGACGGCTGCCGGCTACGGCCTCTGCTTTGCCCTGTTGCTGGACCTGCCGTTTCCGCTCGCTGTCTGTGCGGCTCTTTTGATCGCCATCGTGCTTGCCATGCTGATGGAGCGCATCGCCTTTCGGCCGGTGCGCGGCGCCAGTGGCACGACGCTGCTTCTAACGAGCTTTGCCGTTAGCGCGATCCTGCGCGTGATCTTCCAGAATTTCATTTCCGCCCGTCCGAAGCCGGTGCCGATGCCCGAGAGCTTTTCTGGCACGATCGAGATCGGCGGCCTGCATCTGGGCCTCATTCAGGGAACCTCGATCCTCGTCACGATCATCATGCTGGTCGGCCTGAACCTCTTCCTTCGCACGACCGTGCTCGGTCGTGCTATGCGTGCTGCATCCGAAGATTTCGCTATCGTTCGGCTGATGGGTATCCGCGCCAATGCGGTGGTCGCTACCGCCTTTGCGATCTCCGGCCTGCTTGCCGGCGTCGCCGGCATCCTCTGGGTGGCCCAGCGCGGCAGTGTCGATCCGTTGATGGGCTTCCTGCCAGTGCTCAAAGCCTTTATCGCCGCAATTATCGGTGGGCTCGGCAGCCTCTCCGGCGCTGTCGCCGGCGGCTTTCTGCTCGGCTTCATCGAAGTGTTCTTGCAAGCCTATCTGCCGGAAAGCCTGCTCAGCTACCGCGACGCCTTCACCATCCTGCTCGTCATCGGGGTTCTGCTCTTTGCTCCGCAGGGGTTGCTTGCAAAGAAGACCGTCATCAAGCTTTGATGTTCGCGAAAGCACCTGGTATCGGGATGATAGGGTCAGTGCAGACGCAAGCAATGGCAATGAGTTGGCATTGATCGTCCGCAATCACATTGTGGACTCGTCGAGGTCGGCAGGATTTGCGGCTTGCCCTTGGGCCCTGTCGTCTTCCCGTCATGGCACTTGGTATCAACGAATGGAATGGAAATGCCGCACATAGTCGTAAAGATGTTCCCTGGCCGCACCGAGGAGCAGAAACAGGAATTCGCCGCGAAAGTGGTCGAAGCTGCGAAAACCATCCTAGGCTCAAGCGACGCTTCGCTTTCCGTTTCCATCTTAGAAGTGGATCCGGCGGAGTGGGATGCGAGTGTCTACGACCCGGAAATAGTGGCGAACGAAAGCACGCTCTATAAACGGCCGGGTTACGGGGCTCTCTCACAGTCGTAGGGGGTGATCGCCGAGGGCGTTTTTGAATGAAGCGGGGGTGCCATGCAAACCCCGCTCGCCTCGGCCACACGGCCACTTTGCCCGGCATGCTGACAGGATTGGAGTGTCCAATGTTCATTCATCTGCTGGCGCTGCCAGCGGAAGAGCGCGCTATTCAGGATGGGGTGGCGCACCAGGCACCTGCGCTAGCTCCGTAGGCGCCAACCCCGCGACCCGGATCTACGTCTGCACTTGTGATCGTCAGGCTGAGCTCGGATCCCACGTCGGTTTGTCAACCGTGGTGCAAGGTACAGCCCGCCAATTGGAATGACGAGCATTGAGCAGCGTTGAATTCCCGTCCACCACGAGCCACAGCCCGTTGCCAAGGGCGTGTACAGTGAGGGGTTTTCGCTTCTCCTGCTTGCCGCGCGCCGACGCAAGCATATAGCGGTTCGCGCTGATGATGCCTCGTTCGCGCATTCGCGCGTTAACAAGCTGCTCGAGCGGAATAAGCAGATGTGCTTCTCCAAGATCGAAGTAGAGCGAAGGATCATCCGGCAACCTTTCGAGCGCGGCCGCGATCTCTTGGTTCAACTCCATCTTTCCAACGGCGCCGTCGGCCTGGAGTGCTAGATACTTTCGCGACATTTCATCGGCTTTCATTCAGCGCTACAGCGACGAGCACTTCGCTGGGCCATCCCGGCCAGGACGACCCTGTTGCTCGTCGGCATTCGGTACCATTATCGCTCATGATTGCTGGGTATCTATGTGAAATCGCACTGTCGGCTGTCCGACCGACAAATTTCAACTGTTCCCCAATGTGCATGCTTGCTGTTGGGTCAATCGAAGGCTTTTCTTTCGTCTGCCAGGGTCCGCAGCGTTTGATGTGAAATCGGCCAATGAACCGATTTTTGCCATCTGAACGCTGCCGATCGCTTGAGCGCCTGCCTAGCTCAAAGGCCTTCGAGGGATCCCCCAGTGTCAGGCACCAATTGCTGCGCCCGTACCATCGAACAGCGAGGACCGGCTCTCGTCGATCCGGATCCCGACGGCTTCGCCAACGCGAAAAGGTGTGTCGGCCGGTGCGCTGACATTGATCAGGCCGAGCCGGCCGGCGCGAACGAAGACGCTCATATTGCCGCCGAGATACTCGCTCGCCTCGATGACGCCGCGGCAATGCCCAGTTTCCGGAGCAACCAGCGCCAAGTGCTCGGGCCTTGCGCCCAGTTTCTCGGGTTCGACCGTCCCTGGCATGGGAAGCGCTAGATCGCCTTCGCCGCTCAGGTCGAGGCGGCCGCCCTGGTCGCGCCGGCATGGCAGGAGGTTCATCTTTGGGCTGCCGATGAACTGCGCGACGAAAAGGTTCGCCGGCTTTTCGTAGAGGTCTCTCGGGCTACCCTGCTGCATGATCCGCCCGTCCTTCATCACGACGATCCGGTCGGCCAGCGTCATCGCCTCCACCTGGTCATGGGTCACATAGATCATGGTGGCGCCAAGCGTGCGATGCAGCTTGGCGATCTCAAGTCGCATATCGACGCGCAGCGCCGCATCGAGGTTTGAAAGCGGCTCGTCAAAGAGAAAGCCGACCGGCTCGCGCACAATTGCCCGCCCGATTGCGACTCGCTGGCGCTGGCCGCCCGAGAGCTCCTTCGGATAGCGGTCCAGAAGGGGCGTGAGCTTCAGCGTTTCCGCCGCTGCCTCGATCTTGGCCCTTGCGGTCTCCGACGGCACCTTGGCGAGCCTCAGGCCGAAGCCCATGTTCTGCCGCACCGTCATGTGCGGATAGAGCGCATAGGACTGGAAGACCATGGCGAGCTGACGATCGACCGGCGAAGCGGACGTCGCATCCCGCCCATTGATCAAAATCTGGCCGTCGGTCGTTGCCTCGAGACCCGCGATCATGCGCAACAGCGTTGACTTGCCGCAGCCGGAGGGCCCGACGATGACGACGAATTCACCGTCGGCGATCTCAAGGTCGAGCTCCCGGATGATCTCAACTGCGCCGTAGCGCTTTCCGGCTTTCCTGAGCGAAATCGTTCCCATGCGTGTCTCCTGGAATATCAACCCTTGACCGCGCCGGCGGTCATCGATCCACTGATCTGGCGGTACATCACGAGGCCGAGCAGCATTGGCGGCAAAGCGCCGACGACCATCACTGCCGATGCTACGCCCCACTGCACACCGCCGCCGCTTGCGGCAAAAAAGAAGGATGCGCCGACCGTGACCGGAACTGCCTTGGAGGTCGTCAGCATCAGGCCGAAGAGGAATTCGTTCCACGCGGTGATGAAGCCGAAGATCAGGCTGGTGACGATCGCCGGCCGGCAGAGCGGCATCACGACCTTGATGAGGATCTGCGTGCGGTTTGCACCATCCATGAGGGCAGCCTCGTCGAGTTCCGCGGGCAGGTCACGGATGGCGTTGACGAGGATGACGAGCGCAAGCGGCAGGTTGACGATCGTCAGGATCAGCCCCAGCCCCAGGCGCGTATCAAGCAGCGCAAGCCACTGGAACATCATGTAGAGCGGGATCGCGAAGATGATCAGCGGCACGGCGCGCAGGTTGACAATAAGGGGCAGGAGTGTGCGTTCGCCAATCTTGCCGCGGGCAATCGCGTAGGCTGCGGGGAGCGCCAGCGCCACGGCAAGTACCGTTCCCATCAGCGCCACAGCAAGGCTGTTGAACAGATAGAGGAAGATGTTCAGCCGATCGGAGACCTCGAACACGGCGCGGTAGTTCTCAAATGTCGGGGCCTGGACCCAGAGACCGGGGTTGCCGGAAAGCTCGCGCGCACTCTTGAACGAGGTGGAAAGCGTCACCAGCACCGGAAAGTTCAAGCCGATGGCGGCAACAGCGAAAACGAACCAACGGAGTGCTGACATCATCGCTTGGCTCCTTTCCGCCGGCTGGCGAGAGCATTGAGGCCATAAAGCACGGCGAAGGAGGCGACGAACAGGACGACTGAGGCGGCAACCGCCTTGCCGATGGCGCCCTGCTTGAAGAAGGCCTCATAGATGTAGATCGACAGCGATGCCGTCGATCCGCCGGGACCGCTCCCGGTCAACACATAGACGTTGTCAAAGACCCGGAAGCCGTCGATGAAGCGGATAAGCAACGCGGCCGCGATCGTAGGGCCCATCATCGGCAGTTCGATGAACCACAGGCGCTGCAGGCTTCGCGCCCCGTCCATTGCGGATGCTTCGGCAATCTCGGAAGGGATCGCCTGATAGGCCATGTAGAAAAGCAGCAGCGTGAATGGTGTCCACTGCAACGTCTCAACGACGACCAGGGTCCAGAAGGCGGAGCCGGGCCCAAGGAACGAGATGCTGGCGCCGAAATAGGTCCAGAGATAATAAGGTACCGGCCCGACGAATTCGTGCAAGACAAGGCGGTACATCAGGCCGACCAGTGCCGGCGCGACCATGAGCGGCAGCATCAGGATCGCCATCAGCCAGCTCCGTTTTTCGATGAGCGGCGACAGGAAGATCGCCAGCGACAGCCCGAGCAGGCATTCGAGAATAGCGGTCAAGAGGCCGAAGCGCAGCGAGAACCAGCTCGCCTGCCAGAAAGCCGCATCGCTCCAGACCGAGAGAAAGTTCTTGAGCCCGGTAAACGTCGGCTGGCGCAGCGTCTCGAAGGAGACCTCGGAGACCGAATAGATCAGATTGACGAGGGCCGGGAAGCCCAGGAAAACGAGCAGGAAGAGGACGAGCGGCGTGGCGAGCAGCCGGAACTCAGGGGCATTGGATTGCGGTCTGGCTATCGTCATGGCACCGATCTGTGTCTGTTGTCGGTCGGGCAAGGGGACGCAAGGCGTTTCCTCGGTCCACTTCCCAGTGCCTGTTACAGGAGATCTAGCCAGCCCAAATCCTTGAGCTGGATGGCTCTTTGGCACCGCGGACGCGGCGCACCTGGATCCCGTGTGGAGCACTGGCAAGTGGGGTGGAGAAAGATTCCCCGGTACCCGCTTGTCGTTGAGGGCTGCGGCCTCCTGGAGGACGCCGCAACCCTTTCACTTACTTCAGCAGGTCTGCCATGCCCTTTTCGGTGTTAGCGAGCGCATCCTCGATCGATTGCTGGCCGGACCAGTAGCCGGTGAACTCCTTGGCCTGCAGTTCGTAGACCGACAGCGCCTTGGCTGACGTAGCACCGTTCATGACGTAACCGTACTTGCCGGCGAATTCGCCGAGCTTGACGAGATCAGGCCGGGAATCGGCGACCTCAACGACCACTTCCGGCGTCAGGGCTGGTGCGCCGTTGTTTTTGGCGTAGATCAGCGCGGCTTCCTTGGAAGACAGCCACTTCGCGAACTTGGCCGCACCCTCCTTGTTTTCGGCATTCTTGTTGAGGCCGAAACCGAGGCCGTGGATATGGGTGAAGCGCCCTTGAGGACCTGCAGGTGGTGCGACCGTTTCGGTCACGTCTGCCACAGCAGGGGATTTCTCCTTGCTCGTCAGGTCGCCGGCTGCCGCATTCCATTGCAGCATTGCGGCCACTTGGCCAGACGCAAAGGCGGCATTCGCCTCGGCAAATTCGTAAGACAGTGAGTCCTTCGGTGATGCGCCATTGTCGTAGAGCAGCTTGTAGATCTCGAGGCCCTTTCGATAGGCATCGGAGTTCACGGTGATCTTGCCGCTGTCGTCCATCCAGTTCGCACCATAGGCGCGTGGTACCGACTGCCAGACCATGATGTTGAAGAGAAGGTTCTTGAGCTGCAGCACCGTGCCGTAGCGGGTCGGGCTGTCCGGGTTGACCGCCTGAGTGAAGTAGAGCGCGGTGGCGGCGTAATCGTCCCAGATCCACTCGTCCGGGATCTTGGGCTCCAGCTTCTTGCCGAGATACTTCTCCGAGATCTCGGCATATTTCGCCTTGCCGGCGTCATCTTTCAGCAGGGCCTCGATCAGGTCCTTGCGGAAATACATGAAGTGAAGCGAGAGATCGGTTGGCACGCCATATTGCTTGCCCTGGTACTGCATGGTCGACAGTACGGAATCGCCATAGACCGCCTTGGCTTCGCCCGAAAGTTCGACCGGCTCCATGAACGGCGCGTAACGGCCGATCGAATAGGTAGCGAGCAGGTTGAGGTCGAAGGCCTTCGAGCCAGCGGCGAGATCGGCCTGCAGCTTGTCCCAGAAGCCGTCTCGGTTGAAGAACAGAAGTTCGACCTTGTCGTTCTCGGCAACGTCTGACTTGGCGTTGTAGGCGTCGGCGGCAGCCCGCAGTGCCGTTTCTTCCGGGCCGCCCGGCCAGCCGAGCACCGTTACTTCCGCAAGGGCCGGCGTGGCCGCCAGCAGGCTCGCAATACCCGCTGCGGCGAGCAGCGCACGTCTTTTCGTTGTCGCAAATGTCATTTTTGGTTCTCCCTCAAGTTTTGTTGACACTCTGCAAGATTAGCAACGCCGATCACCCCTGCATTCTCCCCAAGGGCGGCGGCGTGTAGCGATGGTCGAAGGCGTGGCGGCACCGGTTCCAGTGCGCGTTCGACGGCGGCGAGATAGCCTTCGGCCAGGCCGATGCTGCCGCCGATGACGATGCGTTTCGGGTCCAACGTGAGCTGGATGTTGCGGCAGAGCAGCGCGGTTCGCCCCGCGGATGTTTCGATGATGCGCCTGGCCCAGTCATCGGCATTTCGGGCCGCGGCAAAGACGTCGCGCGCGGTGGCGCCGGATTGGTGGGGGGATGCCTCCCTGGCGATCCAGTGGCCGGACACGCGATCTTCGAGCACATCATCAGCCCATTCGGCACTACGCGATTGGCCGAAGTGTCCGGCGAGGCCCTCGAGCAGACGCCCGTTCAGGACGATGCCGCCGCCGATGCCGGTGGAGATCGTCAGGAAGACCATGTCTTCGCGGTTGCCTGCGCCAAAGGCGTATTCACCCCAGGCGGCCGCATGGGCGTCGTTTGCAGCCAGTACCGGCACGTCAGCCAGTCTTTCGATCGTCGCTGTCAGCGGAAACCGATCAGGTATGGCGAGTGTGTTGCGGTTGAGCGCTGACCATTGGCCGTTATCGACAATGCCAGTGACCGCGGCGCCGACCGAGCCGTACGCACCGCGCCAGGACGCGATCGCACCGAAGAGTGCGGCGAGCCACTGGGTCGGGTCGCCTTGGCGGGGCGTCGGCATCCGGTGCGTGTCGACGATCTCTGTTCCCCGGATAAGGGCAGCCAGCATCTTCGTGCCGCCGACATCGATCGAAAGAACGGTCCGGGGCTCAGTCATGATCAAGCCTCGCTTCCGGCAAGCGTTTGATCGAGCGCCTGCCGGAACCACGCCGTCACATGTTCGGGACGCGTGATCGCGGAACCGACGACGACAGTGAAGGCCCCCGCCTGCAGCGCCTGAGCGGCCTGTTCGGGCGTGCGCACACAGCCTTCGGCAACCACGTGAGGGGTGAGGCCGCGCATGGCGGCGATGAGCGCGAAGTCCGGCTCCGTCGGCTCGACCGGTCCGGTGTAGCCAGCAAGGGTTGAGCCGACGATCTCGGCACCTTCGGCAAGCGCGCGCTCGGCGTCGGCGAAAACAGAGCAATCCGCCATGGCGATCTTGCCGCCGGCGTGAATGCGCTCGATCAGCGTCCTGGTCGCAACCGGCCGTTCGCGAGCAGTGGCATCATAGGCGATGATATCGGCGCCGGCTGCCGCCAGAGCATCGACGTCCTCGACAAAGGGGGTGATGCGGATCGGCGATGTCTCCAGGTCGCGTTTGACGAGGCCGATAATTGGCCGATCGGTCGCCTGGCGCACGGCGCGAACATAGTCTGCAGATTCGATGCGAAGGGCGGTTGCGCCGCCGTCGAGCGCGGCCAAGGCGAAACCGACAACCATGGCGGCATTGTCCATGACGCCGCCTTTCACCGGTTGGCAAGAAACGATCAGACCGTGCTTGAGGCTATGGATGTCGAAGGTCACGCAGGCTCTCCCAATGGAGGCCTCACGGTAACAGTGTAAGACCAGATTGCAACAGGAATTATACTGGTATTACCTCATCAGCTCGATAACGAAGTCGTAGACGTCACCCCGGTACTTGGTCTGGGTGAATTCGACAATTTGCCCATCGGCCAGGAAACAGCGCCGCTCCATGACGAGCAGGCTCGTGTCTTCGGGCGTTGCGAGCAGGCGTCGCTCTTCATCGCTTGCAGGCTTTGCCTGCATGCGCTGCAGTGCCCGGACAGGCAAAGCGCCGTGGGCTGCGAGATATTCGTACAAGGACGCGCCGATGGCGTCCGGATCCGGCACAAAGCGGGCGGGAAGCGATGCCGTTTCGATCGCGATCGGCGTGTCGTTGGCCGTCCTCAATCGTCTAAGGCGTACGATTTTTTCTCCCGCCGGAATGCCAAGCGCCATCATTTCAGCGGGTGACGGGCGGCTGATTTCACGTGAGATCCAGGTGCAACCGGGTTCCAGCCCGCGCGAGCGCATATCTTCGGAGAAGCTCGTCATCGTGGCCAGGGATTTCTCGACACGTGATGAAACAACGGTCTTTGCCCCCTGGCGGCGGTCAAGCAGGCCATCAGCGACGAGCCCTTCGATCGCCTTGCGCACCGTCACGCGCGAAATCGAAAGGCCCTCGCTCAAGTCCCGCTCGCTGGGGATGACCGAACCGCGGCGGAGTGTCGAGGCGCTGATGGCCTGTTTGATCGCCTCTTCAAGGCGGCGATAGAGCGGCTCGCCGCTGTCGCCCGACATTTGGCTGGCAAGAAACTCGAGCGTTGTCTGATCGTTCATGGGGATCACCTTTCCGGATGACCCCTTATGCAAAATTTTTGATAGGTTTTAAACTGGTATTGTCGTAATCGGCCTCAGCGACACATGCCGGGCCAATGTGTGGCGCCGATCCGTGGCGGCAAATGGCGTCCTGCACGAGCCTAAAGCAGTGCCACTATCGCTGCGATGAACAGCATTGCGAGCACCGCGAGTGCAAGATGGAGTAGGTTCGCCCGGTGGCTTTGGCTTCTAAAAGTTCGCGCCATGTTCTTTACCTCACGATCTGACATGTAACGCACAGCTCTCATGATGGTTCATGGCCATCGCAGCTGAACCGTCGGCTGGCGACCGCCTATGCATTTCCCACATGGGAGCGCTGAGTTTTGAGCGCTGCAACTTAGGGAAAGCCTGAGCTATAAGGTGTTCATCGAAGCGAAACGAGGCGCCACGGACTGGCAGCCAGGCTTCGAAAGCCCATTGAAAGGGGGATCAAATGAACATCGCACGCTCCATCAACAACTGGCGCAAGTACCGTCAGACGGTCACCGAGCTGGGCCGCATGTCGAACCGCGAACTTCGCGACCTCGGCATCGAACGCGCCGACATCGACCGCGTCGCACGTACGGCCTTCGCCCGCTAAGGCGATCTTAAAGACTGAAGAATTGCCAAGCGCCTGCATCTCCTGCGGGCGCTTTTGCTTTTGAGGTCATGGAGTTTGTTGGGGCGTAGGGAACACCATATGTTCCAGGCTGGCGCGCCGCGCAAAATCGTCCAAAAGAAAACCCCGCCGGGGAAGGCGGGGCAAGGCTCACGCCCAGTTGGCTCGGGGAAGAAACTCCATCAGAAGACTGACATGCGCACGTAGCGAAGAATGAAACAGGCTGTTGCGGATTGCTGATGAGCTCCCTGATGACCGTTCGCCGTCTTCAAGGCGAGCCCTGCGGCACTGGCGAAGGCACGCCGAGTCTTATTGCCTTTGAGAAATTTGGCGACAACCCGTCGTCCCGAGCACGTTGGCCGATATGACTGGCATTTCTGAGTTCTGCGAGCGACACTGACGTATCGACCGCCCCCCGATCATAAGCGTAGTCGGGAAGATACCCGTTGACGATGAGACGCCAGTCGAACGGGATCGAGTCTCCTACAACGCGCATCATCTTGACAACCGTCGTCGTGCAGTTGGTCGTAAGCGAGTTGTAGAAGAGCGGCGTTGTGGCAAGAGCGTTGGCGTCTGTAACATACTCGCGCAGAAGCGCACGCGCCTGGTCAGGTGACGCCTTCAGGCGATAGATTTGAACATCCTCGCTGCGGAAATTTGACCGGACGCCCACCACGTCCCGTTCGTCGGCTGCGATGATCACCAAAGGATTGCTCTTGAACAAATCTGCGAGCGGCGAGAACGCGCCGCCAACCCGCCGACGGACTTCGACCGACCACGGGAGCTGCTCGCCGCCTTCAAATCCAAAGCTGAATATTACATGGGCAATCTCTGGCCCCGCCCAATAGGACATGAACAGGTCGACTGTTCGGAGCTTCCTCATATCGTAGGTCCGCGTGGTCCACCGTTCGACGAATTCCGTGCTGCTGTGCCATTCGAAGTTGCGAACATTGGTTAGTGTCAGCAGGTCGCCGTGAAATTCGCCTGTAACCTGTCGTGCAACATCAGGTGCCCACGAACCGTCTTCGACGGGTTTGATCGTCCTCCACCAAATCAAGACAACTGCGAACGCAACTGCAAATACCAGGAGAGCTTTGAGACGCCAGCGGCCAAACAGCGCGGCGACCGTCAAAAGCCCGACAAGTGCAAAGAGTCCGGCGATAAAACCTCTTGTGAATTCGGAAACGGGAAGACGATACCACAATGCAAGCGAGGCCCATGCGGCTGCCACGGCTAGCAGAATCGCCGGCGGAACAGTCAGAACAACCAGAGCCCACCGACTCCAGCCACTCCTTTGCTTGTTCCAACCTGGATTCCTCAACACTTCAGGTCCCGCGTAGTTTGCCAGCCGCTTTGTTTGGGCTGCCGCTTGCTCATGTTTGACTCCTCTCGTCACATTCTCGATTGGCCCATTTCAAGAGCCGCTTAAACCACACAGTATTTCCCCAGGTTCGCTCTTCGTCAGCATTATGTCGAATATATCGTACTACTGAAGAACGTAACGGTTACATTCCGCACGAGCGCGTTGCAGCCGCGGTGAGGAGGGAACCGTCAATTATTGACGGGGAAGACCTCCGGAAATCGTCAACTGCCGCCAACCGTAGACTGGCTCGGCATCTTCGCGCGACCGATGCGGTTTACTAAACTGCCTTGGTGCCTGGAGGCAGACCGCGCTATTCGTCCGGTGCAGCAGCATCTTCTGGCGAATCTCCCTAAAAATTTACCGAGCGCTGGACACGGCGCGATAACTTGACTGGCAGAACTTGGTCCGAACCTACCGACCTTGCGATGGAGCGTACATGTCAAGCCGCCTCAAGACATTCACTGCACTGGTACTGTCCCTATCGGCGTTTCTGCCGGCCGCGGCGTCGACCGAAACGGCCTTCCTCGACCACCGCGGCAAGAAGGTCATGTTTGCAAAACCGCCGGAACGCGTCGTGACGACAGTTCGCTCGGCGCGGATCATCTATCGTGCCGTGGACGAAAAGGCCGATCGCATCGTCGGCATGAACAAGGATTCGCTGGTGAGGTACTTTACCAGCGGCATCTATGCCGAGATGCTCCCGGAAATGGCCAAAATCAATGCCAGTGCCGCCCAGGATGGCTTCGTACCGAATGTCGAGGCGATCCTTGCGGAAAAACCCGACGTGGTGATCCAGTGGACCCATGACGAGAAGCTTATCGAACCGCTGGAGCGGGTGGGGCTCACTGTCGTCGGCTGGCAATGCTGCTCCGAGCAGGACCGGCTCGACTATGTCACGCTCAGTGGCTACATGACCGGCCGCAACGACCGCGCCCAGGCAATCCTGAAGCACAGTCCGAAACGTTGAAGGCCCTCAATGAAAAGGTTGCCAAGCTCGACAAGTCGGCGCTTCCGTCTGTCCTTCACATCGACAAGGTCGCCGACCAGATCCAGGTCATCGCCAATGGCTCGCAGGATCTTTCCCTCAGCGGCGTCACCAACCCGGCGGCGGATAAAACCGGTGAATGGTGGCGAACCGTCGATTTTGAACAGTTGCTCGTCTGGAACCCGGACATCATCATCATTCCCGCCTATGCGACCGACCTCAACCCCAAGGATTTCTTCAACAACCCGGTCCTTGCCAGCCTGAAGGCCGTGAAGGAGAAGCGCGTATACAAGCAGCCGATCTTTGCCCGCACCCCCGATGCGCCGGAAATCTTCCTGACATCGGAATGGCTGGCGGCGGTCGCCCATGGGGCCGATTTTGCTCCCACCTTCAAGAAGCAGATCCTCGACAACTACAAGCTCATTTACGGCGCCGAACTGAAAGACGACCAGGTCGCTGCGATCCTTGAAACTGAAAGCAATGCGCCTGCGAGCAGATATGCCGAGCTCTTCCAGTAAGGGCGACCTGAAGCCTGCGGACTGGATCTGGCAGTACCCGACGACGACGGCGCGCGGCGGCTACGTCTTCATGCACAATGGCGACAACATGACCCGCTACCCAGACCGTGGCCCCAAAAAGGAGGCGCTTGTCGCCAATGTCTGCCTCGCGTTTCGCAGGCTCTCCATGGGTGAACAGCTGACTTAAAGGACCAAGACGCGGTCCCTATTGGCGCACGTACCCAAAAGTGCAGGTGGCTCACGGCCAGGCCGCGTGGTTCGTGTTGACGTCGTTCCTCTTCAGGGCGCCGCCGGCGCTGGCAACGAGCTTCTCAGCTGGTGCAAGATTTTCTGTCAAATGTTCTGGCAGGCCGTGCTTGCCTTTGGCCTTCTCCGCTTCTTTTGACGTAACAAAGGTCGTGCTTCCTGTTCTTTTCACGAGCACACGCAAGGGTGAATTTGCCCTGGAGTGGCTGCGGCTATTTTGGCCTTCAATCGTAAGTGACCGCCCCCCGAGCCCGCTTATAGTGATTTGCCTTTTGGGGAGGCCGCTACAGATTGCTAATGTTCTATTGCGCGAAAGTTGTTGAGAGCACACATGCAAACACCAGCAATCGTCACGGATCTTGCCTCTATTGTCCAAACTGCTCTGGCGCCGGTATTTCTCCTCGCTGGTACGGCAGGTTTCGTCGGTGTCTACGAGATGCGTCTTGGCAGGGTTTCCGATCGGCTCAATGCGATACAGGAAAAAGGTGAGCGAGGGGGCGGGCGACGCACGCAGTTGGACTATCTGCGCCGCCGTACGCTTGCCCTGGAAATAGCTGTCGCACTCGGGACGTTTGCCGCGATCTGCACTGGATGGGCAATCCTCAATCTACTCGCCGGTGCGCTTCAGTTCGGGTTTCGTGAAGAAAATCTCTTCTGGTTCTTCGGCGGTGCGATCCTGTCGCTTATCGGATCGCTTGTCGCATTCCTTGTCGAGATGCTTATTGCTGGGCGCAGCATGTTGCGCCAGATACGGATGGACGAAACCACCCCGGAACGCGATTGATCTGACAGTCCAAAGGTTCAAAGACAGGAAGCCTTCGCAGCCAGATCTCGGGGACGCGCAGGCGACCGTTGGACCGACCTGCGGCTTCTAACCGGAGCATTTAAGGTTTCGATCGCCTCTGGTTTCTTCCGCAGAGTCGCAGACTGCTAATAGAGCGACAGGGCCGCCCCCGGATAAAGGCCATCTAACAGTTTCCTCCAGGAATGCATGAACGGGCACAAAGAGCGTAAGATGTCCTTCGTTCTGGCGGTTACCGCGGCGTTTTTCATACTAGTATTACTATAAACAAATAATGTCTTGTAACGGGTGGGCATGGGTGTATTCTCGCGTAAATAGCGATGAGCGCTTAGTCTGATTTTGTCCCGATTACCACGTTTTGGGGATGTTATTATGATCGACTGGTTCGTAAGCACGCTTCGCACATATCCTGAAATTGCAATCTTTCTCTCATTGGCGCTGGGATACTACTTCGGTTCATTCACCTACAAAGGCCTTGGCCTCGGTGCGGTGACTGCGACGCTGATCGCTGCCGTCATCATCGGTCAACTCGGGATCACCATTTCGCCGCCGCTCAAGGCCACGTTCTTTCTGATGTTCCTGTTTGCGATCGGCTACGGCGTCGGGCCGCAATTCGTTCGGGGCATCGCGAAGGATGGCCTCCCGCAAGCGTTGTTCGCGGCGGTTGTGTGTGTCTTTTGCCTGGGAGCGCCATATATCGCTGCCAAGATAGCCGGTTATGATGTGGGTTCCGCGCTGGGGCTCTATGCAGGCTCGCAGACCATCTCGGCGTCGATGGGATTGGGAACGGATGCCATCAATCGCCTTGGTTTGGCGCCGGAAGAAACCAAACGTCTTCTGGACGCCATGCCGGTCGCCTATGCCGTCACCTATATTTTCGGAACGATCGGATCGGCCATCGTGCTGGCGTTGATCGGTCCTGCGCTCATGGGTATCGACCTGGAGGCGGAATGCAAACGCTACGAGGCCGAGCAGGGTGGCAAGAAGGAAGCGGGGGGCGCTGGAACCGCTTGGCACCACTACGAGTTGCGCGCCTATCGGGTCCGCGAGGGCGGGCCGGTCGTCGGCAAGACGGCACGTGAAGCCGAATCGATGATCCCTGAGCAGCGGATTTTCATTGAACGTATTCGTCGCGGGGGAAAGATCGAGGATGCTACGGCAGACACGGTGATCCAGGCAGGCGACGTCGTTGCCGTGGCCGGGCGGCGCGAAGTGCTGGTAAGCGTGATCGGTCAAACGGCAGAGGAAGTCGACGACCGCGAGTTGCTGGCCGTGCCGGTCGAAGGGGTCGATGTTCTTGTCACAACCAAGGAGGCGAACGGCAAGACGCTGGCGGAACTGGCACAATGGCCAACGTCCCGTGGCGTGTTCCTGCGCCGGATCGCCCGTGGCGCTACGGCGACGGAAATTCCGATCCTTCCGAACACGCAAGTCCACCGCGGCGATATCCTGACGATCGTCGGGCGAACGCAGGACACCGCGGCTGCCGCCAAAGCCCTGGGTGTGGCCGACCGGCCGAGTGACATTGCCGATGTCGCCTTCATCGGCGCCGCAATTGCCATCGGTGGCTTGCTCGGTGCGCTCGTCTACAAGGTCGGCGATGTGCCGTTTACCCTGTCCACGTCTGGAGGCGCATTGATATCCGGGCTTTTCTTCGGCTGGCTCCGCTCCGTGCGGCCGAAATTCGGACGAATACCGACATCGACGGTCTGGTTCATGAACTCCGTCGGTCTCAACGTTTTCATCGCGGTGGTCGGTATTTCCTCGGGTCCAGGATTTGTAGCTGGCTTGCAGCAGCTTGGCTTCAGCCTGTTCCTTTGGGGCATATTCGCAACGACCGTCCCGCTCGTGCTGGCAATGTATGTCGGAAAATATGTGTTCCGGTTCCACCCTGCTATTCTGTTGGGATGCTGTTCCGGCGCGCGCACCACGACTGCCTCGCTCGGGATGATCAACGATCGCGCCAAGAGCCAGATACCAGGCCTCGGCTATACTGTGACCTATGCCGTCGGCAACACCCTGTTGACGATCTGGGGCATGGTGCTCGTGATGATGATGACCTAGCGCATCTCCGGGTTAAATGGGGATGCGGAGGTGCCGCGTCCCTTCGACTACAGGCATGTATCTCGCATCTTTTCCAGTAGGCGGCTTCTTATCGGACCGGGATGGTTCGTCTTTCGAAGCCCTGGCCAGCGGGATCAGAGACCCTTTCTTGAGACTGCTTCGTCCCATTTATTGCGTCGATAATAATAGCCGCGACCACTGACGAAAACCGCAGATCGGTGGCCGCGGGTAGCCCATACGAGCCGAATTGGGAGCGCGCTATGCCGAACAAGACCGCACAAGTAGATCAGTTTCTGCTCATCCATTCGGCACGCGCCGACAATTGGCGTGAGATCACGACGCTGGCAGACGCCTGGGCCGCCAATCGCGGCGCGCGGGCTGCCCTGGAAGCGGCGATTTCTGCTGTGGCACCGGCGGAGGAATACTACGCCTATCCGGGCAGACGGCTGCTTTCGGTTCTGGCAGAGCGTATTGCCACCGACGATGCCGGTGGAGCGGCAAGGCTTGCACGACGCATCTCCAATGGGCTGCTCAGCCATTCCTATCGCGGCCGCCAAAGTGAATGGGACGTGCATGACGAAATGTCAGGAGCCGAAGTGACCGATATCATGCCGCCGGGAACCGGAGAGGCTCGCGGGCGCCGGCCCTATTTCGAAGTTCTGTTCGTCAACAGTCAGCCGGCCACGCGTTGGGAGGCATTCGCCGCAGAGATTAGGAGGCTGCGCCGGCCAGAGGACGGTTTCATTTACGAGCCGGTGCTGGTCGGGTCCTTCGAGGATGCGTTCTGCGCGGCCGCCCTGAACCCCGATATTATCGCTATCGTGCTCGCTGAAGGTTTTCCTTACCGCTCACGGCACGACGCGCCTGTGCTTCGATCGGTGCTTGATCCGCTGGGAGAAACCGAGGGACCAGACATGTCGGCGCTTCGCCTGGCGCGCGGCTTGAAACGCATCCGGCCCGAACTCGACGTCTATCTGCTTTCCGACCGGCAAGTCGAAAAGATCGCCGGAGATCCGACGGCGGATGCGGTGCGGCGCGTGTTTTACGCGGTGGAGGAGCCGCTGGAGATGCATCTCGCGATCCTCGAAGGGGTGCAGGCACGCTATGAAACGCCCTTCTTCGACAATCTTAAGAAATATGCGCGACGGCCCATCGGTACATTTCATGCGCTCCCCATCGCGCGCGGCAAATCCGTCTTCAAGTCTGACTGGATCCGCGACATGGGCGAATTCTATGGGCTCAATCTGTTCCTTGCGGAAAGCAGTGCGACGACGGGTGGTCTCGATAGCCTTTTGGAGCCCACAGGTACGATCAAACGCTCTCAGGAGCTGGCGGCACGTGCCTTTGGCGCTGACCACGTCTTCTTTGTGACGAACGGCACCTCCACCTCCAACAAGATGGCCGTGCAGGCCCTTCTGGCGCCCGGCGACATTGCGGTAGTCGATCGCAACTGCCACAAGTCGCATCACTACGGCATGGTGCTGACCGGCGCGCAGCCCTACTATGTCGAAGCGTTCCCGATGACCGAGTACTCGATGTACGGCGCCGTGCCGCTTGCGACGATCAAGCGAGCGCTTTTGACGTTAAGGGCGGAAGGGCGTCTGGACCGGCTGAAACTGCTCGACCTCACCAACTGCACCTTCGACGGGCACATGTATAACGTCAGGCGCGTGATGGAGGAGTGTCTCGCCATCAAGCCGGACCTCATCTTCCTCTGGGATGAAGCGTGGTCCGGATTTGCCCGATTTTCACCCTTCCTGCGGCCACGCACGGCCATGGGGGCAGCAGCGGATATCGAAAGCTGGTTGCAGGATCCGGCGTCGGTCAGTGCCTACGAAAAGCAGCGTGCGGACCTTGGCGATGAGCCGTCCGACGAAGCGCTGCTCGCCGCACGCCTACTTCCCGATCCGCGTCTTGTTCGCCTTCGGGTCTATCAGACCAATTCGACGCACAAATCGATGTCAGCGATCCGGCAAGGCTCAATGTTGCTCGTCAAGGATGTCGATTTTCATACCGTCGAAGCCCAGTTCCACGAGGCGGTGTTCACCCATGCCTCGACAAGTCCGAACCAGCAGCTGATCGCCAGTCTCGACGTTGCACGCCGGCAGATGGAGCTCGATGGGTATGGGTTGGTGATGAACGCGATCGAGATCGCTCTCAAGATCCGTCGGGCGATCAACGAACATCCGCTGATTTCGAAGTATTTCCGCGTTCTCGGTGCGGATGAGATGATCCCTGCGCAGTATCGCCAGTCAGGGTTCAAGGACTACCTGGCACCGGGTGCGACCTGGGCCACGGCGGTGAAAGCCATGAACGAAGACGAATTCTACCTCGATCCCACGCGTATGACGCTGGTATGTGGAACGGCTGGCTTTGACGGAACCCAATTCAAGGGGCTGCTGGCCAACGAGTACGATATCCAGCTGAACAAGACGTCGCGAAACAGCGTGCTTTTGCAGTCCAACATCAACAATACCCGCAGTGATATCGCGCATCTCGTTCGCGTCCTGGTCGAGATCTGCCGTGGTATCGAAAAACGGCTTGCCGATGGCGGCGAGGGCGAGCGGGCTGCCTTCGCTGCACGGGTAAAGTCGCTGATGACGGATGTGCCGGACCTTCCAAATTTCAGTCACTTCCACGCGTTGTATCGCGGTGACGCGGGACGCACGTCGCCCGAAGGCGACATGCGAGCCGCCTTCTTCCACGCCTATGATGCTTCGGTCTGCGAATACGTACCGCTGATCGGAGCCGAGTGCGACAAGCGGCTGAAGGAAGGTCCGGAAATGGTCTCGGCTAACTTCGTCATCCCCTATCCCCCGGGGTTCCCCATCATGGTGCCGGGTCAGGTCCTGACGCAGGAGACGATCGACTTCATGCGGAAGCTGGATGTGAAGGAGATCCATGGCTACGAGAAGGCAAGGGGTCTGAAGCTAGTCAAACCTGATGCAGTTGCGGCCAAGGCGAAACGATCGGCGAAAGCACGGTAGTGCCGGAGCTTGCACGGGTCCGCGGGCTGCTACCCGGACGAATTCGACCCCCCATGCTTTTCATGGATTGCCGGTTTGCATGGACGTTTGGCGTCGGCGGTAAAGCTGCCTTGGCCCTTGATTGAGGTGGGAGGGAGTTCGTCTGGTCATGATTTGGATCGAGCAATTCCTGGTCAAGTATCCTGAGCTTGCCGTATTCCTTGCAATTAGCATCGGGTATCTGATCGGCGGCCTCAAGTTCGGAGGTTTCAGTCTGGGTCCGGTCACCGGCTCGTTGTTCGCCGGTATCCTCATCGGTCAGTTCGCCGATGTTCCGATTGCCGGGATGGCGAAATCGCTGCTTTTTCTCCTGTTCCTTTTCGGTATCGGCTACTCGGTCGGGCCGCAGTTCCTGCAGGCCTTGAAACGGGACGGCATGAAGCCTGTTCTGCTTGCGGTGGTCGTCTGTGTGACCGGGCTGGTCACAGCCGTTGTGGTCGCGAAAATCCTCGGCTTGGATCCTGGATTTGCGGCCGGGCTTTTGTCGGGCGCGCTCACTGAAAGTCCGGCAATGGGCACTGCCACCGAAGCGATCAACGCATTGCCGCTGCCCGAGGCGGATCGCGCACGGTTTGTCGCCCACATCGCCGTGGCCGACGCAGTTTGCTACGTATTCGGCGCTGTTGGCGTCATCCTGTTTTGCAGCGTTGTCGGTCCAAAATTGCTTGGCATCGACCTCGTCGCCGAGGCGCTAAAACTTGAGAAAGAATACGGGATAACCCGAAAGGCCACCGGGGTCGCGTCCGCCTGGCACAGGTTCGAAATTCGCGCCTACCGGATAGCGGAGGGCGCGCCCATCGCCGGTCGATCGGTCGTCGATGCCGAGGCAACATTTCCGGAGCATCGACTATTCATTCAACGCCTGCGACGCGGGGGCTTAATCCTTGAGGCCGCTCCCGAGCTTGTGATTGAACCTGGCGATATCGTTGCGGTGTCCGGAACACGAGAGGTGCTGGTCACCGTCCTTGGTCAGCGCTCCGAGGAAGTCGAGGATCGTGAGCTGTTGGACGTGCCGATATCGGTGACCGACGTGTTGCTGACGAGCCCTGAACTTAACGGCCGAAGCATTGCGGATGTGGCGACAGAAGGCTGGACAAGAAGCCTCTATCTGCGAACGATCAGTCGTGGCGGCCAGGAGATTCCTCTGGCGCCAGGGATCACAGTGCAGCGCGGGGATATCCTTCGCCTCGTCGGCCCGGAACCGGTCGTGGTGAGCGCCGCCAAGCGCATTGGTGTCGTGGTCGCGCCGGCCACTGCAACGGACTTCCTGGTCCTCGGCCTTGCGATCTTCCTGGGCGGGCTTGTCGGCGTTCTCGTCACGTTTCCTATCGGAGACATGAGGATTTCGCTGAGCACCAGTGTGGGCACACTCCTCGCCGGATTGGTGGTGGGGCACCTGCGCACGCGCTTTCCACTTTTTGGTCGCATACCGGATGCTGCGGTGTCACTCATGACCGCGCTTGGTCTTGCCGCCTTCGTCGCGATGACTGGCCTTCATGCAGGTCCGGTATTTGGCCCCGCTATCGCGGAAGCGGGTGTCGGGCTCCTGGTCGGCGGCATGATCGTCACAATGGTTCCATTGATCGTAGGCCTCTACTTTGGACGCTACGTGCTTGGCATGAACCCCATACTGTTGTTGGGTGGACTAGCCGGCGCGCAGACCATGACGGCCGGCATGGCCGCCGTCCAGGACAGGTCGGGGAGCTCGGTAGCAGTCCTTGGTTACACGCCTGCAGTCCCTATCGGCCATATACTGCTCACCACATGGGGGACGGTGATCGTGGGTATCATCGCCGGATAAGAAGCCAATAATCTAATCGATCAGCGGCAAAACAAGTGCACGACGAGAATTTGCAACAGACTTCTAAAGTAAAGTGGCGAATACTGACTGCGGACCGACAAGGCGAATCGCCCGTGACTGAAAGGTGCTTTTGATGCGGCATGTATTACACGTAGTCTCACCCGCACTTTTCAGCGTGGCACTGGGGGTTGCGGCACCTGCTTCGGCCCAGGAGCCAGCAAAGCCGGCGCAGGCCAGCAAGGAAGCCGAGCATTGGATACCGAAGCTGCGGCTCGGCGACGACAATGCTTATTTCGAATTCTACGGTCAGATCAACAAAGGCCTGCTGAGCTACGATGACGGCGGGCAAACGGATAACTATTTTCCGGCCGACAATGGGAACTCGTCGTCACGCGCGGGCTTTCGCATCTACAGCCTCATGGAAAACGACTGGTCTTTCGGGGCCAATCTCGAATGGGAGTGGAACCCTTACTCGACAACCAATGTGAACCAGTTGAACGAGGATCACTTCGACTGGGGGACTGATCTGCTGCGCAAGGCGGAAATCTATCTAAATTCGAAGGACTACGGCAAATTCTGGTTCGGCCAGGGCAGCATGGCGTCGGATACGACCGCCGAGGTGGATTTGTCCGGCACGGACGTTGTTGGTTACTCGCTGGTGTCGGATATGGCCGGCGGACCGTTTTTCCGAAACTCCGACGGTACGCTGTCGACGGTCCGCGTAAAGGACGCGTTCACCAACTATGACGGCCTTAGCCGCAAGCTGCGCGTCCGCTACGACACCCCGGCCTTTGGCGGCTTCAGCTTTGCGACGTCGGTCGGAACACAAGTCGTTCCGGAGGAAACCGACGTCACCGTCTGGGACGCGGCGGTTCGATACAATGAGACCTACGACGCCTTCAAGGTCGCAGCTGCACTTGCCTTTTCAAGGCCCGGCGATGGCAACTCGATATACGATGCGTCCGTTTCGGTCCTGCATCTCGATACCGGGCTCAGCCTCACCCTTGCAGCGGGCTACTCGGACAAGGAGACGGTTGATGGACGCTACGGCTACGTAAAGATCGGCTATCAGGCGGATATCTTCGATGTCGGCAAAACCGCGTTTTCGGTCGACGCCTATTTTGGCAAGGACATCGCGGGCAGGGGCAGCAAGAGCGATTCCTTCGGCGCGCAGATTGTCCAGAACCTCGACTATCTACAGACGGAACTCTACCTTGGAGCCCGGACCTATTCGCTCGACCAGGAGACCGCCGATCTTCAAGATAGCTTCGCTGTGTTGGGTGGCGCCAGAATAAAGTTTTAAGGAACAAACCGGCGAAGCAAGATCGGTCCATGATCTTTCGCGCCGCTTCCTTCTTCCGCCGCTTATTTCCAGGATCTCGTTATCTGAGCAAATGGGTGATGAATTGACCACTGCAGGGACTGGTGTCTGCACAGCATTGATTGCTGCCGCGTTCCTCGTTCCAAAAACGGTTTCGGCCGCAACCGCAGAGGCAGATATCGTCGCTCAGCTTGCGTCTTGCGCGGCTCGATTGGAAGCAGGCAGGAGCTACGAGAGCTATGTCGACGGATTTGCCGACGCGCGGGACGCTGTGAGTGGCGCGCTCGCGTTCATGCGCAGCAGGGTTGAAACGTCCGAAGCCGAGGAAAATGCCGAAACCCTGAAGAAGGAGTTTTCTGCCGATCTTGTGAATAGCCCGATGCAGGCCCGGTCCCGTGTCTCCGCGCTTGTCGATGAGTGTTTGGCGCAAACGGCTGCGGTTGAAGCGATATTCAATGGCGTTGAGACAAGCCGTGTCAACGAACTCGAGGCCGCAACAAATGCGCAGCGTGAAGCAACTGAACGCGCTGAAAGCGAAGCCGAAAGGGCGGAGCAGGCGGAGCGGCGGGCGATCGCTGCGGAAGCCGCGGCAGAGCGAGCCAAGGCCGAGATCGCAATCCTCAAGGAACAGCAACGCGAACGGCAGGAGGCAAAGGCACCCACGACCGAAAGGAGCGATCCGCGCGAGGAGAATGAGAACTCCGTCTCACTAAACGTGCGGGAGAACGTCCAGCGTGCACTTCAGGCAAATGGTTACACCATTTTTGAAAGCGCCGAAGAGATGGAGTGCATGTGGACCGGTTCAGCGCACCAGTGCAGGCGGCCAACGGGTGGAACCATGATCAGCGTCATGTCCAGTCCATACAGAGTCCGCATCCTGAATGCAGGCAGCTCGATCGACTGTTTGAGGTTTCGCGAAGGTGAATTGGTCGCGCAAGGCAATGGTGACGATTGCCGGTAGAGGGCCTTCGCAGCCCGGTTTCAGGCAACGCGCCCGGCTTCGCTGGCGTGTCGAATAAGGCACAGCCCGGGAGCGAGTTTCGATCGCTCGGACTGTCCGACCCAAGTGACGAGCGGAAGCTCTCGAATGGCATTGCCGCGGCCACTGAATTGCGAAGTGCTCCTTGACAGGGCGATTAGGCTCTCCTTTGGTCGGGCCAGCCATCGCCAGACTTGATACTCAAGCCGGTAAGCCGGCGAGGCGCAGGCCCTCACGCAGTCGATCTGCATCCTCGGCCCTTTGGAGATACAAAGCGTCCACGAGCCAATCTACATGTTCGCTTGGGCCGGCAGCCGGATCGCCTTGCCACGACGCGCTGACTGCTGCGATGCAAGCCTTGCCACACTGCTGCGCCTCTTCGAGACGCCCCAAGTGACCGAAGGCAGCCGCGCGCAAAGCCATGTACCGCGGGTGTCGCCGGCCTGGTGCGTCCAGTATTAGTTGTTCCAATAGACTGGCCGCCTCTTGGTAGCGCCTGAGCCGAAACATGATGTGCGAAAGATAATAATTATACCAGGGCGGGTGGCATGGGTTGAGTCGAAAAGCAATCTCGGCTGCGTGCAGAGCCAGTTCGGGCTTTCCGATGCACGATTGGACCCAGGCCCAGAAAATCTGGATCAGCGGATCGTTAGGGTTTAGGGTCCGGGCAAGGCCCAAATGCCGCTCGGCCCGCTCGAAGTCGCGCCACATCAAGCACATGTATCCGAAGGTGGAGTGCACCCGGGCATCGTTGGGGTCTTTCGCCAGTGCTTCTTTGGCCTGGTGAAACGCCTCGATCCGGTTCTCGTCCTTCTCTCGTGGTACTCCGACGCTCATCTCGACCGAACGATTGAGATAAATCCAGGCGAGGCCCGCATGGGCGCGGGCAAAGCCTGGATCGATCTGGAGTGCCTCTTCGAATTGTGCTTGCGCACGTGCTTGGGCCTCAGGCGTGAATACGTCGGAAAATCTATTCCCCTGGAGGAAGAGGTCATAGGCCCGAATGTCTTCCGGCTGACGTCGCCGGGCTGTCACCTCGCTATCTTGGATAATTCGTTGGGCCACCATTGCGACAATGCTCTGGGAGATTTCTTCCTGAAGGGCGAAGACGTCCTCCAGTGCGCGATCGTATCGTTCCGCCCAGAAATGGGCACCGCTTCCAGCATCAATGAGCTGGGCCGTGATGCGAACGCGCTCGCCTGCGCGACGGACACTGCCCTCGACGAGGTATCGAACCCCGAGCGAACGCCCTATCTCGCGAGCGTCCACATTTTTCCCCCGAAACGAGAAGGAAGAGTTTCGCGCGATGACCATGAGCTCGCGAAAGCGCGACAGCTCCGTAATTATGTCTTCGCTGATACCGTCGCTGAAATAGACCTGTTCGGGATCGCCGCTCATGTTTTCGAACGGCAAGACCGCCACCGTAGGTCTATCGCTCGACGCCCAGGCGACTTTCGCACCCTCAAGGACGTTGTCGAATACCAAGCTGTAAGTCCGCACCGGCCGTGAAATATTCTTCAGACGCTGCTCGCCCGCGAACTCGAACCGACAGTCGAGTTTCCCAGAGAGCTGGTCGTAGACTGTCCCGGAGATAAGGAGACCGCCTGGCGGGCAACACTGTTCCAATCGGGCCGCCACGTTGACACCGTCTCCCAAAAGGTCCTGATCATCCACCAGTACGTCGCCAAGATTGATGCCGATACGCAAGACAATCCGGCGCTCAGCCGGTATTCGCGCCTGCCAATCAGGCAATTGCTTTTGAACCGCAGCGGCGCAGGCTACAGCCTCGACGACGGAACCGAATTCGGCGATCAGGCCATCGCCCGTCAGCTTGAAGAGACGCCCATGATGCTGCGCCAAGAGAGGCTCGAACAGTCTCCGGCGCAGGTCCGTGACTGCCACGAGAGTTGACGCCTCGTCCAATTCGACGAGACGTGAATAGCTGACAATATCGGCAACGAAGATTGCCGCCAGTCTGCGTTCTCCGAGGATGCTCATCTCCTCGCCCCTTGCTGCCAATTGCTCTTGGCTACACAAACCGAACCCAACAACAATAGCCCAGCGACGCCTCTGCGGCCATCTCCTGATTTGGAGATTGTGCTGGTCGAAGAGATCTGGAAGCGTGTAGGACTCGAATTCGGAACGGGCGCCGTGATCGATTTTGATTCACCCTGGGTCGAATGCCCCTATCTGGCCCACCTTTGGATCTGAACGCGATTAAATCGATCAGGAAATGCAAGCCCCCTTTGCCGCCAGGCAAAGCCCATGCAATTGCTCATCGGTCTGTTCGCCGATATTCAGGTGGTCAATGATCTCAGGTCAATTTCGCGCGAGCGATGGGAAGAGCTAGCGTCGACGGCGAGGGGCAAAATCGCCGTCACTCGTGATCACGGTTCCCGAATAGCAGGAACGTCGTCATCGAGGATCGGGAATGAACCTTCAATCGCTGCGCCAATGAAGGCTTTCCGTGACAGATCCAGCGCTTCGCCGCGCTCTAATGCGCCATGGCAGCGATTCCTTGCGCGTTCATAGAACCATCCGCCCTGGGGCAACTCACTCAGATATTGCAGGGCATCCTGTGGTCCGTGGATACACCGCTCGCCATTCACGCCAATCCTGACAGGATTATCCCAAATGATGGTTTGCATTTGCGTTGACTCCGGTTCGGCACAGAACGTCTAGCGGGAAGCATTGTTCCAACCATCGCCTTGGTAGTTGAGAGACACGGGTTCGCCACGATGGTCACGTGCCGCCGACGCCTTGCCGCATCACCGAAGTGGGGCGTTCGTCTGCGCAGAACGCCACGCCGAAATAGACATCTTTTCAGCAATGCCTCCTTCAATCACCAGCACGCTATCGAAGAAATCAATTCCGCCCTCCGATTGGATCGAGGAGGTATCGTGCATAATGGCAATAACCGTCGCCTCCGGGCAATTCTCTTTGATCGCTTGATAAAACGCTTGCACCGCCTGCCCATCAAGAGCGCTTGTTGCCTCGTCAAGGAAGAGCAAACCCGGCTTCAGCAACAGGACTTTCGCAAGAACAAGCTTCTGCTTTTCACCCCCGGACAACAGCTTGTCCCACTGCTGCCCCTCGCGTCCCTCATCAAAGAGCTCCCCAGAAATTTCATGGAGCCCCGCTTCTTCAAGCGCCGTGGAAACCGCAGCGTCCTTATGCTCACGGGCGTCATCCGGAAGACAGACGAGATCCTTCAGGCAAACGCCCTGTAGTTTGACCTCCTGGGCCGCAAAGAGAGTTCGCAAACCGTCCGGCAACGTGATCTTGCCCCGACCGTGCGGCCAAAGACCGTTTATCGCCTTGAGAAGTGAGGTCTTTCCACTCCCCGATTCACCCATCACCAAAGTCCACTCGCCCGGAGCGAAATTGAGTTCAATGGCGGTCAAAAAGGGCTCGTCCTCACCAGTATGGAGGAGCTCGACCGAATGGATGGTCAAGCCGCCTTCTACGGCTTCCGCTATGGTATATTCAAACGCGGCGGGTCCACTTTGAGCATAGTAGTCTTGTGGTCGCTGCACCGTTTCTATCGCTTCCGCAAGCTCTGTTATGCGCCGCGCGTCCGCCCGCAGTGTCGCGATGTCAGGCATCGCATGAATAAACCATGAGCATTCGTTGATGAGGGCCGTCGCTAGTTCGGCACCGGTGACATAGTCTTGTAGGCTGATGGTCTTGTCGACATAGGGAAGCAGGCCCGGCGCGTAGGCCACGATGCGTGAGCCGATGAAATTATGCACCAGCTCAAAGCCCATATAGCCGGCGGTAATCCGATTGAGCCTCGCCCATGTGTGGTCAATATCTTGATACCGGCGCACATTGAGCGCCTTTTGCGCTGGCTCCCCTCTGATAACCGCAACGTGAAAACTGCGGCGCAAGAACTGGTTGAGTTCGCTGCGATAACTGCCTTCCGCCGATTGAATGCGTATAGACAGACCCTGAAGGATACCTCCCAGCTTGGCCGCAATGAATGTGTTGAGGGGCACGTAGATCGCAATCGCCAGCAGCGTCAGGAAGGCGCTGCCGTAGCCCCCAAGAACGTCAAGCCCTCGGATCGGGCTCGACGTTTCGATCAGCTTACCGCCAACGAACGCGAGCGATAGCACCACCCCGGCGATGCCGATGCCCAGACCGATTGCACCGCCGGTCATGCCCTTTATTGCTTCCTGCACCCGCTGATCGATGTTGTCCGGCGATGACGTGTTCCCTTCACCCGCTCCACCAAAGCCATTTTGTTGCAAGTGGAAGTGGGTGTGACTGGAATCGAGAAGTGCCTGATTGAAGCGTTCATCCAACCACTGGCGCCATTTTCGGTGTAGGCTGGTCGAAAGGAAGTGACGGACCGCAGTAAACCCCGCGTCCCTTGTGATCGCGATCGCAGCAAGCGTCGCTGCGGTCTTTAGAAGCGACGCAGGCGTTGTCGGTACCGTAGGGTGGTGGAAATTCGCGATCCGATTGACCAATTCGCCTGAGGTCAGCGCGAACCATACGCTTGCCTGAGCCGACAATCCGGTAAGCAGCAGGATGAGAATGGTCAGGCCCCAAGCGTCTCTCCAGCGATTAGAGAGCCAGTAAGCGAACAACAGCCCCCAGAAGCTACGCATCGAGGATACGGGGCTGCTTGGGCGCCGCCGTTTCTCGCCGAAGAACCGTTTAAACCGTGCTGTTGCCCGATGCGCCTTGCCGCGCACGACTTCACTCAAGCTCATCTTCCTGAATTGGAGTAAGGATCGGACTTGTCAAATGCTGATGATCTGATGGCCGACGAAAAGCAGGGTCCTTGCAAGCGATTTGGTCGCGACAGGTGATCAGGAGGATCTTAAGGCCGGCAGCCTACTCGCCGTAGGGCCGATAGCTAAGCGGCGACGCCGGAACGTGAGTTCAACATCGGAGGCCAGACATCAAGTATCGCTACGTCGTAGTCGGCAACCGCGCGGTGCTGGACACTGGCACTCGTAGTGTCGTTCAGATTATCAACTGAGGCTGCTGGACGAGTTACAGAGGCTTCCCTGCGGGAATCGGTCCTCCACTTCGGCGCAGCGGATTTTTCGAAAGTGTCCGGCAAGCGGGCGCAGTTTCTGTTGAGGCGGGGAGACCGCGCTTCTCGTCGTGAAACCTGATTTGTCCCACGGGAGGCCGTGGCACGGAACCTGTGCGCCGCTTTCTGGTTGGGTGGGAGGAGAGGAGTTGCATATGGGCATTGACAAACCGAAAAACGGTGCACCGGGCACCACCGACCAGTCTCCTCGTTGGGAGGCCCGGAGGAGAGCAGACCTCGGGGGTATCTCCCAGCGAAAGACGGACCAGATTCCGATCGCGACGCCGTGGGCGAAAACAACCGCGAACCGGAGCGTCCATCCGATGCGTTGAAGACAAAAAAATGAAGCGAAGGGCAATGCGTTCCTTCGCAGGCGGACGGAAAAGCAGCGGCGTTGCAAGCGCAAAACCAACTGCGTGACCGGGTCTAAGGATAGGCCATCGTCAGGCGCCGGGCCATAATACTCCGAAAAATAATGGGATGTGGGCTTTGACGAAAAATAGCCGGATCGCGCCGAGTAACGCCAAATTCACAATCTTCAGGTCTCAGGACAAGGTTCTGCGCCGTCCTCGGCGCAGAACCTTCGCGCTAGAAGGCAATGCTTCCTGCCATGAAGGCAAGGACGAGAAACAGCACGAATATCGCCAGAGCGACGTAAAAGAGGATCTTCGCTATACCAGCACTTGCTGCAGAAACACCCGAGAAGCCAAGCAAGCCTGCTACGACCGAGATTACAAAAAATATAATAGCCCACTTTAGCATATGTTTCTCCCCGACGGCCGAAACGAATCATCTGGGCATTGAACCCGCAGCCGTGAGTATTGTTCCAGGCGCCTTTAAGTTGTGACGTCACGCCGGATCGGTGCAAACTCCTGGTCCAATTCATGCCGCAAGGCCGCGGCATCCCTGCTCTCTCTTCCGCCCGCCGATTTACTGGCTCTCGCGGCGGCAGTACGGTCACTGCCGCGCGCATCGTCAGCCATTTTTCGCGGAGTGTTATGCGCTCCTCTATCGCGCGAAGAGCCATGCCAACTGCCGCGACGACTTCTCCTTCGGCTTGGTCCGTTCCGGCGGGCAGCCGTCCAAGCGGGCAAACCAAGGCGGCAGTGAATTCCGCGAGACCGGATTTATGATCTTGGCACGTCCGCTGAAACCGGCTCGCCACTGCCCGAGATCGATTGGTTCTTTCCCGTGATTGCCGACGTATCCTTTGTTTGGCGGATCACCCGGCTTTGAGGTTTGCGTAAACCCCTCAAAGAGCGACTCGTGCTTTTTGTTCCACTGCGGAACCTTTGAAGCCGGACGGTGTTAGAACCGCTCCCCACCAAGGCGAAGGAGGTTGCCATGCCGGAGAAGACTTTAGACATGCTGTTTCACGAAACGTTGAAGGACATTTACTACGCCGAACGGCAGATACTAAAGGCACTGCCTAAAATGGCGCGGGCTGCGCAATCCCCTGATAGCAAGGCCGCTTTCGAAAAGCATCGCGATGAAACGGAAGGCCACGTGGAGCGTTTGCAACAGGTCTTCGAGATTATCGGCAAGCGCGCACAGGGTAAAACCTGTGAAGCTATTCAAGGCCTGATTGCCGAAGGCGAAGAAATCATCGAGGAGTTCAAGGGAAGTCCGGCCCTTGACGCCGGGCTGATATCTGCGGCCCAGGCGGTCGAACACTATGAGATTGCGCGATATGGCACCCTGAAGACCTGGGCCAAGCAGCTTGGGTTGGACGCCGCCGTCGCCTTGCTCGATCAGACCCTTCAGGAAGAGGGTGCGACTGACAAGGCTTTGAGCAAGTTGGCTTTGTCCGCTGCAAATATTAAGGCTGCAGCTTAACTTACGATATTCTAGGCGGAGGGCCGATGCGCCCTTCGCCCCCAGACCCCGTAACAGCTAGGCTTTTGTGATCTGATGGTTTGCCGCGTCGACCTTCTTTGATTTGGGCGAGCCGCGATAGCGCAAGAATATCCACTGCAACACAAGCATCAGCGTCGAAACTACAATCGCCGGTTCGGAAAATACTCGAACCAGGACTGGGCGTCGCTAAGCGCGACGATACTCGGCTCGGCGCCACGAAATCAATCGATCTTTCCCATGAGCGCGGTGCCGAGGCTGCCGAGAGCAAACGACGCCCCGAAGGCATATATCTGAAGGAAAAGAGCAACGGGCTCGATCGCACGATCATGACCGAGCGCGTGCGGGAAGCTAACGGCGATTACCAGTGCGGTGAGGGCTCCCAGTGCAAATCCAGACGACAAATGCCAGATGAGAAAACGTAATAGCATGGGCATTTTTCAACCTCCTTTATCGAAGAGGTGCCGGCGAGCCGAGCTCCCGTCTACCTTCCGTCGGCGCGGTCCGTGCATTCGGTGAACCTTGCCAGATGAGATTGTAGACGGACAAGCTTCTTGCGTTTTCCGGTTACAAGCGCTGAGCATTCGTTGGCCGACTGTGATGCCGTCGATCTAAAGCCCGAGCTCACTCAGTCATCAGCTTTGACCGAGCCAAACGGTTTCTCAGGCCAGACGACGCCGTCTGCATCGGAATCCGGTGTGTTGTGCGGGCTGACATCTCGCGCCGACGTGTCCATGCGCATCTCCGTGCACTCCTCGGCCAGCCAAACATACAAACCACAGTTTCGTTCCAGCGATTTGCGCCGCGGCTTCCCCGAATGAGGAACCATCTACGAAAGGGCGATTGGGAGCGAAGTTTCGTCGCCTCGTCGTCGTCGACGTTAGCACGCACGCAGTCCGGATATTGTCGTTGAGCGATATTGATCGAGAGCATCCTCACTGGCCTCGAAGGTCGCGACTGGGGTAGAGGAGCCTAGCCGACAAACCGGCATTGGCTGACGGCGGTCCGAAGGTGCAGCAGAAAAGGGGGAGGTACTGCCGCGGCTTGCGATATTGCTTTCCCCCGCGCGAGCCAAGAAGATGCACTCACCGGGATCGCGAACAGAGCAATCCAAAACTTGAACCACCGCGCATTGAGAGTAGGCCTGGTCATTTCAGGCTATGCGGCCCGGACTGAAACAACTCGATAAGCGGCGCCGCAGGAGTTTCGGCACGCGAGTCTTACCGCAAAATGGGCTTTCTGGTGCAGAAGCTGATCGACCAGACTCTGCGGCAAGCTTTGGAAATCTGATGAGGCTGCCATTATCCGCAGACTTAGGCACAATGGACAGCCCTAACCCTGTGCGTGCCGGGCGAGCCAATTAAGAAAGCGCAGGAACTGCATTTCGTCGGCGCGAAGTCCGGGTACGGCTTTTGCGTTTGGCCTTACCCGCGGGATTTTCTGCTCGGCTTGCGCCAGAGCGAGGACTGCCGGATGCACGTAGCTCTTACGGCAAACGGCCGGCGTGTTGTGCAGCGCCTCTGCCACCGCGTTGCACATTTCTTTGATCGTCGGGCGTCGACCCTGAGCGAATGCTTGGCGAGCGGCAGAATATGCGGCAACGCTCCCAGCCCAAGTTCTGAACGTTTTGGCCGAAATTGGCGCCCCGCTGATCTCTGCGAGATAGCGGTTAAAGCGCCCCGACTCGATTGGCTCGGGTTTTCCGTCTTGCCCCACGGATACGAAGAGCTGGCGACCCGGGAGTTCGGCGATTCCCTCAAGTAAGCGTTGCAGTCGCGGATTTCTCAGCCGTCTTCGGATACGTTGCCCGCCCTTGCCCTTGAAGTTGAGCTCGATGCTATCGTCGGTAATCTTGAGGTGGCGCTTAAGAAGGGTTGAGGCGCCATAGCTCCCGTTCTCCTTCACGTATGTCGAGTTTCCAATGCGAAGGGGCGCGTGGTCGAGCAGCGCCGCAAGGGCAGCAAGTACGGTGAAAGGGTCGTCCACAGGCCCCTCCATATGCTTGCGGATCCGGCGTCGCAGGCGGGGGAGCGTTTTAGCAAAAGCTGGAAGCTGGCTGTATTTGGCGTTGCTTCGCATCTCCTGCCATGCTTGGTGATATCGATATTGCTTTCGACCACGCGCATCATAACCTGTCGCCTGCAGATGACCGTTTGGCTGCATGCAGATCCAGACGTTCTCGTAAGCTGGGGGCAAGCCAAGCGCTTGGATACGGGCAAGAACGCGGGAATCTTTTAGCTGTTCACCGTTCGGACGCCGATAGACAAAGCCGCTTGAGGAACGAAACCGGGTGTAACCCGGTTCAGTGTCGGAGACGTAGATGAGGTCGGCGCCATCGCCTACCTGCGGACTTTCCCGCCGGCTCAATCAGATCCGTCCCATCAGAAGGAGGATCACAAGAACGACCACCACCACACCCAGAACGCCAGACGGACCGTAACCCCAGCCGGATGAATGGGGCCAGGCCGGAAAAGCGCCGATGAGCAGCAGGATGAGAATGACTAAAAGTACGGTTCCAAGCATTTTGCGGTCTCCTTACACAGCGATAAAGTCGTTTTCGTCGGTTTGCCCCCGTACTTGCCGAGCGGGGGGCTCTAGCATCGAAACTCGGGAGGAGGGTCATTTAAGGATCGCGATCACCGCGCGTCGTTGCCGATTGATCATCACCCTTGGTCGTTTGAACGACATATCCATAGTCCGGCTGATCAGGAAACGTTTGGATTTCGACGGTATCAGGCAGACGGGTGCCTAGAGCGATGTCGCCTTGATACACGTCCGAAGGGCTGCTCTGGTCAAGTAGGTAGGTTTGAGCTTCGCCCGGTACGATGACTGTTGCAGTTTGCGCAACGGCGCCGCCGCCGAAAGACAGGCTCGCCAGCAAGCTCGCCATGACGGTTCTCTTCATGATCAGCTCTCCTAGTTGTTCCCTCAAACCCGTTTTAGAGCATTTGGTTCCAATGCGCTCCCGGAGCGGCTGCATACCGCCTGACGCCAAAGGTCGGTGACGATGTCTCTTCGACGCGAGAGGTCACAGCAGCGGCTTTAAAGTCCTGGCGTCATGAGCACCTGCTTCAGCGTCTTGAAGGTGGGAGCTCTCGGAAGTGCTGCTAGACAAGGAGGATGAACGTGAGGAAGCAATTGGATGCCGCTACCGCGACCGTCGGGACTCGATGTCTTCCGACGTAGCGGTTGCTAGCGGCGAGGTGACGCTTGCGTGGGAAGTATCGAGCAGGCAGGCCAAACACCGGGCTGAAGATTGTGCCGAATTGTTCTCCGGAGTTCCCCACGTTCAGAACAACTTACGGGTCCGCTCAACGACAAAGACGGTGACCGTGCCCCTGGGCAACCCACCTGATAAGGTCGCACAGCCGCATTCGTTCGAGCGCCCCTGACCACAGCGGCGAGCGGCGTTCGGATTCATCGGATGCCCGGTACGCTCGCTGACTTTTCGTGACCCATTTGCCAGCGCAGGATGTCCTGGGGCTTGGAAGCTTGGCTTCTCGCTGTCGACAGCGTATCCTTCTTAAGCGCCGCCATAGGCGGCGAGGACGACCGAAAGAGCGGCATTCGGATAACCAAGGTTTGAGACGATGGCACCGGGAAAAAAAGCCGAGGATGAAAACGAGGAGTTGCTGGTAGGCGGTGTGGCGTCCCGACCGGTCGAGAGCGATGCGGTGCCAGTTGATGACGTACCGGATCGATTGCTGATCCTTGCCATTAGGCTGCAACGAGCCCTGGACAAACGGCAGGCGACGAAATCGATCAGCAGGCCCTCGCGCCGGAAACACTGAGGTGGTCAGAATGCAAAAGGATGGCTTGTGATGCCGGACCTGCAGCAATTGCGGGTGCTAGTTGCTGAGGACGAATTTTTTGTCGCAAATGATATCGCACTTTGGCTCGAAAAGGCCGGTGCGACAATAATTGGCCCAACGCCCACAGTAAAAGAAACGTTGAAGAGCCTTGCTCAGGCTTTCGACGTTCAAGTTGCTGTTCTGGATATTAACCTCAATGGCGAGCTGATCTTTCCCGTGGCGGACGAACTCGCGCTCAGATCGGTACCCGTGGTCTTTTTTAGTGGTTACGACGACATGAGCGTGCCCGAACGGTTCCGGTCGGCCGCACGGTTAAGCAAGTGTGCAGGCGCGTCGGATCTCGTAAATGCTGTCTTTGAGCAACACCTCCAAAATCTGTCAAACTTGGCGCCACTATATGTCGGACTAACCGATCAATCTGTCTGTGAACTTATACCGGAGCTGCGCTACAGGGCGCGGCTCCTGATGGCCGGAGCGCCTCCCGAGGCCGCCGACCTGCTCGTTGAGCGTACGCTTGAGCGCGCTATCGCGCTAGCCGGGACAAGGCGCAGGTCTCAGGGCCTCGATGCCTGGTTGCACGATTTATTGGCGGCCATCCATGACGAGAGCCCGTATGGACTGAATTAAGACATTTGTGGTGCGAAAGCCGTGATGGGTGTGAATGGGCGGCCGGATTTGGCGTTCTCTTCTCATCCGGCATGTCTTCGGGGTCGAGCTCCCTGATCGGGCGCGGCCCCTCGTTCGGCGGTGGTACAGGCGGCAATCGCTCGCCCGGATCGCGGGCTTGAGGGTTCACGTCCTTGCTCCTCGTTTCATGAGGAGAACAAGGTGCACTGTGCTTGGTTCCGAGAAGTTGCGCGTTCGATCGAGCTTGACGGCGAATACCGCGTCATAGCTTCGAAGGACTTTGACCGCATCCAACGACGCGATGACCTTATCCGGTACAACGTCCGCAAGTCCTCCGCCGCAACCGCAAGATTTGCCTGGCCCCTCCCTGGCCGGGGCGCAGACCCTTCAAGGCTATGTCGGGGTCAATTCGACTATGAGCGGAACCGCGCGGCCTCGTACCCATTTACCTGTTGGTATCGTTTGGGGTTAATTCTCCCTCGGTGCGCCCGAGCCTGACTGCCGGGTGGGGGTGCGGTCTGTCGGAACCGTGCCTTGCGGGCTCTCGGTGCTCGGAAGCTGTTCAGTGCTCCGCGGCTTTTCCATCGGAGCCTGTTGCGAGGGCTCTACCGATCCTGTTTGACTGGCGTCGGGCTGGCTCCATTCTACAAATCCCCATGCGAGCAGCGCCAGGAAAAGACTTGCGGCAAGCACCAGGAAAACACGGACACCCATTCCCGCCTGACGGGTTTCCCGCGCCGAGAACCTCGTCCGGCTAGCGCCGTGGGTCGTTCTCTCGGGTTCGCCTCGTTCATCAAGCTGCTCGGCCATCGCGTTTCTCCATTGCCATTTCCGTCAATGCCGTCCTCGGCTCGAAGGTCATCATCCCTTCGACCCGCCAGGCCGGGACAACGGATATCCAATCGCTGCCGTCGCCAAAGGTTCCCAATGGCGGCAGAAACGAGCGGCCGGTCCGCTGTATGCTGGGAGCGATATGGTGCTGCGGAGGTTTGAGCGAGCAGAGCTTGATTCGGGTAATCGTGTCCTGTCCCATCGCCGGCTGCACGAGAGTGCCTGCGACGAAAAACAAGATGAGCAGAAAAATATTGCCTCCAAGAGGTGCATTTCGAGCCACCAGATTCCCTTCTTTAGCGCGGGATATGGATGCTGGTTTTCCAGCCCGCTGTCCTTAACCGCCCTCGGCATAAGCACGAGATCGTCGATGAGGCGGGCACGTTCGTGCTCCGCCATCTCCGACCGCGGATCCTCAGAAGAGACGGGTGTATCGTAACCAGGACCCGGAAATGCGCGAAAAATGCCATAGGGCGGTCAGTTTGCGCGACGGCGCCTCAGCATCGGGCCGGTAGTGACCGCCGGTTTCGCCGGTTGCGATCTTATGGATGGCGTAAGGAAAATCGTCGTTCCAACTGAATGAAAACCTGGTCGGCCTGTGCGGCAGTCGATAAGGGATCACATCACGCCTGCGCTCCTCGTCTCCAACGACGAGAGGTGTCAAGCGAAATGAAGATTTGACCCCGCCTATTGCCTCACCCGGGGATGTTACTGACGTTGGGAGCACTGCGCCGTGGTGGGAGGATACGGGCGCGCGCTTCGACCAGTCGCCATCGAGTATGATCTCCCCGGCTACGTCCCCGCCCCAAGCCTGGACGGCATCGAGCCGCAGCCATCGAAGCCGAACTCGCTCAGCCAGTATACCGCATTCTCGAAAAATTACGGCCTAGGAACTCTGGCTCTGTCAAGGTCATCGAAACCCCCTTCAGCCCCCCGATTACATATTGGATAAGGATGCCCGGGCGCCTCGTCTGAGGCGGTGCCCGATGAATTCCTAGCAACCTTGTGCCTGCGCTGGAACAAACGCGACGGTATTCGGTTCAGTGATCAACGGCTGCAGGGAGGTACTTGAACATGAACGATAAAGACGAACTCATCCGGCGACGCGCTTACGAGATTTGGGAGCGTGAGGGGCGCCCCGAGGGCCAGGAGCGCCGGCATTGGGAGCAAGCAAGTAGGGAGATTGCGGAACATGAGCGTCTGCCTCCCAACAGTCAAACCGGGGATGATCAAACTGGCACCATTGTTGCTCCATCCACCGCGCCGCGCGGGGAAGCCGGGCGGCCGTCGGAGGACGCGGAGTAGTGTTCTTCCTACGACGTGACTGGGAAAGGACCTGAGTATCGAAGCGGTGTCGGCGCATTGGGAAGAGCGATCGAAAGAGCAGGCGCTTGTTTCCTAGGACCCCTAGGCAATGCAGGTTGATCTTCGTGCAGATCATTAGCATCGAAGTTTCCTGTGCGTGAGGTACACACGGGAAAGAGGCGGTGATTCCATCACCCGACGTGGCCAAATCGAATGGGCCTGGATGACGAAGCCGCTTATCGCCCATGCCAAGGCGCTGCTGTCCAAACCGCCTCTTTCGCTACGGCGCTGAATGAATCCGATGCCCGAAGCAATGGGTGCAGTCGCTCCTGCCGCTGTGGCCGGCAATGAGGGCCCCACGGCCTACGTATTCGAGTATCGAGACGGTTCTGGCACCAGCCGAACGCCGCCTTCGACAATGCCACGCCTTGAAGCAGTCCAAAAGATTAGCGAGTAACCATGCGACACGACCCCAACCAACTGGAAAGGATCACTCCAGCATTTTTTGGGCGCGATGCCGTTTCCGTCGCGGAGGCTTTGATTGGCGTCATTCTGGAAGTAAATGGGATCGGCGGCAAGATCGTGGAAACGGAAGCTTACGGGCGGGAGGATCCCGCCTCTCATAGTTACGTTGGAAAAACTGCCCGGAACAACGCGATGTTCGGCCCCGCCGGCACCGCTTACGTCTACCGGTCCTACGGTTTGCATTGGTGCCTCAACTTCGTCTGCGACAACGCAAGCGCGGTATTGCTCCGAGCGATCGAGCCGCAAACGGGCCTTGGAACGATGCGGATCAGGCGCGGGACAGCCAGGGAAACCGTCTTGTGCGCGGGGCCAGGACGCCTTTGCCAAGCTCTCGGAGTGACCCGCCATCTTGACGGACGATCGCTCTTTGCGGCCCCTTTTTATCTCACTGTTGGGGAGGGCGAAACGGATGTCTGCCGAGGCCCTCGTATTGGGGTCACGAGGGCTGCCGACGTGCGGTGGCGGTTCGGAGCGCAAGGCTCTGCCTTTTTGAGCCACCCGTTTCCCGATCCCGTTCCAGTTTAGAACTGGCCGGGATTTTGCGGGGGCGTAGAGCTTCTCGTCATAAATGCTGGAAGATTTGTTCGATGTCTCCTTTCCAGATTTAGCCATCCCGATGATCCTCGAGAACGACTGAAGCGATTTGATATGCGCCCCAACCTGCAAATCCTGATTCCGCCCGCTCGCATTCTCGACAAGTGCACCTATTCGCCCGGGATCACGGGGAGGTTGGAAAGAACACTCGGGCTTGGAAGTGTCGGAACGGTTGTTGTTACAGGAGGCGAGCCGGACGTTTTCGTAATGGCGACGATGCTCGGCGCAATCGATCTTGGATAAGGTGACCGTCTCGAAGGACGGCGTTTAAAGCTCGACCAAACAAACGACGCCTCTCTTCAGCTGCTTGGCAACGCTTCTGGGTCCAACTTGAGCTTGCGACCCTTAGGAGTGGCTCGGTCAATTAGGCGATATGAGAGCCGGCACGTGGGAAATGTCGGAACCATCAGACCTCCGGCCGGTTTGACCTTGATAAACGCCGCGCAGGTCGCCCCGGCAGATCGTTTTAGGCGGGTCGAAAGAGGATTTTACCAGTGATTATCGATCTCCAATCCGCACGTGCCACACGAGATGCTCCTGACCCGGACTGTGCCTCACATGATAGCCTTGGCCGGCCGATGTATCTTTACGGAGTGGAGTACTGGATGGACGACCGACTTTGGGCGTTGACGCTCGAGGCCTATTCGCTCGAGGACGCTGAAAGAAGAATGGGGGCAATCCATCAGGGGCTGATCTATGGGCAGATATACCGCAGTACCTGCTGAGCATTGCGTTCTACATAGCAATGAGCGCCTCCCGGCCGTCCCGACACCTCGCGGACGTGCCGGGTGATGCGCCGATCGTTCTGAACCAAAGTTACGCCGGACACGCTGCCGATCTCAGAGGCGTCGATCTAGGTGGCATCGGTGAGGCGGTCGCTGACAGCGTCCTGGATCTGGATGCCTCGGCGAACGAAGTCTCGCGGCCCGTTTCCTCGACTCCGGCCCCCCGCTTACCTTGGCGATGGCGTTTCCGGGAGCGAATATTTGTAATTGTCGCGTAGATCGACCTGCCGCTGGCGCAGATTGACCTCGCAGCGTCCGGATGCAATTCCAATCTTATGACTAGCAATAGCAACAGTCATCAAAACCTCCGCTCTCTTTCTTAACTGCCCAACGGGTTGCACAGCGAAACGTCGCGGCTCTGATTGTTCCGGTAACGGTCCGATAGTCCCCACCTGGAACAAATACGCGGTTGACCGGTTGGCCGTGGGTCAAAGCCTGAAGAACTCATTCGCCGGCGTGCCTATGAAATCTGGGCGAACGAGGGACGGCCGGAGGGTGATGTACCGACGAGAGAGCGCTCGCACGACCGAGCGGCGGAACAGACGGAACCAGAGGGCCGGACGGCCTATCAATGACCGTCATCGAGCGGAGTAGACCCATGCGAGTAGCTGACATTATGACCAAGGATGTGTGCGTTGCGAGCCCCGAGGATACCACCATCGCACTGGAAGGGGCCGAGAGCGGTATCGGCCTTCTTCCCGTTGGCGACAACGATCGGTTGGTTGGGATGATAACCTATCGGGCTTTCGCAGAGCGTTGTGTGGGTGACGGGCGTGACGATCGTGCGCGCGTGGCCGAGATCATGACGGCCGGCGTCAAATACTGCTTCGATGACCAGGAGGTGTCCGATGTTGCGCCCAACATGGGCGACGCGCAGAACCGGCACCTGCCGTTCGTTGACCGCAACAAGCGGCTTGTCGGCATCGTTTCGCTGGCTGACGCAGCGCGACGGGACCCTTCCCTTGCCGGGATAGGCTTGCGGAGCGTGACGAGCCCCGATGGGCTACATAACCGGACTCAGTAGCGATGGCCGGCGTCCGCGAACAGCGCCCCTCGTGGCGCCCTCCCGTTCTCTCTGCATCCGAGTGTGTGGGCGAGAGAAGTCGCCCTTCACGCGCACGCGGGCCAATTAGACAAGGCTGGAGAACCCTATATCCGCCACTGCCAACGGGTGGCCGAGGCCGTTGACGGCGACAAAGCCAAGAGTGTTGCCTTTCTTCATGACGTTGTCGAAAAGGCGCCTGGCTGGACATCGGAGCGACTGCTTGATTCTGGCTTTTCCCCGGAGGTGGTGGCCGCCGTTGAAAGCCTGACGCACCGCACCGGGGAAACGAAGGATGCCTTAACGATCCGCGCTGCGTCAAACGCGCTTGCAGCTGTCGTAAAACGCGCCGACCTTTTGGACAATCTCTCCCAAGTGGAAAGGCAAGGCAAGGATGGGACGCAGTATAGGCGAAGACTGGTTCTGCTCGACGCTGCGGCAGCGTACGACGGTCATCGGGCGGAAAGTGAGTCCGCCGACCGAAAGATCGCCGCGTCATCAACTCGGGGTGAGGCTGGCGAGATCCGCCGCGAAGCCGCCGATCGCGTTGCAAAACGACTTGCTTTGCTTTTGGGAATGGCAGCGGCCGCTTTGATCTATCTTGTTCTCCGGTTCTGAAAGATGGTCGTCAGCGGGGCGCAAGGCTCGATCACTCGAGGGGAACACCATTCATGCGATAGGCAAGTTCGTCGCGCGCACGGCTGAGCCTGCTCTTGATGGTGCCGATCGCACAATCGCACATATCAGCTGCCTCCTTGTAGCTGAGGCCGTATCCGGCAACGAGTACCAGTACTTCCCTGTGGTCGGGTGCTAGCCCCTCGAGGGCGGTACGCAACTCGCCATTCAACACGCACCAATCCTGCGGGGCCGGAATGGGAATTGGAAGGTCGGCGCAGTTGACGGCACCCGGCGCCTCGCGCTTACGCAGCTTGTACTGCGTGCGAAACGCGTTGTGCATGATTGTGAAAAGCCAGGATTTGAGATTTGTTCCAGGTTGAAAACCATCGATACCGCGCAACGCGCGAAACAGCGTTTCCTGCAGGAGATCGTCAGCCTCGAAGCTTGAACTGACAAAGGTTCGCGCAAATGCGCGCAAGGCCGGGATCAGATCGACCACCTGCGTCTCAAGCGGCCGCGTCTGATCGTCGAGAACTGGAATAGAAGGCATTGTAGCTGCCTTTCGGGGTTGCCGGATTTCAATGTTAGTCAATGCGTGGCCGACAATTAAGTTCCCTTGGGTTTTAAGGCAGCGCCGGCCGGGAACCAACGCCCCCTGCGCTTGTTTTTGTTTCGTGTCGTGGATGTGCCTGCACGAAGATCTTGAAGGCTGCTCGAACGGAAAGCGAGGTTCCCGATGGAAGCGCTTGAACTGCAACTGATGGCCCACCGCAAGATCCTGACCGCGCTTATGACGATCGCGGCAGGCGATCCGGATTACTGGCACAAATTGATGGAACACCTTCGCGATGACCTTGTCATCCAAGGCCACGAGGAAGATCCAGGTGTAGTGCCGGGAATGGCGTTCGCCTCCCAAAATGCTCTTAGCGAGGAGCTGAGGACCATTGTCAGCCGTGCCGAACTACGCGCCGGCGATCGGACTAGATCGGAATAGCCAAGCTTCATTTCTTCAACCTGTTCGCGGTCGTCGGTCCCAGAGCAGTCTGATGCGCCGGCGACCACCAAGGAGGCATTCGGAATGATGGATTTGGAGGTTGACCGGCTTTGGAACGAGCCGGTGATACTGGATCGCGAGGGGCATTTGCTCCGGGTGCAAAGCACGCGGAGCTTATCTGTGTTGGAAAACCATTGGTCCCTGCACGAAGGGCCGGCATATGCGATGGCTATTGCCACCTGCTAGACGGGCTTTCTAGTGTCCAGGATGCCGGACGCAGCTGCGTCGGGCATTCGTCGATGCAGCTGCATCACTAACCTTAAGATTGTAGATCGATGTGGCTCCAAGGCGTTTAACTGCCAGATGGACAGCTTGTTCCAGCCGACATCTGCGCAGTCGCGCAGCCTCTCATCCTTTGAGCGTTTGTTGGAACGCACGGCGCCGTAAAAAGCGCGATTGTCGAAGCTGGCCGGCAGGTTACCGCCGATTGTGAATCCGCGCGAGAAAATCACGGATAAGCAGCGCTACCTGATCGAGGTGGGTCTCTAGGAGCCAATGCCCGCCATCTATGAAATGAAGTTCGGCGTCCGGCAAGTCGCGGAGATATGCTCGGGCAGATTTCTCCGGCATGTAGTGGTCGTTGTGTCCCCAGACGATGAGGGCAGGGGGCTTATGGTCCGCCAAATATCCGCGGTGTTGCGGAAACCATGACCGGTTCTCCTTCAAACCTGCGATCAGGTTGACGGCGATTTCCTTCCGCTTTGGTGTCATGAGGGACCAATGCAGTTTCCATAGGTCGGGAGGAATGGCCTCTGCGAGACTAGGCTCCAGGTCGTTCAGGAACTCTTCCCGGAAAATCTCCTCGGTCACCGCCTCGGCCAATGCGCGTTTCATTTCCGGCAACGGAAGCGCCCAGGTCTTTTCAATGTCTGCATATTTGGGGCCCAAGGCATCTTCATAGGGGATGTCGCCGTTCTGAATGATGAGCCCGACGACGGATGCCGGCCGTAGAATGGCCATGCGAATTCCGATCGGCGATCCGAAATCATGCAGATACAGAACGAAGCGATCGATCTTAAGTGCGTCGATGAAGCTGCTCAGAAAGGCTGCGTATCCGTCGAAGCTGTAGTCGAAATCCTCCGGCGTCCCGCTGTAGCCCGCACCGGGGAAATCCGGAGCGATCAGGTGCCAGCGGTCGGAAAGCCGCGGCATTAGATTTCGAAACTCGTAGGATGAACACGGATATCCGTGTGGTAGCAAGACAACCGGAGCATCTTGTCGTCCAGCTTCCCGATAGAAGACCTCAATGCCGGCAACCATGATCCGCCGATGCCGTACCAGCGTGTCCATAGCTAATCCTCCACACGATGAGCTGACTGCTTTCGAAGGGCATCGACCGATCACCAACAAGCGCAGCCGCTCGTGACCGGGAGATAACTGGTACCATCGCCGGTTGTTCCCTTTCGGGGAACCGGCGAGCGAATATGCTGGATACCCGAAGGTTGCCGCAAGGGCGACAGCGCATTCAATTTCAATATCTTGCGCATATATCTTGAAGCGACAGATGATCCGCGCCCTAATGTTGCTGACGCCGGCGCGCCTTCCCAGTCTCGATTATCGGCTATGCCGGCCGTCTTCGCGCTCCGGTTATGCCGTCGAAGCCGAAGCACGACGCAATGCCAGATACTCCCAAATGGCAACGCCAAAGAGGGTCGCTGTCGCCAGAAACTGGAGATGATAATTGGCGGCAAGCGCAGAAAGCACTCCTGCAAGGGCAAGGATCGCGAACCCGACAATGTGCGAAATCGGGAACTGGTGCGCCGCGGCCAACTTTATCCAGATGTTGCCAGCCAAAAAAAGCGCCGGGCCTCCGAGTATCGCCAGAGCGGTTTGCATCGTGCTTTCATCTTTGGCATGGGACAGGCTGAAGTCCTCTCCGACTGCCGTCAGGATGACGCCAGAAACGATTGGCAGATGGCCGTATGTGAAGAGATTGAGCGCCAATGTCTCGGGTTTCGACGTAGCCTCCGCTTTGTTGGCGGCTTTTTCCTGGCCGTGATGGAAGTAGATCCACCACATGAAACCGGTGCTTAAAAACGCGCTGCAGAAGACAGCGAAGGTCATGTCGTCCGCCATGTGCTCTGCGGCGTTGCGGCCGGTCGTCAGGATCGTTTCACCGAGGCAGATGATTACGAACAGCGCACAACGTTCTGCCATATGCTTGCCAGAAACGTCCAACGTCTCGGGCGCTGATTTCCCCAGGCCAGGAAGATAGTACCGCAGGGCCGGAGCCAGATATTCGACGAGAAGAGCGGTACTCCAAAATGCAATTCGCGGAGTCGTCTCCATTTGAGAACCCACAAGCCAGAAGGCGCTTGCAAGGACTAGCCAGAGGGTAATCCGCAGGAACGTCAGGAAAGAGGCCGGATCGACGCGATGATAGGCGTAGAGCATGAAAAAGGAACGCCCTATCTGAATGGCGCAGTAGATCACCGCAAATGCAAATCCATGGTCTCCAAACGCGTCCGGCAAGGCGATAGCCAGCAGGATACCCCCAAACATCAGGAGAAAGAGCATCAGCCGTACTGGATCTTGCTCGGTATCGAGAAGGTTTGTAACCCAGGTCGAGTGAATCCAGATCCACCAGATCGCAAGAATGAGCAGCGCCGCCTCGACAAGGGCTGTGGGGCCGAAGTCGCTAGCAAGTGTCTTTGCGAGCTGGACCAAAGCGAACACAAAAACGAGATCGAAGAACAGTTCGGGAAAGCTTGCTCTGGTCTGGTCGGCGTCGGCCTTCCTTATCCATTGCTTTCCAGTTGCCGCCCCCTTGGCCTCTGTCGGTTCTGCCGCTCGATGTCGCGACGCTGGGTGCATTATTGTTCCTCCGCCCGAGATGGAGAAAGAGGTAGAGCGGGACGGAGTTCCAGCAATATCCCACTCGATGAGGAGAAGGCCTCTGAAGGGATTGGAGAGGAGCACGATTGCTTACAACTATTCCCCCTGTTCGAAGGGGCCGCTCGCTTGCAAAGCGGGGCGTTGATGATGCCCACTTCGACAGAAACCGCCCCTCGAGAGCCGTCCACACACTCCATTTCATGCGGGATCCGAACTAGAAGGCGCAAAGCGGTACTCTGGGTTGTCTAAGCGCTGAGCAGGGTCAACGATCTTCACGCGCCCACATTACAGTCACCGCGATACAACGCATATGCACGGAAGGCCTCGGTCTGCAGGTTAGAGCGCGTTGGATACAACCTGAGTTGCTACCGATATCAACACAGCCGCCAACGCGACCACGGTCCCAAGTCGCAAAGCCTTCATCCAACGTACCCGCGTGCCGTTCCAATCATAGCCCATTTTGCTCCCCTGTCGGGATCATGCCGCTTGGGAATGGTCGTCTCTTTTCCTGTCGAGGACGTAAAACGTTTGCGTCCTCGTGGAAACTAGCCAAAGGATCCCCAGGCGAGGCCTGTCGCTATGATTGGAGCGCCAGGCCTCTGGCCGTCTCCTCCCCGTCCGAAGACGACTGGTGCTCGCTATCACACCGCTTGCCGGAACTCTATTTGCCCATCCGGGCTAAACCCTGTGGCTAATGAGGATATCGCGATGAAATCCCTTGAGTGCAGATGAGTAGCTTGACAGGCATTAACCTGTGGGCTGAGAAATCGGCTCATCTGAATTGGTGCTTGATCGGGAAGTGGCCGCTACTGGTATGGGAGGCGGGAAGGGCGCGTTTTGCCACGTTCAGCTGCGCCGGGGAAGTGTTTGGGGCAGGATATTTCGCAGGAACAATAGCCTTTATGCGACTTTCGAAATACGGAGCCACAGCGCTCTGGGTTGTGGTCGGTCTCGCCGCTGGTCAAATAGCGATCACGTCAGGGACGTCCCCGTTCTGGCTTCGGCAAAACGATGCAAAATCCTTGAGGAATTTCTCCCCCGCCGGACGATGAGCGGGGTCCATGAGCTTTTCCATGATTGCGTCTGGCGTCTCCTTCATAACGGGAAGCCGGAAGAAAATCGTCTCGGAGAAATTTGAGCTTAATGTCAAAAGGACGGTGCGCAGCGCTGCGAGCATGTCGTCGCCTCGGTGCGAAGCGTGGATGAGGGCTATCGGTTTTGCGATTACGGCCTCCCCCGAGACAAGCCAGTCGATGGCGTTCTTGAGGCCTCCGGGAATGGTGCGAACACACTCGGGGCCGGAGATGATTAGCCCATCACTTGCCGAAATTTTCTCGACGAAGCGGATGACGCTTTCTGGGGCGTTTGCGCCCTCCAGATCGGGAGAAAAGATCGGCAGCTCACCAATGTTATCAAAGACTTCAATGGAGCGAGGGATTGGAAAGCCCTCAACAAGGCCGAATTGGTGGAAAGCCGACGCGTACTTCCTGAAATTCCTAGGATCCTCATTCCTCAAGGATAGTGAAAATTCCGCAGCCAGCAAGCCATCGTGGACGCGGCGCCGCTTTCAAAAGCACATTGTCAACGGTGAGGAAGGTAAAACGAGGGAACAACGGGCGGCCTTTCCTCGTTGAGAAAAACCGGGCGAGGAGGACCAAACAATGAGTGACGAGCCGCGCGAACGCGATATTTTGTCGTTGAGTGACGACCCGCTGCCAAAGGCCGAGTTTGTTCTCAAGACACCACGCTTGGCGACGCAAAGAGAGCAGCTTGATGTGTTGCGGGCCGACGTGGCCCGGCTTGGCGAGCGCCTCATCGCCATAGCGGAGGGGACTTCCAGACTGGCGGCGCTCGAGGCGACCGTTGTTTTAGAAACGGTAGAAAGCGGTATCAGACGTCATCTCACGCCGGTTCTGATCACCGCGGGTGTTGCAGGTTATATCTGGAGCGCGTTCTTGAGGCGACGATAACTGTGCCCACCTGCTTTCTGCGACGGTGCAGCGCACTCGAAAAGACGTGGCTGAAAAAAGACGGTCCCCAAGGAGGGAGCCATCTTACACACGATCCGGAGAGATCCTGGATCGCTTGCGGGGTGCATCAATAGAACCGCTCGATCATAGGAATTTTCCCATGCCTGCGCGGCCGTTTCGTTGAAAGCCGTTTTTCAGCCTTGGATGTTCGAGCGCCGTGCCCTTCACTCTCATCTCCAAAAACAGAACGCGATTGCCTTGTCGCAATCGTGGCCATGCCCTAGTTCTTGAAGCGATTTTAGTCTGGGGCCTGCCTCGGCCACGTGCCACAGAACGGGTCGTATTTTATGATTAGGCGGAAAATGCATGCGCGGAAGTGAACGCGTTGAATTGAGGAATAGGACGCGGGATGCACATCAGCGGGTAGACGCGGCGGTCGGCGAGCTCAGCACTATCGAGGACTATCGCCGGTACGTAGCGCGCGTGTTGCCGTTTCGTGCGACAATGGACGAAGCGCTGAGGAACGTCTCTTGGCCTGAAGGCTGGAATTGGCGACCATCAGGGGTTGCAGAGCTGCTTGCTCAGGACGCGTGCGATCTCGGCTTGGCACCGGCGCGCCGCATTCGGCCTGATTTCGATCTTTCCGACCCAAGCGCGCTGCTCGGTGCCCTCTACGTGGTGGAAGGGTCGTCTCTCGGTGCGCGGGTCTTGCGTCAGAGGGCGTTGAAGCTTGGTTTCGATGAAACCTTCGGCGCGAAGCACCTTGTTTCGATGGCGAACGACACGACCCGATGGCCGTCCTTCCTGTCGCTCCTCGAACGAACCCGCGATTTTGACGTCGTTCGGTCTGCCGTCACGGCGAACGCCGTGTTTGCTCTCGCCCAAACTTGCTTTGAAAGTACATATCTTGTCGCCAGTTGAACCCGTCACCCTCGAGACTTGCGACAGGGAGCCCATTCATATCCCCGGGAGCATCCAACCGCACGGTTGTCTTCTGGCGTGCAATGTCGGGTTCACGACGATCGAACGCATATCGGCAAACGCTGCGAAGATGCTCGCCTGGGAGGGCAGCCTCCTTGGGCGGCCTCTTGTCGACGTGCTCGGCCCAAAGTTGTTGCATGATCTGCGCAATGCGCTTGCGGCCGCGGGAGCGGCCTCACGACCGGCCCTTTTGCTCGATGTCGCTTTTGGCGACCGCGTGTTCGACATTGCCGTCCACCTTCACAAGTCGGCCGTCATCATTGAGTTCGAGCCGGCGCCGTCGATCGGTCAGCCCTTGCATATCGCGCGCGAGATGATTGGCCGTATCAAGGACATCACCGACGTCGACCGTCTCGTGCAGCGCGCGTGCCGGATCGTTGCCGGTACCATCGGCTATGACCGCGTGATGATCTACCGCTTTGAGCAGGACGGATCAGGCAAGGTCGTCAGCGAAGCGAAACGCGCCGATCTTGAGAGTTTTCTGGGCCAGTATTTTCCAGCAAGCGATATCCCCCAGCAGGCCCGCGCACTTTATCTCAAGAACACCATTCGCGTCATTTCGGACGCGAGCGGTGCGCGCGTCCCGGTCGAGCCGGTTCTGGACGGATCCGGCGAACCATTGGACCTCAGTTTCGCGCACTTGCGCAGCGTTTCGCCCATCCATTGCGAATACTTGCGCAACATGGGCGTCGCCGCGTCGATGTCGATTTCGGTTGTTCTGGACGGCCAGCTCTGGGGGTTGATCGCCTGCCACCATTATTCGCCGCGCGCCCTGCCGATGGCTCAACGCGTTGCGCTTGAAGTGTTCGGCGAATTTTTCTCGCTGCACCTGAAATCTCTGAAGGAACGTCGCCGGGTTGCGGCCGTCGCCGGCACACGCGAAGCGCTCGACCGTTTTCTCATTTTGTCCTCCCATCACGAGGATGTGGGTGAGCTGTTGCGCCAAAGCCTGCGTGAATTCTCGCAGTTGCTGGCAAACGACGGCATCGGCGTCATGGTCGATGGCAAATGGGCGGGGATCGGCACCGCTCCGCCGGACGAAGAAAGAGCCGCTCTTCTGGACTTCATCCGCACTGTCAGCGAAGGGCGCGTTTGGGCGACACATGCCCTGTCACAGAAGTTCCCGGAGGCATCGGCCTACAGCGAGCGGCTTTCGGGCGTTCTCGCCATTCCCCTTTCGCAAACCGGCTCGGATTGCCTGGTGTTTTTTCGCAAAGAACTGGTCCAGACCCTCAACTGGGCCGGCAATCCTGAAAAGACCTATGAGGCAGGTCCACTCGGCGACCGCCTGACACCACGCAAGAGCTTTGCGATCTGGAAGGAGACAGTCCAGGCGCAGGCGCAGCCCTGGTCGGAGGCCGAGCGGGAAATCGCCGAGATCGTCCGGGTCGCGATCGTCGAGGTGGTGCTGCGACACAACGAGCTGGTGGCGGGCGAGCGGCGCAAGTCCGAGGTTCGGCAGCGGATGCTGAACCAGGAGCTTAGCCACCGCGTCAAGAACATCCTCGCCGTCATCAAATCTCTGGTGGCGAGCCCCCAACGGCACAAGAATTCGCTCGAAGCATATGTTTCGACGCTGCAGGGTCGCATCGAGGCGCTCGCAATCGCGCATGACCAGGTCGTGCGCGGCGATGGGGGCGGGATCCTGGCGGATCTCCTGGAGGCCGAACTCCAGCCTTACCGGACAAATCTGTCGACAATAACGCTCGAAGGTCCTGCCGTCTGGCTCGACAGCCGTGCTTTTTCGGTAATGGCGCTGGTGTTTCACGAGCTCGCGACCAACGCCGCCAAATACGGCGCGCTTTCGGTGACGGCTGGCGAAGTAGAGGTGCGCTGGACGATGACCGGCTCCGATTGCGACGTCTCCTGGCGCGAGCGAAACGGTCCACTCGTCACTCTGCCGTTACGCAGGGGATTCGGTAGTGCCCTCATCGAGCGCAGCGTCCCCTACGATCTTCATGGGCGCAGCTCCGTCCGCTTCGAACCATCGGGGCTTGAGGCAGAGTTCAGCATCCCCTCCCCACACGTCAAACTCACCGCGTTAGGTCCGACAATGGAAACATATACGGTCGGTACCGCCGCTCCCGAACAAAGCGGCCTTGGCCGTGCAAACCCCAGGGTTCTGATCGTTGAGGATCAGATGCTCATAGCGCTTGATCTCGAAGCGATGCTGTCGGACGAAGGGTTCTCGGAGGTTTCGACGGCGAGCTCCGTGCAGCAGGCCATGGCACATATCGAGAGGACTGCTCCGGAACTGGCGATTCTCGATATCAATCTCGGGCAGACCAATTCGTTCGGGATCGCCGGCGAACTCGTGCGCAGAGGCACTCCATTCGTTTTTGCTACAGGCTATGGCGAGGGAGCAGAACTGCCGCTGGACCTTATCGGCGTGCCGATCGTGCGCAAACCCTACAGCAGAAATGCCATCGTCGGAGCGCTTTCACTGCTGTGGGACGAGACCCTGTCCAGAGACGCGCAAAGGGCAGTGACAGGAACGACGAAGGGAAAGACCGAAATCGATGTCTGACATCAAGTCGCTGTCTCGCGAGCAACTCGAAGACGAGATCCTGAGGCTGAGGGCCCTGTCGCAGGGAGGCGCCGCGCTGAAGGTCCATAACGCCAGCGACGACGACGCGCGAGAGGCACGCTATCGAGCCCTTTTCGAGGCGATCGACGATGGTTTCTGCATTATTGGCTTCATCGACGGACCACATGGTCCGCTCAGCGATTACGTACACCTTGAAGCAAATTCCGGCTATGGCCGGCATACAGGCATCTCGGACATCGTCGGCAAACGGCTTCGGGAGATTGAACCCGGCAACGCGGATGTCTGGTTGGACGTCTATGGCAGCGTGTTGCGCACCGGCAAACCAGTGCGCTTCGAGCAGGAGTTCAAATCAGTCGCCAGGCATATCGAAGTTTCGGCCACCCGCATCGAGCCGGCAGGCCTGCGCCAGGTGGCGGTCCTATTTCGCGACGTAACCGAGAGGAAGAAGGCCGAAGCGGCGCTACGCGAGAGCGAAAGCCACGCGCGCGATAACATACAGCGTGTGCAAATGGCGATGGCCGCAGGGGCGATCATCGGCACGTGGCTGTGGGACGTGCCTACCGATCGCTTTACGGTCGACGAAGCTTTTGCGACCGCGTTTGGGTTCGATCCGCAGCAAGGGCGCTCAGGCCTGAGCCTTGCCGATATCGTCGGCGCCGTTCATCCCGACGATCAGGAACGAGTGACGGCCTCGGTCAGAGAGGCCCTGGCAAAAGGCGGAGCCTATGCCCACCAATACAGGACGCGTCGCGAGGACGGGAGGTATCGCTGGCTCGAGGCGAACGGTCGCGTGGAATGCAGCAGTGACGGTGTTGCGCTTAAATTTCCGGGTGTCCTGATCGATATCGAGGAGCGGCGCGCGGTCGAAGCCGAACGTGACCATGCCCTTGCGGCCCTCCGCACGCTCAACGAAACGCTAGAGCAACGGGTAGAGGAACGCACCGCAGCCCTTGTCCAGGCGGAAGACGCCCTGCGGCAGGCGCAGAAGATGGAGGCTGTCGGGCAACTAACCGGGGGCCTGGCGCACGACTTCAACAACATCCTCGCCGGCATCAGCGGCAGCCTTGATCTGATGAAAACTCGGCTCGCCCAGGGCCGTGTGGGTGAGATCGACCGTTATATGACGGGAGCACAAGGGGCGGTGAAGCGGGCCGCGGGCCTAACTCAGCGCCTCCTTGCCTTTTCCCGCAGGCAGACGCTCGATCCGAAGCCGTCGGACATCAATCGCATCGTCGCGGGTATGCAAGATCTGATCAGCCGAAGCGTCGGTCCTGGGGTGGCGGTCGAGACTGTCGGAGCAGGAGGGCTGTGGACGGCCTTCGTCGATGTTGGCCAGCTCGAGAACGCTCTGCTCAATCTTTGCATCAACGCTCGCGACGCGATGCCGGATGGTGGACGCTTGACGATCGAGACCGGCAATCGGTGGCTCGACGAACGCGCTGCGGCCCAACGTGGATTGCCGCCGGGGCAATATGTCTCCTTGTGCGTCAGCGACACCGGTACGGGCATGTCGCCGGATGTGGTCGCCCGCGCCTTTGATCCGTTTTTCACGACGAAGCCGATCGGACAGGGGACGGGGCTTGGCCTTTCCATGGTCTACGGTTTTGCCGGCCAATCCGGTGGTGCCGTGCGCATATACTCCGAAGTGGGCAAGGGCACGATGATCTGCATTTATTTGCCCCGCCACGCGGCCGAAGATCATAGCTCCGACATACCAGCCGACGCGGGGCCCGCGCCTGCAGCGACCGGAGTTCACACCATCCTAGTCGTGGACGACGAACCCCTGGTCAGGATGGTCGCGGTCGAAATTCTCGAAGAGCTGGGCTACGAAGTGCTGGAGGCGAGCGACGGCCCTTCCGCCCTTAAAATGCTTGATGCACGCCCCACAATCGATCTTCTGGTTACCGACGTCGGGCTGCCGAACGGCATGAACGGACGGCAGCTTGCGGATGCGGTGCGCGTCCAGCGTCCCGGTCTTAACGTACTCTTCGTCACAGGGTATGCGGAGAACGCAGTACTCAACCACGGGCACCTCGACCATGGCATGGAAGTGGTCACCAAACCCTTCACAGCTGACGTGCTGGCGCGGCGGGTCGAAAGCTTGATCCGCCAATGACAAGCGGGCCCGGCGCGCCAGGCTTGCTGCATTTCGCCGATGCACAGCCAACTGCGCTCAGCTGACGGGACCACCGGGCAATCTGCAAGTCCGCGCTCTTTTCAGGAGTTTCGAAGTGCTCGATAACCCTCGTTCTGGTCAAGCTACGCCCTTGGTCTGAATTTCCGTCCGACCAAAGCCCGTAAGGGGAACAAAAAATCAACCTCCGCATTTAGCTGTCGGCGACGACGGTCGTCGCGGCAAGGCGTTTTCGTTGGAAATTCAATCGCTTTCGATTTCGCGCTGATACCAAAAGGCATTCCCAGTGACGGGCAGAGGAGCAAAACCATGAAAGCGATCGGATCGCTGGCATTTGGCATCGCATTGTCCGTTTGCGCCAGCGCCGCGGCTGCGTCCGTCGCCTCACTCGTGCTGGCCAAGCCCACCGAACCTCCTCTGCTGAAGTCGGCTTCGGCTCCAGATCTTTGGACCGCAACACCGGTCCGGATCGACCGGAGCCAGCAGAACTACCAGCGTTTGCCGCCCGTCTATTCCACTTACGTCACGAACCCGGTTTCGGCGAAGCGAACATCGGGGCGTCTGGCACTCACCGCTCCAACCTTGGTGACCTCCCATACCGGCCTCTCGACAGCCCACCGCGATTGGTGCTCAAGCCGCTACCGGTCCTATAACCCCGAAACCAACGCGTACCGCTCATACGGTGGACAAATACGAACGTGCCAGTCGCCTTACGCGGTCATGTACCCGATCCACAAAGACCGGACGGCGCAAATCGATCGGCGGTTCGTGGGCTACGCGACGGCCGAATCGCGTACCGTCTCGTGTACCGTCCGCTATCAGTCGTATCGAGCCGATGACAACACCTACCAGCCCTACAACGGCCCTCGAAGGCACTGCCTTTATCCATCCCAAGATGCGCGCCTCGAAGCGAGCAACAGCGTGCGGCCCGTGTCGGGGCGATGAGCAGCCCGCAAGTCAACTGCGGCACGAACATTCTTCGGCGGCACCGGCCTCTCCCGGGCGTGCGTTGCGACGGCTGAGGCATTCAAGGGATCGCGATCCCGATGGATAGCGAGAGTAAAGCGGAAGAATGAGCGTTCGTCCGGCTATCCAACCTCTACCGGAACATGGAGATGCAAAGAGTTGGAGAAAATCACGCGAAAGCGCAAATTGCGGTCCAATCGGCCACTGTGGTCCAACACGCGTCATATCAAGGTTGTCGCGCAAAGTCGCATCTCCGTTGACAAAGTCGATGTGTTGATCGTCGGCGCCGGCATCGGAGGGGCGCTGATGGCGTGGTCCCTTGCCAAGCGAGACATGAAAATTCTCGTCGTCGACCGACGCTGGCCGGTACAAGGCAGCACTTTGGCGAGCACTGCGATGATCCAGCACGAGATCGATGTGCCGCTCCACCAGCTCACCACGATGATTGGGCAGGACAAGGCGCGGCGCGCATGGCAACGCTCCGCAAGAGCAGTGGAAACACTGATCACGCTCATCGACAGTCTTGGAATCGACTGTGGCTTTGAACAAAAGAAGTCTCTTTATCTGTCCGGCAATGCCTATGGTGCCCGCGCGCTTCGCTTGGAAATCGACGCGCGGCAGGCCGCTGGCATTTCAGCAAGGTTTCTCAAGTCTGCTTGCTTGCGCGAAGAGTTCGGTCTCAATCGGACTGCGGCAATCGAGTCCGATATTTCTGCAGCCGCAAATCCGGCGCAATTGACAGCCGGCTTGTGGCGCAAAGCCCAGAGGGACGGTGTTTCGCTCATAGGCGACACGGAGATTACCGACGTACGCAGCGTTGAAGGATGGAACGCCGCTGCGACCTCGACAGGCGAAATCATACTGGCCAAGCACGTTGTGTTTTGCACGGGCTACGAGTTTCTCGACGTCGTGGCCCACCAAGGCCATCGGATGGTATCCACCTGGGCGCTTGCGACTAAGCCGCACCATCCACGGCCTGACTGGCTAAAGAACTATGTTCTTTGGGAGGCATCCGATCCATACCTCTATTTTCGCTCGACCAAGGATGGTCGCCTGATTGTTGGAGGGGAGGACGAAGAAAGCGCCACCGCATTTGCGGACCCTATCAAGCTTAGAGCCAAATCCCAGATCTTGCGCGCAAAGCTGTCGGCGCTCCTGGAAATACCAATCGGCGAACCGGATTATCTTTGGGCCGCGCCTTTTGGCATTACCTCTGACGGATTGCCGCTTATCGGAAACGTTCCGGGGCTGGAGAATGTCTATGCTGTGATGGGTTATGGGGGCAATGGCATTACCTACAGCCAGATCGCTGCGGAGATCGTGTCGTCAGAGATTTTGGGCTACCGCGACCCAGATAGCGAATTGTTTGCCTTTCGCTGAGCTTTGAAGCCAGGCAGCAAGCAGAAAGGCCGCCGGAACGGCGGCCTTTGAAGATAAAGAGTGGAGGTAGCTTTGGATCAATGGAAACGCTGGTTTGAATACCAGTCGTGGATATCTTTCCTCGCCTGATCCTTGGCATATCCATAACGCTCCTGGATCTTGCCTTCGAGTTGCTCGCGTTTACCGTTGATCTGGTCGAGGTCATCGTCGGTGAGTTTGCCCCACTGCTCCTTGACCTTACCCTTAATCTGCTTCCAGTTGCCTTCAACACGGTTCCAATCCATTTTGGGGACGCTCCATTGCTATTTCAGGTACATTTCTTGAACGAGTGAGCTACGCACTTGTTCCGTTATTTGTTGAGACGAATGATGGTGCTGTTTGTCGGGCCCGGCTCTATGAACCTCGAGACAGTTTAGCCGACTGCAGGCCCTGCCTCGTTGGTTTAGGCAATGCTTATCCGTTGCCAGCGGCATTATGCCGGTATGCCGGCAACGGATGAATTTAGGACCCGAGAAGACGCCTTGGGGACATCAGCGCCTGTAGCGCCGCCGCTCCTGTTCAACCTCATCGGGAGTATAGGGAGCGAGCGTCGGATCAAAGCGCCGCCAGCCCTGCTCGGAATAAGAAGCTCGACGCTGCACCGGGTCGACCCAGCTACCGCGGCGTAGGATCGCTTCGGCATCCGCCTGGAGCGCGTCGTCGACCCGTGCCGTGACGACCGCGCCACCGCGCCGTACGCCTTCCGCATAGACATGGGCATGTTCTTCCGGAACGCCCGAATCCGTCATCGCTCCGATAATCCCGCCGGCGGCACCACCTGCTACCGCGCCGGCGGCAGCACCCGCCGCGGTCGCGGCAAGCCAACCGGCTGCGACCACCGGACCGACACCCGGGATGGCCATGACCCCAAGGCCAGTCAAAAGGCCGCCAATCCCACCGACCGCAGCGCCGACACCGGCGCCTGTCCCAGCGCCTTCAGCCGCGTTGCTTTCGTTTGCAGTGCCGTACCGATCCCCAACATTGTTGGAAACGATGCTGATGTCGTCCGACGGCACGCCGCGATCTTCAAGGGCTGACACAGCGGCGCGGGCGTCCGAATAGTCGTCAAAAAGTCCACTAACGGTTTTCATGGGGATTTCCTCGTTCTGGAGTTAGTTGGCAACAATGTTGCCCTGGTAGTCGAGCGCGACCTGCATGGATTTGCCGTCCTTCGAGGCAGTTGCACGCCAGACGCCCTTGTCGTCGAGCTTTAGACCGGTCACATCGGTGTAGCCGGCATCAGTAAGGCGATCCTTGGCCTGTTCTTCAGTGAAACTGTTGGCACCGGCGACGGGCGCTGTTGGATTGGTGGTGTCTGGTGTTGCCACGGCAGGCGTATCACCATCTGCCGTAGCGGGAGGTGTGGCGGTCTGCGCGAGCGCGCCCAAACTCGATACGCCGAGGAAGACCGCGGCTAGCAGGATATTTTTCATGATTTTGTTCCTCGTTTCGATCCTCGAGATGCGGGCATCCGGAGGAAAAATTTGAGATCATAAGAGCCACATCTCCGTTCGTTTCGACCCGGTGAGCAGCATGATGGATTATATGCAGCAGACTGAGGGAACACTGCGCTTCAGCATCAATGCTCCCTTCGGACGGACTCTACATGGCGTCCATGCCCTTGATGGCATTGTCGAGATGCGACGTGCATTTCTCCATGTCGTTCGCCATCATGGCATCTCTCGCCATGGTGAGTTCCTTGGTGGACTCGATCTTTTTTGCGCCGTCGGAGATTTGCGCGACTTGCTGTTCGGCCTTAGCGATTGAAGCTTCATCGCAAACGACCTTTTGCTGTGCCAGAGCGGGGCTGGCAAATGCCGCGATGAGGGCGAAAGTAGCAATCCGTTTCAGCATTTGTATGTTCTCCATTGGGCCGATACGACACCGGCGTTCACCGCGATTGAACGGCAAAACGGGTCGTTCTGTTCCGTTGATAGCGGGCCGAAAAGCGAAGTTTTTTCAAGGAACATCCAAGCGTTTGGTGCGTTAGGAGCGCGTGCAACTGTGGGTCTAGATGTGCGCTTTTTATGGGCTTTTGGCCGCCTTGAGAGTGAACAGCGAGCGCGGGTGCCGGTGCATAGGACGGAGGGCTTTGCGCGCTAGTCTTGTGGGTGGTCGTCAGGGGCGAAGATGCTCCCCGTCTCATCGCCATCCCAGTAGGTGACTTTCGACGCGTGAACCTTGATCATTAAAAGACCGGGTGTGTCCACGCCTTGGGGAAACCATCTTTCAAGCTCGCTCATCCAATGCTCGGCAAACGTCTGCTTGTCACCCACGAGCGAAGCATTCCCTTGGATTGCAATGAAAATACCGGGTTTGCCGAGAAGGCTCGGACGAGCGGTGTAAGTCAGGGCTACCTTCGGATCTGCCTTGATCTCGGTGATTTTTTGTGACTGCTCAAAGCAAAAGAACCAGGTGTCCCCCTTATAGTCCACGTCGCCATTGTTGCTCATTGGTCGACTGGAGATGGTTCCGTCTGCCTTCTTTGTCGAAAGCATGCCGAAGTCGATATTCTTCAGTTCGTTGGAGATGTCGTTGAGCGTCAAAGTCATCGTGCACTCCCGTTGGCGTTCAGGTCCTAACCGCGAGAGCACAAACAGGTTCCTTGACACCGCCCTGGCGCACGTCGTCGGTCACGGTTCGCTGAAACCGGTCGCGGAAACACGGGAGCGACCTGCAGGATCGTTGCGAAAGATCAGTCCACCCCGCGCCTTCGATCGCGCAGGCACGTAGTCAAGCGTGATCTCCGCGGTCTCTATGACATTATCGTTGTCGGTGATTTCGCCACGTACGACGACGGCGGCCGCCGTTCGGTCGGCTGCATTGTTAACATCGAACATGACCAGATATCCGCCAGCACTCCCCGCGCTGCTGACGATCGTCACCGAGAGGTCCGGAGGCCCATCGGCCTGGGTTGCAGCCTGATAGCTGATCCAGCCAATAAGCGCCGTGATCAGGATGGTGGAAACCGCACCGGTCGTCCATTCGATCCAATGCGCTCGACGATTTTCAACGGAGCCTGGTTTCGGGGACTTTGCCATCACGTTACCTACAGAATGAGGCGCGCTGCGGCTGCGCCGATTGCGCTCGGGAAGGCGAGGACAGCCGTGGCGACAATCGCTTGTGTTGGATCGAGGCCGTCCAGCCGATGAAACGTCCATAGGCAATAGAGGCTGATCGCGAATGCGATGACGTAACCCGGCGTTGTGAAGCGGATAAGGGCATGCCAGCCAGGTGTGTTCTCATCGAGTTCATGGCCGCCTATGAAAGACAGGGCGTAGACGAAGCCATGCATCAGCAGGATCGACGCCAAGATTGCGGCAATGGCGTGCCACAGCGACATCTTAAAGGATATCAGGATCATTTCTTCGGTTGGGGCGACGTTGAGACCGAGAAACAGAGCCCCAACGACCATCATAAAAAGTTCGCCACCGTAACCATCGCCCCGCGTCTCGCCGATCGGATCCTTCTCGTCCTCGCCGCTTTCGGTTCGTGTCCCCAGTTCGCTGCGGCCGAGCAAGGCGCCAATGCTGGCTGGGACCGCCTGAATGGCGATCATTCCAAGCACTTCCGGCAGGGCCTGGCCAATCTTTAGGACGCCAATCATGAAAAGAACAAAGACACTCGCCGCGATACCCAGGCAGTATGCAATGCTTGCGTCTCGCAGCGCTTCGCGCCACGTCGATACATTTTCAAAGCCGATCCGACGCGCAAGGAGGACAAGCAGCGGAATGTTGACCACAAGCAAAATAAGCAGCCGGTCGCGGTCGATGTAGAGGCCGAGTTCCCACATTTCCATCGTGAGGAACATAGGCAGCGCAAAAAGCAACGCGCCGGCGAAGCCGCGTGCGAGGCCCTTCGCGAAGCGGCCATGGTCAAAATCGGCCCGCGTCCCGCCCTTGGTCATCTTTCCCTCTCAAGGTTGCTGTCGGCCTCGCAAGGACGCGGCAGCATTTCTCTGACAGAGGTAACGTCGAGAGACAGCGCAAGTTCCTGATGTCCAGCCGGCCGGTCCAGCCCCTCAATGTCGGCGTTTCCTTGCTTGCATCGATCAAGTGCACATCGAACCCGTTCAGCCGTCCGCACTCAGGTGATCGCGACCGGCGCGTAGCGCTCATGCTTTCGTTGCTCAGGGCATTGGAACAATAACAACGTCCACGTCTTTCCACGGGGTTGGTAGCCCTTGGGAAAGGGAATGTTCGTGAAGTTGGAGCAGTAAGCTATGCCCTTGGGTTCTTTCGACAAGGCGGGGAGTGAAGATATCTTGCGAGCGAGGCTTGCGGCCATTGTGGAGTCGTCCTTCGACGCCATCGTCAGCAAGGATCTCGATGGTACCGTGCGAACCTGGAACGGCGCAGCCGAACGCATGTTCGGCTACTCAGCCGAGGAGATGGTCGGGCGATCAATCCTGACGATCATACCCACTCATCTTCACGACGAAGAGCGAGATCTGCTGCACCGCCTGCGCAAAGGTGAAAGGATTGAACCGTTCGAAACCGTCAGGCAGCGCAAGGACGGCAGCTTTGTAACCGTTTCGCTGACGATCTCCCCGATCCGCAACTCCAAGGGCCGCATCATCGGAGCATCCAAGGTTGCGCGCGACATCACATCCGCAAAGGACCGTGAAAGGCGAATTCGCCTGCTGCTGCGGGAGGTCAACCACCGGGTCAAGAACCACTATGCCATCATTCTTTCGATGATCCGGCAGAGCAGGAGCGAAGAAACGGAACCTGCGGTTTTCCAGAAGGACCTTGAAAACCGCATATGGGCCCTTTCGGCATCCCACGACCTGATTGCGTCGGCAGATTGGCAAGCAACAGATCTAAGAGGCCTGGTCGAAAAGCAGATCGCAGCGTTTCATGCTGAAGCGTTCTGTCAGATTTCTGGCCCGGGCATCGCGCTTGCCCCAGCTGCAATCGAAAATCTTGGGATGGCGATCCACGAGTTAGCCCTTCATTCGTCAAAGGGCGGCGTATTGCGGTCGCGTGCCGGCACGATTTCAATTACCTGGGCGCTGGCCACTTCCCCGGCAGGCCTTGCCTTTTCGATGTCTTGGGATGAGCACCCTGGCCCTGAAGGTCGCGACTATCAGTTGCCGCGCTCGGGTTTTGGCGCGGTCGTGCTAAAGAGGACAGTGCCGCAGGCCCTAAACGCCAAGGTGGAATCCGCCCACGGAGACGGATTTGCCCGGTGGCGGTTGGTCGGGCCCGCGGACCGCTTCCTGGAGTGGCCGCGCTTCTCTCTGTGAAATCACTGCAGTGACCACTGTGCACTGTCACCAAAATGTGACAGGCGGTGCCTGGCGAGAATGAGGTGGCGGCAGGGAGATGGAAAAAGAACGAGGGAGCCATAGTTAGAGCTCGCAAATTCAGCATTCCGCGGTTTAGCGGGAAAGGTTTTGGGGGCAGACGGGTGAACAAGCGGCCTGTTATTTCAAAAGTTTGTACGCTTCGGCGGGCAGGTTTGATAATGCAACATAGAATCAGCGCGAATCCGTCAGGGCTGGTCGAATTCCGACTTCGGCAGGAACCGCCGCTGAACCAGAACGTCTTCGCAATCCAGCCACGCACCGTCAGCACACGGTCGCTGTTTCCACTCAATGCTTGCTCTTTCCTCGGAGTCTGAATGTCCGCCACCGCAACCAGAAGATCGAGCTTGAGTTCGCGCTCGTTCCGCGCGCTTTTGGGCCTAGAAGCGGGCGTGGCCCTCGGCCTGGCAGGCACCCTCTTCTTTTTTGTCGCAAGCAGCGTCGTTGCCTATCTCAACCTGGAGGCCCTGCAACGGGGCAACGAGAGGATTGTACAAACCCACGTTGCCATTGTTTCTCTCGACGAACTGCTGTCGCTTGTTCAGGATGCCGAGACCGGTCAGCGTGGGTTTTTGTTGACCAATAGTGGGGGCTACCTTGCCCCCTACAACGCGGCAGTTCGCGCCATTCGGCCAAAACTCGATCAGATCGGTCAACTGACTGCGAGCAATCCGGGCCAAAGTCAGCGGCTGGTGGCTCTCAGGCAACATGTGGACGCCAAGCTCGCGGAACTCGGGGCGACCATCGATCGGAGACGGGCCGACGGTCTTGAGGCGGCGATTGCGATGGTAAACTCCGATCGCGGCAAGATCGAAATGGATGCCGTCCGCGCGCAGATTGCGGCCATGTCGGGCGCTGAGCTGGAAGTGCGCCTTGATCGATTGGCCGAAATGGAGAATGCGCAGAAGACTGCGCGGCTCAGCACTCTGCTTTCTGGTCTTCTCGGAATTGCTTTGACCGCAGCAATCGCCCTCCTCATTCGCAAGGCCACGATCGTCCGCCGAAGGGATGAATGGCTTCAGGCTGGTCAGGTCGGGTTGGCGTCGGCGATGATGGGCGATCAGTCGATCGAGCAGCTGAGCAAAAGTATTCTCGACTTCCTGGCGCCTTACGCAGGCGCCATTGCCGGTGCGATCTTCATTCGCGGTGATGGTTCGTTCCAGCGGGCTTGTAGTCGTGGCGTTCCGCCCGAGGCGAACTTGCCAATGACGGTTCGACCCCGCGAAGGCCTCTTGGGTCAAGCGGTTGCGGAAGGGGGTTCAATCGTCGTCGACGATGTCCCGGATGGTTACCTGGCCTTCGGTTCCGGGCTTGGGATGGACAAACCACGCCATCTCGCGATCCAGACCGGAAAGGTCGATGGTTCAGTGAATTCGGTGATCGAGCTCGGCTTTCTTGGGCCAATCGACGAGACCATCGTCACCTTTCTTGACCGCGCATCGGAGGCTATCGCGATTGCCGTGAAGGCAGCGACCTATCGCGGCCAGCTTCACGACCTGCTGGAGGAAACGCAACGGCAGTCCGAAGAGTTGCAAACGCAAAGCGAGGAGCTGCGCGTTTCAAACGAAGAGCTTGAAGAGCAGGGGCGGGCGCTGAAGGAATCTCAGGCGCACCTCGAGCAGCAGCAAATTGAACTTGAGCAGACCAATGCTCAGCTGGAAACACAAGCCCAGCGGCTTGAGGCTCAGCGCGACGAGCTGGAGCGCGCGAACGTATCGATATCGGCCAAGGCGAAGGAACTAGAGCAGGCAAGCCAATACAAATCCGACTTCCTTGCCAATATGTCCCACGAGTTGCGCACGCCGCTGAACTCTTCCTTGATTTTGGCCAAGCTGCTTGCGGACAATCCCGACGAAAACCTGACTGAGGAGCAGGTGAAGTTTGCCAAGACGATCCAATCCTCGGGCAATGATCTCTTGAACCTGATCAACGATATTCTCGATCTCTCCAAGATCGAGGCCGGGCATGTCGAAATCCGGCCGGAAACCGTTTCGCTCGAGCGACTGGCCGGCAACCTTCGTCAGGTGTTTCTGCCGCTGGCGACCGAGAAGAAACTCGGGTTTTCCGTTGAACTTGCTGAGGAATGTCCGCTCACTATCGAGACCGATCCGTTGCGGCTTGAACAAATTCTCAAGAACTTGCTTTCAAATGCGATCAAGTTCACCGAGACCGGCAAGGTCACCTTGGTGATTGGTTCGGTTGGCGAGGGCAAGGTTAGCTTCTCCGTCAGCGACACCGGAATCGGAATTGCACAGGAACATCAGCGGGCGATCTTCGATGCCTTCCACCAGGCCGATGGCACAATCAGCCGTAAGTATGGCGGCACCGGGCTCGGCCTTTCCATCTCTCGGCAACTGGCGCGGCTTTTGGGCGGAACGATCGTGCTTCAAAGCCAGGCGGGACGGGGTAGTACGTTTACCGTTACCATCGGGGAACGGTTCGATGTGGCCAAGCCGACAGCTCTTGCGCCAAGTCCAGGAACGCTCGCAACGACGGTCACGGCGCAAAAGGCAGGTACGGTTACGCCCAGGCCGATCCGCCGGATCGACGACGACCGAGATGTTCTAACAAATACAAAACGCGTGCTGCTGGTAATCGAAGATGATGACACTTTTGCCGGCATCGTGCGTGATCTGTCGCGGGAAATGGGCTTCCAGGCAATTGTCGCGGCAACCGCCGAAGAGGCGCTTTTGCTTGCGAAGGAATTCATGCCAAGCGCCGTCGTGCTCGATATAGGGTTGCCGGACCAATCGGGCCTCGCCGTCCTCGACCGGCTGAAGCATGATGTCTTGACCCGTCATATCCCGATCCATGTCGTGTCGGGGAGCGATCACGCCGAGAGTGCCTACTCTCTCGGGGCTGCCGGTTATGCCATCAAGCCCGTCAATCGAGAAGAACTGTTGAAGGTTCTGCAAAAGCTCGAGGCGCGGTTTACGAAACAAATGCATCGCGTCCTGGTCGTCGAGGACGATCCGGTGCAGCGCGAAGCGGTGGCAAAACTGATCGGCACCCAGGACGTCGAGACGGTGACCGCCAGCACCGCCGCCGAATGCCTTGACCTCCTGAAGCACCAGACTTTCGACTGCATGGTGCTTGACCTGTCGTTGCCTGACGCGTCGGGATATTCGTTGCTGGAGACGTTGAGCTCACAGAGCGCTTATGCCTTCCCGCCTGTCATCGTCTATACTGGACGCGAACTCTCGGCGGATGACGAGCAGAAGTTGAGGCGCTTCTCGAAGTCGATCATCATCAAGGGGGCAAAATCCCCCGAGCGACTGCTCGATGAAGTGAGCCTGTTCCTGCATCAGGTGATATCGGAACTGCCGGACGAACAGCAAAAGATGATCCGCAAGGCGCGCAACCGCGATGCGCTGTTGGAGGGGCGTCGCATTCTCGTGGTGGAAGATGATATCCGAAACGTCTACGCGCTAACCAACATTCTTGAACCGCGCGGTGCGATCGTCGAGATCGCGCGCAACGGCCGCGAGGCACTGGAGGTTCTCGAAAAAGCTTCATCTGGCCCCGGGCGCCCGATTGAGCTCGTGCTGATGGACGTCATGATGCCTGTGATGGATGGTTTGGTCGCGACCGCTGAAATCCGAAGGAACCCGACTTGGAAGAAGTTGCCGATCATTGCGCTGACCGCCAAGGCAATGCCGGACGATCAGGAGCGCTGCATTGAGGCTGGGGCGAATGATTACATGGCCAAGCCGCTGGACGTCGACAGGCTGCTGTCGCTGGTGCGTGTATGGATGCCCAAATGAGCGAAGCCACCGCCGTTGAAAAGGTAGAAGACATCGAAATCCGGTTGCTGCTGGAAGCACTGTTTCTCAAATACCACTATGACTTTCGCAACTATGCGATGGCCTCGATCAAGCGCCGCCTGAAAAAGGCGCGCGAACAACTGGGGTTCGATACTTTCTCGGCGATGCAGGAGGGACTTCTGCACGATCAGGCAATGCTGCCGCAATTGCTGCGTTTTCTGACCGTCCAAGTGAGCGAGATGTTTCGCGATCCGAGTTACTTCCAGGCGATCCGGGAAAAGGTCGTTCCCCACTTGAGGACCTACCCTTCCTTGAAGGTGTGGATTGCTGGCTGCAGCAGCGGCGAGGAGCTTTATTCGCTGGTTATCCTGTTTCGCGAAGAAGGCCTCGAAGATCGAACGATCTTCTATGCCACTGACATCAGTCATGAAGCGCTGGAGGCGGCCGAGGCCGGCGTCTATGCACTCGACAGGATACAGCTTTTCACCGAGAACCATCGCAAATCGGGTGGAAAATCATCGTTGTCGGACTACTATCAGGCGGCATACGGCAAGGCGCTGTTCGATAAGACCTTGCGCCGCCATGTCGTGTTTTCGGATCACAGCCTGGTGACCGACGCCGTTTTTGCAGAAATGCACCTCATATCGTGCCGAAACGTCATGATTTACTTCGACCGCGCGCTTCAGGACCGCGCGGTGGGTCTTTTCAAGGACTCGCTCGCTCGCAAAGGTTTCCTCGGGCTCGGCGCCAAGGAGAATTTGCGCTTTTCCCTTCATGCCGATGCGTTCACGGATTTCGTGCGTGAGGAGAAGATCTACCAAAGGCGTGTCGAATGACGCCAGCAAAAGCTCAAGCGGTGATCATTGGCGCTTCGGCGGGGGCTGTCGAAGCACTTTCGGCAATCCTGCCGGCGTTGCCGCGAAGCTTCCCGTTGCCCGTGATCGTGGTCGTTCACGTTCCATCCGACAGGCCGAGCCTTATGGTCGACCTGTTTCGTGCAAAGTGCCGGTTGCCTGTCGAGGAGGCCGAGGACAAACAGTCGCTCGAGGCCGGCACGATCTATTTTGCACCGCCGGACTATCATCTGCTCGTTGAAACGGACAGGAACCTGTCCCTTTCCTCTGATGAGCCTGTCCTCTTCTCCCGCCCGTCAATCGACATACTTTTCGAAAGTGCTGCCGATGCCTTCGGGCCGGATCTTATCGCGATTGTCCTGACCGGCGCCAACCGAGATGGGGCAGACGGCCTGGCGGCTGTCCAGAATGCAGGCGGAACGGTGATCGTGCAAAACCCCGAAGGCGCTCACGCTCGCGCCATGCCGGAAGCTGCAATCCAATCATGCCCGAGCGCCCTCGTCCTGTCGCTCGATGCCATTGCCGAATACTTGAAAGAGGTCTGAGAACAACTATGGAGCCCGTCCCGTTTCTACTGGTCGATGACCTCGAGGAAAATCTCATATCGCTGGAGGCACTGCTCCGCCGAGACGATCGCCTTCTCATGAAGGCGCGGTCCGGCGATCAGGCGCTTGAGATCCTGCTTCGACAAGACGTGGCGCTCGCGCTTGTCGACGTTCAGATGCCGGGTCTGGACGGTTTCGAACTTGCCGAGTTGATGCGCGGCAACGAACGCACGCGACACATTCCCATCATCTTTGTGACGGCGGGTATTGCAGACGGCCGACGCCGTTTTCGCGGCTACGAGGCTGGCGCGGTGGACTTCATCCAAAAGCCGATTGAACCGGACGTTCTGTCAAGCAAAGTCGACGTGTTCTTCGAACTGTACCGGCAAAGGCAGCAACTCGCCGCTCAACGAGATGAACTCGCTGCCCAGGCGCAGGCGCTCAAGCAGGCAGCAGAGCACAAGGATATTCTGCTGCGGGAAATCAATCACCGCATCAAGAACCTGTTCAGCCTCACCGCCGGGTTGATCTCGGTGAGCGCCAGGCAAGCCACAACCGTTTCCGATCTAGAGGCTGATCTACGGTCGCGGCTACACGCACTGTCTCGCGCCCACGAACTTACGCTGCCCGACCTTGTCGGGGAGGACGATCGCGGAGATATTGCGACGACGGTTGTGGCTCTGTTGAAGGCGATCGTTGCGCCACACGACCACGCTCACGGCTCTCGAATCCTGATCTCCGGAACGGACGCTCCCCTCGGCGACAAGGCACTGACGTCAATGGCGCTCCTTCTGCACGAACTGACCACCAACGCTGTCAAGTATGGTGCCCTTTCCGGCCCTGCGGGGCAATTGAGCATCGACCTTTCGACTTTCGACGAAGAACTTCACGTCAAGTGGAGTGAACACGGATCACATCCGTTGTCCCAGAGCTCCGAAAGGACGGGATTTGGAACAACGTTGGAGAAAGCGGCAATCTTGGGATTGAACGGATCGCTGGCGCGAAATTGGCGGACAGATGGGCTTTGTCTGGCGCTCCGCATCCCGCTAGCTAGTTTAAAAAACTGATCGGTCCCCGCAAGGACGCTTGACGCACTTTTGTTTGTGGTGTGCTGGCATAAAGCTGCTAATCGAGCAGTTTACCGGGGTTAGTGCCCATTCCCGGTTGCTCCTAAAATCGGTACTCGCCGACGTCCCATTTAATAGGTTAATCGCTCATTCTATAAGGGCGCGCGACCAGAGATATTCATTCGCCCTGCGGACGGGACTCGACGCTGCTCGGGCTTGAATTCCGGTCTGCCTGCCACACCTAAACTTTACCCGGGCCTGCGGAAATATAAACGCTCGTTGTCGCAGTCCCTATCGAAACCGAGCCCGTACGGGCTCGTCCCAGCGGGGCGCATATGAGCCAACGTGAACCTGCCGACGACACGCCCTGGATTAAGAAGGCCGACGAGTTGGAGGCGCTGTTCCAATTGACGGACGGACTATACCGCGCAGAGTCCGAGACCGATGCTTTCGATGCGACATTCGATGCGATCGAGCGGGCGCTGGGGTGTTCGCGGGCTTCGATCCTGCTTTTTGACCGCCACGGAGTGATGCGATTCGTCGCTTCCCGCGGGCTCTCGGAGGACTATCGTCGGGCAGTTGATGGACACTCGCCGTGGAAGCCGGGAGATCGAGATCCTATTCCCATTTTCGTAAGCGACATAGAGCTTTCTGACGAGCCTCAGGCGCTCAAGAACGCCATACGAGGGGAGGGTATCCGCTCCCTCGCATTCATTCCTGTGACCGTCGATGGCATCGTCGTTGGCAAATTCATGACCTACCGCGACGTCGCTCACGTCTATACCGCTGACGAAGCCACCCTGTGCCTCACTATCGCCCGGCAACTCGGGTTCAGCATCGAGCGGAAGCAATCGGAAGAGGCGCATCAACGTGCCGAAGAGGGACTTCGCCGCACCAATGAACGGTTGCGTGTCATCCTCGACAGCGCGAGCGAATATGCCATCATAACGCTCGACGCCGACGGACGGATCGCAAGCTGGAACAGTGGCGCTGAACGCCTTTTGGGCTATCTCGACAGCGAGGTCCTTGGTCTCTCCGGCAGTATTTTCTTCAGTCCTGAGGATCGAGCCTTGGAAATCCCACAACAGGAAATGCGAACCGCGGCAGAAACGGGACGTGCCGCGAACGAGCGTTGGCACTATCGCAAGGATGGGTCACGGTTTTGGGGCTCAGGTGTCATGCTTCGTGTCGAGGAGAGCGGGCCTGATCGCTACCTCAAGATCTTCCGAGATCGAACAGAGGAAAGAAGGGCGGAGAAGAGGCAGAAGCTCTTGGTGGGAGAGCTCAATCATCGGGTGAAGAACACCCTGGCTACCGTGAATTCCCTCGCGGAGCAAACATTGAAAAGCTCCGAAACGCCCGAGGCGTTCGCCCAGGCTTTTAACACTCGTCTGCTCGTTCTTGCCAAGGCGCACGACTTGCTTACGCGGGAGGCTTGGCAGGCCGTAAACCTGAGCGATATCGCTCAAACGGTTCTTACCGCTTGGATTGAGGACGGGCGCGTCTCGATCCAAGGCGCTGCGATCCGCATCGATCCGAAAAAAGCTCTGGCGCTTTCCATGGCGTTCAACGAGTTGCTGACCAATGCGATCAAACACGGTTCACTTTCGAACGAGGTTGGTCGGGTCGCATTATCATGGCAATGCCAGGAGGTATGCAGCATTCTTTGGGAGGAGCGCGGCGGACCTCCGACGTCTGAACCGGACCGCCAAGGGTTCGGTCTACGGGTTCTAAACCGAGGTCTAGCCCACGAACTCGGATATCCGGTCGAACTGCGGTTCGAACCGGATGGCCTCAGATGCACAATGAGCATGGATTTCAGTAGCAAACAGCCCTCGGGAGCGCAGTAAAGTTGACAATTTCAACAACATTAGCGGGACGTCGAGTGCTCGTCGTTGAAGACGAAATGCTGGTGGCAATGTCAATCGAGGACACTCTGCTTGCGGCTGGAATGCAGATTGTGGGCCTTGCTCCGACTGTGGATCGGGCGCTGCAATTACTTAACGACGCGACGAAAATCGACGTCGTCGTGCTCGACATGAACCTCCAGGGACACAGCGGGCTTCCCGTGGCTGACGCGTGTTATCAGCAATCGATTCCGTTTCTTGTCCTAAGCGGATATGGGACGTCGGCCTTGCTTGGGACCAGCCACACAGCTCCAGTTCTCTCCAAGCCGTTTTCGAACTCTGTCCTGGTGGAAGCGCTGGACGCGGTACTTGAGCAGAAGAACGGGGAGGCATCTTCATCCGTGTGATCAGAATGAATGCCCTGCCCCGAGGTAGCCTGCCCGTCCTTTCGGCCTCCTCTGGTGCGATTGCCTAACGTCATTTGGCGCGATGGTGGCTCTTGGCCTGCACCGGCTTACAGATCGGCAATGTCGCCCTGCTCGCTGACGGGGGGGCGTCTGTTTCCATGACCGTCGCAGGCCACTCCAAAAGAAGGCCAGCGCAGCTCCGAGCTCCGTCGACGTCATCGAGGAAGGATCTACAATCTGTGTGCCATCGACACGAATGATCGTCACTTGGACGCGGGCCGTCGCGGATCGGAGCGTCAACGAAGGAGCGGAAACTAAAACCGTTCCAGCATCTTCTTGAGAGTTACGTTCTGCGCACGGAGTTGTTCCCCCAGCAGTTTTCGGAGGCGGCTGTTTTCCGCATCAAGTGAAACCAACTCTTCCAAGACCATCGTTGGCGCCGATCTCGACTCCAGATCCGACTGTTGCTCTGTAGGTTCCGAAGCGGTCCTCGGGGAGGGGCGGGGAGGATGCTTCCCGCTGGCGCGTTTCGGTAAACCGCGGGTCCTGGCGACAGTGAGCGGGCCGATTGCGGTCTCGCGAGCTTCATCAGCGACATTGGAAATTAAATGCGCCGCAGCGACCTGGTCAGCCACCTCATTCGCCGGCTCGGGCGCCGTGATCACGGCCGGTTCGTCAACAAAACTCGGGACATGAGCATCAGAGGCGGGATCAATGCCGCCGTCGGCATTCAATTCTTGACGGCCGAACAGATGAGCCGCTTCGTTTTCAACCTCGCGCGCAAGGGTCTTGAGATCTGTGTTGCCCCAGATCGAACCCGCTTGCACTTTTGGCTGACGGCGGCCGGACTTGAACTCAACAACGAACCTGCGTTGTGGCGTTTTCATATAGTTTGAACCCAATGTAGATCGACGTGCTGCGGCATGATCGGCTGCACAACGTCGGGTGCAACCTCGCATCTCAGCCGCCCGCCAAAGGAGCGGTGGAGCCACAGCGCTCAGCGCGTGGCTTCTCCGGGCCTCAATCTATGCCAAGCCTCTTGCGCAGGTCGGCATTCTCAGTGCGCAGTTTTTCCGCCAGGAGTTTTCGCAGCTTCTGGTTCTCGGCGTCGAGCTTCACCAGTTCGGCGAACTCGTCGCTGGCCGACGCGGGCTTTTTGCTCGTCTTATCATCCGCCTTTAAGCTACCCTTCCAGTTATAGTAGGTCTGCTCGGATATTCCTGCGCTTTTAATCGCATCTTTGATCGTGCTCGTGCCGTCTGCGACCTGGGCCCCGATCTGCCTCAGCTTCTCGAGTTTATCTTGTTCGCTGAACTTACGGGACTTGGTGGGTTGCGTTGATGCTGTTGCCTTCGAAGTCGCCCGTGTGGTTTCCCCAGCCGCTTTCTGACGCTTCGTCGCGCTTCGCTTTACTCGCTCGGGTGTGTGCACAGTCGTTGCGTCCTCCGCAACCAGGGTGGTTGGCGTCGTGTTTTCGTCAGGCATGAGTGATCCCTTTTTTATGGTCGCCCTTTTTTCAACCGAGTGAAGACCAGAGTCAACATTACTTGCCGGTCGATTTTTGGTGCCGATCCAATAGGGTATACGGATTGGCTAGATGTTTTCCATGCCGGAACAGCTCGACGTTAGACCCGAGGGTCGAGATCGGCGTTCGCCAATAGGGCTTCCATTGCACTGCTGGCTCAACGGTTGTCGATGGGGCGGCGTAGCACTTCCCCATCGACAACAAGGTTCAAATTGCGTGTATTGGCATCTGCACTCATCTTGCCTTTGCTTTGCCAAGGACAGATGTGACGGCCTCGACCGCCGCTTTCACCACAACATTGGCCTCATCCTTTGTGAGGCAAAGCGCTGGCGCAAAGCCGAGGATATCACCTTGCGGCATGGCCCGCCCGATGACGCCGCGCTCAAGCAGGGCAGCCGCAACTTGCGGGCCGATCTTCTTTGCCGGATCGAAAAATACCCGGTCGTCCTTATCCTCGACGAACTCAATTGCGGCCATCAGGCCATCGCCACGTATTTCGCCCACATGTCTGTGGTCAGCGAGTGCCTTCGTCAATTCGGAGCGGAAATAAGCGCCCGTGCTGTCGGCATTTTCAACCAGGCCCAACTCGTCGATCAGTTCGAGGTTGGCGACCCCCGCGGCCGCACAGATCGGATGGGCGGAATAGGTCCAGCCATGGCCGATCGCGCCCAGTTCGTCAGATCCTTGCACCAGCACCTGCCACATCTTATCCGATACGATCGTGCCGGAAAGCGGCGCGTAGGCCGAGGTCAGACCCTTGGCAATGGTGATGAGGTCGGGCTTCATGCCGTAGTGGTCCGATCCGAACATGGTGCCGAGGCGGCCGAAGCCGGTCACCACCTCGTCTGCGACGAGCAGGATGTCGTATTTTTCGAGCACAGCCTGGACCTTCTGCCAGTAGCCCTTCGGCGGCGGCACGATGCCGCCAGTACCGAGGATCGGCTCGCCGATGAGGGCGGCGATCGTCTCCGGTTCTTCCGCAAGGATCATCTCCTCGAGCTTGTCGGCGCAATATTGCGAGAACTGCTCTTCATCCATCGAGCGATCGGGGCGTCGGAAGAAGTAGGGTGCTTCGGTGTGCAGGATCGGCGCGCGCGGCAGGTCAAAGGCGTTGTGGAATAGATGCAAGCCGGTCAGAGAGCCCGTCATGACGCCGGAGCCGTGATAGCCGCGCCAGCGGGAGATGATCTTCTTCTTTTCCGGCCGGCCAAGGATGTTGTTGTAGTACCAGATCAGCTTGATGTTGGTCTCGTTGGCATCGGAGCCTGAAAGACCGAAATAGACGCGGCTCATGCCCGCCGGCGCACGATCGATGATCATCTTGGAAAGCGTGATCGACGCTTCCGTACCGTGGCCGACATAGGCGTGATAATAAGCAAGGTTCTTCGCCTGCTCGGCGATCGCGTCTGCGATCTTCTGCCGGCCGTAGCCCACATTGACGCAATAAAGGCCAGCAAAGGCATCAAGGCTCGTCCTGCCGCTGGTGTCGGTAATATACACACCTTCGCCGCCGCCGATCACCCGGGTCGGTGTTTCACCACGCGCATGCATGCCCATATGCGTGGAGGGGTGGAAGAAGTGATCACGGTCCCAGGCGCTGAGTTCGTTGCTTTTTTCGAGCATGGTCTTTCCTTTCGCGTATGAAATGTGGCGCCTGCGCTCAGGCGGCCGTATCGATGCAGAGATATTTGAGTTCGGTGAAGGCCTCGATGCCGTGGCGGGAGCCTTCGCGGCCAAGGCCCGACTGTTTCCAGCCGCCGAAGGGGATCGGTCCACCGGTGATTTTCACCCGATTGATCGCGACCATCCCGTACTCCAAAGCCCGTGCAAGACGCATCTGGCGCGCGCCGTTTTCGGTGACGACATAGGCGATGAGGCCGTACTCGGTGTCGTTTGCCCGGGCGACTACTTCGGTCTCGCTGTCGAAGGCGGTGACCGCGGCAACCGGGCCGAAGGTCTCCTCACGCATGATCAGCGCATCGTCCGGTACATCCGTCAAAAGGGTCGGCTCGAAGAACAGAGCGCCTGTCTTGTGGCGCTTGCCGCCCGCCAGCAGCTTTGCGCCGCGCTTCAGCGCATCGGCGACCTGTTCTTCCACCTTGGCGATGGCACGCTCGTGCATCAGGGGGCCGATCTCGGCGTCTGGTTCGAGGCCCGAGGCAACCTTCAGCGCTTCGATGCGAGCCTTGAACGCCCGCGTGAAGTCCGCAAGTGCAGGGCGCTCGACATAAATGCGGTTGGCGGCGAGGCAATCCTGCCCGGATGTGGCGAACTTCGCCGCCATTGCGATGTCGGCAGCCTTCGCGATGTCGGCATCGGCAAAGACGATCAATGGTGCATGGCCACCGAGCTCCATCACCATCCGCTTCATGGTGTCAGCGCACTGGCCCGCAATCAGCTTGCCGATCTGGGTCGAGCCGGTGAAGCTCATGGCGCGAATACGCGGATCGGCATTCATGCGGCCGACGATCGTGGCGGCATCGCCGGTCACCACATTGAAGACGCCCGCGGGAAGCCCAGCCCGCTCGCCAAGTTCGGCAAGGGCGAGCGCTGAAAGCGGCGTTTCGCTGGAGGGATGCGCAACGACCGTGCAGCCGGCGGCAAGGGCAGCTGCGGCCTTCCGGGTGATCATGGCTGAGGGGAAGTTCCACGGCGTCACGATCCCGACGACACCCAGCGCCTCGCGCCGCACGATCATTTCGGCTCCGGGCAGATGGCTGGTGACGCTTTCCGCATTCAGCCGCTTTCCTTCCTCCGCGTACCATTCGACGAAGGAGGCCGCGTAGTCGATTTCACCGCGCGATTCGGCGAGTGGTTTGCCCTGTTCCAGCGTCATCAAGAGCGCAAGGTCCTCGCGCGCCTCCAGTATCAGGTCGTGCCACTTGCGAAGAATAGCGGAACGCTGCTGCGGCAGCATGCTGCGCCAGGCGGGCAGTGCGTCACTCGCCGCCGAGATGGCTTCTGCGGCCTCATCGGCACCAAGGGCTGCGACCCAGGCAAGCGTCGCCGACGAGGCAGGGTCCGTCACCTTGAAGCCTGCGCCGTCGCGGCTAGCAATCCAGCGCCCACCGACATAGGAGAGCTCCCTTAAGAGGTGCGGATCGGCAAGGCGGGCAAGCGCGTCGTGAAAGGTCGTGCGGGCAAATACGGCGGTCATGGCAGCCTCCTCTTGGTGTCTGGAGGGAGTCTGCCAGAGGGCGAGGGACAGATTGTCCATTGCCGGGGTGGGCGTCAGAGACTTTGGCTAAAGATTGGCCCGGCCGTAGACAATCTCTCTATTCGGAAGGGGGAAGCAACGTCTCGAGTGGAAGGACGGTCTCCTCCTTCACCGTCTTGGTGACGATGTAGGTGAAGTAGCGGTCGATGCCGAGCTCACGGTCAAGCAGGCTGTCGACAAGGCGCTGGTACGCATCGATATCACGCGCCACGATCTTCAGGATGTAATCGACGCCACCGCCGACCGACCAGCAGGCCACGATCTCGGGCGTTGTCGCGACAGCCCGTTCGAAGCGTTCGAAATCCACCTGCCGATGATTGGCGAGCGTCACCTCCATCATCACGCTGGCAACAGGGGCAACGCGTCGCACCGCAACACGCGCGTGATATCCCGTGACGATGCCGGCCTTTTCCAGCTTGCGCAGGCGCAGCCAGCAGGGCGTTGGTGATAGACCCGCCCGTTCCGCCAGCGCCAGCTTGGTGATGCGTCCGTTCTGCTGGATCGCCTCCAGGATACGCAGGTCGACGGCGTCAAGTTTCATTCGGGGCGCCCTCCGGGCGGGGATCGTGTCAAAGCGGAGGAAAAGACAATGGGAAACCATTTTGGCGTTGTCAATTGAACTGATTTTGAGCACTGTTGAAATCATGACAAATTGGCGACCCGACATATCCCAGTTGCGCCGGCCGGCCTATCTCTCCCTCGCCGAGCAGATCGCCCGCGCCATCCAGGAAGGGCATCTGCCGAACGGGACGCGCCTGCTGCCGCATCGCAAGCTCGCCGACGACCTGAAACTTTCCGTGCAAACCGTCAGCCGCGCCTACGACGAACTGATCCGACGAGGGCTCATTTCCGGAGAAATTGGTCGCGGTTCCTTCGTGCAGACAAGGCCGAAGGAGCCTGAGCCACCCTACCTGCCGGAGCGTCTTGGCGAACTGGTGGATCTCTCGATCCTGAAGCCCGTGTGCGAGCAACTCCATCTGGAGCGCATGCGCGCAGCCTTCGGGTGGCTGGCGGAGAACCTGCCGTCAAGTTCGGCGCTTTCCTTCCGGCCGAATATGGTTTTCCCGCGCCATCGCACCGTCGCGGCCGAGTGGCTGTCGCGGTGCGGTCTCGATGTATCACCCCTCAATATCAGTCTGACGAATGGCGCAACCTCAGGCATGACAGTGGCGCTGATGAGCGTCGCTCCGCCGGGCTCGACCGTTGCGACCGAGGCGATCAGCCACCACACGCTCGTGCCGCTTTCCAGCTACCTTGGCCTTCATCTCGAGGGCTTGCCGATCGATCGCGAAGGCATGATCCCCGAGGCGTTGGATGAAGCTTGCCGCACCGGCGTCATCCGCGCCGTCTTTCTCCAGCCCTCGGTGATCAATCCGACCGCGGCGTTGATGGGGCCCGAGCGCCGGCAGGCGCTTGCCGAGGTTGCACGACGCCACGATATCGCGATCATCGAGAACGACATCCTGGGGCCGCTTGTGGAAGGTCGGGCGCCGCCGATTGCGGCCTATGCGCCGGAGCGCACCCTCTACGTCACCAGCTTCACAAAGATCACGGTACCGGGCCTGCGCATCGGCTATCTTGCCGCTCCGGATCGCTATGTCGCAGCGGTTGCCAACCGCCATCTCGTCTCCAACTGGATGGCGACGCCTTCAATCGCCGAGATCGCAACACTTTGGGTCAGCGACGGCACGGCGATGGAACTCGTCAATTGGCAGCGCCGGGCACTTGGCGTTCGTCACGCGATCGCCGAGGATGCGCTTGCGGGCTTGCCCTATTATAGCCATCCGCAGAGCCTGCATGTGTGGCTACCCTTACCGGAAGGGCATGCGGAGGAAGGGTTCGTATCCCAGGCGCGTCTGCGCGGTGTCGCTATTGCGCCCGGCTCTTCGTTCCGCACGGCCGACCAGGGTTGGCAGCCGGCGGTGCGCATTTCGCTCGGCTCGACCACCGAGCAGGAATTGCGCACCGGACTTGGCATTCTCGCCTCACTCGCCAGCGGAAATCCAGAAGCGCTGTTGCTCGCGATTTGAGTGAACTGCCTTGCAAATGGGCGATGTCAGAATAATTGTACTGATATTATTATTGACATTGACATGATTTTGTTTGCCGCGCATCGTTGCTCCATCACTTGTCTCAATAGGGAGAGACATGCATGGCAGCGCCGATCATCCGCATCGACAACATCACCAAACGCTACGGTCCCTTGACCGTACTCGACGGTTTGTCGATGGACGTGCTGCCGGGTGAAAAGCTGGCGCTTATCGGTCCCTCCGGATCGGGCAAGACAACGATCCTGCGCATTCTCATGACATTGGAGGCGATCAGCGGCGGCCATATCGAGGTCGACGGCGACCAGCTATATCATATGCCGAAGAACGGCAGCCTCGCGCCGGCCGACGACCGCCATCTGCACAAGATGCGCGAGAAGATCGGCATGGTCTTCCAGCACTTCAATCTCTTCCCGCACAAATGCGTGCTCGACAATGTCACGCTCGCGCCGATGCTGACGAAAGGCATGGCGAAGGCCGCGGCGGAGAAGCGGGCGATGGAGCTTCTCGACATGGTGGGCATGGCCGACAAGGCAAAGAGCATGCCCGCGCAATTGTCCGGCGGACAGAAGCAGCGCGTTGCGATCGCCCGGGCGCTGGCTCTTTCGCCAAAGATCATGCTGTTTGACGAGGTGACCTCGGCACTCGACCCGGAACTGGTCGAAGAAGTGCTGAATGTCATGCGCAAGCTTGCGGTCGAAACAGACATGACCATGCTGCTCGTCACGCATGAGATGGGTTTCGCCCATGATTTTGCCGATCGCATTCTCTTTTTCGACCGCGGCAAGATCGTCGAGGAGGGCAAGCCGGACGAGATTTTCCGCACGCCCAAGCAGGAACGCACGCAGACCTTCCTGCGCAAGATCATCGCGGCAGGGCACCGCGTCTGAGCGGCTTTGCCGCCCGGAAACAAGGCTCCAAACAAAAACCCGGGACAGCCAGAGGAGTTCGCAACTATGAGCATGAGAACCTATTTGACCATAACCGCCAGCGCGGGCGCCCTCACGGCAATGGTTGCCGCAGCGCCAGCCTGGGCCGACGGCAAGCTTGAGGAACTGAAGGAACAGGGTTTCGCCCGTGTCGCCATCGCCAACGAACCGCCCTTCACGGCAGTTGCCGCCGACGGCAAAGTTTCTGGCGCAGCTCCGGACGTCGCGCGTGAGGTCTTCAAGCGCCTCGGTGTCGAAGACATCGTCGCCTCGATCTCGGAATATGGCGCGATGATCCCGGGTCTTCAGGCCGGCCGTCATGATGTCATCACTGCTGGCCTCTTCATGAAGCCGGAACGTTGCAACGCGGTTGCCTATTCAGAACCGATCCTTTGTGACGCCGAAGCCTTCGCGCTGAAAAAGGGCAACCCGCTGAAGCTCAAGAGCTACAAGGATATCGCCGACAACCCGGACGCCAAGATCGGCGCGCCAGGTGGCGGTACGGAAGAAAAGCTCGCGCTCGAAGCCGGCGTCCCGCGCGATCGTGTCATTGTCGTTCCGGATGGCCAGAGCGGCCTGAAGATGCTGCAGGACGGCCGTATCGACGTCTATTCGCTGCCGGTGCTTTCCATCAACGCTCTTGTCGCCAAGGCGAACGACCCCAGTGTCGAAGTCGTGGCGCCGGTTGAAGGCGCGCCGGTCTATTGCGACGGCGCGGCCTTCAAGAAGGGCGAGGAAGCCTTGCGCGATGCCTTCGACGTGGAACTCGCAAAGCTCAAGCAGTCGGGCGAGTTTGCCAAGATCATCGAACCCTATGGCTTCTCTGCCGCGGCCGCGATGTCGACGACCCGCGAAAAGCTCTGCGCCGCCAAGTAAGGCCGCAGCAATCGGGCCTCTTCCCAAACCGGGGAGAGGCAGTCCGCTCCCTCGTATATGGAAGAACGATGACCGACTGGTCCGGCTACATAGGGCTGATCCTTGAAGGCGCGCTCGTGACGCTTGAGCTTACCGTGCTCGGCTCCTTGCTCGCGCTCGTCATGGCATTCGTCGCGGGTCTTGGACGCGTCAGCCGCATTTTCGTGGTTCGCGCGCTTGCCACCACCTATATCGAGTTTTTCCGCGGCACGTCGATCTTCGTCCAGCTGTTCTGGGTCTACTTCGTGCTGCCATTCGCCGGCGTCACCTTGTCGCCGCTTCAGGCCGGCGTACTGGCGCTGGGACTGAACGTGGGAGCCTATGGGGCGGAGGTCGTGCGCGGCGCGGTCAAAGCGATCGGCCGCGAGCAACGCGAGGCCTGCATAGCGCTCAATCTCTCGCGCTATCAGTCGATGCGTTACGTTGTCCTTCCGCAGGCCCTGCCGCTGATGCTTCCGACCTTCTGCAACAACGCGATCGAGCTCTTGAAGGGTACGGCCGTCGTGTCGCTGATCTCGCTCACCGACATGACCTTTCAGGCCCAGGTGGTCCGCGCCCAGACCGGCAGCACGCTCGTTCCTTTCGCAACGATTCTCGTGCTCTACTTCCTGATGGCACTCGCCATCTCCAACGGCATGCGCTGGCTGGAACGCCGGGTAACACGTGGCCTTGATGGCGTGAGGACCTGACGATGGAATGGGACTGGAATTTCGTTTGGGAAATCATGCCGACCCTGCTTGAGGGTCTGAAGATCACCATATTGGCAACCGTTTTCGGCGCGGCACTCGCTGCCATCATCGGCCTCGTCTTTGCCATCCTGCGCATGACCGCGCCTAAGCCGATTGCGAAGGTCACGGGCTTCATCGTGGAGTTCATTCGCGGCACGCCGCTCCTGGTCCAGCTCTACTTCATCTTCTTCGTGTTGCCGGATATTGGCGTTCGCCTGCCGGCAATGCTCGCCGGCATCATCGGCCTTGGGCTCCACTATGGCACCTATGCGGCGGAGGTCTACCGCGCCGGTATCGAGAACGTGCCGCGCGGCCAATGGGAGGCGGCCAAGGCGACGAACCTCACCGGCCGCCAGACCTGGGTCCACGTCATCCTGCCACAGGCGATCCCGCCGATGATCCCGGCGCTGGCCAACTATCTGATCGCCATGTTCAAGGAGACACCGCTCCTTTCCGCCATCACAGTGCTCGAACTGATGAACCAGGCGAAAAGCGTGGCCAACAGCAGCTATCGCTACATCGAGCCGATGACGCTGGTCGGGGTCTTCTTCCTGATCATGAGCCTGATCTCCGTCGTCTTCCTGCGCTGGCTGGAAGAACGATACGCCCAAGTGGAGGAGCGCTGATGCGAGCGGTCGATCTTACACTTTCCTCGCGCATGCCGAAGCTGGATGAGCGTCCGCTCGACAAGCGCATCGGCCTGATCATCCTTGCGACCGACCACACCACGGAAGTGGACTTCCATCGCATGGTGGCAAGCGAGCAGATTGGCGTCTATGCGACGCGCATTCCCTACGCGAACCCGGTGACGCCGGAGAACTTGCGCGCCATGCAGCCCTCGCTGACATCGGCGGCCGCACTGATCCTGCCGGACGAACCTCTAGACATCGTCATGTATTCCTGCACCTCCGCGTCCGTCGTCATCGGCGACGCGCAAGTCAAGGCGGCGGTCCATGCGGCCAAGCCAAGTGCTTCCGTCGTCACGCCGACTGCGGCGGCGGCCTCTGGCCTCAAGGCGTTCGGTGCCAAGCGGATTTCCGTACTGACGCCCTACACGATCGAGACCAGCGAGCCGATGGCTAACTATTTCGTGTCGCTTGGCTTCGACATCGCCCGTTTCACTTGCCTCGGTCTTGATGACGACCGGGAGATGGCGCGCATTTCTCCGGACGAAATCGTCGCCTTTGCGAAGCAAGCGACGGCGCCAGACAGCGACGCGCTTTTCATATCGTGTACGGCGGTGCGCGCGGCAGGCGTCGCGGCCGAGATCGAGGCCGTCATCGGCAAGCCGGTCGTTACCAGCAATCTCGCCACCGCCTGGGCCTGCCTGCGCCTCTGCGGCAATGAGACGGCACGGCCGGATCTCGGGCAACTCATGACACTTGCCTATTTGGACCGCTAGCGATGTCGAACCTTCCCGTGACAGTGGCGGATATCGAACAGGCGGCGCGGCGCATAAAGGGCCGGGTCTTGAATACGCCATTCGTGCTTTCCGCTTCGCTCTGCGAACGCTTCGGTGTGCCCGTCGGCCTGAAGCTTGAGCACCACCAGACGACAGGCAGCTTCAAGCTCCGCGGCGCCACGAATGCCGTGCTCTCGCTGACGTCGGAAGAGCGGGCGAGGGGTGTCGTCGCCGCCTCGACCGGCAATCACGGCCGGGCGCTCGCCCATGCCGCCAAGGCCGAAGGATCAGTCGCGACAATCTGCGTGTCCAGGCTCGTGCCCAACAACAAGGTGTCGGACATCCGAAGGCTTGGGGCCAATGTCCTGATCGTCGGCAAATCGCAGGACGAAGCCCAGCTTGAGGTGGATCGGCTGGTGGCTGAAGAGGGTCTCGTCATGGTGCCACCCTTCGATAATCGAACGGTCGTTGCCGGGCAGGGCACACTCGGTCTGGAGATCGTCGAGGCAATGCCGGATGTGGCGACGGTTTTTGTGCCGCTTTCCGGCGGTGGGCTTGCGGCCGGTGTCGCGGCGGCCGTGAAAGGGCGGTCACCGAAGACCCGCGTCATCGGCCTTACGATGGAACGTGGCGCGGCGATGAAGGCGAGCCTTAACGCAGGGCGGCCGGTGCAAGTCGAGGAGGTGGCAAGTCTTGCCGATTCCCTCGGTGGCGGCATCGGCCTTGATAACACCGTGACCTTCGAAATGTGCCGCGCGCTGCTCGACGACGTGATCTTGTTGTCTGAAGCCGAGATCGCGGCTGGTATGCGGCATGCGTATTCCCAGGAGCGCGAGGTGATCGAGGGGGCAGGGGCCGTTGGCATCGCGGCCTTGCTTTCCCGCCGGTTTGGCCGGCTGGAGGGGCCGGTGGCGGTCATCCTCTCCGGCCGCAATGTCGACATGGACCTGCATCGACGGGTCATCAATGGCGGGGTCGATCCGCTAGCGGAGGCCGCGGCATGACGACGATGAGAATTCTTACCGAGGCGGAACTCAGGCGTATCGTTCCGCTCGATCTCGATGCCATTGCCTGCGTCGAAGGAGCGTTTCACGCGCTTGCCACCAAAGCGGTGGCGATGCCGCCGATCCTGAGGCTCGACATCCCTGAAGAGCGCGGTGAGGTCGATGTTAAGACGGCTTACGTGCCCGGTCTCGACGGTTTCGCCATCAAGATCAGCCCCGGCTTCTTCAATAATCCGAAGATCGGCCTGCAGAGCACCAGCGGCCTGATGGTGCTGCTTTCGGCGAAGACCGGCCTGGTAGAGGCCGTCCTGCTCGACAACGGTTACCTGACGGATGTGCGCACAGCGGCGGCCGGCGCGGTCGCGGCTCGACAACTTTCGCGCCCGGATGCCGCGGTTGTCGCCATCTTCGGCGCCGGCATGCAGGCAAGGTTGCAGCTAGAGGCCTTAAGCCTGGTGCGGCCGATCCGCGAAGCGCGCATCTGGGCGAGAGATGCTGCTAAAGCCGAGGCCGTCGCTGCGGACTTGACGGTGAAGCTCGGCTTTCCGGTTCGGGCGGAGGCCGACGGCCGGGCGGCTGTCGATGGTGCGGAGATCATCGTCACCACCACGCCTTCCGAAACACCGGTGCTTCGGGCCGAATGGCTCCAGCCTGGCCAGCATGTCACGGCCATGGGGTCGGACGCCGAGCACAAAAACGAGATCGAGCCCGCCATTGTCGCCACCGCCGACCTCTATGTCGCCGATAGCCTGAAGCAGACGCGCAGGCTCGGCGAATTGCATCATGCCATCGAAGCGGGCCTCGTGACGGAGGATACGATCTTCCCCGAACTCGGCGAGATCGTCGCCGGGCGCAAACCGGGCCGCAGCGGCCCCGAGCAGATCACCGTGGCGGACCTTACCGGCACGGGCATTCAGGACACCGCCATAGCTACGCTTGCCGGCGCCCGCGCGGCAATGGCGGGCGCCGGCACGATCTTCGAGAGTTGAGACCGGCTTTTCGCCGGGTATAGAGGAAAAACCGATGAAACAAGCGAACCTGAAGTTCTCGCTTCCGGAGTATGAAACGCGTCTTCAAAAAACGCGAAAAGCGATGGAAGCCAAGGGCATCGACGTGCTGATCGTCAGCGATCCGTCGAACATGAACTGGCTGACCGGCTATGACGGCTGGTCTTTCTACGTGCACCAATGCGTCGTCGTGCCGCCGACGGGCGAGCCCATCTGGTATGGCCGCGGCCAGGATGCCAACGGCGCCAAATTCACCGCCTACCTCAAACACGAGAACATCGTCGGCTATCCGGACCACTATGTGCAGTCCACCGAGCGCCACCCGATGGATTACCTCTCGGCCAAGCTCGCCGAACGGGGCCTCGACAAACTGACGATCGGCGTGGAGATGGACAATTACTGGTTCTCCGCCGCCGCCTTCGCTTCACTTGTGAAGCACCTGCCGAATGCGCGTTTCATCGATGCGACCGCACTCGTCAACTGGCAGCGCGCGGTCAAGAGCGAGGCCGAAATCCGCTACATGCGCAACGCCGCAAGGATCGTCGAAAAGATGCATGAACGCATCTTCGACAAGATCGCGGTCGGCATGCGCAAATGCGATCTGGTCGCGGAGATTTACGATGCCGGTACCCGAGGGGTCGATGGCATCGGCGGCGATTATCCAGCAATCGTGCCGCTGTTGCCTTCGGGCGTGGAGGCTTCCGCGCCGCACCTGACCTGGGACGACCGGCCGATGAAGAGAGGCGAAGGTACGTTCTTCGAGATTGCCGGCTGCTACCACCGTTATCACGTGCCGCTGTCGCGCACCGTCTTTCTCGGCAAGCCGACACAGGCGTTCCTCGATGCCGAGAAGGCGACGCTGGAAGGCATGGAGGCAGGCCTCGAAAAGGCACGGCCCGGCAATACCTGCGAGGATATCGCAAACGCTTTCTTCGCCGTGCTGAAGAAGTACGGCATCGTGAAGGACAATCGCACAGGCTACGGCATCGGCGTTTCCTATCCGCCGGACTGGGGCGAGCGCACGATGAGCCTGCGTCCAGGTGACCGCAGCGAACTCAAACCCGGCATGACTTTCCACTTCATGACGGGCCTCTGGCTCGAGGACATGGGCTTTGAGACCACGGAAAGCATCCTGATCACCGAGAGCGGTGTCGAGTGCCTCGCCAACGTGCCGCGCAAACTGCTCGTGAAGGATTGAGCCATGCGGGAAATCAACCTTCGTCCTTCGCCGATCAGTTCTACGGTCGATTTTTCGGCCGAGGGCGTTCAGCATGGTTTCCTGCGTCTGCCTCACAGCCGCGACGATTCCGCCTGGGGCTCGGTGATGATCCCGGTGACAGTCGTGAAGAACGGGGAGGGCCCGACGGCCCTTCTCACCGGCGGCAACCACGGCGATGAGTATGAGGGCCCGATTGCGCTCTTCGATCTCGCCCGCACGCTGAAGGCCGATGACGTCACGGGCCGCGTCATCATCGTGCCGGCGATGAACTATCCGGCCTTTTTGGCCGGCACCCGCACCTCGCCGATCGACAAGGGCAACATGAACCGAAGCTTTCCAGGCACGCCGGACGGCACGGTCACCCAGAAGATCGCGGACTATTTCCAGCGCACGCTGTTACCGCTTGCCGAGATCGTGCTCGACTTTCATTCAGGCGGAAAGACGCTCGACTTTCTGCCTTTCTGCGCCGCCCATGTGCTGCCAGACAAGGCACAGGAGGAAAAATCCTTCGAACTCGTCAGGGCCTTCGGCGCCCCATGGTCGATGAAGATGCTGGAGATCGATGCCGTCGGCATGTACGACACGGCGGCGGAGGAGATGGGCAAGGTCTTCATCACCACCGAGCTCGGCGGTGGCGGCACGGCGACGGCCAGGAGCGCGCGTATCGCCAAGGCGGGCGTTTCCAACGTGCTGAAGGCGGCAGGTATCTTGAAAGGGGCAGTCGAAAGCGGTGAAACCACGTGGCTCGACATGCCCGACGGCAACTGCTTTTGCTTTGCCGAGGACGGCGGCCTTGTCGAACCGTTCGTCGATCTCGGCGACCAGGTGAGGAGCGGGGAAATCGTCGCCCGCATCTATCCGATCGGCCGTACAGGCGACGAACCGCTGAACATACGGGCAAAGATGGACGGCATCCTCGTCGCTCGCCATTTCCCCGGCCTCGTCAAATCCGGTGATTGCGTCAGCGTGCTCGCAACTATTGTCGCGGCATAGGGCTTAAGGACCACCGGCGACCGTCGCGTGCGAGCCATCCCCTAACCGAAAGGAGACGCCTCGCTGACGTCAATAAAACAAGGCCAGGATTTCTAACGCGCCCTGCGGAATTGGCTAACGTCAAGGTCGGACAGTTCGCTCCAAGCGTGTTCGAATTTCGAACTCGCAGATTGCCAGGGTGGCATTGCTCTCCTGGCAGTCACGCGGGCCAGAACGACGCCGCCGGCTCGTTCGACAGTCACGATGACGCTACGGTGCCTGTCGTCTTCAGCGATCTTGTCGGCGATCGACCTGCCATTGGTCACCGCCTGACTGTCATTGGCGTGAAACGCTCCATGGTCATCGCGACTGATCCTGCCGGACAGGTGAATATGAAAGAGGTATCGGGGCATGTTGCCGCTCGAGCAATGATAACTTTTCTACTTCTTAGCAGTCTCGTTGATCTATTGCGCGTGACAGTTGCGTGACATGGCTTGTGGGGCGTGACGCAGCCATCCATCGATGGCAGGTGAGGTGCGGCCACGCTTGAGAGTGGCCGTGTGGTTGACCTCATCATTTTACGGCTCCGCGCTCCCGACACACGGGTCTCGTCCGTCGAACGTGGTGCGCGCCAGGCAGAGGCGCTTTCGTATCCTGCTACCTCTTACGCTCTTTTCGCGTGAGGGCTGCTCCTTGGTACGGCGACTGTGGAGCGTTCAACCAAGCGGACGCCGAGATTGACCCGGCGCACATTGATTTCGGGGTCGTTGATCCGTTCCAGCAGGAGTTGGATGCCGGCACGGCCAAGCTCACCCCGGTCGATCCGCATCGTCGTCAGCGGCGGGCGGCTGTGCCGGGCGATCGCGATATCGTCGACCCCGATGATCGAGAAGTCTTCCGGAACCGAGTGACTACTCGCTTCGAGAGCTTGCATGACGTTGATCGCGATTAGATCGGTGCTGCAGAAGAACGCGGTTGTGTCGGTGAAACGCCCCTGCTTTATGGCCTGCCGTATCGCCGGCGTGGTGTCGGGCTCTTGCAGGCCCATGCGACCGAGATCAAAGATGTGTCTATTTTCGTCGAAGGCAATTCCGGCCTCCTCCAGCGCGATCCGGAAGCCTTCAAGGCGCCGGCGTAGCGACAGGCGGTGGGGGATTGTCACGTGCACGATCTCGCGGTGGCCGGCCGCAAGTAATCTTTGTGCAGCGAGCCAGCCGGCAGACCAGTTGTCGGGCAGCACGCATGAGAGCCGCATCGTCCGGTCCATGCCGTTGATGATGACGGCCGGGATGCCGCTATCGACGATCCTGTCGATCATGACGGGATGGTCCATGCCGAGCACGACAAGGGCGCCCGGGCGAATGTCGCGCAGAATGTCAGAGATTTCGCTGATCGCGATCTCCGCATCCAGCGAGACAAGCCTGACGTCGATCCTGAGCGAGCTTGTGCTGGCCTCTGCAAGCACGCCCTGGATCACGTCCTCGTAGAAAGCCGAACTGGCATAAAACTGTGCCGGCATCACCAGCACAGTGCTCTCGACGCCGGCGCGGATCAGCGAGCGGGCCGCCCGGACCTGGTAGCCCAGGCGCTCCGCATGATCGAGGATCTTGCGCCGGCTTTCGTCGCCGACGCCACCGCGATTGTTGAGCACCTTCGATACGGACGCGACCGAAACGCCCGCGGCGTCGGCGATGTCCTTAAGTGTCGGGGCGTTCGATTCGTCATCCATTTCGACGAAGGTTCCTATCTGGCCGGAGTGGGCGAGATTGATCGCGGCTGCATGGTCATGATCGTCCACTACCAGAAGAAGCGCGTGTGCCCAAGCGAACGCATCAGCGCCTCCATGAAATAATAGTCGCCGTAGGGCAGCATCGCATCGGAATAGCCGGCGCTGGCATGGGCTGCGCCATGGGCGAGCAGCCCTTCGGCCTTGGGATCGCCCGTCAGATCGCAAGTGTCGAGCAGGCCGCCGATCAGGCGATCGCCAAATGCGTACCAGCGTTGTGCCTCCTCCGGTTCACAAAGCCCCGCGAGGATGAAGATGCCGGCCGCCATGATCGCGCCGGCGGAACTGTCGCGGGGCGCTGACTTGGCATCGGGAACCGAATAGTCCCAGACGGGGACGCCGTCGTCGCCCATCAGAGCTTCGGCCTTGGCAGCCAGACGTCTCGCGGCGTCGGCGAAGTGAGGGTTGCCGGTGGTTGCCGCGCACTGCGCATAGCCATGGATCAGCCAGGCCTGGCCGCGTGACCAGCAGGAATCGTCCGCATATCCTTGATGGGTCTCCCCGCGCAGGGGCTTACCGCTTGAAGGGTCGAACAGGAAGGTGTGGAAGCTTGTGTCGTCAGCGCGAACCAGGTGCTTCAGGGTTGTTTCGGCGTGGCCATCGGCGGCTTCGGCAAAATCGCCGCGGCCGGTCTCGCGGTGGGCCCAGTGTAGCAGCGCGAGGTTTTGCATCGTATCGACGATGACGCGCCCATTGACGAATTCGGAGCGAATGCCACCGTGGATCGAGCGAGCATTCCAGGCCTGGATATATCGTGCATCCGGGCGATAGCGCTCAAGCAGCCTCGCCGCAGCTTCAAGAGCGAGATCGCGAGCCTCCCGATCGCCTGTCAGCAGCCACTCCGCAACGCAGCTCAAAGAAAACTGGAAGCCGAGATCGTGGTCTTGCGCATCGCGATGGCGCAAGATGTCGCGAAAAATGGCGCGGCGGGCCCGGGCGGCGTTCAGGAAGCTGGGATCGCCCGTGAGTTCCAGCGCAAGCCAGAGCTGGCCGGCGTGAAAGCTCACGACCCAGTCAAAGGGCCCGCAATAGCTCCACGTCTGATCCGGCAGGCCAATCTTCGGATTGCGCAGACCGATTGTCGGCATGGTCTGGCGCAATTTGGCAATGCAGCGTTCCAAAGCCTGCTGGTGACGTTCGCGATTGGGGCGATTGCCAACCATTTCGACCGCGTTGAAGTAGCTGTTTCGTTCGATGCGCATGATAAGCCTCACGTTGGTTTCGTGAAGTTTTCGCACAAATACGATAATTTCGTCAACTACGAAACTTTCTGTTGACGGGAAAATTTCTAACCGCTAGGAGTCGGATGCTCGGGAGGAGCCGGGCATCGCTGGAGAGAGATACAATGTCCACATTAGGGACAACTGAAAGGCCGGCTGCCGGCAGCGGGTTCAGGCTCGCAGAGAGCCTGGCCGGGTACGGCTTTATCACGCCGTGGCTTATCGGCTTTTTTCTGCTGACGCTCGGGCCTGCTGTCGCCTCGTTCTATTTGTCTCTGACCGACTACAGCGGCCTTGGCGCAGCAAACTGGGTTGGCGCGGAGAACTACGTGCGCATCGCGACCGATGATCCGCGCTTCTGGACGGCGATGAACGTGACCTTCACCTTCGTGCTGCTGTCGGTTCCCTTGAAGTTGCTTTTTGCGCTTGCCGTCGCAGTGGCGCTAAACCGGGGGCTTGAAGGCCTGTCGCTCTTTCGTGCGATCTTCTATCTGCCGTCACTGGTCGGCGGCAGCGTCGCCGTGGCGGTCCTGTGGCGACAGGTGTTTGCCGGCGACGGATTGCTCAATCAGGCGCTTAATGCGTTGTTCGGTTTCGAAGGGCCAAGCTGGATCTCGAACCCTTCGACGTCGCTTTATACGCTCGTTCTCCTGGCGGTTTGGCAGTTTGGATCCTCGATGATCATCTTTCTTGCCGGTCTGCGCCAGATCCCGCAGGACATGTACGAGGCGGCAAGCATAGATGGCGCCAGCAAGGCCCGGCAGTTCTTCAAGATCACCTTGCCGCTTTTGACGCCGGTGATCTTCTTTAATGCCGTGATCCTGACGATCGATGCCTTCAAGGCCTTCACCTCGGCCTTTGTCATCAGCGACGGAACCGGCGGTCCGATCGACTCCACGCTGTTTTACACGCTCTACCTCTACCAGGAGGCCTTCACCAATTTCCGCTTCGGCTATGCCTCGGCGCTGGCCTGGGTCCTGGTGCTCATCATCGCCTTCTTCACCGCCATGTCATTCCTGACAGCCAGGTACTGGGTTCACTACGATGACTGATGCCGCTCTTTCGACGACCACCATCGCTTCGCGCGCCGACGCCGGCGTATCTGGCACATCCCCGTGGAAACGTGCTCTGCTTTATGCGCTGCTCGTCGCGGTCAGCTTTCTCATGCTCTATCCGCTGCTCTGGATGGTCGCGAGCTCGTTCAAGCCGGACAGCGAGATCTTCACCTCGACGGGGCTGATCCCGACTGACCCGACAGTCGATGCCTATCGCCGCGGCTGGACCGGCTTGAGTATCGGCTTTGGTTGGATGTTCTTCAATTCGCTGGTGATTTCGCTGCTCGTCGTCATCGGCAACCTCATTTCCTGCTCGATGGCGGCCTATGCCTTCACGCGCCTGCGTTTCAAGGGGCGCGGTTTCTGGTTCACACTGATGCTCGGCACCTTGATGATGCCGCAGCATGCGGTGCTGATCCCGCAATATGTGATGTTCCTGAAGCTTGGCTGGGTGAACTCCATCCTGCCACTGGTGGTGCCGAAATTCCTGGCGATCGACGCCTTCTTTATCTTCCTGATGGTGCAGTTTTTCCGGGGCATCCCGCGCGAGCTCGACGAGGCGGCCATCATGGATGGTTGCGGCCCGCTGCGCATCTTCCTGAAGGTGATCCTGCCGCTCTCAACGCCGGTGTTGGCGACGGCAGCCGTCTTCTCGTTCATCTGGACCTGGGACGATTTCTTTGCGCCGCTCATCTACCTGAATGACATCGAAAAATACACCGCCCAGCTCGGTCTGCGCACCTTCGTCGACTCCACCGGGACGTCGGACTGGGGTTCGCTCTTTGCCATGTCGACGCTGACGGTGCTGCCAATCTTCATCCTCTTCATGCTGTTCCAGCGACTGCTGATCGAAGGCATCGCGACAACCGGCATGAAGCGCTGACACCAACTGGAATTGAGAGATAGGGACGGAAACGATGACGACGCTGGCTTTGAGCAAGATCAAGAAGAGCTTTGGCAATCTCGACATCATCCGCGGCGTCGATCTGGCGATCGGCTCCGGAGAGTTCGTGGTTTTCGTCGGCCCATCGGGGTGCGGCAAGTCGACCCTTTTGCGCATGATTGCGGGGCTCGAGCCGATCAGCGGCGGCGAACTTTCCATCGGCGGCGAGCGCATGAACGAGAAGGAGGCGAGCCAGCGCGGCATCGCCATGGTCTTCCAGTCCTATGCGCTCTACCCGCATATGAGCGTCTACAAGAACATGTCCTTCGGTCTCGAAACGGCAAAGATGCCGAAGCCGGAGATCGACAAGCGGGTCCGCAAGGCCGCCGACATCCTGCAGATTACCCATCTGCTCGACCGCAAGCCGAAGCAACTCTCTGGCGGCCAGCGGCAGCGCGTAGCGATCGGCAGGGCAATCGTGCGCGACCCGAAGATCTTCCTGTTCGACGAGCCGCTGTCCAATCTCGATGCGGAGCTTCGCGTCCAGACGCGCGTCGAGATAGCCAAGCTGCACAAGGATATCGGCGCGACGATGATCTACGTCACCCATGACCAGGTGGAGGCAATGACGCTTGCAGACCGCATCGTCGTCTTGCGCGCCGGGGTCATCGAACAGCACGGCACGCCGCTCGAGATCTATAACCGGCCCGCCAACCGCTTCGTCGCCGGCTTCATCGGCTCGCCCAAGATGAATTTCCTCGATGCCGTCGCACGCGACATCCGCGACGGCGGTATCTCGATCGATGTTGCCGGCAGAATTGCGCGGCTCCCGATCGAGGAGCGCATCGCGGTTGGCACAAAGGTCAGCCTCGGCCTGCGGCCCGAACATATCGGTATCGACGCGACCGGCGGGCTCGAACTTGGCGCGCTGACGGTCGTCCATGTCGAGCATCTCGGCGGTCAGACCATCGTTTACGGGCGGCTCACCGACGGGCAGTCGCTGACGGTTGCTCTCGATGGCCAACGCCCGATCACTGCCGGCTCAACGCTGGACGTCCGGATTGCCGCGGAAAACTGCCACCTGTTCGACGGGGCCGGCGACCGCATCGGCCATTGATCGCAAAGAGAGATCTAAAGGAACAAATCATGGAGGAGGAGAACATGATCAACAGACGCCATTTTTTGCGTAACGCCGCGCTTTTCGGGGCCGGCGCCACGCTCGCGACGATGCCCGCGTTCCGCGCCTTTGCGGAGGATTCCATGCGCCTTTATTGGTGGGGTACACCCAGCCGCGCCGAGCGCACGCTTGGCGTTGCCAAGCTCTTCGAGGCGGCGCATTCCGGCGCCAAGATCGTCGGCGAAGTGGGCGGGAGCGATTACTGGGCCAAACTGACGACGATGATCGCCGGTGGGAACGCCCCGGACATTTTCCAGCTCGAGCCCAGCCGCTTTGCCGATTATAGCCGCCGGTCCACCAACCTGCCGCTCAACGACTATCTCGGCAAGGTCATCCGCACGGACAAGCTGGTGCCAGGTGTGCTCGATCTTGGAACGGTCGACGGCAAGGTGACCGGTATGCCGTTGTCGCTGAACGCCTTTGCCATGATCTACGACGCTGATGCGGTCACGAAAGCCGGGCTTATCCCGCCTTCGGCCAAAACCACCTGGGACGACTTCGCCAAGTTCTCGATCGACCTTACCAAGGCAATAGGCAAGAAGAACGTCTGGGCGGTTGGAAACGCGTCGCGCTACACATACGCCTTCGAGGCGTTTTTGCATCAGCGCGGCAAGAAGCTCTACACGGAAGCCGGAAAGCTCGGCTATGAGGCCAGCGATGCGGCCGATTGGTTCGGCTATTGGGAGAGCCTCACCAAGAACGGCGGCTGCGTCTCCGCCGAGATACAAGCGCTCGACAAGGTGCTGGTCGACAGCAACCCGCTGGCGACCGGCAACGCGGCCATCGCGATTGCCTTCTCAAACCAGCTCCCTGCCTTCCAGAAGATCTCCAAGAGCACGCTCGATATCACGTCGCTGCCGGTCAGCAGTGCGGATGGTCCCTCCGGGCTTTTCTATCGCCCCGGCTTGCACTGGTCGATCGCAAGCACCGCGAAGAACCCGGAACTCGCAGCGCAATTCATCGACTTTTTCGTCAACGACCTGGAGGCCGGCAAGATCCTTCAGGTCGAGCGCGGCGTGCCTGTAAACACCGACGTGCAGACCGCCGTTCTTCCCTCGATCGACGCCACGGCGAAAAAGACGGTCGACTATGTCAACGGCATTGCGGATCGCGTCGGCACCTACCCGCCGGCCGTGCCGCTCGGTGCTGGTGAACTTGACGAGCGCGTCTTCCGGCCGCTCGCCGACAAGGTCGCCTTCGGCCAGCTGACGCCGGCGGAAGCAGGCAACGAACTCGTCTCATCGGCCGACCGCATTCTCAAGGCCTGAGCATCCGCTCCACTTTGCCGGGCCGCGCGGGAAGTCATCCCCCCGCGCGGCAATGTTCGAACGGAAACCTTTGGCATGACCGACATGATCTTCCCCGAAACCCTGTTTAAACCGTGGGCGGGCAATCCGCTCAAAAGCCGCGCCGATGTCGAGGCCGCGCTCAAGGCGCTGGTGGAGCCGGTTGAACAATATCGGTCTGCCGGCGGCGCTCGCATCCGGCTGGATGCGCATGCGGCACATTTCGACCAGGCGTCCGCCGACTTGGAGGGCTATTCCCGTCTGCTCTGGGGCCTGGCACCGGCCGAGGTCGGCGGCGCAACGTGGATCGATTGGACGCCGATCGCGCGCGGTCTTGCCAATGGCTGTGATCCGGCCCATCCGGAATACTGGGGCGACCCGTTCGACCGCAGCCAGCGCCTCGTGGAACTCGCAGCGATCGGATTTGCACTGAGGCTCGTTCCAGACAAGCTCTGGGCGCCCCTGTCTACGGCCGAACGGCGAAACGTTGTTGCCTATCTGCTCAAAGGCCATGCCTGCGAATATGGCGACAACAATTGGAAGTTCTTCCGGTTGCTCGTCAGCATGGGTTTGAGACATGTCGGGGTCGATTGTGATCGAGAACTCGACAACCAGTACCGGCAGGAACTCGACGCGTTCTACCTCGGCGATGGCTGGTATCACGATGGGGATACGCGCCGCGCCGACCACTACATTCCCTTCGCCTTTCACTTCTATGGCCTGATCCTGGCGGCCCTCGATGGCGGCGACTGGACGAAAAGGTATCGGGAGCGGGCCCGACTGATCGCCGGAGACATGGCGAGATGGTTTGCCGATGACGGACCGGCGCTCTGCTTCGGTCGCTCGATGACCTATCGTTTTGCCATTGCCGGCCTCTTCGGCGCCATGGCGCTCGCAGGCGACGAGGAGATCCCCTTCGGACAACAGAAGGGTTACTTCCTGCGTCATCTGCGCTGGTGGGCGAAGCGCCCCTTCGCCGCGCGCGATGGCGTGATGCCCGTCGGCTACGCCTATCCCAACCTCATCATGTCGGAACCGTACAATTCCGCGCAATCGCCCTATTGGGCGCTGAAGGCCTTCCTTCCGCTGATGCTGCCGGCGGACCATCCGTTCTGGGCGAGCGATGAGGACGCCTGCCCACAGCGATCCGCCGTCTCCACGCAGCGCCATATCGGTTTCCTGATCGCCAATCCGGCAGGGGATGCCATTGCGCTCTCCTGTGGCCAGCACACGAGCGCCGAGAACACCTTCATCCGCTTCGCGCCTGAGAAATACGCGAAGTTCGCCTATTCGGGGCGATACGGCTTCAGCATCGAGAACGATCTCTGGCGGTTCGACAATTCCGTGCTCGAATCCATGATCGGCTTCAGCGATGACGGCGTGCATTTCCGCGTGCGCGAAACCAACGAAGAGGCGCTCGTCGCCAACAACCTTCTCTATGCGCGTTGGCGGCCCTTCGCCGATGTCTTGGTCGAGACCTGGCTTTACTGGGACGGCGATTTCCAGGTTCGGCTTCACCGCATCGACACGCCGCGGACGCTCGCCACGATCGAAGGCGGCTTTGCAGTCGGGCGAGACGCCGGCGAAGTTTGCAAACAGGGTGCCGGCCGCGCTGTCGTTGCCACGGCGACGGACCTGTCAGCCATCCTCGACATCGGTTCGACGAACCCTCGGGAGGGCCGCTGCCATATCGCTGCCCCAAACACCAACCTGGTTTCCGCAAAAACCTTGGTTCCGCAATTGCGCGGTACTGTTCCAGTCGGCGTCAGCACGCTCGCCGTCGCCGTGCTTGCGCAGGCCGATGCGACAGAGGGGACAAGGAAACTATCCCGCTTGCCTGCAGCACCCGACGTCGGAGCGCTGCGACGGCGCGTGTCCGAGACGGGGACAACCGTAACGCTGATGCGCGGCGTACCGCTCTGACATCCTCGATCCTGCCACAACGACCGAAAGACTTGATATGACGATCCCCGATTTTACATCCCGCCACGCCATCGATCCGCTTGCTGCCGCAGCGATGGGAACCGACGAGCTGCGTCACAATTTCCACATTGGCGGTTTGTTTGCGAGCGATCGCGTCAACCTCACCTATACCCATTACGACCGCATGGTGATCGGTGGGGCGATGCCGGTCGAGGCGGAGCTGACGCTCGAAGCCATCAAGCCGATGGGAACGAAGACGTTTCTCGAGCGCCGCGAGCTGATTGCCGTCAACATCGGCGGGCCGGGGCGGGCCGTCGTTTCCGGAAAGAGCCATGTGCTCGGTCCCCGTGACATGATCTATGTCGGCATGGGGTCGGACGTGGTGTTCTCGTCGGACGACCGGTCGAAGCCGGCAAAGTTCTATCTGTTGTCAGCCCCCGCGCACCGTACTTACCCGACAGCGCTTTTGACGATCGCGGGCGCGAAACGTCTCGATCTCGGCAGCCTGGAAACATCGAACGAACGATCGATCTTTCAGTTCACCAATGGGATCGAGACCTGCCAGCTGGTCGTCGGAATGACGGAACTGAAGGAAGGGTCGGTGTGGAACACGATGCCGGCGCACATCCATGATCGACGCATGGAGGTCTATCTTTATTTTGACCTTCCGGAGCCGGCGCGGGTTTTCCATTTTCTCGGAGAGCCTTCCGAAACCCGCCATATCGTGATGGCGAACGAAGAGGCGGTGCTGTCGCCGGTGTGGTCTATACATTCCGGTTGCGGCACCTCCAGCTATGCCTTCATCTGGGCGATGGCGGGGGACAATGTCGACTACACCGACGCCGACCCGGTCCCGATGGAGACGTTGCGATGAGCGATCTCTCGGCCTTCAGCCTCGACGGCAAGCGCGTGCTGGTTACGGGTGCCAACACCGGGATCGGCCAAGGCATCGCGGTATCGGTCGCCCGGGCTGGCGGCGAAGTGGTCGCGGTCGGACGCTCGTCCATGGCCGAAACAGTCGAAAAGGTCGAAGCGGCGGGCGGCCGGATCCAGCCGTTTGCCTGCGATCTTAGCGATGGAGAGGCGGTCAAAACGTTGCTTGACCGCGTCTGGGGACAGTGCGGCCCATTGGATGGACTGGTCAACAATGCCGGCATCATTCGTCGGTCGGCCTCCACCGAGCTCTCGGAGGCCGACTGGGATGACGTGATCGACCTCAATCTCAAGGCGGCCTTTCTTCTTTGCCAGGCCTATGGCCGAAAACTCCTGGACGAAAAGCGAGCCGGGCGCATCGTCAATATCGCCTCGTTGTTATCCTTCCAGGGCGGCATTCGTGTCGCATCCTATACGGCCTCAAAACATGGAGTGCTGGGCATTACCCGCATCCTTGCCAACGAATGGGCAAGCAAGGGCATCAACGTCAATGCGATCGCGCCTGGCTACATCGTCTCCAACAACACCGAGGCGCTGCGCGCGGATGCGAACCGCTCAGCGGCAATCCTTGACCGCATCCCGGCCGGTCGCTGGGGCACGCCCGATGATATCGGCGAGGCTGCCGTTTTTCTCTTGGCGCCGGCATCCCGCTACATGCATGGCGCGGTCGTCCCGGTTGATGGCGGCTGGTTGGCGCGATAAATTGCGTTGCTGCCGTCCGGGTAGCGATCAGGCCGGCGCAGAGGTTAGCCTGCGGGCAATGTCGAAAAAGGCGCTGACCAGTTTCCCGTTGCTGCGCTCGCGCAAACAGATGAGTGCTTCGTCCATCAGCATCTCGGGCGCTTCGATCTCGATGGGAATGAGGCGGCTGTCTTGCCCGAACTCCGCCGACGAAACGAAGCCGACCCCGCCGCCGGCGGCGACGATCTCGCGCACCGCCTCACGACCTTCGGCTTCGATGAGCGGCGTCAGTTGCACGCCACATTGCTGCGACATCGTTTCGAGCTTTTGGCGGGTCTTGGAGCCTTGCTCGCGCATGACCAAGGGGTGCTTCACGAGTTCAGCGAAAGTCACCTTTTTCTTGCCTTGCAGCGGATAGTCACGGCTCGCAAAGGCTATGATCGGCGTGGAGTTGAGTTTCAGGATGTCGAAGTCGCTCGATTGCGGGATCTCGCCGAGAACGCCGATGTCTGCCTCATAGGCGTGCAGGCTGGTGATGACGGTTTCGGTGTTGCCGGAATCGATCGACACCTGGACGGTCGGATAGGTGCGCCGGAAAGCGGCAAGGATATGCAGCAGGTGATGGGCGGCATCGGCAACGATCCGAAGTTTTCCCGCTCTCAGCGCCCGTGATTCCGACAAAAGATCCAGGGCCTGCTGCTCGACGTCGAACATGCGGCGGGTGACTTCCAGGAGCTGTTGGCCCGCCTGGGTCAGCGTCACCTGCTTCTTGTTCCGGTTGAAGAGGAGGACATCATATTCCTCCTCGAGCTTGCGCACCTGATCCGAGACTGCCGGCTGAGTAAGGAAGAGCGCTTCGGCGGCACGCGAGAAACCGCCGTGGATGGCCACGTTATGAAAGGCGCGGAGCTGGACATAGCGCATGCGTACGACGCCTTCTTGAATAGATTTGAACGATAGTTTGATTAAAACGAACGATTTGATTTATGTAAAGCGGGCGCGGATAGTTTTCGGATTCCACCTCTATCCGGAGCGCGCCTCATGAACCTCCCGGCCGTCGTCCTCGAGCTTGCCGCCGCCACCGTCCTCTTGCTCTACGCCGTCAGCCTCGTGAAGAAAGGTGTTGAGGCGGCGGCAGGCGACATCGTCGCGCGTACCGTCGGTGGCGCCGGTGGACGACCGCGTGCGGCCATCTGCGGCTGCGCGGTTGCCATTGCGCTGCAAAGCTCGACGGCGGTCGCCATGCTTGCCGCCGGTTTTGCCGTCAGCGGCGCGCTGGCGCTTGATACCGGCCTGGCGGTGCTGCTTGGTGCCGATCTCGGCTCGGCGCTTGTCGTCAAGATCCTGTCCTTCGACTTGCATTGGCTGGCGCCGCTTCTGATCGCCGCTGGCGGTCTTGCGCATCTGAAGGCATCGACCCGCAAGTCCGTCGAGACCGGGCGTGCAGTGCTCGGCATCGGTCTGCTGCTGCTCTCGCTGCAGATGATCGGCCATGCGACGCAGCCGCTCTCTCAGAGCCCGATGCTGCCTTCCGTCGTCGCTTTCGTCGGCAAGGATGCCTTGAGCGTGATGATCCTTGCCGCCTTCTTCACTTGGGCGCTGCACTCCAGCGTGGCAGCGATCCTGCTGATCCTGACCTTTGCCGTGAAGGGCATCGTGCCCCTGGACGTCGGCATTCCCCTGGTGCTCGGCGTCAACATCGGCGGCGGGCTCATCGCGCTGTGGCTGACCCGCGGTCTGCCGGTCGAAGGCCGACGCCTGCCGCTTGGTAATCTCCTCTTCCGCGCCCTGTTCGCCGCAGCGATCTTCGGACTCTTTTCGATGCATTCCCCGTTCGACTGGCTTCCTGGGGAGACTGTGGCCGGCAAGCTGGTCAATCTGCATGTGCTCTTCAACGCTGCCCTGGTTCTCGTCGGGGTGATTTTCTGCGGCCCGATGGCGCGCCTCGTTCGGTTGCTCATGCCGGAGGCCGCCGGTGCCAATGATCGTGCGGCTCATGTCAGCGCGCTTGACCCGGCGCTGATCGACAAACCGGCGCAGGCGCTGGCGGCCGCGGCACGCGAGGTGTTGCACATGGGCAATCTTATCGCCCGGATGCTGGAGCCCGTCATGACCGTCATTCACGCGCCGACACCGCAGGCGGTCAAGGCGCTCAGAAGCATCGATGGCCACATCCACGTGGCCCATAGCGCAATCAAGCTCTACATCGCCGCCGTCAACCGCGGCATCCTGACCGAAGAGCAATCGCGGCGCGGCATCGAACTCACCGAGGCAGCGATCCACCTCGAATATGCCGGAGACGTCGTCGCAAAGAGCCTCCTGCAAATGGCCGAGGAGCGGCTTGCGGGCGCAGGGACCTTCTCGCAGGAGGGATGGCGTGAACTCACCTTGCTGCATGCGGCCGTGTCTTCCAACGTCAGGCTGGCGGCCAATCTTCTCGTCTCCCCGGACCCGGTGATCGCGCGCGAAATGGTTCGGCAGAAGGAACATGTGCGTCGCCTGGTCGAAGAAAGCAGCAAGTGCCATCTGGAGCGGCTTCGGCAGGGCATCGCGACCAGCATCCTGTCGAGCGACATGCATCTCGAGATCGTTCGGGCGCTGAAGGAGGTCAATTCGCTGGTGACGACGATGGCCTATCCGCGCCTGCGCGAGAGCGGGGACCTCCTGGAAAGCCGGCTCGTGCCTGCTGCTTAGATATATAAATTGAAACGATAGATTGATACAAAAGAACGATTTTACAGATAGATGTTTCCGCCCCATTGTCGTTCTCGAACACGCCAACCGCGAGGACGGACAATGCCAAACACCGCTTCTGAAAGAACCATCGCGCCCCTGGAAACACCGAGGCTGGGCGAGCCCTATCTCTTGACGCCCGGCCCGCTAACCACGGCCTATCGGGTTAAGGAAGCCATGCTGCGGGACTGGGGTTCCTGGGATGGCGATTTCCGGGCAATGACCGCCAAGCTTCGCCAGGAACTGCTCGAGATTGCCGGCGATGCCAAGGGCGAGTTCGATTGCGTGCCGATGCAGGGCAGCGGTTCGTTTTCGGTCGAGGCGATGCTCGGCAGCTTCGTCCCGAAGGACGGCCGTGTGCTGGTGCTGATGAACGGCGCCTATGGCAAGCGCATCGCCCAGACGCTTTCCTATCTCGGTCGTGACTATGTGACGATCGACAAGGGCGACTACATGCCGCCACGCGGTCCGGAGGTTGCAGCAGCGCTCGATGCCGACCCTGGAATCACCCATGTCGTGATCGTCCATTGCGAAACGAGCTCCGGCATCCTCAACCCGTTGAAGGAGATTTCCGACACAGTCTATTCCCGCGGTCGCAAGTTGCTCGTCGACTCCATGAGCGCCTTCGGCGCAGTGCCGGCCGGTATCGGCGATTTCCGCTACGAGGCGATCGTTTCTTCCGCCAACAAGTGCATCGAGGGTGTGCCGGGCTTCGGCTTCGTTATCGCCCGCAAGAGCGAACTGGAGGCAGCCAAGGGGCGCAGCCATTCACTCAGCCTCGATGTGCATGCCCAGTGGGACTACATGAACAAGACCGGCCAGTGGCGCTTCACGCCGCCGACCCACGTTGTCGCGGCGTTCCTGGAGGCCTTGCGTCTGCATCGGGAAGAGGGCGGTGTCGCCGGTCGCGGAGCCCGTTATGCCCGCAACCGCGACGTCATGGTCGCGGGCATGCGCGAGGCCGGTTTCGAGACGTTGCTTGCCGACCAGTGGCTGTCGCCGATCATCGTCACCTTCTTCAGCCCGGCCCACCCGGCCTTCGCCTTCGACCGCTTCTACGACCTGATGAAGGACAAAGGCTTCATAATCTACCCGGGTAAGCTGACGGTGGTCGACAGTTTCCGCGTCGGCTGCATCGGTCGCATGGACGAGCATGTCATGCGCCGCGTGGTCGAGGCCGCCCGCAACTCACTCTCCGAAATGGGCGTCGACAGCGCCGCTCCCCCGGCCGTCGCCCTTGAAGAACGTCGCCGTCTCGCTGCCTGAACTGAGGAAATTACGATGAACAAGATGTCCAAGATCACCGTTACCGCCAACCGTCGCACCTATCCCTGGCCGAATGTCCCGGCCATCGCCATCTGCCTCGACGGCTGCGAGCCGGCCTATCTCGACGAAGCCATCAAGGCCGGGCTGATGCCGACGCTCGAGCGCATCCGCAAGACCGGGACGGAGCGCACCGCGCTCAGCGTTATCCCGAGCTTCACCAATCCGAACAACCTTTCCATCGCTACCGGCCGGCCGCCGGCGATCCACGGCATCTGCGGCAACTATCTCTACGAACCGCAGACGGGTAACGAAGTGATGATGAACGATCCACGCTTCCTGCGCGCCCCGACCATCTTCAAGGCTTTCTACGATGCGGGTGCGAAGGTCGCCGTGGTGACGGCGAAGGACAAGCTCAGGGCGCTGCTCGGCCACGGGCTGAAGTATGACGAGGGCAGGGCCATCTGCTTCTCGTCTGAAAAGGCGGACAAGACGACCGAGGCGGAAAACGGCCTCGACAATGCCTCGGCCTGGCTCGGTCGCGCTGTACCGGAAGTCTATTCGGCCGATCTCTCCGAATTCGTCTTTGCCGCCGGCGTCAAGCTGCTCAAGGAATTTCGGCCGGATGTCATGTACCTGACGACCACCGACTATGTGCAGCACAAATATGCGCCGGGCGTACCCCAGGCGAACGCCTTCTATGAGATGTTCGACAAGTATCTGACCGACCTCGACGCGCTCGGCGCGGCCATCATCGTCACGGCCGACCACGGTATGAAGCCGAAGCACAAGGCGGACGGTTCGCCGGATGTCATCTACGTGCAGGACCTGCTCGACCAATGGCTCGGCAAGGACGCCGCGCGCGTCATCCTGCCGATCACCGACCCCTATGTCGTGCATCACGGCGCGCTCGGCTCGTTTGCCACGGCCTATCTGCCCGAAAGTGCGGACAAGGAGGAGATCATCGAGCGGCTGCAGGCGATCGAAGGCATCGACGTCGTGCTCTCCCGCCCGGAAGCCTGCGTACGCTTCGAGCTGCCCGACGATCGGATCGGCGATCTCGTGCTGATCTCCTCGGAAAACAAGACGCTCGGCACCAGCGAACATCGCCATGATCTGGCGGCGCTGAACGAACCGCTGCGCTCGCATGGCGGCCTGACCGAACAGGCGGTGCCTTTCATCGCCAACCGCAAACTGCCCGAATTGCTGACATCCGCGTCGTTGCGCAATTTCGATGCGTTCTACTACGCGCTCGTCGCAGCCGCCCAGACAACGCACTAGGGAGGGAGCGATGACCAAGGTGGAAACAGCATTTGCAATTCGCCACGAGCCCATGCGGATCGCCGGCAAGACAGTCGATACCGAAGGGCGCATCGAGGTGCGCTACCCTTTCAACGATGCGGTGATCGGCACGGTGCCTGCGGGCAGCGCCGAGCATGCGCGCAAGGCCTTCGAGATCGCGGCCGCCTACCAGCCGAAGCTGACGCGTTACGAGCGTCAGCGCATCCTGCTCAAGGCTGCGGACCTGCTCGTTGCCCGCAAGGAGGAGATCTCTGATCTGATCACGCTGGAGCTCGGGATCTCCAAGCAGGACTCGCTCTACGAGGTCGGCCGCGCCTTCGACGTGCTGACGCTCTCGGGCCAGATGTGCATTCATGACGACGGCGAGATCTTCTCCTGCGACCTCACACCACACGGCAAGGCGCGCAAGATCTTCACCACGCGCGAACCGCTCAACGCCATTTCGGCGATCACGCCGTTCAACCATCCGCTCAACATGGTGGCACACAAGGTCGCGCCGGCGGTTGCGACGAACAATTGCGTTGTGCTCAAGCCGACAGAACTGACGCCGATGACGGCGCTTATCTTCGCCGACATTCTCTATGAGGCCGGCCTGCCGCCGGAAATGCTCTCGGTCGTGACCGGCTGGCCCGCCGATATTGGCATGGAGATGATCACCAATCCGAACTTCGACCTCATCACCTTTACCGGCAGCGTTCCAGTCGGCAAGCTGATCGCGGCCCACGCCCACTACAAGCGGCAGATCCTGGAGCTCGGCGGCAACGACCCGCTGATCATCCTCAACGATCTGTCGGACGACGATCTCGCAAGAGCCGCGGATCTGGCCGTTGCCGGCGCGACGAAGAACTCCGGCCAGCGTTGCACCGCTGTGAAACGCATCCTCTGCCAGGAGAGCGTTGCCGACCGCTTCGTGCCGCTGGTGCTCGAGCGAGCGAAAAAGCTGAGGTTCGGCGATCCGATGGACCGGGCGACGGACCTTGGCACGGTCGTCCATGCCAAGGCGGCGGAAGTCTTCGAGCGGCGGGTGCACCGGGCAGCGGAAGAAGGGGCGGAGATCCTCTACGATCCCGGCCGTAAAGGCGCCCTCTTGCCGCCAATCGTTGTCGACCGCGTTAAGCATTCGAGCGAACTGGTGATGGAAGAAACCTTCGCGCCGATCATACCGATCGTGCGCGCGCCCGATGATGACGACGCGCTGATCGCGCTCTCGAACTCAACCGCCTTCGGCCTTTCTTCCGGCGTCTGCACCAATGACTTCCGGCGAATGCAGAAATACATCGCCGGGCTGAAGGTCGGCACGGTCAACATCTGGGAAGTGCCGGGTTACCGGATCGAGATGAGCCCCTTCGGCGGCATCAAGGATTCCGGCAACGGCTACAAGGAAGGCGTCATCGAGGCGATGAAGAGCTTTACCAACGTCAAGACATTCTCCTTGCCATGGTGATTTCAAGCGTTTCCCCCGCTGATTCACCCCTCTGGGAGCCGCCATGGCGGCTCCCTTTCTATTTGCTCCCGCAGCGTCGCGGGGCTCTGCGCGACGCGCAATCTTAGATCTGCTCCTTCATCCGGCAGATTGTGCGAAATCGTATCGAAACCTGCCGCCGCCTTGGTCAAGCGCGGTTTCCATGCCCAGTTCTGCGGCAGAACATCCATAGTTTTTTTCTTCTAATCGATAAGAATAATAAATTTTACTTACAGGAAACCGCTGCGCAGAATGTTTCCCGAAGCCGATCACAAGAGGGCAACGACAAGATTGTCCGCCGCGCTTCCCCGGTTTTACCAGGACCTCAGAGGAGAACTTCAATCATGAACAGACGCATGCTCTTTGTGCTTGCCGGCGCCGTTTCCGCTGTGCTTCCTGCCATCGCTGCCGCTGAAACACAGCTCACCGTCTACACCGCCGTCGAAGCCGTCGACCTCGACCGCTACAAGGCGACCTTCGAAAAGGCCCACCCGGACATCAAGATCAACTGGGTGCGCGATTCCACGGGCGTCATGACCGCCAAGCTGCTTGCAGAAAAAGACAATCCGCAGGCCGATGTCGTCTGGGGGCTCGCTGCAACCTCGCTGCTTCTCTTGAAGACCGAAGGCATGCTGGAACCTTACAAGCCCAAGGGCGTCGAGACGCTCGACCCGAAATTCGTCGACAAGGACACGCCGCCGAGCTGGGTTGGCATGGACGCCTATGTCGCGGCTCTTTGCTACAACACGGTCGAGGGCGAAAAGCTCGGCCTCAAGCCGCCGACGAGTTGGAAAGACCTGACGAACCCCGAATACAAGGGCCACGTGGTGATGCCGAACCCGGCATCCTCGGGCACCGGTTTCCTCGACGTCTCCGGCTGGATGCAGATGTGGGGCGAGGAGAAGGCCTGGGACTACATGGACAAGCTCCACGAGAACATCTCCGCCTACACCCATTCCGGCTCCAAGCCGTGCAAGATGGCAGGCGCCGGTGAAGCCGTCATCGGCGTGTCCTTCGAGTTTCCGGGCGCCAAGGCCAAGAGTGCCGGTGCACCGATCGACATCATCTTCCCCGCCGAGGGTTCGGGCTGGGAGGCCGAGGCAACCGCAATCATCGCTGGCACGGCAAACCTCGAAGCCGCAAAGACGCTCGTCGACTGGTCGGTCACCAAGGAAGCGAACGAAATGTACAATGCCGGCTATGCCGTCGTTGCCTATCCGGGCGTCGCCAAGCAGGTCGAGCACCTGCCCGACGACATCGCTTCCCGGATGATCGTCAACGACTTCGAGTGGGCCGCAAACAACCGCTCTGACATCCTCAAGGAATGGCAGAAGCGTTACGACGCCAAGTCTGAACCGAAGAGCTGAGCCTGATCGGCCGGGCGCAGCGCCTTTGCGCTGCGCCCGATCGCATTTCTCGGAAAGAAAATCCCTCAAGCCAGCGGAGCTTGCAGATGAGGCATGCCCTGTCGATCGAACCGACGCCCACCAGCCGTCAGCACTTCGCCGATGACGCGGCCGCGGAGCCGGCCCCCTACTTGCAGATCTCGGATCTCTGGAAGACCTATGGCGATTTCGTCGCGCTTCGCGACATTTCGCTGTCGATTGCCAGGGGCGAGTTCGTCTGTTTTCTCGGCCCGTCCGGCTGCGGCAAGACGACGTTGCTGCGAGCCATCGCCGGTCTCGACCTGCAGACGCAAGGCACCATCCTGCAAGACGGCCGCAATATCTCGACGCTGCCGGCTTCCCGCCGCGACTATGGCATCGTCTTCCAGTCTTATGCGCTCTTTCCCAATCTGACGATCGAGCAGAACATCGCCTTTGGCCTGGAAAACACCGGCCGATCGAAGGCGGGGGTCGCATCCCGGGTCGCCGAACTCTTGGAAACGGTCGGCCTTTCGGCGCACGGCAAGAAGTATCCGGCCCAGCTTTCCGGTGGCCAGCAACAGCGCATCGCGCTTGCCCGCGCCATCGCCATCTCGCCGGGGCTATTGTTGCTCGACGAGCCGCTGTCGGCACTCGACGCCAAGGTTCGCGTGCACCTTCGCCATGAGATCAAGGCGCTGCAGAGAAAGCTCGGTGTGACGACCATCATGGTGACGCACGACCAGGAGGAGGCCCTCGCCATGGCCGACCGGATCGTCGTCATGAACCACGGCGTCATCGAGCAGGTCGGCTCGCCGACCGAAATCTACCGTCATCCCGAAACGCTGTTCGTCGCCGACTTCATCGGCGAGACCAATCAGTTCGAAGCCCGGGTTCTTGGAGATGACGAAGTCGAGATCGGCCACTCCGCCTTTTGCTGTTCGACGGAGGATTTTTCCGCCGGCCACGCGGCAACGGCGGTCGTCCGCCCGGTCGACATCATTCCCCACGGAGCCGATGCCCATGCCGTCAACGCCAGCGACCGGCCGGCCACACCGCAGAACCTGATCGATGCCGAGGTGCGCGAGATGGAGTTCCTCGGCATGTTCTGGCGCACGCGCCTGACGGCCCCGCGTCTCGGCGAGCGCACGCTGGTTGCCGACTTCTCCGTCAACGCGGTGAGACGCCTCCGGATCGAAACCGGCGGCGCCATCCAGGTGGAGATCCCGCGCGAACGCCTGCTGCTCTATCCGAGGGGGGCTGGACGATGAACATGGTTCTGGAAGCACCCCACCTTCCCCTGATCGGCAAGCGGCTGCGCCAGGAATCCTCCAAAGACGACCGCATCAAGCTCGGCTTCATGGCAGTCATCGGGCTATATCTGGTCGTCGCGCTTGGCGCGCCGCTCTTCGTCATGCTGTCGAAGTCGCTGTCGACCTACCGGTTCGAGCTTTCGGCTTTCGAGTTCCAGGTGAGCGACGAGACGGGGGCGAACTGGGGGCCGGTCGTCACCGCCGAAGACCTGAACCGGGAACTCGGGGCGGTGACGGAAGCCGAGCTTTCCAGCAGTTCCGACGGACGGCTCGCGGCCACAAAATTATTCCCGGATTTCAAGTTCCGCAGCCCCGTTCACTACCGTATTCGCGGCACGAACGACGATGCCGCCTTCCTGGTCGGCTCCACCCTCGAAAAGGGGACTGAGTGGCGGGACTATGATTCCGGTACCTTCCGGCGCGTCGTGCTGCGACCCGCGCGCGCTCTGGGTTTTACGAACTTCACGACCTATTTCTCGACGCCGGCGCTTGCGCAGTCGATCTACAATTCCGTGCTGATGGCGGTGATCAGCACGGTGTTCACGATCTCGGTCGCCTTTGCGCTTGCCTACGGCCTGACGCGCAGCTGCATGCCGCTCAAAGGGCTTTTCCGCGGCATCCTGACGATCCCGATCCTGGTGCCGTCACTCTTGCCGGGCATTGCACTCGTCTATCTCTTCGGCAATCAGGGCATCTTCAGGGATTGGCTTTTTGGCTATTCGATCTACGGGCCGATCGGCATCGTCATAGGCTCTGTTTTCTTCACCCTGCCGCATGCCTTCCTGATCATCCTGACGGCGCTCTCGATTGCCGATGCTCGCCACTATGAGGCGGCCGCATCGCTCAAAGCCAGCAAATGGCGGACCTTCACGACCGTCACGGTGCCCGGCGCGCGCTTCGGCATCGTCTCTGCGGCCTTCGTCGTCTTCACGCTTGTCATCACCGATTTTGGCCTGCCCAAGGTGATCGGCGGACAATACGGCATGCTCGCCGTCGACATTTACAAGCAGGTGATCGGCCAGCAGAACTTCGAGATGGGCGCGGTCGTTTCCGTCATCCTGCTGGTGCCGGCGGTGCTTGCCTTTTACGTCGACCGGCACATGCAGAAGCGGCAGGTAGCGCTTCTGTCGGCGCGCGCCGTGCCCTATCAGCCGAAGCCCAATGCCCGCATGGACGGTCTGTGCTTCACCTTTGCCTGCTTCGTCAGCCTCTTCATCCTCGGCATGATCGCCATGTGCCAGATCGCAGCGGTGGTGAAGTTCTGGCCCTATGACCTGACGCTGACAGCCAAGAATTTTGCCTTCGACCTGATGGACGGTGGCGGCTGGGCCGCCTATGGCAACTCGATCCGGCTCGCGCTTTTGACGGCACTCTTCGGTTCGATCGTCGTCTTTGCCGGCGCCTACATGGTGGAGAAGGCCGATGGCTTCCGCTTCGGCCGTGGCCTCTTTCACTTCCTGGCGATGATGCCGATGGCGGTGCCCGGCATGGTGCTCGGCCTTGCCTATATCTTCTTCTTCAACAACCCGGCCAATCCGCTGCACCCGATCTACGGCACGATGACGATCCTCGTCGTCTCGACCGTGACGCACTTTTATACCGTCGCGCACCTGACCGCGCTGACGGCGCTGAAGCAGATGGACCCGGAGTTCGAATCCGTCGCCGCGTCGCTGAAACAGCCCTTCCACCGGCTGTTCTTTCGGGTCACGGTGCCGGTCTGCCTGCCGGCGATCCTCAACATCGCTATCTATCTCTTCGTCAATGCGATGACGACCGTCTCGGCGGTGGTGTTTCTCTACTCGACCGACACCAAGCTCGCGTCAGTCGCCGTGCTAAACATGGACGACGCCGGCGATATAGCGCCGGCCGCGGCCATGGGCATGATGATCTTTTACACTAATGTTGCGGCCAAACTTGTCCACGCGCTGATCGCGCGCGGTCTGCTCGCGCGCACCCAGGCTTGGCGCTAACCCGCAACCAGCCCTTCGCAAAGCGCCGCCCTTCCTTCGCTCTGAAGGACGGCGGCGCTTTTGTCCGCGTCACTCTACGCCACCCGGAGCTCCGCCATCACCACTTTGCGGTCGTTTCCTGCGCGCAGGCGCTCCATCTCGTTGAGACGCGAACGCTGCGGCGTAAGGCCGTAGCGTTCGCGGTAGGTGCGGGAAAAGTGCGAGGCGGTGGAAAAGCCGCAGGCGACCGCGATTTCGATGACCTGAAGCGACGAGGTTATGAGCAGCAGGTGAGCGCGCTCGAGCCTGAGGTCGAGATAGTAGCGCGCCGGCGTGCGCCCCATTTCTCTTCGAAACAGGCGCTCGATCTGGCGCCGGGAAAGTCCGGTCGAGGGCCACATGTCGGCGAGCTTCAATGGCTCGGCAAGATTTGCCTCCATCTTTTCGATGACACGGATCAATAGAGGGTTGTCGATGCCGAGACGTGCCTGCAACGGTAATCGCTGGCGCTCGCCGGTCTCACGCAGCCGCTCGCAGAGTGCCGCCTCGCAGATACGGGTGGCCACGTCCCGACCAAGGTCCTCTTCGATGATGTGCAGGAACATGTCGAAGGGCGCGTTGCCGCCGGCGCAGGTATAGATCCCGCCGTCGATCTCAAAGGCGGTCTGGCGCGGGTCCGCGATGAAGAACCGCTCGGAGAAGTCTGGAAAGTGTTCCCAGTGAACGGCGCAGCGACGCTCATCGAGCAGCCCCGCGCGCGCTAGGCAGTAGACGCCGCCGCCAAGCCCGGCGAGGCGCGCGTTGCTGCGAGCGCCTGATCGCAGCCAGGCCTCCAGGGCCCTGTCGGCCGATGGCTTCTTGCGGCCGCCACAGATGACGATGAAGCCCGGATCTGCATCGCGGCCAAACCGGTTGCGTTCGGCCGAGAGCGGCGCCGCTACCGGAATGCCCGTGCCGCAGGATGAAACGGCGGGTGCTCCATCCGCCGCTACAAGGTGCCACCCGTATACCGGGCGGCCGGCCACGTCATTGGCGAGGCGTAGCGCTTCGATCGCCGCGGAGAAGCCATGGAGGGTAAATCCATCGAGCAGGTAGAAGGTGAAGTGGCGAGCCTGCGTACATGGCTGTTGCATTGTCTCTTCCTGAGGGCGTCGAAGTGGTGCGCGGAAAGAATAGTTACATTATGCAACATATTGGACCGTTGCCAATCCCGTTAAAACGAGGATCCGAAGAAATCCGCTCGAAATCCGTGCGGGTGAGGGGCCACTACGCGTGCGCTGCGGCGTGGACAGCCGTTGCAGCTTGTCAAATGGACAAAAATGGACACAGATAGTCACATGTCAGAACAACAAAACGCCCGCGCTCTTGCTCCACGCCGTCACGGCGAGATCCTCAGGCGGCTTGCAGCCGACGGTACCGTTGGTATCACCGAGCTTGCGGATTTCTTCGATGTTTCGCGTCAGACCATCAGGCGCGATCTGAAGCTTCTTGCCGATCGCGGCCAGCTCGATCTTGTCCATGGCGGCGCCACCCTGTTCGAACCGACGGAAGCGGCCTTCGTCGAGCGGCGGGAGGAGAATGCCGGGCCAAAAGCGCTGATCGGTCGTGCAGCAGCAGGTCTCGTGCGCGACGGCATGGTGATCTTCCTTGATTCCGGCACGACGACGCTTGCTGTGGCCCATGCCCTGACTGGGCGAAAAAACTTAACGATTTGCACGACTTCGCTATCGATCGCCTTGCTGATGTGCCGACAGCCCCAGGTGCGCGTTCATATGCTCGGCGGCGAAATCGATCCGGATGAAGAAGCGGCCATCGGTATCGATGCGCTCGAGGCGATCAGCCATTTCCGCGTCGACGTCGCGTTCTTAGGCGGCGGGGGCCTGTCGCCCGATGGAGAGGTGACCGACTTTACCCGCAGCGGCGCCGAGCAGCGCTCGCGCATGGTGGCAACGGCGGCCAAAGCCTATTTCGTACTCGACAGTTCCAAGTTCGGACGGCTGACGCCGCTTCGCATTCCCCGCTTCGAAGCCGCCGCCGGAGTGATTGTTGATCGACATCCGCCGGAGGCGATCCGCGAGGCGCTCGAGCGCAAAGGTCCAGCCCTGGTCGTTGCAGAACAACAAATGTAATCTTTTGTAACTTTGTGTCTTGTTCTTTGTCCGCGTTTTGTTACCGTGCGGCCTTCCATGGGTTCGGGAGGTCGTTTCATGGCGCAGGAATTTCCAACACAGGCACAGGTCGTCATCGTCGGCGGCGGTATTATAGGCTGCTCGGTCGCGTATCACTTAACCAAGCTCGGCTGGAACGACGTCGTTTTGCTGGAGCAGGGGCAGTTAAGCGGCGGCACCACCTGGCATGCGGCCGGTCTCGTCGGTCAGTTGCGCAGCCACGCCAACATGACGGGCCTCATCAAATATTCGACCAAGCTTTATAGCGAGCTTGAGTCCGAGACCGGCCTTGCCACGGGCTGGAAGAATTGCGGCTCGCTCTCGGTTGCCCGCACGCAAGACCGCATGACCGTGTTGAAGCGCACGGCGGCCTCTGCTCGCGCCCAAGGCGTCGCGATCGAGGTGATCTCGCCGAAGCAAGCGCAGGAGCTCTGGCCGGTCATGGCGATCGACGATCTCGTCGGCGCCGTCTGGCTGCCGGGCGACGGCAAGGCCAATCCAACAGACCTCACGCAGTCGCTCGCCAAAGGCGCCCGCAATCGCGGCGCCCGCGTGATCGAGCGCGTCCGGGTCACAGGCATTTCGACCAAAAACGGCGTCGTCACCGGCGTCGAAACCGATCGGGGGGCCATTGCCGCGGAGATCGTCGTCAACTGTGCCGGTCAATGGGCACGCAAGGTCGGCCAGATGTGCGGCGTCACCGTGCCGCTGCACTCGGCCGAGCACATGTATATCGTCACCGGCCGCATCGAGGGCGTACATCCTGACCTGCCGGTCATGCGCGATCCGGACGGCTACATCTATTTCAAGGAGGAAGTCGGCGGGCTCGTCATGGGTGGCTTCGAGCCGGAAGCCAAGCCCTGGGGCATGGCAGGCATTCCCGACGATTTCGAGTTCGCCCTCTTACCTGACGATTGGGATCAGTTCGAAATCCTGATGCACAATGCGCTGCAGCGCGTGCCGCAGCTTGAAACATCCGAGGTGAAGAAGTTTTACAACGGCCCGGAGAGTTTTACCCCGGACAACAATTTCATTCTCGGCGAGGCGCCCGAACTGAAGAACTTCTTTGTCGGCGCAGGCTTCAACTCCATGGGGATTGCCAGCGCCGGCGGGGCAGGTCGAGCCCTTGCCGAGTGGATCGTAAACCGCGCGCCGACCATGGATCTTTGGCCGGTCGATATCCGTCGCTTCGCGGGCTTCAACAACAATCCGCGCTGGCTTCACGATCGCGTCAAGGAAACGCTCGGTCTGCACTATGCGATGCCTTGGCCGAACCGGGAGCTGGATACGGCACGCCCCTTCCGCCGTTCGCCTCTCTACGATCGGCTTGCCGCCAAGGGCGCGTGCTTCGGTTCGAAAATGGGATGGGAACGGGCCAATTGGTTTGCTGCGGAAGGCGAGCGCCCCGTCACCGAGTATTCCTTCGGTCGGCAGAACTGGCATGAAGCGGTCAAGCGCGAGATGAAGGCAACGCGCGAGGCCGCCGGCATTTTCGACCAGACCTCCTTCGCCAAGCTGCTTGTGCAGGGGCGGGATGCGGCAGCAGCGCTTAACCGCATCTGCGCTGCCGACATCGACGGCGAGATCGGCCGTTCTGTCTATACCGGACTCTTGAACGCGCGGGGCGGCTACGAGAGCGACCTGACCGTCATGCGACTTGCGGCCGATCGCTTCATGCTGATCACAGGTTCGGCCCAAGCGGTGCATGATGCGGACTGGATCCGCAAGAACCTTGCCGCGGACGCCCACGTGACTTTGACCGACGTGACGTCGTCCTATGCAGTCCTGGCGCTGATGGGACCGAAATCGCGCGACATCCTCTCGAAGCTTACCTCGGCGGATATCTCGAACGAGGGCTTTCCCTTCGCGACTATCCGCGAGATCGATATCGGTTACGCCACGGCCTTTGCCAACCGCATGACCTATGTCGGCGAACTCGGCTGGGAACTGATCGTGCCGACAGAATTCGCTGTCGGTGTTTACGAGGCGCTGCACGAGGTCGGTCGCGCCTTCGGCCTGACGGATTGCGGCTACTATGCGCTTGAGGCTTTGCGGCTGGAGAAGGGCTACCGCGCCTGGAGCCGGGAACTGACGCCCGACATCAACCCCTACGAGGCTGGTCTTGGCTTTGCGGTTGCTCTGGGAAAACCCGGCGGCTTTGTCGGCCACGATGCGCTCGTGGCCGCAAAGACCAAGGGCCTGCCCTCGCGCCGCATCGTTCAGTTTACCCTGGACGATCCCTTGCCCATGCTTTGGGGCGGCGAACTGATCCTGCGTGCGGGAAAACCGGTCGGCGAGGTCCGCTCCGCCGCCTACGGTCACACGCTTGGGCGTTCGGTCGCACTCGGCCTGCTTGAAAACCCTGAAGGCGTGGACAAAACGTTCCTCGAGGGGGAGCGCTTCGAGATCGATCTTGCAGGCATTCGCTATGCCGCGACGGTGCATCTGGCACCGGCATATGATCCGCGTGCGCTGAGGGTCAAGATTTAGACCATCTTTTCGCGATGCGACGAATTGCGCGTGTTGATCTTCCCGCGAGCCCGTCTAGGCGGGCTCGCGTTCCAGCAAGAGCTTTGCCGTTTGCCAGAGGTCCTCGACCCTGCGCCTGCGCGTCGCGGCGTGACGGTAAAGCCGAATTTCGAGGTCGAGATTCCAGCCCTTATCCGTAGAGGCGGGTACGAGGCCACCGGCATCGATCGCGTCACGGGCAAGGCTTTCGGGCAACCAGCAGACGCCGGCACCCGACATCGCCATGTTCATCAGCCCGGCACTGATCGTGTTTTCATGCGTCGTGCGGCGCCGGAAGGGCGGGCGCCGCAGCATGAGACGCGAAAGGGCGACCCCGAAGAACGAATTGAACCCGTAGCTCAGATAGGGAATAGCGAGCCGCGGCTGCGCCACAGCCCGGTCGAGAATATTCAGCCCCGGTAGCGTACCATCGGGGATAGAGACGTTTGCGGCGGCGAGCGGGATCAGCCGATCATGGGCGATCGTCAGCGACGAGAATTGTGCGCGGTCGAGATGGAATGGCACCTCCGAATGCGCATAAGTCAGAAAGAAATCCGCCTCGTCACCGATGAGGGCGTCAAGATTGGCCTCGATGCCGCCGCGGTCGGGCATCAGCGAGGTGCTGAAAGCGCCACCTGCGTTTTCGAGCAGTTTGAGCCAGCCAGGGAAGATCGTTACCGTCAGCGTATGGAGCGCGGCAAAGCGGATGAGGCCTTCTTCGTGAGACGGGCGTAGCGATTCGCGCGCTGCATAGAAGGTTCGGATTGCCTCCTGCGCTATGGGCAGGAAATTGCGACCTGCCGGCGTCAGTTCCGCCGGCATGGTGGCGCGGTTGATCAGCGTCGCCCCGAGCCAACGCTCCAACTGTTTGATGCGGCGGCTGAACGCCGGCTGAGTCACGTTGCGCAACTCGGCAGCGCGCGAAAAACTCCACGTGTCGGCGAGGGTCACGAAGTCCTCCAGCCACTTGATCTCCATGCCCAGATCTCCCCTGCGTTGCAGCTGAGGGGATCATAAGTCGTTGGAAAGAAATCGCTATGCCGATATTGCATCAGCCTTTGCTAAAAGCGAATTAGCCAAACCCCGACAAACCTTCCACGTTGCGCCCAAGGCAAACAGTTCTGATTTCGAGGCAGCGAGGAGGCTCACGAAATCAGGCTGATAACAAAAGGGGGATTGTTAATGGCCTTCCAGCTTCACGCTGATCTTATTCTGCACAACGGCCGAATCTGGCGAGGCAGGGAGGAGGGGATCAGCGAGGCCGTTGCCATTTGGCAGGGCAAGGTTCTGGCCACCGGCAGCGATGCCGAGATGGCGAGCCTCAAGGGGCCCCATACCAAGGTGATCGATCTCGAAGGCCGTTTTGCCAGCCCCGGTCTTATCGACAATCACCTTCACCTGATCTCCACCGGCATCACCATGGGCTGGGTCGACGCGACCCCTGCCGCTGCGCCGACGCTTGCCGCCCTTATGGAGAAACTTGCCGAACGCGCGGCCGTCACGCCGAAGGGCGCATGGGTGCGGGCACGGGGCTATGACCAGGTCAAGCTCGATGTCGGCCGGCATCCGACCCGCGAGGAACTCGACCGCGCCGTACCGGATCATCCCGTGCTGCTGACGCGCGCCTGCGGCCATGTGGCCATCGCGAATTCGCTGGCGCTGAGCCTGGCGGATGTCACCGAGGCGACGCCGGTGCCGGACGGCGGCGTGATCGGCACCACGGACGGGCGCCTCAACGGGTTCCTGGCGGAAAACGCGCAGAACCTCATCAAGACGGCTATTCCCGAGGTGACGACGGAGGAGTTGATCGACGGCATCGAGCGGGCAGGGCGCTATCTTCTGTCGCTCGGCATTACGAGCTGCATGGATGCGGCGGTCGGCCAACTTGCCGGCTTTGCGGAAATCCAGGCTTATGAGATGGCCAAGCTTTCCGGCCGCCTGCCGGTGCGCGTCTGGCTGACACTGCTCGGCGATCCCGGCGTCTCGATCGTAGAGGATTCCTGGCGTGCCGGGCTCATTTCCGGTGCGGGCGACGACATGTTGCGCGTCGGGGCCGTGAAGATCTTCCTCGACGGCTCGGCCGGCGGGCGCACCGCATGGATGTCGAAGCCCTATCTTGGTGAGCCCGACAATATCGGCGTACAGATGCTGCCGGATGCCGACGTCGAGGCGATCGTCAAATCCTGCCACGACCGGGGCTATCAGATGGCTTGCCACGCCATCGGCGACAGTGCGATCGAGCAGCTGATCACGGCCTACGAAAAGGCGCTGGCCGGTAATCCCGATCCGGATCGGCGCCATCGCATCGAGCATTGCGGCTTCTCGAGCCCGGAGCAAGATCGGCGCATGAAGGCGGCAGGCATCCTGCCGGCGCCGCAGATGGCCTTCATCCACGATTTCGGCGACAGCTACGTTTCCGTGCTTGGTGAGGAACGGGGCAAGGCCTCCTACCAGATCGGCACCTGGATGCGCATGGGTCTCAAGCCCTCGACCGGCTCGGATTCGCCCGTCTGCTCGCCCGATCCCTTCCCGAACCTTCACGCCATGATCACGCGCAAGACCGGCAAGGGTACCGTGATGGTGGAGGCGGAAAAGCTGAGCCGCGAGGAAGCGTTGCAGGCCTACACGGAATACGGCGCCTATTCTCAGAAGGCCGAAGACGTGAAGGGCAGGCTTGTGCCGGGACAATGGGCCGACATCGCCGTCTTCGACAACGACCTCTTGGAGGCACCGGCCGATACCATTCTCTCAGGCACACGCTGCCTGATGACCCTGCTTGCAGGCCGCGTCGTGCACGACGCACGCTGACGACCTGAAAGACCAATCAACACAAAGCCGAAAACGGCACGAGAGGGAAAACAGCATGCTGAAAAGATTGACATTGGCCGCAATGCTCGGCCTCGGGGTGGCAACCGGAGCGCTGGCTGCCGGCGAACGCCACGGCGGAACGCTCGTCTTTACCGCACCCTATGGCTCGAGCTTCGCCACGCTCGACGTTCAGGCAAGCCCGAACACCCAGGAGGAATTCATCACCCAGGCGATCCACCGCGCGCTCTACAGCTGGGATTCGATCCAGAACAAGCCGGTCCTGGAACTCGCTAGCTCGGAAGAGGTGTCCGAGGATGGTACGGTGCACACCTATCGCCTGCGCGAAAATGCCGTCTTCCACAACGGCAAGCCACTGACGGCCGACGACATCATCTACAGCTACAAGCGCATCGCCAACCCGAAGAACGCCTTCCCGGGCGCAAGCTACATTGCCGTCATCAAGGGTGCGGATGCGTTCATCGCCGGCAAGGCTGAGGAGATTTCCGGTCTCAAGAAAATCGACGACCACACGCTGGAGATCACCTATACCGGACCGATCAACCCCGGCTTCCCGCTGATGCAGAACACGACGGTGATTTATCCGTCTGATGTCAAGGATGAATCGAGCTTCGCCAAGACCCCCGTTGGCCTCGGCGCCTTCGTCTTCAAGGAGCACGTGCCGGGATCGCAGGTCGTTGTCGAAAAGTTCGACAAGTACTACGAAGAGGGCAAGCCCTATCTCGACCGCATCAACATCGTGCTGATGGCCGAGGACGCCGCGCGCGACGTCGCGTTCCGAAACAAGGAAATCGATGTCTCGATCCTTGGCCCGACCCAATACCAGGCCTATCAGGGTGAAGACGCCTTGAAGGATCACCTGCTCGAAGTTGCCGAGGTCTATACGCGCAACATCGGCTTCAACCCGGCCTTCGAACCCTTCAAGGACAAGCGGGTCCGCCAGGCGATCAACCATGCGATCAATGCGCCGCTGATCATTGAACGGCTCGTCAAGAACAAGGCCTACCCCGCCTCCGGCTGGCTGCCGCTGTCTTCGCCGGCCTTCGACAAGGACAAGGTGCCCTACGCCTTCGATCCAGAGAAAGCGAAAGCACTCCTGGCGGAAGCAGGCTATGCCGATGGCTTCGAGTTCGAAGTCACGGCGAGCCCGAATGAGAGCTGGGGCGTGCCGATCGTTGAAGCCATCCTGCCGATGCTGAAGAAGGTCGGCGTCACCGTGAAGCCGAAGCCGGTCGAAAGCTCGGCGCTTGGCGATGCCGTGACGTCGAACAACTTCCAGGCCTTCATCTGGTCGAACCTGTCCGGTCCCGACCCGCTCAATGCACTGCGTTGCTTCTATTCCAAGACGGCGCAGTCCGCCTGCAACTACGCGAGCTATGCGAGCCCGGATTTCGACAAACTCTATGAGGCGGCCCAGCAGGAACGCGACCCTGCCAAGCAGAGCGATCTGCTGCGCCAGGCCAACAACATCGTGCAGGACGATGCGCCGGTCTGGTTCTTCAACTACAACAAGGCGGTCATGGCCTACCAGCCCTGGATCCACGGCCTTGTCCCGAACGCCACGGAACTGGCGGTCCAGCCCTATGACGAGATCTGGATCGACGACACGGCGCCGGACGCACGCAAGTAAGCCCTGAGAGGTTCGGGGCGGTTTCGGCCGCCCCACACATCAGTTGTCCCACCCATCCGGGTGGCAAAAATGGAACCGCTCATGCTTCGTTTTACCCTGCGCCGCATTCTGCAGGTCGTCCCGACGATCGTCGTGGTGGCGCTGCTGATCTTCGTCATCTTCTCCGTCGTCCCCGGTACCTTCGCGGCCAGCCTCTTTGCCGACGGAAAGCGTGCCGCCGATCCGCAAATGATCGCTCGCCTCAATGAGGAGTTCGGTCTGAACAAGCCGCTGATGGAGCGCTTCGTGACCTATGTTACGGATCTCGCCCAGTTCGATCTCGGCACCAGTTTCCGCACCCGCCAGCCGGTCATTGACCTCATCAACGACCGCATGGGCGCCTCGCTTCAGCTGGCCGTCGCCGCCATGGTCTTCGCCATCGTTGTCGGCGTGCCGCTCGGCTTTCTTGCAGCACTCAGGCCCGGTTCGATCCTCGATACGGTGACGATGATCGGGGCGGTTTCGGGCCTCTCCATGCCGCAATTCTGGCTCGGCCTTCTGATGATGTATCTCTTCGCCCTGCAACTGAACTGGCTGCCCAGTTTCGGTTACGGCGACGGCTCGTTTCGAAACCTCATCCTGCCGGCCGTGACCCTCGGCGTCACGCCGCTCGCGCTGCTGGCGCGCACCACCCGGGCCGGCGTGCTCGACGTTTTGAACGCCGACTTCATTCGCACCGCCCATTCCAAAGGCATGAGCGAGGCGAAGGTGGTGCGCTGGCACGTGGCGCGCAATGCGCTGGTGCTGATCGTCACCACGGTCGGCCTGCAGTTCGGCTCGCTGATCGGCCAGGCCGTCGTCATCGAAAAGCTGTTCGCCTGGCCGGGCATCGGCTCGCTGCTGGTCGATAGTGTGGCGATCCGCGACATTCCCGTGGTGCAGGGCACGATCCTCGTCATCGTGCTGTGGTTCCTGATCATCAACACCGCCGTCGATCTGGTCTATGCCGCGATCGATCCGCGCATCAAGCAGGAGTGACGACCGTGCGCCTCGGCTTCAACTTCTGGCTCGGTGCGACGCTGACTGCGCTCGTCATCTTCGCCGGTGTCCTTGCCCATTGGATCGCGCCCTTTGACCCCGTGCTCGATGCCGACTTGATGAACTCCGAACTGCCGCCGGACGCCACCTTCTGGTTCGGCACGGACGGGCAGGGACGGGACGTCTATACCCGCATTCTTTACGGCGCGCAGATCTCGCTGACTGTTGGCATCGTGTCGCAGGTGATCAACTCGATCATCGGCGTCACGCTCGGCATGACGGCCGGCTATTGGGGCGGCTGGTGGGACGATCTGGTCAACGGCCTGACCAACGTCATGCTCGCCATCCCCTCGTTGATCTTCGCGCTTGCCGTCATGGCGGTGCTTGGCCCCGGCCTGCCGTCGCTCTTGATCGCGCTTGGCCTCACCAACTGGAGCTGGACCTGCCGCATCGCTCGCTCCTCGACTCTCTCCTTGAAATCGCAAGGCTACGTGCAGGCGGCCCAGACGCTGGGCTATGGCGACCTGCGCATCATGTTCACGCAGATTCTGCCGAACATGATGGGGCCGATCCTCGTCATGGCAACGCTCGGCATGGGGTCGGCGGTGCTGTCTGAAGCGGCGCTCTCCTTCCTCGGCCTCGGCATCCAGCCGCCATTCCCGAGCTGGGGTTCGATGTTGACCGATGCACGCCAGCTGATCCAGCTCGCCCCCTGGGCGGCGCTCTTCCCTGGCCTTGCCATCTTCCTTTCGGTGCTTGGCTTCAACCTTCTCGGCGATGGTCTGCGTGACAGCCTCGATCCGCATATGAGGACGCGCAAGCCATGACCGCGCCGCTTCTCGACATCAAGAACCTGCAGCTTGGCGTTTCGCTCGGCCGTTCCAGCTACCATCCACTGCTCAAGGGCGTCTCGTTCCAGATCATGCCCGGCGAGGCCTATGGCCTCGTCGGCGAATCCGGGTCCGGAAAATCGGTCACATCGCTTGCCGTCATGGGCCTTTTGAAACGGCCGCTTGCCGTTACCAGTGGCGAGATATTGTTCAAGGGGCAGAACCTGCTGGCGTTGCCGAAACGCGAGATGCGGCGCCTGCGCGGCAATCGCATCGCCATGATCTTCCAGGAGCCGATGACGGCGCTGAACCCGCTTTCAACGGTCGGGCGACAGATCGCCGAGATGTTCGTGCTACATCAGGGAAAAAGCTGGGCGGAAGCCGAAAAGCTCGCCGTCGAAGCGCTCGGGAATGTGCGCGTGCCCAACCCTGATCGCCGTGCCAGGAACTATCCGCACCAGATGTCCGGCGGGCTGCGCCAGCGGGTGATGATCGCGATGGCGCTTGCCTGCAGCCCGGACCTGTTGATCGCCGATGAGCCGACGACGGCACTCGACGTAACCGTGCAGGCCGAGGTGCTGCGCCTCATCAAGGAACTCTGCGCGGCGCGCGGGACGGCCGTCCTCTTCATCAGCCACGACCTTGGCGTCATCGCCAGCATCTGCCAGCGCGTCGGCGTGATGTATTCGGGCTGCCTCGTCGAGGAGAACGAGACGCGGGCGCTCTTTGAAAGCCCGCGGCACGAATACACCCGCGGCCTGCTCGGCGCCCTGCCGCGCCTTGGCAGCCGCAGCGAACATGGGCGGCAGCGGCTCGTCGACATCGACAGCATCATCGCCGACCGCTCGAAGCTGACGGAAAGCCGCTTCATCGCGCCACGCGAACGGGAAGGGAGCCAGCCATGACCGCGCCGCTGCTTCAGGTGGACGATCTCCATGTCCGTTTCCCCATTTCCGGCGGTGGCCTGCTCGGCAAAGGACGGCGTACGCTTCACGCCGTCAACGGCATCAGCTTCGAGCTTGCCAAGGGCGAGTGCCTGTCGATCGTCGGCGAATCCGGTTGCGGGAAATCGACGACGGCGCTTTCCATTCTCGGCCTGCAGGAACCGACTGAGGGCATGATCCGCTATCGCGGTCAGCCGCTCGCGGGGCCCGGCGCGCCGCAACGGATGGACCGGGCGAAAGCGGTGCAGATGGTGTTCCAGGATCCTTATGCCTCGCTCAACCCCCGCCAGTCCGTGCGCACCTCGCTCGCAGCACCGCTGCGGCTGCACGGCATTACCGCCGCCTCGGAAATCGAAGGCCGCATCGAGGCGATGCTCAAGAATGTCGGCCTGACGCCCGAACAGGCCAAACGCTATCCGCATGAGTTCTCCGGCGGCCAGCGCCAGCGCATCGGCATCGCCCGCGCGCTGATCCTCGAGCCTGAGATCGTCGTGCTCGACGAGCCGGTCTCGGCCCTCGACGTGTCGATCCGCGCGCAGATCATCAATCTGCTGCTCGACCTTCAGGAAAAACTCGGCCTCTCCTATCTGATGATCAGCCACGATCTGAGCGTGGTGGAACATATGAGCGACCGGGTGCTGGTGATGTATTTCGGCGAAGTCGTGGAAGAGGGCGGCTGGCGCGAGATTTTCGAAGTCCCCACCCATCCCTACACGCGCCGCCTGATCGCCGCCATTCCCGATCCGGATGCTGCGCTGAATCCGGCGGAAAGGCAGGCGAGCGACGCCACCGTGCCGCAACTTGCCGGCCGCAGCTTCGTTTCCGATGGCAGCACCGCGCCGGATGTTTTTACCGCGCCTGTTCGATCCGAACTGATCGAGATCGGCGGGAACCATAGGGTTCGGATGGCTTTGGCCTAACCGATGGAATGCGCTGAGCGAAGCCCCGTTCCGCCCCGCGGCAAAGATAGGCTAGGTTGCTCAACGTCCGAACTTGGAATCATTGAAATCTAGGATGAACCCGATGAAACGCATGCCGAAGATCGCCGTGATCATGGATGAAAACACCAGTGCGGGCGGTGGACGCTATGACGTCTCGAGAAATTACTTTTCCGCCCTGCGCCGCGCCGGCGCCTTTGCCTTCGGCATCCCCTATGTTCCCGATCTCGTCGACCAGGTCGTCGAAGATTTTGATGGGTTCTTAAGCGTCGGCGGCCGCATCAACTTCCCGAAAAGCTGGTATGTCGAAGGAGACCAATCCCAGTATCCGCCCTCGGATCGGCTAGCCGTCGACATGGCATTGATGGAAAGTTTCCTTGCGCGCGACAAGCCTGTGCTCGGCATCTGCAACGGCATGCAGATGCTCGGCTGCCTCAACGCTTGCCGGATGGTTTCCGATGTCCATTCGTCGTGGCCCGACGCGCTCAATCACGACCAGGCCAATTTCTCGCATGACGTCAGCGTTGTCCCCGGCACCAGAATGGCCGACATCCTCGGCATCGAAACATTCACCGTGAACACGTTTCACCGCGAGGCGATCGTGGAGGTATCGGGCGCGGTGACCGTTACGGCCCGAGCCCCGGATGGTGTCGTTGAAGCGATCGAGATCGGCTCGCAGACCTTTGCCATGGGCCTTCAATGGCACCCCGAAATGCTGGATGCCGACAGCCATCCGGGCGCTCGCGTCTTCGACGCCTTCGTCGAGGCGTCAAGCCGACACCTTCGATAACCTGTTCCAAGGCCCTGCTGCGTTCTGTCGGAAGCACATTCTGCCCTCTCCCGATTGACGTTGGCGGCTCCAGCAAATAGGGCCAAGCCGACAAGCGTGCCAAACGCCAGCAAGACAGCAACAGGAGTGTATAGTGAGCGAACCGACCGTAGCAGAGGCAACAGATCGCATTTACGCATCGCTGCAGGCAGACAATGCCGACATCGATCTTCATATCGCGACCCTCAAGGCAGCATTGATGCGGGCAGGTTTGAAAGAGGCCGTATTCGACCCGACCAGGCTCGTGCAAAACAACCGTTCCGGACGGAAGCTGATGCAGGCGTACTTTCGGCAGCGCGGCGTAACGGTGAAATTCTCGGCCTAACAAGGTCGTTCAATGATGCCAGAAAGGCCGCAGTCGGGTGGCCGAATGGGTGCCTGCCTGGTCGGACTGCGGTGGCTCACCAGGCTGAGCGATCCCGGTTTCCGCTCGTCGGCTGGCTGCCAAGGTGAACCTCTCGGCGCGCGACCCTTTCAACCGGTCAGGTCGCGCGCAAATGGGCTCTGGCCGCCTTTCGAAGCGGCAGTCCGGTAAGCTCACCAAGTTCGTGCTTCAATTCCGCGCTTTGGCGATGGCGTCCTTCAGTCCTTTTTCATCCAGAACGCCGGGAATGATCGCCGAACCGATGACGAAGGATGGCGTGCCGGCGAAATTGAAGGCGAGTGCCTGACTGTAGTTGCGGTCGAGCAGCCCGGAAATCTTGGCATTGTGCGTGTTCACGGCTGCGGTCAGCTCCTTCATCGAAAGACCCGCCGCGGTCAGCGCCTTCTCGATGTCGTCCTGCGACAGCCTCGCCTTGGTTTTCATCAGCGCCTCCATCGCCGGCTGGTATTTGCCGATCTGGGCGGCTCCAAGCACTGCCTGTGCGGCGAAGACGGAGGCTTCGCCCAAGATCGGCCAGTCCTTCAGCACGAGCCGCACGTTGCCGTCGGCCTTGACCACCTTCTCGACCGTCGGATGCACTTTCTTGCAGTAAGGGCACTGATAGTCGAAGAACTCGACGATGGTGACATCGCCCTTCGGATTGCCAAGGACGGGCGCGTCCTTGTCGAAAAACACCTCCTCCTTGGTCAATTGCTGGGCGAAGGATGATCGGCCTCCGACAAGCACGGCGGCGGCGGTCGCGACCGTGGCCGTCAGAACGGTTCTGCGGGTGAACATCAGATTTCTCCTTGTGCGAATGGATTGGGGCCGAGAGCGACGGCGCGTGCGGCGATTTCGAGGATCATGCCGCGCAGGCAAACGACGAAAGTCGGAAAGGCCGGGGCTGTCATTCTGCCTGCTTCCTGTCCTCAGATGCAAAGGCGGCGAGCCGTTCGGCGATTGCCTCGCGGGAGATTTCGCCGAGATGGGTGGCGGCGAGCGTACCGTCCGGGTTGATGAAAAGTGTGGCAGGAAGGCCGATCGCGCCGTAGTGCCGGGATAGGCCCGAGAAAGGGTCGAGAAGGATGGTTTCCAGGTCGACGCCTGTTTGGCGCAGATAGGATTCTATCGCCGCGCGGCTTTCGCCCTGGTTGGCGAAGAGAAAGTCGACCTCAGGATTCCTTTCGGTCATCTCCGCCATCATCGGCATTTCCCGCCGGCAGGGCGGACACCAGCTTGCCCAGAGATTGAGAACCGCCGGGCGGCCCTTGCGCTCGGCGATGGCGAGGCTCTCGTTACGTGCGAGAACGGCATAGGACGTTTCCGGGGCACGGGGTGCAGCGCCGCTATCGGTGAGGGTTGTGGCGACGACCCAGACGAAGAGGCCGGCCGCAAGCGGCAGGATCGCCCAAGGAGCGGCTTTCGGTGCGTTTCGCCAGAGCATCACTGCGGCGAGGAAAACACCGAGGAATCCGCCCGTCGGGGAAAAGCCGCCCTGCCAGATGGCGAGAACTCGCAACGGCTCCTGCAGGAAGCTCTCGGCATGGATGAGCACATGCCCGGCGCGCGCGCCGACAACGCCGAAAAGTGTGGCAGCCGTCGTAAAGGTGCCAAGCCGGTTGTGGATGCGGGCGGCAAGGAGCGAGCCGACAAGCATGAAGACGATCAACCCGGCGATGACCGAAAAGCGATCGGCGGAAAAAGCGAAGGGACCTATTGCGACGGCGTTCATTGCGCGCTGCCCTTGGCCATCCGTGCCGCCTCCGCAAGCGAGCCGGCCGTGATTTCTCCGACGAGGCGCGTACCGGGGGCCTCCTCTTTGCTGCGGTTGAAGAAGATCATAGTCGGCGGGCCAACGACGGCAAGTGATCGCATCAGTGCGCCATTCTCCGCATCGAGGGTGCTGACGTCGAGGCTGACCAAGCGGATCCCGTCAAGGCTCGCCGCGACATCAGGCTTTGTCAGAACGGACCGCTCGATCGTGCGGCAGGTGACGCACCAGCCAGCGGTGACATAGACGAGGGTGGGTTGCCTCCCGGAGGCTGCGGTGTCGAGAAGGCGGGAGAGTGCGCCGGCCGAGCCGACCTTGGTAAAATCCGACATCTGGATGGCGGCTGTTTGGTCAACACTCGCCGCCCTCTTGAGCGGGCCGAGCGGAGTGAGCGGATCGCTGGCTCCAAGGCCGAAGCCCACCAGCAGCAGACTACCCCAAATGAGCGAGACGACGGCGGTCAAGCGCGTCAGTACGCCGTAGCCGCCTGTGGACCGCAGCCCGTCGGGAGCGACCGCGTAGATGCCGAAGGCAAGGGAAAACACGGCCCAGGGCAGGAGGACGAAGCGCTCCGGCACAAGCGGCGTCGCAAGCCAAATCGCCGTTCCCAGGAATGCGAAGCCGAAGACGTGCCGGACACGTTCCATCCACGCGCCGGCGCGTGGAAGCGCCTTGCCGCCGATTGTCGCCATGATGATGAGCGGGATGCCCTTGCCAAGGCCAAGGGCGAAAAGGGCGAGTGCGCCGACCGCAATGTCACCGGTCCGGGCGATGTAGAGGAGGGCGCCGGCAAGCGGCGCGGTTACGCAGGGGCCGATGAGGAAGGCGGAGGAAAGACCGAGCAGGGCGGCGGCGGCGACCGAGCCGCCCTTCTGCCGGCCGCCGCTCAGGCGGTTGCCGATCACTGCCGGCAGCTTGATGTGGAAGAGCCCGAAGCTGGAGAGCGCCAGCAGGACGAACAGTGCCGCGACCACGCCGACAGCGACGGGCGATTGCATCACGATCTGCAGGTTTTGCCCCGACCAAGCGGCCACGATGCCAAGGAGACCGAAGGCGGACGCAAGGGCCAGCACATAAGCGGAGGCGAGCATGAAACCGCGTCGTGCCGTCAGCCCCTCTCCCTCGCGCGTGAGCATGGCCGCGACGATCGGATACATCGGGAAAACACAGGGCGTGAAGGCGAGCAGCAGTCCGAAGCCGAGGAAGCCTGCAAGAAGCAGCGCAAACCCGCCACCGGTCATGAGCCGGTCGACCGCCGTTTCTCCGCCGTCAGCTGCGATGGAAAAACCTGTGTCCGGCGCTTCCACGGGCCGTGCGTCCTTGGCAGGCGCAAAGGCAAAACCACCGACCGGTTTGCTGATGGTCATCGCGGCGGTATCGATCGTCCGCGTTGTCTGCGGATAACAAAGCCCGCCATCCTGGCAGCCCTGATAGGTGAGGCGAATGAGCGGAGGCGCATTCGCGATCCGGGCCGAAGCCTTTTGGTAATAGACCTCGGTTGTGCCGAAGCCCGGATCGTCCATGACTGTCCCCGGTTCGGTTTGCAGGGTGATCGGCCGGTTACCCTCATCTTCTGCTGCCAGGAAGTCCCTGTAGAGATAGTAGCCGTCAGCAATCGTCCATGTGATCGCCAGCCGGCCGTCGTCTTGCCTGGCGATCCCAGGTACGAAGGCCTCGTCCATCGGCAGGGGCGCCTCGAGCGCCCGGGCTGGCAGGATGGCCGCAATCAAAACCCAAACCAGCGCCAGCAGACTTGCTTTCCGCATCGTTCTTGCGTCCTCGTCTTCAATCGAGGGCGGAGCGATCAGGCCGCTACCTTAAGGCAGCCTTAAAATGATTGTCCAAGGCGAAGGATAGAAACGGGCCGCGCAAGTTAATCCGCTAAGACCTTGGCGCTGGCTCTCGGTGTAATTCCGGAAGTAAAGGCCGAACGATGGTGGGGCAACCGGCGCTGCCGGTTCACCTGCTTATGGACACCGGCCCTTTGGCCGGCGTCCAGACTTCATTGCCTGTGTTGCCTAGTGGGTTGCGCCCGACCCACCGGCTGCGACGATTGCGAAGGGTTGTCCCTCGACCGCGATCGTGCGGGTCTCCTTCAGTGTTTCCGTGTCGATCACGCGTACCAGGCTTTGGCGCGGATCAGTGATGGCGAGGTGATTGCCGGCGACGGCGAAGCGGGGCCTTGCGTCGCGCCAGTGGCCATCTTTGCTGTAGGGCTCCGTGACGATTTCCGATTTGGTGATCACGCCATCCACGACGTCAAGGAGGTGAAGCTTGCCGTCCTCCGTCAGGATATAGGCGTTGCGTGACTTTGCTGGATCGAGGATGAAGTCCACCCGCCGCAGCGGCAGTTCGACGAGGCGGTAGGGTTCCTTCGCGTCGGCGTCGATCAGTACGACCTTGTCTTCTCCGTAGTTCCCAAGGAAGAACTGCATAGAAGTGCCGCCGAGCAGTGTGGATACCTTGCCTTCCGGCAGCTTGTCGCCATAGGCGAGCATCTCGAGCTTGGGGCCATCGAGCCCACCTGGGCGTGCGACCAGGACGCCCTCGGCGCAACCGAAGGCGGCCAGGCGGGCGGACGTCGCTTCACCGTGGAGCCCCGTGCAGGTTGCGACATCGCCGACCTGCTTGCCCTCCTTGTCGAGAACACGCAGGCCCAGGCGGGGAGGAAGCTCACCTTCCTTTACCGTCGCTTCGAGGTTCGGGACCGAAACGAGAAGATGGTTGCCGGTCGAAACCGCGACGCCATGGTGTGCGGCGGTAGTATCGTAAGCCTTGAGCTCCGCCTTGCCGTCCAGAAGCGCGCTTTCGCCAAGCAGATCGAACTTGCCACCGCGATCGTAGAAGATGGCGAGATCGTCACCATGGGCAACCACGTGGCCGGGCTTTTGTCCGCGAATGGTTTTCTCAAGCAGCCTCGGCTCCTTGACCTCGATGTCCCGGTGCTCGCCGTGATCGGAAAGCGCTATGCCGGTGTCGATGGCATGGATCAGGTTCTGTTCGCCCTGGACGGCAAAGACGGTTCGTCCGGTGTCGCTCAGGGAAAGGGCGGCGTAGCCTTCAAGGTCAAAACGGCCGATTTCCTTGTCCGTTTCCAAATCGATGGCGCGGACCACGGGCTGGGTGTGGTCGGCAATGAACAAACGCCAGGTCTCGCGCTGCTGTTCTTCCTCGGCATGAGAGGTCAACGGAAAGGCGAGGGTCGCGAGAATGGTGGTGGCGAAAAGCGCGGGCAAACCGGAGCGGGACATGAAATCTCCTATAATGTAATAACGTAACATGTGTTGTGTTATAGCGTTACATTCACCTTGTCCAGCGGCAACAAGCTGACGTTTGCACATGCGTCAACGAAGCCGTCACAGGCGGCCCGCGACGGCGGCCTACGTGGCTCGCTGGCGTTAAGGAGTGTGAAGCTCGGTCCTGACGGACCGATTGGCATTCCGCGACTTCGCCTGGAGCGGCGGATGGCGGCATGTGTTGCCGCCACCCTTTGAAATGCTCGGTTTCTCCTTTGGTGGGCTTCGCTGATTTTCAGGGCTGGGGGGCTTTGGGCGAGATGGACCAAAACCCGCCATAGGGCCTTCATCAGCGACGAAGGCCGTCAAACGCGGCGGGACCCGGTCATCCTGCTACTTCGCTGTGCCTTCGTTCAGGGGCAGCTTGCTCCCGCGACGCTGCGGTAGGCGGCCGTTCAGAACGATGTAGGCGAGAAGGCCGATCACCAGGCCCCAGAAGGCCCCGCCGATCCCGAGCAGCTTGATGTTGGCGGCGGAGGCCAGGAACGTGATGAGCGCCGCTTCGCGGCAGGCCGGGTCGGCTGTTGCTGCAGCAAGGCTGCCACCAATGGTACCGAGAAGGGCGAGGCCGGCTAGCGTGGTGATGAAGGTCGCAGGAAACGCCATGAACACGGCCGCAAGCGTAACGCCGAACACGCCGACGAGCACGTAGAAAAAGCCCGCGGCGATACCCGCGATCCAGCGCCTGGACGGGTCTTCGTGGGCCTCCTTGCCGGTTGCGATCGCCGCCGTGATTGCCGCGATATTGAAGGCGTGCGAGCCGAAAGGCGCCATGATCAGCGAACCGAGGCCAGTCGTCGTCACGATCGGGTTGGCGCTGGTCTTGAAGCCGTCATTCCGCAGCACCAGCATTCCCGGCATGTATTGGCCGGTCAGCGTGATGAGAAACAGCGGCAGTGCGACCGAAAGCAGCGCGTTCAGCGAGAATAACGGCATGGTGAAAATGGGCGCCGCGAACTCCAACCTCAGACCCGATAGGTCGACCCGGCCCTCCGCGAGCAGGAACAGGAGCCCGAGAACGAGGATGCCGACCACGGCATAGCGGGCGGAGAAGCGCTTCAGGACGACGTAGGCGACAATCAGCAGGCCGACGAGCAACGGATCGACGCTTGCGCCGCCGAACGCGCCGATGCCGAACTGCAGCAGGATACCGGCGAGCAGGCCCGCGGCGATGCCTGGCGGGATCAGCCGGATGACCTTCTCGAAATAGCCCGAAAGCCCGAGTGCGACGAAGGCTAGAGCCGAGATCATGTAGGCGCCGATGGCCTCGGCATAGGGCGTGGTCGCAAGCGCAGTGACGAGAAAGGCTGCGGCCGGCGTCGACCAGGCGGTGATGATAGGCTCGCGATAGCGCCAGCTCAGCCAAAGCCCCGTCATTCCCACGCCGATCGAGACCGACCAGACCCAGGAAGCCGTCAACTCGGGGCTGAGCCCAGCCACTTTCGCAGCTTGAAAGACCAGGATGAAGGTGCCGCCATAGTTGACGATGACGGAGATCAGACCCGCGACAATGGGATGGGCAAGGTCGTTGAAGCGAAGGGATGACGGGAAAACATGTGATGACATGATCTATCGGGGCTCCTGAAATTTCGGGGAGGACTGGCAAGCCGCGTTGACAAATAGCCAGTCATTGGCCCGATATGCCCATCCATTTTTCTGAAGATGATCAGACCATTTGTTCAAGCATTCCCAACTCGAGTCCGTGAAGGCATGGATTGCCCAGCCCGCCCAGGCTGGGATGCCGCTTCATGCGCGCATCCAGCGGGCGATCCGGCAGTTGATCCTCGACGGTGCGCTTGGGCCGGGAAAGCCGCTTCCAGCTTCGCGCGTGCTCGCCAAATCCCTCGGCGTATCGCGCGATACGATCGAAGCGGCCTATGGCCAGCTTCATGCCAAAGGCTTCATCGACCGTCGCGTCGGGAGCGGCAGTTTCGTGGCCGAGGTGAAGGAGTTTGCACCCGGCAGGCGCCTGTCTCCAAGGCGCGCGCAGTCGCCCAACCAGGCAGCGGCTTTGAGCAGGCGGGGCAATGCCATGTTCGGCAGCGGCGGCGTCAGTGAACAGCTGTTGCCCCGCCCATTCGCCCATGGCGTGCCGGAGACGCGCACTTTTCCGCTCGCGCTGTGGGAGCGCCTCGGACGGCAGGTCTTGCGCGAAACCGGCAGAAGGGCGCTGCTTCACGGCGACCCGCAAGGGATCGAGGAGCTGCGCCGTGCCATTGCCGACTATGTGAACCTAGAACGCGGCGCCCGTACCACGGCCGAACGGGTGCTGATCCTCACCAGCTCGCAGCAGGCGCTGACATTGTGCGCAAACATGCTGCTCGATCCCGGTGACCGCATCTTCATCGAGGATCCGGCCTATTACGGCGCGCGCAAGGCGTTCGATGCGGCGGGGCTCGAATGCGTCCCCATCCGCGTCGACCGCCATGGCATCGCCGTCAACCAGATCAAGGCGGAGACGCGCAAGGTCAAGGCCGTATTCCTGACGCCCTCGCATCAGTTCCCGGCCGGCGCCACGCTGACGCTCGATCGCCGCCTTGCGCTGATCGAATGGGCGAGCCGCCATCAGGCCTGGATCCTCGAGGACGACTACGACAGCGAATTCCACTATGCCGGCAAACCAACGGCCTGCCTTCAGGGCCTCGATCCGCACGACCGGACGATCTACATCGGCACCTTCACCAAATCGCTCTTTCCAGGGCTTCGGATCGGCTATGCAGTTCTGCCGCCTGAGCTGGTCAAGCCGATGACCGTCGCGCGTACTCTGCTTGACGGGCACTCCGCTCCGATGGCGCAAATGACACTCGCGCGCTTCATGGAAGGCGGGCATTTCGGCGCCCATGTGCGCACAATGCGCAGCATCTACGCCGACCGGCTCAACCTTTTGGCGATGCTTGTCATAAAACATCTGCCGCATTTCCTTGAAGCGCGGGTGCCCGATGGCGGCCTGCAGATGCCGTGCGCGCTGACAGGTGCGATCTCGGAGGCCGCGGCCGTCGATGCGGCACGACGTGTCGGGATCGAGATCATGGGATTGTCCGCGCTTCACGCCGGCGGCAAGCCCGAGCCCGGGTTCCTCATGGGGTTTGCCGCTTATACGCCAAGCGAGATCGAGGGGGCGGTGCGGAAGCTGGCTGGTGCCTTCCGGGCCGCGGCGACGTCATAGGTCGTCCAAGCGTCGCCCGCAACGGCTCGCCATTCAGTCCTGGATGACGAGCTGGAACCAGGTGTCGAGAGATCTGCTGCGCTTGACGGCGTCGAGATAGGCGAGCAGCGATAAGCAACCGAACGTCGCACCTCGCCGGGCAGACGCCGGAAAAACGATTCCCGTTTTGGTGCATTTTTTGCGGAGAACCGGCGCACTGCATAAAGTTGTAGGTACCATCGAAATGGAAAATCCATAAACTCGCGCTAGACCGATCGTCATTCGTGAATCGGGAGCGAGGCATGCAAAGAGACGTGCAGTTCAACGGGCAGAAAGATTGGCGGATCGCGCGATATGCCATCGGCGGCATTGTTGGATTCGCCGTGCTCGCCCAGCTCCTGGTCTATCTCAGCCTGGTCGCCCTGGTCGACCAGCCTTATGCGGCTGCCATGGTCGGTGCCGCGCTAATCTCCCTGCTGATGGGCGTGCCACTGATCGTCGTGGCAGCGACGCAGTTTCGCCGGGCGCAGCGCCTGCGCAACCAGATCAATCATGTTGTCGCCCATGATGCCACGACGGGCTGCGTGACCGGTCGCGGGCTCGTACAGCAGGTCAATGGCCTCGAACGCCGCCGCCAAAGCGCCGGCGAGGAGCTGCATGGCGCGCTCATTCATCTGCGTATCAACAATCTCGATGACGTCGGCGCTGCTTTCGGCCCGGCCTGGAGCGAGGAGCTGCTGCAATTCGTCGCTTCGACGATCAGCACGTCCGTGCGTCGCGACGATATCGTCGCCCGGACGGGCCCAGCCAGTTTCGACGTCCTGCTCGTCGGCGCAACGGAGACGGATGCGGAACATGTCTCAAACCGCCTGACGACGGCGCTGTCGTCCGCCCATTTCTCTGCCGATGGCAGCAAGGTCGACCTCGAACTCAGCGTCGGCGGAGCTTTGTTCGATGGCAGTGTCGATCTGGAACGCTTGCGCCGGGCAGCTGCCTCCGAGACGGTCATAGTTGCCAGCGAGGGCACCCGGCCTGTCGATTTCGTCCGCCTGCCTTCGGCGTGAATGACTGGCGATAACGTTGCTTGTGCCGGAGTCGTATGCAACGATCGCTCGCGGCGGCTGAGGGCCAGTTCGTTTGTCGCTTTAGGGTTGTGTTGCGCTGGGCCCCACTGTTGCAAAGGGTTGCCTGTCATCTGCAGTACTGTCGTGGAGCTTATTTCAATTCAATAGGTTACTGGAATCTTTTGGCGCAACACCGTTGTTCCATTTTTGCAACATAGCCGTGCGAAAGCTTGGGCCTATCAGGGACCACCCCAAAATTGGTCCCTGCTTTATATTACCTCTGTATTATCTGTCGATAAATAAGGCAGTTGCGACGTACGTTTGGATTAACCAGCATGTCGTACTGATTGCGAGGGGGATAGAGTTGAAAGTGGGGAAATTTATTGGAGGCGGGCTGCTTTCTATTCTGCTCGCGTCGACGGTGTTTGCGGGTGGTGCTGCGGAAGCGATGACGCTGAGGGAAGCGCTTCAGATTGCGATGGAATCGAATCCGGAAATCGGTCAGTCGATCGAAAACCGTGAGGCAATCGAATTCGAACTGCGGCAGGCGCGCGGTCTCTATCTGCCGAGCGTCGACGTCGAAGCATCGACTGGTGTGCGCCACCTCGAAGACAGCAGCCGTCGCCTTGCCTCGATCGAGAACGATCCGCTCTATCCTTCCGACGTCGGGCTGACCATCACGCAGAAGCTCTTTGATGGTGGTGGCCGTCGCGCCGAACTCGAGCGTCAAGCAGCGCGCGTCGATAGCGCCTCCTTCCGGGTGCTGGAGCGTTCCGAGACGATCGGCTTGCAGATCGTTCGCGAGTATTTCGAATATATTCTCCAGCAGCAGATCGTTGCGGAAGCGCGCAAGAACGTCGGCGTGCACCAGTCGATCTTGTCGGATATCAGTTCGTTGATTTCGGGCGGCGCTCTCACCGAGGCAGACCGTCAGCAGGCAAGCGAACGGCTGCTGGCGGCCAAGGCCCGCCTGCAGGAAGCGGAAGAGGCCTTCGATACGGTCAAGATCAGCTTCAACCGCCTGGTCGGACAGCCCCTCACCAATCCATCCATGCCGAAGTCGGTCGCCGGCGCGCTGCCGAAGACACTGGAGACGGCGATCGGCATTGCGCGCACCAACAATCCGCGGATCAAGGCTGCCGACTCCGACATCAATGTCGCGGACTCGCAGGTCAAGGCGGCACGCTCGAACATGCTGCCCGAAGTCTTCGCCGAGGGCCGCGTGCGCTCAGGCAACGATATCGACGGCTCGACCGGCAACACCTGGGACGCACAGGGCCGGATCGTCGCGAAGTGGAATCTCTATCGTGGCGGCATCGATGTCGCCAACGAGCAGGAGCAGATGCGCCGCGCAAGCGAACAGCGCCTGGTCTTCCATCAGGCGCACCGCGAGGTCGAGGAAGCCGTGCGCATCTCCTGGGAGCGCCGCGGCAGCCAGTACGACATCGCCCGCACGCTGAACCAGCAGGCGCAGATGAACGTGCAACTCGTCGAATCCTATCGCGAGCAGCTCAAGGTCGGCCAGCGTTCGCTGCTCGACGTGCTCGGCGCGCAGAATTCGCGTTTCAACGTCAGCGTTCTCGCAAAGACCGCGCAGTATGCCGCGCTTTTTGCCGAGTACCGGCTGCTGGCAGCAACAGGCCAGCTGCTGCCGACCATGAAGATCAAGGCGCCGGCGCAGGCGGAAGCCTATGCGCGCAATGAGTTCAATGTCCCGGATGCGCCGGCCACGGAAACCTATCGTCGTGTGCCGTCGCGCCAGACGAACGACTTGCCGCTCGACCTGTTGGCGCCGATCCGGCAGAAATGAATAGTCCTCGTCAGGGTGGACACAACCGGTGGTAATGCAAGGCATTGACAGGCATGTGCAGATTGGCCCGTCTCTGACCGGCTTTTCCGAGGCGTTCAAGGAGATTTGCATCTTCTTGAACCGCCCCTCGTCAGATAGTGTGCTCTATTCGGACGTGCCCTTCGACCCTCGGTTGCCGAGCGCCGAGGACGTCTCCCGTATTGCCGAGCGGGTCGGCCTGGAAACGGAGCTCGTTTCCGCGCGCGCGATCGGCAATCGTGATTTCGTCTACCCTCTGCTGCTGGTCTTTCGCGATGGCAGTGCCATGGCGCTTCTGGAAGAGGCGCCCGACGGCACGCTAAGCCTCTCCAACAGACTGGCGGCGCCCCGCGAGATGCCGATCACCCTGTCCGACCTTGAGGTCGGCGGGCTCGCCTACGCCTTGTCTTTCTCGGCCACCTACCTCAACACCGCGACTGGCCGCGGCGTCGGCGAGGCGCGCAACATCGACCGCCGCCATTGGCTGACCGCCACGGTCAAGCCGTTCTGGCAGGCCTATGTGCAGGTCGCGGTCGCCGCGTTCTTCATCAACGTGCTGGCGCTTGCAGCCCCGCTCTTCACGATGAACGTTTATGATCGCATCCTGCCGAACAAGGCTATCGCGACCCTCTGGGTGCTGGCGCTCGGGATCAGCACCGCCATTCTCTTCGACTTCCTTTTGAAGACTGTGCGTGCGGCGCTGATCGACTATGCCGGCCGCAAGGCGGACCTGAAACTCTCCTACATGCTGTTCGAGAAGATCCTGCATGCGACCATGGCGTCGCGACCGCCTTCGACCGGCGAATACGCCAACCGGGCGATGCAGTACGAATTCGTTCGGGAATTCTTCACGTCGAACACGCTCAGCACGATCATCGACAGTCTTTTCGTCTTCGTCTTCATCGCAGCCGTCTATGCGGTGGCGGGCTGGATCGCCATTATCCCGGCGGTCGCCTTCATCTTCAGTCTCCTGATCGGTTATGTCGCGCAATACAAGATCGGCAACCGCGTCGCCGCCGCGTCGAATGAATCAGCCCAGCGTCAGGCGCTGCTGGTCGAAACGATCAGTGCGATCGAGACGGTGAAGACGCTGCACTCGGAAAAGCAGTTGCTTCGCCGCTGGAACGAGCTCGCCAAGCATTCCTCGAACACGTCCGAGCAGATCAAGGAGATTTCCTCCTGGGCCTCGCATGCGACGCAGTTCGTGCAGCAGCTGGTCACGGTCTGCATCGTCGTTGCCGGCGCCTATGAATTTACCGAGGGCAAGATTTCATCCGGCGCGATCATTGCTGCCAGCATGCTTTCCGGCCGCGCCGTCGCGCCGCTCGGGCAGATCGCCATGACGCTGGCGCGACTGCGCCAGGCCATTCTGTCGCTGCGGATCCTCAATGCCGTGATGGAGCAGCCGGAGGACCGACCGGACACGATCGGCTTCGTCAACCGCGAGATCCGCAACGGCAGCATCACCTTTACGAATCTCGACTTTGCTTACCCGCAAACGGACCACAAGGTGGTCAGCGGTATGAACGTCACGATCAAAGCGGGCGAGCGCGTCGGCATCATCGGCCGCATCGGTTCGGGCAAGACGACAATCGGCCGCCTTCTGGCGGGTCTCTACGCGCCGAGCGCCGGACGCATCCTGCTCGATGGTGTCGATATTCGGCAGCTACACCCCTCCGTCGTCCGTTCGGCCGTCTCGTTCGTGTCGCAGAATTCCGACCTCTTTTCCGGGACCATCAAGGAAAACCTGCTGATGGCGAACCCGACCGCCAGCGACGAAGAGGTGGTTGCGGCAGCGAGACTGGCCGGCGTCGATGAGTTCGTCTCGCATCATCCGCGTGGTTATGACATGCCGGTCGGCGAACGCGGTTCCCAGCTTTCGGGTGGACAGCGCCAGGCGGTCGCCATTGCCCGGCTGCTACTGCGCAAGCCGAAGGTGGTGTTTCTGGACGAGCCATCCGGTGCGATGGACCTCGCCAGCGAGCGCGAGTTGATCAACAAGCTTTCCAATGTCTTCAGCGGCGACGTCACGCTTTTGATCTCAACGCACCGCCATAGCATGCTGAGCCTTGTCGACCGGCTGCTGGTTCTCGACCGAGGGCGCATCGTCGCCGACGGACCGAAGGCTGCCGTTATCGAGCAGTTGCAGCGACGTTCCGGTCCCGCCGGGCCGGCAGAAGGGGCGGGGCTATGATCCACCCTTATCTAAATGACGATGAAGCAATGCCGGTCCCCGCGTTTCGGAGGGCGCCGAGATGACTGAGAAACCGCCGCTGGCCGCGCGCGCTGGAGTGTTGGTGATCGGCCTTTTGATCAGTTCCTTCGTCGCCTGGGCGGCGATCGCCGAGGTCGACGAGATCGCCCGCGGCGAAGGCAAGGTCATTCCCGTCTCGAAAACGCAGATCATTCAATCGAGCGAGCCCGGTATCGTGCGCGAGATCGCCGTGCAGCCCGGCCAGGTCGTGCGCCGCGGCGACCTGATCCTGCGCCTCGATGATACGGCAAGCGGCTCGTCGCTCGGCGAGCTCGAAGCCAAGGCCCGCTCGCTGCGGGCGCAGATCGCACGGCTGGAACTCGAGGAGACCGGGGCCTACGACAGCAAGTACATCTGCCCCGAGGATATCGCCAAGGTTGCCCCGGCAATCTGCGCCAACGAGGAACAGTTGCTTCAGGCCAAGGCCGGAAACTTCAACAACAAGCTGTCGGTGATGCAGGCCCGTGAGGGACAGCGCCAGCAGGAATTGGCGGAAGCGGAGGCCAACATCACCCGGCTGAGCGAGAGCATGCAGGTGACCGAGCGCGAGCAGGAGCTGCTCGCGCCGATGGGCAAGCGCAAGCTCGTCGCGCAAACCGAACTGCTTCGGGTCGAGAAGGAACTGACCGACACCAGAGGACAGCTCGCACTCTGGAAAGAATCGGTCGGCAAACTCGAGGCGGCGCTCAGGGAGGCGTCGCTGCAGGTGACGGAGCTCTCGCTGCAACTGAAGCAGGAGGCGCTGGCCGAAAAAACCGAGGCGCTTTCGCAGCTTTCGGTGATTGATGAGACCATTCGCGGCGCCACAAGCCGGGTTGCCAATACCGACATTCGCTCGCCGGTCGATGGCATCATCAATACGCTCGATGTCAACACCGTCGGCGCCTATGTGACGCCCGGAGCGGTGATCGGCGGCGTCGTTCCGACGTCGGAGACGCTGCTTGTCGAGGCGCGGCTTTCTCCGCGGGATGTCGCCTTCGTTCGCACCGGACAGGCGGCGCTGATCAAGATTTCTGCCTATGATTTCTCGATCTATGGGGGGCTCGGCGGAATTGTCGAGACCGTCAGCGCTGACAGCCTCGTCGACCAGAACAGCGGTGAGACCTACTATCTCGTGCGCGTCAAAACCGACATGGCCGCCCTCGTGAAGGACGGGCGCGAATACGCGATCATGCCGGGCATGATTGCCTCGGTCGACATCATGACCGGCAAGAAGACGATTCTTGCCTACCTGATGAAGCCGATCAACAAGGCCCGCGAGGAAGCGCTGCGGGAGCGCTGACCGATGAACGAGACGCCGCCTCTGGCAGATGAAGAGGACATGAGTGCGCTTCGGTTCCGCGTCGTTACCGTCGGCGGTCAACGCCGCGGCATCAAGCTCGAGGAAATCTACTGGCACTGTCTGGGCGAGCTTGCCGCACGGAATGGCTGTCGGCTTGCCGATATCGTTGCGTCCTGCGAAAGGGAACTCGAAGGCGACGGCAATCTGACCGCACGTCTGCGCTATGTCGCGACCCGCCACCTTCGTGATCAGCTTGAGACGGCCAGAAAGCGCGGCAGCCTGGCGGCCGTCGCCAGCCAGGTACGCGCCAGCCCGTCGCCAGCTTTTGCGCTCACGGGCAGCAAGCACATCGTCGCCTACAACGCGGCCTTCCTCTCCTTCGTTCAGACGCGCGTATTGCGCTCCCAGCAGCCGCAGGCGGCGCGTGGCTTGAGGCTTTCGTTCGACGTTCAGTTCGTCGATCTGGTCCAGCGCTTGAAAGCGGCTCCGGGCGAGCCGCAGCCGGCGGGCTTCACCATCGGGGTGCAGGGGCAGGTTACGCGCGGCAAGCTCAATGCTGCACTCGCCCCGCTCGTGGATCAGGACGTGATCATCGGCTTCATTCTCGGTTGACTGAGTAGTGGTCGCTGCTAACCACAAGGCCGTCAGCCAAGTCGAGCCTGGCGGGCACAGTCAGCGAACGGCGATGCCTTCTCCGGGCATGACGTCGGCAAGCGGTGCGGCGGAGGCGACCTTGTCGCCGGTGCTCTTGATGCCGTGGATCCAGGAACGCTCGGCGCTGACCGAAAACAGCGGCTGATAGCTCGGCAAGGCGGTATCGAGCTTCACCTCGTCGCTGAGGTTATCGAGGATGAAGTGGCCCTGGCTCGTCGTGATCGCGAGGACCGCGTGATATAGGTTGCGCCTGACGTCACGCAGAACCACGATCGACATCGCCTCCGACGGCAGTCCCGCCGCCTTCAACGCGGCCATCTTCAAAATGGCATAGTCTTCGCAGTCGCCCTTGCCTCGGGCAAGAATTTCGTCCGGCGTCGCCCAATAATCCTTGGCCCCGTAGTTTTCCGCGTCCGGCTGGTAGCGAACGATCCGGTTCACAGTCCGGTTGATGCCGCTGATCTTCTGGCGAAAGGCAAGACCATCAGCGTTTTCGATCGCCTGGCCGAGAATGTCGCGGGCGGCGCAACCGCTCTTTTGTGCGCAATCGTTGAAGTCCGCAGCCACCACTGCCGGGTAGACGGTCTTCCACTTGCGGGCGACCGGGATCGCTGACACCCGGAACGCAACCGAGTGGAAAACGGCGGATGGTTCCGACTGTGCGGACGACTGGGGCCGGAGATCAGGGCGGGTCGCCAGCGCCACTTGCTGCACGTTCTGGCGCCGGAGGGCTTCGGAAGCCTGCTTTGACCAGGTGTCGATGGTCTGCGTTGCGATGGCGGCGAGCGGGCTTGCCAGGCTCACCATCTGATGCAACAGGCCGGGGCCGAGCACGGCCGGTTGGCCAGCCTGCGTAGGTGTCGTTGCGAAAAGCGACGCAAGGCCGATCGCGAAGACCGAAGTCTTCAGGTATTTCCTGCCGTGCTTCCAATGCGTCTTATTCATCGCCGTGTCTCTCGGTTTCTTGAGGACACTGTACGAACGAAAAGAAAAATGCCGGTAAAGCGGTATGTATTATTTAGAGTGTTTCGAAGAGATACGTTTTATCTAAAATTTTATTCAAATTTTATACTTGTGTATTCTTTCGGCTCAAGCCACTTCTATATCGGGGACGCCGTGGACTTGCTGACCTTGCTGATGAGGACGGTGGCCGATCACATTCGCCTGTCTCGGAAAAGGCTTGCGCTGGCACCTGGCGATATAGACGTCCACGTCATTGAATGACGCACGTTTTGCCGTGGCAGCATCGCGGCGCTGATCCAAAAGCAGGGTTGGTTTCCGAACGATGACCAGAAATACTAAATTTGTACTAACGTCACCAATTTTGGGTATTAGCATAATATAGTATGCTGTTTTAGGTGAGGCTCTTCAGTGCCGATTGCGCTCTCGCAGGGTTGATGTTTTCGTCGCCCGCAAAGGTCGAGGGGTATTTCCATGGCAACCGAAGGCACCGCAATTTCCAACGACGCCGCAGCTCTGTCGGCAGAGGCAATCGAATTCCGCAACGCGCCCGACGGCAAGGCTGACCGCCTGGTTGCGCAGGCCGCTCCCGCAGGCGAGCCGGAACTCATCGACCCCGCGACGGGCGCTCCCGTGAAAGGCGCCGAAACCGTGCCCCAGACAGCGCCCATGCCTGCGGAAATCAGCGCCGATGCTTCGAATATCGTGCATTTGCCTGTGGGCGCGTCGATCGAAAAGATCAAGGTCGTTGGCAGCGATATCGTTTTGGAACAGCCTGACGGCTCCACGATCACCATTCACAACGCGGCATTGAAGGTCCCGACCTTCCTGATCGGTGACGCCGAAATCCCGCGCGAAACCCTCGTGGCGGTGCTCGGAGAAAACGGCATCAACGTCGCGGCCGGCCCGGACGGCAGCATCAGCGTCGTTTCGAACCAGAGCAGCGGCGGCGACTTCGCAGGGGCTAATGGCGATATCGGCGAGGCCGGACCGGTCATCAACTTGCTGGCGCCGACCGCGCTGCAGTTTCCGACGCTTGAGACGACCGAGCTTCTGCCGCCGACCCTCGATCCCAACGACGCACCGTCGATCATTCCCGACGGCAGCAGCGGCCCCGGCGGCATCTTTGTCAGCGACCGGCAGGTCGATGAAGCGGGCCTCGCCAGCGGTTCGCGCGCCGGTGACGGCAGCGCGTCGGTCAAGGGCATCTTCACCATTTCCGATCCGGATGGTGCCGGCGATATCGCCAGCCTGACGATCAACGGCCGGACCTTTCCCATCGGCGGCCTGGTCGGCCAGCCGGTTGCGGGCCAGTTCGGCGTGCTCACCATCACGGCCTACGATCCCGCGACCGGTGTCGCGCAGTATACCTATGAACTGACGAGCGCCATCACCAGTTCGGGCGTCAACCCTGGTGCCAATGTCGAGCAGGACCGGGATATCTTCACCCTTACGGTCACCGACGGTGACGGCGCGACCGGCACGGCCACGCTGCGCGTGGATGTCGTTGACGACATTCCTGTAATCGGCATCACGAATCCCGAGACGGCTCAAGTTGCCGAAGGGCAGACACTTTCCGGCAACTGGACGCTGACGGGAGGTGCCGACGGCGTCGGCACGGTGGACGTGACGGTTGGCGACACCACGCAGACGCTGACGTTGACCGCAGGCCAGAAGGTGGACTTCACGCTCGCCGAGGGTACGCTGACGGTCAATGCGGACAAGACCTGGTCGTTCACGGCAGCAAGCAATCTTAACAATGCCGGCGGTCTCGACGTGACGTTCTCGCTGTCGGCCAGGGACGGCGACAACGATGCAACGAGCGACAGCCAGACGATCAAGGTGGTGGACGGCGCAGGTCCGTCGGTTGATCCGCTTGCCGCGTCCGCAGCGCTGACGCTCGATGACCAGAACCTTGCCAATGGCTCGACGCCGGTCGGTGGCGCCGAGACGAGCAGCGGCACGATTGGCTTTGTCGCGGGTTCGGATGCGATCGCGACGATTGCGTTCGGTGACACCAGCGGGCTGACTGGCGTGCTGGTCTGGGACCGTGTTTCCGATACGCAGATCGTTGGCCGGGCCGGCGGTGCGACGCTTGTCACGCTCGACCTGGTTCGCGCAGGCGACAGCGCCACGGTAACGGCGACTTTGAACGGCAACTACGCCAGCCATCCCGGCATCAATTCCGACGACCTTGCGAATCTTGGCCAGGTCAAGGTGGTTGCGACCGATATCGACGGCGACAGGGCCGAAGGCACGGTGACGGTCGCGGTCTCTGACGACATGCCGGTCGCTGCCGCCGACACGGACAGCGTGTCCGAAGATGGCGCCGTCTTTGCAGATGGCAACGTGCTGACCGGTTCGGGAGGTGCGGATGAGAACGGCACGGACGGTGTCAAGGATATCGCAGGGGCAGACGGCGTATCGGTGACGTCCGTTTCATTCGGGAGCACAACAGGTCTGGTCGGCGGTTCGACGGCAGGTCAGTTCGGCACGTTGGTGCTGAATTCCGATGGCAGCTATACCTACACGCTCAACAACACGACGGCCGGTGTGCAAAGTCTCGCCGCGGGCCAGATGGTGACGGATACGTTCACCTACGAGATCACTGACGGAGATGGTGATAGGTCGTCGACGACCGTCACAATCACAATCACCGGCACGAACGATGCCCCGGTCATCACGACGGGCCCGCAGAGCGGCAAGGTCGCGGAGATTGGCGACAATGCCGCTGGCGAGAACACGGTTACGCACACGCAGGGCGGCGCGGTCGGCTTTTCCGACGTCGATACGCTGGATCAGCACAGCGCCAGCTTCACGGCAGGTGGCGACGGCTATCTCGGCACCTTCTCGCTCGGGACGGTCGATCAGGCCGGTGACAAGGTTGGCTGGAATTTCGAGATTGCCGACAGCGTTCTCGACTCGCTTCAGGCCGGCCAGATCCTGACGCAGACCTATGATGTGACCATCAGTGACGGTCATGGCGGCACGGCGATCCAGACCGTGACGATCGTGATCACCGGCACCAACGACGCACCGGTCATCACCTCGGGCGTGCAGAGCGGTGCGGTCACGGAGATCACCGACAAGGCGACGGGTGAGAACACGGTCACACACACGCAGGGCGGTGCGGTTGGCTTTAGCGATGTCGATACGCTCGACACGCACACCGCCAGCTTCAAGGCGAACGGCAACGGCTATCTCGGCACCTTCGCGCTCGACCCGCTGAACCAGGCAACCGATCAGGTCGGCTGGAGCTTCAAGGTTGCCGACAGCGTGCTCGACTCGCTGCAGGCTGGCCAAAAGCTGACGCAGACCTATGACGTCACCGTCGACGACGGCAAGGGCGGTACGGCGACGCAGACCGTGACGATCACGATCACCGGCACCAACGATGCTCCGGTGATCACGTCCGGTTGGCAGCTCGGCGGCGTGGTGGAGCGCTTTGACGGCTTTCCGGGCGAGAACACGGTCACGCACACGCAGGACGGCACGATCGGCTTTCGCGACGTCGATACGCTCGACACGCACACGGCGAGCTTCACGGCGGGCGGTAACGGCTATCTCGGTACCTTCTCGCTCGATCCTTTGAACCAGGCAACCGACAAGCTTGGCTGGAACTTCCAGGTTGCCGACAGCGTGCTCGACTCGCTGCAGGCCGGCCAGATCCTGGTGCAGACCTACGACGTCACCGTCGATGACGGCCACGGCGGCACGGCGACGCAGACGGTCACGATCGTGATCGCCGGCACCAACGACGCCCCGGTGATCACCTCGGGTGTGCAGAGCGGTGCGGTGACGGAGATCGCCGACAAGGCGACGGGCGAGAATACGGTGACGCACACGCAGGACGGCGCGGTGACGTTTACCGACGTCGATACGCTCGACACCCACAGCGCCAGCTTCTTGCCGCAGGGCCGTGGTTATCTCGGTACCTTCTCGCTGGATGCGGTCGATCAGGCAGCTGACAGGATCGGCTGGAACTTCAAGGTCGCCGACGGCGTGCTGGACTCGCTGCAGGCCGGCCAGACGCTGACGCAGAAGTACACCGTGTTCGTCAATGACGGCCATGGCGGGATCGTGGCGCAGACCGTTACGATCGCGATCACCGGGACGAACGATGCACCGGTGATCACCTCGGGTGCGCAGAGCGCCACGGTCACGGAGCGCGGCGACGGTGCGGCCGGCGAGAACTCAGTGGTGCACGTCAACGCCGGCAAGGTGGCTTTTGCCGATGTCGACACGCTGGACACCCACAGCGCCAGCTTCAAGGCGAACGGCGAAGGCTATCTCGGCAAGTTCGCGCTCGACCCGGTCAGCCAGTCGGGCAACTCGGTCGGCTGGACCTTCAAGGTTGCTGACGGTGTCATCGACTCGCTGCAGGCCGGCCAGTCGCTGACGCAGACCTATGATGTGACCATCAGTGACGGTCATGGCGGCACGGCGATCCAGACCGTGACGATCGTGATCACCGGCACCAACGACGCACCGGTCATCACCTCGGGCGTGCAGAGCGGTGCGGTCACGGAGATCACCGACAAGGCGACGGGTGAGAACACGGTCACACACACGCAGGGCGGTGCGGTTGGCTTTAGCGATGTCGATACGCTCGACACGCACACCGCCAGCTTCAAGGCGAACGGCAACGGCTATCTCGGCACCTTCGCGCTCGACCCGCTGAACCAGGCAACCGATCAGGTCGGCTGGAGCTTCAAGGTTGCCGACAGCGTGCTCGACTCGCTGCAGGCTGGCCAAAAGCTGACGCAGACCTATGACGTCACCGTCGACGACGGCAAGGGCGGTACGGCGACGCAGACCGTGACGATCACGATCACCGGCACCAACGATGCTCCGGTGATCACGTCCGGTTGGCAGCTCGGCGGCGTGGTGGAGCGCTTTGACGGCTTTCCGGGCGAGAACACGGTCACGCACACGCAGGACGGCACGATCGGCTTTCGCGACGTCGATACGCTCGACACGCACACGGCGAGCTTCACGGCGGGCGGTAACGGCTATCTCGGTACCTTCTCGCTCGATCCTTTGAACCAGGCAACCGACAAGCTTGGCTGGAACTTCCAGGTTGCCGACAGCGTGCTCGACTCGCTGCAGGCCGGCCAGATCCTGGTGCAGACCTACGACGTCACCGTCGATGACGGCCACGGCGGCACGGCGACGCAGACGGTCACGATCGTGATCGCCGGCACCAACGACGCCCCGGTGATCACCTCGGGTGTGCAGAGCGGTGCGGTGACGGAGATCGCCGACAAGGCGACGGGCGAGAATACGGTGACGCACACGCAGGACGGCGCGGTGACGTTTACCGACGTCGATACGCTCGACACCCACAGCGCCAGCTTCTTGCCGCAGGGCCGTGGTTATCTCGGTACCTTCTCGCTGGATGCGGTCGATCAGGCAGCTGACAGGATCGGCTGGAACTTCAAGGTCGCCGACGGCGTGCTGGACTCGCTGCAGGCCGGCCAGACGCTGACGCAGAAGTACACCGTGTTCGTCAATGACGGCCATGGCGGGATCGTGGCGCAGACCGTTACGATCGCGATCACCGGGACGAACGATGCACCGGTGATCACCTCGGGTGCGCAGAGCGCCACGGTCACGGAGCGCGGCGACGGTGCGGCCGGCGAGAACTCAGTGGTGCACGTCAACGCCGGCAAGGTGGCTTTTGCCGATGTCGACACGCTGGACACCCACAGCGCCAGCTTCAAGGCGAACGGCGAAGGCTATCTCGGCACCTTCGCGCTCGACCCGCTGAACCAGGCAACCGATCAGGTCGGCTGGAGCTTCAAGGTTGCCGACAGCGTGCTCGACTCGCTGCAGGCTGGCCAAAAGCTGACGCAGACCTATGACGTCACCGTCGACGACGGCAAGGGCGGTACGGCGACGCAGACCGTGACGATCACGATCACCGGCACCAACGACGCACCGGTCATCACCTCGGGCGTGCAGAGCGGTGCGGTCACGGAGATCACCGACAAGGCGACGGGTGAGAACACGGTCACACACACGCAGGGCGGTGCGGTTGGCTTTAGCGATGTCGATACGCTCGACACGCACACCGCCAGCTTCAAGGCGAACGGCAACGGCTATCTCGGCACCTTCGCGCTCGACCCGCTGAACCAGGCAACCGATCAGGTCGGCTGGAGCTTCAAGGTTGCCGACAGCGTGCTCGACTCGCTGCAGGCTGGCCAAAAGCTGACGCAGACCTATGACGTCACCGTCGACGACGGCAAGGGCGGTACGGCGACGCAGACCGTGACGATCACGATCACCGGCACCAACGATGCTCCGGTGATCACGTCCGGTTGGCAGCTCGGCGGCGTGGTGGAGCGCTTTGACGGCTTTCCGGGCGAGAACACGGTCACGCACACGCAGGACGGCACGATCGGCTTTCGCGACGTCGATACGCTCGACACGCACACGGCGAGCTTCACGGCGGGCGGTAACGGCTATCTCGGTACCTTCTCGCTCGATCCTTTGAACCAGGCAACCGACAAGCTTGGCTGGAACTTCCAGGTTGCCGACAGCGTGCTCGACTCGCTGCAGGCCGGCCAGATCCTGGTGCAGACCTACGACGTCACCGTCGATGACGGCCACGGCGGCACGGCGACGCAGACGGTCACGATCGTGATCGCCGGCACCAACGACGCCCCGGTGATCACCTCGGGTGTGCAGAGCGGTGCGGTGACGGAGATCGCCGACAAGGCGACGGGCGAGAATACGGTGACGCACACGCAGGACGGCGCGGTGACGTTTACCGACGTCGATACGCTCGACACCCACAGCGCCAGCTTCTTGCCGCAGGGCCGTGGTTATCTCGGTACCTTCTCGCTGGATGCGGTCGATCAGGCAGCTGACAGGATCGGCTGGAACTTCAAGGTCGCCGACGGCGTGCTGGACTCGCTGCAGGCCGGCCAGACGCTGACGCAGAAGTACACCGTGTTCGTCAATGACGGCCATGGCGGGATCGTGGCGCAGACCGTTACGATCGCGATCACCGGGACGAACGATGCACCGGTGATCACCTCGGGTGCGCAGAGCGCCACGGTCACGGAGCGCGGCGACGGTGCGGCCGGCGAGAACTCAGTGGTGCACGTCAACGCCGGCAAGGTGGCTTTTGCCGATGTCGACACGCTGGACACCCACAGCGCCAGCTTCAAGGCGAACGGCGAAGGCTATCTCGGCAAGTTCGCGCTCGACCCGGTCAGCCAGTCGGGCAACTCGGTCGGCTGGACCTTCAAGGTTGCTGACGGTGTCATCGACTCGCTGCAGGCCGGCCAGTCGCTGACGCAGACCTATGATGTGACCATCAGTGACGGTCATGGCGGCACGGCGATCCAGACCGTGACGATCGTGATCACCGGCACCAACGACGCACCGGTCATCACCTCGGGCGTGCAGAGCGGTGCGGTCACGGAGATCACCGACAAGGCGACGGGTGAGAACACGGTCACACACACGCAGGGCGGTGCGGTTGGCTTTAGCGATGTCGATACGCTCGACACGCACACCGCCAGCTTCAAGGCGAACGGCAACGGCTATCTCGGCACCTTCGCGCTCGACCCGCTGAACCAGGCAACCGATCAGGTCGGCTGGAGCTTCAAGGTTGCCGACAGCGTGCTCGACTCGCTGCAGGCTGGCCAAAAGCTGACGCAGACCTATGACGTCACCGTCGATGACGGCCACGGCGGCACGGCGACCCAGACGGTGACGATCACGATCACCGGTACCAACGATGCCCCGGTCATCACCTCGGACGCCCAAGGCGGTGTGGTAACGGAGATCGCCGACAAGGCGACGGGCGAGAACACGGCCACGCACACGCAGGGCGGCACGATCGGCTTTTCCGACGTCGATACGCTGGATGAGCACAGCGCTAGCTTCACGGCGAACGGCAACGGCTATCTCGGTACCTTTGCGCTCGATCCGCTGAACCAGGCAACCGACAAGGTCGGCTGGAGCTTCAACGTCGCCGACAGCGTGCTCGACTCGCTGCAGGCTGGTCAGACCCTGACGCAGGCCTATGACGTCACCGTCGATGACGGCAAGGGCGGCACGGCAACCCAGACGGTCACGATCACGATCACCGGTACCAACGATGCGCCCATCATTACCTCGGGTACTCAGAGCGGCTCTGTGACGGAGATCGCCGACAAGGCGACGGGCGAGACCACGGCCACGCACACCCAGGGCGGCACGATCGGCTTTTCCGACGTCGATACGCTGGATGAGCACAACGTTAGCTTCACGGCGAACGGCAACGGCTATCTCGGTACCTTCGCGCTCGATCCCGTCGATCAGGCGGGCGACAAGGTCGGCTGGACCTTCAAGGTTGCTGACGGTGTCATCGACTCGTTGCAGGCCGGCCAGTCGCTGACGCAGACCTATGATGTGACCATCGACGACGGTCATGGCGGCACGGCGACGCAAACTGTGACGATTACGATCACCGGTACCAACGATGCGCCCATCATTACCTCGGGTACCCAGAGCGGTTCTGTGACGGAGATCGCCGACAAGGCGACGGGCGAGAACACGGCCATGCACACACAGGGCGGCACGATCGGCTTTTCCGACGTCGACACGCTGGATACCCACAGCGCCAGTTTCACGGCGAACGGCAACGGCTACCTCGGGACCTTTGCGCTCGATCCGCTGAACCAGACAACCGACAAGGTCGGCTGGAGCTTCAACGTCGCCGACAGCGTGCTCGACTCGCTGCAGGCTGGTCAGACCCTGACGCAGGCCTATGACGTCACCGTCGATGACGGCAAGGGCGGCACGGCAACCCAGACCGTGACGATCACAATCACCGGTACCAACGACGTCCCGATCATCACCTCGGGCACCCAGAGCGGTTCTGTGACGGAGATCGCCGACAAGGCGACGGGCGAGAACACGGCCACGCACACGCACGGCGGCACGATCGGCTTTTCCGACGTCGACACGCTGGATGAGCACGGCGCCAGCTTCACGGCGAACGGCAACGGCTACCTCGGTACCTTTGCACTCGGGACGCTCGATCAGGCCGGCAACGCGGTTGGCTGGAGCTTCAACGTCGTCGACAGCGTGCTCGACTCGCTGCAGTCCGGCCAGAAGCTGACCCAGACCTATGACGTCACCGTCGATGACGGCAAGGGCGGCAAGGCGACCCAGACGGTGACCATCACGATCACCGGCACGAACGATGCTCCGGTAATCACCTCGGTCTCACAAGGCGGTGCGGTGACGGAGATCGCCGACGGAGCGACCGGTGAGAATACGGCCACGCACACGCACGGCGGCACGATCGGCTTTTCCGACGTCGACACGCTGGATACCCACAGCGCCAGTTTCACGGCGCAGGGCGGTGGCTATCTCGGCACTTTCTCGCTCGGCTCGCTGAACCAGTCGACCGACTCGGTTGGCTGGAGCTTCCAGGTGGCCGACAACGTGCTGGATTCGCTGAATGCTGGTGAGACGCTGACGCAGAAGTACGATGTGACGATCGATGACGGCCATGGCGGCACGGCGGTACAGACGGTAACGATCACGATCACTGGCACTGATGATGGCGTGAGCGTCAACGGGCTGTCGTCCAGCGCCGAAGAGACGGTTTACGAGAAAAATCTCTCGGATGGTTCTTCGCCGAATGTGGCTGCACTTACGCAGACCGGCAGCTTCTCCGTGACGACGCCGGACGGACTCGCCGGCCTGAAGATTAATGGTACTTCGGTCGTGACGGGGGGCGCCTACGCCGTAGGAACCACGGTGGACACGGCACTTGGACTTCTGACGATCACCGGCTACACGCCAACGACGGTCAACGGTACGGTGACGGGCGCAACCTTCACCTACAGCTATCTGCTGCAGGACAACAGCTTGGCGCATACTGCGGCTGGAGCCGATAGCGGGGTCTTCGATAACTTCGTCGTCGCCGTGACAGATGAAGATGGTTCGACGAGCAATGCCACGCTCAACATCCGGATCGTCGACGATGTCCCGACCGTCCAATCCATCAGCAGCGCCTACATGGGCAACGGTACCGGTGCGCTGGAAGGTGTCATCAATGCGACGCCAGGCGCCGACGGCATCAAAGTTTACAAGATCGACAGCGTGGGCGGGCTGCCTACTGGCTGGACCACAACGGGAACGGGCACCGGGCAGGTGCTCGTGAAGGACAACTTCGGTACCGACATCTATCGCCTGACAACGAACGCGGACGGGACCTATCAACTGGAACAGTTGAAGGAACGTCCTGGAACGCAGGTAACCATTGATGCGGCGAACGATTTCCCCAATAGCCCAACGAAGACCTACGATTTCGGCTTCGCCAAGTTTACAGCACTTGCATCCTCCTCGGGGCAAGTGACCTTCAATGCCAACACGGCGTCAGGCGGTGGAAACGAGTTCGGGATCGGCAATCCGGCCTTCTCTACTGGGGAGAAGTTCAAGATTGAATTCGATAAGGATGTATCGTCGGTTACCTTGCGTTTCGGGACGGTTAAAGATCCAGGATCGATTGAGTTCACGGTAAGGGATGGCAATTCCACGCCATACACCTTTTCCAAGACTGTCGTCGCGGGGCAGACGAGTGTTACAATTCTTCCGAGCGATGTCGGATTCAAGTTCGATTACATCGAAGTTCTTGGCAAGAACGGCATCAATGTCTCCTTCACGACGGTAGGTTACACCGAAACCGTCGCCGCTTCGGATTTGACGCTGACTTTTGGCGTCACCGGAGAAGACAGGGATGGCGATTTGTCGAATTCCTCGACGCTCACCTTCGTGTCCGACGGATCCACAACCACGGCAAATGAAATCAGCGGCAGTGCGGGGCATGATGTCATCCATGGCGGAGCTGGCGACGACACGCTCAACGGAGGTGACGGCAACGACATCATCTATGCGAGCGCGGGCGACGACGACATTAATGGCGGAGCAGGCGTGGACCTGCTCAACTTTTCAGATGCGACCGGTCCCGTCACGTTTACGCTGGTACAGAGCAGTTGGGAGGATGATGTAGATCTTTCCAGCGTCGGCCTGGGAGAGGAAGACTACAGGAATATAGAAGGTGTCATTGGCTCCGACTTCAATGACAAGCTTTACGGTAGCAGTTATGGCGACATTCTGGCCGGGGGCGAGGGCAACGATACGCTTTCGGGCAATGGCGGAGCCGACAAGCTCTACGGCGATGCCGGCAATGATACGCTGGTTGGCGGTTCCGGCAACGACACGCTGTATGGCGGGACGGGCGTCGACAAGCTGACTGGTGGCTCAGGCGACGACACCTTCGTTCTCGATGCGAAAGACCTGCAACTCGACATCGCCGACGTCATCACCGACTACGACGGCGACGACGACTCTGTCGACTTGTCGGCTTTGCTCGGTAACCTGCCTTCGGGAACGACGCTTGATGGCGACTATCTCCAGGTGGTTCAGGATGGGCAGAACGCCAACCTGCAAGTGGACACCGAAGGTAACGCCGGTAGTGGTGGCTGGCATACGGTTGCCGTGTTGGAGAACTTCAATGTCTCGACGGAAGTGGTGAAGGTGCTGTTCAACGAAAACGGGACGAAAACATCGCAGGACGTGCACTAACGCCGGGTTGATCTCGACAGTTCAGCGGTTCTCGGCAATCATCCGGGAACCGCATATTGAGGGGAACTTTCATGAACAGAAGCATGCTGGCGGGGGTGATGCTCGCACTGATGCCCATATCCAGTTTCGCGGCCGACCTTATCGGCGACTATGCGCCGGCGGCCCGGCAATGCACCGAGATCAGCCAGTCCGCGCTGACGGTCGATCAGGACGTGGCGACGCTGACCAAGGAAGTCGTGGCGCGCATGGACGAGGCGATTGCCGTTGCCGACGATCCGCGCTGGATCGCTTCGACGCGGCCGGCCTTCGTCTGGGCGTCCGAGACCAAGGTCGCCTGCGGCAAGGCCTATGGTTACCTGCAATCGAGCTGGCGTGACGAGGACTACATTGCCAAGTGCGATTGCTTCTACGCCAAAATGCGGCACTTCATGAATTGAGACAGCCGGTATGATCGACATGCCCCACGTTGTGGTTTCCCCGGCACGGCGCGTGTCGTCGTGCCGACAATGGCTGGCACTCGGCGTGCTCGCGCTTGGCGTTCTCGCCGGTTGTCAGGGCGCTCCCACCGCCCCTGAGGTGCTCGACGTCGAATCGCCGCAGGCAAGGCATGCCCGGCGCGCATCCGAGCATGCGGTGAAGTCGCAGGAGGCCTTCGGAACCGGCGCAACGCGTGTCGGGCTTATCACTGCACTGATGGCGCCGTCGGGCGAAACGGTGCGCGAACGCGACATCCGCGACGGGGCGTCGCTCGCCGTGGACGAGGTGGGTGGTGGCCAGCTTTCGCTTTTGGTCGAAAATACCGACGGTTCGCCGCAGCAAGTCCAGGACGCCGCCAAGCGTCTCGCGGGCCAGAACGCGGCGTTGATTGCGCTGTCGGTTGCGGACGTGCCTGTCAGCACCGTCCGCCAGGGACTTGGCTCTGCCCGCGCGCCACTTCTCGCGTTGCGCGGCAACGGCGCCGAGCGGCCGGCCGGCACCTTCGCCTTCGTTTCTGACCGCATCGATAGCGCTGTCGAGGGCGCTTCCTATGCTTTTGCCTCCGGCCGCAAGCGGCTGATCGTGCTTTTGCCCAGCGATGTCTCTGCCGCCGAACGGCAAAGGCTGGATCGCGGTCTTGCGGGCTATGGCATCAAGCCGGCGCTTGTCGCCGTGACCGGCATCACGACATTTTCCGGTGACGCGGCCGCCAAGGCAAAGCTAAAGGATATTGATGCGGTTCTCCTCATCGGATCGGAAGGGGGGGAGGTCGGTTCTCTGTCGCAACTCAAGGCCAACGGCTATCTGAAACCGAATGCAATGGTCGTCGGAACTTCCGGTTGGACGAATGCCGCCTACAAGCGACCCGAATTTTTCGGAAGCCACCTCTGTCTCTTCGGCCCGGAAAACGGCTCGCGGATGACGTCGCGCTTCCTCGATCGCTACGAGCGTGCGGCAAGTGCGGACGCGGCTTATGGGTTCGACGTCATCGCCCTTGCGGCTGGTCTCGTGCGGTCCCAGGGGGAAGGCGCCATCAATCAGGAAAGCATCCGCGCGCCAAACGGTTTCGTCGGTGCGGCGGCCACCTTCCGGTTCACAAAGGACGGCTCGGTAGAGCGAACCTGCGCCATCTATCAGGTGACCGCCGGCAGCGTGAAGCTTCTGGATCCCGCGCCCCGCTCGTTCTGACCGAAGCGTTATTGACCAAAAACCGATGCGGCGAGCGACCGCGCTGCATTCGGTGTAGAGAAGCGGGCGAGGGCACGGCAGCTAAGCTCACGTTATCCGCAAGCTCGCGCCGTGATGCCGGAGGCCAAGGCGGGAGGCGACACGCTTCGACGAGGCGTTGTCTCGATCGGTACTGTAAAACAAGGTGCGAGAGCGAAGCGTCGGCAGCCGCGACCAACCAGCCGTCGCAGCAGCGCCGAAACCGCGTCCTCGAAACGCCTTGGCGGTCACAAGCCCGAGTTCGGCGCCGGAATCGGTGAGCCGCGCCGCACATGCCAGGGAGGCGACTTCACCGTCGACAATGGCAGCGCACCAGGGCGACCAGAAGTCGGCAACGCCGTGGAAGCCAAGATCGAACCAGGACTCCGGAACCCCATCCGTCGCCTTCTTCGGGGTCGTTGCGAACGAGCCGCGCATCGCCTTGGTGAGGAGTGTCGTGCTGCAACTCAAAGACAAGGCCGCAATCGTATTCGGCAGGCCCATCATCACCAAGCAGCGACAGATAGCACTCAAGGTTCACAGGCGTGCTGGGATGAACGAAGGGCGGTTCGGTTGCGGCAAGTCCTTCCAGCTCCGCGACCAGACCGCCCGGCAGGTCCGCGCGTGCTTCGCACAGGTTTCCCTCCGCGCATCCGGCGAGCCAGAAGCGCGGGCCCGGTGCCTGATCCGGATCGGCGCGTGTTCGAAACAATGTGTGGAAGTCTATTTTCAGCCAATGGCTTGCTGGTATCATGAGGCGATCGCTCAATAATATCCCCGCATCCGTCGAGTACGTTCCTGGCGTGAGGGGGCAAGATGCCCACGGCGAGATCGGTCGCGCGCAATCGGCGACAAAGGAGCCTTGCGTTAAGGCGGGATTTTCATGTCTTGCCAATGCGTGAACTCTCATGGTAACGTTCCCACGAGCTTGAGGCCTGTCACCTTTGATGATGGCTTCCGGCCCGGGAGGAAACATGAAGAACGGACCCCGGCAACGGGCCACCATTATCGACGTCGCGGAGCGGGCAGGGGTCTCGAAGAGCACGGTTGCACGTGTTCTGGCGGGTTCTGCCAGCATTTCCGACGAAGCCCGCGACCGCGTGCTGAAGGCCGTTGCAGCCACCGGCTACGAGCGCAATCATCTGGCCGTCGGCATGCGTTCGGGGCGCAGCGGCATGCTCGGCCTGGTCATTCCCGATATCACCAACCCCTTCTGGGCCGAAGTCGCCCGCGGCGCCCAGGATCGCGCCGCCAAGGACGACATTTCGCTTCTCGTCTTCTCGTCGGACTGGGATGCCGGCACGGAGGCGACGCATCTTCGCGCCCTGCGGCGCGCCCGTGTCGATGGCGCGATCATCAATCCGGTCGCCGACAATTTCGATGATCTCGATCGCTTCGGCTTACCCTTCGTTTTCATCGGATCGAGCGCCGAGCGTTTTCCGGATACCTTGAGCGTCGGATCGGATATCGCCCAGGCTGTCCGTCTCGGCATGGATATCCTCGTTGAGCGCGGACACCCGGCGCCGGCCCTGATGCTCGGCCCGCGGTCGCGTCTTGCGCGCGCCCGGTTCCTGCGCGCCGTGCACGAGCATTGCATCGCGCGCGACATCGACCCCGACATCTTGCGGGTGGAAGAATCCGACTACACGGTCGAGGGTGGCCGAAAGGCCATGGGGCGTTTGCTCGCCGGGCCGTGGAGAGGCAGTCGCGCCGTCTTCGTCGCCAACGACCTGATGGCACTCGGTGCCATGATCGCCGTGCGCGAGGCGGGGCTCCGGTGCCCGGAGGATATTTCCATTCTTGGCTTCGACGGCATTCCGGCGGGTGCTTTCTCCTGGCCCGGTCTGACGACGATCGAAAAACCTGGCCGGCAGATCGGCATTCGCGCGGTCGAATGCCTGCTCGATCAGATTGCCGGCCGCCCGGAGCACGGCCGGATATTTCTGCCGTGCCGACTGGTCGAGCGCGGTTCGCTTGCCGATGTCTCGGCCTCGGTAGCTGTGCGCACGGCGGCAGGGAGGTAACAATGAGCGTAAGCAACGATCTTGTAGCGGATGCAGCCATGCCTAGAAGTGGGAACGTTCCCAACGTCCATCGGCGAAGCGTCACGAAAAACGTGCGGCAATGGTGGCCCTACTACCTGATGATGGCGCCTGGGCTGATCTTCTTCGTGATCTTTCACTATTTTCCGATCTGGGAAGCCAAGATCGCCTTCGAGCAGTTGCGCATCATCCCGCCGAACATCTGGGTCGGGATCAAGCATTTCCAGACGCTCTTCTCCTCGCCGATCTTCTGGCAGGTGCTGATAAACACGCTGATCATCTCGACAATGAAGATCGTCTTCGTCTTCCCGGTCCCGATTATCGTTGCGCTGCTGCTCAACGAGATCCGGGGCGGCGCTTTCCGCAAGTTCATCCAGTCGGCGATCTACCTGCCGCATTTCCTTTCCTGGGTGGTCATCGCCGGCGTGTTCATCGCGGTGCTTTCGCCGAGCGACGGCGCGGTCAACGACATCATCGGTTTCTTCGGATTGCAGCCGGTCTCCTTCATGACCGACACGGGCTCGATCCGCTGGGTGCTGGTCTTCTCCGAGATCTGGCGATCGGCCGGCTGGGACAGCCTGCTTTACCTTGCCGCCATCATCGCCATCGACCAGGAACTCTATGATGCGGCCGAGATCGACGGAGCCAATCGCTGGCAGAAGATCCGCTACGTCACCATTCCCGGCATCGTGCCGACGATCGCGACGCTGTTCATCCTCAACGCCGGCATGTTCCTGAACGCCGACCTCAACCAGGTGATCAACTTCTCCAACGACGTGGTGCGCAGCAAGATCGATATCATCGACACCTATGTCTACCGCATCGGCCTGCAGACCGGCGAGTATTCGCTGGCAACGGCCGCCGGCCTCTTCAAGGCGGTTCTCGGCATGCTGATGATCGTCGCCGCCCACCTTCTTTCCAAACGCCTTACCGGCAAGGGGGTATGGTGATGGCCGCCCACAACGTTCGCAGAACGCCGCTCGAGCGGCTCGAATATGCGATCATCGTCTCGACGCTGATGTTCCTCGTCGTACTGACGGTCCAGCCGCTGCTCAACCTGCTCGCCATCTCCTTTTCGGATCCGGGCAAGGTTGCCGGCATGAGCGGCCTGACGGTGGTCCCCAACGGGTTTTCGACCGACGTCTGGAGCCTCCTGGTCAACAACCCGGCCGTCCAGCGCGGCCTCCTGAACTCGATCTTCATCACGCTGGTCAGCACCGTCCTTGGTGTCGTGCTGACGGCGCTGATGGCCTGGGCACTTTCCCGCCCGGGTTTGCCGGGGCGGCGCGCGATTTTCGTCTTCGTGCTGGTGACGATCGTCTTTGAGCCCGGCATCATTCCCGATTATTTCATCAACAAGCGCCTCGGCCTTCTCGACAGCTACTGGTCTCTGATCCTCTTCAAGGTTGTGAACGCCTGGTATCTGATCATTCTCGTCCGCTTCTTCGAGGAAGTGCCGAAGGAACTGATCGAGGCCTCGGAGCTCGACGGCGCCAACCCTTTCCAGATCTTCTGGTACGTGGCGCTACCACTCGCCAAGTCGGCGCTTGCGACCATCGCTCTCTTCTACTTCGTCTTCCACTGGAACGAGTTCTTCCGGGCGATGATCTATCTCAACGACCAGTCAAAATGGCCGCTGCAGGTCGTGCTGCGCCAGTTCGTGGTCGAGGGCGACAAGCTCGCCATGGTCGGGGTCGTCGACAGCAACAACTACACCGGTGCGAGCCAGATCAACATTCGCGCGCTGAAGGCAGGCATGATCCTGCTTACGATCGCGCCGATCCTCGCAATCTACCCACTCATTCTGAAGTTCTTCACCAAGGGCACCATGAGCGGTGCGCTGAAGGGCTGACGATGCAGAACCGAACCATAAAAGCCATAGCATATTGGGAGGAACAAACATGCTTGGAAAACTGATCCTTGGCGCAACCACCGCCATGGCATTGATGGCGAGCGTCGCCATGCCCGCCTTCGCCGATCCGGTGACGATCCGCGTCGTCTCGAAGGATCTCACGACGAGCAATCCTGACGACGTAAAGCTGATGAAGGCCTATGAGGAGGCGCTGAAGGCCAAGGGCACCGACATCCATATCCAGGTCGTCGACCTGCCGTCCTCTGGCTATGCCGACAAGCTCAGCGCCATGCTTCTGTCCGGTGATATCCCCGATCTCATCTATTTCCAGGGCGGCGACGCCAAGATGGCCGAACAGGGCGTGCTGGAGGACTGGAACACCTGGCTGCCGAAGACGACCTATCTCAAGGACGCGCTCTTCCCGCACAATGTCGAGCGGCTGAAGAACTATCCCTACCTGCTCTATGTCTACCCGCCGCGCATACCGCAGCCGGTGATCCGCGCGGATTGGCTCGAGAAAGCGGGCGTCGAAGCACCGAAGACTACGGACGACTACGTCACCCTCTTCAAGGCGATCAAGGACGGCGATTTCGACGGCAACGGCAAGGCCGACAGCTACGGCGTTACCACCGCCGACAACACTCAAGAGCTCGACGCCGTCTTCAATCAGGCATTTGGCGTCACCGGAACCTGGCTGAAGAACGATGCTGGCGAGTGGATCCATGCCCGCGTTTCGGCCGCGGAAAAGGCAAAGATCGCTTTCTACGCATCGCTCCGCGAGCAGGGTCTCTATGATCCGGAATTCATCACCACCAAGTGGGACGTGAAGGAAGACAAGTTCTATTCCGGCCGTGCCGGGGTGATCTTCGGTTCCTCCGCAGAGGTCATCGACATCTATGGCGGCAAGATGCGCCAGGCCCATCCCGGCGTGACCCTCAGCCTGCTTTCGCCGCCGAAGGGTCCGGGCGGCCAGGGCCTGATGGCGCTGGACGTCTCCAAGGAAGCGCGCGGTCTCGCGATCGCAACGACCTCGGAGCACAAGGAGGAGGTGGTCAAGTTGCTCGACTTCATCGCCAGCCCCGAGGGCCAGGCGATTGAACGGCTCGGCTTTGAGGGCGAGCAGTACACCAAGGACGGCGAAACCATCAAGCCGACCGACAAGCTCGCTACCTGGTATGCCCGCTTCCTCGTTGCCGCCAACTGGCAGCCGCCGGTTCAGTGGCTGAGCGATGCCGCGCAGCAATCGCTGAAGACGATCTCCGCCGACTTCAAGCCGGACAACGCCTTCGTCTGGCCTGCGGAATACGCCACAGACATCGACGCCACGGAGAACGTCTACCGGGCCTGGGTTTACAAGTTCGTCTCCGGCGAAGCCAAGATGGACCAGTGGGACCAGTTCGTTTCCGAGTGGAACGCTGCCGGCGGCGAGAAAATGACCGAATATGCAAGGACGGTTCTCAATGACAAATGATGCTCAAGGGCTTTCCCTTAAGGGACGGGTTCGGGCGCTTCTTTTTGGCGTCGCCTACGGCGACGCCATCGGGGCGCCGGTCGAAAAGCTCTCCGCTGCGGAAATCCGCCAGCGCTATGGCCGGGTGACATCGCTCGACACAGAGTGGCACCGCATGAAGCAGAGTGAGGCGGCCCGCAACGGCCGTGTCCGCGGCAGCGGCATCGTCACCGACGACACGCTGATGACGCTCTGCGTGATGTCGATCTACGACGACGTGAAGCGCCATCTCGATGCCTGGGATATGGCCTCGGGCATGGTGCGGGAAATTGCCTGGACGCCGCGCTGGGTGCCGGAGCTGCAGCGCGAGACGATGCTGATCGAGCGGCTGTTCTATCCTGAGAAGTGGATCTTCCAGCGCCATCAACTTTCCGGCTGCGACCCGCGCCAGGGCGGCGTCGGCAACATGGTGAACTGTGGCGCGGCGATGTACATCGCGCCGATCGGCGTCGCCAACGCCTGTGATCCGAAGGCAGCCTATGATGAGGCGATCGCCTTTGCCTCCGGCCACCAGCAGAGCTTCGGCCTGGAAGCTGCCGGCGTACTCGCCGCCGCGGTCGCCGCCGCTTTCGTGCCGGGCACCACCCTCGACACCGTCATCAAAGAAACGCTGGCCGTTGCCAAGGACGGAACGCGTGATGCGATCGCCGATATCGTCGAGGCTGCGGGCTCATTGAAGGGCGCGGATCATGCGACAGTCGTCGCCGAATTCCACCGCATCATCGCGCGCTATTCTCCAATGGGCGACGACGTGCAGCACACGCCGCAGAAGGCCGGCATTGCGACCGACGCCTACCAGCCGTCGCGTCTGCACGCGATCGAGGAACTGCCGCTGGCGCTCGGCTTTGCGGTCGTCAATGACGGTGATTTCTACAAGTCGATCATCGACGGCATCAACTCCGGCCGCGATACGGACTCGATCGGCGTCATGGCCGGCGCAATCCTCGGCGCCATGCAGGGCGAGAGCATCATCGACCGGGCGATGGTCTCCCAGCTCGACCGCGTCAACAAGCTCGATCTCTACCGATCGGCCGATGCTTTTACCGCAACCGTGACCGCAATCCGGGCGGCCGACCACAAACGCGAAATGGCGCGGGCCACGGCGCGCGCAGGCCTCTTTGCCGCTCCCGAGCTCACCCAGGTTTCCAGTCTCTAGAATTCGAAAGTATCCGATGCTCAGCACCACAGAAATCTTCGAGCGTATCTATTCCGGTTTTATCGGCAAGGCGATCGGCGTGCGCTTGGGCGCACCTGTCGAACCGACGATCTGGAGCTATGAACGCGTCCGGGACACCTATGGCGAGGTGACGGAATATCTGCGCGATTTCAAGAATTTCGCTGCCGATGACGACACCAACGGTCCGGTCTATTTCATCCGGGCGCTGCGCGACTACGGTCTCGGCGCCACCGCCGAAGAGGTCGGCAAGACCTGGCTGAACTATGCGGCCGAGGAACACGGCATGTATTGGTGGGGCGGCTTCGGCAATTCGACCGAGCATACCGCCTACCAGAACCTGCGCGCTGGCATTCCGGCGCCGCAATCCGGCTCGATCGCCCAGAACGGCACGACGGTTGCCGAGCAGATCGGCGGGCAGATTTTCATCGACAGCTGGGGCTGGGTGCATCCGGCCGACCCGAAGAAGGCAGCCGAAGCCTCAGCCCGTGCGGCAAGTGTCGCCCATGACGGCGAGGGCCTGCATGGCGCCCGCTTCTGCGCCGCGGCCATCGCCCAGGCTTTTGTTGCCAAGAACATCGAGGACGTGATCGAGACGGGTCTCGCGACAATCCCGGCCGACTCCCTCTATGCCAAGGTTTCGCGCGCGGTACTCCGCTTCCACGACAGCAACCGGAACGACTGGCGTGCCTGCCGCGACATGTTGACAGCGGATTGGGGCTATGACCGCTATCCCGGCGTCTGCCACATCATTCCGAACGCCGGCGTCTTGATCATGAGCCTGATCTACGGTCAGGGTGATCTGCCGCGCACGGTCGAGATCGCCACCATGGCTGGCTGGGACACGGACTGCAACGCCGGCAATGCCGGTGCGATCGTCGGCACGCTGCAAAAGGTGCAGCCGGGCTGGGACAAGTACCGCAAACCGATCAACGATTTCGTCGTCGCTTCCGGCGTAACCGGTACGGTCAACGTCGTCGACATCCCCTCCTTTGCCCGTGAACTGACGGTGCTGGCGCTCCGCCTGCAGGGACGGGAGGCTCCGGCGCTCTGGGTCGAGGATTTCGAGCGCCGCGGCGTTCGCTTCGATTTCGACGCACCCGGCGCCACCCATGGCTTCCGCACCGAGCCGTTCAACCAGATCGCCGTCAAGGCATCGGCGGAGCGTCATACGGATAACGCCAAGGGATCGCTGCAAATCCTGCTCGACCGTCTCGAGCGCGGGCATGGTGGACGCATTTTCTGGAAGCCCTTCTATCGCCGCTCCGACTTCGACGACGAGCGCTACCGCCCGATGTTCACTCCGCTTGCCGATGACGGCCAAAGGGTGTCGTTCAAGCTCTGGCTCGACCCTTGGAACGGTGACGGCAACCTGCGTGTGGCGCCCTATGTTCGCCGCGCCATGACAGGCGCCATCCAGGAAACAGGCGCCTGGCACGTGCCGTCTGCGAGCGGCTGGCAGGACTACGCGTTCACCATCCCCGACGGCGATGGCGAAGCGGTCGACGAGATCGGCATCCTGGTCGAATATTTCGGACGCCTGAAATTCCTCGGCCGGCTGTTCCTTGCGGACTTCTCCGTATCCGGCAAGGGTCGCGCCGTCATCGACCCGTCGAAGGAAGCGCATGAATGGGGCGGCATCACCCGCTTCACCTGGAACCGCGGCCATTGGAGCCTGCAGCAAGGCCGCATCCATGCCCATACCGCAACCGACGCGGACGCCTGGACGGGCAACGCCTATCTCCGCGACGTCAGTGTCAAGGCCGAGCTTCAGCCGCACTCGGGTGCCTCGCACCTGGTGGTGGCCCGGGCTCAGGGTACGAGCCGCTTTTATGCCGCCGGTTTCGAGAACGGCGAAGCCGTGATCCTTCTTGAAGACCACGGCACGAAGATCCTCGCGCGCAGCCCGTTCCGTATCGAATACGGCCGGAGCTACGCGGTCGATCTCACTGTCGAAGGTGGCAAGCTGACGCTTTCCGTCGATGGCGAGCGGCTGCTTCAGGCGGACGATGGGACGCTGCGCTACGGCATGGCTGGCCTTCGCATGGCGTCCGCCGGGCGCATGTCGATCGGCCGGCTTGAGGTCGCCGAGCGCTAACTGCGCGAGGCGGAAAGAAAGGGAGGAAACATGTCCGAGATAGAGCTTAGAAGCGTCGGCAAGAGCTATGGCAGTGTCGCCGTGCTCAACGACATCTCGCTGGAAATGGGCGACGGCGAATTCGTCGTGCTCGTCGGCCCTTCGGGCTGCGGCAAGTCTACGCTGTTGCGCATGATCGCCGGGCTGGAGGATATTTCAGCTGGCGAGATCACCATCGGTGGCAAGGTCGTCAACGATATGCCGGCCAAGGAGCGCGACATCGCCATGGTCTTCCAGTCCTACGCGCTCTATCCGCACATGAAGGTCGCGGAAAACATGAGCTTCGCCTTGAAGCTCGCCGGTGCGCCGAAGGCGGAGATCGAAAAGCGCGTTACCCAGGCGGCCGAAATCCTCGGCCTCGAAAAGCTGCTCGACCGCCTGCCGCGGGAACTTTCCGGGGGCCAGCGCCAGCGTGTCGCCATGGGTCGCGCCATCGTGCGCGACCCGCGTGCCTTCCTCTTCGACGAACCTCTGTCGAACCTCGATGCCAAGCTGCGCGTGAAGATGCGCAGCGAAATCAAGAAGCTGCATCAACGGCTTCGCCGCACGATGGTCTATGTCACCCACGACCAGACCGAGGCCATGACCATGGCCGACAAGATTGTGGTGATGAACGGCGGAAAGATCGAGCAGGCGGGCGCACCGCTCGATCTTTACAACGATCCTGCCAATCTCTTCGTCGCCGGCTTCATTGGCTCGCCGGAGATCAACCTGATCGAGGCGGTCACAGAGGGAGCGACGGCCTTGACCCGGGGCGGCGTATCCCTGCCGCTCGGGCGACAGGTGCAGGCTGGCAAGCGGGTCGTCTGCGGCATCCGCCCGCAGCACATCACGCTCGGAACAACGGGCGTGCCGGGGCGCATCAGCCTCGTCGAGCCGACCGGCGAGGACCAGGAAATCGTCGTCGACATGGGCGGCCAGGATATCTCGGTCGTCGTCCACGGCGGCAAGCTACTTTCGGCCGGGCAGGATGTGACGCTGACGATCGATGCCGACAAGGTTCTGCTCTTCGACAAGGATACCGGGGAGCGCCTTCGATGAGTGGATTTGCGAAGCGACAGTTCGATCCCGACGCCAAGGGACCGCTGGTCGGCACGAGGGTTCTGGATCTTTCCCGGCTCGTTGCCGGCAACATGTTGTCGCTGCAGCTGGCCGATGCCGGCGCCGATGTCATCAAGATCGAGCCGCCGGCGGGCGATCCGCTCAGAGACTGGAAGGATGATGGCCACTCGCTCTATTGGAAGACCTATAGCCGCAACAAGCGCTCCGTCGTTCTGAACCTCAGGCAAGAGGCGGCGATGACGGCGCTCTGGGCACTGATCGCTACGGCCGATGTCTTCATCGAGAATTTCCGGCCGGGAACGCTGGAGCGCATGGGGCTTTCGCCGGAAACGCTGCACGCCCGCAATCCCAACCTGATCATCGTGCGCATTTCCGGTTTCGGCCAGACGGGGCCTTACGCGCAGTTCCCGGGCTTTGGCACCATCATCGAAGGCATGAGCGGTTTTGCCTACAGAACCGGCTTTCCCGATCGCGAGCCCGTGCTGCCGCCGCTGGCGCTTGCCGACATGATCGCCGGTGTCTATGGCAGCTCGGCCACCGTGACAGCGTTGCTTGCGCGCGATCGCGGCTACGCAAAAGGACAGGTCATCGACCTGTCGCTGCTGGAACCGATGTTCTCGGTGCTCGGGCCAGAAGCGGCGATCTATCAGACGACCGGCAAGATCAAGGAGCGCGTGGGCAGCGCCTCCAATACGGCCGCCCCGCGCAATGTCTACCGCTGCCGCGACGGAAAGTACGTGGCGCTGTCGGGATCGACGCCGCAGGTCGCACGGAGGATCTTCGAGATCATCGGCCGTGCCGACATGAACCAGGACCCGCGCTTTGCCACCAATTCTGAACGCGTCAAAAATCGCGATCTGGTCGACGAGGCCGTTGGCGGCTGGTTTGCCCGGCACGACCATGACGAGGCGCTGAAGATCATGCGTGACGCCGGCGCGACGGTCGGGCCGATCTACAACATCGCAGATGCCGCGTCGGACCCGCATTTCGCCGAGCGCGAAATCATCGTCGATGTGGAGGATGACGAGTTCGGCAGCCTGCCGATGCACAACATCGTGCCGCGGCTTTCCCAGACGCCGGGCGTCTGGCGGCGGCCGGCACCAGCGCTTGGGGAACACACGGCGGAAGTTCTGGCCGAAGCGGGACTGGATCGCGGCGCGATCGAGACGATACTCCAGGGTAAAGCCGCATGAGGCTTCGCTCCCTACTCTACGTCCCGGCCTCGTCCGCAAAATTCATCGCCAAGGCGCACGAACGCGGAGCGGATGCGATCATCCTCGACCTGGAAGATTCAGTCGCCCCGGATCAGAAACAGGCCGCAAGGGATGGGTTGAAGGACGCCGTGGCGCAGGTGGCACGCGGTGGTGCGACCGTCTTTGTCCGCGTCAATTCGGCGCCGGATCTGCGGATGGCGGATGCAGAGGCCGCCTGCCGTGCCGGCGCGTTCGGTCTCTATGTCGCGAAAACCCGGTCGCCGCAGGAGCTAGTGGATATTGCAGCGCATCTCGCACCAGTTGAGCGGCAGATCGGCAGGCCGCCGGTCGCCTTCGTGCCACTCCTCGAAGATGCCGGGGCAGTTCTCGATGCGCGCGCGATTGCCCGCGTCAGCCGCGTGGTCGGCCTTGCCGCTGGCGGCGAAGACATCGCGACCAGCATGGGCGCAGAACCGCTGCCAGACGTATTGCGACTTCCGAAACTGATGGTCCACCTTGCCGCCAAGGCGGAAGGCAAGCTGTCCTTCGGCATGCTTTTGACGGTTGCGGACTATAGGCGACTGGATGCCTTGAAGGCAGCCGCTCGTGAGGCGAAGGCCCACGGGTTTGATGGCGCGAGCTGTGTCCACCCGTCCGTGGTCCCGGTGCTGAATGCGTCTTACTCCCCGAGCCCAGAACGGATCGCCTGGGCAAAGTCCGTGATCGACGCAGCGAAGACGGCGCAGGCAGACGGCCGTGGCGCCTTCGTGCTGAACGGGACCATGGTGGATGCGCCGATCATCGAGCGCGCGCATGATGTTCTCGAACAGGCAGGCGACCTCGGCTGACGCTCAGCGCAGCTTGGCGGAAGAGTCCTCACGATCGCGAGGCGCGCCGGTGCGCGCCAGGATTTCGTGCTGCGCAGTTGCACCTATCACCGAATGTGCAATGATCCTGAAATTGAACAACTTTAACCGGCTGCGAACGCGGGCGACTTTGTCGTGGCGGTCCGTTTTTTTTCAGTCGCACTCCAGCATGCAGGGACTTCGAACAGCTTAGACACCCCAGGAAGGGAATGTGATCATGCGTAGACTTCTTGCGTACCTGACGATCGCTTCGTTCTTCTCAACTTCAGCCTTTGCAGATCCCGCCATCTTGACTGCAAATGTGAACTTCAGGGTGGGCCCGGGAACCGGATTTGACGCCATGCGCGTGATCCCCCAGGGCGAGGAAGTCGACATCAAGGAATGCGACGCAGAAGCCTCCTGGTGTGCCGTGAGTTATGCCGGGGCAAATGGCTTTGTTGCCGGCAAGTATCTCAACCAGTCCGATGCCACCGCGCCGGCCTGGCCAAGGATGTTCAACACCGAAAAAGGCGCGACGATCACGCTCTTCCAGCCGCAGATCACGTCCTGGAAGGATTTCAAGGAGCTCGAAGCCCTTGTCGCGACCGAGCTCAAACCGTCCGCCGACGCCAAGCCGATCTATGGGATCATCGGGCTTTCGGCCAAGACTGTGGCCGACGAGGCGACGGAGAATGTTACGCTGACGGATGTTCGCACCACGCAGCTCGATTTCTCCGCACTGGACCGACAGCAGCTCGCTGACCTCGCGCTCGACATCGGCAAGCTTGTCCCGACCGATCCGATCGTCGTGTCGCAGCAACGCCTGGCGGCAAGCCTTGCGGACTTCCAACGCCTCGCCGATATCCCCGATATCAAGGCCGATCCGCCGCCGATCTTTGTCAGTGAGACGCCGGCCATCCTGGTGCAGACGGACGGCAAGCCGGTGACGGCTCCGGTCAAGGGCGTTGAGGGCCTCTCCTTCGTGGTCAATACGAATTGGGACCTCTTCAAGGTGGATCAGGCGGCAGACTACTATCTGCGGAGCGAAAAGAACTGGCTGACAACAAAGACCTTGGAGAGCGGTTGGGTTGAAGCGGCATCGGTGCCGGACGTCTTTTCCAAGCTACCGGAAATCGACAACTGGAAAGGGGTAAAGGCCTCTCTTCCGCCCACGCCCTTCAGCGATAACCAGGTTCCGAAAGTTTTCTATTCGGAGAAGCCGGCGGAGCTTCTGATCTTTGAAGGAAAACCGGCCCTCGAACCGATCGCGGGCACCGGGCTGGATTGGATTTCCAATACGAGCAGTTCGGTGTTTTTCCATCGGGCCAGCAAGACGTGGTACACACTTGTTTCCGGACGGTGGTTTTCTTCAACGTCACTCGAAGGTCCCTGGACCTTTGCCACGCCTGACCTGCCCGATGATTTCGTAAACCTGCCCGACGACGCCTCCTACTCGGCTGTGCGCGCGTCGATCCCCGGCACGTCCGAAAGCGCAATGGCGCGTCTGCGGGCGAGCATTCCGAAGCTCGCGCGGGTTTCGACGGATGGATCGCTGAAGGTGGACGTCCACTACAATGGCGAGCCGAAGTTCGAGCCGATCGAAGGCACGTCCATGTTCTATGCCGTCAATGCCAACGAGCAGGTCATCAAGGTCGCGGACAAGTATTTCGTCTTGAAGGACGGCATCTGGTTCGTCGGCGATACGCCGACCGGGCCCTTCGCCGTTGCGCGCGCCGTTGCCGATGAGATCTACACGATCCCATCGTCGTCTCCGGTCTATAACGCGACCTATGTCCGCATCTACGATACGGAACCGGATGCCATCTGGTACGGCTATACGCTCGGCTATCTCTATACCTACCTTGCCTGGGATACAGTCGTCTGGGGCTCGGGATGGTATTATCCGCCCTATTGGGACTATTACGACGACGATTGGCCCTATTATCCGCCGCCGATCAGCTACGGGTTCGGCGCCTCGTACAACCCGGCCTATGGCACTTTCGGGCGCTATGGCTACGCCTATGGCCCGGAAAGGGGCCTGGTCTTCGGCGCAGCCTATAACCCCGTCACGGGGACACGGTTCCGCGGCGGCGCGGTGGCGGGTCCCGGTGGCGAGCGCGGTTTCATTTCTGCCTACAATCCACGCACGGGCAACGCGATGGTCGCGCGGGGCGGGCAGAATGTTTACGGCTCCTGGGGCAGTGTAGCCGTCAAGCACGGCGGAGAGTTCGCGCGCATCAGCGGCGGATCAACCGGGAGTGCCGGCGGCCTGCGCTGGCGCAACTCGGAAGGCGACAAGGGCTTTATCGCCGGCAGCAAGGGCGGTGACGTTTATGCCGGCCGCGATGGCAGCGTCTATCGCCGTCAGGACGGCCAATGGCAGAAGCATACGCCGGATGGCTGGCAACCGGTTCAGAGGCCGGACGGGGAGAACCTGCGCAATGCCGCCCAAGGCGCGGCATCCAACCGGCCCCAAGCCACGCAGCGTATCCAGAACCGTGCTGAAACGAGGCCCGCACCGCGCCGCAACCAGCAGGTTCGCCAACGGGCGCCGGATCATCTGTCCTTCGACCGTGCCGGACGGCAATTCGGCAACCAGAACGAACTGAGCCGCAATTATGGGCGGCTTTACCAAGAGTCCGGCCGGAACTTCCAGAGCTTTGACCGTGGTCGCGGCGGCTACAGCGGCGGCGGCTTCCAGGGTGGCAACCGCGGCGGCTTCCACGGAGGTGGTGGTCGCGGCGGTGGAGCTGCTTTCCGCGGCGGCGGTGGCGGACGTGGTGGTGGTGGCGGCGGCCGCGGTCGCTGAGAAAACCGGGCCGCTCGGGCGAACTTTCCCGAGCGGCCGCGTTACAAGGCGTGGCAAAAGGTGTGCGGGGTCGCCGCTCCTTCGGCCGAAAAGCTTGGCGTGATCATCGGGCCGTCTGCCGCTGTGACGCCGGCCTTGGTGGCACGCCGGACCGGCCGGTCGAACCTTAAGCCGAGATGCTGACAGGTGCTTGCCGCATCAACCGTCCGACCAGAAGCGCTCTTTGTTGAAGCTTTTGTTTTCCTTACCGGCCTGGGACGCCCGCTTTAGAACGCGCGGTGTATCGTCGGCGCTTGCCACCGAGAGCTCCAGGTTCGCCGGAAGTGCCAGACGCTCAAGCTCCTTGGCCGGCGCAAGCGCCCACTTGAAGAGTGCGGCGTCGCGAATTGTCCACTCGGCATTTGTAGGCGACGGGCCGGTGAGGCTGCTTTCGCCTGCAGCTGGATGGCGCATCATGCCCACGCCAAGCGCAACCTTGAACGACGAGGAGGGAATGAAAGCCGAGACGTTTGTGGGTAGCGCCCGCTCGGGCGTGGGGACGGGCGTCACGGTCGCGGCGGTAGCCGTGGCGCGCAGCGTCGGCAGCGGCACGGTGATCGCCGCAAGGTCGAAGAACGGCGACTTTTCGGCTGCTTCCTTCCGCATGGTCTGAAGCTCGAGGGCTTCTTCACCGCGGCTCTTGCGCGTGGGAAGCATCGCGGTCAACAGCGTGTTGCCGGCCGGTTCTCCGCCCTTCAGTTTGGCTGGGCCGGCGCTGTTTGCAGCGACGATCGAGGTGGCCTTGACCCGTCGCTTGTAGTCGGCCATCGCCTGGTCATACCCCGGCAAAGCCCCGCCGCTTGCCGGAAGGTGGAGTGTCTGCCCCTTGGGGAATATACGCGCGAGTTCCTGGCGCGACATGCGCGGCCACGCCCGTACGTTTCCGACGTCGAGATGTACGAAGGGAGATCCTGACGTCGGGTAGTATCCCACGCCGCCGACCTGCATCTGCATGGCGACTTCCCGCAGCCGGGTGAGCTTCACGCCCGGAATATAGAAGTCCATCGCCTTTCCCAGCATGTGCTGGCTGTTCTTGGCGACCCCGGTGCTGCGGGAGCGGCCGCGCAGCATGCTGTTGGTGGCGGGTGAGCGGTAAGCCGAGACGACGTTGATATAGTCCTTCCCACCGGCGCGCTGATAGACCTCCCAGACAAGATCGAGAAGACGCGGGTCCATACGGGCGGGCTCGTTCCTGCGCCAGTCGCGCAGGAAACGGTTGATCTGCGCGAGCCCCTTCTGGTCGTATTTGCCGTCCCGCTTGAAGGTGATCGTCGCGCGTTCACCGGTGTGCGTGAAGAACAGTTTCAGCGACCGGACTTCCGCCGACGACGCCGTGCTGGTGAAAGTCATGGCGGATGCTGCAAGGGCGGTGATGGCGGCCGCTCGAGCGGCCCACCGGGCAATACGCTTCACGCCTCTGACGATGGCAGGCGAGGCAGGCTCTGGATACGCAGTTACAGGATACTCAGACACAGCGGCTTCCGATTCAATCGAGGTACAATCCACCGGCGGCAACGGCCGGCGGCTCGGCTCTTCGACGGAGATTATGGTCAACAAAGGATTAAGAAGCGGTTGATGCCATCCGACGTGCGTCCTCGGTGGTGAATTTCCGCGAGGTGCATGGATTTCAGGGCCTCGGCTTGCCCTTACGTGAAGGTGTTGGCTCTTGTTTTCCTCAATCTATACATTAGTTACCATGAATGGATTGGTCGGTTGCACCGCGGTACTTGCATAGCCAAGGTGTCCCATGAAAAGCACGAAAGACGTCATCGCCGAACTGACCCGCGCCGCGCGCGACGTTCACATGCTGACGGAGGGCGAAAAGCTCCGTCTTGTCTCCCGGGCCTATGTCGCGATCAAGGAAGGTTGGGAGCTGCTCGGGCAGCCCAATCGCCTCAGCGAGTCTGCCGAAACGATGGACATCATCCGCGCCGGCGGCATGCCGGTATATCTCTATGACGATGAGATGCGGGCAATCCTCCAGGAGGCCGTCAAGGTCATCAGGCAGATCGAAGCGGCGATGGAAGCGAAGAACACCCCGGCACCCACATCCGGCGAAGATGGCAACCAAGGGTCGTGAATGGGCCCGAAGCAGTTCGAACATTGTTGTCCGCCGTCAATCCGCGCGGCGACGTTTTGACTGGCTGGATCGACCAGATCGCCACGTCGGGGATCTGATCCGTTGGCGCGCTACATCGCAATTCGATCGGACGTCAGGATCAGAATGATCGCCGGGCCAGCCAGGAAGGCTGCGAGGAAAAGTGCCGACAGGATCGAGCGTATGAGGAAGCGCAGCAGGGGCCCGCGGGTCATCGAGCGGCCCTATGCTCATGGCGCGAACTAACAGTTTTCAATCCCGACCCGGGAGGGCACTCCACTTGTGACGTCGTCATGCTCCCTGCCTTTCCGATTCGTTGAAGGCCGCGCCTATCACTGCTGATACGAGCGAGGTCGGCTCGATGCGTGTGCTAGCTCTGAACGATTGCAGCAGTGTTACGTTCGACTGCCCCGTGGTTTCCGTAATGCTGCTGTAATTCTTGCGGCAGATTCGAAAGGTCGAAGCCATGGGGTGCCGATGCGGATACTACTGATCGAAGATGAGAGGGAGCTGGCGGCGGCACTGGCTGTGGCGCTCAGCAAATATGGCATCGTCATCGACCATACGACCCATCTCGCCGATGCAGCCGAACTTGCGCGTCAGAATGACTACGGCGCTATTCTTCTCGACCGCCGCCTGCCCGACGGTGAAGGGCTGAGCTTCATCCCGCAATTGCGCCGCATTGGCCAAGACGCGCCGATCATCGTCCTGACGGCACGCAACGAGCCGATGGAACGGGTTGAAGGTCTCGACACCGGGGCGGACGACTATCTCGGCAAACCCTTTCTCGTCGAAGAACTGATGGCGCGCCTGCGCGCCGTGTTGCGCCGTCCGGCTGCGCTTGCTGAGCTTCAGATCAAGGTGGGACGAATGGCGCTCGATCCGCTGAACCTCACCGTGACCGTCGATGACGTGAAGCTTGACGTCCCAAGGCGCGAACTCTTTGTGCTCCAGGCCCTTGCGAGGCGCCGGGACAAAACCGTTCTCCGCTCGACCCTCGAAGCAGCGGTCTACAACTACGAAGAAGAGATCCAGTCGAACGCGATCGACGCCCACATTTCAAGGCTGCGCAAGCGCCTGGCGGATGCTGGGGCCGGAGTTTCGATTCACAACATCCGTGGGGTCGGTTACCTCCTGAAGGAAGAGTGATGGGTCAGACGACAGGACGCAATCCGTCGCTCTGGTGGCGGCTCAGCTGGCAATTGAGCCTCGTCATCATCGCCGTCGTTGCCTCGGTGATCATCGGGCTCTGCATCTGGGCAACCACGATCATGTCGCCGAACACGGCCATGGAGGGGACGGTCGTCTCGGTCGTGTCCCGTGCCGTAGGCCGCGGAAGCGATGGTCAACTGCAGCTTTCCGAGACCCATGACCTGACGACGCTCAAGGCGCAAAACAGCGCATTGTGGTTCGTAGTCGCCACCACCAGCGGTGCCTTCGCGTCCTATGGATCCGTTCCGCCCGCCTATGCCGCGCTGCCCTCGGTAATCCACCTGTTCGACGAAGCGGATATCAGGGGGGCCGCAACCACTGGCGAGATTGCGACGATCGAAAACGCGAAGACGCCGGCTGGCGAAGTCCGGATTCTGTTTGGCGGCGTGGCGGACAAGGGTTGGGGTGCCCTGGCTCTCTTGGCGAAGGCCTATCCAATCTACCTGTCTTTGATCGCCAGTGCCCTCCCGGCGATTTTTCTTGCCGTTCCTCACATCGTCGGGCGTGCTCTCGCGACGGTGAGCGAGGTTGCCGACGAAGCATCGCGGATCGATCCGCGCCGCCACGGGACGCGCCTTCCGCTCGCAGGAATCCCGAACGAAGTCGCCCCGGTTCTGATCGCATTCAACGGCGCACTTGAGCGCCTCGAGGACGAGTCCAGAAAGCGGCGGCGCTTCCTGATCGATGCGGCCCACGAACTGCGAACCCCCATTGCGATCATGCAGACGCGCATCGATGGCATGCCTGATGGCCGGGAGAGAACGCGCCTGATGGATGATGTCGCCCGGCTCGCAGAAGCGGCAGAGCAGCTTCTGGACTTCGAGCGCAACGACCAGGCGCTCGTTCTGGACGAGCCGATGGATCTGGTTGACATCGCGCGATCGGCGGTTGCCGATCTCGCTCCGTTGGCGATAGGGGCTGGCTATCAGGTGTCTTTCCACAGTGACGTGGAGACGCTTGCGCGAAAGGGCAACCCACCTGCCGTGTTGCGCGCGGTCACAAACCTCGTCCGAAATGCGATCGATCACGGTGGCAATTCGGGCATGATTGCCGTCTTGGTCTCAAGCGATGGGCGCGTGGAAGTTTCCGACGAAGGACCGGGCATACCTGCCGAGCATCAGGAACTCGTCTTTGAACCCTTTTACAGGGTTTCTCCCAAGGACACGGGCGCGGGTCTTGGTTTGAGCCTTGTAAAACAGGTGGCTTCAAACCACGGGGGGCGTGTCAGTCTCACGAGTTCAGCGAGCGGAACCAAGGTGGTCGTCCACCTCTGACCGCGAGAGGCGTGGATTTAGGTCGCGGTCACCGCCGCGCCCATGCTTGAAGGGTTTTCGAGACACCATCCCTTCGGTGTCAGCTCTAACCTGCTTGTAATTCTGTAGCAATTGTCCATCCCCAAGGTCGCCGTTGCATGTCAACGGAGATCATTAAACGTGCTAAAAGAATATTTTATTCAATCGCTTGCCTGGGTTTCTTCATCGCTCGTCCCGGCCGGCGCGGTGGCGCTGGCAGGGCTACTCTCGGCAACCCTGGTCGGATGCCAATCGGTTCCATTGAAGGAGGCGGGGACTTTGACCTCCTATGGCAAGCTCGGTCCGTCGAAAGGCATGGTGGCCAAGAAACGCCTCTACGTTGATGGACAACGTCTGGTCGACGTAAAAACCGTCCGCATCGCACCAACGACGTTTTCCTTTGCAGCCGCCTCCAAGATCAAGTCCGATGCCGATCGCGATTTGGTTTCGAACGCTCTCGATCGGGCGCTCTGCGTCGCGCTCAGCGACAGGTACCAGATGGTTCCTGCCAATCAGCCTGCTGATCTGACGGTTCGCTCCGTGATCGCCGATATTGTCCCGACAGACAAGGCGCTCGCAGGGGTTTCCACGGCCATCACCATTGGTACGGGGTTCGTCCTGCCCGTCAGCGTGCCGCGATTGCCTGTCGGCCTGGGAGGCTTGGCTGTAGAGGCCGAAGCGGTCGATGCCAGCGGTCTGCAAAGTGCCGCCATGCTTTGGGCGCGTGGTGCAAATTCGATCCTCGACAAGCCCCGTGTTTCGGAAGTTGGCGACGCCTATAGCTTTTCGACGAAATTCGCCGACGCGTTTTCGCAGGTGCTGATTTCCGGCAAGGAGCCGAAGGCATTGAATATCTCGCTGCCGACCCGGCAACGCACGCAGTCCTGGTTGGGTGGCAAACCCAAATATGCCGCATGCGATACCTTCGGTCGGGCACCGGGCCTCGTCGGCGCGATAGCAGCCAAATACGGCGCGCCGCCTCAATGGACCGACAAGAAACCAAAAGCTGCGGCGCAACAAGCGTTCAACTCTCCTATTGCGCGATAGCTTGCGGTTGGCGATCCTTATTTCACCCCGCCTTGGGCAAGCCCGCTCACGAGGTAGCGTTGCATGAACAGCGCGACCAGATAGACGGGCGCGATGCCTGCCAGGGAGGCGGCTGCCATCTGGCCGAAATTCACCAGACGGTCGCCCTGGAAGAGCGAGATGCCCACCGGCAAGGTCCGCGTGGCGTCGGAGAAGGTGAAGGCGGAAGCAAACAGGAACTCGTTGTAGGACAAGACCGTGACGATGATGAAGGTCGCGACGATGCCGGGCGCGATGATCGGCACGACGATCTGCAGCAGCGTGCGAAATGGACCGGCGCCGTCCATCGCCGCTGCCTGTTCGATCTCGATCGGCATCCGGCGCAGGAACGGCATCAGCAGCCAGAAGGCGACCGGCACGTTGGCGAAACCATAAACGAGAATCAGGCCGGCGCGCGTATCGAGCAGTCCGGTTGTCTTCAGCAGAAAAAACAGCGGGATCAGCGCTACGATCGGCGGCGCCATGTAGCTCGACAGCGTTACGTCCGACAGCCATTTGCCACCGATCTTCAGCCGCAGGACGGCATAGGCCGACGGCAGCGCCAGCGCGATGGTGACGAGGCCCGAAACCAGCGACACGATCACGGAATTCAGGATGAAACCGAGGATGTTGGCCGCGTCGAAGGCCGCCGGCCAGTTGGCGAGCGTCGGTATCGTCGGCCAGAAGCGTCCGTTGAGCACGTCGTCCTTCGTCTTGAAGGAAACCGCGATGAGATAGAGGAAAGGCAAGGCAAAGTAGCTGACGACCGGCGCTGTCGCAAGGCCGAGCCACAGATGTCGCGCGGCAGGTCTCACAGCTCTCGCCTTTCGAAGTGCTGGTGCAGCCGTACGACGGGCAAGGTCACAAGCCCGATGACAAGCGCATAGATCATCGTTTCGGCCGCGGCGCGGCCGACGTCGAACTGTTCGATCGCCCGCCGATAGATGGCAAAGCCGGCCGATGTCGTCGCAAAGCCCGGTCCGCCGAAGGTCAGGATGTAGATGAGGTCGAAGAGCTTGAACGACAAAATGAGCTTCAGCAGATAGATCGACGAAAGCGGTGCTGCGACCAGCGGAAGTGTGATGTGCCAGAAGCGCTGCCAGCCATTGGCCCCGTCCACCAGCGCTGCCTCGTGAACGCTGTCGGGTACCGTGGAAAGAGCCGCAAAGCAGAGAATGACGATGAATGGCGTCCATTGCCAGAGGTCGGCGGCGCCGATCGCCAGCCAGGCGAGCGTCGGGTGACCAAGAAAGGAAATCGGCTCGGAGATAAAGCCATAGGTGATCAGGGTACCGTTCAGGAGCCCGCCTGCCGGCGCGAAGATCAGCTTCCAAGCGATGCCGACCATGACCGGCGGGGTCATCAGTGGCAGCAGAACGAGGCTCATCAAAAAGCGGCCGGCCTTCAACAGGGAAGTGAAAAGCAGCGCGATCAGGAAGCCGAGCGCAAGCTGCACCAGCGAGGTGGCAAGTGCATAGGCGACGCTTCTGCCGATGGCCGCGAGGAAGATCGGATCCTGAAGCGCCGTTGCGAAGTGCTTGATGCCGACGAAGCCGCCGAACGGCTTTCCAAGCGTGCTCTTGCTGAAGGCAAGCGCCAGCAGAAAGACAGTCGGGTAGAGCGTCGTGACGATCAGCGCGACGAGGACCGGTGCGATCCAGGCCAACCGTGCGAGACGCGCCCAAAAGGCGTGGCCGCGCCCGGCAACACCCGCCGCGCCGGCGGGTTCCAGCACCTCGACGGCAAAGGTGGTCATGCGGCCTCGGCCAGATCCGGGCGTGTCGGCCCGCTGCCGGCCCGGGTGGCCAGCAACATGTCCTCGATATCGTCGAGGTCGCTGGGCGTGAGCGCAAGGGTTGCGGCATCGATCCAACCGTCGATCTGCAGCGGTTCGCGCGCGCCGATGATGGCACCGGTGACGCCGGGCCAGGAAATCGCCCAGGCCGCAGCGATCGCAGCGACGGTCGTTTCGTGTCGCGCGGCAATCGGCCTCAAGCCTTCGGCAAAGGCCAGGTTGCGGTGAAGCGCTTCGCCCGAAAATTCCTCGTCGCGCGATCGCCAATCGTCGTGCGGAAGGGCCCGGGCGCGCGCCGGCGTAAAGGCGCCGGTGAGCAGGCCTGATTGCAGTGGGCTGTAGGCGATGACGCCGCTGCCATGCGCCTGCACCCACGGCAGGTCTGCTCTGGCGAACTGGCGCTTGATTGCCGAAAAGGGCGGTTGCACCACATCGACGGGCGCCACCGTTGCCGCGCGCTCCAGAAGCGCCCGATCGTGGTTCGAAAGCCCGATGGCCCGTACCTTACCCTCTTTCTTCAACTCCGCAAAAGTCGCCCAGTATTCCTCGACCGGCGTGCCGTCATTGGCAGGCCAGTGCACCTGGTAGACGTCGATGACATCAACGCCGAGCCGCTTCAGGGAAGCCTCCAGCTCGCGGCGAATGGATTGGGCATTGCCGATGCGGGCGGGAAGGGCGTTGCGGTTGTCCGGGTCCCAGATCAGCCCGGCCTTGGTGAAGATCAACGGACGTTGGGAGCGTGGGATGGTCGAAAGCGCCTCGCGCACGATCTGTTCGGAATGGCCGAGGCCATAGACGGGCGCCGTGTCGATCCAGTTGATGCCGCGCTCGACCGCATGACGGATGGCGGCGATCGACCGGGTATCGTCCTGACTTCCCCATCCCCAGCCCCAATCGGGGCCACCGATGGCCCAGGCGCCGAAGCCAACGGGCGTGATGTCGAAATCGGTTCGGCCGAGCCTGCGTTTCGGCAAGGATCTTGCGCTCATGGTCTTTTGCCTCGTTTCAAAAAAAGTGGCGGGGCGGCGCCGGGAGGAAGCGCCACCCCGCAAGCAATCAGCCGTTGGTCTCGATGATTTCGGTCCAGGCCTGGTGGGCATCGGCGATCGCCTGTTCCGCGCTTTTGGTGCCGGCGAGCGCCAGGGCCAGTTCGTCGGTCAGCGCATTTTCGAGTTTTGGCGCATAGACGGCGGTCGGCCAGGCAAGGCTGTTTTCCAATGCGCCATCATCGAGCAGCGGTTGCACCAACGGCTGGAAGTCTCTGAAAATCTTAGATTTCAAGCCAGACTGGCGGTCCGGGTCGATGCCCGAGCCGGTGAGCGCCAGAAGCTCCTGGTGGTAGTCCTTGCCGGTCGCAAGCTTGATCAGGTCCCAGGCGACGTCCTTGTTTTTCGATCCGCTGGTGATCGCAAAACCGAAGCCGGCATTGAAGGCGAGGCGGGGTGTTTTGTTGCTGCCGCCGACGGGAATGCGCGTCACCCCCCACTTGTCGACGATCTTCGAGCCCTTGGGGTCCTGTGCATAGCCGCCGAGATCGGTCCAGAAGTCGATCTGTGCAGCCTTGCCGTTGAGAAACGCGGGCAGCCCTTCTTCGAAGCGGGTTTCAAGTGGGGTCGGCAGCGCATGGGGAGCCGACGCAAGCAGCGACTTCAGGGCTTCGACGGCCTCGGTGCTGTCGAGCGCCGAGGTGCCGTCCGCCTTCAAGAAGTTGCCGCCGAAGCCGGTGAGCCGGTTGGCATAGGTGGAAAGAATGATGACCGGGATCTTCGCGCCCAGAACCGCAGCACCATAGATGCCGTTCTTCTTTTCCGCCTCGGTGATCACCCTGGCGTTCTCGTTGTATTCGTCCCAGGTTGCCGGCGCCTTCAGGCCGTAGCGATCAAACAGCTCGCGGTTATAGAACAACAGATGGCTGTCGCCGTCATAGGGCAGGCCATAGCGACGGCCGTCATGCAGCGTGTACTGGTCGTAGATCGTCTGGATGAAGTCTTCCGGCTGGATCTCGGCCTTGTCACGCTCGATGAGATCGGTCACGTCCTCGATCACGCCATCTTCGGCGAGCTGACCCTTGTAGGTATAGAAATAGTCGATGACGTCGAACTGGTTGGCGCCCGACTGCACGTCCAGCGTCGCCTTGACGCTGACCTGGTCGTAGGGCACCGCCGTGACGTTGACCTTGGCTCCGGTCAGTCTTTCGAAATCTTCGGCAATTTTCTTGCCCGTGACGACATGCGGCTGGATGATCAGGAGATTGACCGTGCGGCCGGCATATTTGTTGCCGGACGCAAGGGCCGTCGAGGAGGCAAGTGGCGCGATGAAGGGCAGGGCGCCGGCAGCCGCGAGCGATTTCAGCACGCTGCGGCGGCGATAGGCCTGGCCGAAAATGGAACTGGACATGAGATCCTCCGTCGAAATCTGGGCTGGCCAGCGTTGTCATTCGTTGTGGGCGGAACGGGTCCGGCGCACGTGTTGTTGCCAGCATCATGCGTGAGAATCCTGGGCTCATACACATATAGTCTATGTATTTTATGTAGTATTGCGGAATGATTTTGCTTCTCTCTCCCCCCGGCCGGAGTAGGAATTTCCTCAAGCGATTGTTTCTGATCCGCCGGAGCCGGGACGAAAGCCGTCCCGGTCCATCCGGTTGTGCACAGATGGTGAGTGCGATCCGCTCGATATATGTCCGATGATCAGTCAGCCTTGCCAGTGGCCGCACGTTGGGCTTTCAATCCGAGCAGAATTCCGAGGGACGGCAGGATGCCCGCTACGAGCAGGTTGGTGCCGAGATCGAACTGATCGACAATGCGACCGCCGGCAAAGGATCCGGCGGCAATGGCGATATTGAAGATTGCGACGAACAGCGCCGTTGCGACTTCGATGTCGGAGGGTGCCGACTTCATCATCCAGGTTTGCAATGAGACCGAGACGCCGCCATAGGCGATGCCCCACAAGATGAGGACGACCGCACCGCCAAGAGCGGAGTTTCCGAAGAGAGCAAAGCCGAAGAGGACAGCAGCAAGGGCACCGGCAATGCACAGCAAGGTCGCGCCGGTACGCCTGGCGGCGACAGGGCCAGCAACAAAGTTTCCGCCAATACCAGCGGCTCCATAGGCAAACAGCATGAGCCCGACCCATTGTGTGCCGATGCCCGAAACAAATTCCAGAAGCGGACGTATGAAGGTGTAGGCCATGAAATGCCCCGCAACGAACAGGAACGTGATCGCCAAACCAAGCTGGATCCGGCGGTTCAAGAGCTGATGGCCAAACTGGCTGAGCCGGACGGACTGGTGGACGGGCAGCGCAGGCAACGCACAGAGATTGACCACAAGCACGATCGCACAAAAGACCGCCATCGCGGCAAACGCGAAGCGCCAGCCCGCCGCGTCACCGATCATGGCTCCGACCGGAACGCCAAGAACCGACGCTGCTGCAACGCCGCCGAAAATGATCGCCGTTGCGACACCGATCGATCGGCCCGGAACCAGCCGTAGCGCAAGGCCTCCGGCAACGGCCCAGATGCCGCCCATGCAAAGGCCGACAATGATACGCGCCGCCAGGAGCAAACCGATCGTACTGGCCAGCGCCGAAATGATGTTTGCAACAACCAGCAGCAAGAGAAGGGTGGTCAGGATGCGCCTTCTGTCGATCCTGCCGGCCAAGAGTACCACGGTGGGCGCAAAGAGCGCGGCAAGCAACGCCGGCAGCGAGAGCGTCAAACCGGCGGTCCCCATCGACGTTTGAAGGTCGTCTGCGATCGGCGTCATTAACCCAACGGGCAGCATCTCCGTCGTCACGACGCAAAAGGTCGACAGGCCGGCGGCATAGACCGGTAGCCAATTCTCCCGGTCAGGGCCTCCCTTCCTTTGGAGTCCGTCGGTTTCTTCCTGGAGTTTCATCTAATTGCCTCTTTCATTCTGGGGCGAGGCACGTTGTGGCGCCCAGCCAATCCTTCATGTCCCGTTGCCGGGACGTTGCGAGGCATTCTTTACTGTTTCCGATATTCAGATAAACTTCGGCCTTATGGAAACAAAAGGGACGAATCGTCCCCAATAGGATCTTGCGATGCTGGACCATCTCGGCGATGTGCGCGCCTTTGTTCGTGTCGCCGATGACCAGAGCTTCACCCTGGCGGCGGAACGGCTCGGCCTCTCCCGTTCCGCGGTCGGGAAATGTGTCGCACGTCTTGAAGACAATATGGCAACGCGGCTGATCCATAGAACAACGCGTAGCGTCAGCCTCACCGAGGAGGGCCAGCTCTTCTACGAGCATGCGATCAGGATCCTGTCAGAAGTGGACGACGCGGAGTTCGCCTTGGCACAACGGCACCAGGCCCCAAGAGGGCGCCTTCGCATCGATGTGCCGATCGCCCTCGGTAGGCTGCACATTCTGCCCTTTCTCCAGCGCTTCCTGAACCGTTGGCCCGAGGTGGAAGCGGAGGTTTCGTTTTCGGATGAGTATCGCGACATCGTCGGCGACGGAATCGACGTTGCCGTTCGTATCGGCGGGCCCACCGACAGTCGCCTCGTGCGGCGGGTCCTGGCCTCTCATCGGCTCATAACCTGCGCTGCGCCGGAGTATTTAAAGCGGCGCGGAACGCCGCGCACCATCGACGAACTGACGCGCCACGACAGGATCGGGTTCAAGCACGCAGGCGGACCGGTACCGTGGCATTACAGGGTCGGCGGCGGAGACCGGGACGTCGGTGTTCAGGGAAACTTGCGTCTCGGAAACACCGAGGCCATTCGCGACGCTTGCCTCGCCGGAACGGGCCTTGCGCAACTCGGCGCCTTCCTGGTGGGCCGCGACATCAGGGAAGGCAGGCTTGTCCCCCTGCTCGAAGAATTCGAACGCGACGAGCCGCCTGTTTGCGTCGTCTATCCGACACGAAAGCACGTTTCTCCAAAGGTCCGCCTTTTTATTGAGGCCATCCGAGCGGAATGGGCGGCCGGTGCGCCCTGGGCGTAGCCCGGCGCGCCCTCATGCCTTCGGCTGTGCTACTCGCAACTTGTGGGGCGCGATCACGCGCACTACCTGTGAGGCGTGAAGAGCGGCGGCCGCAACGGCATGTCCTTGAGGTGATGATGAAACTGCCCCCGCAAGCTGGAGCCCCGCCTGCGAGCAATCCCGACGTGTTCGACGCATCCTGCTCGGCTCGGCATGCGCTCGAACTGATATCGACGAAATGGGCGATCCTCATCATGTCGGCGCTCGCGGCGGGCCCGATGCGCAATGGCGCGTTGCTGCGCAAGATCGAGGGCATTTCGCAAAAGATGCTGACCCAGACGTTGAAGGACCTCGAGCGCAACGGGTTGGTGCAGCGTCACGATCACCAGACGAACCCGCCCCATGTCGAGTACAGTCTGAGCTCAGTCGGCCTGTCTCTCAGCGAAACGCTCATCAGCCTCGACCGATGGGCGGAGCGGAACTTTCCGGAGCTTGATTACTTCAGGGAGCAATACGATGCGGCCGCGAGCGAGGCAAAGGCGGCCAGGCGGCGGAAGGTCCGCCTGGCCTAGCCGAAAGATATTGCGCGCACGCAAGACGGCTCACGCCCAGACGCGACCTGATCGCGGCGTGTCGATCTGGTAGTCGGAGGTGTGAGCGCTGAAGAAGTTCCGACCGAACACGCGTGCCCGTCCGATCGGGTCACTCGGATCGCGGCAAATATCTGTGCGTGCGTTGCCATGGCCATGAACGACGCCGACGAAGGTCGAACGCGTATAGCGGCTGAATTCCTGGAACTGATGCTGCGGGCTGGACGAAACGGTGGGGTAGGTCTCTTCTGAGCTGAGGACGAGGCCGATCCGTTTTCCAGTCATCTGCGCGACAACGGACGCCGATTGTGGATGCGACGCGGCCACGTAGCAGAACATTCGATCGAAGAACGCCTTCAACTGCGCAGAGACGCCATACCAATAGATCGGGCTTGCGGCGACAAAACCGTCAGCGGGAAGGTAGGAGCTAAAGAACGCCCGCCGGAAACCGTCGTCGATCGCGCATTCGCCATCGGGCATACGACATTGGCGACAGTCTCTAAGCAGCGCCGACAGGACGTCGTCGACGTGAACGGTCTCGACCTCGTGGCCCGCCTCAAGCAGGCCATCGGCCACCGCTTTCGCCATCGTCGTGGAGTTTCCATCGCGCCGCGGGCTGGAGCAGAGAACCATTGCCTTCATCGATATCTTCCTCAAGCAGCGGACAACCTGGAAAGGGAAACTCCAGGGCTTGGCTGCAGGCCTATCGGGGGCAGAGGCCACCTACAAGTACGCACCTTGGGGTGCCTATGTTGCGGGTGCTTTCGCTCTTTCGCTATTCGGTTCGGGCCGCGACGGCCAGTTCGGCACATGCCGGGTAGAGGCGCTTGCTGGTGACAAGGGATCGCGGCCGTGGCCTTGGGCCCACGTGGCAAATCGACCGGAGCAGGCTGCAACAGCGCGCGCAGTCGTGTCGGCAGAGCGTCTTTTCAGTTCAGCAGGTCTACAGCCGTTTGGGCATGGGTGTTGTCCGGCGGTCAAGGTGTGGTGGAGAGCACGCTCGAGATCCCGAATGATGGCTCGTCACGAGAGCCGCTGCTGCACAGGTCGGGATCGCAAGGGGATCCGGACCGTTTGCATGCCATGACCCTACGGCTGTGGAGGGATGCCGTGCCGATGGCCAATACTTGGCGAAGCGGCTTTCTGATCGAGTTGCGGCCCGCAATGCAGCTGACACCGGAGGTTTATTCTTGACCGATGCATAGCTGGATGGCTATGTATCGTGCTTAGCCATTTGGTATGGGGCTCCGCGCCCATCACGGTGGATCCGACCCTGAACGAACTGACGGAACAGTCGAGGTCCGGGATGTCTGAGAAGAAAGTCGGAAAGAACGCACCGAAAGCCGCTTCCCTTGCGCCACGCTCAAAGATCGGACGCAAGACGCCGCCGACAAAATCGGCCGATGGCGTCGTCCTTCTAACCGGCGGCAATCCGCAGATCGCAAAGGGCTACGGAAATGCGCCGGTGCAGCAGTACATCGCTGCGATGCCGGGGTGGAAAAGCGATCTAGGCAAGCGGCTGGACCGGCTGGTCGTCAAGACCGTTCCCGGCGTCGAAAAAGCGGTCAAGTGGAACTCTCCCTTTTATGGCGTGGAAAAGGATGTCTGGTTCCTCAGTTTTCATTGCATGACGAAATACGTGAAGGTCGCTTTCTTCCGCGGGGCGCAATTCAGCCCCTTACCTCCCGGCACGTCAAAACAGCCGGATGTTCGTTATCTCGACATCTATGAGACGGACGAACTCGACGAGGCGCAGTTCATGGATTGGGTCAAGCAGGCCAGCGAACTGCCGGGCGAGAAGATGTAAAGCGTCGCCGCAGATCCTTCGCCGCCGGGAATGGCCGGGCCAACGGATGTCAGCGGCCACGGCGGCGTACGGCCGCGGCCCTGCCTCCCCACAAGCTGCTTCTCAATCGGCATTGCCCACCATGAGTATCTTCATGACGGCGGCCATTGCCGGGTCGGTGCCATCGGCATAGTCGGCAAAGCTAGTGGAGCGCGCGACGTCTGGCTGAAGGGGACCTGCCGGGACGTCGTAGACGTAATTCAGCAGGAAACAGGTCCTGATCTCCGACAGGCTGCAACCGTGTTCCCAGTCGTGATAGGCCGTCGAGTAACGGATGGTGATCTTCGAGTTCGGCAGAACCGTGCGGCCGCCTTCGCCCCAAAACTGCAGCCGGTCTCCTATCGGCTCGCCGACAAGTACCGTGCGCGGGCCGCCGAAGTACTTCAGTCGCGCCGCCGTGCTGATCGCGGCCGAAAACGTGTTCGCGCTGGTCAGCACAAACAGCCGTCCCTCCGGCGGCAGGATGGCCGGGAGCCTTCGCGAGAAATCGGCGGTCAGTTCGTAATTGCCGCCATTGTTGAACCGCAGGTCGACGACTGCATTGCGTATCGGTTTTTTCTCAGCTTCGTCCAGCACCTTGGCGAGCCCCTGCGACAGGCCCTCCGGCGTCGCATCTCTGATGCGGTTGATCTGGATGTAGAGAAGATCGGGCAAGGGATAGTGGTGCCAGACATTGGCGTCGGGGCGCGTGAGATAGGCCGGTAGCGTGACATCGTCGAGCACGTGCCGCCACCCGGCGCCGCGACCGGTCTGTGACAAGGGACTGAAATCGCGTCGTGGCCAGACATGGGCGTTCAAGGGTTCCGGCGCACCGGACGTGGCGACAAGAGCGATCTGCGCAGCGCTTCCATCCGCGCGACGGATGAAATAGGCGGTTTCCTGCGGGCTTTCGGCAAGGCCGGCGGCATGGAGCAATTCCGGCGAAATCGCGACATTCGGGACGAATTCCTTGGCGAGATTGGCGGGGCCGCCGAAATAGGGCCGAAGCGCATCGACAAAGGCCTCCGTCGCTCTTCCATTTACCTCAAGGATCTCTCCGCCCAAAAGGTGCGATTGCTCGCCTGTCGTGGCGATCACAAACAGGCCGTCGGCAAACCAGCCAAGCCGGATGGGAACCGCATTGAAGCTGTGGCCGCCGACGAGGCCGACCACGCTGGTGTGCCCATTGTCGGCGAGCGCGACCGCTTTTGCAGCCGCGATCGCCAGACCGGCGCGGTCGAGATCACCAGCCCGTTGTTCGATCACTTCGAGGGCATCGGCAAACGCGACCTGGGCGGTCGGCGAGAAGCTGCGGTCGACCTCGATCAGGCGCCGCAGATGGGCAAGGTCCTGCCTGTTGCGCTCCAGTTGCAAGGTCGCGGCCGGAAAGTCGCTTCGGGGATAGCTCTTCAGCGTCGGATAGAGAATAGCCGCAAGCGGCGCGACCAGCAGGAAAAGCAAGGCAGCAAGCGCGATCGATGCAATCCGAACGCCGCGCCGCCGCCAAAACCTGTTGCCCCTCGGCGCCGGACCTTCCTTGCCGATTTGTGTCTCGTTTCCCATCGATTGCGGCCCCCAACAGCGCCCCTCTTCAAGGCGCGATCCATCCCCACATTCAGCGCTCCAGCCAGGGCCGGCGATATTCCTTCAGCATCGCGCCCGAGCCCTGTTCGGGCCCGCAGCAATGACGGAGGTCGGACGATCGGCAAGACAAGACGTAGGAACGGCAGCACGACAATTCCATGCTCGCCGCCGGGGAAAATCAGAAGGCCGGTTCGGTCCCGTATTCGTCGTGGCGCCGGTTCCAAACGTAGGGTTCGGTCTGTGGCCATCCCGCGGGAGACACTTCCCATGTTTCCTGGCGACCGTAGGGCGTCAGGTCCAGATACGTCCACATGCTGCCGAGATACTCGACGCCACGCGCACCGTTGAAATAGGTGCGGTAGATATCGTCGCCGTCCCTGAGGAAAACGCTGACGCCATGACGCTCGCTGGTCCTGGTCGGGTCATCCGGGTCGGCGACCGTGGCCCCCATGTCGTGGTTGAAGTCGCTCGCCATGGACGAGTACCAGACCGGGTGCTGCCACTGCATCCGGGCCTGATATTTCTGCAGCTTCTCGAGCGGCGCGCGCGAGATCAGCACGATGGACGTATCGCGTGCGTTGAGATGCGCCGGGTGGGTCATCGCGTCCACGACCCAGGAACAGCCGTCGCAGCCCGCCTTCCATCCGGGCGCGAACATGAAGTGATAGACGATCAGTTGCCGCCGACCATCGAAGAGGTCGGCAAGGCTTAACGTGCCCGTGGGGCCTTCGAACGAATAGTCCTTGTCGATCCTGACCATCGGCAAGCGCCGTCGCTCGGCGCTCAAGTCATCGCGTGCGCGGGTGAGGGCTTTCTCCCTGGCAATCTGTTGTTCGATTGCGGCTTGCCACTCATCAATTGAAACTATCTTAGGCAACATTCTCAATGATCTCCCTTTTTTGGGCAACTTGCGTGGGGGCATCGTTGCAACGCTGAACTCCGATCGGCGACGTCCAGCCAACCGGCTCGGTTCGATTGCTCCCGAAAAGCTCTCAATCCGATCTTACCTGCGCGGTCTCCGTCCCATCTGGCGTCAATATGTTGTAAAACAATAACATGTCAAGCGAGCGGGAAGAAGTCTTGGTTTTCTCGGCATTGGCCCATCCACGCCGGCGGGCCATGCTCGATCGCCTCAAGGGCGAGGCGCAGACCACCGGCATGCTCTGCGCCGCCCTTTTCAGACATGGATCGCTGTACCATCATGCAGCATCTGAAGGTGCTGGAAGAGGCCGACCTGATCATCGTCAGCCGGGCAGGAGAGCGCTGGAACTATCTCAATGCGCTGCCGATCAAGCGCATTCACGGCCGCTGGATCAGTGAACATGCCGCCCACCCGGTGACCATTCTCGACAGACTGAAACCCGGTATGCCCGAGGTGCGTGCGGCCCTTCGTTCGGGCCTGCGCTATGCCGCCGAAGAGATCATGGCGCGCGACAAAAACCAGCAGAAACTGACGCCGGCAAAGGTCGCGCTCGAGCTCGGTATTTCCGTGCGCCAGCTGCATGTCCTGGTCGAACACGCGGAATTGACCTTCGCTCGCACGCTGGCATCGATGCGGATTTCGCAGGCACGGCGGCTTCGCGTCGAGCGGCCCGCCTTGCCCGTCACCGAGGTTGCCTATGCCTGCGGATTCGATAGTCTTGCAACGTTTTACCGACTTTTCACGGGCGCTTACGGGATGGCGCCGGGTGAATTCCGGGCGGCAGGCTCGCTCCATTAGTCCCGGGCGGAAGCCTGCCTTGACGTAAGGCCGGCCTCGGCGTCGGATCAATCCGGTTGCCAAAAAGCCATAATTGCTTCACCTAGATCCCTCTTCGACACTCGGCATTAAGAATTGGGTCAACGCTGAATGCGCATTTCATACGTCTTCCTTGGTGCATTTCTTGCAATCGCGCCGTCCGCCTATGCAGACGTTGCCTCGCCTCCTGTTCTGGAGCCGCTGAAGCAGCAGGCACAGGCCGCACAGTTGAGCGCAAAATTTCTGACGCGCTACAGCTACAAGCCCGTTCCGCTAGACGACGCCCTGTCGGCCAAGATCATGGACAGCTTCATCGAGTCCCTCGATCCGGATCGTGGGCTCTTCCTGCAGGCCGACATCGACAGTTTCAAACCTGACCGCAACGAGATCGACGACGCCATCAAGAAGAAGGACCTGAAGATCCCGTTTGCGATCTTCAACGTCTATGGAAAGCGTGTCGTCGACCGCATGAACTACGCGCGCGAACTGCTGAAGCAGGACTTCGATTTCACGAAGCAGGAGGATTATTCCCTGTCGCGCGAGAAGGCGCCCTGGCCGCAGTCGGAAGCCGAGAGCAACGAGCTGTGGCGCAAGCGCGTGAAAAGCGACTGGCTGCGCTTGAAGCTCAGTGGCAAGACTGATGCGGCCATTCGCGAAACGCTCGACAAGCGCTATGCAAACGCGCTCGAGCGTGCCTCCAAGTACAAGAGTGACGACGTCTTCCAGTCGTTCATGAACGCCTACACGACGTCGGTCGATCCGCACACGGATTACTTTGGCGCCCGCGCTTCGGCCGATTTCGATATCGCCATGAAGCTCTCGCTGGTTGGAATCGGCGCGGTACTGCAGGAACGCGACGACTACACGACGATCCGCGAGCTCGTGCCTGGTGGGCCGGCGCAGCTGTCCGGCAAGCTTGCGGTCGGAGACCGCATCACCGGCGTTGGGCAGGGTCACGACGGCCCGATAAAGGAAGTGGTCGGCACGCGCATCGATGAAGTCGTGCAGTTGATCCGCGGGAAGAAGGGGTCGGTCGTGCGCCTCGACGTTCTGCCGGCCGATGCGGGAGCAGACGCCGCCCATCGCATCGTCACCCTCGTGCGCGACAAGATCAGCCTCGAAAAGCAGGCGGCGCAGAAGAGCGTTCTGTCTGTGAAGGCGGGCGATACCACCCGCAAGATCGGGGTGATCACTCTTCCGGCCTTCTATGAGGATTTCGAAGCCCGGCGCAAAAGAGAGCAGGATTATCGCAGCGCGAGCCGCGACGTCGCAAAGCTTCTCGAAGAGCTGAAGCAGGAACAGGTCGACAGCGTTCTGATCGACGTTCGCAACAATGGCGGCGGTTCGCTGGACCAGGCGATTGCCCTGACCGGCCTGTTCATCGGCTCTGGACCGGTCGTTCAGCAACGCAGTGGCGACGGCAAGGTCGTGGTGACAAGCTCGGAGTTTCCTGAGCCTCTCTGGTCAGGGCCTGTCGGTGTTTTGATCAATCGCGGGTCGGCTTCGGCCTCTGAGATTTTTGCTGCGGCCATCCAGGACTACGGCCGCGGTGTCGTCATCGGCGAGCCCAGCTTCGGTAAGGGCACGGTTCAAACCGTCGTCGACCTCGACCAGATGGTCCGCAACAGCAAGCCTGCGTTTGGAGAACTCAAGGTGACGATCGCCCAGTTCTTCCGGGTCAATGGCGGCACTACGCAGCTGCACGGCGTAACGCCCGATATCAGTCTGCCGGGGCTTTCCGACCCGACGCGCTTTGGCGAGACGAGCTATGATAACGCCCTGCCGTGGTCAGAGATCAAGCCTGCGGATTATACGCCGGCCGATACCGTCACGGCGCTGCTGCCGGCACTGCAGGACCGCCATAATGCGCGCATTGCAAGCGACCCCGATTTCCAGCGCCTCCTCGAAGACATCGCCGACATCAAGGCGCAACGCGAAAAAGGCGTTGTCTCCCTCAACGAAGCCGAACGTCGCAAGGAAATGAAGGATCGCGAAAATCGTCTTAAGGCTCGAGCCCAGGGAAGCGATGGCGAGGATACCGGTGAGGACGATGGATTGAATGCGGATGAACGCAGCCTGAGTGCCGATATCGCAATGGAAAACGCCCGCAAGAACGCAAAGGACGTTCTGCTTGCTGAGGCGACCGCCATTCTGGCCGATGAGGCGGATTTGCAGGAAGGTGGATTGAAGGCAGCCACGCAGCCACCGGCAAGCGCCACCGGAAACTAGTCTGCTCGGCCGATGCGCGGGTACTTGAGGAAAGGTCGACAAAGCACTCCTTTGTCGACCTTTTTTGTTTCCCGCGCTCAGCGCAGACGTACAAGCCTATAAAATATCGTTGGCGTCGCTGAGCTGCGAGTAAATGGAGTATGCGCTCAGGAACAGAATGCTGAATAGGATTATCGCGCTAAAAAACATAAAAAGGTACTTCAATGTACTCAGCGTAAAATCACCGTACATCCTTGTCCTATTGTTCTTTTGCAGGAACATTACGCTGTCAGAGACCTGATTTTTCCCGGATATTGAATTCAAATGGTAGTCAGCGCGTTTGAGCTGAATTCGTAATGTTTTCACAAGGTGCAGGACCCCAATCGGCGCTCGTCTTTGACAACGAGGGTTCTGGGCGAATGACATGCAATGAGAAGACAAACAGCCATAGAAGGGGCGTGGCAGGGGGGCGGGGAATCGCAAGAATAGTGTCGATCATGCTCACTCTTGGGGGATGTACGACCGTTCCCTTGAAGGAAGCAGGAACGCTTACCTCCTACAGCAACCTCAGTGCTCCGAAGGGGAAGTTCGAGAAGAAGAGAGTCTATTTCCGCAAGGATGGCCTGAAGGAAGTCAAAACGGTGAGCATCGCGCCGACGTCTCTGGCCCCGCCTGCGCTGCAGCGTGTCGAGAAGCAGAAGGACCGCCTGCTGGTAACGAACGCGATTGACCGCGCGATCTGCATCACCATGAGCGAAAAATATCGGATCGTCCCGTTCGGTACGCCCGCAGATCTGACGGTCCGAACGGTTGTTACGGACATTGTCCCGACCGAGCCGTCCGTCGCTGGTGCCGCCAAGGCGATTTCCATCGGCAGTTCGCTTGCCTTGCCGGTCGGCATACCACGACTGCCCTTCGGGCTCGGCGGGCTGGCCGTCGAAGCGGAGGCCGTCGATCGAACCGGCAAACAAACGGCGGCGATCGTTTGGTCGAAGGGCGCGAACTCGTTTACGAGTGAAGCGCGCGTTTCGCAGGTTGGTGACACCTATGACCTGGCCGCGGCTTTCGGCAAGGATTTCTCAAGAATGGTCGTCGCCGGCAAAGAACCTGGAGATTTCGATCTGTACTTGCCGTCCGTTTATGACATTCGCACGTCGCTTGGTGGGAAACCCGGTTCTGCGACCTGTGAGGACTTCGTGCGTGCGCCGGGTGTGGTCGGCATGATCGGCGCCTCCATCGGAGCGCCGCCGTCCTGGACGGACAGGGGAGGCAAGCTCGCCCTCGCGGCAACCGGAACAGCCGTTTCTGCCGAAAAAACAACCCCTTCCATTGGCAGCCGCTGAGGCGGACTACGCTTGTGTCTCGTAACATTGTCGCAAGGTGGCAATGGGATCCAGGCATCGACAAAACGAGAAATAAACCGAGGTCATTTTATGCGTCTTTTCATTGCAGCGGGCCTGCTGATCGTGCTGGCGGGATGCGAAACCGTAGAATACAGAAACCGTTGTGCCGAGTACGGATTCGTGCCGGGAACCGATGCTCATGCTAATTGCGTGCAACGTCTTGATATGTCCGATGAACGCCGTAGAGGACGCGATTACGATCCTCCCATGTATTCTTACGAGTAATTCCGCAGGGATGCCGGATGTTTTAGAGAGGGCTGTTTCGATTGGGATGATTGCGACCTGACTTACGTCGTGTTGTTTAGAGTCCTTTTTTGTTTCCTTCATGAATATTCGCATCTTCAAAACTCAATTCTAGTCGACACTGGCAGGCAACATGCGAATTCTGATCGTAGAAGATGATCGTGAGCTGGCGTCTTCGCTCAAGACCATGCTGGAAGCCGCGATCGGCGTTGCGGATGTATTCGAAACGCTTGCGGATGCCGAGGCGGCACTGCTTGCCTTCAAGTTCGATCTCGTCGTCATCGACCGCAACCTACCTGATGGTGACGGCCTGTCGCTGCTGCCGACGCTGCGGCAACTCCGCCCGAGGCCGGCGACGCTCGTTCTGACGGCATTGGACGATCCGACCGATATCGTGTCTGCGCTCGACAAGGGCGCAGACGAATATGTAGGCAAACCATTCGAGCCCATGGAGCTTATTGCACGGGCGCGCGCGGTTCTTCGTCGCTACAGCCTGGACGAGACCGGCTGCACGCAATTCGGCAATCTATCGTTTGATCTCATCAATCGATCCGCCATGATCGGTGAGAACGCGCTGAGCGTTCCGAGACGCGAACTCGCCGTTCTGGAAGCGTTGATCCGGCGGGCAGGGCGCGTCGTGCAGCGCGACAATCTTGAAGCTGCCGTCTACAATATCGACGAGGAGATCGAGTCCAACGTGCTCGATTCCCATGTCTCGCGGCTACGCAAGCGTCTGCGCGAGGGCAATTGCAGCGCAACGATCCGGACCATTCGCGGCATCGGCTACATGCTGGTGCAAGAGTAATGAGGCGTCCGAATTCAATCGCCTTTCCGGTGGCCATCGTGCTCATCTTGGGCATGGCGCTGATGATGGTGATCAGCACCGTCCTCACCGTCGCGGTGTTCCTGTTGACGGATGGGCAGAGCAGGAAAAAAATCGCAGTCGAAAGTGTCGTCGAACTTCTCCAGGATGGTGTGAGTTACGATCACACCGGCAAGTTTGTGCTCGAGGTCGAAGGCGTAATTGCGGAAAAGATTATCAGGCTTTCCGAAGAGCAGTCCGAATTCTGGTACTTTGTCAGTGACGGAACCCAAACCATCATACACGGTGCCGTGCCGGCATCGGTTCAAGACATCATCGATACGACCTCTCCCCAGGTATTTTCCTCTGAGTTTTCTTACATGGCGGGCCAGCAGCAATTTCTCGGGCTCCGAAAACTGAACGCGGAGGATCCACCCAAACTCGTTGTGGTCGGCGGAGTGACATTTTCGAATGCTGAAACGCTGCTCGTGGTCCTGCGCGAAATTTGGCCGCAGGGGCTTTACCATCTTCTGGGTATTGTTCTTGTTGCCACGGCCACGATCGCTGTCGTTGCTGTCAAGCGCACGATCGCAACCCCTGTAAGAAGGGTTGTCGATTCAGCCGAGCAGATCGACGGGCTTCCCAATGGTCGCCGGATATCGGATCGCAACACTCCGATAGAACTGAAGCCGATGGTTGCCGCGTTCAACACGGCGCTCGGTTGTATCGACAACGCGTTCGAAGCGCAGCGAAACTTTCTTGCCAACGCATCCCACGAATTGCGGACGCCGCTGACCAAATTGCGGTTGAAGCTCGACCTTGTTCAGGACCCGGACGTGCGGGAGGTCCTTGTTCGCGACACGGCGCGGCTTGCATCAATCGTCACGACATCGTTGCAGTTGGCGCGTTTGTCAGGCCAGGCGCTGACCTTCACCATGGTAGATCTCGCAGCCATCGCGCGCGCGGCCATTGCCGAGCATGTGCCATCCGTGATGAAGCAGGGCATGGACATCGAGTTCAAAGCAGAGAGGCGGGTCATTGTCCCCGTTTCCGAACCGGCCATTCGCCTGGTCTTGGACAACTTGATCATCAATGCGATGCGACACGCACGCGGAACGGAAGTGCTTGTAGTCGAGGTTCTGCAAGCCCGGATCGTGCGGGTCAGCGATGAGGGCCCAGGAATCCCGGCCGCGGAGCGCGAGAAAATGCTGAGGCCGTTTGTGCGGGGCAATACCAGCGCGAGTGAGGGAACAGGCATGGGACTGGCCATCGTTGCCCAGATTATGACGGCACACAACGGCTCCGTGGCGCTCGGAGAAGCAGCGAACGGCGGTTTGGTCGTCGATCTGGCGTTTCCGAAAACTGCGAAGGAATCCGCGTTTTCGTGATAGCCGCGCCATTGTTCCTTGAAGCCGCTCGCGCACAATCTCTTCGGCTCGCTCACTCCGCCAAATATTCGCGCAACAGCAGGCGTGCACGGTGCAGCCGCGCTTTCACTGCCTGTCGCGAAAGATCGAGAGCCGCGGCGATCTCGTCGATCGTCATCTCCTGGAGGTCGCGCATCAGAGCCACGTCGCGATAGTGCGGCGGCAGAGCCTCGAAGGCCGCTGCCAGATCAAGCCGCAACGCATGTTCGGGCCGCTGCACCAGACTTGTTTCAAGTGCGTCCTCGTCTACGGCGGCGATCATGCCGGTACGTCGGGCGAGCCTCAGGCACTCCCGCCGCACCACGCTGAACAACCAGTTCGACAGGGTCGCGAGTGCCCGGATCGCGCCGACATGGCGCGACAGAAGCCAAAGCGCTTCTTGTGTCGCATCGTCGACATCGGCGGTCCGGCAGGTTGCTCGGGCATATCGGCGAATATCCGGCTGCGTCCGCTCGAGCAGCCGGACGATCGCATTGCGATCGCCGTGGCGGGCGGCTTCGAAAGTTTCAGTCGTCACCGCCTTTGTGTTCATGGCTTGATCCGATCATGGATCCCGGCAACGGCGCAGGCCGGGCAATAGCCGATGAGGCCGGTGAGGACGAAGGTGAGGGCCGATACGCCCACCAAGAGGGCGATCCACCCGCTCAGGAAACTGTATGCCATCACAGCCGCGCCAACCCCAAGGCCAATCCGCACGATCTGCTGCCCCTTACCTATATTCTTGCGAAAAAATGTCATGCAACACCTCCGGTGCAAACCGAGACCCATCGTCTCAGTCACAAGAGGCGCGGAACCCGGAAAAGGATTCGCGACGGCACGACTTTTTTCGTGACGGCGGATCCATCGGTACCAAATTTGGGCCGCTGTACTTCTGCCATGGCGCCGGCCAAGTGCTGTTCGGCCGTTGGCCGTCCCTTGACGCCGTCCGCCGAGCGTCTCCGTGCCCTCGATCCGGATTATCTCGCTTGCGAGCCATCCGGGTTCCCAACGGAGATTCCTGTTCGATGAAACGAATACTGGTGACCCTGGTTGCAATGATTGCTCCGATTGCCATGGCTGAGGCTCATGCCGAGCCGCTTTCAAGTGCCTTGGCGAAGGCCTACCACAACAACCCGACGCTCAATGCAGCGCGGGCCGGAGTGCGCGCGAGCGCGTACGACATCGACATCGCACGGTCGGCGATGCATCCGAAAATCACCTGGCGCAGCGGGATCGGGTACAATTCCAGTGCGGCGACCAATCGCGGCACGTTTAGTATCGTTCTCGATCAGACCCTCTTCGACGGCCTGCAGACGACCAACAATGTCGAGGTCAATAAGGCGCGACAGCGCGCCGCCGAGGAAAACACCCGCAACACCGCGCAGAACATCCTGTTCGAGGCGACCGAGGCATATATGGACGTGGTGCTGACGCGCCGCATCGTCGCGCTACGCAAACAGGATCTGGATTTCCTCAAGGAGCTCACGCGATCCGAGATCGCCCGCCACCAAGCAGGCGAACGGACCCGAACAAACATCGCTCAGGCCGAGGCGCGCCGCGCTGCGGCGCAGGCGGAACTGAGCCTCGCCCATGCCGAAGCCAAGCGTGCCCAAGCGACCTACAGGCAGGTCATCGGCGACGAACCGGGCAATTTAACCGGTGGAAAAGTTCCCGTGAAAATGCTGCCCGCCAACATCGATAAGGCGCTGGCGATTGCCGCCAAGCAGCATCCCGCTCTTCTGGCGAAACGGCACCTCGCCGAAGGCGCCATGTTCAATGTTGCCGTCAGCGAGGGAAAGCTCCTGCCGACCGTGAAGGGGGCGATCGGGATTGGCAGAGGTGCGCGCGTGAGCGCGATCGACGCAATGGCGTTCGACGGATCGGCGACGGAGCAAAAGGCGGGCATCGAGCTCAAGGTACCCATCTATCCGGGAGGAAAGGCGGCGGCCGAGGTACGGCGCTCGAAGGAGGACCTCGGGAAATCGAACTTCACCGTCGACGTTCAGCACGCCGAAGTTCAGTCGAAGGCGGCCTCTGCCTGGGCGCAATACCAGGGAGCGCTCGCAACCGCGTCCGCCAACCGGGCCGCCGTCAAGGCGGCAAAAATGGCCAAGGACGGCATGATGGCAGAACAAGCGATCGGCCAGCGCACGCTACTCAACGTACTGGAAGCCCAGGCCGACGTGGTGAAGGCGCAGGTGAAGCTCGCCACCGCTGAGCGGGAGACCGTCGTCGGAGGCTACCGCATCCTGTCGGCCATCGGCAGGCTCGGGGCCAAGGACCTGGGCCTCGTGGCCCGACGGGCGGATACCGAGACACGATGAGCGGACAAGCTCCCTAATGTTGCGCCGTGGCCCTCGCCGCGGTGGATTGCGACATGTTGCGTCTGAGGGGAAATCGGCCCTATCCAAATGTCTCGATGCCTTCCGTCAGGTCGTACCAGGTGTGTCGGCGCGAGGCCCAGAACACGGCGGCGGGCGGCGGGAAGTCCGGGTCGGCAAAGCAGCCCGCGGAGATCATCACCGCGTCCGTCAGCGCCTCCGCCTCCATGTAGACCAGCGTTCCGCATTTCGGGCAGAAGGTCTGGTCCACCCAGCGGCCGGCGTCGCTGCCGCGTCGCCACACCCGGCGTTCCCCTTCGATGCCGATGACGGACGCTCTGGAAAATCGGGCGCGATAGCCGAAGCCCGATCCCGTTGCGCGTTGGCATTCCAGACAGGCGCAGGCGTAGACACGGGCAGGGGGTCCGTTCACGGTAATCTTCAGGCCACCGCAGGCACAGCTTGCCGTTCGCTTTCCGGCGCACTCTAGGGTCTGCGGCCGTCCATTGTCTTGCAGGCGATCGCTTGTGGTCATGGCACGGACCTGGCCAGGGCCGCGCGTTCACGCGACAGATATCTTGCCGCAAACGTGCCAGGCTTCAGAAATAGCCGGGCGCGCGCGGGGCCAATGCGCCCGCCGCCGGCAACACCTATATTGGTCATGAACGACAACTCCGATTGAAAGCTGCCGTCTAATAGGAGCGGTTTTCGGAGCCTGTAAATTACGCACTTTAAAGTAAGCGGTAACTCGAAAGTAGGGAGCGGGGCGCGTGAAACGGTTGCAGCAGGACGATTGTGGCTTCGCATCGGCGCTGAACGCGATCGGCGGCAAATGGAAGACCCTGATATTGTGGGAGGTCAACATCGAACCGCGTCGCTTCGGCGAATTGCGACGTCTTCTGCCGGGGATCAGCGAAAAGGTCCTGGCACAACAACTTCGCGAAATGGAAGCCGATCGTCTGGTTCGCCGCGAGGTTTTTCCGGCCGCCGTTCAAAGGGTCGAGTATTCGGTGACGGAGTTCGGCAAGACCCTGAACGAGGCGGTCACGGTCCTGTCGACTTGGGGCGAGGAACATCAGGCAAGGCTTGCCGCGAAGGGCGAAGGATGTGGCGCCGATCCCGGCCGAAACTGAAACTGCAGTCCTTGGGTGATGGGGAATGGCTGGCATTCGCTCCAGGAGTGATGGCGCAGCGAGACGGGGTGTTCAGCCGTATGCGGCGGCCGGATATGTTTTGGCCGCCGCCGCAATCCTAATGTGAGCCTGGGTGCTGGAAGCCTCAGGCCTTTATGTCGGACAAGCTACGAGTCGTAATGCTCGGGCATTTCCTTGAGTTGATCCTTGGTCCACGTCGTCACGGCGTGGACGTCGCCGTCTTCGTCACGCATGAAATCGAGATCGGCAAGCGGCACGGCAACGGGTTTTGCGCCGATGCCCAGAAACCCGCCGACGTCGATGACGACGGTGCTCGCTGTGCCGACGCCGTGGACGTGGTCGACCGTGCCGACCTTATCGTCGTCCGCTCCGTAAACCGTTGCCCCTTCCAAAATCGCCGGTGTCAGTTCCGTGGCTGCAAGGCGTACGTGACCAGTGTGATCCATCTTCGTTGCTCCTTTGACTTCACAGTGGGAGAACCGACTTGAGAGCAAACGGTTCCATCACCGTGTCACAGGTTCAAGCACGGGCAGGAGTTTCCAGAAGGGCTGCGAATGTCGCGTCATCGCCGTGCCGGCGGGGGGCCAACGGAGTTGCGGATGACGAGGTCCGGTCGCAGCAGGATTTCGGTTTCGGAGGGCGCGCGGTCTGAAAGCAACTCCAAAAGCAGCGCCATCGCGTGTTTGCCGATGGCGGTTCGAGGCTGGCGGATGGTCGTCAGCGAAGGCGTCATGAAACTCGCCTGCGGGACATCATCGAAGCCGGTGACGGAAAAATCGTCAGGGATGTCGTAGCCGCGGGCGCGCAGGCCAAGCGTCACGCCAAGTGCGGTCTGGTCGTTGACGCACATAAAGGCGGTCGGCAGGTCGTCACGCATGAAGAGTTGTTCGAGCGCCAGCCTGCCGCTTTCCACGGTGCCGTCGCCTTCCATGATCAGACGACGATTGATGGCAATATCGGCCGCTGCAAGCCCCGCTTCATATCCCTGCCGCCGGCGGCCATAGGCAAGGCGGGTGTTGGAATCGCCGATAAAGGCGATGCGCCGGTGCCCTTCGGAAATCAGGAGATCGACGACTTTGCGCGCTCCCTCGACGTCATCGACCCCGACATAGGGGATGCCGCCGTTAAAGACCGGCTCGAAGACGCCGACGGTCGGCGGCAGCCGCGCCGTTAGCGTCTGATGGCCGAAGGGAAGGATGCCCGTAAACAGGATCATGCCCGCCGCCTGGTTGGAATTGAAGAACTTCAAATATTCCAGGCCACGCTGGGCGTCGTTCTGCGTATGACCGATCAGGACGCCGTAACCATGCGCGCGCGCTTCGTTTTCGAGACCCACTAGAATGCTTGAAAAGTTCGGATCACCGATATCCGGTGCGACAACGAGGATCATGTTCGACCGCCCGAGCCGCAGGCTGCGCGCCATCGCATTGGGCGTGTAGCCGGTAATCGCGATCGCCTGGTTGACCTTGAGGCGCGTCGATTTGGCTACCTTTTCCGGCATGTGAATGGCCCGCGATACGGTCGCGATCGACACTTCGGCGATCCGTGCGACGTCTTCAATGGTTGCGGGCTGGGAATTGGACACACTTGGCCTCGGGATTTGCTGCGAGGACGTTACACAGGTTCGCCCGACGGTCAAACGAAGAAGCCAAAAAAATTGTCGAGCAATCACGATGTAAACCTTTACATCGGTGAGTGTAAAGGTTTACATCGTTGAAATAGCGGTGGAGGCCGCAGGGAGGGGATAATGACCACGGAGCATGTCGACGGGGCTCCCGTCGTGCTGTCGGCGCGCCGCATCAGCAAATCGTTCAGCGGCGTGCAGGTCCTGTTCAGCGTCGATTTCGAGCTTCGCCAGGGCGAAATCCATGCGCTCATGGGCGAGAACGGGGCTGGAAAATCCACGCTGGTGAAGATCCTGTCGGGCTTTGAGCAGCCGACATCGGGCGAGATCCTGCTTGACGGGAAGTCGACGAAGCTGCCGGCCAATGGCGCTGCGGAAGCGCTCGGCATCGTCATCATCCACCAGGAATTCAATCTTGCCGAACATCTGACCGTTACCGAGAGCCTGTTTCTCGGCCGCGAGGTAACCCGTTTCGGCGTGCTCGACCGCAAGTTCATGCGCGCCGAGACCCGTCGTGTGCTCGATCTCCTCGGTTCGCATGTCGATGAGAGCGCGATGATCGGATCGCTCTCGATTGCCGAAAAGCAGATGGTCGAGATCGCCAAGGCCATCAGCCGCGATGCGCGCGTCGTGTTCATGGACGAGCCGACGGCTGTGCTGTCGCGCGAGGAGACGAACTTCCTGTTCCGGCTGGTGCGCAAGCTGCGCGACAAGGGAACGAGCTTCGTCTTCGTGTCGCACAAGCTCGACGAGGTGATGGAACTGACCGACCGCGTGACGGTGCTGCGCGACGGCCAGTGGATCAAGACGTCGCCGACCTCCATTCTCGACGGCGAGGCGATCGCCCAGCTGATGGTCGGGCGCGAGCTGTCGAGCCTTTATCCCGCAAAGAACGAGCCGGATGTCGACGAAGACGTGGTTCTGCGCGTCGATGCGGTATCGACCGGCTATGTCCGCGACGCGAGCTTCGAGGTGCGCCGCGGCGAAGTCCTCGGCTTTTCCGGCATGATCGGCTCAGGCCGGACGGAGCTGATGGAGGCGATCGTCGGCTTGCGCGCGCGCACGGCCGGCGAGGTGCTGGTGCGTGGCGAGCCGGTGCCATCCGGCGACGTGCATGCGGCCAACAAGGCTGGCCTTGCCTATATGACCAAGGACCGCAAGGCCAAGGGGCTCCTGCTCAATGCCGGCATGATGGCGAACCTGACGCTGCAATCGCTCGGCCGCCACAGCCGCCTCGGCTATCTCGATCCCGGCAGCGAAGAGGCGGCCCTGGTCAAGGCGCGGCGTCGCTTCGACATTCGCGTGCGGGACGACAGGATCGTAGCCGGGCGCATGTCCGGCGGCAATCAGCAGAAGCTGCTTCTCGCCAAGGTCATGGAAACCGACCCCAGCATCATCATCATCGATGAGCCGACGCGGGGCATCGACGTCGGCACCAAGCAGCAGATCTATCACTTCATTTCGGCGCTCGCCCGGGATGGCCGCTCGATCATCGTCGTCTCCTCCGAGATGCCGGAGATCATTGGCCTTTGCAGTCGCGTCGCGGTCATGCGGGAAGGCCATATCGCCGGCATTCTCGAAGGCGACGAGATCTCCGAACAGGAGATCATGCGTTACGCCGCAGGCCTGAAGAAAAAGACGGCGGCTTGAGCCGCATCAGCGGCGCGGCCGACGGCAACAACAACAAGATTCCCGACAGATGGGGGAGGTTCGATTGGACATGAGCGTGAACCAGGAAGGCAGCCAGGAAGCCATCCGCCGCCGCAGCTGGCGTGACATTGATCTGAGGGCAGTGGCGCCATTCGTTGCGCTGGCGTTGCTTCTCTTGGTCGGCGCGCTGGTCAATCCCAATTTCATCAGCATCACCAACCTCGCCAATGTCGCCACCCGAAGCGCCTTCATTGCGATCATCGCGGTTGGCGCGACCTTCGTGATTTCGTCCGGAGATCTCGACCTCTCCGTGGGCGCCATGGTCGCGTTCATCGCCAGCCTGATGATCCTGTTCATGAACTCCGGCGTCATTGCCGATCCGGTTCTCATGCTCCTGGCGGCAATCCTCTTTGCCATCGTCGCCGGTGCGCTTTGCGGCCTCACCAACGGCCTCATCACCACCGTCGGCAAGATCGAGCCCTTCATCGCGACACTCGGCACCATGGGCATCTATCGCGGGCTGACGACCTGGCTCTCGCAGGGCGGAGCGATCACGCTCAAGGAGCCTGAGCTGCAGGAAATGTACCGGCCAGCCTATTTCGGCACGATCGCCGGCGTGCCGGTTCCGATCGTCGTCATCCTTGCGGTGACTGCTGTTGCTGCCTTTGTCCTCTACCGCACGCGCTACGGTCGCCACGTCGTTGCTGTCGGTTCCAACCGCGACGTTGCCCGCTATTCGGGCATCTCCGTCAATCGCGTGCGCACCATCGCCTTCGTCATTCAAGGGCTCTGCGTTGCGGTCGCTGTTCTCCTCTATGTGCCGCGCCTCGGCTCGACCTCGGCCACGACGGGCATTTTGTGGGAGCTGCAGGCGATCACCGCCGTCGTCGTCGGCGGCACGGCGCTGAAGGGCGGCGCAGGGCGCGTCTGGGGCACGATCTGCGGCGCGTTCATCCTCGAGTTGGTCGGCAACATCATGCTGCTCTCCAACTTCATCAGCGAATATCTGATCGGTGCCATCCAGGGCGCGATCATCATCATTGCGATGCTCGTCCAGCGTTCGCTGGTGCGGAAGTCGTGAGACGGCCGGGCCTACAGGTCTCCCGGCCTTGAACAGGCTGACCTGAAATTTGGGAGGAACTTAATGCACAAGAAGCTATTCGGCCTGACCCTTGCCGCGATGACCGCCTTTGCCGGCGTGTCTCACGCGCAAGAGGAAAAGAAAGTAACCATCGGCGTCTCGATCCCGGCGGCCGACCATGGCTGGACGGCCGGCGTGGTGTTCCATGCCGAACGGGTCGCCAAGATCCTGATGGAGCGTAATCCCGGCCTGAACGTCATCGTCAAGACCTCACCCGATCCGGCAAGCCAGGCCAACGCCGTGCAGGATCTTGAGACGCAAGGCATCGACGCGCTCGTCATCCTGCCAACCGATCCGGATCCACTGGTCAACGCCATCAAGGAAGTGAAGGGCAAGGGGACCTTCGTCGCTCTCGTCGACCGTGCCCCGAGTGTCAACGACAACTCGGTGCGTGACCTCTACGTTGCCGGCAACAATCCGGCGCTTGGCCAGGTCGCTGGCGAGTACATCAAGGCAACGACGCCGGAAGCTGAAGTCGTCGTCATCCGCGGCCTGCCGATCCCGATCGACCAGCAGCGCCAGGACGGCTTCGACAAGGGCATCGAAGGCTCGAAGGTCAAGGTTCTCGACCGCCAGTACGGCAACTGGAACCGCGACGATGCCTTCAAGGTCATGCAGGACTACCTGACCAAGTACCCGAAGATCGATGTTGTCTGGTGCCAGGACGACGACATGGCCGTCGGCGTGCTGCAGGCGATCGAGCAGGCCAAGCGCACCGACATCCAGTATGTCGTCGCCGGCGCAGGCTCGAAGGAAATGATCAAGAAGGTCATGGACGGCGACAAGATGATCCCGGTCGACGTGCTCTATCCTCCGGCAATGGTCGGCACGGCGCTCGAAATGACCGTCGCCAACTTCTACGGCCAGGTTCCGGTGCGCGGCGTCTACACGATCGATGCAACGCTCGTGACCAAGGACAATGCGAAGGACTTCTACTTCCCGGATTCGCCGTTCTGATTAAGCTTTGATGTGATGACGGCCCGCGATTTGTGGGCCGTCATCAGGCTCGGCGAGGCTGAGAATACTGCCCCGCGGCCGGCCATCTTGCCGGCCTTTCAATTGCATTAGCATGCTGTTGAATCTCACTATGAATCGTCATAAAACCGTCACATAGCCGCCTGACCTTCCCTTGGCTTCCAGTCAGTTCAACATGAGAGGGATGATGCAAACACCCGCTGTGTCACGTCTGTCATCTGACGCGATAGCCGCTTCCGACGCAGAGCCGGTCGTCGTCGACCAGGCTGGTGCGATCTGCATTCGCAAGGAAAGCGGCGGGGACCGGTTCGAGGTGCTGCTCATTTGCGGCCGCACCACCGGGCTCTGGGGCATTCCCAAGGGGCACCTGGAGTATGGTGAAGACACCCCTGGCGCTGCCGTCCGGGAAGCGTTCGAAGAGGCCGGTGTTATCGGAACGGCGTTAAACGACGAAATCGGCGGCTACACCTACAGCAAGGTCGGCAAGACCGCCGTCTATCACGTCCAGGTTCACCTGATCGCCGTTGTGTCCATGGCGCCCGACTTTCCGGAAAAGGGCGCGCGCGCGATGCGCTGGGTGCCGGCATCCCTCGCGGCGTCGCTTGTCGGGCAGCCTGGCCTTAAAACGCTTCTCACCGAACGGCTGGGCGGGCTTGGAAACGATAGTCTCGCGAGTTGCGCCGATTAGTCACGTCCCTAAAGCCGGTCCCGCCTGCGACGCAGCTCGGCGGCGATCATGGCCTCGTCGCGCCGAAGACTGAGCTGTTGCGCGGCCGCCATGCCATCCTTCCACACCGACATTGCGCCGGCCTCATTGCCCTCCAGCCAGAGCGATACGCCCGACCACAGCGCGAGTTGAGGCACGCCGATCGGAAAGGCTCGGGCATAACGTTTGAGTTCGCGTAGCGCTTGGGCCTCCCAGCGCGGCCATTCGTCGTAAGCGTGTGCGAGGCCGGCCTCGCGGCCCCGCAGGAAAACCTCGGCGGCGCCGGAGATGCCGACCAAAGTGCTGTGGGACGAAGGCCGGCGCATCAATTTGACCAGTTGCAAGGTTTCGGCGGCCGCCTGGACACTCTCCGCATGCCGCCCCGTGCGCGCGAGCGCCAGCGCCAGCGCACCCTTCGCCGAGATCTGCGCGGCCAGATCGACCGACCCGAGCATCGCTGAGCCGATCAGCCGGAGAATGTCGACGGCCTCGCGCGGCTGATCCGTGTGAAGCACGCACAACGCCTTGCACCGCAACGCCCAGATTTCCTGCTGGATATTGCCGGCATTCTGCGCGCGCGAGAGCAGGGCGGTCGCCGTTGGTTCGAGCGCGGCCTGCTCGCCACGGTAATAGAGCGACCAGAAGCGCATGCCCTGGGCATTGCACCACCGCAATTGGTCGCCGGCTCGAAGGCAGAACTGCTGGCCCTGTTCCAGCCTTGCGTCCACCCCCGCCCATTCTCCGCGCCCGAGCTGCCAGAGCGCGTCGAGATTGCAGACATGCGCATGGATCGCGGTGTCTGAAAGCTCGGTCGCGATCCGCTCCGCCCTTTCCATGAAATAGCGGCACCCGGAGCGCCAGCCCATCATCCCGAAGCCGCAGCCGAGCTGCGAGGCGGCGACGGCCATTTCGATCGTCCGTCCGGTCCGTTCGGCGCGCGCCACCGCGCCAACGAGATTGCACATTCCACGGGTGAAGCGCAGCTCGAAGTAGTCAACCAGCGCTGCCTGGTTCAGGCACCGCGCCATTTCCCTCTCCCAGGACAGCCGGTCCTCGCGGCGGGCAAGCTTCGCTGTTTCCGGCAGCATCTGCTGCGCCGCAAGCCGCAAGCTGCGCGCGGCAAGCCGTACCAGCGTCGCAGACGAAGAGACGGGAACCGGTTGGCCGGCCGCTTTCAGCGCATTCCTGACGGCAATGCCCTGCGCGTGAATGTCGCCGCGACTGTAGTGCGCTTCGGCAAGTTTGCGCCGCCAGCGAACCGCCTGCAGTCGCTGTTCGGGCGTCCAGTCCTGCGGCTTCGGCTCGTGCGCCATGCAAATGCCGAGAAAGAACTCGACCTCGCGGAAGGCGCCGACCTGCAAAGCCCTCGCGGCCGCCAGGTCCGCGTATTTCACGACCTTCTCCTTGTTGTCCGCCGCCTCGAAATGCTGAACGAGAACCGCCAGATCTCCACCCATTGCTTCAATGCGGCTGCGCTCCAGCCAGTGGGCGAGCGATGCGTGGAGGCGGCTGCGCAGGTCGCCCGGCATCGATCCGTAGACCACATCGCGCGTCTGGTCGTGACGGAATTCGTAGCTTCCGGCTTGGCCGAGCCGGCGCACCAGATGGGCATCGACCAGCCTTTCGACGGCGGAGCCGAGCCCTTCCGCATTCAGCTCTTCTTTCAGCAATGCCTCCAGCTCGGCAAAGGTGAACGAGCGTCCGATGACGGCCGCGGCTTTGATCACGTCCTGCGATGTCGAATCGAGGCGATCCACTCGCTCTCGGATGACGCGCTCGACTCCCTCGAAATACTGGAGGTCCTCAAGGGGGCGGATCGAGCGCCAGAGGCCATCGCGCACGGCGATCAAGCCTTCGCTCTTCAGCGTCAGCGCGATCTCCTCGGCAAAGAAGGGATTGCCTCCGGCAAGGGCGGCGACCCTGCGCGCGAGTTCCTGTTGTGGCGGAACCTCGCCAAGAGTGCGCGAAACGAGTTCGCAAACAGTGCCGTCGTCGAGCTCTTCGAGTTCGAGGATGCGGTAGCGCCGTGCCGGCTCCTCTGTCTCGGTCCCGGCTTCGCCTGCCGCCTCGACCCGTCGTCGCAATTGCTTCAGATCCTCGGGCACCTCTTCGGAGCGCACGCAGAGCACGAGCAGCAGCGAAGGCACAGAACCGAGCACCCATTCGACCAGCCGCCAGGAGGCGGAATCCAGCCACTGGCTGTCTTCGAGTACGAGGGCGAACGGCCGTGGCGCCAAGACGCCGAGGATATCGCCGAGGAGGCGCATGGTCGCATCGGCGCGGTGGGCACCTTCCAGGTGGCGCGTTCCCTCGTTCTGCTCAATCTCGATCGCCAGCAGGTCGTTAAGAAGGGGCAGGCGGTCTGCGATCCACGGCGCCGTGCGGATGCGCGCGGTAATGCTTTCGAGCAGGACGAGGCCATCGCTTTCGGCGGGCAATCCCAAAAGCGTTTCAAGAACGCGTCGCCAGGCCAGAAGCGAGCTTCGCCGGTCGTCCCGTTCGGCGAGCGTCACGGCAATCGCCACTCCCGCGGCGTGAAGATTGTCGGTAAAGGTGGCAGCCAGCCTGCTCTTGCCGATGCCGGGTTCGCCCAGGATGACGACAAGACGGCTCGAACCGCCGCGCGTCTCCTCGAAAGCATGCTGCAGGAAAGCGAGTTCCCGCTCTCGGCCAATCAGCGTTGCCGCAGACAGGGCCCGCGACTTCGGCTCAAGAGGACGAAAGACCGGCGCCACGTCGCCAAGTCCCGCCAGCTGGACGGTTCCGCGTTGCTCGAAATCGAAGGACGCCCGGCTTGCCCTTTCGGTCGGCGCATCGCACAGCACATCATTGGAGACGGTCGTGACGAGGCGCGCGGCGCGATTGACCGGCGTGCCGAGAACCATCAGCTGTCGGCGGCGCGTGCTGCCGACGACTCGAAACAGGGCCTCGCCCGTCGCCACGCCGACCGAGACGGCAAGCCCCATCTCCGTGATATGGCGACCGATGGCGCGGGCGGCATCCACGGCGCGGGCCGGGTCGTCGCGGTGAAACGTCCCGCGTGTCCCGAAAGCGCAGAGATAAACGAGCCCCTTGTCGTCGAAGAGGAGTTCGCCCGGAGGGCCGCCGTAGCGGTGCGAAATCGCCTGAAGCGTTGCGCAGAGGTTCTGGTGTCGGACGAGCGCTTGGGCATCTTGGTGTTGCAGACCGACTATCCGGACGAAAATGACGGACACTGGTCTGATCTCCGCAAGCGTGTCCAGCCGTGCATCGCGATGGACATTGCCTTCGGCTAAGGCGTTGGGGGATGCGGGCTCGATGCCCATAATCGTCGGCGAGGGGCCAAGCAACTCTTGAAGCTGCATCGGCAGGAATGCGACGAGCCATTCGTGCGCGATGTGCGGATGCGCTGGAGCGGCGACGGGCGCGCGCGCATTTGCCTCGCCATCGGTCAGGGCATTTGCCGCCTCTGGTGACAGAACGACTTCCCAGCGATGGGCAAGTGTCTGCGCACTTGCGGCCTGAACGACGGCATCGCCCCCAGCCACAAGGTTCCAGACCGGCTGGCCGCCGATGGCGGCCGCCCAGAGCCGCCCGGCGCCGATGCCGATATGTAGGGTAGGTCCGATTTCGCCTGCACCCGGATTTCGCTGCTCGCGGCTCTCCTTGCAGATCGCTTCGGCGCACTCGGCCGCACTCTTGACCGCGCGCGCCAGACCCGTTTCGTCGGCGGGCCAATAGGCCAGAAGCGAGTCACCCGCAAAGAGGAGGACTTCGCCGCCCCGGTCGCAGACATGGTCGGCGCAGCGCGCGTAGGAAATACCGAGCAGCTTCGGGATCTGCACCAGCCCTTCCTTGCCGCGCCGCGCCAGTTGCTCGACGAGGGCCGTATAGCGCGAGACGTCGACAAAGATCACGGCGGCCGGAAACTCTACCGCCGACGGCCGCTCTCCGTGAGAGCCGTAAAGCCGGCCAAGCAAGTTCAGCGGCAAAAACCCTTCGAGCGATTTTGCGATCGTCTCCATGTTTCCTTCGCGCGGTGATTGATCACGAAATGCGCGAAACAGGGGCCATCTTCGCGCAGAAGTGCATTTATCCCTCGCCGATTTGCTGACTCTCGCATATTATTTAGCAATCGCTAAGAGGGCTGGCCGACTTCGTTCGATCGGCTTTGGCAGAAACCGCGCAGGTTTCGGATTTTTGCATTCTTCCCGGATGTCGATGCCCCCTGTTGGGGGTCACCGAAAGACATGAGCCATCGCGGCTCGCACACCGAGTTCAGGCGTCAGACGCATCTTATGGAGAGCGTTATGTCCGATTGGAGCTACGGATACCCGCACCGTGCCCGAGACCGGCGTCCCGGAGGCGACCATGGCCAGCATTGACTTCGACAACACCTCGCACGCCGCGTGGATTTCCCAGGGTTTCGAAAGGCTGGTCGACCGGGTTCGGAAGACGCCGGCGGCGCTCCACTTTGATGTTCTGGTCGTCGGCAGTGGCTATGGCGGCGCAATCACTGCCGCCACCATGGCCGGCCGCACGAAGGGAGGCGCTCCGATCAAGGTCGGGGTGCTCGAGCGGGGCAAGGAGTATCTGCCGGGCGCGTTTCCAACAGGTCTTGCCGAACTGCCTCGCCATATCCGCCGCGATCGCAACAAGGAAGGGCTGGTCGACGTGCGGATCGGCCCGGAGGTCGTCACGGTGGTCGCAAACGGTGTCGGCGGCGGTTCGCTGATCAATGCCGGCGTCATGGAAGTTCCCGACGAGAGCGTGTTTCACACGCGCTGGCCCGACGACCTCAAGGACCTGACGACCTGGCGGCAGTATTATGATCGTGCGGGCGAGCTTCTGGGCGGCACCGCAAACGGCGTCCCGAACAGCATCTCGAAACATCCTGACGGCATTCCCCAGAAACACAAGTCCTTCCGCAGCATCGCGTCGACGGGTTTTCGCGAGGCAGCGATTACGGTCGCGATGACCGACACGGTGAGCTCGGGAAATGTCAGGCTCAATAAATGCGTGCGCTGCGGCGACTGCGCGACGGGCTGTAATTTCGGCGCAAAGAACTCGCTCGACGTCAACCTGCTCGTGACGGCGCTGCGCAACGAGGCAGAGATCTTCAGCGGCGCGACCGTGCTCAGCGTCAAGCCGGACGGCGGCAACTGGATCGTCGATTGCGTCTACACCGACGCGGCCCTGCGCGCACGCGACGGCGACGTGCTGCAGGTGCGCGCAGGCAAGGTCGTGCTGGCGGCGGGCACGCTCGGCTCGTTCGAAATCCTGAAGCGCTCACAGGCCAAAGGCCTCAGCCTCTCGGTGCATTTTGGCAACCATTGCTCGACCAATGGCGACATGCTGGTGACCGATTATGCCACGTCAAATCCGGTCAATACCGTCTCGGACGAGGCCGTGCAGCCCTCCAAGCGTGCGATCGGTCCCACGATCACCGGCGTGCTCGATCTTCGAAAAACGGCAGGTGTTCTGATCGAGGAACTCTCCGTTCCAGCTGGCCTGCGCCTCGCCTTCACCGAGATCTTTGCAACGCTCAACACGCTTCACGGGCTCGACCGGTTCGACTGGTCGACGCATACGCGGGGCTTCCCGGACGATGACGCCTATGTGGCGCCGACCGCCAGGATCGAACATTCCGCCGTCTATGCCGTCATGGCCGATGACGGCGCCGCCGGTCGTATGGAACTGGATGAAACGGCTTCCGACAGCGATGATGGCGCTGCGCGGATGCGCTGGGACGATCTGCCGTCCCTGCCGGTCTTCGACACCGAGGTTGAGGCGCTGGCACGGCTGGCGAAGAATACGGGCGGGCGCGTCATCGCCAATCCCGTCTGGAAGCTCCTGCCGGCCAGCCTGAACTGGCTGCTGCAAAACAAGCGCGGTCCGCTCACGACCGTGCATCCGCTCGGTGGCTGCGTGATGGGCAACACCGGCGCGACGGGCGTCGTCGATCATTTGGGGCGTGTTTTCAAATCGGAGCTCCCGAACGACTTCCATAATGGCCTCGTGGTCCTCGACGGCTCGATTATCCCGACGGCGCTTGGCACCAATCCGGCGCTCACCATAGCGGCAGTGGCCCTGCGCGCCTCGGAGACACTCGCGGCCGCCTGGAATTATGTCGCCCCAGCCCCTGCTGCGCCCGGCCTAGCTTTGGCCCGCCCGGTGTTTCGTGAAACCGATGCCGCTGCATCTGCCCCTGATACCGATGCCGAGATCATCGAGCGCCTTGCCGGCCGGGTCAGGTTTTCAGCGCCCGGGACGGCCTCTGAAACGAGAGTTGTCGAGCTCACACTGCGTTTCGAGCCGAAGGCGCTGGCCGATTTGGCGCCAAGCAATGGTGGCGATGGAACCCTTGAGGTCGCGACCGACGCCTCCGTGCCGTTGGCCCGTAGCATGATCCGAATTTTTCCGGCGGATCAGTGGGACAATCTCCATCAGACATGGGCGCCCGCCGGTCTGATGGAGCAGAAGCTCCAGGCGATCGCCGTCTTTACGGCGCCCCTGACCGGCAGCCTGCGGGTCCTCGAGCGCCAGTCGACGTGGGTCGGCGGCAGGATCTGGCGTGCCGGCAAGGCATGGGTGCTCAACCGAGGCCTGCGCGACAGCTATCAGGCGATCGTCGACGGCGACGGTGGGCCCGGCTTCTTTGAGCGCGTCCGCTCAGGTCTTGCCATCGCCAGCCGGTCCGGCGAGATCCGCGCCTTCGTCTATGATCTGAAGGTCGGCGCGCCGGACCCGATCACCGGTGGCATCTCGCTTGCGGGCGATCGTATCGTCGGCACCAAGCGCTTCACCTATGATCGGCGTTCCAATCCCTGGCGTCAGCTCATGGAAGTCGCGCTGGAGCAATTTCCGGGGTTGGAGGCAGCGTCCGGCGGGCGCGTGCTGACGCTCGACCTCGACTATCTCGCCCGTATCGGCGTGCCGCTCGTGCGCATCACGGAACAGCGCGACGGCGTCGCCGCGATCGGAGCGCTCCTGACTTTCCTCGGGTATTTTCTCCGGCTGCTTTTGGGAATGCATATCTGGAGTTTCCGTGCACCCGATAAAGACAAGGACCCGGCAAACGACGCGGTGGATTTCCGCCCGCCGGCGCAGTTGAAGATCAAGGGCGGCGGCACGGTCGCGGCGCAACGACAGACGCTCGTCGTCGGAACGAGCAAGCCTCAACTCGGCGGCCCGCCGGTTGTCGGGAAAGTACTGCTAACCCGCTATCCCTATCCGGGCACGACGAAGCGGCCGCTGGTGATGATCCACGGATACAGCGCCGGCGGGACGACCTTTGCCCACCACGCCGTCAATCCCAACTTCGCCAGCCATTTCTGGAAGACGGGGCGTGATGTCTGGATCGCCGACCTGAGAACCAGCCCGGCGCACCCGACCGCAAGTGCGGCCTGGAGCTTCGACGAAATCGGCAAGGAAGACGTGCCCTTGGTGTTGCGGACGATCGCCACACAGACCGGTGTGCCGAAACTCGACGTCATCGCCCATTGCATGGGCACGATGGTTTTCAGCATCGCCACACTGGAGGGTAAGATCCAGGACCTCGTCGACCGGGTGGCCTTCACGCAGGTCGGTCCGCTGGTGGTCTTTACGCCTGCCAACATCTTCCGCGCCTATGCGGTGCGTTACCTTCTCGGCTTCCTGCCCGACAGCTACAGCTTCAATCCGGATAAGCCGACGCTCGCCGATGACCTTTGGGACCGCGTGCTTTCGACGCTTCCTTACCCGGTCGAGGAGTTCGACGTGGAAAATCCGATCTGGCCATGGAAGCGGACGCCGTGGACAAGAACCCGGCACCGGATGGACGCGCTCTACGGACGCGACTTCAACGTCGCCAACATGGAGCCTGAAATGCTGCGCTTCATCAACGAGCATTTCGGCGCGCTCAGCCTCAATACGGTCTCCACGACGGTGCATTTCGTCCGTAATGCCATGCTCACCGACTTCCGGGGGCAAAACCGACTGGTGTCACGAGAAGTCCTGCAGGATAAGTGGAAGTTCCCCACCTTCAGCGTCCATGGATCGGGCAACGGTCTCACGGATCCTGCCACCGTCGACCGCATGCGCCGCGTCTTCGACGATGCAGGTCGTGTCTACCTGGAACCCTATCTCAACCCTGGCGCCGGTCACCAGGACGCCCTTATCGGGACGACCCGGCATGCGACCTTGCAGAAGATCGAAGCTTTCCTCGACCAGAACATCCAACGCCAGCCTGTGGCCGCAGACACCGAGATGACGGCCTACCCGCCCTGGATCGGGCCGATCATTACCGAGGAGAACGGCGAGCTGACCATTCGCCTTGGCACGCTGCCGTCGATCCGCCAGACCGAGGGCGTGATCATGCTGCGCGTGCTGGTAAACGGCGACGACATCCAGCGCCCGGATGGCCAGCCCTGGGATCTGCCTTACATCGTCAGCCACATGATGGTCTACTGGTCCCCGGCGTTGCGCGACAACCACTGGGATGCGTTCAAGGCGCCGCTCCCGACATCGATGCCGGGGTATGATCCGAACTTCCCGGGAAACGCGTTGCTCGTCTTGCTTGCCTACGCGGAAGACAAGCTTCTGCCGCCGTTCATTGAGGAGACATACTACGCGCTCGCCAAGAATGGCGTCGTCTATCGGGCGCTGCTTCGCGAGTCGAACGAGAACCCGGAGAGGGTGCTGGAGATACTTCCCTATCAGCGTTTCGAGCGGATCTCGCAGGCCGCCTCGCGGATGATGGATGCGCCGCAGCCCGACATCAATCCGGGCAAGGCTGTGAAATTTTCGCCGAACCGCCTCGTCTACAAGGACACGACCCCGACGACCAACCTGACGGTCGGCGCCGCTCCGCAGACGGCGACGCCTGCAAGTTCCTCGATGAACCTCAACTTCCTTATGGGAGCGTCGGTTCTGGAAAATCTGGTCGAGCAGGACCGGGCAATGATGGACGGCGTTATACCCTACGATTCCCCGCTCGCTCCTCCTGTTCAGCCTTCGCCCGCCGGCACCAGCTTCATCCTGGCTTCGTGCCAGTACCCGGCCGGGTTCATCGACAGGAAGGTTGCCTATCGCTCCTATGCCGAGGTCGCTGACAGAATAGGGGCGGGGGTGGGTATCCAGCCGAAGTTCGCGCTCCTCGTCGGCGATCAGGTCTATGTGGATCCGACCGCAGGGCTCTACGATCCGGCCGCGAGCGATGACAGGTATCGCCTCCCTTACGAAGCTTGGTTGCAGGAACGCAGCGTGCGCGAGGTCCTGCGCCGCATACCATCGTTCATGCTGCTCGACGACCATGAGATCGACGACAACTGGGAGCCGCTCGCCTCTCCGAACGATATCGATACGAATGCCAAGCTGAAGAAGGAGGGTTTCGCGGCCTTCGAGAAATACCAGCGTGGAGTGGATCCCAAGCTGAAGACGTTCGACTACGAGGGCTTCCATTTCTTCCTGCTCGACACGCGCAGCGAAAGGACGCACCGCAAGATCGGCGCCGGGCTTGCCAATGCGACCCTGTTCAAGACGGGCGTCGGCGAGACGATGAGCGACCTGGAGACGTGGCTTTTAAAAAATGGCCCGAAGTTCATAGCGTCGCCATCGATGTTTCTCCCGCGTCATCGCCGGGCGATCCAGCGCGATGCCAGCCTCAGCCCGGACAACCTGAGTGCGCTGCGTTCCGATGGCTGGGATGGCTATCCGAACAGTCTGCGTGATGTTCTCGGCGCCATCGCCGCCGGAAAGATCAAGCATGTCGTGCTCCTCTCCGGTGATGAACACCGGGGCTGCATTGCAACGGCGCTTCTGACGGAAATGGACGGTACGCCGATCACGACCGTGCATTCGATCCACACCGCGGCAATGTATGCGCCTTATCCTTTTGCAAACGGGATCGACCAGGATATCGTCGAGCAGGAGACGTTCGAGTTCGACTACAAGGCCAAGCGCTATCACTGCATCGTCGACGCGACCCGGCCGGCTCCCGGCGACGGTGCGACTTTTCTCCACGTCCGGCAGGATGGCGCCGATTGGAAGCTCGACTGCGAATATGCGGGGACTGTGCAGACGCTCACGCTCTGATCCCATCTCCTGGCGCGTTACTGGTTCAAATCCTTACGGGAAGGCTCGAGCGGGCCCGTTCACGAGGACGTGTCCGGGTGATCCCCCATGCCGTTTTGTCGCCCGATGCCGTCGCTTGACAGTCGGTTCAAAATAAACTTAACATGTTAATGGATTGAAGCTTTCCGATGAGGAGCAAAGGAAAGTTTCAAGCGACCGGGGAGATCTGCCCGCCGGATAACCTTCATGGGCCGTGAAGGATCAGGTGCGTGCATGCGATGTTCGCCGCGCGTGAATGTGGGGTCGACAGGGAGGAACCTATGAAACTGAGCAGACGGAATTTGATGAAGACCGGCGGCGCTCTGCTTGCAGCGCCCTTCGTTCTGAAAATCGGTGCGGCGCGCGCCCAGGAAACAGTCACGCTGAAGCTGCACCATTTCCTGCCGCCGGCATCCAACGTTCATCAGCGGCTGTTGACGCCATGGGCGAAATTGCTGGCAGAACAAAGCGGCGGTGCGCTGAAGGTCGACATCTTCCCGGCCATGCAACTCGGCGGAAAGCCGCCGCAGCTCTACGATCAGGCGTCGAACGGCGTCGTCGATATCGTCTGGACCTTGCCCGGCAACACGCCCGGACGTTTCCCGTCCACGGAAGTGTTCGAACTGCCATTCGTCGCCGCCAAGGAGGCGACCGTCAACGCGCAAGCCTGCCAGGAATATGGCCAGACGCACGTACTGAAGGAAACTGGCGATACCCAGCTCTTGTGCTTCTGGGCGCATGATCAGGGCCTGATCCACACCAATAAGGAAGTGAAGACCGGAGCGGACCTCGCCGGGCTGAAGCTTCGCAATCCGACGCGCCTTGCCGGTGAGGCGCTGGCGGCACTGGGGGCGACGCCGGTCGGCATGCCCATTCCGCAGGTGCCCGAAGCACTGGCCCAGCGGTCGATCGACGGCTGCGTGCTCCCTTGGGAAGTGGTTCCCTCGATCAAGGTGAACGAGCTCACCAAGTTCCATACCGAAATCCCGGGCTCGCCGACGCTCTATACCGCAACCTTCTTCCTGGCGATGAACAAGGGCAAGTATGACGGGTTGCCGGCCGACCTCAAGGCCGTGCTGGACGCCAACAGCGGCATGGCCTTCGCCAAGAAGGCCGGCGAGATGTGGGACAGCGTCGGTGCCGAAGTGCGCGCGGCAATCGAGACATCCGGAGAAGGAACAATCAGCACGATCAGCGAGGACGAAAAGGCGAAGTGGGTGGAGGCAACCAGACCCGTCCACGACAAGTGGATCGAGGACATGAAGGCCAAGGACCTCGACGGCAAGGCGCTGATCGCCACGGCGCAGGCGCTTGTGCAGAAATATTCGGGCGCCTGAGCGCACTGCCGGCCGTACTCGCCTGAACGTGGCGCCTGAACGCGCCGCTGCATGAACCAACAGCTCGAGGCCTCAACAATGGAAGACGTAGGATACGAGGACGCGGTGAGAGTGCCGCGCCGCAGGGAAGTCGAACGCCTCGCGGCCGGTTTGGCACTGATCGGCGGCACGCTTCTTTGCCTTGCGGCGGGATTGGTCACCGTCAGCGTGCTGGGCCGATGGCTGTTCAATCGGCCGGTGCCGGCCGACTACGAGCTAGTGGAGGTGGCGGTCGGCGTCGCCGCCTTCTCCTTTCTCGCATACACACAGGCCCGCAACGGCCATATTGCCGTCGATACCTTCACGTTGGCTCTCCCCGCACGCGTCACGCGGGTCATCGACGGCCTTTGGGACCTGCTTTTGGCCGGCTGCCTGGCGTTTTTTGCCTGGGGTCTGTTTACCGGTGGCCTGGAGGCGAGGGGATACGGGACGACGCTGATCCAGCTGCCCTGGCCGATCTGGCCAGTCTATCTGACCTGTGCGGCGCTGGCGGCGCTCGCAGCCGTCATCGGAGTTTCCGTTTCCCTCTTGAAAATCGGAGGCGGCCGATGAGTGGTTTTGCCATTGCCTTCGTCGGATTCGCAGCCATGCTGCTCTTGATCGCCATCCGGATGCCGATCGCCCTTGCCATGCTTGCGGTGGGCGCTGCCGGTTATGCCTATCTCTCTGGCCCGCATGCGCTGGTCTACTATCTGCAGACCAACACCTACAGCCAGTTTGCCAGCTACACGCTTTCGGTCATACCGCTCTTCATCCTGATGGGCGCGCTTGCCGAGCAATCGGGCATCGCCGCAACGCTCTTTCGCGTCGCCGAGCGAGGCTTCGGACGGTTCAAGGGCGGAATGCCAATGGCGGTCATCGCCGCCTGCACCGGATTCGGCGCGATCTGCGGCTCGTCGGTCGCAACCACGGCGACCTTCGGGCGTGCGGCCCTGCCGGAACTGCGCCGGGCGCGCGTCGATGTCGGTCTTGGCACCGGGACGATTGCCGCTGGTGGCACGCTCGGCATCCTCATTCCCCCATCCGTCATCCTGGTGATCTATGCGATCACCGCCGAGCAGAACATCGCCAAGCTGTTTCAGGCCGCCCTGGTGCCGGGGCTGCTGGCGGCCGCCTTCTATCTGATCGCGATCGCCGTCGTCGTCCGGCGCAAACCCGATCTCGCGCCGCCGGTCACAGCGACCGAGGCGGTTCGAACCCCCCGTCCTTTCTGGGCGAGGCCCGTAGGGCTGATCATCTTTGCCGGTGGCGCGATCGGCTGGCTGCTCGGCTCGCTCGGGACGGTAGGGGGCGTATTGCTGGCGATATTCGGCCTGCTGCTGCTGGCTGCGGACTTTGCGATCGTGCCCGCGGCGGCGGTTGCCGTCACGGTGGTCGGCGGCATCTATGGCGAAGTGTTCACACCGACGGAAGGTGCCGCGGTGGGTGCCGCCGTAACGCTGCTGGTGGGGCTGCTGCAACGGACCCTGAGCCTTGGCGCCCTGAAAAACGCGCTGCTGCAGACGGCTGAAACGAGCGGGATGATCTTCCTGATCCTGCTCGGCGCCGAGGTCTTTGGCGCGTTTCTGGCGCTAACGCAGATGCCGGCGACGCTGGCCTCAATGGTCGGACAGTCGGGCCTGCCGCCCTATGTCGTCATCTGCGGCATGCTCGTCACCTATTTGGTGCTCGGCGCCGTCATGGATGAACTGGCGATGATCCTGCTGACATTGCCGGTCTTCATTCCGATCATCCTGACGCTGGACTTGGGCATGCCGACCGAGGACGTTGCCATCTGGTTCGGCATTCTCGTGCTCATCGTCGTCGGCATCGGTCTTTCCGCCCCGCCGATCGGCCTCAACGTCTTCATCATCAACAAGCTGGCGACCGACGTTCCGATCGTTGAGACCTATCGTGGCGTCATGCCCTTCGTCATTGCCGACCTCATCCGATTGGCGATCATCACGCTGTCGCCCGGCGTCGCTTTGGCACTGGTCCGGCTGTTGAATTGAGAGGAAGCAGACAGGAGCACACCCTCCGCCTTGGGCAGCGCGCTTACAAATCCTTCCAGCTGTGGAACATGGCGGCCTGGCCGGCATGTTCGCCGTTGGCGCGCACCAATTGCCAGACGATGGCGTTCTCGATCCAGAAGCGGCGTCCGGATTTGGCGATCCGAAGGCCGCGATAGCTGTCGATGAAGCCCTTGGTGGAGACGCTGTCTAAAAGACGCTGCCGTTCCTCGCGGTTCGGCGCCTCGGCCGAGAGGCGCGACGGCATGCCGATGAACTCCTGCCAACTGTAGCCGAAGCAGGCCTGGGCGGTTTTGTTCGCGTAGAAGAAACGCGGGTCCTCCGACCGGTCGTGCGCCAAAAGCGCAAAGGGTGCGCTCTCGTAGAGCCAGCGGCCGTCGATCGGATGGTCGACCAGCTCTTTGCCGGTCACCTGGCGGTAACTTGCAACGATCAGGGCGAAGGCGTCATCGGCATCATATTCGGTTGTCATCGCCCTTCGACTCCATGGCCCAGGGTAGGGGCGTCAGGCGTTCAAGGACGGAATGAACTTCCCGTCATAACGCACGCGGAAATTCCGGCGTTGCGCATCTTCCTGGAAGCAGACGAAGACCAGTTCGAGGTCATTCGCGCTGCTGCGCCTTCCAAGCAGGCTGAGCGTGATGACGACCACGCCGCCATAGGTGCGGGTCAGGGCGATCGCTGCCCTTCGAATTTCGTTGGTGCCGGCGTCGTCCCGCTCTTCGCGGCGCTCATAGACCTGCCAGAAGGGCGAAGCTTCCCAGGCCGCGCGCAGCGCCTCGGTGATCTGGTCCTTGAACTCCTCGACGGATCTGCCCTTGCTCCACGAGACGGTCTTTTCGGTGTAGTCGGCAAAAATGTCGAGATAGCCGTCATAGTCGTTCGCATCGGAGAAACAACGCTCGATCATCCCGAGCGCCATTTCATCGGAAATTCCTGCCTTGAAGTATATCGTCATCGAATCGCCAACCCTGCCTTGAACGCCTATCTAGTCAAAGCGCCAAGGATGTATCTAGTCCCCGATTGTCATATTGCTGCGGCCGAGAGGTTCCCCGCGTAAGGCGATCGGCTCTGGTGTTAAAGATCACCATTCATGCCAGTTTTTGCCGAATGCGCTATTCTGCCACCCATGAACACCATGAACATTTCCCTCCCGGACTCTCTCAAAAGCTTCGTCGACGAGCAGGTCGCCCGGCGAGGTTATGGTACGAGCAGCGAGTCTATCCGGGAGTTGATCCGCCGGGATCAGGACTGGCTCAATCTGCGTCGGCTATTGCTCGATGGTGCCTCTTCCGCACAAGCCGACCCGACCGACGCTGGCTACTTCGCCGATTTGCGTGACCGGGTTCGTGGTCGATCGGCCAAGTGAGCAACAAGCCGGTCATTTCGCGTCAACCGGCCAGCAGCGACGTCGAGGCGGCGATCGAGTGTTATGCAACGTAGGCTGGGGCTGACGTCGCTCACGCTTTTGGCGACGCGTTTCAGGCTGCCTATGCGTTGATTGTTGCGCGTCCGGAATCCGGTTCGTTGCGCTTTGCCTACGAACTGGCGCTCCCTCATTGGCGAAGTGTCGGTCTGAAGAGGTACCCATACCTCGTGTTCTATCGTCAACGGGCCGACCATATCGACGTGTGGCGCGTGCTGAATAAGCCCTGACTGTAAGCTATTGGTTGCCTTGGGAAAGCTGAGGCAAAAACTCCGCGAAACTGAGCGGAAACGAGACGAAATTTCTAAGGCTTGGCACAACCAGGGTCCGCGTTCCCTCGCGCTCCCACACGCCTGCCGATAGGTTCTGGGTCAGCATCAACACCGGAGAACCGCATGAAACGCCTCCTCATTCTCGGCGCCACCCTTGTCGCGCACTTTGTGACCCCTGCGCTGGCACAGGAGCCGACGAAGCTTCTCAACGCCTCCTACGACGTTTCCCGCGAGCTCTTCGTTGCCGAGAACGAGGCCTTCATCAAGCAGCATCCGGGCGTGACCATCGACCAGTCGCATGCCGGCACGTCGAAGCAGGCCCGCTCGATCCTCGAAGGCCTGGAAGCCGACGTCGTCACCTTCAACCAGACCACCGATATCGAGTTCCTAGCCAAGAACGGCTTTGTCTCCAAGGACTGGGCAAAGGCATTCCCGAACAATGCTTCGCCGTTCTATTCCTTCCCGTCCTTCCTGGTGCGCAAGGGCAATCCGAAGAACATCAAGGACTGGTCCGATCTCGCCCGTGACGATGTTCACGCTGTCTTCCCCAATCCGAAAACGTCGGGCAATGCGCGCTACACCTATCTGGCGGCCTATGCCTGGGCCAAGGAGGCCTATGAAGGCGACGAGGCGAAGATCGAAGCCTACATTACCAAGATCTTCGACAACGTTCCGGTGTTCGACACCGGCGGCCGCGCCTCGACGACCACCTTCGTCGAGCGCGAAACCGGCGACGTCCTGATCACCTTCGAGGCAGAGACCCGCAGCATCGCCAAACAGTATGGCGCCGACAAGGTCGAGGCCGTCATCCCGTCGGTCAGCCTGCTCGCCGAGTTCCCGGTCGCGGTCGTCGACAAGGTCGCCGAGAAGCACGGCACTCAGGCGCTCGCCAAGACCTATCTCGATTTCCTCTATACCGAGGAAGGCCAGCGCATCGCCGCCGAGTTCGGCCACCGCGTCCGCAACGAAAAGGTCGCCGGGGAATTCAAGGCGCAGTTCCCCGACATTCGCCTCGTCAATGTCGACGACGTCTTTGGCGGCTGGAGCAAGATCCAGGCAGAGCACTTCGCTTCCGACGGCATTCTGGACAAGCTCTACGGCAGCCGCTGATCGCTCTTTAAACTCGCATTCAGTCAACCCGGCAGACGAACCGTCTGCCGGGTTTCACCATGACATGACAAGGAAATGAACGCTTGAGACGCAATGTCCTGCCCGGGTTACGCCTGTCGCTGGGGGTGACGCTGCTCTATGTGAGCCTGATCGTCGTTCTGCCGCTGGCAGCCCTCGTGTTCAAGGCCGCAAGCCTCGGCCCTCTCGACTACTGGCAGATCGTCTCGTCGCCGCGGGCACTCGCAAGCTATCGCGTCACCGTGACGGCCGCCCTTGGCGCGACGCTCTTCAATCTCTTCTTCGGCCTGGCGCTCGCCTGGGTGCTGGTGCGCTACCGCTTTCCGGGGCGCCGCATCGTCGATGCCATGGTCGACCTGCCGTTTGCCTTGCCGACGGCCGTTGCCGGCATTTCGCTGACCGCACTTTTCACGACCAACGGCGTGTTTGGCTCAATCCTCGAAGACTACGGCATCAAGGTTGCCTATACGCCTATCGGCATCATGATCGCCATGTGCTTCACCTCGCTGCCCTTCATCGTGCGCACGGTGCAACCGGTACTGGAGGATCTCGATCCGGCGCTGGAGGAGGCAGCCCAGTCGCTTGGCGGCTCGGACCTCGCAATCTTCCGCAAGGTCATTCTGCCGCTACTGACACCGGCGCTTCTCGCCGGCGTCTCTTTGTCCTTCGCCCGCTCGCTCGGCGAATTCGGCGCGATCATCTTCATCGCCGGCAACCAGCCGATGTCGACCGAGATCACCGCGCTGCTGATCTTCATCCGGCTTGAGGAATACGACTATCAGGCAGCGGCGGCGATCGCGTCCGTCCTGCTGCTCACGGCCTTCCTCATGCTCGCGGTAACCAACTGGCTGCAGGCGCGGGCGCTGCGCTACACGCGGAGGTCTTGACCATGAGTTTCAAAAAGACCGTACGCACGCTGCCGCGGGTCGGTGACGGCCCCGTGTTCCGCCGCGCCCTTATCGGCGTCGTGCTGATCATCGGCGCGTTCCTCATTCTCGCGCCGCTGCTGATCATCGGTGTCGAAGCCTTTGCCAAAGGCTGGCAGGTCTATCGCGACACGATCCTGCATCCCGACACGCGCCATGCGATCATGCTGACCGTGCTTGCGGCGCTGATCGCCGTACCCATCAACACCGCCTTCGGCGTCGCCGCCGCCTGGGCGATCACCAAATTCGATTTCCGCGGCAAGGGCTTCCTGCTGGTGGTGATCGAGATCCCGTTCTCGGTTTCACCGATCGTCGCGGGTGTTGCCTATCTCTTCGTCTACGGGCTGCAGGGCCTGTTTGGTCCGACACTTGATGCCTATGGCACCAAGATCCTGTTTGCCATTCCAGGCATCGTGCTCGCCTCGATGTTCGTCACCGCGCCGTTTGTCGCCCGGGAGCTCATTCCGCTGATGCAGGCCCAGGGGCGCGATCTCGAAGAGGCGGCCGTTTCCCTCGGCGCTTCCGGCTTCCGCACCTTCTTTTCGGTGACGTTGCCCAACATCAAGTGGGCGCTGCTCTACGGCGTCGTCCTTTGTAATGCGCGCGTGATGGGCGAGTTCGGCGCGGTTTCGGTCGTCTCTGGTAACATCCGTGGCCAGACCAACACCCTGCCGCTCCATATCGAGCTGCTCTATCACGACTATCAGGCGGCGGGCGCTTTTGCGTCGGCGTCCATTCTGGCGCTCATCGCCGTCTTCACCATCATCGCCAAGGTCGCTCTGGAGCGCCAAGGGGCGGGCCGCGTCCGCCCAGTTGCCAATTCCGCGGAGAATGCATCATGAAGATCCGCCTTAACCACGTCGTCAAGACTTTCCAAACCTTCCGTGCCGTCAAGGACGTCTCCCTGGAGATCGAAAGCGGCGAGCTCGTCGCGCTGCTTGGGCCCTCCGGTTCTGGCAAGACGACGATATTGCGCATGGTTGCCGGCCTCGAATTCGCCGATGGCGGTCACATCTATTTCGGCGACCAGGATGCAACCGACATCCCTGTGCGCGATCGCGGCGTCGGCTTCGTGTTCCAGCACTACGCGCTTTTCCCGCATATGACCGTGGCGCAGAACATCGCCTTCGGCATGGAGGTCTCGAAGGTCAAGCGCGACAAGGCGGCCATCCATGCGCGGGTCGCGGAACTGTTGCGCCTGGTTCGCCTCGAAGGGCTCGGCGAACGGTTTCCGGCGCAGATCTCCGGCGGTCAGCGCCAGCGCGTCGCACTTGCCCGCGCGCTTGCCGTCGATCCAAAAGTGCTGCTGCTGGACGAGCCTTTCGGCGCGCTTGATGCCAATGTCCGGCGTGAGCTGCGACGCTGGCTGCGCGAAATCCATAGTGAGCTCGGCATCACCACGCTCTTCGTCACGCACGACCAGGAAGAGGCGCTCGATCTCGCCGACCGCGTGGTGATCCTGAAGGATGGCCATATCGTTCAACAGGGGACGCCGGAGGAGGTCTGCCGCGAGCCGAAATCGGCCTTCGTCATGAAGTTCCTCGGCGATGCCAACATGCTTCCCGCCGAGGTGCGCGATGGTCGGGCCTATGCCGATGGCGCGGTCATCGATGCCGCAGGGATCGCCGACGGCAAGGCCGAGCTTTACGCCCGGCCGGTCGATCTCGACTGGGCGGCGGGAGGCCCGGGTATCGCGGCCAATATCAGCCGGGTGATGGATCGCCCTGGCGGCCGCCGGGTGATCGCGACGACCGAGCGTGGCGTGCCGCTGGAGTTGGACCTGGAGCCGGAGCGTATCGTGAGGGCCGGCGACACCGGTTACGTGACGCTGCGGCGGGCAACGGTATTTGCGATTTAGGCTGAGCGCGCGGCCAGCCTCTTGCCGCCGTCAGGCGAAGCGGAGGGCGGACCGAGCGCGCGCCTTGGCTGCTTCTTCTTCCCGGTTGCGTGGGGGCTGTGACGTCTCGAGCGCATCGAGCAGTTCTTGCGCGCATGCCGCAATCGAATTGACCGCGTGCTCGAACGCCGCTTCGTTCCGCTTGGACGGCTTGTTCGTTCCGCTTAACTTGCGCACGAACTGCAGCGCAGCGTCATGGATCTCGGCGTTCGTCGCCGGCGGCTCGAAATTGAACAGGGGTTTGATGTTTCGGCACATGACGGGCTCCCGGTCCTCTTCGTTCTCGCTCCTGTCGAGGGCCGGATCTTAGTGCCCGTTCCTCGTCAGCGAAAGATCTTTACCGTCCGCTGCCTGCGATCCAACCGTTGGCCGGCTCCGCTCAGGAGTTCCGGCCGTTCTGTGCCAGGCGCATGCCGGCCGCGCGTCCGCCGCTCGGCACCACGACGATCTGCTTGACCTTGCCCTGCTTGAAGGCGGTCAGGAAACGCGGATAGTCGGCGAAGGCGACGCAGCCATGGGATTCCGCGCGCTTGCCGCGCAGCAGGTAGCTATGCGTCAGGAAACCGTCGCGGCCGTGCTTGTTCCTTCCGTCGACCGGCAGCATGCGGATCGCCTCGACCCCGTGGAAACGCGTTTCGCGCATCCTGAGGTTATAGGTGTGCGGCGGGGTCGGTCCGGTCATTTTGACGTCGACGTAGCGCGGGTTGTCGGCCATCTTGCCGATACCGGAATGGGCCTCGAGCACGCTGCCGTCAGGCATATAGACCTTGGCAGCGGTGATGTCGTAGACGGCGACGCCGTTGCCGGCCTTCGCTCCGCCGCCAAACATGTTACGCAACGCCTGGCCGAAACCGGTGCCGGCACTGTTCTCGGTCGGATCTTCCGGCCGTGCATAGGCAAGTTTCTGCTTCTTCGGCGCTTCGTCCGCGTCTGCCTTGGCTGTCTCTTCTTCCTTTTTCACCGCTGCGTCTTCCGCCTGCTTGGTCGCAGGTTTTTCGTCTTCGGCGGGCGGCTTTTCCGCTTGCGCGGTGCGGGGGCGGAATTGCGGCATGGGACCGACCGAGGGCGTGTCCTCATGGCTCGGCAGGGCGGCCGTGTCTTCAGCCTGGTCCTGGTCCGGTTGTTCCGCGAGATCGTCCTCGGACGGCGCCGTCAACAGAGCCGAAAAGGCGCTGCCTTCCACGTGGCTCTGTGAGGGGGTGGCGTAGGCGAGCTGGACCGGGTTCTTGGCAATGGCAACAGACGCCACCGGCGCGAAGCGTTCTGGCGCCGGGAGCTTTACCGTTGCGATCTGGTGGTGAACCTGGGTAGCGGGAACGGGGATGCTCGCGACTTTCTCGGACGAGAGAACAGCCTTTTTCACCGCGGCTGCAATCCGGGCGCTCTTGCCGATCGTTTCCGCATCTATCGGGAACAGGGCATCGTGCCCGAACCTCGCCTCGCTGGGAGCGAGGCTTGCGACCATGACGGGCTGCGCCGCGGCGGCGGCCACGAGCCGCGTCGCCTGGTTGGTTCTGGCGTGCTTGTCCCAGGCGCGCTCTTTGGTCGTCTCGGCCAAATGCAGCTGCGGCTTCGGCAGCAGGCGGCCGGAACCATGCGCGTAGGAACTGCCGATCGCGGCCATGCCGACAAGCGACCACGCAGCCGCGCCGACGAGAGCGGTGCCGCAGCAAGTGATCAGCAATGGGCGCAACAGACGGTGCAAAGACTGTGGGCGAATGATCTTACTCAACAACGCAAATCAAGCCAGAAAATCTCACAAAGGCTCTCAGCCCGGCGAGCGAACGCCGCTGCGCGATTTCTGGATTGTCCCCTTCTTGACGACTGATGGACAAAAGATGGAGAAGTATGGTTAAATTTTGCTTTCCAACCGCCGAAATAGATCCCGGATCGATTTTTTTCCGCCGAAAGGGCCCATTTCGGCCGCTTTCCGGGCGGCTGGTACTCGGACTACGCTCACACTTGCCTGTTGGGGGTACTACGGATTGCAGCTCAGATGCGTCCGTTCTGAAAGGCCAGCCGGAAGCAGGCACCGCCGCTCTGTGAGGTCAGGATGCTCACGCGGCCTTTGTGTCGCTGCGCGATCTGCAGAACGAGATTGAGGCCGAGACCAGCGCCACGTTCGCGCGGCTTGAGGCGGTAAAAAGCCTCGAAGACGCGCTCGCGTTCCCCCTCCGGGATGCCCGGGCCGTCGTCGCTGACTTCGATCACGCCGTCCGGTGCGACCCGTACGACGATCACGCCCTGGTTTCCGGCATGCTCGATCGCGTTCTGGACGAGATTGGTAACCGCCCGTTCAAGCGAGACTGCGTCGCCCTGTATCAGCGACTGCTCGGTGTTTTGTTCAAACGACAGGTCGTAGCCTTCGTCGATGGCGAGCGGAGCAAGGTCGGCAACGACGTTGCGGCAGAGCGCGACGAGGTCCACGGCGGTGAAGGGCCTGGCGTCGGCTTCCAGCCGTTGCAGATCGAGCAACTGCTCGGCAAGCGCTGAAATCCTCTCGCAGTCGGAGATCAACCGGTCGCGCTCCGGCCCTGAGGCGAGCAAGTCGAGCCGCGCCTGAAGAATGGCCACAGGCGTCCGCAGCTCATGGGCGGCGTCGAGAATGAAGCGCTGATGTTGGCCATAGGATTGATCGAGCCGGTGAAGGGCGCTGTTGATGCCGCGCACGAGCGGGCGGACCTCGCTCGGAACCGCCGTTTCGGCCAGCCGGTGGCTCCGGTGCGTAATGTTGATCTCATCCGTTTCGCGGGCGAGATCGGAGATGCCCCGGATCGCCCGGTTGACGATGCGGGGCACCGCGAAGATCGTGACGAGCGCGAGCAGCACCAGCATCGGCGCGACGAACAGGCGTGAGAACGAGAGGATGAGCGACGGTTGGCTCAGAAGCGTTCCCTGTCCGAATACGGTGAAGCTGCCTTCCTCGTTTGTCATGCGCCGGATGACGGCGAGATAGTTCGATGGCGGGCCGTCGTCGCGGATGTCCGAATAGGTCATTCGGTCGAGGGCCACGGTCATGCCGCGGTAGATGTCCGGTACGTCGCCGGACTGAACGATCTCGCCCCCGTCGCTGCGCGCGATGAACCAGAAATGCGGTTGCTCGCGACGAACGCGTGCCAGTTCCGCGGTGTCAGCGAGTTCGAGCTTGCCGCTGGCACTCCGCTTGATCGCGCGGAACGCCGTCTCGACCGGGGCGGGACTGACGAGCGCGCCGCCTTCGTCAGCGACGACGAGTAGCGTGACGAAGGATAGGCCGAACGCAAGAAGCACCGCCAGCTGCAGAACCAGCAAGTGTGCAATGAGACGTTGCTTGAGAGACCGTGGCCAGAGCTTCCACACTATCCGCACCATGTTGTTGGACCGGCAACGCCGTTCGGCTGACGCTTTTATTGAGGCGGCATAGACCGATGTCAGTAAAACCTTGCCGAGACGATTGTAAACGCGAGGTTGCACGGACATTACGCGGAAAGGCGGGGGGGCAGCGAGCAGGCCCGACGATCGCTTGCGCTGTTCCGGCTCAAGGCGTTGACTTGTCCCAGACCCTGGCGAAATCGACGAATGCCCTGAGCGCCGCCGGCATCTGGCGTCGGCTCGGATAATAGAGATAGAAGCCACCATAATAGGGGCACCAGTCTTCAAGGACGCGGACCAGCTTGCCCTCGTCGATGAGCGCGCGCACCTGGTCCTCGAAGGCAAAGCCGATCCCCGCGCCGAGAAGGGCCGCGTCGACCATCATGTCCTGGTCATCGACGATCAGGGCACCGGTCACCTCGACCTGAACTTCGACACCGCCGCGCTCGAACTCCCAGGCATAGAGCCTTCCGCTGCCGAAGCGCAGTCCGATGCAGGACAGCGCCTTCAGATGCTCGGGAGCGGTCGGCCTTGCGTGGCGCTCGAAGAAGGAAGGTGTTGCCACGATCGCGGTACGCTGGCGCGGACCGATCGGGACGGCGATCATGTCCTGCGCGACGATCTCGCCAAAGCGAACACCCGCATCGAAACCCTCCGACACCATGTCGACAAGGTCGTTATCGACGACGATCTCGATGTTGACCTTCGGATGACTTTCGAGAAACCGCGCAACGATTGGCAGGAGAACCATTTTTGCCGAAGCGCGCGCCGTGTTGAGCCTCAACCGTCCGATCGGCGCTCCCCGGAAATTGTTGAGATCGTCAAGGGCGTCCTCGATGTCGCGGAAGGCGGGCGCCACGCGAGCGAGCAGAAGTTCTCCCGCCTCGGTCAGCGCAACGCTGCGGGTGGTCCGGTTGAAGAGCCTAAGGTCCAGGCGCTCCTCAAGCGCCTTCAAGGCGTGGCTGAGTGCGGACGGCGTGCAGCCGATCTCGTCGGCGGCACGGCGGAAGCTCTGGTGGCGGGCGAGCGCAAGGAAAGGCGACAGGTCGGACGGCGATATGGTTCGCATTGATGAATGCTATTCAACAACTCAACAAGAATCCAGTCGATTATCTCAGCAGACGTCTCGCAGTACAACCTTCCCAGCCGCCGACGATGGAGCGGCGAAACAAACCGGAGGTTCACATGCATACGTGGTTCATCACTGGCGCATCCCGTGGATTTGGTGCTCTTATCGTTGAAAAGGCCCTGGCGAAGGGTGATCAGGTGGTCGCGACGGCGCGCAATCCCAGGGCGATCGCGGACCGCTTCGGGGATCATCCCAATCTCCTGGCCGTCGCGCTCGACGTCACTGACGAGGCCCAGGCGCATCAGGCTGTGGGCCAGGCGATCGCGCGCTTCGGGCGCATCGACATCCTGGTCAACAACGCCGGCTACGGTCTCCTGGGCGCGGTCGAGGAAGCGACAGGTCCCGAGATTGAAGCGCTCTATCGGACCAACGTCTTCGGACTTCTGGCCGTGACCCGCGCGGTGCTGCCGCACATGCGCCGCCAACGCCATGGGCGGATCCTCAACTTCTCATCCGTCGGCGGCTACCGCAGCGGACCTGGTTTCGGCGTTTACTGCTCGACGAAGTTTGCCGTCGAGGGACTGACCGAGGCTTTGGCGGCGGAACTCGCGCCCCTCGGAATCTACGCAACGGCGATCGAGCCCGGTTATTTCCGCACGGATTTTCTCGACTCGACGTCACTGAGCATCAGCCCGATCGAGATCAGCGACTATGCGGAGACCGCAGGTGCCGTTCGCAGCAAGGCGAAGGAGATCAGCCACAACCAGCCGGGCAACCCCGACAGGCTTGCGAACGTACTGATTGCGTTCGTCGATGCGGAGCAGCCGCCGGTCCGGCTTCCGCTTGGCAGCGACACGGTGGCTGCGATCGAGGCCAAGCACGCTTCGGATCGCGATCTTCTTGCCCAGTGGCACACGGTTTCCGTTTCGACAGACTTCGAACAGGCCGTTTGAAACAGAGCCTGGATCGATTTTCTTCTGATCCGCAATAAATGCCGCCGGTACCGACTGCCCGGAACCATCCGGGGTTCGGTGCCGGCGATCCAATCCCCGCGTTTTCGCGCAAAGGCGCTTGTCGGGCTCTAAAACATGAGTATAAGAGACAAGTATTGGCGTGCGGCATCGGACGAGCCGCAGCTTTTCCCGCGAAGTTTGCATCATGCCTGAAGAAATCCACCCCCAAGACCGCCGTGGCGCGCTTCGCTAGGAAGGGTGGCTGATGGCAAGCTCTCTCAATCACTGGCTCGGTCTGCTCTTCAGGCGTCACCACAAGGAGGTGGTGCGCTACGCATCGCGCCTGATCGGCAATCGGGATGACGGTGAGGAAGTTGTGCAGAACGCCTATCTGCGCATGGTGAGGGTAGACCGCCGCAGCGTCGAGCACCCGCGTTCCTACCTGTTCAGGGCAGCGCGAAATGCGGCGATCGACTTTCGCATCAAGCTCGAGCGGGAGTGGTCGCGCCGGGTCGAATTGGACCAGGCAGACCGTCTGTCATCGTCGGACGATTTTGCGTTGCGGCTGGAATTTCGCGACAAGGTCGCAGCCCTTTCCGTTCTCTTGAACGAGTTGCCGGTGGCCTGCCGAACGGCCTTCATCATGAACAAGGTCGAGGGCCTTTCGCACCGCGAAATAGCCGAAACGCTGGGCATCTCGGTCAGCATGGTCGAAAAGCACATGCTGCGTGCCCTGAGCCATTGCCGCGACGTGCGGCGAGAGCTGGACCATGTCTGACAAGGGGCGGCGATGAAATCGGCATCAGCGACAACGCAATGTCCTGCAAGGGACATCTCAGACGCGGCGCTCGCCTGGGTCGTCCGGCTGCATTCCGGCGAGGCGACCAGCGAGGACCAACGCGCCTATGATGCGTGGCGCGGACAAAGTGCCGAGCACGAGGCGGCGGCGGTCGAAGCGGAAGCCTTGTGGGACGATGCGGCACATCTGCGCCGCGATCGCCGCACCGGTCTCGTCTATCCCGGCCGCGACACCGCACTCCTTTCGCGCCGCCGTCTTCTGACCGGTGCGGTCGGCATCGCTGTTCTGGGAGGCGTCCTTCCCGCTTCGCGCCCCTGGCTGCGCATCCTCGGCTCCGACTATGCGACCACCACGGCAGAGACACGTTCGATCGACCTGCCCGACGGGTCACGGGTGGTCCTCAACGCGCGCACTGCGATGGACGTGGATTTCGACGAACGGGCGCGCCGGGTGGTTCTGAAGGAAGGCCAGGCATTCTTCGACGTGGCGGCGGACGCACGACCCTTTCAGGTTGCCTCAGGTGAAACCATCGTCAAGGCCCTTGGAACCGCCTTCGACGTGGACGCCAATGCCGCCGATGGTTCGCTCGGCATTGCTGTCACCCGCCATTCCGTTCGCGTATCGCCAATGGCAGGCGGGGACGTCATGGGCGTTACGATCGCCGAGGGAGAGCGCGTGTCGGTCGGGGGTGACGGCGCCATCGGTAACCCTGTCGTGCAGGATCCGGCAATCGCACTCGCATGGCAGTCCGGCATGTACGTCGCCGAAAACCGCAGGCTCGGCGACGTCATCGCTGCCCTTAGCCGCTATCACGGCGGCTGGATCGTCTTCAGCCACGACCGCTTGAAGTCGACATTGGTCAGCGCGGTGCTGGATCTCAGAACCCCTGACGCCTCGCTTTCAGCACTTGCGTCCGGCCTGCCGATCCGGGTCACGCGCATGACGCGCTTCGTGACATTGATCTCGGCGGTCTAGCCGGTTTCATTTTTTTTCGAACATCGTTGCGGGTTTTTGGGTGACGCCTCGTCTCGGCTTTTGAGGGGTGTGTCCTGCCAGCAGGAAGAACGATCCCTCGCTCACAGCATGGGAATAGGGATCAGATGTCCAGACAAACGGGGCGAAACAAACTTCTTGGCGCGGTCGTGGTCGCAACCACGGCGGTCGGTTCACTTCAAACGGCAATGCCGGCTCTGGCACAACAGGAACGGTCTGCCCGTTCCGGCGCCACCACCTTCGACATACCGGCGCAGTCCCTGACCGCGGCGCTTACGGCATTTGCGCGGCAGTCGGGGCTGAGACTTGCCTATTCGGCATCGCTGACCCAGGGGAAATCCGCGCCTGCCGTCAGCGGACCGATCCCCCCGGCAGAGGCGCTCTCCCAGCTTTTGTCCGGCAGCGGCCTCTCCTATAGCCTGAACGGCGGGACCGTCACGATCACCGAGCGCGTTTCCGGTGCGCACGCGGTCGGTGCGGCCAACGGCGAGACGATGCTTGCGCCGATCGTCGCCGGCGGCGGCATCATCAATCCGGTGGATGCGCCCTATGAAACGGCTGCGCCGACCGCCTACATCTCGCAAGAAAACATCGACCGCTTCCGCGGCTCGAGCCCGGCCGACATTTTCCGCGGCACGCCGGGCGTGCTTTCCGGCGAAGCGCGCAACGGCGCCGGCGCCGTCGACGTCAACATCCGCGGCATGCAGGGTATGGGCCGCGTTGCCGTCACCGTCGACGGAGCCAGCAATTCGGCCACGGTCTATCAGGGCTATCAGGGCATCTCCAACCGGACCTTCGTCGATCCGGATTTCCTGGGGGGCGTCGATATCACCAAGGGTTCGGACGTCGCATCGAGCGGTATCGCCGGCACGGTGGCGATGCGCACGCTGGACGCCGGCGACATCGTGAAGGAGGGGCACACATTCGGCCTTCGGGTCAAAGGCGGCTTTGGCACCAACACATCCACGCCGCCGCCGGCCGGCACCACGGCGGGCTATGCCTGGCCGGGGGGCACCTGGGCGCCTCCGGTCGCAACGGCAAAAAGCGACGGAATGGACCGCCCCTCGTTCTTCGATCCGACCAGCGGCTCGGGCAGCATCGTCGGTGCGATGCAGGAAGAAAACGTCGACCTCCTTGCCGGTTACGCCTATCGCCGGCAGGGCAACTATCACGCGGGCACCAACGGACCCTCGGCAGTACCGGTCAGCATGGGACCGCGACCCTTCTGCTATGAGAGCGGCGTATGCCTGCCGCCCGCCCGGGGCTGGAAAGACTATATCGACAATATTGGCATCGCCAACTACCGCGCCGGCGAGGAGGTGCTGAACACCCAGCTCCAGACAAAGTCCTATCTTGCCAAGGGCACAGTTCGCTTCGAGAACGGTCACAGCCTGCAGTTCGGCTACAATGGTTTTCGCAGCGAGGCCGGCGACCTCCTGGCGTCGCGCCTGACCTCGGATCGGGGCCAGGCGGTGCAGCAGGGCCAGACGGCGGGAACGAAGGTCGATGCCGGCACGCTCCGTTACGGCTGGAAGCCTGATGACAACGACCTCATCGATCTCAAGGCCAACCTCTGGGCCACGCGGCTGGAGCTGCGCAATCCCCGACGGAGCGGCGTGCTCTATCCGCAGCCCGGAGATTTCGGCCTGCCGGTCGATTTCCGCACCGGCTCCGACACCTTCATGTGGGGCGCCGATGTCGCAAACACGTCGGTTTTGACGACCGACTACGGCGGGCTCGACCTGACCTACGGCCTGTCGTTCCTGAGCGAGGATACGCGACCGAGCAAGTTCACACCGGAACTGGAGACCTGGCTCGACCTTCGCGATGGCACGCGGCAGGAGGCGGCGGCCTTCACTAAGGCTGCCTGGAAAGCCACCGATTGGCTGACGATCAATGGTGGCCTGCGCTACCAGCACTACTGGACCGAGGATCGAAATGCCCCCGAACAGGCCCGACCGGGCTACACCTACGACACGGCCCTCAGCGACGGCGGCTTCAGCCCCTCGGTGGGCGTGACGTTGGAGCCTTTCGACGGCACTCAATTTTATGTGAACTACTCGAACGCACTGCGCTCGCCGAGCATCTTCGAGGGCGTTTCGGCCTTCACCATGAACGTCAATTCCAACCTGCGGCCGGAACGGTCGAGCAATTGGGAGGTGGGCACCAACCTGAGGCGCGAAGGCGTATTTTCGGCCGACGACCAGGCGATGATGAAGCTAGGCTTCTTCGACTGGAATGTCGACAACTACATCTCGCGCGAATGGTATACCGATCCGCGCGGGATCTCCGGCATGCGCATTCACAACATTGCCGGCGCGCACTTCCAGGGCATAGAACTGTCCGGTCGTTATGAACGCGGCGGCTTTACCGCCGAGCTCGCCGCCAACTACTACACTGACGTCGAGTTTTGCCGAACAGCGACCACTTGCGGACACAAGTCGCTCTATGCCGACTACGCCACCAACCAGGTGCCGCCGGAATACACGGTCGCCCTGACGCTGTCGCAGACATTCCTCGACGACGCCTTGACGGTTGGCGGGCGGATTTCTCGTACAGGATCGCGCGCGATCGGTCATGGCGACGTGACCGCCCAGGGCGCTTCCCAGTTCATCTCGCTGATCGACTGGAAGCCCTATACGCTGGTGGACGCGTTCGCCGAGTACCGGATCAACGAGACCCTGACGGCGGCCTTCCGCATCGAGAACCTGACCGACGCCTATTATGTCGATCCCTTGAGCCTGGTGCAGCAGCCCGGCCCGGGACGTACCTTCTACGCGTCGTTGAAGGCGGAGTTCTGAGCCCGCGAACCGCATGCCGTTCATGACCGCGCCGGCGCCGGCGCGGCCAGCTAATCGACGACTGCGGCGACAGGATTTTCGTCACGGCCTCGCAGTGGTTTTTCCGGCATGAGATGAAAGAAGACGAGCGCCGCCGCCATCGCTGCGGCGCTCGCGATGAAGATATAGGTGAAGGGCACGGCCGACGTAACCGTCGTGCCGAGCGGTCCCACCCCTTCGCCAGCAAGCGGCAGTCCGTTGCCAAGAGCGATCGCGCCGAATGCCGCGACGCCGAGGGCGCCACCGAGCGATCGCAGGAACGTCAGAACACCGGTTGCGACGCCAAGATGCGCCTGGTCGACGGCGTTCTGGACCGAAATCGTCGCCACCGGAAAGGTCATGCCCGAGCCGAAACCGGCGGCGAATGTCAGCATTTCGAGGACGACGAGCGAGGTCCGGCCGGCGAGAGCAGCAAGGGCCGCCAGGCAAAGGAAGGCCAGCGCGCCGCCGACCAGCGCCATCCTCTTATAGTGAACGATGCGCGGTATCGTCCGCCCGCTGGTCGTCGCTCCACAGACGGTCCCAAGCAGCAGGCCGAGCATCACCACGCCCGAACTGCTGGCCGACAGGCCATGGAACGTTTGCGCATAGACGGGGATATAGACCGAGAGCCCGACATTGGCGCCCTGCGCCAGAAACATCGCGAGCGTTCCGTAGCGTACGATGGGATTGGCCAGCACTTCCAGCGAGATCAGCGGTTCGCTCGCCCTGCGCAGCCGCAAGGCAAAGGCGAACCAGAGCACGACGGAAGCGCCAAGCAAGCCGAGTATGACGGCGGAAAGCCATGGATAGCGGCTGCCGCCCCAGTTGAGCGCAAGCAGCAATAGCGAAGTCGCAGCGACGAGCAATAGGGCTCCGGCCCCGTCGATACGATGCGCGCGGGCGACGGTCGGCAGCTTCCTCAGCGGCTTGTTGATGATCGCCATCGCCGCAAGCCCCAGCGGGATATTGATCCAGAAGATCAGCGACCAGTGCAGATGCTCGGCGAAGGTGCCGCCGAGCAGCGGCCCGGCGATGCTCGCGACCGCCCAGGTTCCCGATATCCAGGCGGCGTAACGCGCCCGTTCCTTGGGCGGTACGAGATCGCCGATGACGGTCTGCGCCAGCGCAAACAGGCCGCCGCCACCAAGACCCTGCACCGCACGGCCTACGATCAGTGTCAGCATGTTGGGCGCCAGCGCGCTTATCAGCGATCCCGCAAGGAAAATGATGATGGCCGCAAAGATCGTCGGCCGCCGTCCGTAGATATCCGAGATCTTGCCGTAAAGCGGCGCCATTGCCGTCGCGGTCAGGAGGTAGCCGGTCACGACCCAGGGCAGGTAGTCGCTATGTCCCAGCGCCTTGCCGATGGTCGGCATCGCCGGCGCCACGATCGTCTGGTCGAGCGCGGCCAGAAGCATGGAGAGAAGAACGCCGCCGATGATGACGTTCTTTTCCGGCTCGGAAAGGGCGGACCCCGTTGCTGCCATTGCATTTCGATGAAGCGTCTCAGTCATTCTTGCGGCCTGATTGCAATCCGACGTTTAGTAGTGCCGACGGCATTCAGAAAGGCTGGCATGCCGATAGTCAACCGCCTTGGCGATCAGACCGGACCGGCGCCTCCGATGCACCGCACGATGGTCTGCACGAGCGTAGCAGGATGCGGGGCTGTGCGGGGCGAAAACCGGCAGCCTGGGCTTGCTGATTTGACAAACTTTGCCAAAGTATGCCATGCTTGCCCGCAGGAAATGGAGACCGACATGGCGACGATGAACGTATCCTTGCCCGACCCGATGAAGGATTGGGTGGAAGCGCAAACGCGCACGGGCCGTTATGCCAACGCCAGCGATTATGTGCGCGACCTCATCCGCAGGGATCAGGAGCGAAATGACAAGGTTGCGGTGATGCAACGCTTTGTCGACGACGGTCTGAAGAGCGGCGTCGGGTCCCGCTCCAAGGACGAGCTCTTTTCCGCGGCGCTTACGCGCGCTGAAGTGCCGCGCGGATAATGGCGTTTCGGCTTTCCGTCGCGGCAGAAGAAGACATCATCGCGATCGCCGCAGATGGGGTGCGCCTTTTCGGCTCCGCCCAGGCGCGGCGATATCACGATGAACTCTTCGCCGTATTCGCCTTGATTGCCGCCAACCCGCGCATGGCGCGCGAACGCACGGAGCTGTCGCCGCCGATGCGCATCCATCCGTTCAAGGCGCATCTGGTCGTCTACCGGGTCGAGGCGGACGGCGACATCCTCGTCGTTCGCGTCCGTCATGGGCATGAGGACTGGATCAGCAACGCATTTTAAGCAGGGGACGGCGCCATCGGGCGCCGTCCCCTGTTGCTTCTCGGTCGCGAGGCAGTTGCCTGCGGCCGGTGTCAGACGCTCTTTCGCGTGACGAAGCGTGTTTCCAGATAGGCCTCGATCGCTTCGGATCCGCCCTCGGTGCCGTAGCCGGAATCCTTGATGCCGCCGAAGGGGACTTCGGGGAGCGCCAGACCCAGATGGTTGATCGAAATCATTCCGCTTTCGACCTCGCTTGCCAGGCGGTGGGCGCTGCGCTCCGATCCGGTAAAGGCATAGGCCGCAAGACCGAAGGGCAGGCGATTGGCCTCGTTGATCGCCTCGTCGAGATCATGGAAGCGATTGATGATCGAGACCGGGCCGAACGGCTCGTCGTTCATGATCCGGGCGGAAAGCGGCACGTCCGCCAGAACCGTCGGCTCGAAGAAGTAGCCGCGGTTGCCGATGCGATGGCCGCCGGTCGCCAATCGGGCACCATGCTCGACCGCGTCGGCAACCAGGCTTTCGATCGCCGGGATGCGCCGCTCGTTGGCAAGCGGCCCCATGTCGACGCCGGCTTCGAGACCGTTGCCGACCTTGATCGTCTTCGAGGCGGCGACGAAGCCGTCGAGGAACTGATCGGCGACGCGCTCCTGCACGAGGAAGCGGGTCGGTGACACGCAGACCTGGCCGGCATTGCGGTACTTGCTGGCGGACATGATGGCGACGGCGCGTTCGACATCGGCATCATCAGTGACGATGACAGGCGCATGCCCGCCCAGTTCCATCGTCGCGCGCTTCATGTGCTGGCCGGCAAGGGCCGCCAGCATCTTGCCGACCGGGGTCGAGCCGGTAAACGACATCTTGCGGATCACCGGATGGGTGATCAGGTATTCCGAGATGACCGAGGGCACGCCGTAGACAAGGTTGACGACGCCGGCCGGAAGCCCGGCATCGACGAAGCAGCGGATGAGTTCGGCCGGCGACGCCGGTGTTTCCTCGGGCGCCTTGACGATGATCGAGCATCCGGTGGTCAGCGCCGCCGACAGCTTGCGCACCACCTGGTTGATCGGGAAGTTCCAGGGCGTGAAGGCGGCAACCGGACCGACCGGCAGCTTGACGGTCATCTGGGTGACATCGGGTGCGCGCGGCGGAATGATCTGGCCGTAGGCCCGCTTTCCCTCCTCGGCGAACCACTCGATGATGTCGGCGGCGCCAAGGATCTCGCCCTTCGACTGGGCAAGCGGCTTGCCTTGCTCGCGCGTCATCAGAAAGGCGATGTCGCCGGCCCGTTCGCGCAGCAGGGCGGCTGCCGACCGCATCACCTGGGCGCGGTCGAAGGCGGAGGTTGCCCGCCACGTCTTGAAGCCCTTCTCGGCGGCCGCAAGCGCCTCATTGAGGTCTTCCACTTCGGCCCAGGCCACCTGGCCGATCGTTTCCTCGTTGGCCGGGTCGATGACGGGAATGGTCTTGCCGGAACGCGCCGGCCGCCAGGCGCCGTCGATATGAAGCAGGATGTCTGGGTAGTGAACCATGGGAAACCCTTTACTGAATGAAGTTCGCCGCTTTGAGCGCGATGCCGTAGGATCAGGTCAATGGGGAACAGGTCGCCTGGCCAGGCGACCTTGAGATCTGGAGATGGGGACGTGGCCGCCCCGTTGCAAGGCGGCAACCCTATTCGGGGCGAACTGAAGACGCTCCGCTCGCAGACGTCAACCCCCTGGCTACCTTCTCGAACTCGTCTGCGTATTGCTAGCCCGATCAGGGGAGCGCCGATGTGGCCTGCGGCTGACCGCCGAAGTGGGCAATCATGAGCCTGCACAGGCTTTCCATTGCGGGTCCGCGGACCCGATCGATCCGGCGGATCGTGTAGAGGGGGAGAAGCGGGCCGGGGAGACCGTTGCGGGCCGCGAGTGGCACCTCGCAGAGCCGCCCTTCACCAAGATCTGCCGCGACCAGCCATAGCGGCAGATGACCCCACCCGGCCCCGGCAAGAATGAGGGCGTGTTTGGTCGCAAGGTCGCTGACCCTCAGCGTTTGCTGCGAGAAGACTGCGTAGCTCACCGCCTGCGCATCGGCTGCAGGATCCGCAACGACGATCTGCAGATGGTCGGCAAGGTCGACCGTCGTCAGGCCAACGGTTCCGTCGCGGGGTGCGGCCAGGGGATGACCGCCGGCGCATACCGGAACCATGCCCGGAAAGGCTGCGACCGCCTCGCTGGCGATATGTGCGTCCGTTTCCTGTGCCGCCGTCAGGCCGAGGTCGCAGTCGCCGTCGAGCACCAGGCTCAACGCCATCGTCATCGGCGCCGTCACAAGCTCCACCCGCACGCCGGGATGGGCGCGGGTAAAATCGCTGATGACCCGTGCAATATCCGGCAGAGGAAGCAGCGGGTCGAGCGCCACGCGCAGCGCCGATTCCATGCCCTGATTGAAGCCGTTCGCCTTGGCCCGCAGCGCGTCGGCCTTTATCAGCAAGGTCCTGGCTTCTGCAAGCAGGGTCGCTCCGGCCTTCGTCAATTCGGGGCGGTGCTGGGAGCGGTCGAACAGCGGCAGGCGCAGTTCCGTTTCGAGGTTCAGGATGGCGCTGCTGAGGCCGGATTGGGCACGCCCGAGCGCGCGCGCTGCCGCCCGGAACGAACCGTGGTCGACGACGGCGACGAATACGCGCAACTGGTCGAGCGTCAAGGCATCCAGCATGATCGGCCATCCCGATCAAAGTGATCGATATTTGAGCAATTACATTGATCATTTGAATTGGGCAATGCTCCGCCCACGGGTTAAGGGAGCAGGCAATGGAACGGCCGATCATCAATCACACCTCCGACACGCGGGAGGCATGCGACTGTGATCGCATCACCGTCCGTATCTTCGCCTCTTCCGTCCCGTGCAACGTCGATGAAGCTTCTATCGCCGGCCGGCCGCCGGACGAGGCTTTCCTGCTGCTAGGGCCTGGCGTGGATCCGGTATTTCGCACCCACGTTTCCGGATCTGTCGCCCAGGCTCTAGCGGTCGGGTACCGCACCGTTGGGAGCACGCCGTGATGCCGCGCATGCGCCCCATTCCCGCAATCGGCCAAGCTCGTGGCGTATCGTCACCTGATGCCCGCGATGTCAGTGCCGTTCTCGCGCTCGTCGCCCGGGTCGAAGAGACCCAATGGCTCCGGGACGTCGACGGTTTCGTCTCGTTGCTGGCGCCACAGGCCGTATGGACAACCGCATTCGGGCGCCAAATCGTCGGTGCGCCGGCAATCCATGCCTTCACCGCCGCCGTACTCCCGAACCTGTTTCGCGATTTTCAGGCGCTCTACGACGTCGAGCGCATCACCTTCCTGCATGCGGATGTCGTCGCGGTGAACGTGCGGCAAATTCCTGTCGATGCCGAAGGCAACCGCCGGCCGGGCGAGGACGAGGGGCGGCCGCTCTATATTCTTCGACGCCACGATGGCGCCTGGAGGATCGTTGTCGCCCAGAACACCACGCACCAGAACGAAAAGATCGCCGCCCAGCAGCGGGCGGTGGATGAAGCAACCAGCGGCGAGACCCAAGCGCATGAATGAAAGATCTGCCGGCCACGCCACCTTCGTCATTCGCCGCAGCTACGCCGCAACACCGGCGACCGTTTTCCATGCCTTTGCGGATCCCGCCACCAAACGACGCTGGTTCTTCGAAGGGGAGGGGTGGACGGTCGACGAATTCACCTCGTCTTTCGAGGTCGGCGGCCGCGAGCACAGCCGCTTCCGCTTCGGAAACGGCCCGGTCATGTGCAACGACACGATCTATCTTGAGATCGTTGCGAATAAGCGCATCGTCTTCTCCTACACGATGACCGTGGCGGGAAGGCCGATTTCGGCTTCTCTCGGAACCCTCGAATTTTCCGCTGACGGCGAGGGAACGCGCCTCAACTACACCGAGCAGGCCGCCTTCCTCGATCGTCTCAACGAGCCGGGCGAACGTGAGGTTGGGTTTCGCGAATTGTTTCAGGCGCTTGCCGACGAAGTCGAGCGCGCGCCGGCCGATGCCTGACGGACGGAGGAACCGTCACCACTGAAGCGATGGCCGTCAAAACCTGATGAACGACACCCGAAGATGAACAATTTTTAATTGTTTTTCAGAGTGTTGCGCCATTGAAGCGGCCACATTTAGGCCCAGCTTCCGATAGTCGGCACCACCTATCGCCGCGTGCCGACAGCAAGGTCTGCGGAGGCGCCGATGCTCAGCCGATCAAGTGTCACGTGTCGTATCGCCGTCGTTCTTCTCGCAATCGCGGCCGTCGGGTTCGTGGTGGCGCGCAAGCCCGTGCCGAGCGAAGCGAAATTGCCAGCCAACGCGGCCGTCAGTACCAAGCGTGGCGCCGTGTCCGTGCAGACGGCGACAGTGACGCTTAAAGATGTTCCCGTTGTCGTCCATGCCCTGGGCAACGTGCAGGCCCCCGATACCGTGGAAGTGGGCGCGCGCATTGCGAGCCAGATCACGGCCATCCACATCAAGGACGGGCAGATGGTCAAGGCGGGCGACCTGCTGTTCACGCTCGACGACCGCACGATAAAGGCCGGGCTTGCCCGTGACCAGGCGATCGTCGCCAAGGATACCGCGCAGCTTGCCGACGCCAACACGGAACTCGAGCGTGCCAAAACCTTGCGCGACGACAAGACCGGCACCCAGCAAAGCTATGACACCGCTCTCTCGCTTCAGCAGGCGGCGCAGGGGACTCTGGATGCCGATCGCGCCACCGTGGATGCCGATCAGGTCGCGCTGAGCCTGACCGAGATCACCGCGCCGATCGGTGGACGCCTGGGCGCCGTGCAGGTCGCGCTCGGAGATCTTGTCGGCCAATCGGGCGCGACATCGAACAATCTGGTGACGATCACGGCGATCGACCCGATCGACGTTACGTTCCGCCTGCCGGAAGAGCGCTTGCAGACGTTCAAGGATCTGATTGACCGCGGGACGCCTCCACTGGTTCGTGCCAGGTCGAGCGGCACGCAAACAGTGATCGGCGAAGGCGTACTCGATTTCATCGATTCTGCCGTCGATACCGCATCCGGCACCATCGCCATGCGCGCGACCTTCCCCAATACCGCTCAGAAGCTCTGGCCGGGCCAGTTCGTGGATGTCGATATCGATCAGGCGCAACTGCATCAGGCGCCTGTTATCCCGAGCGTTGCGGTCCAGCCCGGGCAGGACGGCCCGTTCGTCTTTGATGTGAAGGATGACAACACGGTCGAGACCCGCGCCGTGTCCGTGCTGGCCGACGACGGCAAGGAGGCCGCCATCGGCACGGGCCTTGCCGCCGGTGACCGGGTCATCATCGAAGGACAGGCGCGGCTGAAGTCGGGTGATGTCGTTGTCGCTGCAGGCGCGGCCGATCTGGCCGCGGATTAGGATTTGCCATCATTCGGGAGCGCGTGAAATGCCGCTGTCCGAGTTCAGTATCCGCCGCCCGATCGCGACCATATTGTTATCGGTCGCGCTCATCCTGGCAGGCGTTTTCAGCTATCTCGTCCTGCCGATAGCCGCGCTTCCGCGAACGGATTTCCCGGTCATCAACGTTTCTGCCTCGTTGCCCGGCGCCTCGCCCGAGACCATGTCGACGTCGGTCGCCATTCCACTGATCAAGCAGTTCGCCACCATCGCCGGGATCGACACGATCTCGACGACGAATGCACTCGGCTCGACATCGATTTCAATCGAGTTCGTGCTCGGGCGCAACATCGATGCCGCCGCCGCCGACGTGCAGGCAGCTATCACCAGGACGCTCAGGCTGCTGCCACAGGACATGCCGGCGCCGCCAAGTTACCGGAAGGTCAACCCGGCGGATGCACCGGTTTTGCTCCTGGCGCTGAAGAGCAGCACCGTGCCGCTCACCACCCTCGACGCCATCGCGCAGCAGGTGATTTCGCCCACGCTTTCGGTGCTCGACGGGGTGGCGGAAGTGTCCATCTTCGGCAGCCAGCAATATGCCGTGCGCATTCAGATGCATCCTGACGCGCTTGCCGCGCGCGGCATTTCCGTCGACCAGTTGAGGACGGCGGTTGCGGCGGCGAACGACAATTCGCCTCTCGGCACCGCGCAGACCAGCGATCGTCAGGCGGCGATCGTTGCGAACACGCAGCGCATGAATGCCGCCAGTTTCGCGGATATCATCGTCAAAAGCGTCGACGGCAAGCCCGTGCGGCTCGGTGACGTCGCGACGGTGATCGATTCCGTTGCCAACAACCAGACGGCAAGCTGGCACGACGGTTCGCGGGCGATCATCCTGGCCATCCAGCGGCAGCCGGATGCAAATACTGTTGAAGTCGTCGACCGGGTGCAGGCGCTTCTGCCGTCGCTTCGCCAGTCGCTTCCGGCCGCAGCCTCGATCGAAACGCTCAGCGACCGGTCCATGTCGATCCGCGGGGCGGTGCACGACGTCCAGTTCACCCTGATCCTCACCGTCGGCCTCGTGATCCTCGTCATCTTCGCCTTCGTTCGCCGCCTCTGGGCGACGCTTATTCCGGCGCTTGCCGTTCCGATCTCGATCATCGCCACCTTCGCGGCGATGTATCCACTTGGCTTTTCGATCGACAATATCTCGCTGATGGCGCTCACGCTTTCCGTCGGGCTGGTGGTGGATGACGCCATCGTCATGCTGGAAAATATCGTGCGGCACATGGAAGAGGACGGCATCGATGCCTTCTCGGCGGCGCTCATCGGTTCGCGTGAGATCGGCTTTACGATCATCGCGATTTCGCTGTCGCTCGTCGCGGTCTTCATTCCCGTCTTGCTGATGGGCGGCGTGATCGGCCGCATTCTCAACGAATTTGCGATCGTCGTCACCGTTGCCATCCTCGCTTCCGCCTTCGTTTCCCTTACCCTGACGCCGATGCTTGCAGCGCGGCTTCCGGCGAGGGCGGATGGAGCAGAGAAAGCGCGCTGGCTGCGGCAGCTGGATCTTGTATTCGAACGAGGTTTCGACGGGCTTCTGCGCGCCTATGAGCGGCTGCTATCGCTCTGCATAAAGGCGCGCGCGCTGGTGTTTCTGCTTTTCCTGTTTACCGTCGCGATCACGGGCTACCAGATCGCCACGATCCCGAAGGGGTTCTTCCCGCAGGAGGACATCGGCCAGTTGCAGGTTACGACCCAAGCACGCCAGGACATTTCCTTCGCCGCCATGTCGAAGCTCCAGTCCAATGTGGAGGCGGTGTTTGCCAGTTCGCCCTACGTGGACCATGTGGCAAGCACGATCGGCTCGGGCGGCGCGTCGAGCGCGCTCAACTCCGGTCGGCTGTTCGTCGAGCTAAAGCCCAAGACCGAGCGTCCGCCGCTTGAAACCGTCCTTGCGGATTTGCGCCGGAAGCTGGCGGCGATCCCCGGTATCCAGGCCTTCATGTCGCCGGTCCAGAACCTCTCGGTCGGATCGCGCGCGTCGGCCAGCCAGTACCAGCTGGTGCTCCAGAGCCTCGATCAGCCGTTGATGAACGAATGGGCGCAGAAGCTCCATGATGCGATGAGCGCGGATCGGACCTTCTTTACCGACGTCAACAGCGACCTTCAGATCAACGCTCCACAAACACGCCTCGTGGTCGACCTCGACAAGGCGGCAACGCTCGGGGTCAACGCGAGCGAACTGCGCACCACGCTCTATGGCAGTTTCGGTACCGAGCAGATCTCGACGATCTACACGGCGGGCGACAGCTACGAAGTGATCCTGGAACTCGATCCCTCGATGCAATGGTCAGCCGACAAGTTCGACGAACTGCGTGTCGGCAGTGCCAATGGCGGCCTTGTTCCGCTCGGGGCCTTCGCCCGGGTCGAGACCGTATCCGGACCGCTCACCATCAACCAGCTCGGCCAGCTGCCAGCGGTCACGCTTTCCTTCAACCTGCCGGCCAAGGTCGCCCTCGGTGACGCCCTTGCGGAGATCGACCGCCTCAAGGCAGAAATCGGCATGCCGTCTGAGGTGACGACCCGCAATTACGGCACCACGCAGTTATTCGAAGACGCCGCCGCCAACCAGGGTCTGCTGGTGCTGGCGGCGATCGTCACGATCTACCTCGTGCTCGGTATTCTCTATGAAAGCCTGATCCATCCATTGACCGTGCTTTCCGGTCTCCCGTCAGCCATATCCGGGGCGTTGCTTGCCATCCATTTCGGCGGTTTCGACCTCTCGATCATCGCTATTGTCGGCGTGCTAATGCTGATCGGTATCGTCAAGAAGAACGCCATCATGATGATCGACGTTGCGCTGACGCTGCAGCGCGCCGGTTCGCCGGCCGCCGAGGCCATCCATAAGGCTTGTGTCATGCGCTTCCGCCCGATCATGATGACCTCGGTTGCTGCGATCATGAGCACGCTGCCGATTGCGATCGGCAGCGGCGCCAGCGCAGAACTGCGCCAGCCGCTTGGGGTCGCCGTCGTCGGCGGCCTGCTGGTGTCGCAGCTTGTGACCCTCTTCGTGACCCCGGTCATCTATCTGTACATGGAAGATTTCATGCGGGTCGCTTCCCGCCTGGTTCGCCAGGGGCTGCAGATCACCAGGGGCGAACGACCGACTGCGGTCGACGATCAGCCGGGACACGGATAGCCCGGCGTTCCGGGATCACGCTACCCTCAGGCGGATGAGGCGGATGTGAAGACCGCAAGCTGCGCATCGAAGGCGCGCTTGTAGGCCGGCCGCGCCTTGCCGCGCGCGACGTAGGCGGAGAGGTTGGGATACGCGTCGAGCAAGCCTGAGTTTTCCAGCCTGCGCAGCACCGTCACCATCAGCAGGTCGCCGGCACTGAAGGCGCCATCGAGCCAGTCGGCCTCCGCGAGCCGCCTGGACAATTGGGCGAGCCGAACTCGGATACGATCTTCGAGCATCAGCAGGCGCTCCTGATACCAGTCCTTGTCCCGCTCCACGTAGGTGCTCGCTTCACGCTCGAGGATCGGCGGCTCCACGGTGTTAAGCGAGGCAAACATCCAAGTGATCGCCCGTGCGCGGGCATCGGCGTCACTTGGAAGCAGGCCGGCATGACGCTCCGCGACATGAAACACGATGGCACCGGTTTCGAACAGGGCAAGGTCGCCGTCCTGATAGGTAGGGATCTGCCCGAACGGCTGAAGCGCGATGTGCGCAGGTTCCTTCATCGTCTTGAAGGTAACGAGGCGAACCTCGTAGGGCTGCCCCACTTCTTCGAGCGCCCAGCGAACGCGCATGTCGCGTGCGAGACCTCGGCCGCGATCGGGCGATTTTTCAAAGGCGGTAATCGTGATCGTCATCTTATCCTCCACGGCTTGCCTGTCCTGAAGACGATTGGCCGAGCGGGATGCCGACATTCATTTTCGCCGCTCGGCGCCGGAAGCGGAAACCGCGATGATGCTGGCAGATAAAGTGATCTCTTCCTCGGTCGGAGAACAGCCGGCTCGCTTCAAAAAGACGTACTGCTCGTCGAGACTAGCCCGAATGGACAGCTTGCTCCAACAGCCGTGGCGAAGTATAAAAGTGTCATAAACGTTATTGTCGAGCGCAATGGAAGTTGATGCCGGCAATTGCGTATCGCTTTCGCCTTTTGACCATGGATGTACTGGCAGAAGCCTTGAGAGCGAAAAAGAAAAGAAGGCCGGAGCCAGCGCGCTCCGGCCTTTTTTGCTGTCTGCTTATCGCTGCGATGCGCAATCCTATTGGCGCGGGCTTGCACCTTTAGCGGTCACGCATTGTTCCTGCTCCACGAGGGCTAATCCAGGGGTAGGTTTCCCCGTTTCGTCCTGTGGATGTTCGCGCCCCGTTCGCGACGGAGGGTCTAGGTGCTGCGATGCCGTGCCATCAGCTTTGCCTGAAGCACGACCACGACGAGCAGGAAGGCGCCGCGGATAACGGACTGCCAGTAGGCGGAAAGCGAGATCCAGCCGAGGCCGTTTTCGAAGTTCAGGATGTTGAAGACCATGGCAAGCAGCAGCGCGCCGGCAAGCGTCGCACCAACTGAGCCGGAACCGCCGGTCAACAGCGTACCGCCGACGACGACGGAAGCGATCGCGAAGAGTTCCCAGCCCACGCCTTCCGTCGGTTGCCCCGCGCCGAACTGGGAAGCGAGGATGACGCCGGCAAGACCGGCGAGCGTGCCCGAGGCGAGATAGACGCCGGCAAGCGCGCGCTCCACCTTCAGGCCCATCAGGCCAGCCGTCGCCTCGCCGTCACCGATCGCCAGGATATGCCGTCCGATCGAGAGCTTTTGCAGCACGAGCCAGCCGAACACATAGGCCGCAAGCGCGATCCAGGCGGGAATGGGGAAGCCCAAAAAATCGTCCTGCCCGATCACCGTGAAACCGGTGTCATAGGAGACTGAGACAGACTGGTTGTCCGCTAACAAAAGGCCGGTGCCATAGGCGGCGAGCATCGTCGCGAGTGTGGCGATGAAGGGCTGGATCCGCATCTTCGTAATGATGAAGCCGTTGAGCGCGCCGACGGCAAGGCCTGCCGCCATGCCGCCCGCAAGCCCCGCCGCCCAATGATAGGGGGATAACAGGGCTGCCACCACGCTTGCCATCGCCGCCGTGCCGCCGACCGACAGGTCGATGCCGCCGGTGATGATGACAAAGGCCATGCCGAGCGCGATCAGCGCGAACATCGAGTTGTAGCGCAGGAAGCTCAGGATGTTATAGGGCGACAGGAAGTTTTCATAGCGCAGCGCCCCGAAGAGGATGAGACCGGCAAGCGCCAGGATGACGCCGAACCGGGCAAGGTCGCCGGAGTTCTTGACCAGGAAGAGGCGGAGGATCGGTTGCATCGTGGTTGCCTCTAATGTTTGCTGGCGCGCTGCTGGATGAAGACGGCGGTGACAATCAGCCCGGCCTTGACGATGAGCGCTGCCGCATCCGGAACGCCATTGGCAAGCAGCGTGTAACGCACCAGCTGGATCACGAGCGCGCCGAGTACCGTGCCGACGATGTTGGCCCGTCCGCCCGTCAGTAGCGTCCCGCCGACAGCAACCGCGGCGATAGCATCGAGCTCCATGCCGAGGCCGACAAGGTTGGCATCGCTTGCAGAGTTGCGGGCAACGACGATGAGACCGGCCACACCGGCAAGCGCGCCGCTTATCATGTAGACGAAGAGCTTGACCCGTTTCACCGGTATGCCGGTCAGGCGGGCGGCCTTCTCGTTGCCACCGACGGCGATGATCTGTCGGCCGATGACGGTGTAGCGGATCATCGCGAAAGCCGCTGCGACGATGACGATCATCAGCAGGACCTGGGCCGGAACGCCGGCGATGCGACCGAGTGCGATGAACTGGAAGCCTTCATTCTTGAAGACCTGCAGGTTGCCGTTGGTCATCACCTGGGCGATGCCACGGCCGGCGATGAACAGCACAAGCGTGGCGATGATCGGCTGGATCGAAAAGCGGGTGACGAGGAAACCGTTGAAGAGGCCGAAGAGGGCAGCGGCGGCGATCGGCAAGAGGAAGGCAAGAGCCACCGCGAGCGCCATGTTTTCCACCGGCCAGAACTGGCCCATGAAGATCATCGGCGCCAGTGCGCCGGCAATTGCCATCAACGAACCGACGGAGAGGTCGATGCCGCCGGTGGCAATAACGAGCGTCATTCCGGTCGCGACGATGACGATTGTCGCAACCTGGGTGAGGTTCACGTTCAGCGTCTGCAAGGACAGGAAGTTCGGCGTGACGGCGACGTTGAAGAGGATCAGCGCCAGGAAGGCGACGAAGGTGCCGTAGCGGCTGGCGAGCGTCAAAAGCCTGTTTCCGGACGAAAGGGTTCCCGACGGCTGCGGGGCAGGGGTCTCGATCGTCGTCATGTCATTCTTCCTGGTGGGCTTCCTGGTGGACTTCCTGGTGGGCCATGGCGGCAAGCAGCGCCGTCTCGCTCAAGTCCTTGCGCGACAGCGTCGCGACGGAAGTACCGTCGCTCAGGACCGTCACGCGGTCGGCGGCGGCAAGCAGTTCTTCGAGTTCAGACGAAATCATCAGCACGCTCAAACCCTCGTCGGCGAGACTGCGCAGGAGTTTGAGGATTTCCGATTTGGCGCCGATGTCGATGCCGCGCGTCGGCTCATCTACGATGAGGACCCGCGGGTCTGTGGCAAGCCAGCGGGCGAGCAGCACCTTCTGTTGGTTGCCGCCGGAAAGCTCCTTGATCGGCTGATCGGGGGAGGCACATTTGACGCCAAGCGCCCGGATGTAGCGGCTGACGATCTCATCCTGGCGCGCGCGGTCGACGATACCGGCTTTCTTCAGCTTTGGCAGCAAGGCGAGCGTCATGTTTTCGCGGATGCTCATGTCGGGCACGATGCCATCGATCTTCCGGTCCTCGGACACGAGGCCGATCCCATCAGCGATCGCATCCGCCGGTTCGCGATAGCTGCGTCCCTGTCCCTCCATGCGGATCGTGCCGCGCTCCATCCTATCGGCGCCGAAGATCAGGCGCGCCGTTTCGGTGCGGCCGGAGCCGAGCAGTCCGGCAAGGCCGGAGATCTCGCCCTCTCGCACAGCAAGGCTGACGTCGCGCACGCGCACGCCGGCGCCCGCCTTGTCGAGTTCGAGGCGGACGGGCCGCACCGGCGCGTCCTTCTCCGGTGCCATGGCCTGAAAGGCGGCAAGCTCCTTGCCGAGCATGTGGCGCACCAGCGCCATTTTCGGCATGTCCGCCATCGGGCTTTTGGCGACCGTCTGACCATCGCGCATGATCGTCACGCGGTCGCAGATCTCATAGAGTTCGTCGAGCCGGTGGCCGATGAAGATGACGGCGACGCCGGAGCGTTTCAGTGTGCGGATCGTATCGAAGAGGATGGCGACCTCGCGCTCGTCGAGCGAGGACGTCGGTTCGTCCATGATGACGAGCCGGGCGCTCTGCGTCACCGCGCGGGCGATCGCCACCATCTGCCGTGTCGCCGCATCGAAATGCGCGACGGGACGGTCGACGTCGATCGTCAGGTTGAAGGTTTTGAGCACCGCTTCGGCCCCGCGCCGCATGGCGGAATAATCGATCATGCCGAACCGCTTCGGCTCGCGGGAGAGGTAGATGTTCTCCGCCACCGAGCGCTGCGGGGCGAGATTGATTTCCTGGTAGATCGTTGCGATCCCGGCGGCCTGCGCCTCAGCCGGCATCGAGAAATCGACATCCCGACCGTCGTAGGCGATGCTGCCTTCGTCCCGGCGATAGACGCCGGTCAGGATCTTGATGAGCGTCGACTTGCCGGCGCCGTTCTGGCCGACAAGCGCCATGACCTCCGCCGGTTCGACCTCGAGCGAGGCGGATTTCAGTGCCGGCACGCCGGCGAACGCTTTGGAAATGCCCTGCATGGACAGAAGCATGGGTCTCCTCCCTATCTTCGCCATCCGCCGCCCCATTTGGGGGTGGGCGTCATCAGCCTACACTTGAACGGGCTGAAGGTCATGCTGCCGTCAAAAAGACGGCCGAGACGGTTGCGCCGTCCCGGCCGTGGAGGCTCGGGAGATTGGATCAATAGGCGTTGGCGAGTTCGGCGGCCGCGTTGGAGGCGTCGTAGAACTTGTCGTCGTTGATGATCATCGGGTCGATCTTTTCGCCCTTGGCGTAGCGCATCATCGTCTCAAACGCCTTCGGCCCGAAGCGCGGGTTGCACTCGACGACGGCTGCGATCTTGCCGTCGACAACCGCCTGCACGGCCTCCTTGCCGCCATCGATCGATAGCACCAGGACGTCCTTGCCCGGCACCTTGCCGGCCGCTTCGAGTGCCGCGATCGCGCCGATCGCCATTTCGTCGTTGTGGGCGTAGATCACGTCCGCATCAGGATGGGCCTGGAGCAGGGCTTCTGCCACCTGGCGCCCTTTGTCACGGGCGAAATCGCCGGTCTGTGAGGCGACGATCTCGAAACCGCCGGCCGCTTTGATCGCCTCGTCAAAGCCCTTCTTGCGGTCGTTGGCGGGCGACGACCCGGTCGTGCCTTCGAGCTCGATGATCTTCGACTTGCCGTTGGCGTTCTTTACCAGCCATTCGGCAACGCGCTTGCCTTCTTCGACGAAGTTCGAGCCGATGAAGGTCAGATAGTCCTCGCCGGCCTTGGCCAACGACGGATCGACCGAGCGATCGAGCAGGATCACTGGAATGCCCGCCTTTTTCGCGGCCATGACGGCGGGGATCAGCGGCTTTTCTTCGCGCGGCGCGAGAAAGATCACATCGACGCCTTGAGCGATCATCGAGTTGACGTCGGCGACCTGCTTGGCGGCGGAACCGGCGGCATCCGTATAGACGAGCTGGAAGCCGAGCTTTTCCGCTTCGGCCTTCATGCTGTTCGTCTGGGCGATGCGCCAGGGATTGTTGGATTCGGTCTGCGCGAAGCCGACCTTGTATTTGTCCTTCTGCTCGAGCTTCGGCACTTCGGCGATCGCGACACCCGCAAGGGCGAGCGCGCCGACGGCCGTTGCCGCCAGCATGAAGGTACGACGGGAAATCGTGGTCATAATCGGGTTCTCCTCCCAGATTGGCCGGTGCTCCTCTACCGGACGTGAGCGTTTTTGCGCTTCACATCTCCAAATCTTGCGCTAATAATATTAGCAGTCAAGGCCAAATTTTATGAGCACTTGCAAAAGCCCGCGTGCGGTGCAATGCACGCTCAACTGCATGTTTCCTTTAATCGTCTCCGATTGAAGGGGAAAAACATGCAGAAATTCAAAGTGCTACAGCGACCTTTGCACGTCTCCTAGACGCGCGGTGCTGTAGGGTAGGGGAGCACACATGGCCAAGGGAAACGGGCGAAATCTGGAGAAAAAGGGGGAAGGACGCCCAACCATGACGGATGTCGCCAGGATAGCCGGCGTTTCCCAGTCAAGCGTTTCCCTGGTGCTGAACGAGATGTCGGGCTCGCGCATCTCGCCCGAAACGCAGCAGAAGGTGCGCGAGGCTGCTCATAAAATCGGTTATAAACTGCCAGCGACCCGAGGTCCGGTTGCAGCGGCGCCGGCGGTAGAGAAGGACACAATCGCCTTCATCGTCGATGAAATCTCCACCAGCCCGCACCCGGTCGTCAGCCTCGATGGCATTCGCGATTATGCTTTCGAGCAAGGCATGCTGGTCTCGGCGCATGTCACCCGCTCGAATCCGGAACTCGAGGAAGCGGTTCTGCGGTCGGTCCTGCGGGACCCCTCCATCGCCGGCGTCATTTACGCGACGATCTTCACCCGCAAAGTTGCCGTTCCCGAGGCGTTGGCGCCGCTGCCGACCGTGCTTCTCAATTGTTACTGCGAGCCGCGCCAGCATGTGGCGATCGTGCCGGGCGAGGTCGCCGGCGGTTTCGCCGCCACGGCGCATCTGACGGCGCTCGGCCACAAGCGCATCGGCTTCATCAACGGCGAGTGCTGGATGGACGCCGCCATGGATAGGCTAAAAGGCTACAAGCAGGCGCTTGCCTCAGCCGACATCGCTTTCGACGAGACGCTGGTGCGCGATGGCGACTGGCTGCCGCTCCGCGGCTACGAGGCCGGGCTGGACCTGCTCTCCATGCCCAACCCGCCGACAGCCATTTTCTGCGGCAATGACCTGATGGCGATCGGCGTCATGGAGGCGGCGCAGGAGAAGGGCTTGCGGGTTCCCACCGATCTCTCGGTGATGGGCTATGACGACCAGGAACTGGCGCGCTACACCCATCCGCCGCTCTCGACCCTCGTGCTGCCGAACTACGAAATGGGCCAGAAGGCGGCTGAACTCCTGATCGACATGGCGATCCACGGAAAACACATGCGGCCGATGACGATAAAAGTCGACGGACCGCTGGTGATTCGCGATACCACCGCTCTCCTGTCCGCAGCCAGAGCTTCAAAGAGCGCTCGATAAACGCCGTCAGCAGCGCTCCCTCCCTTGCCCCGCCGCGGCGCGCGCGGGGCCGTGACGCCGACGCCGGTAATCTAGATACTTCGGATCCCTTGCTCAGCGTGTGTCATTAGCACGACCGCCATCAAAACGCTCACACAACGGTTACGTGTGTTATCCGGCCGCGGTGATTTTCGGCGGTCCGTGAGTCTGCGTCCAGCAGACTGCAATCGCGGTATTGGGATTGGTTATTGATGTTTGAGAAGGAAGCCTACTGGGTTTCGTGGTTGCGCTGGCATCTCTATCGAAAGCGCAGGGGCAAGCAGGGAGATGCCTTCAAAGGTGCCCTGCTGAAAATGCGGACGGCCGTGCGCAGACTGCCAAGGGGTGCACTGGTGCTTGATTGCGGCGCCAACGTGGGTGATGTCAGCGGCTATTTCCTGGCCAAGGGAATGAAGGTAATTGCGTTTGAGCCGGACCCGACTGCACTTGCGGTCCTCAAAGCGCGCTTCCCGAACGAGCCGCGACTAGTCATCGAGCAGAAGGCTGTCGGGGCGGCCGCCGGCTTTGCGCCATTCTATCAGACCGAGGCGCTTGCCGATGGCAACATCAAGGAGACGATTGCCTCCTCCTTGATGCGTCGCGATGTTGGTTTCCGCGCGGAACTGAGCCGGTTTTTCCACCGAGAAGTGAGCCACCTCTGAGTATGGTTTTCTGATCAGGGTTTGGTCAAGGGATTGGCTTTTTCTCCTCTCTTCTGGGCCGCAGCGGCCGAGCTGGCTTTGAAGCGGAAGCTGTCGTTGCCGGTTTCCAGGATGTGACAACGATGGGTCAGACGATCGAGGAGAGCGGTCGTCATCTTGGCGTCGCCGAAGACCGTGGCCCATTCGCTGAAGCTGAGGTTGGTGGTGATCACCACGCTGGTCCGCTCGTAGAGCTTGCTCAGCAGGTGGAAGAGTAATGCGCCGCCGGAGGCGCTGAACGGCAGGTATCCCAACTCGTCCAGGATCAGCACGTCGAGCCTGACCAACGTCTCTGCGATCTGGCCCGCCTTGCCCTTGGCCTTTTCCTGCTCGAGCGCGTTGACCAATTCGATGGTCGAGAAGAAGCGGACCTTTCGGCGATGATGCTCGATCGCCTGAATGCCGAGTGCTGTCGCGACATGTGTTTTGCCTGTGCCCGGCCCGCCGACGAGCACGATATTCTGCGCTCCGTCCATGAACTCGCATCGGTGCAACTGGCGCACGGTCGCTTCGTTGATCTCGCTGGCGGCGAAGTCGAAGCCGGAGAGGTCCTTGTAGGCCGGGAAGCGGGCAGCCTTCATGTGATAGGCGATGGATCGAACCTCGCGCTCGGCCATTTCGGCTTTCAGCAACTGGGACAGGATCGGCACGGCCGCGTCGAAGGCCGGAGCCCCTTGCTCGATCAGGTCCGTGACGGCCTGGGCCATGCCATACATCTTCAGGCTGCGCAGCATGATGACGACGGCCGCGCTGGCAGGATCATGACGCATGGCGACCTCCTACGATCCGGACGCGCAAGCCGTCGTAGCGTTCGACATTGGCCTTGGGTTCACGCAGCAAGGTCAGCGCCTGTGGCGTATCGATGTCCGGGCCGTCGGTCGTCTTGCCGTCGATCAGCCGGTGCAGAAGATTCAACACGTGCGTCTTGGTCGCCACGCCCGCATCCAGAGCCAGTTCCACAGCCCTGACGACGACCTGTTCGTCGTGATGAAGCACAAGCGCGAGGATATCGACCATCTCACGGTCACCGCCAGGGCGGCGAAGCATCTGGTCCTGGAATTGCCGAAAGGCCAACGGCAATTCCAGGAAGGGCGCACCATTGCGCAAGGCACCGGGCTTGCGCTGGATGACCGCAAGGTAATGCCGCCAGTCGTAAATCGTTCGCGGCGGTTTGTCGTGGCTGCGCTCAATGACCCGCGCATGTTCGCATAGGATATTGCCCTCGGCCGCAACGACCAGCCGCTCAGGGTAAATCCGCAGGCTGACGGGCCGGTTCGCAAAGGATGCAGGCACACTGTAGCGGTTCCGTTCGAAGGTAATGAGGCATGTCGGTGAGACGCGTTTGCTTTGCTCGACGAAGCCGTCAAAAGCGCTAGGCAACGCCATCAACGCGGCCTGCTCTGCGACCCAAATGTCGGCGATCGTGCCAGGCAAGGTGCCGTGCGATGTCTCCCGCCACAGGTTCTGGCAATGCTGTTCCAGCCAGGCATTCAATGCCGCCAAATCTGGGAAGTCCGGCATCTGTTGCCACAGCCGTGGACGGGCATCCTGGACGTTCTTCTCGACCTGACCCTTCTCCCAGCCTGCCGCCGGATTGCAGAACTCGGGTTCGAAGACGTAGTGGTTCGTCATCGCCAGGAAGCGGATGTTGACCTGCCGCTCCTTGCCCCGTCCCACGCGATCGACCGCCGTCTTCATGTTGTCATAGATGCCGCGACCAGGCACGCCGCCGAACACCCGGAAGCCGTGCCAGTGGGCATCGAACAGCATCTCATGCGTCTGCAGTAAGTAGGCTCTGAGCAGAAAAGCACGGCTGTGCGACAGCTTGATGTGCGCGACCTGAAGCTTCACGCGCTCTCCGCCTATGACGGCATAGTCCTCGCTCCAATCGAACTGGAATGCCTCACCTGGGCGGAAAGACAGCGGAACGAATATGCCGCGGCCCGTCGTCTGCTGCTCACGCTGCCGATCAGCCCGCCAATCACGGGCGAAAGCGGCCACCCGGCCATAAGAGCCGGCAAAGCCAAGAGCCACCAGATCGGCGTGAACCTGCTTCAACGTTCGACGCTGCTTGCGCGACTTCCCGGCCTCGGTCTTCAGCCAGCCGGCCAGTTTATCGGCAAAAGGATCGAGCTTGCTTGGTCGCTCTGGTATCGCGAACTTCGGTTCGATCGTGCCAGCGCTCAAGTACTTCGCGATCGTGTTGCGCGACAATCCGGTTCGTCGGCTGATCTCGCGAACCGACAGCTTCTCGCGCAGTGCCATCCGACGGATGATGTTTAAAAGTCCCATGTGGATCACTCCGTTGCCCCCGTCGCTCACCGCGTTGAGGGGAAGGTTCACATGGCTCAATTCTCAATGGAAATTATGCGCCTAACCGGCTCAGTTCCGCGCGGAAACCAACAGCGAAGCCTCTGCTCGGAGGTTCGGCGACTTATGCTCCGGGATTGATCGCCACCTTCGGCGTGGCGCTCGCGGGTACCGCTTGCAGGTCGAGGCCCGATGCCACGGCTGCTGGCGGCGGCTGGAACGGTTTTCTCCGCTGCCTTGATCTTTCGGATCCTCGATGCGCCGCTCTGCGGATACTGGAGCGTGGGCACGCACTTCATATGGCACCTGCTCAACGCAGTCGCCCTGGGACTCGCGCTCCTGTCGGTGGAGGGCCGTGCAGTCTCGTTGTCGAAGCTGGTGCGGGTTCAGTCGTGACGCTACTGCTGTCAGCCCGCGCGGGCAGCGACCGCGGATGATATCGGGGCGCACGAGAGTACTAAGGACGCTGCGGCCCTGCGCATTTCACTCCTCCTGGATCCGGTCCTTGTGGTATAGTCCAGGCATCCCATGAACCACGGGAGGGGTGAATGCGTACTCTTGTTTCAGCCCTGGTGAGCGGACTTGCGCTGGCAACGCCTGCCGCCGCTACCGAGCCTTTCCACACTGCCAGTTTCCCTGACCACACCATCGTCAGCTTGAGCCTCGTCGGAAACCAGACGGCGGCAAGCATCGAGTATGACTATGACGTCTACATTTCGCTTTCGACCGTGAGCACGGACGGGTACGGCTCGCACAGCGATCCAAGCAGACACAAGGCGTCGGTTCGCTGCCATGCTCCCGAAGCGGTCTCGGTGAGAGGGGTCAGCTATCCTATTCCAACGTCGACCGGGGTGGCCGACTGGAAGGACGATCTCTGGCGGGCTGTGTGCATCGTTCCGGTGTCGTAGCAGTGGTCCCGCCATCGGGGAGCAGCGCCGCGACATGGCTGCACTCTACAGGCGAAGCCATGTCGCGGGCGGCGGCCGGGGCTTCCGGCCGCGACCTTCGGCTTACTTGACCTCGGTCACCGTCAGCTTGCCGTCGACCCGCTCGGCGACGAATTCGACGCTCGCGCCTTCCTTGAGCTTCTCCATCACCGCGTCGTCCTTGACCCGGAAGACCATGGTCATCGCCGGCATGTCGAGGCTCTTCAACTCCTCGTGGATGAGCGTGACCTTCTTGGCCTTGGCATCGATCTTCTTAACGGTTCCCTTGGTGAACTCGGCGGCCAGCGCCCCATAGGCAGTCCCGAGGGCGAGGACCGAAGCAAGGGTGAGTTTGATCAGCGTTTTCATGTGAACTTTCCTTTCGGAGCTTGATTACTACTTGGCGACAGTGACGTCACCGTGCATGCCAGCGTCGTAGTGGCCGGGGACGAGGCACGCGATCTTGAAGGTGCCATCGTTGGTGAACTTCCAAATGATCTCTCCGGACTTGCCCGGCTCGAGCCGGATGGCGTTCGGGTCGTCGTGTTCCATCTCCGGAAACTTCTCCATCGCAGCCTTGTGCTCGATGATCTTGTCTTCCTGGTCGAGCACGAACTCGTGGTCGAGTTCGCCGTCGTTCTTGATCGCGAAGACTACGGTCTGGCCCTTGCGAACCTTGAAGGTCGACGGCGTGAAGATCATCTTGCCGTCGTCCGTCTCCTTCATGGTGACCCGGATCGTCTGGGTGGCGTTTGCCTTCTTGCCCGGCTCGCCGACCGCCATGGCTTCGCCGTGGCCGCCTGCGTGGTTGCCGGAGGCGAGCGCCGGGGAGGCGAGTGCGGCGACGAGGATTCCGAAGATCGCAGCTTTCATTGTCAGGTCCTTTGGTTGGTTGAACATGGGCATGCGGGATCAGCCGTGATTTCCATGCTTTGGCGTGATCTGGGTTTTCGCGTCATTGGCCTTGGTCGCGTCGGGGAGCTCGCCCGTCCACTCCCAGGCCTGGGTTCCCGGCGGGTTCTCGTACCAGCCGGGGTCGGCGTAATCGCCGGCCGAGATGCCTTCGCGCACCTTGACGACCGAGAACATGCCGCCCATCTCGATCGGGCCGTGTGGTCCCCAGCCAGTCATCATCGGCACTGTGTTTTCGGGGATCTCCATTTCCATCTCGCCCATGTCGGCCATGCCTTTGGTGCCCATCGGCATGTACTCGGGGCGGATCTTCTTGATCTTCTCGGCCACCGTCTTCTTGTCCACGCCGATGAAGGTCGGGATGTCGTGACCCATGGCGTTCATCGTGTGGTGCGACTTGTGGCAGTGGATCGCCCAGTCGCCGACGTACCTGGCGTCGAACTCGTAGGCCCGCATCGCACCGACCGGAATGTCGATCGAGACCTCGGGCCAGCGGGCTTCCGGACGCACCCAGCCGCCATCGGTGCAGGTGACCTCGAAGTCGTAGCCGTGCATGTGGATCGGGTGGTTGGTCATCGTGAGGTTGCCGACCCGCACCCGAACGCGGTCGTCCTTGGAAACCACCAGCGGGGTGATGTCCGGAAACACGCGGCTGTTCCAGCACCACATGTTGAAGTCGGTCATCTCCATGATCCGCGGCACGTAGGAGCCGGGGTCGATGTCGTAGGCGTTGAGCAGGAAAACGAAGTCGCGGTCGACCGGCATGAACTTCGGGTCCTTCGGATGGATGACGAAGAAGCCCATCATGCCCATCGCCATCTGCACCATCTCGTCGGAATGCGGGTGGTACATGAAGGTGCCCGACTTCACGAGGTCGAACTCGTAGACAAAGGTCTTGCCGACCGGGATGTGCGGCTGCGACAGACCGCCGACGCCATCCATGCCCGACGGCAGGATCATGCCGTGCCAGTGGATGGTCGTGTGCTCCGGCAACTTGTTGGTGACGAAGATCCTAACCCGGTCGCCCTCGACCGCTTCGATCGTCGGTCCCGGCGACTGGCCGTTGTACCCCCAGAGATAGGCGGTCATGGCTTCGGCCATTTCCCGCTCGACCGGCTCGGCGACAAGGTGGAATTCCTTGACGCCGTTGTTCATCCGGTAGGGCAGCGTCCAGCCGTTGAGGGTGACGACCGGATTGTAGTCGGGGCCGGAGGTCGGTCTGACCGGGGTCTGGGTCTCGGCCGTTTCCATCACCGCAGCCTCGGGCAAGCCCATGTTGTTGGTTTTCGCCCAGGCGGCGGTCGACACCAGTGCGGCGCTCGCGCCGAGCAATTGTCTTCTGTTGAACATAGCCTGTTCCTCTCTCAGTGCCCGCCGCCGCCGCTTTCGGCGGCCGCGGCGACTTCGGTTTCTTCTGAGGCGGCTCCCGCACCACCGCCGTAGATCGCCGGGGCGAGGTTGGCCTCGGCCAGCCAGAAGTCGCGCTTCGCATTGACCGCGAGGAGGATGGAACTGACCTTTTCCCGGCTGTCGGCGAGCAGTTCGAATGTGTTGGTGATCATGCCGTTGTAGGTGAGGAGGGACTCCTCTTCGATCTTGGTGCGCAACGGCACGACACTGTTCCTGTAGTGCCGGGCGATGTCGTAGTTTGAGCGGTAGGCCTGGTAGGCGGAGCGCGCCTCGGAGCGAACGTTGACGGCCTTCTCGGCGAGCAGGTTGGCTGAGCGCATGTAGGCGAGTTCCGCCTTGCGCATGCGGGCCTTGCCGCTGTCGAAGATCGGAATCACGAACTCGAGCTCAGCGATCCCTGTCGTCTCGGTCTGGACGTCGCCATCCTCCTTTTCCCGCTCCGTCTCGAAGCCGGTCAGGAGTTCGAGGTCGGTGACATAGCGGGTCGCTTCGGTCAGCTTGTAGGATTTCGCCGTTGCGTCGAGGTCCAGCTTGGCCATCTGCAGGTCGACGCGACGCTGCAAGGCTTCCGCCTCGATGAGGTCACGCTTCATCACGCCCTTCGGCAGGGAGGGCAGGCGGTTCGGCACCTGGTAGTCGACGTCCGCCCCCCAGAGCCCCATCAGCCGCGTCAGTTCCTCCTTGGCGAGCCGGGCCTCCAGCCGGGCCTTCGCCGATTGCCCGACCAGCTCCGCGTAGAAGACGTGTTCGCGGGCCTGGGAGCCCTTTGTCATCGCGCCTGTCTCGCCAAGTTTCTGGGCAAGCTCGGACGCGGCATCGGCGGCCGCCTGAGCCTGATTGAGCTGGGCGACGTTCTCCCACGCAGCAACGGCGTTGATCCATGCGCGGCGGGTGTCGGCGGCGAGCTGAAGTGTCCGCAGTGCGGCGTTCAACTGTGCCTGGCGGAAACGTGTGTCGGCGATCGCGATATCCCGTTCGCGGGTGGCGAGCGCCAGGATGTTGGATGTGATCGCTCCCTCAATCGACCTGAATGCCTCGATGCCAGGCGCGCCAACGCCGTTGAAGCCGACGGAAACCGTCGGATTGACGAACATCGTCGACTGCCATGCGTCGGCGGCCGAATCCCCGAGGTCGGCATAGGCGGCCTGCAGGCCCTTGTTGTTCAGGAGCGCAACCTGGACCGCCGTGTCCGCGTCGAGGGTCTTCTTGGCGATCAGCGTCTTGACGCGGTCGGAGACGACCCGCGCCTGCTGCTGGTTCTGGACCCAGACGGTCTGTTTGCCCGTCGCCTCGGAGGTTCTGGCTTCGACCGAAGGAAAACCCGCGTCCTTGGCCGCGTATTCGGTGGCCGACACGCAGCCTCCGACGACAAAGGGAAGGGCGAGCGTCGCAGCCAGCTTCAACGTGCGTGGGGTCATGACGCGTCTCCTTCCGGAGCCTGCGCGTCATTCTGGTTGCGCCATGGTTTGGGATCGACGGGCGCGCGGTGAGTGTAGCCCGACACCGGGCTCATGTATCTGAGGGGGCGGACTTCAGCCGGCGATGCCGCGAGGTCGCCCGATGCAATGACGTCGGGAGGCAGTGTGGCTGCGCATCCGCTTGCGATAAGCGGCAAGGCGGCCACCAGAAATAGGGGTTTCATGATCGTGTCCGAACAGGAGATGGCATCGGCGCTGCGAGGCATGACGCTCGCAACGCGCGGTGAGACCCGAAGAACGGGTGCGGTCTGTTCAGATATTCGGGGGACGGTGGAGCGACGGGAACTCGCCCATGACATAGGCGTCGTCGATGAATTCCCGGATGATGGGCAGACGCTCGCCGCCGACGGGGACGCTGCTGGCTACGATGGCCATGCTGGCACAGAAGCTGCCGCAGCATTCCTGCTTGGCGATTTTCAGTGCAGCGTCATCGGGCGAGGATGCGTGGTCGCCGTCCGAATGGTGGCTGCCCGCTCCTTCGTGATGGTCATCCACTTGGCCATGGTGATCGTGAGACTGCAAGACCTCCGACCCGGACCATGACGCGTGCATGGCAGCCGACGCGGTCGGCAGGGAGTATCCCGCCAGTGACACGATGATCACCAAACGGAGCAGAACCAGCATCTTTGAAAATGTGATTCGATACATCTTGCCCATGTCGGAGGACTAACAGCAGCCCGGAAGTTGTCAATTGTCAGGTTCTATCCTTGATGCGATTCGCGTCTATTATGTGGCACTGAACTACGTGCCGACCCCGTCGAGCTGGTAAGTCAAATGAGAATGCTGTCGAATGGCTCACGAAGCGCCCCCTTGTCGCAGCGTTTGCACGAGGTTGTATGGCTAGCCTGACCGCATATCTCGGATTGTTTCTCGCCGCGTTCGGGGCGGCCACGGTGTTGCCTTTCCAGTCGGAACCGGTGCTTATCGGCTTGCTCGCGTCAGGGAAATTCTCGACGACCTGGCTTGTCGTTGTCGCAAGCGTCGGAAACGTATTGGGTGCCGCTTTAAGCGCCGTGCTCGGACGTTTCATAGATCGGTTTCATGACCGATCCTGGTTTCCTGAAGGCATCCGCGTTGGATAGGGCCGTCGGATGGTACCGCCGCTATGGCAGGTGGTCGCTGCTGCTCTCGTGGATGCCAATCGTCGGAGACGCTTTGACTGTCATCGCAGGTGTCTTGCGGGAACCCTGGTGGTCATTCCTGCTGCTTGTCGGCATGGGGAAGACGGCGCGCTACATCGTCCTTGCCGCGGCGACGCTCGGCACGAAGGCGGCCATCGGAATTTGATGCGGGTCGGGGCGGGGAACTTTTGATCGGCGGACGGGTTTTAGGCTCGAAGGAACCGCGCCTCATGCCTGCCTTCCGAATTTCACTTCGATTAATTGTGATCGGCGTTCTCTGCCTTGGGATATTCAATCTGCACGGCACGGCGGCGACACCCTTTCATGTCGGCCTCTATTGCCCGTCCTTGACGGAGCCAGTCCACGGCTCATCCGACATCGCCTCGCCGTCGAGCTGCTGCACGAAGTCATCATGTTGTCTGGTCGATTGCGTGCTCGTGGCGGACACCCATCCGCCACGTCTTCGCAATCCGCTTGGGGGGGGAGGCGAAGCCCTTCCTGCTCGGGCGGGCGCTTTCTCCGCCGCCCAAGTCCCCGGTTCTCCCGGCCTGAACAGACTTTCATCCGAACATGGAGAGTACAATGAACAGCATTCTCAAGCTTTTGGTCGCAGGGGCGGCCATCCTTCTCGTAACGACCGCAACAGCATCGGCTCAGATGGCTATGCCTAACGGTTGCAAGTCGGCAGCCTCGATGAGTGGCGACATGAAGATGCCAAGCGACATGCATATGGGCGAAATGGCCGACCATCAGAAAGCGATGATGGAGTCGATGCAGAAGATGCACCCGGCCATGATGCAGGGAATGATGGCCAAGGACCCGGATGTCGCGTTCGTCTGCGGCATGATCGGCCATCACATGGGCGCGATCAGCATGTCAGAGGTCGAACTGAAGTACGGCGATGACGAGGAGGCCAAGACCATGGCCAAGAACATCATCGATGCCCAGAAGAAGGAAATCGAAGAGATGACCAAATGGGTCAACGAGCACGCCAAGTGACCCCTCGGCAGCTCGATGACCTCGTTCGGCGGAGGCGGCATTCGCGACCGCTTCCGCCGAGCGAGCGTGTCATGTGATGTCGCCCGGTTTCGTCGCGCGGTCTCCACCGTCATGGCGATGTCCGCCATGGCCACCGTGACCGCCGTGGCCGCCGTGGCCATGAAAGAAGTGCATCAAAGGGCAGGCAAGCAGTAATAGGTAGGGCGTGAAACCCAAGACATGCTGCCAGTGCTCGCGAAGGAAGAAGAACGCGGCAATCACCGCGAGCGAGGCTGCAAACAAGGTCCATCTGCGGTCCCAGTTCATATCCGAACACTCCTCAATCTTAGAGAATTCCCGATCACGCTGACCGACGACAGGGCCATCGCCGCCGCCGCGATGATCGGGGACAGCAGGAGGCCGAAGGCCGGGTAGAGCACGCCTGCCGCGACGGGCACTCCGGCGGCGTTGTAGATGAAGGCGAAGAACAGGTTCTGCCGGATGTTCTTCATCGTCGCATGGCTCAACTGCCGGGCCCGCGCGATCCCCTGGAGGTCGCCCTTGAGCAGGGTCACGCCCGCGCTCTCGATCGCTACGTCGGTTCCGGTGCCCATGGCGATGCCGACATCGGCGGCGGCGAGCGCAGGCGCGTCGTTCACGCCGTCTCCCGCCATGGCGACGATGCGACCTTCCTTACGCAGGCGCGCGACGATCTCGCTCTTGTGTTCCGGCAGGACTTCCGCTTCGACTTCCGTGATGCCGAGCTTGCGGGCGACAGCTTCGGCCGTGGTCTTGTTGTCCCCGGTCAGCATGACAACGCGGACGCCCTCGTTCAGCAATGTCTGCACGGCTTCGGGGGTCGTCGCCTTGATGGGGTCGGAGATGGCGAAGAGGCCGCTGGCTCGACCATCTACGGCCACGAAGATGACGGTCGCGCCTTCGCCGCGCAGATCCTCCGCCTCTCTGGTCAGGGCGGACACGTCCACGCCGGACTCCTCCATGATCCGATGACTGCCGATGATCAGCTTGCGCCCCTCGACGGAGCCAGTGACACCCTTGCCGACGGGGCTGTCGAAGTCTTCCGCATTGCCAAGCGTCAGGCCGCGCTCCATCGCGGATTCGACAATGGCGGCCGCGAGTGGATGTTCGCTTGCGCGTTCCAGGGTCGCAGCGATTCGAAGCAGCTCCTCTTCGTTCAAACTCTCAGTCGTGGCGATCGAGGTCACCTTCGGCCTGCCCTCAGTTAGCGTTCCCGTCTTGTCGACCACCAGCGTGTCGACCTTCTCGAAGCGTTCGAGAGCCTCGGCGTTCTTGATCAGCACGCCGAGACGTGCGCCGCGGCCGACCCCGACCATGATCGACATCGGCGTGGCCAGTCCGAGGGCGCACGGGCAGGCAATGATCAGCACCGCGACCGCGGCGACCAGTCCGTGCGCGAAGCGCGGCTCCGGCCCCAGCCACATCCAGACCGCGAAGGCGATAATGGCGATCGCGATAACTGCTGGAACGAACCAGCCGGAAACTTCGTCGGCGAGCCGCTGGATCGGGGCGCGGGAGCGCTGGGCCTCCGCCACCATCTGCACGATCCGCGACAGCATGGTGTCGCGGCCGACCTTGCCCGCCTCCATGGCGAAGCCGCCCGTCTTGTTCATGGTGCCGCCGATGAGTTTCGCGCCGACCTCCTTGGTGACGGGCATCGACTCGCCTGTGATCATGGATTCATCGACCGAGCTGCGGCCCTCCAGAAGGGTGCCGTCGACCGGAACCTTCTCGCCGGGGCGGACCCGCAGCTTGTCGCCGACGGCGACGGCCTCCAGATCCACATCCTCGTCGGTGCCATCGGAGCGTATGCGGCGGGCGGTCTTCGGCGCGAGATCGAGAAGTGCCCGGATCGCGCCGCCCGTCTGCTCGCGCGCCTGCAGCTCGAGAACCTGCCCAAGCAACACCAGCACTGTGATGACGGCGGCCGCCTCGAAGTAGATTGCGACCGCTCCTTCGCCGGACCGGAATGTTTCTGGAAACAGGCCGGGAGTAACGGTTGCGACGACGCTGTAGACCCAGGCGACCCCGGTGCCCATGGCGATCAGCGTGAACATGTTGAGGTGCCTGTTGACGACGGACTGCCAGGCCCGTTCGAAGAACGGCGCGCCAGCCCAAAGCACGACCGGGGTCGCCAGGACGAGCTGGATCCAGTTCGACATCTGCGGACCGAGCAGCATGTGCAGGTTGGTGAGATGTCCGCCCATCTCGAGCGCCAGTACGGGCAATGTCAGAACCAGTCCGATCCAGAACCGCCTCCGCATGTCGACGAGTTCCGCGCTCGGTCCAGTGTCGGCCGTCACGACCGCGGGTTCGAGTGTCATGCCGCAGATCGGGCAGTTGCCGGGGCCGAGCTGGCGTATCTGCGGATGCATGGGGCAGGTGTAGATCACGCCATCCTGCTGTGAGCCCTGCTTGCCTGGGACTTCGGCAGCCCTCGCGTTCTGATTGGCGTGGTGGTGATGGTCGTGACCTTCGTGCTTTTGGTGATGCTTATGCTCGTCCATGGGATTTCTCCGTAACGGTACCCGCCTCCAACAGAGCTAGCGTCCAGCCACCCAGTGAGGGGGCCGGACATCTCCTGTTTAGCCGTAGGCGACGAAGGACATCATTCCCGATGCCATGTGATAGAGATGATGGCAGTGGAGCGGCCAGCGGCCCGCATTGCTTGCTTCGAACACGACACTCACGCTCCCCATCGGGGGCACGAGAACGGTGTCCCGCACGGCGCCGCCGAGTGGTTTCCCGCCGATGTCGACCACCTGGAAGTGGTGTCCGTGCAAATGCATCGGATGGGACATCATCGACATGTTGCGCATGACGACCTCAATCCTTTCGCCTTCGCGGACATCAAGGCCGTCGCCGCCCTCGATCCGCCAGTCGTAGCCGCTCATGCTGCCCGCAAGCGTCAATTCGAACCGACGGTCGGCGGCACGGACAGTAAGCGGCGCGGCTGCTGCAAGCCGCATTTCGAGGTCGAGCCCGACGACTGGACCGGAGTCCTTTCCACGCGATGCAATTCTGGCGATCTTGGCGCCCGTCGGCGCAAGGATGACCCCCGTACGATGCTCAGTGCCCTCGCGTAGCGCCAGGATTGGATGAGCATGTGCTGTTTTCGGCATTTCAAACCGGATATCGAGCCGCTGTCCCATCGAGATCGGGAAGCTTGTCCCTGAAACCGGCCGCACCGGCTGCCCGTCGACGGCGATCAACTGTCCCATGAGCGTGCCGGTGTCGATCGTGAAAGCGGTGGCCGTCGCGCCATTGATGATGCGCAGGCGGACGCGTCCGCCGCTCTCGACGGTGAAGACTTCAGGGTCGTCGAGCGTGCGGTCGTTGGCGAGATAGGCATCGTACTCGATGTCGTTCAGGTCCATGGCGGTCATGCCCGCCATCGCCGTTCCGGACGTGTGACCGTCATGCATGTTGGATGCCATGCCCTGCATCATTCCGCCGTGGTTCATCCCATGGCCGCCTGTCGCTCCCTTAAGCTTGGCGAGCAGTTCCTCGGCAGGCGTGAAGGAGAAATCATGCAGCAGCACGACCACTTCCTGCTCGTCGCGCTGCCTGTCCTCTGCGGTCCGCACGATCAGGGGCGCGGCAAGAAGATTCTGTTCCTGCAGCGTATGCGCATGCATCCAGTGCGTTCCGCCGGAGCCGACCGGAAACGTGTAGCGCCGGGTCTCCTTCGCGTTCAGAAGCGCTGCGGGATTGTCTGGCACGCCGTCCATGTCCCATGGCGGCGCGAGTCCGTGCCAGTGGATGAGTGTCGCTTCACCGCCTTGGTTGGCAAGCGCGACATCGAATGGGCTGTCGGAATTGAGCGTCAGGCCGACGGTGCCATCCGGTTGTAGAAGCCCGAATACATCGGCGGCCCTGCCGTTCACCTCGATGACGCGTTTAGTGATCGCGAGCGACCGGGTGCCTGCGCCAAACGATGTTGCCTTGCTGGCCTCGGCCCAGCTTTTATTTGGATGCAAAGCGGCAGCCGATGCGGCGACCATAACGCCCGACATCAGTCCGCCCAGGAATTCACGGCGTTTCATATTCATCACCTCATGTTCCGTATCGGCCAATGCCGACGAAGATCGCGCCAAGTGGGTGCGATCGTGGAAGGCAGCCGACAAACGACTGCTGCTTATCCAGTGGAACGAGGAGGGCCGATCGCGGGTCGCGAGGTGATACCGTAGATGGGTGACTGGGGAGCGAGATCCCGGCGCTCGCCGGTTTTCAGCGCGACTTCGCCCCAGATCGGAGTTGGGAACACCGCATAGCACATGCCGCAGACGGGTTTGCAGCACGCTTTCTGGCCGCCTGTTTCCTTCTCCGCATGGAGGTCGGCTTTTCCCGGAGGCGAAACGACATGTTCATTGCCCGCAATGTGCCGCCCGCATTCGATGGGGGCCGCCTCAGCCATCGACACGACCAGAAACAGAAGAGCGACCAAGATGGCCAGCAATTCTGTTGTGCGTTTCCGGACGGTCTGGCTGGCGGCGATCATGTTTTCGTCCGACACCTCGTGCTGTATTGACGGCCACAGTGCGCGATCCTGTGAAATCTCGCCTTGACCTTGATCAAACGCCGACAGCGGCTCTCAATGAGAGGATTGCATCCGAATGTGTCCGAAGGTTGTAAAATGGTCTGGCCTCATCGTCTTGGCGATCGTGGTAGCGGGCTTTTCGACTGCGACAGCACAGAGGGCGGACAACGACGTCGTTGGTCAGAGGAAGCATGATATGAAGGCGATGGCGGCCGCCGCCAAGAACATTGATGCCATGTTCAAGGGGACACTGCCCTACGATGCGAAGGCTTTCAAGCCGCCGCCGAAACCATTCGAGCCTATTCAAGCGAACGCCTGACGGCCCTGTTCGGAGCTCCGGTCGTCGCCGAAGGCACCAAAGCCAGCGCCAGCATCGAGGTTGATCGACCGACGTTCGACAAGCTGGCGGTGGAGCTCGGCGCCTATGCGTCCGCTCTTTCAGTCGCGGCCGACCGCAACCCGGATGTTCTCGGTCCCCATATGCGGATGAAAGGCGGCGACGCGACGATGGGCGGGCTGCTCGCCAAGAGGAAGGCGGCAACTCCCGATCCGATGTCGATACCCGCCGAGCACGCCTTCCACATGATGCTCCAGACGTGCACCTCCTGCCACGCCAAGTTTCGAGTGAAGGGCGAGTAGCGGCCGTCGTGGCTGGTGCACGACGGCCGCGGCTCAATTAGTGAGCACTGTGTTCGCTTTGCTCCACCTCGGCCGTCGCAGGCCTAGCGCTTTGGAACAGCTCGGTCCGGTTCTCGCCGCTCACGACCAGTTTGCCGACCAACCCACGAGCCGCCCGCGACAATGCGTGATCCACCAGGACGTATTCGCCGGGAACCTCCAGCTTCATGTCGACCGCGGCCGCGCCTCCGGGCGGCACGGTGATTGTCTGGACGTCGGATAGCGGCTCCGTTGTCAGCGATGCCAACTGGTACACCTTGTCGAAGATTTCTCCGATCACATGGAAACTGGAGGTCTTGTTCGGTCCTCCGACGCCGAAGTAGATGCGGACGGTCTCGCCGACCGTCGCCGTCAGGGCATTGTCGCCCGTCAGCGCATTCGCAGCCCCGTTGAAGACGTAGTATTCCGGGTCTTCCTTGAGGAGCCGTTCGACGCTTTCCGTCAGCTTCCCCTTGGAACCGTATGGTTGCGATGTGTAGACCTCGCCCTGCATCATGTAGAACTCGCGGTCGACCGGCGGCAGACCGCCCGGCGGCTCGACGAGGATCAGGCCATACATGCCGTTGGCGATGTGATGGGCGGCCATTGGCACAGCACAGTGATAGACGTACAGCCCCGGCTTCAAGGCCTTGAACGAGAAGCCTTTGGTCTCACCCGGCGCTGCCTCGGGGGCGACCGCTCCACCGCCAGGTCCGGTCACGGCGTGGAAATCGACGCTGTGGCGTTCGCTGCTGTCTGCCTTGTTGGAAAGCTCCACCTGGATCGTGTCGCCAACGCGGGCACGCACGAACGGACCAGGGACCTTCTTGTTGAACGTCCAGTAGTGGTAAGTCGCGCCGACTGCGAGCTGGCCCGTCACCTCGACGGTGTCAAGTTTCACCGTGATGGTCGCTGGCTCGCTTCTTGCAATCGGCGGTGCCAGGTCAGCGGCCGGACGGACTATGTCCAGTGGAGCCTTGGCACTGCCGTTTTCCGCTGGATGCTCGTGGGAGCCAGATGCGAGGGCTGAAGTCCCAGTCGCCGCCAGAAATGCGAGTGCCAATATTGCATTTGAAGGTCCGGGTGAACGTCTCATGGGGAAGCTCCTGAGCAATGCTTGTTCTGAAGACAGTCAAGACCTCCCCGGTCATCCGATCTTTGAGCTGCCGCAATGACGGCAGGTGCTCGCGGGATCGTGATCGTGTGATGCGGTACGCCGCCAACATCTGCGGCCGAACTGTCGTTCTTCGCGCCGCTTGAGCGGCGTGTTCCGGCATGTCGGCGGCGTACCCTTATGCTTCAAGCCACGTGGCTGCAGCAGGATTTCTTGAAGGAGGCCTGGTAGCCCGCTTCCTCGATCGCGGAAACAAATGCGTCGGAGGCCATCGGAGAGTCGATCGATGCGGTCTTGGCATCGAGATCGACGGCGACCTTGGCGTTGGGGTCGACCGACTTCACCGCTTTTTCGACTGCTCCGGCACAGTGTCCGCAGGTCATGTCGGGGATATTGAGATGGTACATTCGAGATCTCCTCGTGAAGGATTGATATGGCCGAATGTGGTGCTTCCAACGATGGCAAGGTCAATAGGCAGCCGACAGAATATCTCTCCTGCGCTGCTTTGATTGTTCGTCTTCGTCTCGCCCGCTTTGCGAGTTCTGATCTGAGCTTGATCTGCGTCAATGTGAACTGTCTCAGCCGTCGTACCCTCAGGTTCAGTCGTTTATCGGAGCTTAGGAGAAGCGAAATGACGACACTGCGGACAATCCTGCTGGCGGGTACGGTGCTCGTGCTCTCGACGCCAGTCTTTGCGGAAGACGCGCATCATCCCGAGACCTCTGTGGAGCAGACGAGCGAGCAAGCAGCCCAGCCGTCGGATTCCGCGGCGGACCTGAATTCCATGATGTCCTGTGGCATGATGTCGGGTGACATGATGGGCAACATGATGCGGATGATGGCTGGCGGACCCGGACGAATGAGACCGCCGGGCATGGGGCCGATGGCCGAGATGATGGCTCCCGAACATGTCGAGGGACGGATCGCGTTCCTGAAGACGGAGCTCAAGATAACGTCGGAGCAGGAGGCGTCTTGGAACGGCTTCGCGGACGTTCTGCGTGCGAATGCCGGCGGCATGAAGGATGGCATGATGCAAATGCCAGACGCGATGGGAATGCCGGGCGGGGCCGCAGCGACCCCGTTGCAGCGTCTCGAACGGCGGGAGAGCATGTTGAACAGCCGACTCGAAGGCGTGCGGAAATTGAAAGCCGCCCTTGAGCCTCTCTATCAATCGTTCGGGGCGGAGCAGAAGCAGATGGCCGACAAGCTGCTCCTGCCTCCGATGATGGGCATGATGTAGGGATCGTGCATGGCACCCGAGAAACGCTGAACTGCCCACCGGCGGTTCAGCGCAAGAAAGGCTAGACGACCCAATTCGCCTTGGAGGAGACGATGACGGAGACGATATTTCGTGCCCGGTCCCTCACGAGAACCTACTTGACCGGCGAAGTCGCCGTGCATGCCCTGCGCGATGTCAGCCTCGACATACAAGCGGGTGAAGTGGTCGTCATGCTGGGGCCGTCAGGGAGCGGCAAGTCGACCTTGCTGAACATCATGGGCGGCCTCGATAGACCGACGAGCGGGCAGCTCTTCTTCCGAAACACCGAGCTGACGGCCCTCGGGGAGCGCGGTCTCACCCTCTACCGACGTGAGCACGTCGGCGTCGTCTTCCAGTTCTATAATCTCATACCGAGCCTGACCGCTTATGAGAACGTCGCGTTGGTCACCGAAATATCGGCCAATCCCATGCGGCCCGACGAGGCGCTGGCACTTGTCGGTCTCGAGGCGCGGCGAAACCATTTCCCCGCGCAGCTCTCGGGAGGAGAACAGCAGCGGGTCGCCATCGCTCGGGCGATCGCCAAACGGCCGGAGGTGTTGCTCTGCGACGAGCCGACGGGCGCGTTGGACTCCAAGACGGGCATCCGCGTGATCGATGCGCTGGTGAACGTCAACACCCAGCTCGGTACCACGACGCTCATCATCACCCACAACGCAAGCATCCACGCGGTCGCCGACCGCGTGCTCTTCTTTACCGACGGAACGATTTCAAGGATTCAGGTGAATGAACGGCGGCTCTCGGCCGCGGCGCTGACCTGGTGAGGCATGACTACGCTGGACACCAAACTGAAGCGGGATCTGCGGCGGCTCTGGGGACAGGTCCTCGCCATCGCGCTGGTGATCGCCGGCGGCGTCGCATCCCTTGTGCTGTCGACCGGATCATTCAGGTCGCTGGATGAGACGCGCACCGCATATTACGAACGGTACCAGTTTGCAGACGTCTTCGCGGAGGTCACACGGGCTCCGAAGACGCTGGTCAAGCGCATCGCCGAAATCTCCGGTGTCGCCGCCGTCGAAGCCCGGATCTCCAAACTCGCGCTTCTCGACATCCAGGACGTCCCCGAACCCGCGACCGGGCGGTTCATCTCGCTTCCCGAAAGCGGCTCCCCGCTGCTCAATCGGCTCTACATGCGAGAAGGACGTCTGCCTGACGCGAGCGATCAGGACGAGGTTGTGGTCAACGAGAGCTTTGCGAAGGCGCATGGCTTCGGACCAGGTGACCGCTTCTCCGCCACGCTCAACGGTCGCAAGCGTGAGCTGACGATCGTCGGCATCGCATTGTCGCCGGAGTATGTCTATGCGATCGGCCCCGGCGACCGGATGCCCGACGATCGCCGCTTTGCCATCATCTGGATGTCGGAGCGCGTTCTGGCCGAGGTCTTCGGTTTGGAGGGCGCGTTCTCCTCGGTGAGCCTGAAGCTGATGCCGGATGCCGTGGAGACGGAAGTCATCGATGCGCTCGACGATCTGCTCGAGCCATACGGCGGCGGCGCGGCCCACGGACGGAAGTACCAGACCTCGCATGCCTATCTCGAGCACGGGCTCGACATGCTGCGGAACATGAGCCGCACGCTTCCTCCGATCTTCCTCGTCGTCAGCGCATTCCTCGTGAACCTGACGCTCAGCCGGCTCGTCGCACTCGAACGCGAGCAGATCGGCCTGCTCAAGGCGCTCGGGTACTTCGACACCAGCATTGTCGCCCACTACGTAAAATTCGTCGCCGTCGTCGCCCTTATCGGCATCGTCATCGGCAGCGCGGCGGGAACCTGGCTCGGCGTGTACGTGACAAGGCTGTTCGGTGATTTCTACCGGTTCCCGTTCCTCGTCTTCGCCGACAGCCCCGACGTCTATCTCCTCGCTGCGCTCCTCAGCCTGTTCGCTGCTCTCGGAGGCGCTTTTCGATCACTTCGCGAGATCGTCTCGCTGGCCGCGGCGGTTGCGATGCAGCCTCCGGCTCCTCCGTCGTTCCAGCGCACGCTGTTCGGCCGGATGGAGCTTGGCTCGCTGCTGTCTCAACGCATGATGATGATGGTCAGGGGCATGGCGCGGAAGCCGATCCGGGCAGCACTGGCGACCCTCGGCATGGCGTTTGCGACCGCCATTCTCGTGGTCTCACTGTTTATCGGCAATGCCATGGAGGAGCTGGTCGACGTGACCTATTTCATGGCCGACCGCCAGGATGCGACGATCAGCTTTGCGGAGAAGCGACCGGAGACGGTTCTGTTCGACGTGAGCAGACTGCCGGGCGTGCTTGCGGCCGAGCCTTATCGGCAGGTCCCCATCCGCATCCGAAAGGGAAGCCTGGAACGCAGGACGCTGCTCTCAGGCAGGCCACCCGGAGCCGATCTCAGCCGGATCATCGACATCGATCTGCGCACGGTCAGCCTGCCGGAGACCGGAGTGGCGATTTCCGCCTACCTCGGGCGCCTTCTCGATGCGCGCGTGGGCGACACGGTCGAGGTGGATCTGCTCGACGGACGGCGGCGGACCGTCGAGCTGACCGTAGCCGCACTGGTGGAGGATTATTTCGGCATTGCCGCAATGATGGACGCTCGGGCCCTGTCCCGGCTGCTGCGCGAGGCTCCGGTCGCGAACGGCGTCCATCTCAGCGTGGACGACGGCAAGCTTGACCTGCTCTACGAGGCCATAAAGCAGATGCCGACCGTAGCCGGCGTGGCGCTGCAGCGTGTGTCCCTCGTGAACTTCCGCCAGAGCCTGGCGATCATCGTGACGACAATGGCTGGCATCTACACAGGGCTGTCCATCGTGATCGCCTTCGGCGTTGTCTACAACAGCGCACGCATCTCGCTTTCAGAGCACGCACGGGAACTCGCGACGCTACGAGTCCTTGGCTTCAGCCAGGGTGAGACGATGCGCATCCTGCTTCTCGAACTGTCCGTCATCGTCGCCCTTGCGCAGCCGCCGGGCTGGGCGATCGGCTACGGCCTTTCGTGGCTCATGAACAAGCAGCTCGCCGGGGAACTGATGCGCGTGCCGCTCGTCGTCGAGAACCTCACCTACGTGCTGGCGAGCGCGATCATTTTTGCGGCGGCGCTGATCTCGGCTCTTGTCGTCGGGCGCCGTGTCTACGCGCTCGACCTTGTCGTAGTTCTCAAAACTCGGGAATAGGACCATGCAGCGGAACTGGTTGAAACGGGTCGGGTGGCTTGGAGCGATAGGCGCGGCGACGGTCGCTGTCACGTGGTTCGCCTGGCCGCGGCCGATCCCCGTCGACACGGCGCAGGCGGCGAGGGGCCCGATGGCGGTGTCGGTCGACGAGGAGGCAAGAACACGCGTCCGGCACGTCTACACCGTGTCCGCTCCGGTTGCCGGAAAGGTTCTGCGGATATCCAGGCCTGATGGCCACGACGGGGCTTCCCTCCACGTCGGCGATGCAGTGTTGGAGGGGAGAACGATCGTCGCGGTCATGCAGCCGGTGTCTCCTGGCCTGCTCGATGTCCGTTCCCGTACGGAACTGGAGGCCGCTCTCGTCGCCGCAAACGCCGTCGTAACCCTGGCTGAGGCGGAGATACGTCGCATCAACGCAGCGGTCAGCTTCGCTCGCACCGAGCTTGCGCGCGCGGAGGGGCTCGCACGCAGCAACACGATTCCCGCACGGGATCTCGAAAAGGCGAGGTTCGATCTCGAGACGATCGGGGCCCAGCTCGCGACGGCGAAGGCACAGCTCGAGGTGCGACGTCGGGAGCAGGCGGTCGCGTCGGCGCGCCTTCTCGAGTCAGGAACGGATGTCGGCACCAATCAGGACTGCTGCGTTAAGATCAGTGCGCCCGAGAGCGGCCGTGTACTCAGGATCGTCCAGCAGGACGAAGCAGTTGTTCAGGCCGGGGCGCCTCTCGTCCAGATCGGCGATCCGAGGGATCTTGAGATCGTCGCGGATTTCCTCTCGACCGAGGCCGTCCAGATCAGGAGCGGCGCCCCGGTCACCATCGATGGCTGGGGTGGACCGGTCCTGCGCGGCCGCGTGGTGCGCGTCGACCCGGCCGGCTTCGCCAAAGTCTCCGCCCTCGGGATCGAGGAACAGCGCGTCGGCACTGTCATCGATCTCGTCGATCCACCCGAATCCTGGGAACGGCTGGGTCACGACTTCCGCGTCATCGTTCATGTTGCAATATGGGAATCCAACGATGCCCTGACAGTGCCTGCGAGCGCGCTGTTCCGCCGAGGCGACGACTGGGCCGTCTTTGCCGTCAAGGACGGGCGTGCCCATGCAACGGTCGTCCGCACGGGACAGCGAAACAGCAAACTGGTGGAGGTGCTATCCGGGCTCTCGCCGGGGGATCGGGTCGTGCTGCATCCGAGCGACCGCGTAGCGGAAGGCACAACGGTGGCGGAGCGGGAGCCGCGCTGACGGTACCGAGACCGCCTGACCGCAATGCGGATCGGGGGCGAGCATCTCCTGCGGGCGCTCGAAGTCTTGTGCGATACGGACGAAAGCAAGCGTAGGGAAGGTCATAGTGCCGTTGACGGCGCCTATCGCGCTGTTGCTGGTATTCGCAGGCACTCTTAGATGCCTAGATGCCGACAAGCTTGCTGCCGGCATCTGCGCGCAGGTGGCGCTAAATGTCGAAGGACGCAAGGATCGGGCAGGGGCCAGACTTGTCCGCCGCGCATTCCCCGACGAGCCGCTGCAGTGCTTTCCGTGCGCGCTGAAGCTCGGCGATCCTTGTATCCAGAGCGTCGATGCGGTTCCGCGCCAGGCTCCGTGCTCGCTCCCTGTCCTCGCCCGAGTCGAGATCGAGGAGCTCCTTTATCTCCTCCAGCGTGAAGCCAGCCGTCTGCGCCTGCCTTATGAACAGCAGCCGTCGAACGTCGCCGTCACCGTAGCGGCGCACCCCCATTGACCGCCGCGGCGTGTCGAGCAGCCCACGCCGCTGATAGTAGCGGATGGTCTCCACGCCTACCTGTCCGGCTGCCGCAAGTTTTCCGATTGTCATTTCCATGGCCTATTGACTCCGTACCATGGTACGGAACGTATTGTCGTGCCAACAGTTTCACAAGAGACAAGGAGACGTGAAATGTTGGACAGGACAAATCCCGGAAATCTCTCCAAGAAGGCCGTGCTCTATCGCATGGTGATGGCGGAGCATACCTGCCCGTACGGATTGAAGGCGAAGGACTTGTTGAAGCGGTCGGGCTATGAAGTCGATGACCGTCACCTGACGACGCGCCAAGAGACGGACGCCTTCAAGGCGGAGCACGGGGTGGCGACCACGCCGCAGGTGTTCATAGGCGACGACAGGATCGGCGGCTACGACGATCTTCGCCGGTTCCTTGGGAAGCCCGTCGCGGACCCGAAGGCCACGACCTACCGCCCGGTGATCGTCCTGTTCGCGTTGACCGCCCTGATGGCTGCAGCCGCTAGCTATGCGGTCAGCGGCGATCCGCTCACGCTGCGGGCGGCGGAATGGTTCATCGCCTTCTCGATGGTCGCTCTTGCAATGCTGAAGCTGCAGAACGTCGAGAGCTTCGCAACGATGTTCCTGAACTATGACCTCTTGGCGAAGCGCTGGGTTCCGTACAGCTACATCTACCCGTACGCCGAAGCGCTGGCTGGAATTCTGATGATCGCTGGAGCACTGAACTGGCTGTCGGTTCCGGTTGCGCTCTTCATCGGCACCATCGGAGCGGCATCCGTCTTCAAGGCGGTCTACATCGACAGGCGGGAGCTGAAGTGCGCGTGCGTCGGCGGGTCCAGCAACGTTCCCCTCGGCTTCATCTCGCTCACTGAAAACCTGATGATGATCGCCATGGCCCTCTGGATGGCTGCCGCCTCGTTCGGCATCGCTGCCGGGCACGCCATGTAGCGCAAGCGGCACTTATGCTTTACACCGGGAAGGGGTTCGATGCCTATCCCAGCGGTCGCATCGTCGCTATGACATCCAAGGTTCGAGCGTGACTGCGATCCACTCTACCAATCCTTGACTCCCGGTCCCCCTCTTGCGCGAATCCAGCATCTTGGAGGGCGATTCGTGGAACTGGAAATGTCATATCGGCAGAAGGCGGATGCTGCGGTCAGGGACCTCCTTCTCGAATTCGAGTGCCAACCAATCCTTTTCGTCGAAAGCGGAATCTCGCGAAGGTACTTCGGCGCGCCAAATTGGCACGAGCTGCTGAAGGTTCTTTTCCAGAAAATTCCAGGCGGTTCCGATACGTACGAATACCTCAGGCAGAAGCATGACGACGACCCTATCGCCATAGGATCCGTGCTTTCGGATATGGTCTTCGAATGGGCGTGGAAGCAGGCGAGGGCGGAGTTCCCGGAGGAGTTTTTCAGCACGAAGGTCGGGAAGGATTCGTTCCTGAAACACCTCGCCTGCAAGCACATCGAGGCGATCACGCCGAAGGTCACCGAGATCGCGGACACCCACCTTCAGAAGGAGCTTGAGGCGCTTGCGGATATCAAGCCGCACGCCATCATCACGACGAACTACGACCTGTTCCTCGAGCAGGTCTTCGATGGATACGAACCCATCACCGGGCAGACTATCCTTCGATACAATACGAACAGCTTCGGCGAGATTTTCCATATCCACGGCGACATCTCGAATCCCACCTCGATCGTTCTGACGCAACGTGACTACGCTGAGTGGAGCGAGAAGAAAAAGTACGTCTCGGCCAAGTTGCTCACGTACTTCGCGGAGCATCCAGTCTTCATCTTCGGCTATGGACTCGGCGACCCGAACGTCAAGGCAATCCTTCGGGACATCGGAGAGCTCGTCGCCGACGAGAACGGGCTGATTCCGAACGTCTACCAGGTCGTCTGGCATCCCAGCCTCAGCGACAAGCATCCACCGGACCAGGCGGTGTTCGCCGTCGATGGAAGGGAGTTCAGGATTCGAGCGATCCATACGAGTGACTTCGAATGGATCTTCAAGGCGCTGAAGAGCCAGTCTGCGCTCTCGTCGATCCACCCAAAGCTCGTCCGCGCCTTGGCCGCTCGGACGATGAAGCTCATCCGACACGACATTCCGTCAGGATCCGTGCAGGTGGACTACGACGTCCTCGAAAGAGTCGCGGGCGAAAAGGACTACCTGCCGAAGCTCCTCGGCATCACGGTCGTCGACAATCCGAACCAGTCGCATCCGTACACATTGACGCAGTTGTCCCAAAGACTCGGCCTTCCGAACTGGCAGGCAGCGAACCATCTCCTCAACCGCATCAAGGAGGAGAAGGCGATCGGCCTTCGTTCGACGGACAACCGGTATCACTGCAAGATCAAGACCGGAAACAAGGCTTCGAGCATGGCTCGGAAATGGTCTCACGAAGGAGTCGATTTGTTGAAAAAGGTGCTCAACAACGAGGATTACGAGATCATCCAGGCATAGTTAAGCTGGGATTCGGCAGCGACGAGGAATCCTATGACACTGCGACCACCAAGAAGACTCGATGCGAGCGAATCCCAGGTCGAAGGATTCGAATGATGTATTTCTGAAACTTGACCGCCCTAAAAACCAGTCGAAAACACGATACGTTCCGAACCGAGTATATTTTAGCACAATACACGGTTTTTTCTTTCGAAAATCGATCTCCATCGCGGTTTGTACGATCCAGCGCATGGATTTCTGAAATTATACTCACGGCCTAAAAGAGTGCGATTTCGGGGAAAATGCGCAGCGCATAACAAAAAAATATTTGCGGGACGGCTCTTTTTTTGCTGCCGCGGCGGCGGGAACGTACCAAGCCAAGGGGATCTGCCTCGAAGCGACTGGGCTGATAAAACAGGGGATAGGTCACGAGCGCTTCGGGAACCGAAAATTATGGCTGACGACCGTGTCGCCAATCCAGGATTATCTGGCGACGCTCATCATCCTTGAACCCACCCGGCTACAGGTTCTGTCAAAGCTGAATAGGGCTGCGACGTCGCCAGCCATTTAGAAATGCGACACTGCCCGCCGGCTTGCTCTGCCAGTCAGCCCCCGATCCGACCGGCTGGTCCGGGTTGAAAGGGCGGAGCGGGGGTGGGTGATGACACTCCCCTTCGGCTTTAGCTTTCTCAGTAGCAATTGTTTTGTCGCCGGTTGATACTCGCTTGCACCTGCATAGGGCGAGGTAGGGATCACAGCCGCACGATGCTTCCGGAAATCAAGCTGCATGGTGACGTCGATGTCGCCGCACTGTCCCCACTTCTTCGCGGTATGCTTCTTTCGGTTGCCTATGCTGACGGTGAGGGCGGCATAGGATTGACGGCGACCGGCGCCATGAACCGCAAGTTCGTGCATTGGGCCGCTGTGCACTTCCTTTGGCCAGGCTTCACAGCCGAAGACCTCTACAGCATCAACAAGGTGCTCAATGAAAGCGACATGCCGCCGCTTTGGGTGGTGCGCGACATGACCCGTCATCTGAAGCTTCTTCGTCGGAAAAAAGATGTGCTGCTGCCAACCAGACGCGGCCGGGAGTTCCTGGTGAACCCGCAAACCTTCTTCGATCTGATCGCCACGGATTATCTCTATTCGTATGTCCATACCACCGAGCGGGAAGAGGAGGTCCGAGCGCGGTTACGCTGGTGGCGCATGTTCCTCAATCTTCTCAATATCAAAGCCAGGGAAGGGTGCACGCCAATAGACGTTGTGAAGATCCTCTATCCAGACTTGGCGCCTCTGTCGGACACCGAAATGACCATAGAAGCCTGGAAGTTGAAATCCGATCTCCAATATGGCGTCTTTCGGCGCTTGTGCTGGCTCGGTGTGCTCTATGAGTAGGACATGACGACTCCGACCGCTCATGGTCTCGACCAGGCTGAAGGTCGTCATCCTTGCTCCCAACGTTGGCTTTGACCAGTGCGTCGAGAGGCGAGACTGTCGCATCTCTAACTGGCCCAACTGTCGCATTACTAAATAGCCACTACAGGTTCTGTGGCAGCCAAGTTGAACTGTCCGCTTTGGCGCAAAGTAGAAATGTCACTTTGGGCGGCGCATCGTCAGCCATTTAGACATGCGACACTCGACATCTCCGTTGGCGCTGAGGCAAGCCCCCGACCGAACCGGCTGGACCGGGTTGCAAGGGAAGGGAGGGGGCGGATGAGACGCACCCATCGGCTTTAGCTTGGACAGTTGAAGCAGCCGGTCATTCCGCCGCATCGAGGTCAGAGAGCGCCTGTCGCCGCCGGGCAATGACCGCAGGATCGTTCATGAAATCCTTCCGACGTCCCGGACCGCGCGCGCGTCGAACGTAGCCGTTCTTCTCGCTGTTCGTCTTCACGGCGGGCTTCGTCTGCTGCTCCTGACGTTCCTTGATGTAGGTCAGGAGTTCACCGAGCCGCTTGTTCTCGGTGATCGCCGCATGCGTCACCCGCTGGTCCTTGTCGAACACCCGGTAGGGTAGGGAATGCCCCTTCCAACGCACATCCAGCCTGCCGTCGGCAAGCGCGTAGGTCTCGACATAGCGACCGACCAGCCCGCGCGTCACCTCGGTCTCTTCCAGCATGATCCGCTGGCGCTCGTACGAAAACGTCAACTGGGCACCGACATAACGCTGCTCACGTTTGCATAGCACGTCGCGCAGCCGATCCGGGGCAAGGTTCAGCGGCCGATGCAGATCATCAGATCGGGCAGGGGGAATGGCAAACTGGCGGTTATAGCGCTCCATGAACCGAGGCAGGAAAGCGTTGCCGTCGTCCATGCCGCAGACGCCCTCCAGACGCAGATCCTTAATCAACCGGTCCTGTAGCGTCCGGTTCATCCGCTCGACCCGGCCCTTGGCTTGACTCGAGTTTGCGCAAAGAATCTCGATGTTTAACTCGCAAAGTGCACGCCCGAACTGGGTCATGCCTTGGCCGCCCTTGGCATCCTTCTTCGCAACCCGGAACACCGAATGCTTGTCGGAATAGAAGGCGACGGGAGCACCATGCGCCTTCAGATAGAGTTCCAGCGCCTCGAAATAGCTGAACGCACTTTCCGAGCGCACAAACCGCAACTGCATCAGCTTGCCGGTCGCATCATCGATGAACACCAGCAATGAACATGGATCGCCGCGATCTTCGAACCAGCGATGCTCGGAACCGTCGATCTGAACCAACTCGCCGTAGGCCTCGCGCCGCAGCCGCGGCTGATGGAACGTCCGTCGCTGCTTGCGCGACAGCCACAAGCCGGCCTCCGACATCCATTGGCGCAAGGTCTCGCGCGACACCGTCAGACCATCACGCTCCGCAAGCTTCTCGGCCGCCAGCGTCGGACCAAAGTCGGCATAACGCTCGTGCACGATCGTCATGGCGTAATCGCGTACGCCGTCGCAGATCCGGTTGTTCGATGGCCGGCCGATCGCCTGGTGCCGGATCGACGCCGCACCGCCAGTGCTGATCCGCTCCAGCAACCGGCGAACCTGGCGGGTGCTCAGCTCAAGCACATGTGCCGCCGACACCAACGTCATGCGTCCGGCGATCACCTTCGACAAAACCTCAATCCGCTGCAGATCGCGCTCGCTCATCGCAATCAATCCCATCCGCAATCTCCCAGGTCATCAAAACCCGGGGAGAGTGACATTCCAACTTTGCAGGATCAGGACACTTTAACTTTGCGGTGTGAGTTCACGCCGAACTGCGACTTGCGCGTGCAACGCTAACCGACACGCCGCATTTGCGCGAGCAGTTTCTTGCGGAAGACTTCCGCGGGCGTTCGATAGCCGAGGCACTTTCGGGGCGTCGAGTTAAGCCGATCGCAAATGTCCTTCAGGTCACCGTCGGTGATCGATAGAGGATCCACCTCTCTCGAAAGCCATTTGCGAGCACGGCGATTGGTGTTCTCAACGGTGCCTTTTTGCCACGGCGCCTGCGGGTCGCAGAACCATGTCTGCGTTCCGATGCCAGCCTGGAGATACGGCCATTCGCTGAATTCGGTGCCACGGTCAAAGGTAATCGACCGGCGGGCGAGATGGGGCAGGGACTGCAGCGCCTGGATCAGCCCGTCCATGATCGGCTTCGATTGCCGGTCGTTGTTGCGCAGGAAGACGGCAAAGCGACTGACTCGCTCGACCAGCGACGTCACATTGGCCTTGCCGAACTTCTTGCGAAATTGAATGAGATCGCACTCCCAATGACCGAACTGCTTGCGCTCGTCGACCGCGTCAGGACGATGGAGAATGTTGAGTTCCGGGCTGAAACGGCGGCCGTAGCGCCGCCTGGCATGCCGCGGTCGACGTCTCGCGCGACGTTCCGGCAGATGCCGCCACAGCTTGATGGCAAGGCCGTCTGCGGAATAGGCGAATTTGTAGATCGTCTCGTAGCTGACGGAAATCGGATGACGCTCAAGCCGCATGCGGCCGGCGATCTGCTGCGGCGACCAGCCATGCATGATCCGCTCGATCACCGATCGGCGCACATGCGCAAACCGAGCAAGCTTGCGCAGCTTGGCTCTGCGCTCACGCGCCATCTCGTTGGCCGTGACACAGTAGTAGCCGCTGAGCTCCGGCATTTGCACATCGTCGAAAGCATTGCGGCTGAGTTCCCGGAAAATCGTCGAGCGATGCCGCCCAAGCTTCTCGGCGATCACAGTGACACTCAGGCCAGCCGCTCGCCACCGGGCGATCCTACGACGTTCATCCATATCGATTTGGGAGTAGGTGCGTCTCATGAGCCATTCCTTGCGAGTGACAACCCATTGGTATCTATCGCAAGTCGCACTTCATCCTTGAACCCACCCGGCTACAGGTTCAGATCGCATAATCTGAATTATGGAACTGAATGTGATGTATCAAATATGCCCTCTAACACATTGATCAAAATTCACTTCCTCGCGATAGATTATTGAATCAGCGCTCGCCATTTCGTGTATACGTCTTGCGCCGCTCGATTTCGACCGCAGCCTCGATGTGGCCATGGCAGAACCATCGTGAGGACGCCTGAGCCACTTCGAGCGTTGTTCGACGCCCTTGCATGCGGCTTGAGGAGACGCGAGTGGCAGCCGCTTGTTCAAGCGTCGCGAGGCAGGACAGAGAGCACGCGCGCAATGAAGGCTGCAAACTCTTCCATGTAGCCACGGAGAAACTGCTCGGTCGTTTGCACCGTCACTTCTCCGTCGTCGGAAATCAGCCCCGGAGTGAATTGAATGTAGGCTTCTGGGGCGTTCATCTGCGGTGAATTGCAAAAGCTAAGAACACTGCGCAGTCCTTGTTGCGCTACCGCGGTTCCGATCGAGCCCGGCGATGTCCCGATGACAGCCGAAGGCTTGCGTGTGAAGGAGTTCTTTCCGTAGGGGCGACTCGCCCAGTCAATGGCGTTTTTTAGGCCACCCGGGATTGAACGGTTGTATTCCGGGGTTACAAAGAGAATGGCGTCGACCCCAGCCAACTCTTCTTTGAAAGCTCTCGCGACCGGCGGAAAATCGGCATCATAGTCATGGCTATAGAGCGGGAGTTCCCTGAACGATATTTCTGTCATTTCAAGCTGTGCAGGAGCCAACCTCACCAGTGCACGGGCGAGCTTGCGATTTATGGAGTCTTTGGCGAGACTACCAATCAAGTATCCGACCTTATGCGTTTGCATAATAATTCTCCCGATACCGTGACCTGTGGCGTGGACTGCAACGACAATGTAGCGCGTCGCGCCGTGACTGTCATGTTTCCAAGTCGCTGCAACCCGATCTCAGAACTCTCTTAACGCGCCAGTATACCGGCAGAACTGCAGCTTTCATCCGGAGCCGGTCGCCGCGGCGATCGGCATGGTATCCGGCGGATGCGGAAGGAAGAATGGCTACCTTTGAAAGAAGAACATCGTGCAAACTATAGCAACTGAACGACTGATATTGCGCCAATGGCGCGAGGACAATTTTGAGGCCTTCGCTCGATTCTGGGGGGACCCCGTCACCACCGCCTTCGTCGGGGGTCCGATCAAGCGTGAGGATGCCTGGCGAAGGATGTTGTCGTTCATCGGTCATTGGCACTTGCGCGACTTTGGCTTTTTCGTTGTCGAAGATAGTAAAACAGGTGAAATGGCGGGCTACTGCGGAGCGCAGCTTCCTTTGGACAAGCTTGAACCTGAATTGGGATGGGGAATTTACCCCCAGTTCCAGGGGCGAGGCTATGCTACCGAGGCGATGCATGCCGTTCTCGACTTCGCAGCCAGCAAACTTGGCTGGAGGACGGCAATAAGCCTGATCACTGATGACAATTTGGCTTCCCAAGCGGTCGCGAGAAAACTCGGAGGCGCGCTTGAGCGACACGTGGATATCAGTGGCATGCGCTACGGCGTATACCGGCACGTCTTTGGAGATTCGTCGATTTAGCCGTTCAAGGGGTCCTCATCTGGTTCGGATACCTACAGCGTAGGTACGCCGGCAGCATCGCGCGTTGGCTCCGGCATTGCCGGAAGCAGGAGCAGGAGGGCCACCGACAGGAGGTGGATAGCACAGGCGACGAACGCGAGCGCCGCGAGCCCAGCGGCGATGATTGGCGCGGCGATGACGGTTCCAAGCGTGGTGATCATGAAGATGAAAAAGACGATCAGCGCCGATCCGCGCGCATTATTGGCACCCGAAGCAAGAATGCCGCGATAGAAGCCAATGGGGCCGCGAAGACCCAAGCCGATCGCCATGGGCGTAAACAATAGAGGCAACATCAGCGTGTTGGTACCGCCCATGAGACCGTAGGCGAACAGCGCAAGGGCACTCAAGGCAGCCATGATGGTGCCGGTCAGGATGACGTTTTCAGCGCCAAAACGTTCGGCAATCCGGGCGGTCAGATTGGCGACGATGATGAACCCGGAAATGTTGATGACCTGCATGATGATGAAGTCGTTCAGAGAGCCGCCCATCGACGCGACGATGACTGTCGGCGCGCCGAAGACGAAGGTGAGCAGTCCGCCGAGCGTCAGGGCCTGGCTGAGCGCGTATCGCATGAAGACGCGATCCGTGAGCAGTTGCCCATAACTACCGAGCGTGTCGGAGGGTTCTTCCTCACGGGGCAGCCCAAGCACGAGTATGAGGACCGCAGCGAGCATCGTCAAAACACCCAGCAGCTCGAATGACGATTGCCATCCGAAATGCGAAAGCAGCAGCACGCCGAAGATCGGCGCAAGCGCCGGCACCAGCGATTCCACGCTGCCGAGAAACCCGATGGCGCGCACCGCCGCCTTGTCGCTGAACAGCTGCCGGATCAACCCTGGGCCAAAGACCGGAGCCGCCGCAGACGCCACGCCTTGAACGAACCTCAGCGCGATAAGTGCCGTGATATTTGGCGAGAAGGCACAGGCGAGCGAGGCGGCTGCAAATCCGGCGAGCGAAGAGAAAAGCAGCGCCTTGCGCGAAAAGTGGTCCGCCAGGCGCCCATAAAGAAGCAGGCCGAGACCGCCGCCGCCGACATAGGCGGCAAGCACCAGCTGCGCGGTCGCCCGGTCAGTGCCGAAGATTTCAGGCAATTGCGGAACGGCCGGCAAGACGAGGTCGGTCCCTGCCAGCGATAGCGTTGCACAGATGATGAGAAGTGAAAACGTGATGGCGCGACGCGAATTTGTCATTGTCCGGAGTGCTCTTGGCGGATCTATCGTGACCGATGGGATGTGAGCGCAGACGCCCTGCCCGCCGAATTTTTTGGTACGCGGTTTCGGGGGCAACTGGCGGTCATGGCAGGCTAGCAGGGGCAGAACAGCTCGGACAACGAATGAAATATTCGCGTCTCAGATGGGATCGATACTGGTTACCAGGCGGCCGACGCGCCCGTCGGAAATGCCTATTCGTTCCCATCGGATGATGCTCGGGGGGATCGGCATATCGGGGTCGTCGCTGCCGCCGGTCGTGAACTGGACGGCTCCTGACCAGACCTCTTCAAACCAGCCAAGTTCTTGCAGTTGAAGTTCTCTCTCGATGATTTCCGCCGTCGCGTATCGCCATAGCGAGACGCCGAAAAAGGACGCGGCAGAGATCCGCCACTGGGCTTGCCTGGCCGGTGAGACGCTCAAAAGCGCATGGGTGTCGTCGCAAACAAGGTGAACCGGAAACGGCGCCGTTTCGATGAGCCGACGCAATGTCAGGTCTATCCCGACGCTCTCATGCCGCTCGAGCAGCGTCTCGACCCGGGCCCGGGCCTTTGCTGAAGGCTCATGCTGGCCGGCTTCCCATCGCGATAGCAGACCCTGCGATACGCCAAGATCCGCCGCCAACGTTTCCTGCTTGATCTGCCTGAGCCTGCGGAAGCGTCGAAGCCGGCATCCGAGCGGCAAAGCGCAAACCTTCAGATCAAGCTCCATACCTTCCTCGCGACAATAGCCCTCCCCCGTTGAATAGCAGGGACGCTTGGTCGGTTGTCAACAGACACCCGACGCCAGCGTCTAGCTCGATGTTGGGACGGTGGCATCTTCGACGCTCACTTTCGCCTGACGTCGAGGCCCAACGCATCGGCGATGATGATCGCGTCCTTGAGACGGACGCTTTCCGGAGCAATGGGCGATGACGTCATCCGGCTGTCGGGAATGAAAGCGGTTGGTCGGCACGTTGCTCCAGGGGAGATCACGGCGTTACGGGCCGCGCCATTGTCAAAGCGCAAGCCCTTGCAATCCGAACAATCGGACAGAGCTTGGACCTGAAGGGCAGAGAGTTGGCTTGATGGAAGGAGAGCTTTCTCGACGAGGGTCGCATAGCCAACATTCTCGTGGCGGCTTGGCGACGTTCGGCGCCACTACGGCCGAAGATCAGGCGATGGCCCCCTCATGCTTGTCAAAATCACCTGAGCGGGCCCACCCCCTGTCAGAGTTCGCACAGCTGCCGGCAGTGCAGTTACAGCGCCGCTGGAGCGGTTTCAGCGCGGTGCAACCGCGCCCGCATAAAAACCGCCGTCGCCACCATAGTAATCCTGTCTGACACTGGTCGCACCGCCGCCGGTCTGGGAGCATCCGGCAAGCGCGGAGAGTACGAGCAAGAATGTGGCAATACGCATTGAGTTTGATCCTTTCTTGGCTGTCACACACATAGTCACAGGCAAACGCCCAAACAACCCGGCGACGACACGACTTTCAACCAAACCCTGTATCCGAACGATCACGATACTGAAACAAAGGCGCACATCCTCTCTCTCGGCGCGCCCTACGCCGGCAAACTTCTTGAGCTACAAGATTTAAGAGAGAAACGATCGCAGCCGACACCACGATCGCCGAAGCGCTCGCGCAAATGGATTGGCTGGCACGCAAGACGCTGTTTGCCGAGGACGCCGAGGGCCACCCCAAGAGGTCGGCCGAGCGGGTGCAATCGTCACGCGTCGTCTGGTTCAACTAACGACCAGTACCGCCAAGACTGCTTGACGTCACGGTCATCGACCTCGCGTGCGCGTCTGATCAGACGCGCAATCGGAGGCGACTCAAGGAGACAGGCAGTAGCCGCCTGCGTCGTCGCGCTTAGGCCGCTTCGAGAGCGTTGCGGGCTGACCCTTTCGTCTCGATCAGCGTGCGCGCGACGATGTCGTGGTTGAGCCACAGGACAGGGCCCGATGGCGCCGAGCTCTCACCAAAGATGAGCTGCCCAACCGCTTCGACCACCAGCCGGCTCAAGAGATCGGAGATCAGCGCCTTGCCGTCCCGGTGCATCGCCGTGATTTCGCTCGATGTACCGATCGTCAGGTCGGACTGTCCCGGATTATTCGGCATTGGCCAGGACGAAAAGTCGTAGAACGGCCGCATCACTTCGCTCGTCTGCATATCGGAAATCTTCCGCAAGACGTCATCGACAGTGAAGCCATCTGCCAACAAATCCTGGCAGGCCTGCCATTGCTGCGCGACCCATTCGCCACCGCCCTCTTTTTTCAGCGCGAGCAGAAGCGGAATGAGGGGCAGCTCGATGCCGGCGAACACGTCGGACGAATTGGTGCGGATCTCAGGGCAATTGTAGACCGTCGCCTTAATGCCCTTGTTCCAGGCTTCCTCAGCGATGCGCTCCAGGCGCATCTTGGCGTAGCCCTGCGTGTAATTGGTATAGGTCTGCCAGCGGTACTCGTTAGCAACGAGAATGCCCGTACCGTGGTAGCCAAACGCCGAATAACGAACCTGGCCACCGGAAGCTTCGATGCGCGCCCGGATGGCTGTGCTCAGATCGATCAGGTGTCGGAACGTGTTGGCCGAAACCTCGTCGAAATTCTGAAGAATGAGCTTGCCCAAATCGCTGTCGAGCAGCGTTTGCGACGACATGTGGCGCGCGCCACGTCCCTTGTAGACGCGATTGGCGATGACCATGAACACCTTTGCCTTCGGGATGCCACCGGCCATGGTGTGCGCGAAGAAGACATTCCTGCCATCAGCGATCATGCCATCGAGGATCCCCATGACTTCAGAAAGGGCATTCTTGAACCGTTCGACGCCGACGTTTCGGCATTTCTCGATGTGCGACCAGTCGAGCTTCTCGTCTTGCCACGTCTCGAGCGTCATCTTCGCGAGAAGGTCGGTCGGAGTGGGCTCGCCTTCAGGCGCGTCAAGATCGAAACCGGCCATGATCGGCACGTTGATGATCTTGCCTCCGAGCCGGGCTTCAGCCGCCGCAAGTTCCTCGTCGTTCAGTGGCCGCAGAACATTGGCTTCGTCTCGTCTGCCAACCGTGATCCCGACAATTTCCATGCCGGCCTTCTTGGCTTGGTCGACCAGATGGGTGGCATAACCCCGATCGAACAGCTCACCAAACAGAACGAAAACATCGCCTGGACGGAAAATGTTCGTCCGCGGGGAGTGCGTCAGAGGGTTCGGTTTCTTCATACTGCCGGTTCTCTCAAAGCTGGTCGCGGAGCAACCAAACAAACTACGTGATGAACCACTGCACTGATTGGCGGCAAGTGGGAAGTGACAATAAGTATCGTTACAATTCAAACCGTGAGCGGAGCGGAACGGCGGTGGCGTCCATTCCAACCCCGCAGCGACCCGGAATGGTGAACTTTCCGCGTGACCGTTCACCGCTTCGACTCACCGCTTCGACGTGATTTCTGCCGGCCCCGGATCCTGTCGTGGCGCGGCTGAACGTGGCCTTCGAAACCAAACATATACTCCTGGGCGCACGCTACTTTTCAATCCGCAGGACGATGAGGTCAGACTGTTTGACTGATGATACGGGATGAAGGACCGGCCCAGCACTGCCTGTCATGATGGCATCGAACAACGGCATCTTCTCGCTTCCCACGAGCCCTAACGGCGCCCGACAAACGGCCAGGTAGTCGAACCCGGATAAAAGAGCACTCCGCTCATTGTTGCTACTCGACATAAAGGCCTGAAGAACCCGTCCGATCGCTGGCGCGGCCCGGTGAAAGGGAACGCTCGACACCGTAAGGCTGTCCTGCGACCTACGGGCGATCTCAAGCCCCAGTGCCGGCGGCGTCATCACTTGTCCAGGTGGAAGGGTGGCAAGCAGCGAGAAATCCGCCCCCTTGCAATCATTCCAGAGCAGGTGGTCAAAAGCATCCGTAGTCTTACGCTCAAAAGGCACGACGAAGTAGAATGAGGTGGCCATCACAACAGCCATCCCTCCAAACGCGGCCAACCGCCTAACCGCCACCTGGCTGTCTTCGCGAATTATCGACGCCGCAGCAGGCAGCAACAACGGAACGACGGCAGCAGAGAAGCGCAAATACCGGTTGGAGACCAACGCGGTCAGGAGGAGCGCTGCGGCGACAGCATGGATGATAGCGAATTGCGGATTTGCCGTTCGGGGGGCGTTCAACGCGCGCTGCAAGCTAACAGCCAGGACGCAGCTGAAAATACCCAGTAGAGCAAGTGAGCCGTAGTCCCCTGTTCGGAAAAACTCCAGGGCACTCTTTTCCTGGTCGATGCGATCAAACCAATATATCCGGGCCAGATCGTCGATGGCTGCATATGGGCCGGCCAAAAGCTGTGGATAGGCGAACAACAGCACAGCCGATAGCATCGAACCGGCGGTAGCCAAAAGTCCAAACTTGAACGCCGCGCTCGAAGCCTCCGGCACCAGCCATAAGGTCACGGTTGCGATCGCTCCAAAGCCAAGCAGTGCGAATGCAAATGGTGCGGAGAAAGCATCGTTCTCCACACGCCAGAACCCGGAAGGACCGATTACCAAAAAGGTCAGGATGCGTACCGCAACCAGGCATGTGATGGCGGTTGAGGCAAGCATCGTTCGGGTGCCGTCCAAACCCGCGGCCCACGCTAGTGCCAAGGCTCCCAACACCAGCGCGATAACAGGCAACGTCTCCAGGCCTACCAAGAGCGAGATCGTCGCTGAAATCGCGACGACCGCCCCGCCTATGCGATCGAACCTAGCAATCCCGTATATCAACGTGAGCAACAGCACCATCTGCAAGTTATGGTGGTCAATGCGGCCAGGACTAAATTCCCAGATCGCGAAGGCCATAAGGACGAGGACGGCGCATAGCATTCCGGGCGAAAGCTCACCTTTTCGTGGCGCTATCCGGCTCAAAACCCCAACAACCCCAATGGTGAAAAAGACTGCCATTACGGCTGGCCAAACCTGGAAGGCCACCGCGAGCGCGTCTTCCGCTCCCAAGGCGGACTGAAGAGAGAAAGCTATGAGCATGTAGGGAAGGTCAACTATTCGCGACCAAGGCGAAATATACGGCTCGGGCATCAGGATCCGCGGTATTGCCGGCCTAAGCCACCCGCCATCCTCAAGGAATGCCTTGATTTGCAGACCCCGCAAACTGTCGTCGATGTCAGCGTTGTGAATACGCTCACCGGACAAATCGAACCCGATGAGTAGGCCGACGATCAAGATGCAGATCAGCCAATACCCCGTTGCCGACCAGCGTTCATCAACTCGCGCGACACTCGTCTTGCTGACAACTAAACTCATGGCAGATGAAACTCGTGTGAAGCGCTCAAACTCACACGAGACTGCCTACACCTACTCTCTTAATAAGTGTGTAATTTTAGGTTGCGTGCGAAACTCTGCCTCAAGGGCAACCTCGCTTAACTCGGTCTGCGATGCGGGCCCAGAGACTTCACAATCGACATTCACTGCGTCGTTCATCGTTCGGTATTCTCGAGAGAAAAGCGCAACTGGTTCGCCTCAGCAATGCGGGACACTGATCTCAGCCGATGCGGGTGGGAACGCAAACCATTCCCTGATGTTTTCGCGAGTTAGGTTTGTCCCACGGCCGATTATTCACACTCGACATTCTCGAGCGGTTCCTGTGAGAATTGCCTGGACTTTCGCAATGCAGCATATATCTGCCATCGCTAATGCCGACGGTGTTTCAGGAGACCTTATGCCCAATGCTCACAGCGAAGCTGTCGGACCTCGATCGGGAACGCAGAGCTTTCTCGTTCTACTGCTTGGATGCATCGGCGTTGTCTATGGCGATATCGGAACAAGTCCGCTCTACGCTTTTCGGGAGGCCCTTCGCCCCTTCTTGAACGACGGGGCGCAGCCTGACGAAGTCATCGGTCTCATTTCCCTGATGGTTTGGACGTTGACGTGTATCGTGACGTTCAAATACGTGCTTTTCCTCCTACGCGCCGACAATGACGGTGAAGGTGGAACATTGTCGCTTCTCGCGCTCTTGATGAAGAAGACCGGCAGTTTCATGCCCGTGTTGTTTTTCGCGGGCCTAATCGGGGCGGCCCTGTTTATCGGGGATGCCATGATCACCCCTGCCCTCTCGGTCATGTCGGCGCTCGAAGGCATGAAACTCGTCACACCAGCCTTTTCGGACTACGTACTTCCCCTTGCTGCGGTCATTATGGTTGCATTGTTTGCCGTGCAGTCCAAGGGTACGGAAGCGGTCGCAAGGTTTTTCGGGCCAATCACGGTTGTGTGGTTCCTCGCGATGGCGTGGGGCGGTCTCATCCACATCGGCGACGACTGGACCATCCTGCAGGCTCTGAACCCGATCAACGCCCTGTGGTTCATCACGCATGCAGGCTGGGCAGGCCTGATCGTGCTTGGCGCCGTCTTTCTGACGGTCACGGGAGCCGAGGCCCTTTATGCAGATCTCGGCCACTTCGGGAGGAAACCGATCAGCACGGCATGGTTTATCCTTGTATTCCCCGCATTGGCGCTGAACTACCTCGGCCAAGGCGCGCTCGTGCTGAGCCACCCAGACGCGGTCAACAACCCATTCTATCTTCTCTATCCAGACTGGGCGCTGCTGCCGATGGTCATTCTCGCGACCATGGCGACAATCATCGCTAGCCAAGCTGTCATCACGGGAGCGTTTTCTCTCGCTCGCCAGGCGGTCCATTTGGGCTTTCTTCCTCGACTGCTGATCAAATTTACGTCCGAGACCAACACCGGCCAGATCTATGTCCCTGCCGTAAATGCGCTGCTGTTCGTCGGGGTCATCGTGCTGATTTTCTCGTTCGGGGACTCAGAGTCTCTCGCGACCGCGTATGGAATCTCGGTCACAGGCGCGATGGTTGTGACAACAGTGATGGCGTTCCAGTTTCTCCGCTCCGTCTGGGGATACTCAACCGTTCTGGCTGCACTGCTTCTAGCGCCATTGCTCGTCATCGAGAGCGTCTTCTTGCTTGCCAATCTGTTCAAGATTCATGATGGCGGCTGGGTGCCGGTGGCATTGGCACTGACAATCATGGTGGTGATGTGGACTTGGACGCGGGGATCCGCAATGCTGCGCGAAAAGACCGCGCGCAACGATATCCCGCTGGAAACATTCATCCGCTCGATAGAGAAGTCCACCCATGCGCCCCAGACCGTTCGAGGGACGGCAATCTTTCTAACCAGCGTCGGCGATAAGACACCCGCCGTTCTCCTCCACAACATCAAACACAATCATGTCCTGCACGAACGCAATGTTATTTTGACGGTTCGCACATCCGAGCATCCGTATGTCGCGCAGGAAGACCGCGTCTCAATGACTGAACTGTCAGACAGGTTTACAAGGCTCGAGCTTTGCTTCGGCTTCATGGACGAACCGAACGTCTCGAAGGCGCTGTCACTGTGCAAGAAGGCAGGTTTCAAGTTCGAAATCATGCAGACCTCTTTCTACCTCGGGCGCAGGACCCTTATTGGTGACCCGAACTCAGGTCTGCCCGGCTGGCAAGACAAGCTCTACATTGCACTTGCAGGTCTCGGCATCGATCCATCGTCCTATTTCAAGCTGCCAGCCAATCGCGTGGTCGAGATTGGCGAGCAAGTCACGATCTAACCTTGGGTCAGATGCTTCACGCTGCGATATCAACTCCCGGAACTTCAAAAAATGCCAGTCGTCGCCTCCTACATGTATCGTTCGGGCAAGCGCGCCGAAGAAATCCCGCTTGCCGCCAAACCATTCGAAGCATCAGGTAGCGACTTCGCCTGGATCGGTTTGACTGAACCGACAAAGCAGGAAATGGCCGACCTTCAGGCCATGTTCGCTCTTCACCCACTTGCCGTCGAAGACGCCCTCAACGGCAATCAGGTGCCGAAGGTGGACATCTACGGCGACCAGTTGTTCGTGATCGTCAAGACGGCCCACCTTGAGGGTGACAAGATCACCTACGGCGAAACCTGCATTTTCGTGGGGAAGCACCACCTGATTTCTGTTCGCCACGGCTCTGCCCGCTCCCACAAGGAACTGCGCCAACACCTGGAACAGTCGCCCCAGCTTCTTGAGCACGGACCGGACTATGTCCTGCACGGCATCATCGACTTCGTTGTCGACGGCTATTTGCCGGTGGTCGAAACGCTTGAGGACAAAGTTCTGGAGCTCGAGAAACACGTACTTGTGTCCTTCCTGCAGCCCGAGCAGATCAGGCGCATCTTCCGGATGCGCCGTCACGTCATTCGCTTCCAGCGGGTGCTCGGGCCGATGGGAGAGGTGGCGGGTAAGCTAACTCATCTCGAGCTGCCCTGCATCGACGACAATGCCAAGCCATTCTTCAAAGACGTTCTTGACCATGTCAGACGTGTGGAAGGCCTGGTAGGCGGCCTTCGCGAGATAATGACGTCCGTGTTCGAGGCCTCCAATCTCCTGGAGCAGCAACGACAGGGCACCATCACACGGCAGCTTGCAGCCTGGGCCGCAATTCTTGCCGTACCGACAGCCATTGCCGGAATCTACGGGATGAACTTCGAACACATGCCTGAACTGGCAACCCGTTACGGCTACTTTGCCGTCCTCGGTGTCATTGCGACGCTCTGCTCTATTCTCTACTGGCGGTTCAAAAGGTCCGGATGGCTGTAGCCAACGGAAATATCTTTCCGTGGGTTTCGTTTGGTGTCGACACCGCGGCATTGCAGCATGCTATCCGGTAAAAGCTCTGTGTGATGGTATCTCTTGGTGCTCTCGGGCAATCCGGCCTTACCTCCGGCCCGCCTCCCCCATCTTCCGGCAAGTGACCTCCCGGCCTTCCGGAAGTTCGCCGAACTCTATCGGCGCAGGCCGAGCTTGACGCGGAAATCAGGACCGGTGCCCTCTAGGAGATTTGCAATGGCGACCAAGCGCAAGTTCAAGAGCGATGCCTTTGAGGCGATCCATAGCGCCGTCGAAGACATGTCCGCGGCAGGCACCCGTTGGGTCCTATACGTCGCCGGCAGCGTCACTTTCGCCTGACGTCGAGACCCAGAGCCTCGGCGATGATGATCGACTGGTCGATCGTGATGATCGCGTCCTTGAGGCGAAGATTCTCCGGATCGAAGGCGGTGAGGTCGCTGCCCCTGAGGTCGCAGGTGGTAAAATCTGCCCCATGCAGCCAGGCACCGGAAAGATCGACGTCCCTGAGCGAGCCGCCTTTGCAGGAGGCGCCGGTCAGATCCGCTTCCCGCATTCGCGTTTCCTTGAAGGATGCGCGGCCGAGAGCAGCGCCTGGCAATCCGGTAAAGGACCAGTCGCCGCCCGTCACCTGCATCTGGTCGAACTCGCAAGCGTCGAACATGCTTCCGACGAACTTGCACTCCTTGAAGCGGCTATCGAAGAACTTACAGGAGACGAATGTACAGTTCACGAAGGCGCTCGCCTGATGTGACGATGCATTGAACCGGGCTCGCCGGAAGGCATTCGTGAAAGACCACGCCGACGGTCTGCGCCTCGGTCAGGTCGAGATCGACGAACAGCGTGTTGTCGTATCGCTCGCGCTCGATCTGGCGACCGTACCAGTCGGCGCTTGCAATCGTGCTGTCGGTCTTGGGCGGCGCTTCGCCGTATCGTCGTTCAGCCATATCCATCCATCTGCGGCCCCGCACGAAGAGCAATGCCTTTTGTTGCTTCGCCGCTGAGCATTTCCATCTTCGCGATGATTGGCAATGCCGAAAAGTCGAGCGCACGAGCGAAGCCACCGGGGCACGCAATTACGGCGGGCTGGTTTCGACGCTATTCCACCAGCCGCACGCCGCCTCCCCTGCCGAAGCCGTTGGGCACGAAATCTTTGCCCTCTTCCCCCGGCTTCTTGAAGAAGGCCGTTCCGGACACGTAGAGGTTCAAAACCCTGGTAATCAGTGCGGTAAACTTCGATTCCGAATTGAGGCTTCCGCTGACGTTCCAGTCGACCACCGCATAGGGCAAATAGATCGCCCCATTGTAGAAGCTTCCAGCAGACGTGTTGATGCGGAACTGGACGCTGCTGTCCTTCGCCTGCCGGCCCTGGAACATCAGGATGCCGGCATGCGCGCCGCTGGTTGGCGCCGATACCTGCAGGATTGCCGCACCGTTCAAAAACAGCGGCGATTGCGCGTCCTCGAAATAGAAAAGCACGTCCTTGCCTATGACCTTGGCCGATGTGTTCAAGGTCAACGCGCCGCGGCGGAACGCGTAGATTCCGGGCTTCAGCGTTAACTCGTCCGTGGCATTCACGGTCAGCCCGCCGCAATAGATCCCGGGCTCGAGCGACGACTTGCCCTGGCTGTTGATCGTCTTCAGGCTTTGGGAGGTACAGGCGTCGTTCGGCGACGCCGGTTCGGGCATGCCGGCCATGGGGTCGGGCACGACAGGAGATCCGTCGACCGGCGGCGGCGAAATCAGGCGGCCGGAAAGCTTCGACTGGCCGGTGACGGCGATCAGCGGTGCTGCGAACTTCCCCTGGTTTTCGGCGTAGAACGCACGTTGCGAATGGGACGAGTTCACCTGGAAGCCGCATTCGCTGGTGACCGAGTTCGAATTGATGATCTTCAGCGCATCGGCCCTGCCCGGATCAAGGATCAGGATGCAGGCCGAGCTGCCAGCCCCTCGGGCGGCTTTCGCGATGACTGAGATCGGAACCGTCCGGAAGCCGAACATATGCATGATGGCGGTTTCGTAGTCCTCATTGACGGCCACCGCTACCGTATCCCGCTCGACCGTGACCTGATGGTTCCAGCTCGGGGGCTCTTTCAGATCTTGCGTGTCGCTGCTGCCAAGATGGGCGCCGAGAAAACCCACGGCGATCTTCTGCTCCGAACCGACACCTGCTGCAGCTCCCGCCAGTGCCGCAGCATCGGCCGCGCTTTGCATAGCGGCCTTTCGGTTGACCGCGGCTGCGAAATCGATCGCAACGCCAAGAGCGGCAATGAGGGGGATCGCGACAAGCGCTGCCAAGAGGCCGAAGTTCCCGGACCGGCATTTCAGCAGGGCCGAGGCGCAATGCCTGATCAGTGGCAGGGTCAGTATGTTCATGGCAGTTTCTTTGCAACCAGATGGAGAGTAGTCGCCTCTTCGTGCAGGGAGCCTTGCCAATCCTTTAATTTCGGGCCGAGTTAACGGTATGCACTCTCTCAGACGCTCTTCAGAGCTCTGACACAGGCGCGAAACGAGGTTATTTGAAGATATTTTGCGCTAAACGCGCGTCACTTCGGCACAACCGGCCAGCTGCCACGCTCGCCGGTTGGAAGCGATTTTGGCGTGCCCGAGAGGCGGATTCTGGGTCTTCTTCACTCAGAGGTTGCTGGACTGCTGAGGCAGTGCGGCGACTAACCCCTTTTGCTCATTGCCTAATCCTTGACTGCACCGTGCGCTGTGCGACGCTTTCGACTTCATGGTTGTACTGCGTAAGGGGCGGACGATGAAATTCACAAAGGCAAAGAGGAAACATCCCGGTAAGGCATTCAAAATAGGCGGGGCCGATAGAAGCGCATATGACGGCTTCGTCGGGACGGCGCGCGCAGCACCCGGCTTTTCCTATCGGGGACGATGGACCAGCGAAGGGTGCCCCGGCACCTTCGAAACATGGCTCGTAAACAAGGGCATATTGCCCAAACAATAGGGCCTTTCATTCTACTCAATCACGATCTGCCGGCGTCAAGGGTGGCGCCGGCCGCGCGCGTCAAGGTGCTCCGCCTAATAAAGCGATTTCGATTCCGCTTGGGCGTTCGAACGCGTTGGCATGCACGAAAGAACCAGCTGTCGCGACCGGAGGGGCGGCCGAGAATGCGTCGACGGCTGGCTGACCTCGAGACGTCGGCATCCCTGGCGGTACTGAGAGCAGGTTTCCGTGGCCCATACTGCAGACGGTCTCTGAACTGCGTTCTCGGGTCAGGCCTTCCCGCTCTCAATCGCACGTGCCCATCCCGCGGCTCGCTCGGCCGAGGCCGCCAGAACCGGTTTGGGCGCCTTGTACCACTCGTCCTTTGGGATCTCGCGCTTCTCGCGGACGAAGTCGATGGCGCGCTCCAATGTTTCGAATTGATCAGGCAGCGTCAAATGCAGGAACAGCGACACGACGACGACTGAGCGCGATCGGCCACCGCGGCAGTTGACGAGCACACCGCCACGTTCGCGCCTGGGATAGGACGGCTTTTCGGGTAGGACCTGCTCCAGGGCCGCTCGCAGGATGTAGTGCGCGGCCAGCATTTGCGTGTCCGGGTTCCCATCCCCGTCGATAAGCCCGATCTTGTAGTAGCGGATTTCGCCCGGTCCATGGATGCTGTTGCGGTGATCCGAGACGAGCTTCGGCTGGTCGACGAAATTGAAGTCCAGATTGACCGCGCAATTGACGACCGTCGTGATCCCGCTCTTGCGCAGGAGTTCGAGGTCGCTCGCACCTTCCTTGCCGGAAATGAAGATGTCGACGCCATAGGTCGGATGCTTCGGATAGACGAGACTGAGCCTTGGCAATTCGCTGCTGGTCATTTCCGTGGTTGAGGCATCGCTAAGATTGTCGAGCATGGTTTCCTCATGGGCTTTCATGGCGACGGCGCCTTCGCGCTGCGCCCGGCAGAGATTGCGGCGGCGACACGGTTCAGGGTTGGATAGTCGCCACCCCGACCATAGGCGAGATACCCCGGGCAAAGGTAGTCGACGGATCCTTCCGGCACTTTGCCAAGCGACAACGGCGCATAACGGCCGCCTGCGTTCTTCAGGATCAGCGTCGCTGCGGCCACATCCCAGGCGTTGACGCCAAAGCCCGCGGCCGCATCGACAAAACCCGCCGCCACATGGGCGATGCTCAAAGCAGCACTTCCAGGGCGACGCACGGTCGAGAAGGTTTCGACCAGATCACCGAGGCGGGCAAGTGCCTCGCTGCGGCCATCCAGGCGAAAGTCGCGCGAGACCGGGTAGCCGGTGATCAGCGTTGCCCGGCTTTCGTCACCGATGGCTTTGGAGGCAATGACCTTTCCATTGAGATAGGCACGCTCGACGTCGCTCGAAAACAGGAGATCGGCCACCGGGTCATAGACGACCCCGGCCACAACCGATCCGCCTTCAACCGCCGCAACCGATATGCACCAGAAGGCAAGTCCTCGTGCGAAGTTCGCGGTCCCGTCGATCGGATCGACGTACCATTGGATGTCGCCCTCACCGACCTGCCCGCCCTCTTCGCCAAGCATCGCCGAATTCGGCTCGTGCGCGAAGATGTAGTCGCGGATGGATGCCTCGGCTTGCCTGTCGTAGACCGTCACGACGTCGTGGAGATCGCGCTTGTAGTCGACGACCATTTCCGAGCGAAACGCAGCGAGCAAGGGGCCGGCGGCCGAGCGGGCCGCACCTTCGGCGATCGTCATCAGTCGCCGCGAGTAGTCGCGCTTGGCGTCTCTATCGGATTGGCTACGGCTCGTGGCGAGATTGGCGTCGGTCATGCTCTCTTCCTGTTCATCCTGGAACGGCCGGCGCGACCTGTCCTCGTGAGGCCGCGCCGGCCGGGATTTTACTTGCTGTAGTTCATGCGCCAGAAATCCTGCCACTCCTCGCGCCGGTCGAAATCGTCAAGCCCAGTGGCCGCGTCATAGGGAAAGAGGCGGTCCGCTACCTCCATGATCCCCGACGGTTCGTCCTCAGGCATCTTGATGTCGACATTGGTCGGCAGCTTGCCGTCCTTCATCTGGGGCGCGATGCCCTCTTCCGTCAGCACGTAGTGGATGAAGAGCTTCGCGGCATTCGGGCTCGCGGATTTCGAGGCGATCAGGCCGAGCTTGGTGTAGGTCCAGCCGACCCAGGGGGTCAGCTCCGTGCAGAGCCCGAGTTTGTAGCCTTTGCCTTCGTTATCACGGAACTTGGCGGAGCTCAGGAGCCCGAAAAAGGGCTCCTTCTGGCCGGCGGCGCCGACGGCTTCGGCAACCGGATCGTCGCCGTCCGTTACCAGCGGGCCATTTTGTGCCAGAGCCTTGATCCAGGCGGCCGCTGCACTTTTTTCAGCGGTTTCGAGATCCTTGCCGAAGTGGACCTTGTAGGCCTCCTTCACGGCGTTGTCGGCATGCTTTTCCAACTGGTTGAACCAGTCGGTATAGGTGCTCTTGGTCAGGGGATCGACCAGCGCGATCTTGCCTTTCCATTTTGCCTCAGTCAGCTCCCAGATATTGCCGACCGGGCATTTGTCATAGGCCTCGGTGTTATAGGCCCAGACATTGGCATTGGTCGAAATCGCCAGCGGGTTCTGGAAGGCCGCCGGTATCTTCTCCTTCATGTCGCCGGGCAGATAGCTTTCGACGAAGCCCTGCGGCAGAAGCTGGGCGAGCGCTGCCGGCGCGTCGGTGATCAGGGCGACATCGCCCTGGACGTTGCCGGCCTGGGCTTCGCGGATGATCATCTCCAGCTGGCTGTTGGCCGAGACTTTGACGCCGGTCGCCTTCACCCCGTATTTGGCGGTGAAGGCCTCGGCCATCTCGACGATCTTGCCGGTGCTGTCATAGACATTGATCGGCTTTTCTTTCTTCGCCGCCTCCACCAGCGCATTGAGATCAAACGCCTCCTCGGCGTTTGCCTCGACGGCCAATGCGGCCGCAAGGGCGGCAAATACCGCCCGCATGATCATAACCCTGTTCTTACCTTTGCTCATGGTTTCCCCTCCCAAGGAGACCGTTTCACATGTTCAGGCGATTACTTCTGGTAGCTGAGCCGCCACAGGTCCTGCCAGGTCTCGCGCGCGTCCCAGTCGTCGAGGCTCGTTGCCATCTGGTAGGGCATGACCTGATCAAGAACGGCGCCGATGCCCGACGGCTCGTCTGCGGGCAGTGAAACGTCCTTGTTGGTCGACATTTTTCCGTCTTCTGCCTGCGGCGCGATGCCTTCGGCGGTCATCACGTAGTGGATGAAGAGCTTTGAGGCGTTCGGGCTGTTGGTGCCCTTGGTGATCAGCCCGACGCCCGGATACATCCAGCCGAGCCAGGGTTTCAGGTCCTTGCAAAGGCCGAGCTTCATGCCCTTTTCGGCATTGTCGCGGAACTTTGCCGAGCTCATCAGCCCCATGAAGGGTTGCGACTGACCCGGCGCGCCGACGGCATCAGCAGCGGCCGCATCGGCGTCCGTCAGCAAGGGAGCGTTGGCAGCGAGCGCCTTGACCCAGGCGGCCGTCGCACTGCCGTCGTCGGTTTCGAGATCCTTCCCGTAAAGCTCTTTATAGGCGGCCGCCACTTTGTCGTCGCCGTGCTTGGCCATCTGGTTGAACCAGTCGACATAGGATGGCTTGCCGAGCGGATCCTGCATGGCGACCTTGCCTTTCCACTCAGGTCCCGTCAGCTGCCAGATGTTGCTGACCGGGCACTTGTCGAAGAGCTCGGTGTTGTAGGCCCAGACATTGGCGCTGGTAACGACGGTCAGCGGGTCCTGATACTCAGTGGGGATGTTGGCTGCGAGATCCGGCGGCAGCCAGCTTTCGGCAAAGCCCTGCGGGATGAGTTGCGCCATCGCGGCCGGTGCGTCGCTGATGATCGAGACATCGCCCTGGATGTTGTTGGCACGGGCCTCGCGAATGATCATCTCAAGCTGGGCCGTCGCCTTGACCTTGGAGCCCTCGGCGCCGACGCCATATTTCTCGGCAAAGGCCTTGGCCATTTCGACGATTTTGCCGGTGCTGTCATAAACCGTAATCGGCGGCTCCTTGCGCGCGGCCTCGATCAGCGCGTTCAGGTCGAACGGCTCTTGTGCCAGCGCCGGTCCGGCGAAGGCGACGATGGTCGTTGCCAGCAGCGCGCGCCTGATTGCACGGTGCGTCCTTTCAGTCCTTAGAAATTGCATCGTCTGTTCCTCCCTCAGATTATGTTTCGGTTTGTCGTTCGGCACTGAAGCGCCTTAGTTCAGCGTGGACTTGCGCAGCAGCGCGTCCGCTTCGGCGATCCGCTGGCCGTCCTTGTTAAAGACGTGCAGCGCCTCAGGCGGCGCAAAGAACGAAACCCTCGTTCCGGTCTCGACGCGCGGCAGGGCATTGGTCGTCAAGAACAGCGTGTCGCTGCCGTTCCTGAGCTCCAGGATCCAGCTGCCGCCGGTCGGCAGGACGCCTGTCACCGTCATTTCGCCGGAGAAGCTGCCGGCCGGCACATCGTCGGTTTTGACCGAATAGCCGATCGCTTCCGGTCGGATGCCGATCGAGCCAATGCCGCGCAGCGACGGGTGGCGCGTGCCAAGATAGGCCTCGGCTGCGCGCGACAGCTCAGAGGCGGCGGCCGATCCGAAGTTCAGGATGTTGATCGGCGGGCTACCGACGAATTCCGCGACGAAGCGATTGGCCGGGCGATCATAGATATCGTTGGGCGTGCCCATCTGCTGCAGCGTGCCCTCGTTCATGACGGCGATCGTCGTTGCCAGCGTCATTGCCTCCCACTGGTCGTGGGTGACGAAGACGATGGTCGTCTTGAACTCCTTGTGGATGCGTTTGAGCTCGGCGCGCATCTCGAGCCGGAGCCGGGCGTCGAGGTTCGACAGCGGTTCGTCGAGCAACAGAACGCCTGGATTGACCGCCAGCATGCGGGCGAGCGCCACGCGCTGCTGCTGGCCGCCCGAGAGCTGCGACGGGTAGCGGTCGCGGTACTTGGCGATGTCGAGCGCCTGCATCACTTTCTCGACGCGCATTTCACGCTCTTCCTTCGGCAGTTTGCGCAGCCTCAGACCGAAGTCGGTGTTGCGTTCGATTGTCAGGTGCGGCCAGAGCGCGTAACTCTGGAATACCAGCCCCATCTCACGCTTTTCCGGCGGGATGAACACGCCTGCCCTGACCGAGTCGACCACCCGCTCTCCGATGCGGATCTCGCCGTCCGAGAGGTTTTCGAGGCCGGCGATCATGCGCAGCGTCGTGGTCTTGCCGCAGCCAGAGGGTCCAAGAAGGCACATGAACTCGCCGTCGCGGATTTCGAGATCGAGGTTCGAGACGGCATTGGCGGAATTGACGCCGTAGTTCTTCTGGGCGCCGCTGAGATTGATGGTGGGCATCAGCTTCCGAGTCCTTCTGCGAGATTGGTCTTGGTCAGCTTCTGGGCTGCCAGGGTTCCGAGATAGGCGATCGCCGCGATGATCAGCACGACGGCATTGGCGGCTTGCGTGTAGTGGTAGTCGACGAGCCGGAGCGAATAGGTGGTCAGAACATCGGTGCTCGGCACGGCGAGGATGACGAAGAGGCTCAGGCCCTTGATGCCCGAGATGAAGGGCAGCAGCACGCCTGTTACCAGCGAGCCCTTCTGGATCGGAATGACGATCAACATCATCCGCCGGAACCAGCCGGCGCCGGAAATCTGGGCTGCCTCTTCCGGATCCTTGCCAAGCTGGGTCATGGCCGAGATACCGGCGCGCGAGGCGTAAGGCATCTGGTCGGCGATCAGCGCCAGGACCAGGATGGTGACGGTACCATAGAGGGCCGGCATCGGTCCGCGTGGCACGGCGAAGAGCGACAGATAGGCGGCGGCAAAGGCGATACCCGGCACCAGATAGGGCAAGAAGGTGACCTGCCGCAGATAGACCGACAGGACCTTCACCGGCGTGCGGATGACCACATAGCCGACAAGAAGTCCGAGAATGCCCGAGGTCAAGGACGCAAGGCCGACGATGACAAGCGTGTTTTTTGCGGCCGCCCATAGATCGGGGCTTAAGAGGACCCCGGTCTGCAGTGCCACCGTGTGGAGATCACTCCCGATCCAGTAGTCGAGCGTGAAATTGTCGAGCGTGAACTGCGCCGGCAGCTTCATGATGGTGGAGAGGAACAGGGTCAGAAGCGGCAGTCCGACGCTCAAGAGAAAGATAAGTGCGGCAAAACCGGTCGCCGGCAGGCGGTACTTGCCGAGCCGGCTCTGGCGGTTCATCGAACCCTTCGAGCCAACAGTAACGAAGCGCCGGGCTTCACGAACGAGACGCGCATCGATCATCAGGGTGACGATACCAATCAGCATGATCGAGGCCGCGACGACACCGGCAACGCCGGTCTGGCGTGACGCGATGCTGCGAAAGAGCGAGGTGGAAAGCACTTCGAACTTGACCGGCAGGCCGAGCACATAGGGCACGCCAAACTCGCCGAGGCACTTGGCGAAGATCAGCACCATCGAGGACAAAAGTGCGGGACGCATCAGCGGCAGGATGATCTGCATCGCCACCTGGTAGCGCTTGGCTCCAAGGATACGGGCGGAATCTTCGAGCTGGGAATCGAAGCGACGAAGGGCAGAGCCAAACAGCAGGATGACGAAAGGCGTATAATGTAGCGCCAGGATCACGATGATCGGGAAGCGCCCATAGGCGACCCAGTCGGGCGGTGTCAGCCCCATGGCCTCGAACCAGCCCGGCTGGCCGCCGACGGTGCGGTTCTTGAAGAGCGTTGTCCAGGCAAGCGCAAAGGTCCAGGCCGGCAGCATGTAGGGCACGATCAGCGCTGTTGCGAACCAGCGCCGTCCGAACATGTCTGTCCGGCTGATCAACCAGGCGAGCACCGTACCGATCAACAAAGACAGGCTGATCGCTCCGAGCGCGACCGATAGCGTGTTGAAGAGCGGCCGCCAGAAAAGATCGACCGAGACCGGCGACAGGAAGGCTCGATCAAGGTAGTAGAGCGTAAGCTCGCCAAAGTCCTTGCCGAGCCGCCGCTCGTGGCCGAATTGGACGCGCACGGAATCGAGCACGATCGAGATGATCGGCACGACGATGAGATAGGTAAAGAGAAGTGCCGTCAGGACGCCGATCAGCGTCGTCGGCTCCCGCGACGCGACCTTCATCCGATAGCGCCAGCGCTGCCATGCCGTCGGCGCCATTGCGCTGCCGGGCAATGTTGCCGCTTTGGCTGTCTCACTCAATAAGGCCATGCTCTTCCCCTTGGAACTCAACATGCGCTGCCTGCCCCGGCGATCGATGCCTGGCGGAACTTTCAAAGTGCCAACGGGGAATAGAAATCAGTCGCCAGGGCGTGGCGCTGACCTACGCAAGAAGCCGCTCAATGACGCAAAAGGCGCGGCTGTCGGTTACTCAATCCTCCCCGTTCGCAGGGCAGGCGCAAGCGCTTGCCAGATGTCGGCGCAAGCTCCTCAACCGCGCCGCCATCACCACGAACATGGACAGAACAAAAATTCCAATCCAGCTCTGTCTATGGAACGTATGATCCAATGGCGAGGCGCCGTTGTCAACAAAAAAATGCACACGTGCGCAATGATATAAGCCATTGTTTTTGATGACTCTTTTGTGACAATGATGTATTACTTTTGGAACACGTGATCATTGAGGTTGGGCGAATGACTTCAGCGGGGAGAAACAGCCGCCATAGACGGAGCGATGGCGACCGTTCAGCGGCATCAGCGGCTGGTTCACCGAGCGGGTAGGCTCGAACTTTTTCGTTGGAATGGGCCTGCTTTTGTGGCCCTGATGAAAAGCATCTGATTCTGCAGGAGAAAGGCATGGCGAGGGGCTTTGTGACGGCCGAAGAGGTTGCAAAACGCGCGGGCGTCTCACGCTCGGCGGTCTCGCGAACCTTTACGCCCGGAGCCAGTGTATCCCAGGCTGTGCGGCGCAAGGTTCTCAAAGCCGCCCGGGAGCTCGGTTACCGGGTCAACCGGCTGGCGCAGGGACTGAACAACGACCGCTCCAATCTCATCGGGGTCGTCGGTGCCAATCTCAGCGCACCCTTCCATGCAAAACAGCTCGATCTCTTGAGCATCGGCCTGTTGCGTCGCGGTCTCCAATGCCTGTTGCTCAATGCCGCGGATGCGCGAAAGGATATCGCGCCGCTGATCGAGCTACTGTTCGAGTTCCGGGCGCAAGCGATCATCGTTCTTTCCGGAGAGCCGCCGGAATCGATCGTCGACCAGTGCATTGCCAACGGCGTGCGCCTGATCCTGATCAACCAGAAAATCGATCGCACCGATACCAGCATGGTGCTGAGCGACGATTCCCGCGGTGCGGACCTTGCAGCACTGCGCCTGATCGAGGCGGGCTGCAAGAAGGTTGCGGTGATCTCGAGTGGCAGCCAAACCCCTGCTCAGGTGCGCCGCACCACTGCGTTCAAAAAGAAAATGGCGACCGCCGGGGTCGAGGTGGTCGCCTGGTCGGGCGGTACCACGAGTTATGAAAGCGGTTACCAGGCTGGCTGCGAAGTGCTCGTCGACGAGGCGATCGACGGCGCGTTTTGCGTTACCGATCTCTTGGCTCTCGGCTTTCTCGACGCTGCCCGCACCGAAATGCACCGCCGCGTGCCGGCCGATCTTTCCGTCGTCGGCTTCGACGATATTCCGCAGGCAGGGTGGAAGAGTTACGAACTCACCACCGTTGCGCAGTCCTTCTCCGCTCTGACGGAGCATGTTCTCGAAGCGCTGGAAGCCGACGAGATGGAAACGCGACTTCAGGTCGTTCCCGTCACGATGGTCGAGCGCAAGACCGCCCGACGCTAGACCGGAATGCTCAAGTGGCCGCCGGCCGGATACGGCTGTCGATCAACAACCCGCTCTGATCTAGGATGGGGTGCGCGACGGTTGCGATGTGTGCGTTGATGCGTTTGAGATCGCGCAGCATGTCGAGATGGAGCGAGCTGGTTTCGATGCTTTCGGCGCGGCCATCGCGCAGGCGCTGCAGATGCCGCTCAGCCGACTGCCGCTCCAGCCTGCGGACATCTTCCTTGGCTTCTACCAGGCGCCGCGCCATCGCGTTGTCACGCGTGGCAAACACGGCCTGGGCCATGCGCAGATTGTCGATCGTGATGGCGAAGAGACGCGACAGTTCCTCGTGGCCATCGGAGGAGAAAGCCAGGCCGCGGGCGATCTTCTTTGCAAGTTCGGCAAGGAGCCCCTTCTCGATGATGTCGCCGATATGCTCGAGGTTGATGGCATAGTCGACGATATCCATGGCGTGGCGGCGCTGTTCCTCGGCGATTTCGGACTGGCCGACGCGCGAGACGTAAACCTTGATCTCGTGTTGCACGCGATCCACGCGCCCTTCAAGCGTGCTGATCGCAGCAAGCCTGGAAGGGTCCGTCTGCTGCAGGGCGTCGTTTGCTTCGACCAGCATGCGCTCGACCAGGTCGCCGACACCGAGCACTTCCCGACTTGCGCCGGCAAGCGCTGCGACCGGCGTGCCGAGATCGTTCTGTTCCAGGAAAAGCGGGCCGTCCGTCGCCTTTGGCTCGTCCGGCAACAGGCGCATGGTCAGGCGGGATAGAGGCCGAGCGAGGGGGGCCGCCAGAAGCGCCAGTGCGAGATTGAAGGCGAGATGCACATCAACCGGCAGATTGCCGCGTGAGACAGGCGGCCAGTCGATATGCGGGGCGATGTACCCGGCGAGCGCCAGAGCGGCCAGGCAGCCGACGGCACGCACGATCAGGTTGCCAAGGGCAACCCGCCTGGCGCTCGCCGCAGCCTTGAATGTGGCTAGAACCGGGGGCACAGCACCGCCGAGATTGGCTCCCAGAACGAGGGCGATGAGCGGGCCGGTCGAAAGGCTGGCGGATGTTGCAAGAGACAGGATCAGCACAACGACTGCCAGGCTCGATGACGCGAGCGCTGCGAGTCCTGCCGAGATGACGAGCGCCACCGGCCAGGCATTGTCGAGCATCCCGAAGAAAGCCGAAAGGGCGGCAGAGGTCCGCAGCGGTTCGGTCGCACCGCCAATCAGATGCAGCGACAGCAACATCAGCCCGATGCCGACGAGCGCTGCGCCTGATCCCTTGCGCGTGCTCGAGCTGCCGCGCCCGACAACGAAACCGCAAAGCAGCAAGAGCGGTGAGAGCCAGCCGAGCCCCAAAGCCACGATCCAGGCCGTCATCGCCGTGCCGACGTTGGCGCCGAGCAGCACGATCTGCGCCATGCGCGGCACGATGAGATCACGCTCGACGAAGGACGCGACCATGAGAGCGGTGGCGGTGGAGCTCTGGAGGGCGATGGTTGCGACGAGGCCACTGAAAAACGAACGAAGACCGTCACGCGTCCCGGCCGCCAGTCCGACTTTCAGACGGGCACCAAAAGCGCGTTGCATGCCGTCGCGAACCTGACCAAGGCCGAACAGGAGGAGCGCCACCGCGCCGAAGAGGTTGATGCTGACGATCGCAGTGCTCATGGCCCCCTCCCCAATGCTTATTGCCGGCCGCGCAGCAACTCCGCTCGAAAGAGTTGCTGAAAGGATGCATAGGTCTCAAAGCCGAGGTCGCTGACGAGCCGCATGACTGTCGTCGTCGAGACACCGCTGCGCACGGCCACTTCCCGTGCGCTCGCAAAGGCGACGTCGTACGGATGGGCAAGCACGAACTTGGCCACTTCCAGGCGCCCACCCTTCAGATGACGTCGGCCCAGACGGCAAGATTCCCGCAACTCGATGAAAGTCGCCGGCGGCGCGGAGGAAGAGGCCGTGGAGAGCAACTGGTCCATGGTCAGGCAGCCTCTTCCGTGTCGGAGGTGCTCTCGATGCGGATGTGTAGGCTTCCCGCTTCGGCACGATCGAGGAAGGCGTCGAAGGCCCCGAAGAAGATCGCTAGGAAGCCTGATGTCGATCCGTCCCAGCCGGTCCCGGGCGGACGGCCGAAGTGTTTGGCGAGCAGGCGATAAAGCGCGCGCCGCCGCTCAGGTATCTTGTCAAGCGCAAGGACGCCGGCCTGGCGCAGGCAATACCAATCGGCGATCACCTCGATCATGTCGAGGCTGGCGGCGTCCTCAGAGATGGCGATCGCTCCTTGCCCGGAAGCGCTCGTCATGGCGCCGGCGTCGGGCATCAACTTGCAGACGGCAGCGATCGAAAGCCCGGATATTTCGTTGACGACATCTCCGGGCCATTCCTTCGGAAAATAGCGATGCTGGACCAGGGCACGCTTGTGTGCCTGCAGGAAGGAACCGTAATCCGCCGCGGCAAAGGCTGGGTCCGGATATTCGCCGGCTCGCGCCGCTTCGCGACGATAGGCGCGCAGCACGCGTGGATCGACGGCCATCGCGGACAGTTCGACGGTTTCGATGGACGACGCCGATTGAGACGGTTCGACGATCTTGAAGCCCGGCGGAAAGGCCACGAGCGACGGCACGGCGACATTGATCAGCGAGCGGCAGCCGCCCGCGCGGCGCGTAACGCCTTCGACATGCAGGTGCCCGCTAAAATGCAGCGTCATGCCGGCGGTCATCAGTGCATCTGCGACCGCCTGCTGTGGTGTCCTGCGGGCAATATTGGTCTCGCCGAAGAGAACGCTTTCGGCTCCCGTTGCGCCATCGAAGGGATCGAGCACCGGATAATGCGAGAATGCGAGCAGCGTTTTTCCGAGTTTCGTTGCGCGCGCGGACACGTCGGCAATCCAGTCGACGATGAACGGTTTCAGCCTGATAAGCGCGTTCCAGCCCGCGCCGGTGCTGTCGACGAAAGCGGCTTCATCACCCTCCTCAAACAGGCCGTCGCGTGGTTCGAAGACGTTGGCGTCGATCATCAGCAGCCAGAGACCCGGCTCGGGCTCGACCAGATAGGAGGCATCCATCAGCCGGTAGCAATTCCGGCCGTCCGGAGACGAGACCGGGTAGAGCCGATCCTCGACGCGGTCAGACGCCCCGAACGGGGTTTCCCAATGAAGATAGTCCGGCCGTCGGAAGTACCCATGGGTAGCCACGGGGGCAAGGCCCGTCGGATATCCCTCGCAATACATGCGCGGCGTTGCGTGGCTGCCGGGGGCTGCCTTTCCTATGTCGCTCGTGACGAGGACCCTCACGTCGTTCCGATCAAGAAATTGTTTGGTGTGGTGTCGCCCCTTGGGCCCGAAGATGTCGTGGTTGCCCGGAAGCGCATAAAAGCGCGTGCCATGGGCGCTCTCGTGCCCATCAAGAATGGTGCGCACGCGCGCCGTTGTCTGTCTTTGCCCGTCGTCCGTGTAGTCGCCCAAAAGGACGACGTGACGGATGCCGCGGCGCGCGACCTCCGCCAAGGCCTCGTCCAGCGCTTTGGCACTTTCGTTGAAGACGCGGGTGGATTCGCGCGTGTCGGCCCAGCTTCTGACGGCCAGTTTTTCGCCGTCGATCTCTATCCGCGGGAACTCGAAATCGCCTTCAAGATCATGGAAATGGGCGTCGGCGATGATGGCGATCCGAGGCAAATCAGACATCGGCCTTCACCTCCAGACGGGAGGCCTCGACGAGGTCGATCCAGGCCGAAGCGCGGCGCGCTGCCTCATAGAGCATGGGCTTCGGCGTCTCGAACCATTCATCCGGCCGCAGTTCGCGATGCTCGCGGATGTGGGCGACGGCCGCGTCGAGTGTGGGAAACAGATGCGGCTGCTGCTTGTGCAGGAACAGCGCCACCAGCGACACCGAGCGGCTGCGTCCGCCGCGGCAATTGACGAGGATGTTGCCGCCATCGGCGAAGGGGTAGGTTGCGCGCTTCGGCATCGTCTGGCGTAGCGCACCGTCGAGAATGTAATAGGCACCGAGCATCATCGTGTCGGGGCTGCCATCACCGTCGATCATGCCGAGCTTGTAATAGCGGACGGCCGCATAGCCGCTTGCACAAAGATCATCATTGATGCTGACTTCTTCTTCGCGCACGAGGTTGATGTCCAGGTTGATCGCGCAATTGACGACAATGGAGATCCCGTGACGCTTGAGCAGGTCCAGGTCACGCGCGCCGTCACTGCCGCCGATATAGAGATCGGCGCTGTGGGGCCCGAGTTCTCTGGCGATCAGACTGATAGCGGGCCGGGTGTAGACCGGTGCGTCCATTGGATTTCCCCTTGTGTATGCGAACGGGTGGCATGCGTGTTCAGGCTACCGCGGTTTCAGGCCAGCTGAAGCCTGGCGGCTTGCTCCCTTTTTTGGACCGGGATGCCTGAAGCCACACTTACGCCGCCGGCAATCGCCGGCGTCGATGCGAGCACCGGCCCGCCGTCGAGCACGCTGCCTATTTCCATGAAGGGACACACGGCGCCGCCCGCCTCGGCAACGAGCAACAGTCCGGCAAGGCAATCCCACGAGTTCATGTGCAGCTCAACATAGGCGTCCGAGCGCCCATCGGCGACGTAAGCGAGCGCAAGTGCCCCCGAAGCGCCGCGCCGCACATTGGCGCCCTTCTCCAGCATCTGCCGCATCGTCTCCAGATAGGTCTCGTCCGGCACCCGCCGCGACCAGCCCATTTCGACCGACGCGGCATCGAAGGTCGCCGTCGACGAGACCGTGATGACCTTGCCGTTGAGCGTTGCACCTTCTCCCCGGCGGCAGAAATAAAGTTCGTCGTGGGCCGGATTGTAGATTGCGCCGATCTCTGCGTGTCCGTGTTCGACATAGGTTATGGAGATGCAGAAGTGCGGGATTCCGCGCGCGAAGTTTGCCGTGCCGTCGACGGGATCGACGACCCAGACGCGATCGGCAACGGTCCCGCCGCCCTCCTCGCCCAGGAACGCATCGGCCGGAAAATGGGTGGCAATTGCGTCGCGAATATGGGCCTCGGAGGCCGCATCGGTTTCCGTCAGAAAATCCTGCGGGCCCTTTAGGGAAAAGCCACGCTCGGCACTTGCCTTGAAGCCGTCGAGCACCAGAGCGCCGGCAGAGCGGATGACATCCCGACACAACAGGGCCCGCCCCGAAAGGTCGTTCGAATAGCGCGGCTTGTGATCGTTCATCGGCGAAACCCCTTTTGCACACGCGTGCATATTTGCACGCGTGTGCATGTCGCGCAAGTCGAAATTGCCGGCCCGTGCCAGGTGCCTGGAAGATTGGTCGATCCTCGCGGCCGCACTCAGCCGGACATCTGCGGCATTTCTGCAATATCCAAGCAGGCGCGGTCGACGTAGTGTCCACACGTCGAATCTCAAGGTAGGGTCGAATGACGACGATCACGATACAGGAAGCGCTCGACCGGGCGGGCACGGGCCCCTATCAGCGGCGCCTGATGGGCATATTTGGCCTGGTTTGGACGGCCGATGCCATGCAGGTGCTCGCCGTCGGGTTCACCGCCGCCTCCATTGCCGCAACATTCGGGCTGACGGTTCCCCAAGCGCTGCAGACGGGCACGTTGTTTTTCCTGGGTATGCTGATCGGCGCCGTCGGCTTCGGCAGGCTTGCCGATCGGATCGGCCGGCGCCGGGTCCTGCTCGTAACCGTTGCCTGCGACGCGGTCTTCGGCATTCTGTCGATCTTCGCTCCGAATTTCGTGGTCCTGCTTGTCCTGCGCTTCCTCACCGGCGCTGCGGTCGGCGGCACACTTCCCGTCGATTATGCGATGATGTCGGAATTCCTGCCGGCGCGCAGCCGCGGGCGATGGCTGGTCATGCTCGAAGGCTTCTGGGCCGTGGGCACGCTGATCGTGGCACTGGCGGCATGGCTCATCGCTCTTGCCGGCCTTACGGACGGATGGCGCTACATCTTTGCCGTCACGGCCATTCCGGCAGTCATTGGCGTCGGACTACGCTTCCTCGTGCCGGAATCGCCGCTTTACCTGTTGCGCGCGGGCAAGGCGGAGGCGGCCAAGGCGATCGTCGATCGAATGCTGGCAGCCAATGCTCGACCGCAACTCGAGCCGACCGTATCGATCGCCCTGCCTGTACCGACCGCCGATATCAGTATCTTTTCGAAGGACTTGCGTCGCCGCAGCCTTCTGATCCTTTCGGTCTGGTTCCTCGTCTCGGTCTCCTACTATGGCGTCTTTACCTGGATGCCGCCGCGGCTTGCGGGAGAAGGCTTCGGCTTCGTGCGTGGCTATGGGTTCCTCGTTCTCATCGCTCTGGCGCAGATCCCGGGCTATGCGCTTGCCGCCTACGGCGTCGAGAAGTGGGGACGGCGCCCGACGCTGGTCGGTTTCTGCCTGCTCTCCGCCCTCAGTTGCCTGTTGTTCGTCGTGGCGGATGCGGCCTTGGTCGTTGCTGCTGCGCTCCTGATCATGAGCTTTGCACTGCTCGGCACATGGGGCGCACTCTATGCCTATACGCCGGAACTCTATCCGACCGCCTCGCGCGCGACCGGCATGGGGGCGGCCGGCGGCATGGCTCGGCTCGGTGGCCTGCTTGCGCCTTCGCTCATCGGATTGCTGGTGGCGAAGGGCTTCGGCCTGGCGATCGGCACCTTTGCAGGCTTGCTGCTTGTGGCGGCGATCGCCGCTGCGATGATCGATGCGGAAACCCGCAAGGTATCGCTGACCTGATACGGTGCATTCTTTTCAGGGGCAGTAGCTCACAGTTTGGAAAACTGAACTGCGTTTCAACGCGTTAGCGCCTCCTTTCCCTGTGAACAACCTGTGGACCGGCTGCGGACAAGGCCGGAAGTCGGGTCGCCGGCTGTTCGATCGTAAAAGCGGTCGTAAAATGGCTGTGCGGTCAAGCTCACGACCGTTAGTGTAGCAACTATCTCATCGGGGCCGGCACGTGTGCCGGTCCCGATTGTCTGCCGGGGCGACTGTCCTTGGCGACGTCCCCCTCCTCCCGACGAACGCTCATTTTGGCACCGTTTGGCAGTTCCGGCCGACGACCGCGGCGCACGTCTTGCGTTTATGCATAGCTGCATTGCACAATAAATGTTTTCCAGCTGATCAAAAATCAGGCATAAAGCACACAGCTGATGCACATGGCGGGTCTCCTCCCAGTCCGCCGCAGCAGCTGTTCCCCTCTGGAGGTTTTTGACCTTCACACCTTTATGGGCCGCGGTCTTCCGCTGGCCCTTTTTTCTTTTCTGCGACCCTTCACCTTCGGCAAGGCTCCACGCCACTGTTGCTGCACGCGCAATTGCGTTTCGAAAAAACGTGTTCTGTAATGGGCCGCGTCATTGAGCGATGGAGGCGGAGACCGGTGGAGCCGATACATCTGTTCGAACTGGTGATCGGCATGTTTGTCGCGATCATCGCGCTGCACTACGTCGCGCATCGGCTCGGCCTGCCGCCGTCGGTGGCGCTTCTTAGCGGTGGCGCTATGCTCGCCTTCATGCCGGGGCTGCCGGCCATCGCGGTCGACCCGGAGCTGGTGCTCGTCATCTTCTTGCCGCCGCTGCTCCTCGACGGCGCCTGGACGATCGCGGTCGGCCGCCTGCGCCGTCACCTGATCGGCATCGCCTCGCTTGCGATCGGCGCAGTGTTTTTTACCGCGGCCGTCGTTGCCGTCGTGACGCACTTCATCTTCCCGTCCCTGCCTTGGGCCGCATGCGCCGCACTCGGGGCGATCGTCTCGCCGCCCGACGCCGTCTCGGCACGGGCCGTGCTGCAGCGCGTGCAGTTGCCGCGACGGCTGCAGATCCTGCTCGAAGGCGAAAGCCTGCTCAACGACGCAAGCGGACTGGTATTGTTCCGCTTCGCGATCGCCGCCGGCGTCACCGGGGCTTTCAGCGCCGGCGAGGCAGTCGGCAACTTCTTCCTGCTGGCGATCGGCGGTGCCCTTGTCGGCCTCGCCATCGGTACGGCGTGGGTGCTGCTTGCCCGCCGCCTCGGAGATGAGTACCTGATCATCGCCGCGACGGCCCTTTTGTCCTGGACGTCCTACCTGCTCGGCGAGTTCCTGCATGTTTCCGGCGTGATCGCGACAGTTACCACCGGCCTCGTCGCCAGTTGGCACCAGCACACCGTGCTCTCGGCCGCCACCCGTATGCGCGGCTCCGCCTTCTGGACCGTCATCGTCTTCCTGATGGAGGCCGCGGTTTTCATCCTGATCGGCCTGTCGCTTCGCGGCGTGGTCGAGCGCGGCGGCGGGTTCGAGACCGTTGCAGCGACCTTGGGATGGCCAATCCTCATGGTACTCTTCGCGCTCACCGTCGCCCGCTTCTTCTGGGTGTTCGGTTCCGACTTCGCAATCTGGCTTGGCAACAGGCTGGGGCTCAAGCGCTACACGCCGGTCGGCGCGCGCGGTGCGACCGTGCTTTCCTGGGCCGGCGTTCGCGGCGTGGTAACGCTCGCGCTTGCGCTGAGCGTGCCCGAAGGCTTCCCCGGCCGGGACTTCATCCTGGTAACCTCCTTTGCCGTGATCCTTGGAACGGTGCTGATGCAGGGAACGACGCTCGGGCGGGTGATCGCCTGGGCGAGGCTCGTCGAGCCTTCCTCTGAAAAGGCACCCCTCACCCTAAGCCAGGCCGAGGCGGCGATGGCCCAGGCGCAGCTCATCACCATTCAAAGCCGCGCCTATGACGCGGCGGGCAATCTCATCCATCCGCAATTGCTGGACCGCTATCAGCGCCGAGCGGTTTCGATCGTCGACTATGCCGCGCGCACGGAGCATTACACGCCGATCCTCCACGCCCATTTCGACGTCGTGCTCGAAGCGGTCGCGACCGGGCGGCGCGAACTCATCCGGCTTCATCGCGCCGGCGAAATCGACGATGAAACGCTGCATGAACTGGAGCGCGATCTCGACCTTGAGGAATTGAGCGCAATATCTGCCAAGGCATGAGCCTCTTGCCGGAACGTTTCTTTCCATTTTCTCCTTTGACATGAGGGGCGGATGTCCTAGATGTCCGCAAATTGGCGCCAAGTATCGAGGAGCTTGAGAGCGATCAAGAAGTCAAAGGCGCCGAAACCACCAAAACCGAAGACGCTGTTGCAGAAGCTGGCTGCCTCGCCCGAGAAACTGTTTTCGGGTTCGTTTCGCCAGCAATGTGCAGCACTTTGCTATCGTTACGTGCCTGACGGCGCGATCGAGATCCTTGTGGTGACGTCGCGCGACAGCGGCCGCTGGCTCATTCCAAAAGGCTGGCCGATGAAACAGAAGGAACCGCACGAGGCCGCGGCGATCGAAGCCTTGCAGGAGGCCGGTGTTCGCGGGAAAGTTCGCAAGAAGCCGATTGGCAGCTACACCTACTTAAAGGTGCTCGATGACGGCGACGTGGTGCCCTGTATCGTTGACATCTTCCAGATCGAAGTCACCAAGCTGGCGGAAAAATACAAGGAGAAAGGCGAGCGTTTGGTCGCCTGGGTCAGCCCCGATGAAGCGGCGCGGCGCGTCCGCGAAATCGAGCTCAAATCGCTTCTGGTCGACTTCAAGCCGCGGTGAAGTCGCGCACCTTTCCGGATCACATCCTCGGACGATAGCCGCGCTGACGTTTGCTACGCGTTAGCTCGAGGAAGAGTTTGACCGCCTCCTCCTCCCGCGCGAAGTGGTGCACCATCATCTGGCCGTGACTTCCGATCCGTCCCCAGCGCCGCGTCAGGCACGCCTCGCCCAATAGGGACATGGAGATCTGCATGGAGTAGTAGCGCGCCATGTTTCTGGCCGCGTCCCTTCGCTCGACATAGATCTGGTAGGGCTGAACGATCGTCATGCGCGAAGATTCGGCGATCGGCGCGCATAGGTCCAACGAGAGTTTTGAATCGATCCGGGGTGATCGATTCATTTTCGTGATCTGTCGCAACGGTGGGTCGGAGCGACGTGCCAGGGCTTAGTCCGGCGCCCAAGTCAAAGGCCGCCGGAGCCGCTCTGGATCGCGCTACTGAACCGCCGCGGTTCCGTAGACGAGGTTCGGCAGCCACAGCGAGAGCTGCGGAAACATGCTGAGCATCACCAGCAGCACCATCATCATTGCGAGATAAGGCAGGACCTCCCGCGCATAGGCCATCATCGGTACCTTCAACACCATCGACGAGATGTACATCAGGCCGCCGACCGGCGGCGTGATGCCGGCGATCGTCAGGTTGGTGATGAAGACGACGCCGAAATGCACCCGGTCGATACCGACGCCGTCGATGATCGGGATCAGCATCGGGGTGAGGATGATGAGCGCCGCCGAGCCTTCGATCGCCGTGCCGATGACGATGAGGAGAACGTTGATCAGGAGCAGCATGAGGAGCGGGTTGTCTGTCGCGCCACCTAGCCAGCCGGACATGGCCTGCGGCACCTGTTCCCAGGCGAGATAAAAGCCGAAGGAGGCGGCCGCGCAGATCATGATCATCACCACGGCGGAATCGCGCACCGCTTCTGCCAGGACCTCCGGGATTTGCCGGAAGGTGAACTCGCGGTATCCGAAGATGGCGACGAAGAGCACATAGACGACGACAACCGCCCCGGCCTCGGTGGTGGTGAAGATGCCGTAGCGCGTGCCGGCGAAGATGACGACCGGGATCGACAGCGCCCAAAGGCCGTCGATCAGCGCCCGGCTCGCCTCCGCCCTGCTGGCGCGTTCCTTGCGGAGCGGCTTGTAGCCACGCTTGCGGGCGATGAAATAAGTGGTGACCATCAGACCTGCCGCAAGCACGAGGCCGGGAACGACGCCTGCAGCAAACAGTCGGCCGATCGAGGTTTCGGCGAGGAAGCCGTAGACGATGAGACCGATCGAAGGCGGGATCAGGCTGGTAATGATCGCCGCCGACGAGGTGATGACCGCGGCGAAGGCACGGCTATAGCCCCGTTCCGACATCTCGACGCCGAGCGTCTTTGCGAGCATCGCAGCGTCGGCGTTGGCAGACGCTGTCAGGCCGCCGAGAAGCGTGCCGAGCACCGTACACATCTGCGCCAGTGCGCCGGTCATGTGGCCGACCAGCACGTCGGCGAGCGTCAGCAGGCGCCGGGTGATGCCCGATGCATTCATGATGCAGCCGGCAAGCACGAAGAGCGGCAATGCCAGCAGTGACACGGACTGGCTGCCCTCGGCCATCTCCTGTGCGAAGTTGGCAAGCGGGATCATGTCCATGTTGATGAAGAAGAAGGCAAGCGCCCCGATCGCCATCGCCCAGGTGATCGGCGTCGACAGGAGGAAGAGGACGACGACCAGCAGCGAGGGGCCGGCAAGATGAAAAAGGGTCATATCAGCGATTCCACATTGCGGTGCAGGCGAACGGTCCATGGCCTTTCGACGATCAGGTGCTGGACGAACATGCCGGCCGAAGCCAGCGCCAGCGGCCCGTAGGAAAGGCTGCGAGACAGATCCATCGCGATCGTGTGCACGTGCCGCGAAGTCCAGGCCTGCCAGCCGAAGAGAACGGTCATGACGATGAAGAATAGCGCCAGCAGCAGGTAGTTGAACCAGGCGATCGCCTGCTGCCAGCCGTTGGGTAGCGCCGCGACGAGGACATCGATCGCCGCATGCGTGCCGAGACGAACACCGGCGACGGCGCCGAAGAACACGAGGTAGGCAAAAGCCATGATCGCCAGCTCGTAGGTCCAGGCAGCCGGCTGCGGGAAGATGTAGCGGCTGACGACACCCCAGAGGATCGAAAAGACGATGACGAGAAGGGCGGCAACGCCGACCGCTTCATCGGCGCGCCGCAGGCTGAAGAGAGGAGCGGTCTCTTCCGGCGAAGGTGAGGTTTCCATGATGGCCCCAATCATTTTGAAAGGCGGAACAGGGCCGGCGCTTGGGCCGGCCTGATGGTTTTCTGTCGCGGCATCCTGAACGCGCCCGACGCCAGCACGACGCGGCGTCTCTATCGCCGCGTCGTGCAATTGCCTGCTTACTGCGCCATCGCCCTTTGCACCTGGTCGTACACGCCAGGCGTGATGTTTGGCACTTTCTCGTAGGCAGCGCGCGAGGCTTCGATAAAGGCCGGGATGTCGATGTCGGTGACGATCTCGACGCCGGAAGCCGCAAGCTGCTTGGCGTAGGCGTCATCCGTTTCGAGCGTCATTTCGGTCAGCTCCTTGGCGATCGTCTGGCCTTCCTCGAGCAGGATTTTCTGCAGGTCTTCCGGCAGGCCGTTGAAGAATTGGCTCGATGCCACCCAGGCGGTGAACATGATCTGGTGGCCGGTTTTGGAGATGACCTTGCGGGTTTCGTTCAGCTTGGCGCCGGCGATCGAACCGAAGGGGCCTTCGGCCGCATCGACGACGCCGGTCTGAAGCGCGTTGTAGACGTCGCCCCAGGGCAGTTCGGTCGGCCGTGCGCCATAATTGCCGAAGGTCGCCATCATGATCGGCGACGAAGGCACGCGGATGGTGACGCCGGCGAGATCGGCCGGCGAGCGAACCGGCTTGTTGGCGATGATGTGGCGATAACCGAAGAGGCCGTTCGGCATGATGATTTTGATGCCCTGCGCCTCAAGCTTGCCCGAGAGCTCCTTGTAGAGGTCCGACGCGAAGAGACGGTCGGTCGCCGCCAGATCGGGGTAGACATAGGGGCCGGCCAGAATGGAGAGATCCGGGACGAACTGGCCGAGCTGGCCATAGTCGGTGGCGCTGAGCAGACTTGCGCCGCTCATGACCATCTCGTTGACCTTCTTCTGCGCGCCGAGCTGGTCGCCGGTCATGACCGTGATGGCGATGCGGCCACCCGAACGTTCGCCGACACGCTCGGCATAGGTTTTCATGGCTTTGACGATCGGCTCGTTCGGATTCACCTGCGAGGTCGAGAACCTCAGGCTGTATTCCTGCGCGTTGGCGACGGCGCAAAAGGACAGCGCAGCCACGGCTGCAGCCAGAACAAAGGTCTTCATCAATTTCCTCCTCTTCCCGGACTCCCCTCCGGAATTCACAATGAATGAATAGATCATTCATAAATGAACGCATCACGTCAAGGGCTGGGCGCCGAAATTGACCGATGATCGGACGAAACAACAAAGCCGGAGCGGCTCTATATCGCTCCGGCTTTTGAATCTTGAAGACGTTATTCTTATATAAAACCTTCTGCGTTAACCGCCGAACCTGTAGTCGGCGATCGACTGCGGCTTCATCTCGATCGAGAACCCGGGCCGCTGTGGCGGCATATAGGCGGCGTTCGCGATCACGCAGGGGTCGAGGAAGTGTTCGTGCAGATGGTCGACATATTCGATGACGCGACCATCCTTCGTTCCGGATACGGCAATATAATCGATCATCGACAGGTGTTGGACATATTCGCAAAGGCCGACGCCGCCGGCATGCGGCCAGACCGGCAGTCCGTATTTGGCGGCAACGAGCAGCACCGCCAGCACCTCGTTGAGGCCGCCCATGCGGCAACTGTCGATCTGGACGATATCGATCGCGCCTTCGGCGATGAACTGCTTGAACATGATGCGGTTCTGGCACATCTCCCCGGTCGCGACCTTCACCGGACCGATCGCCTCGCGGATCTTGCGATGGCCGGCAACATCGTCGGGGCTCGTCGGCTCTTCGATGAAGAACGGCTTGGCAAAGGCAAGCTGCTTGACCCAGTCGATCGCCTCGCCAACCTCCCAGACCTGGTTGGCGTCGATCATCAAGTAGCGGTCCGGGCCGATCACCTCGCGCGCGATTGTCAGTCGCCTGATGTCGTCGGCAAGGTCGCGGCCGACCTTCATCTTGATGTGGTTGAAACCTTCGTCGATCGCCTCCTGGGCGAGACGCCGGAGCTTATCGTCGTCATAACCGAGCCAGCCGGCCGATGTCGTGTAGCAGGCATAACCTTCATTCTCGAGCGTCGCGATGCGCTGAGCCTTGCCGGGTTCGGCCCTGCTGAGGATGGCGACCGCCTCGTCACGCGTCAGCACGTCCGTCATGTAGCGGTAGTCGACGATGTCGGCGATCTCTTCCGGCGACATGTCGGCGACCAGCCGCCAGACGGGCTTGCCCGCCTCCTTGGCAAGCAGGTCCCAGACGGCGTTGACGACGGCGCCGGTCGCCAGATGCATCGCACCTTTCTCCGGACCGATCCAGCGCAGCTGGCTGTCGCTGGTCAGGTGCCGCCAGAACCGGCCGGGATGGGCGAGAATGTCTGATGTCTCCTGGCCGACGATCAGATGCCGCATGGCCTTGATCGCCATGCAGCAAATGTCGTTGCCGCGGCCGATGGTGAAGGTGAGACCATGGCCCGCAAGTCCCTCCCGATCGGTGTCGAGGATGACATAGGCCGCGGAATAGTCCGGGTCCGGGTTCATCGCGTCGGAACCGTCGAGGCTCTGCGAGGTCGGAAAGCGCAGGTCGAAGACGCGCAGATCAGTGATGCGGGTCATGGTCACTCCAGTCTTATGATCAATCGTCCGCGCGCACGGACTGCTTCTGGCTGCCGAGGCCCTCGATGCCGAGTTCGACGACGTCGCCGGCCTTAAGGTAACGCGGCGGCTTCATGCCCATGCCGACGCCGGGCGGCGTGCCGGTCGAGATGATGTCGCCCGGCTGCAGCGACATGAACTGCGACAGGTAGGAGACGAGGTAGGCAACGCCATAGACCATGGTCTTCGACGAGCCGTTCTGCATGGTTTCGCCGTTGACCTTCAGCCACATCGGCAGGTTCTGCGGGTCCGCCACTTCGTCCTTGGTCACCAGCCACGGGCCTGTCGGACCAAAGGTGTCGCAGGACTTGCCCTTGGTCCACTGTCCCTGGCGCTCGATCTGGAAGGCGCGTTCGGAGACGTCGTGCACGGTGCAGTAGCCGGCGACATAGTCGAGTGCTTCCGCCTCGGTGACGTACTTGGCCTTGCGGCCGATGACGACGCCGAGTTCCACTTCCCAGTCGGTCTTCTCCGAGCCGCGCGGAATGATCAGGTCGTCATTCGGGCCAACGATCGCCGACGTCGCCTTCATGAAGATGATCGGTTCGGAGGGAACCGTGGCGCCCGTCTCGGCGGCATGGTCGGAGTAGTTGAGGCCGATGCAGATGAACTTGCCGGTACCGGCCACGCAAGGGCCGAGCCGCTGGTTGCCGTCGACAGCCGGAAGGCCGGCGAGATCGAGTGCCTCGAGTTCGGCGAGTTTGTCCGGGTCGAGCGCCGCACCTGAGAAATCGGCGACGTGGCCGGAAAGATCACGCAAGGTGCCGTTCGCATCGAGGATGCCCGGCTTTTCCTGGCCCGGGAGGCCGTAACGAAGAAGTTTCATATCTCTGCTTCCTGCTTGTCTGTTGTCAGATGGTCCAGCCGCCATCGATGGCATAGGCCTGGCCGGTCGTATAGGTGGCGCCCGCGAGATGGACGGCAAGGTCGGCGATCTCTTCCGGGGTGCCGAGCCGTCCCATTGGCTGGCGGGCGATAAAGGTGGCACGCGCAGTTTCATAGTCTCCCTGGGCGCGCATGCGGTCCTGCAGCGACGGGCTTTCGACTGTGCCCGGGCAAATGGCGTTGCAGCGAACGCCCTCAGACACGTAATCGGCTGCGACGGCCTTTGTGAGACCGATGACGGCGGCCTTGGTGACGCCGTAGGCAAACCGGTTGGGTACGCCCTTGATGCTGGAAGCGACCGAAGCCATGTTGATGATCGCGCCGTCCTTGCGGACAAGCATGCCCGGAAGGACCGCACGAATGGTGCGGATCATCGCCTTGACGTTGAGGTCGAGCGCGAACTCCAGATCGCTATCCTTCATCTCCAGGATCGAACCGGCATGCACGAAACCGGCGCAGTTGAAGAGGACGTCGACGGCGCCGATCTCTGCCACGAGCGCTTCGACCGCTTGCGTGTCGAGAACGTCGAGCCGGTGCGTTTCGACGTCGGCTTCCTTTGCAAGTGCCGCAAGCGCATCGGTATTGATATCGGTCGCGTGCACCTTTGCGCCGGCCTTCACAAAGGCCAAAGCCGAAGCGCGGCCGATGCCTTGAGCCGCAGCCGTAATCAGGACGACCTTGCCTTTAAGATCCGCTGTCATTCTCGATCCCTCATGCTTTGCGTTCAACGACCAGGATATGGTCGGCGGCGAGAACGACCTCGCCACGCTGGTTGATGACTTCTAACCGTTCGACGATGCGTCCCGCCTTCGGCCGCTTCGGATCGTCCTCTTTGGCGGCGATCGTCACGCGGGTACGGATCGTATCGCCGATATGAACCGGGCGCACGAAGCGCAGACGATCATAGCCGTAGGAAAAGGCAACCGGATTGATCAGCGATGCCGTAAGGCCGACGCCGATCGAGAAGATCATGGTGCCGTGGGCGATGCGCTGGCCGCCCGGCAGGGTCTTGGCGAACTCCGCATCCATGTGGTGCGGAAAGAAATCGCCGGTGTGGCCGGCATGGACGACGAAATCGGTCTCGGTGATCGTCCGGCCCGTCGTCAGGCGCTCATGGCCGAGCTCGTAGTCTTCGAAATGGATGATCTGTTCCGACATCTCAGCGTCCCGGAAGTGGCGCGATCGCCGTGGCCGGCGACGCACTCGATTGATAGGCGGCCTCGACGAGAGCCATTGTCTGCCAGGCGTCTTCCACCGAGCCGATCAGCTCCGGGTCTTCGCCAGAGGCGAAACGCTGCAGATTGGCCATTCGGTTGGCGAAGGCGTCGGGGAACCAGGCGCCTTCAAGCGGAACTGACACCCACTCGACAGCCCCGGTTGGCCGGATCCAGAGCTCGTCGGGCTCGCCCTTGGGATAGTCGAGGTTGACACCGAGTTTCACATAAGCAGCACCCGACGTGCCCGAGATGCGGAACTCGCAGGCCTGGAACTTACGGCCGAAATCATGGTCGTGATTGATCGAGAGCACGCAGCGCACTCGATCACCATAGTCGAGGATCGCAGCCGTCCGTGTCTGGGCAACCTCATGGTTCGGATGGCCGATCGTCTTTGCATGCACGCCCAAGGGGTTGCCGAGCAGGCCGCGCACGAGATCCAGATAATGGATCGAGTGCATGGCGATCTCGATGCGCGGCAAGCCTTTCAAGAACGGCCAAAAGCCCCAGGGGGTGGAGAGTGCAAGCCAGGCGTCGAAATCGACGACCTCGCCGAGGTATCCCTTCGCGATCGCGTCTTTCAGCGCCAGCATCATCGGCGCGAAGCGGAGCTGGAAATTGACCGCTGCCTTCAGTTTGCGCGTCCGGCAGGTCTCGAGAATGGCGGTTGCGGCTTCGAGGTCCGAGCCCATCGGCTTCTGGATGAGGGCAGCGGCGCCGATTGGAAGCTTCGCCAGGATGGCGGCATGGGCCGCCGGCGGGGTCGCCAGATCAAAGATTGCATCAGCGACCGCAAGCGCGTCCTCTTCCCGTTCGAAGGCGGGAATGCGCCAGGCGCCGGCAAGCTTCGCGGCCTTCTCCCGGTCTGGATCATAAAGGCCCGCGACTGGGAAGCCGGCCTGGCGATAAGCCGGCAGATGTGCATCGCCGACGATGCTGCCGGCGCCGAAGATCACGATCGGCCGGGGCTTTGCCGGTTTCGGCCACCACTGCCTGAGCGCGCCCGGATCGAAATTTTCAGCCATTGTGGGAGACCTTGCCGTCGTGATGGAAGACCTCTTCCATCATCGCCCACCACTCGCCTTCCTGGCGCGTCTCAAGCGGCTTCTGGCAGGGCATGCAGACCGACCACCATTCCTGGTTCTTGGGATGTGCGGCCATCTTGGCCATGTCCGCCTCAAAATCAGAGCCGACATACTCCCAGTAGCCGAAGAGCAGGTTTTCCGGCTCCTTGAGGAAGATCGAGTAGTTGGTAACGTTGCACTGCGAAATCAGCGCGAGGATCTCCGGCCAGACGGCGGCGTGCAACGCCTTGTATTCGGCGACCTTGGACGCCTCCAGACCGATCACCATTCCCATTCGCTGCATGATGACCTCCCTATCCTAGCCCCGAAACTCGCGGGTAAACTCGTCGATCGAGCGGGCGCGCACGGCATCCCAGTCCCAGGAAATCCCGATGCCTGGCTCGGACGGCGCCAATGCGCGACCGTTCCGGATCTCCATGCCCTTGGTCGTGAGATCATCGAGCTGCGGAATGTACTCAACATATTTGCCGTTCGGCACGGCGCAGACGAGGCTGACATGCAGCTCCATCAGGAAGTGCGGGCAGACCGGAATGTCGAAGGCTTCCGCCGCATGCGCGACTTTCAACCACGGCGTGATGCCGCCGATACGGGCAACGTCGACCTGGACGATCGAGCAGGCGCCCTTCTGCATGTATTCGCGGAAATGACGGATCGAGTACATGGATTCACCCACCGCAATCGGTGTGGGCGTCGAGCGCGTCAGCCGGATATGGCCGTCGAGATCGTCGGCCGGCAGCGGCTCCTCGATCCAGGCAAGGTCGAGCTCCTTCAGCCTGGACGCGCGGCGGATCGCCTCGTCGACGGTGAAACCCTGGTTGCAGTCGGTCATGATCTCGAAGCCGTCGCCGAGCGCCTTGCGCATTGCCGACAGGCGATCGTAATCCTCCGAGCCGTGCGGCTTGCCGATCTTCACCTTCGAACCTGAAAAGCCCTTGGCCTTGGCGGCAAGCGCGTCCTCGACCAGCGCTTCCTTTTCGATGTGCAGCCAGCCGCCCTCGGTGGTGTAGAGGGGGCAGCTTTCCTTGGCGCCGCCGGCAAGCTTCCAGAGCGGCAGCTTCTGCTTTTTGGCGCGCAGGTCCCAAAGTGCTGTGTCAACTGCCGCCAGCGCCAGCGCCGTTATCGGGCCGATCGTCGTCGCGTGGGTCGCAAATTCTAGTCTGTGCCAGATCGCCTCGATGCAATCGGCATCCTCGCCGATCAGGATCGGCACCAGGTGGTCGGAGAGAAGCCGCATCACCGACGAACCGCCCGTACCGATCGTATAGCTGTAGCCGGTGCCCGTCGCGCCATCGCTGTCGGTGATGGTGACGATCGGGGTTTCCTGGCTGACGAAGCTCTGGATCGCATCGGTCCGCTTCACCTTCGGCGGCAGGTCGACCATGCGCAGTTCAATTTTCTCGATTTTTGCCATGTCAGCCTTCCAGAGCCTTGCCGGTATCGATGTCGAAGAGATGGGCGCGCGAGAGGTCGAAGCTCATGCGCACCTTCTCGCCCGGGCCAAGCGGGCGCGGATTGAGCATGCGCGAAACCCAGTCTCGACCGTTGAACTGGATGAAGACCAGCGTTTCGTTACCCAGCGGTTCGGTGATCGACACCGGTAGCTCGACCTCGTGCACGGCGGCCGGGTCGCCGGCATGCAGACCATGGCCGCTCGGATAGATGTCGTCAGGCCTCAGACCGAAGGTGACCTTCTGTCCCGGACGGAGCGCGTTCACAAACCGCGGCGGGATCGGCAGCCGCATGCCGCTTACAAAGACGAGCGTACCGTTGTCGACGATCGCCTCGTCCATGTTCATCGGCGGCGAGCCGATGAAGCCGGCCACGAACTTTGTGGCCGGGCGCTGGAACACTTCTTCCGGCGTGCCCACTTGTTCGATATAGCCGTCACGCATGATGACGATGCGGTCTGACAATGTCATCGCCTCGACCTGGTCGTGGGTGACGTAGATCATCGTCGCCTGCATGCGGGCATGCAGCTTCTTGATCTCGGTTCGCACCTGGGTGCGCAGCTTCGCATCCAGGTTCGACAGAGGTTCGTCGAACAGGAAGACATCCGGCTGGCGCACGATCGCGCGCCCCATGGCGACGCGCTGGCGCTGGCCGCCGGAAAGCTGCGACGGGCGACGCTCCAGAAGATGGCCGAGATCGAGGATGGCAGCGGCTTCATCGACCCGCGTCTTGATCTCGTCTGCCGAGCGTCCGGCGATCTTCAGCGAAAAACCCATGTTTTCGGCGACCGTCATATGCGGATAAAGCGCATAGGACTGGAAGACCATGGAAATGTTGCGCGCCCGAGGTGGCAGGTCGTTGACCTTCTTTCCGCCGATTTCGATCGCGCCATCGCTGACGTCTTCGAGGCCTGCGATCATGCGCAGCGTTGTCGACTTGCCGCAGCCCGACGGGCCGACGAGCGCGATGAACTCGCGGTCCTTCACTTCGAGGTCGATGCCGTGGACGACCTCGAGCGCGCCGTAGCGCTTGACCAGTTTCCTGAGGGTGACAGGAGCCATGAACGATTATCCTTTCACCGCGCCGAAGGTGAGGCCCGAAACGAGGTGCTTCTGAATGATGAAGGTAAGGGTCAGCGCCGGGATGATCATCACGACGGCGAGCGCACACATGCCGCGCCAGTCGATGGTGAATTCGGCGGTGTAGTCGAGAAGCCCGACCGGCAAGGTCTTGGAATTGACCGAGCGGGTGATCTGCGAGGCAAGCGCATACTCGTTCCAGGACGTCAGGAACGCAAAGATGCCGGCGGATGCGATGCCGGGACCGGCAAGCGGAAACTCCACCTGCCAGAAGGCCTGCCATGGCGTGCAGCCGTCTATCTGGGCGGCCTCGGCGAGATCCTTCGGCACCTGGCGGAAGAAGCCGTCGATCAGCCAGATGGTGAAGGGCACGTTGAGCGCGACATAGGTCAGGATCAGCGAAAAATGCGTGTCGATGATCCCGGTGCGGGCGTAGAGCATGAAGAGCGGCAGCGAGAGCGCGATGCCAGGCACGGCGCGCGTCAGCATGAAGCCAAGGAAGATCGCCGACTTCGCCTTGAAACGATAGCGGGCAAAGGCGTAGCCGCCGGCCATGCCGATCGCCAGTGCAATCACCGTCGAGGTCACCGAGATGATCAGCGAATTGCGAAAATAGTCCCAGACGGGAACGCCACCCTGCCCGGCGCCCGCAAACATGGCGCGATAGGCATCGAGCGAAATGCTCTCGGGGATCCAAACCGGTGGTTTCGCCATGATTTCGACGGTCGGGCGCAGCGACGACAGCACGATCCAGAGGCCGGGAAGGCAGATCACGGCCATTGCGAGAAACAGGCCGATCAGGTGCACCGTCTTCAACAGGCGGCGGCGCAGGCGGTGCGAAGCGTTGATATCCATTACCACTCGGCTCCGATCTGCTGGCGCGCCGCGGCGAGCTTGCGGAAGAAATAGACGGTGAAGACGATCGACAGGAGGATCGCGACATAGGCCATGGCGTTGGCGAGCCCCATGCGGGCATCGGCATAGGCCGTGCGGCCGACGAGCGTCCAGAGTAGCTCCGTGCGCTTGGCCGGGCCGCCATCGGTCATGATCTTGACGATGTCATAGGCGCGCGCGACGTCGAGAGAGCGGATCGTCATGGCGATGAAGGCGAACGGCATCAGATAGGGCCAGGTGACATAGCGGAAGGTCTGCCAGGGTGTGCAGCCGTCGACATGGGCAGCCTCGACCGGATCCTTCGGCATGGCGAGCAGGCCGGCCAGAATCAGGATCGCAAAGACTGCGGTCGAGGACCAGACTTCGGCGATGATGATCGAGAGCAGTGCGAGATTGCCGTCGATCAACCAGGGAATTGCTTGATCCGTCAGTCCCAGCGACTGCAGCGCATTGTTGACGAAGCCGATATTGTCGTTGAAGAGGAACTTGAACTGGAAGCCGACGAGCACCGGCGAAAACATCATCGGAAACATCATCATGGTGCGCAGCAGGCGCTGGCCGTGGGTCGCCTTGTTGACAAGCAAAGCCAGGCCGAGACCGAGCAGCATCTCGGCGTTCAGAGCCACAGTCAGCAACAGCACGGTGCGGCCAAACGCGACCCAGAATTCGGGGTTGCCAAGTACGGTCGCGTAGTTGCGCAGGCCGACAAAGACCCACAGCGTCTCCGGTTTGGTCAAGCGGAACGGCGTGAAGCTCGAATAGAAGGAAAAAAGGAGCGGCAACACGATCACCGCCGCGAGCACGACAAAGGCCGGAAGCAGAAGCAGGGCCGGTGCTGACAATTTCTTGAGCTTCATCGGGCAGTCCTGAGGATTGCATGAAATGGCTGAGGCGGCGCCGGCGCCTTCAAGGCATCGGCGCCGCCTCATGGGTAACGATCAGAGCTTGCCCGCGTCTTCGAGAATGCCGGTCGCTTTCTGAGCGGCGGCATCAAGCGCTTCCTTCGACGTCTTGTCGCCGAGGATGGCGGCCTGGAGTTCCGGATAGACGGCGTTGGAGATTTCGATCCACTCGGCCGTCTTCGGAACCGGGAAGGCATGCTTTGCGGCTTCCTGGAAAGCCTGCAGCACTTCCGTCTTGTAGGCGTCGCCCTCGGCTTGCTTGATGTTGTATTCCCAGACGGCAATCCGGGTCGGCAACGGGCCGGCAGCCGATTCCAGCTTCTGGCTGTCCTCGTTGGTCAGCCACCAGACGAGCGAAGCGGCCGCTTCCTTGTTGGCGCAATCTTCGGTGACCGAGAAGCCATGATGGCCCGACCAGCCGGTGCGCTTGCCGGAAGAACCGGCCGGCTGCACCTTCACGCCGACATTGCCGGCGACCTTGGAGGACTTCGGGTCGTTGAAGAAGCTCGCCCAGCCAGGCCAGTCGAGATTGAGGGCGATCGAGCCCGAGGCAAAACCCTGGCCGAGGTCGTCCCAAAGATAGTTGGTCGTGCCCGGCGGTACGGCCTTGTCCTTGTAGAGCTTGACGAACCAGTCAAGCGCATGGACACCGGCTTCCGAGTTGAAGGCGGGGCGCCCGTCCTTGTCGAGATATTCGCCACCTTCGGCGACCAGCATTTCATAGAAGCGACCGTTGATTGCCTCTTCCTTACCGGCAAACTGCGTGCCGTAGAAATTCGGCGGGGCGGCGAAGAACTCGGCCTGATCGCTGACCTGGGCCCAGGTGTCCGGCGGCTCGAGGTCGTAACCGTATTTCGCCTTGAAGGCGGTCTTCTTGGCTTCGTCCTGGTAGAGGCTCTTCTGGTAGTAGAGCGCCGACACGTCGAACTGGGCGCGCGGCAACATCACCAGCTTGCCGTCGAGCGTCGAAGCGTCGATCAGCGCCGGCACGAATTTGGCGATCTCCTCCGGCGGCAGGAGCGCCAGGAGATCAGTGTAGATGTCGGGGTATTGCGGCGCGAAGGAGGAATGGTTCGAGCCGACGCACCAGCTGACGCCGCCAGTCGCGATGTCCGACTTGATCTCCTTGTCGAGTTCGAAGTGGTTCTTCTTCGACAGGATGTTGACCTTGGCGCCGGTCGCCTTCTCCCATTCGCCGATCCGCTCGTAGAGCTTTTCGTATTGCTGTCCGCCGATCAGCTTGGCGTCGATCGTGACGCCCTCGAACTTGCCGGGCAGTTCTGCGGCATTCGCCGCTCCCCCTGCACAGGCAAGCATAACGACGCCGGCGGAGACGCCGGCAAGTAGCCTTTTCATATCCACTCCTCCCATGTGCACGCCCTCTTCCTGACGCGACGTTCTCATTTGTGAGAAACTAATTCATATACAAACAACATTTTTATGAGGCGTCAAGGGAGAACTTTCCTTTGTGGGCGCCTTCGTCTGCGTATATGGATATGAATATTCACCAAGGAGGCTTCATGGACACCGAAGAGTCAGATCGCTACCGCGCACCGGCCCTTGATAAGGGGCTCGACATTCTCGAGCTGCTCGCCAGCGTCGACGGCGGACTGACGCAGGCCGAGATTTCCAAGCGCCTGAACCGGAGTCCGAACGAGTTCTACCGCATGCTCGATCGGCTGGTGCGGCGCGGCTATGTCACGCGCATCGACGGAGATCGCTATTCGCTGACATTGAAGCTCTTCGGGTTGTCGCAACTGCATGCGCCGGTCCGCAGGCTTGCCTCCTACGCCACGCCCTTGATGCGGGATCTGGCCCAGCGCTCGAAGCAGGCAAACCACCTCGCCGTCTTCGATCGTGGCTCCGCCGTCGTCATCGCCCAGCAGGAAGCGCCTGATTATTGGGGCATTTCGATCCGGGTCGGGTCGCATATCAGCCTCTTCGACACGGGTTCCGGCCATATCCTGCTTGCCTTCCGCTCGGCCGAAGAGCGCGAAATGATGATCGCGGAACATGCCAGGAGCAAAGACGAGGTCCCGCGCGGGCCTGAGTTCTACGCGCGCCTCGATCAGATCCGCGAGCGCGGCTATGAAATGATGGCGAGCGCGCAGACAGCCGGCGTCTATAACCTCTCGGCGCCGATCCTGGGGCCTGATGGCCGCGGCATCGCGGCGCTGACCGTTCCCTATATCGCGCTCGTTAACGCGCCCTCGGCGCCAGACATCACTGAAAGCATCGCCCTTTTGCTGAAAACCGCCGAGCAACTGTCGACGTTGGCCGGTTCGGACGTGGCCTCCACAACAGATTGACGGCACTTGGGAACGGTCGTACTTCTTATCTGAATAGATCATTCTTATGTGAGAAGCCGTTCGGAGGAGGCGCGCCTTGATCATCGACACCCATCTTCACCTCATCGACAGGTCGAGGCTCGCCTATCCCTGGCTCGCCGGCGTGCCTGCCCTCGACCAGGACTTTCTCTACGCCACCTACGAGCGCGAAGCGCGGCGGCTCGGCATTACTGCCAGCCTGCACATGGAGGTCGATGTCGATCCTTTAGAGATGGAGAAGGAGACATCCGAGGTCGCGCGGCTCGCAGGCCAGGCGGATAGCCTGCTGAAGGGCGCTATTGCCGCCTGCCGACCTGAAGAGGATGGCTTTTCGGCCTATCTGGAACGCCAGGAAGCAAACGGCCTCGTCAAGGGCTTCCGCCGCGTGCTGCATGTGATGCCGGATAATCTCTCCGAAGGAGCGACTTTTCGCGACAATATCCGCCGGCTCGGCGGCCGTCGCTTCACCTTCGACCTCTGCGTCCTGCCGCACCAGATCGAAAAGGCGATTGCGCTTGCCGATCTGGCGCCCGACGTTCCGTTTATTCTCGACCATTGCGGCGTGCCCGACATTCGCGCCGGCGCCGAGCATCCCTGGCGCGAGCACATGAGCGAGATCGCCCAGCGTGCGAACGTCACGGCAAAAATCTCCGGCGTCGTCGCCTATGCGGACGAGGCCTGGCAGGTCGAGACGCTGCGCCCCTATGTCGAGCACACGATCGACGTCTTTGGTTGGGATCGGGTGGTCTGGGGAAGCGATTGGCCGGTCTGCACGCTCGGCGGCAATCTTTCGACCTGGGTCGGCGCCACCCACGCGCTTCTGGAAGGCTGCAGCGCGGAGGAAAAGCGCAAGCTGCTTGCCGACAACGCGCGCCGGATCTGGAATCTCGCCTAGCAAGCCCTGCCCTAAGTCCGTTCCGGGACGCCTGGGCATCCCGGAACTCAGAAATCAGGCTGTAGCAAAACTCTCTGCAAACAGCCGATTGAGATCGTCGACGACCTTTCGCGCCGCCTCTTTGCCCGTGAGGCCGTCGTTGATGCGATCGGATGCCGCCTGCTGGAAGGCCATGTAGCCATCGTGCCGTGGGCGAACCCAGGCGCTCTCCAGCGTCTTGCGCGTCGCACGATAGAAATTGGATGTCGCGGCATTGACGGCGTCGTCATCCCAGGCGGCCGCGTGGCCGGGCTGCCCGCCTCCTGAGGCATAAGGACCGCGCTGGACGGCGCCGCTCGCAACGAAATAGGCGAAATCGATCGCCGCTTCGCGCGCCTGTGAGAAAGCCGAGACCGCAATCCCCGTTCCGCCGAGGGCCGAGCCTGCCGGACCATTGGTTCCGGCAACCGGAACATCGCCGAACGTCACGAGCGACGGCCGGAAGCCCGGCATCGCGTAGCTGACATAGCCGTAGATCAGAGGTGCACAGACAACTTTCGACGCCGGATCGCTCATTGCCTCCAGCAAGGCGATCGGGTCCATGGAAAAGCAGGAGGGATCGATCAGGTCTGTCAGTTCACGCAGGCGCTCGAAGGCGTTGATGCCCCCATCCGGGTCGATCAGCGGCCCGGCGGCGTCACTGCGGCAGGGGGAACCGAGATTGCCGGCGAGCGTGTAGAAGCTCATCAGGGAATGCGGTGGGCGCATCGGCAGCGCCACCCTTCCCTGTCGCGCGAGCGCCAGCATGTCGGTCCAGCTTTCCATACGGTCCGTCAGGTCCGGGCGCCACGCCTGGACCTGGGTCGCCGCATCGATCGGAAAGGCCCATTGCCGGCCCTGCCAGGTATAGCTCGGATAGGAGCGCCCGACGCTCGCATCCTCAAGCGCCTTCCTCTCGGCTTGGCGGCCTTCCACATCGAGCGGCGCCAGGCACTTCTCCTTGGTGATTTGGCCGACATGCGGATGATCGATGACGATAAGGTCATAGGCCCGCGCCAATTCCTCGACCGGATAGGTCTCAAAATCCTGTAGCGAGCGCTTGTCCCATTCTACCGTTATGCCGGTGCGTTCCTGCCAAAGCCGCGAACAGGCGATCATCGGATCGTAGCCGCGCGGGTGGCTCCAGGTCATGCCTTTCAATGTGACGCTCACAGGCCGAACTCCTCTCGGATCGAGGTGCTATGCTCGCCGATCCGTGGTGCTGCGCGGTCCACCTGCGCACGCTTGCCGTTGACCCTGAGCGGCGAACGCGTCGTCAGGATCGAAACGTCGTCTTCGCGCACCACCGTCTGCAGCATGTCGAGCACGCGGAAGCCTTCGCTTTCGAGCAGTTCGTTCCAGTTTAGAACCCGGGCGCACCAGATGTCCGCAGGCTCAAGCACGCCAAGCCAATGGTCGATGGTGTTTTCGGCGATCCGCTTGGCGATCAGCGCCTTGATTTCGTCCCGTTCGGAGAACCAGGAAGCCGGATCGTCGCGATAGGCGTCGAGTTGTGGCATTTGCAAGAGATCGGCAAGCTTCGGGATGGGCGTCATGGCGATGGCGAGATAGCCGTCCCTGGCCGGATAGACCCCATAGGGCGCCGACAGATAGGCATGGGCGCTGCGAAAACCCGACCGGGTCGGCAGCCGGCGGCCGTCATTCAAGTGCGTCGTCAGCACTTCGAACTGGAAGTCGACGAGGGCCTCGAGCAAGCTCGTCTCGATCAGGCTGCCCTTGCCGGAAATGCCGCGACGGACGAGGGCTGCAAGGATACCTTGCGCTGCTGCGGCGCCCGCAAGCATGTCGCCGATCGCCAGACCAAAGGGCACCGGCCCTTGGCCCTCATCACCGTTCAGCCACATGACGCCGGAGCGCGATTGCGCGAGCAGATCCTGCCCCGGCCGCTTCACCCAGGGGCCCTCCTCGCCATAGCCGCTGATCGAGGCATAAACGATCTTCGGGTTGATCGCCTTGACCGCCTCGTAGTCGAGCCCGAGCCGCTGGATGACGCCGGGACGGAAATTCTGGATCAGCACGTCGGCCTTGGCGAGCAACGTCTTCAAGGCTTTGAGATCGGCCTCGTTCTTGAGGTCGATCGCGAGGCTTTCCTTGGCGCGGTTGATGGCATGAAAGATCGTCGAATCGCCGCCGATCTCGGTGTCGCTCAGATAAAGCCGGCGCGACAGGTCGCCACCGTCGGGGCGCTCGATCTTGATGACGCGCGCCCCGAGATCCATGAGGCGCAAGGAGCAGTAGGGGCCTGAGAGAAACTGGCTCATGTCGACGACGACAAGGCCAGAGAGCGGCAGTTCGTTGGTTTCGGTCATCGGTATCTTACTTCTCGGTCTTGCCGACGAAGTCGGCGGGGTTCTTGTATTTCACGGTCTGCAGGTGCTCACAGTAGAGCACCAGCTCCCCCTCGCCCTTGAAGACCTGGTAGCTGGCCCGGATAAGCCCGAGCTCCCTGTAGCGGGGCGTTTTGTCCATGTTGGTACGGATCGTGTAGATCGTTTCGCCGATGAAGACCGGCTTGATGAAGCGCAGCTTGTCATAGCCGTAGGAAAAGGCGTTGACGCAGTTGGTGGCGACCAGCCCGAGGCCTGCGGAAAAGACGAAGGCGCCGGCAACGAGACGCCTGCCGAAGATGCCCTCGCGCTCGGCAAACATCTGATCCTGCACGTAAGGATGGATGTCGACGACGAGCGTATTGAAGAGGTGGCTGTCGCTCTCGGCGATCGTGCGACGCAATGACCTTATTCGCTGGCCGACTGGCCAGTCCTCATAGAACCAGTTTTCCGCGTTCCACACGGGAAGCGCGGCGTGCTCCTCCGGCATGTCCCCGGGATGGGTCGAGGACACCCCGACAGTGGGCATGAAGTCATCCATTGGTCAGTCCCTGATGCAATAGGTCGGCAACTGCGGGTCCGTTCGACGGTTCCCGAGGGCAATGCCGCTCGATCTCCATTCGGATCCTTATATGAATAGTATGTTCACATATGGATTCCGTTTGCAACCGGCTGTGGGCTGCAAGCGCGTTCGCGGCGAGAAGCGACGCCGTAAAGACCATCACTCAAATAGAGGTTCAGCTTCTGCAGTGCGCGCGAGGTGGCGACATTCGTCAACGACGTTGACTTTTGTCAGTATAGATGAAATATGTCAGATCCATCTTGCGAAGGTTCCGCCAATGCCCATCCGAGCCACAGACCAAATCATTCACAAGGCCGCCTGGCTCTATTATACGCACGGCCTGCGCCAGGACGAAGTGGCGCAGCGGCTGGAGATATCCCGCGCCTCGATCGCCATGTATCTGCGCAAGGCCCGCGAGATGGGCATCGTCACGATCACCACGTCGACAGAACTGTTTTCGCAGGACGTGCTTGCCCGCGAGCTCGAAGACGCCACCGGGCTTACGACTGCATGGCTCGTGCCGGAAGATCGGCAGGCGATGGACCCGGCCGCCGAAATGCCCGTCGTCGCGGCCTCCGTTTTTCTCGAACTGATCAACAAGGGCGACCGGATCGGTGTTGCCTGGGGCCGCACCGTCTATCATATCGCCGACGTCATGCCCTTTGCGGACCTGCGCGGCGTCACGGTCGTGCAACTTTGCGGCAACCTCGGCGCGCCCTATTCCTACCGCCCGGATCAATGCACGACGGAAATCGCCCGCCGCCTCAATGCCGAAGGGATTAATTTTTATGCGCCGCTCGTGCTTTCCTCCGAGCGGCTCGCCGAAGAACTGCGCGGCGAACCCGTCATCAAGGAGCAGCTCGCGACCATCTCCGACTGCGGTCTGGCGCTCTATTCGGTCGGCGGCATCGAGGATGACAGCCACCTCGTCAAATGCGGCGCGCTCTCGGCTGCAGACATGCATGCGATGGGCGAAAAGGGCGCGGCCGGCGTCATTGCCGGACAGCTCATCGATCGCGACGGCCAATGGATGGATTGCGAGCACAATCGCCGCTGCATTTCGGCCGATCTCGGCTCCATCCGCACGATCAAGAAGCGCATGCTGGTCGTGCAGGAGGACAGCAAGTTCGAACCGCTGATGGCGGCCTTGAAGGGCGGCTTCACCTCGCATCTCGTCATCACCGAGTCGATGGCACGCAAAGTCCTCGATCGCTGGAACCGCGAAGGGCTTGGCAGAAGCGGCTCAGGCGCCCCCTGAGCCTCGAATTTGGGTCCGCCGATACCGGCCGGGCCGGTTTATCGGGAGGCTGAACTTATGGATAATCTCTGGCGCGACGACGAGGCGGAGAAGGTCGTTGCGGGCTATCAGGCCAAGGGCACCGGCCGCGATCTGGCGCTGCGGACCTATACGACGCGACTGCTTGGCGGCGAGCCGCGGCTCGTGCTGCATGGCGGCGGCAACACCTCGGTGAAAACCGAAATCACAGACCTCGTCGGGGACACGCATGCCGTGCTCTGCGTCAAGGGCAGTGGCTGGGACATGGGCACGATCGAGCCCCCCGGCCTGCCAGCCGTCAAGATCGCCCCCCTGCTCAAGAGCCGCAAGCTCGAAAGGCTTTCGGACGAGGACATGGTGACGCTGTTGCGCGCCAACCTCATCGACCCGGCCTCGCCGAACCCGTCCGTGGAGGCGCTGCTGCACGCCTTCCTGCCACACAAGTTCGTCGACCACACCCATTCGACCGCCATTCTTGCCATCGCCGATCAGGCCAAGAGCCGGGAGATGTGCGCCGAGCTTTTCGGCAGGAAGATGGGCTTCGTGCCCTACATCATGCCGGGCTTCGCGCTGGCGAAGGCTGCGGCGGACGTGTTCGATCAGGATCCGACAGTCGAGGGGCTGATCCTCGACAAGCACGGAATCTTCACCTTCGCCGACACGGCGAAGGAAGCCTATGATCGGATGATCCACTATGTCACGCTTGCCGAAGAGCATGTGAAAGCGAAGGGGCACAATCCGTTTACGCCCGCCGCCCTGCCCGCAGTGCTTGCAAGCCCTGCCGATATCGCGCCAATGCTGCGCGGCGCCGTTGCCGTCGACAAGGGCGAAGGCCGTTTTGACCGCATGGTCAGTGTGTTCCGCACCTCGCCCGATATCCTCGACTTCGTCAATGCGCAGCAGGTTGAGGAGATGGCAGCCAGGGGCGTTTCGACGCCCGATCTTTCCATCCGCATCAAGACCGGCCCGTTGGTGCTTCCGGCGCCGGCTAAAGATGATCTCTCGGGCTACCGGGCCGTGATCGACGCGCGGGTCACCGCCTTTGCCGCCGACTACACCGGGTATTTCCACAGCAACGACGCACGAGACGACGTCAAGCGCATCATGCTCGATCCCATGCCGCGCCTGACGCTGGTGCCCGGGCTCGGCATGTTCGGCCATGGCCGCACCTACAAGGACGCGACGATCGCCGTCGATGTCGGCGAGATGTGGATCGAAGCTGCGCGCGACGCAGAATCCGTTGGCCGCTTCGAGCCGGTCAGCCGGCCGGATCTCTTCGATCTCGAATACTGGTCGCTGGAACAGGCGAAACTCGCAGGCGCCAAGCCGAAGCCGTTTACCGGCCAGGTCGCGCTCGTCACCGGCGGCGCCGGCGCCATCGGCGCTGCCATCGTCAAGGCTTTCGTCGCCGAGGGCGCCCATGCCGTCGTGCTCGATCTCGATGGCGACAAAGCAAGCGCAGTGGCGAAGGCGGCCGGCAACAACTCGATTGGCATCGCCTGCGACATCACCGATCCCGCTTCGGTGCGCGCCGCCTTCGACCGGGTGGTCGCGACCTTCGGCGGCGTCGATATCGTCGTCTCCAATGCGGGCGCCGCCTGGGAAAGCCCGATTGCGACGATGGACGACGCCCTGCTGCGCCGTAGCTTCGAGCTGAATTTCTTCGCGCATCAGACGGTTGCGCAGAATGCCGTTCGCATCATGAAGGAACAGAAGACCGGCGGAGTGCTGCTCTTCAACGCCTCCAAGCAGGCAGTCAACCCGGGCGCGAAGTTCGGCGCCTACGGATTGCCGAAAGCGGCGACGCTGTTTCTGTCGCGGCAATATGCGCTTGAGCATGGTGCCGACCATATCCGCGTCAATGCCGTCAACGCCGATCGCATCCGCTCGGGCCTGCTCAACGACGAGATGATCGCCAATCGTGCAGCCGCCCGCGGCCTTTCGGTCAAGGACTACATGGGCGGAAACCTGCTCGGTCTCGAAGTGACGGCCGAGGACGTAGCGCGCGCCTTCGTGCACCACGCGCTCGCAGAACGAACCACCGCGGATGTGACGACTGTGGATGGCGGCAACATCGCAGCGGCGATGCGCTGAGCGCTTCCGTCTAAGCGTAAAAACGTGCCACACTGCAGTCTCCCGCCAGAGTTGTTCGGATGGAGACGAAATGGTCGATCGATGGCCCGCAGATGCCGCGTTTCAAATGGGTGACTATGCCGCCAAGAAAGGCCGCGCCTCATGGCGCGGCAAGATCGTCGGCTGGTATCGCACAGACCTGACCAGCCTCGGCTACGCGATCGAAAGCCATTTCGAGCCGGGCTCCGTGCAGATCTATCCCGAGACGGCGATCGAAGCCTGGGTGCCGCCAAAGGCGGAAAGCGAATTAGAGTAACCAGGACAAAAAAAGGGGCGGTCTGATCGACCGCCCCTTTCGTTTCGCCTTGGGAGATTAAGGCTTCGGCATCCATGCGGGCATGGCAACATCTGCATGGGCGAACTGCGGCAGCTTCACGCCGAGCTCTTCCATGTTCTTGATGTCCTGATCGTTCAGGTCCTTCTGGGTGATCAGCGTCGGCGGTACGACTACCTGGCGGCCCGGGTCTTCGCCGGCAAGCAGCATGGCGAGCGAGCGGACCGAGACCTGGCCGACGACGGCAGGGTTGGTGGCGGCCGTCGCCGTCCAGGCCGAGCCCGTTTCGCGCATGGCGGCGATGTCGGACGTCGAAATGTCGGCCGAGTAGATCTTGACGCTGGAAGACAGGCCCGCTTCGTCGACGGCGATCTTCACGCCCTTGGCGAACTCGTCATAGGGCGCGAACATCACGGTAATGTCGGGCTTGGCCGAAATCACCGCGCGGGCCTGGTTGGCTACCGAGTTGGCGATCGGGTTGTCCATCGTTCCGAATTGCGCGGCTTCCTCGATGCCGGAGTACTTCGCCTTGAATTCCTTCCAGGTCTCGTCGCGGCGGTCGAGCGGCGCGATGCCGGCGACATAGACGTAGCCTGCCTTGAAGCTTTCGCCATTGTCCTTGACGGCCTGCTCGAGCGCGAGGCGGGCGAGGTCGCGATCGGACTGCTCGATCTGCGGGATCTTCTCGTTCTCGACGTTTACGTCGAAGGCGACGACCTTGATGCCGGCGTCAACCGCGCGCTGGGCAGCTTCCTTCATCGATTCGGTCAGGCCGTGCTGGATGATGATGCCCTGCACGCCAAGCGCGATCGCCTGGTCGACCATGTCGGCCTGGAGCGCTGCATCCTGGCGGCTGTCGAAGACCTGAAGCTGCACGCCGAGCGCCTTGGACTGCGCCTCGACGCCTGCGAGATAGGACTGGAAGAAGTCGCCGGTCGAAAGGTAGCGCACAAGCGCGATCTTGACATCGCCGGACTTGTCGAACGGCTTTGGCATGTCGGCTGCAAAGGACGGCACGCCGAAGGCGGCTGCCCCCATCAACCCAAGCGTCAAGCGGCCCAGGCTTCTGCGAGTCATGTTCATGTCAGTCTCCTCCACTGGTGAACTTTTTGTTTTCCGCTGAAGGGCACCCCTTCAGCGTTTGCCTCTTTTCGAGAGCGCAAAGGTGAAGATCAGGGCAGCGACGAGCACGGCGCCCTTGATGAAATCCTGGGTGTAATAGGGCGCGTTCATCATCGTCAGGCCCTGCAGCAGGATGCCGACGAAGAGCGCGCCGATCGCCGTGCCGAAAGCGTTCGGCTTGGCGGCGCCGAGCACGGCAAAACCGATCAGCGCTGCGGCAACCGCATCGAGCAGCAGATTGTTGCCCGACGCGATGTCTCCGCGACCAAGACGGGCGGCAAGCAGGATGCCGCCGATCGAGGCGAAGACGCCGGAAATGATATAGGCCGAAATCTTGTAGGCATTGACCGGCGCACCGGCGAGGCCGGCTGCCCGCTCGTTGGAGCCGACGGCATACATCATGCGGCCGAAGCGGGTGTATTCGAGGAAGAACCAGATGACGATCGCCAGCACGATCAGCACCACGACCGAAACCGGCACGAGGTTGGGCAGGACGAAATCGAAGCGGTGGCGGCCGAGTGCCAGGAAGGCCGGGCTGAAAGTGCCGCCGGCGACCGAGCCGTCGGGAAGCGTCATGCCTGTGGCAATCGACCGACCCTCCGTCGGGATGCGCTGGAGGCCGAGCAAGAGGAACATCATGCCGAGTGTCGCCAGCAGATCAGGCACGCGCATGTAGACGATAATGACGCCGTTGACGAAACCGACCAGGACGCCGATGGCAAGGCACACGAGCGTCGCCGTCAGTGCGTCGCCGCCCATCACCACCATCACATAGGACGAGGCCATCATCGCCGTCGTCGCGACCGAGCCGATCGAAAGATCGAAGCCGCCGACGACAAGCGTGGCCGTCACGCCCAGCGCCAGGATGCCGGTAATCGACACCGACTGCAGGATGAAGACCGCACTCTGCGGTGAGGCGAAGCCGCCGGTCACGAGCGAGAAATAGAGGACCATCCCGGCGAGAAGCACGAGGAAGCCGTATTTGATGGCCGCCTCGCGAATTCCCGATGCGCTCGAAGGGACCGCAACCGGTGCTGCGGAATTGCTCTGTTCACTGCTCATGACGCATGGACCTGTTGATAGAATTGACCGGCGATTTCCGACAGGAGCCGCTCGACATCGATGTCGGCATTGCGGTGCTCGCCGACGATGGTCTGTTCCGACATCACGAGGATGCGGTCGGCGACTTCGAAGGCTTCGTCGAGTTCGGTCACGAAGAGGATCGTGGCGCGGCCCGCGGCCGAGGCGCGCAGCTTCTCGCCGATGTCGCGGCGTGCGGCGATGTCGACGCCCTGGAACGGTTCGTCGAGGATGAGCAGGCGCGACGGCTCGGAAAGCCAGCGCCCGACCATCACCTTCTGCTGGTTCCCGCCCGAAAGCGTCTGCAACTCGTCGCGCTCGCTGCGGCAGACGACACCGAGGGCGGCGATCTGCTGGCGTGCCTTGGTCTTTTCCGCCCGCCGGCTCGATATGCCGAAGCGCGAGAGCCGGCTCAGGAACGGCAGGCTGATATTTTCGTAGATGTTGAAGTCGGGCACGATGCCGCTTTCGGCGCGGTCCTTGGCGACGAGGAAGACGCCGCGGGCGATAGCCCTTCCGGTGCTTGCCGGCGCGTAACGCGCGCCGTCGAGCGTCATCTCACCCGCAAACGGAGCGCGCGCGCCAAACAGGGTTTCGGCAAGCGCGGTCTTGCCGACGCCGACGAGCCCGGTGACGGCGACGATTTCCCCGTCACGGAGCGTGAAATCGAAGGGGCGCGCCTGTTCCGACAACTTCAGGCCGCTGACCGCAAAGACCGGAGCGCCGCCGTCGCGCAGATCAACGGCGCCAGCCAAGACCTTGCGACCGAGCATGGCGTTGACCGCACCCTCATAGTCCAGTTCCGGCCCTTCGAAGCGGCCACTGATGCGGCCATCACGCAGCGCCACGATGCTGTCGGCCAGCCGCCGGATGTCCGACATGCGGTGGGAGATATAGAGAATGGCGACGCCGCGCGCCTTCAGCCGGTCGACGAGATCGAAAAGCCGGTCGGCCTCCGCGCTCGACAGCGACGATGTCGGCTCGTCGAGGATCAGCACCTTCGGCTCATGCGCCATGGCACGGGCGATCGCCACCATCTGCCGGTCGGCAAGCGTCAGGTCGTTGATATTGGCGGCAAGATCGATCGCAAGCCCCATGCGCGAGGCGACCGCGGCGGCCTCTCGGCGCACCCGACGCGGGTTGAAGAACAGCCGCGCACCGCGCCCGTTCAAGCGGTCGAGCGTTAGATTGGTGGCGACGTCGAGATCGGCGACCACCCCGTCATTGATGTTCTGATGCACGGTGACAACGCCGGCGCGGATCGCCTCGGCCGGGGCCGTCGGCTCGAAGGGCATGCCGGCGAGCGTGATCGTGCCGGCGTCGCGCGTGTAAACGCCGCTCAGGATCCGCACGAGCGTGGATTTGCCGGCGCCATTGGCGCCCATCAGAACGGTAACCGCCCCAGCCTTGAGATCGAGATCCACCCCTCGAAGAACCGGTACCGGCCCGAAAGATTTGCGCACGCCCTCAATGCGAAACACTGCCTGTTCGCTCATTCTCTCCTCCCGATGAAGGCAGGTTAGGATAGGCTTCCGTCAAATGTCAAGGCCATTGACATTTGCTAGAATGCCGCCTTAGTTGTGACCACACACGGCATGGCTGCGAGCGGTGGAGGCCCGCGCCATGCGTTGGAGGAAAACGATATGGACAAGCAGGTCTTCGAGGCGCTAAGCGCTGCGACGTTGCCGGAAAAACTCGGCGGAAACACCGTCCTGAAAGAAAAAATCGGGCCGGACTTTTCGCGCTGGAGCGTTAAGGAAGTCGGCGACGGCAACCTCAATCTGGTCTTCATCGTCTCCGGCGACAGGGGCGCTGCCATCGTCAAGCAGGCGCTGCCCTATGTGCGCCTTGTCGGCGAAAGCTGGCCGCTGCCGCTGAAGCGCTCCTATTTCGAATATCATGCCCTGAAGCGCCAGGCAGCGCGTGACCCCGGTCTGGTGCCGGAGATCTATTTCTTCGACGAATCCCAGGCGCTCATCGTCATGGAGTTCCTGACGCCGCACGTCATTTTGAGGCGCGCGCTGATCGACGGGCGGCAACTGCCGAAAATCGGGCGTGACCTCGGCCTCTTCGTCGCCCGCACGCTCTTTCGCGGCTCCGACCTCTCCATGGCCACGCGCGAGAAGAAGACGGACCTTGCGCTTTTCGCCGACAATATCGAGCTTTGCGACATCACCGAAAACCTGGTGTTTTCCGATCCCTATTTCGAGGCCGAGCTCAATCGTCACACCACGCCCCAGCTCGATCCGATCGTGGCCAAGCTTCGCGCCGACCGCGACCTCAAGGTCGAAGCACAGCGGCTGAAACATCTGTTCTCGGCAAAAGCCGAAACGCTCTGCCATGGCGATCTGCATACCGGTTCTGTTATGGTGACCGACGACGAGACCCGCGTCATCGACCCGGAGTTCGCGTTCTACGGACCGATCAGCTTCGACGTCGGCATGCTGCTTGCCAATTTCTGGATGAGCTATTTTTCGCAGAGCGGACACGAAAACGCGCCCAGTGCCCGAGATGGCATGCGCACCTATCTGCTCGATACGGTCGAAGTCATCTGGGAAACCTTCCGCACCGAATTCGCCCATCTCTGGCGCACGGAGCGTAACGGCATTCTCTACCAGGCAAGCCTCTTTGAGGCGCGCAACGATCCGTTCGGCGCCGAACAGGCGCTCGATATCGTCATCGACGAGATCTGGCGCGAGATGTTGGGCTTTGCCGGCGTCGAGATGCACCGCCGCATCCTGGGGCTCGCCCACAACGCCGACTTCGAAACCATCATCGACCCCGATCGCCGTGCTGCCTGCGAAACCAGGGCGCTGAAGCTCGGGCGTCACCTCGCCGTCAACCGGCATCATATCCACAGCCTCAAGGACATCCGCGCACTCGCGGAGCGCCTTCAGAAGGAGACATCAGCGTGAAAGTCGGAGAACGCCACTACCATACGATCTGGCTCAACGAGGACGGACGCTCCGTCGATATCATCGACCAACGCTGGTTGCCACACGAGTTCCGCGTCGTGACGCTGAAAACGGTCGCCGATGTCGCCGTCGCCATCCGCGACATGTGGGTGCGCGGCGCACCGCTGATCGGCGTCACGGCCGCCTACGGTGTTGCGATTGCGATGGCCAAGGACCCGTCGAACGCCCATCTCGACGCCGTCTGGGAGGAACTCAACGAAACACGCCCGACCGCCATCAATCTGCGCTGGGCGCTGAACGCCATGCGCGACCATCTGCGCCCCTTGCCGGAAGGCGGGCGTGCCAAGGCGGCCTATGATCGTGCCGCCGAGATCGCGGCCGAAGATGTCGAACTCAATCGCGCCATTGGCGCAAACGGCCTGAAGGTCATCCGCGAGATTGCTGCGAAGAAGGCGCCGGGTGAACCCGTGCGCATCCTCACCCATTGCAACGCCGGCTGGCTTGCGACCGTCGACTATGGCACTGCGACTGCACCCATCTACATGGCTGTCGAGGAAGGCATTCCGGTGCATGTCTATGTCGACGAAACACGCCCGCGCAATCAGGGCGCCTATCTCACCGCCTGGGAAATGAACGGCCACGGTGTGCCGCACACGCTGATCGTCGACAATGCCGGCGGGCACCTGATGCAGCACGGCGATGTGGATATGGTCATTGTCGGCACGGACCGGACGACGGCCAATGGCGATGTCTGCAACAAGATCGGCACCTATCTGAAGGCGCTAGCTGCGCGCGACAATGGCGTCCCCTTCTATGTCGCCCTTCCCTCGCCGACGATCGACTGGACGGTCCGCGACGGGATCAAGGAAATCCCGATCGAGGAGCGAACCGCCGACGAGGTGAGCTTCGTCCAGGGGCGCGCCAGCGACGGCTCGATTGCCAGCGTGCGCATTTCGCCGGAGGGCAGCCCTGCCGCCAATCCGGCCTTCGACGTCACGCCCGCCCGACTCATCACCGGCCTGATCACCGAGCGCGGCATCGCAACACCATCGCCCGAAGGCCTCAAGGCGCTTTTCCCAGAACGGAGCTGAGACGATGACACTCACGAACCGGGTTTCAACGGAAGAGATCGCGCTCGGCATCCGCCGACGGGTGTTCTTCCACACGATGAAGAACAATGGCGGTTACCTCAGCCAGGCCTGCTCGGCTGCCGAAAGCCTTGCGCTGCTCTATAACGAGCTTCTGACGCTCGGCGAGCCGACGTTGCCGAAGGTGCCGCTGCCGTTTCGCGGTGTTCCTTCGGCGCACAATCCGGACGCCTTTACCGGCGCCGGCTATCACGGACCGGTTGGGCCGGCGTTCGACCGTTTCTTCATCTCGCCCGCCCACTATGCGCTCGTCATCTATTCGGCGCTGATCGAGATGGGGCGCATGGACGAGCACGCGCTCGATCACTTCAACAAGGACGGCGGTTCGGTCGAGATGATCGGCGCCGAGCACAGCCCCGGCATGGAAGTGACCACGGGCTCGCTGGCGCAGGGTCTCTCCATGGCCTCGGGCGTCGCCTGGGCGCGGCTGCAGAAGAAGGAGCCGGGCAAGGTCTGGGTCTACATGTCGGACGGCGAGTTCCAGGAAGGCCAGACCTGGGAATGCCTTGCGGCGATGAGCTACCACGGCATCGACAACATCCGCGTCGTCGTCGACGTGAACCGCCAGCAATGCGACGGCGCCATGTCGTCGGTGCTCGACCTTGGCAATCTCGCCGCCCGGGTAAGCGCCTTCGGCGTCACCTGCCGGTCGGTCGACGGCCACGACCTGGAAGCGCTCAGGGCTGCGGCCGGAAGCGCCGAGCCCGGCAAGCCGCTGGTCATCCTCGCCAACACCTCGCCCTACCAGGGCATGGAGTTCCTCAAAAAGCGTTTCCCGCGACTTCATTACGTTCGCTTCAAGAGCGCGGAAGAACGGCTTGAAATGCAGGCCGCACTTGCGGCCGAACTCGGCGTCGACGCCGACGCAATGAAAGGGGCCTGAACATGGTCGAGATCGTCAATCGTCCCTACGCCAAGGCATTCGAGACCTTCGCGACCGCGCGACCCGAAGTCCTCTGCCTTTCCGCCGACCTGACCTCGTCCTGTGAGGTCGACGGCTTCCGCGACCGGCATCCGCAGCAGTTCCTCTCGCTCGGCATGGCCGAGCAGAATATGTTGTCCTTTGCCGGCGGGCTGGCGATGGAAGGCTACCGGCCGTTCATTCACACCTTCTCGGTCTTCCTCTATCGCCGCCCCTATGATCAGTTGATCAACTCCATCGCCTATTCCAATCGCAAGGTGCGACTGATGGGCTTCCTGCCCGGTATCACCACGCCCGGCGGCATCACCCACCAGGCGATCGAGGACATTGCCGTTCTGCGCGCTGTACCGAACATGACGATCCTCGAGACCGGTGACGCGACCGAGGTGGAGACCGTACTCGAAGTGGCCGACAGCATCGATGGCCCCGTCTATGTGCGCGTGCTTCGCGGCGAGGTCCCGCGTCTCTTCTCCACGCCTTTCGCGTTCAACAAGCTGCGGGTTCTGTCCGAGGGCGACGACATTCTCGTCGTTTCCTCAGGCGTCTGCACCGAGGAAGCACTGCGCGCCACCCAACCGCTTCAGGCACGCGGCATCGGCATCACCCATCTGCACGCCTCGACCCTGAAACCCTTCGATCGCGAAGGCCTTTTGAAGGCCGCGCGGGGCAAGAGGGGGATCGTCACGCTGGAAAACCACACCATCGTCGGTGGCCTCGGCTCGCTCGTTGCGGAAATTCTGGCCGAAGAAGGTCTTGGCATCCGCCTGAAGCGGCTGGGCCTCAATGACACCTTCGCCCATGGTGCGTCCAAGCCCTACCTCATGAAAAAGTATGGCCTCGACGCCGGCGCGCTCGTTGGCGCCATCAGCGAGTTGGTCGGCAAGCCGCTGGAGATCGGCGAGGACGAATTGACGGAGGTCCGCATCGACCACGTGCATTCGGCTCAGAAGGCGGAGGCGCTCTAGTGGCTCCGCGTTTCACCGTCACCTACTACGTGCAGGCCGCTGACGCCGACGAGGCTAAGGCGCGCGCACTCGATATCGCTCTGGAGCAGACCGTCGAAATTCCGCGCAGCGCCGTTCCCAAGGGCTACGTCGAGGATGAAATCCTCGGCAAGCTGGAAGACCTGAAGCCGGATCCGGTCGGCCGGCCGGGTTTTCTCGCCTCGATCTCCTATTCCGACGACGATGTCGGCGGCGACTTTCTGCAGCTCTTGAACGTCATCTTCGGCAACAGCTCCATCAAGCCCGGCCTGAAGGTCGAGGATATCGGTCTTTCGCCGGGTATCCTTGGGCTTTGCACAGGACCCCGCCACGGCATTGCCGGGCTTCGCGCCCGCGCCGGCGTGGGCGAAAGCCCTCTTTTGATGTCGGCGATCAAGCCCGTCGGGCTTTCGACATCCGAACTTGCGAGCCGCGCCCATGATTTCGCGCTTGGCGGCATGCACTTCGTCAAGGACGACCATGGTCTCGTCGATCAGGTGACGTCGCCTTTTAATGAACGCCTGAAGGCCTGCATCGAGGCCGTCGGCGAGGCCAATGCCAAAACCGGCGGCAGGACAAGCTTCGTGCCGAATGTCACCGGGCCGGCTTCGGCCGTGCTTGACCGGGCGAAGGAAGCGCAGGCCGCCGGTGCGGGCGCCGTGATGCTGGCCCCGGCATTGACCGGCTATGATGTCGTCCGCACACTTGCGGCCGATCCCGACTTCAGCTTGCCGATCGTTTCGCACCCGGCCTTCTCCGGCGCAAATGTGGTTTCTGCCGATTGCGGCTTCTCGCACCGTTCGTTCTTCGGCACGCTGCATCGCCTGATGGGCGCGGATGCGGTGATCTACCCGAACTTCGGAGGCCGCTTCGGTTTCACGCGAGAGGAATGCCTGTCGATTGCTCGGGCCTGCGCGGCCGACATGAGGGGGCCGAAGGCGATCGTCGCTGCACCCGGTGGCGGCATGACCTTCGAGCGCGTTCCCGAGATGCGTGAGGCCTACGGCAACGACGTCATGTATCTGATCGGCGGCGCCCTGCTTCAGCAACCGAACCTCGTGGAGGCCTGCCGCCGCCTGGTCGCGGCGGTCCATAGCTAGACGCACTCGCCATGGGTCGAGCCGGAAGGGTCGAGCCGGGATGGTGCAGCCCTCGTATTCCCGTAGGCGAAAGGGCGGCCCTCCCGTTGCGCGGCAAGAGAAGCAGCTAGCGGATGGCCGCAGCCTGGGACCAGGCTGCCATCCAGCGCGACTGCGAGCTCATGGGCCGCAATCCGCTTAGTCGCGCTCCGTTGTCGCTATGCGTTGGAAGTGCGAGTCGGCATTACAACGGCCGAGAACGCCGACCAAACCGCTGGGCTAAGCGGCGACAACTCCTCGGCCCTCAAGCTGAGCGCTTCCGAAGACGTCGGCGCCGCTTCAGGACTGCCGATCACCTGTTACGCTTCGAACGTCTAGCGTTTGCGAACAAACTCAGTGCGTAGAACAAGACCTTTGATCGCCTCATGGCGGCAATCGATTTCTTCAGGATTATCAGTTAGCCGGATCGACTTGATCACCGTTCCCTGCTTCAGCGTTTGCCCGGCACCCTTTACCTTGAGATCCTTGATCAAAACGACTGAGTCGCCATCTGCAAGGACGGTCCCTGACGCATCGCGAACCTCGGCGGCTCTTGCTTTCTCGGCAGCAAGTTCGGAGGCTGGCCGCCACTCACCCGTTACATCGTCGTACACGTAGTCGTCGTTCTGGTCGCTCATGGTCTGCCTTGCATGGTTTTTCGGATCTTGCAGTGGTCGCGGCCGCGATCGCTGCAATAGGGGTGCACCCCTACCTTCTCTGCGGTGCTGACGCAAATGTCACGGCTCGTCCTTCGGTTTTGCTGCGATCTAAAACGTCGGTCGTCCGCTATAAGGCCGCATTTGCGCCGCGTGGCGGCCGGCATCCGTCGCCGCGCGGAGCGGACCCGCTTGCCTTTCGCAGGGCACTGCCTCGTATGCCCGCAGATCGTCTCCGCCTGTCCGGCCGAGCCCGAACATTGAAGCGGCCGTCTTCCGCCGGTTCGGCACTGGGCCGGAACCACTTCGGCCCGAAAGAAGGAGACATGGCCAAGCCCGCAACCAACCTCGGCCCCCGTTCATTCAGCACTGTGAGTGCTCTAGTTGGCGAAGGCCTGTTCTTTCACAAAGATTTCCAGATCCGTCTCTGCCTTGATGGTGCTCCGAGTTCGATTTCGGCCCGCACTCTTTGCTTCGTAGAGGAGCTTGTCGGCCCGTTCATAGAGTTTCTCAAAACCTTCATCGCCGAAGGTATCCGCCACTCCCATGCTGGCGGTTACAGGTCGCTCGAGACCCGGAACGGTACTGGCGACAATTCCCGGAATTGCCTGTCGCCGGCGTTCGGCCAGGGTGGCGGCATCATTGCCGCGCAAGAGAAGTACAAATTCTTCACCGCCAAGACGGTATGCCCGCACGTCCGGCCCTGTCTGGAAAGCATTGGCTACAGCTTTGAGCACGGCATCTCCAACGGCATGTCCGTTTACGTCATTGATTGACTTGAAATGATCAAGGTCAATGACCGCCAATGTTGCAAAGCCATCAGCTCGAAGCTGCGCGAACTGTCCCTCAATAGCTCGACGATTGAGCAATCCCGTCAATGGGTCCGTTTCGGAAAGCCGTTCAAGCAGATCGGCTTCGATGCGTGCGCGATCTCGCTCCCGCTTCATGGTCACGAAGCGATCAGCTACGCCGAGCGTGGTGAAGAGGGCTTCGAATAGACAGCCAGCATAAAACGCGAGCGTGGCGTCGATACTTTCGAACCAGGGTACGACGCCCGTCACCAGACGGATCAATCCGACCGCGATCATTGGCGTGTATCCGACTGCCTGAAATTTTGCCGCACGACTCCCGCGGCGCAATGCGTCGATCATCGACAGTATGAAAATGATGAGGATCGGTGCAAACGCAGCCGTGTACGCGGTCGATTGTATTGGCCGCGCAACGAACGGGAATGCCGCGTGAAACGCACTCAGGAACAATGCCGATGCCGCACAATAGGGTAGCAGACGCCGTAGTGCAGGATGCATCAGTCCAGGTTCGATGAAGCTGTACGTAAACATCGCTCCTGATGCGACCGTCATCCCGAAGAGCAAGGTGGTCATCCAGCTCAAAGTCATGGCCGGCGGGTCGAAAAATACGACTGACAAACTTGATGAGGTCATAATGGTCATCAGCAACGACAGCGTCAAAGCCGAGTGCCAGAGAACAAAAGGTTCGCGCAGGATCCGATAGAACGCCGCATTGAAGATCAGAAGCATGGCGAGCATGCCAGCTAGGCCTGCGACGAACGTCAGGAGTTGCATATCGTCGATGCTATCGACTGCGACATCCACTGGTGCCAGATATGCTCGCTCCAGTGTCATCCGATGGCTAGGCAAATCGATTGCGACGACGACTTGCCGCGTCGCATCTGTCACTACAGGCAGGGGAGCCTTGAAATACCCACCGGCCATTGAGCTGGGCAACGCTGCTGCAGAAACGGAGGCTTGCCGCACCGCGCCGTCCTGGTCGATTGCAAGGAGATGCACCGCCTCAAGTGCGCTCCGCCTGGAGAGAAAGTATCGAGGAGGGCTATCGCCCGGCCTGAGATCGAAGCGAAGCAGCACTCGCTCGGAATCAATCGAGAATTTCCGGTCATCACAGGACCACCGCTCGGCTGCCAAAGCTATGGTGATCACGTTCTCTGAGATGCGGCCGGATGCCCAGCAGGAATTGCGAATGTTGCTGGAATCACCAGCGTGGGTCGATCCAACGCCCAGGTGCGTCAGCATCAACAGAAGCAGAAATACCGCCAAAGCACGACTTCGAAACCCACCCCCAAGCATAGGGCTTCGATACAGCCAGAAGCTTTCGATACCATTAAGCGCCGCAAAAACGCGCCTGTTATCGGCTCGGCGGAAGGCGACGACCTTGCTATAGCGCCTGAACGCGAACCGCGGCCCGCTCACACTTCCTGTCTTCAATTCTGGCGCAAGGCGCTGGACGACGACAAGCGGGCAATCATCCATGGGCCGCTCCAGAAGAGCGCGCGACCGCCTCTCTTCATGAACTGCAACCGGACACGACGGATGTTTGAGATGGCTCTTTGAGGGTTTGCGCCGATCGCGCGCTAGAGCCGGTCGCCGCTTTCGATGGCGGCCGGTGCCTCTACTGGGTTCTCGGATGCCACGTGCTCTTCGGCAACGCTCAAATCCAGTTTCCCCCAGATCGATAGTTTTTCGCCGTTGGGTTTAAGCTTTCGGGACTGCTTGATCTCAACGATAAACGGCTTTGTCTGCTGACGCATCTTTCCTCCAGGCGACGAATCGCAGAGCAACTCTATCGCAACGCATTCGTCTCGCAAGCGGACCTTGCCCGAAGGTCGTGCGAGAAACGGGCGTATTTTCACTGTGGGTGTGGCAGTGTGCTGCAGCGCGCTGCGTCCCTTCGGGTAGGGGCGCGATTGCGCTGACGCCACTGTCAGATCTCTTCCCTTCGGCCGTTGCTCCAAGTGCGGGCTCGATGAGGCAGGTCTGACCGTAGAACGGCCGCGCTTCGCTCTTGTTCCCGAAACGAGCTTCACAAAGACAGGCATCGAGCCACTCGCAGGCTTACGTCGCTCGCCGGCCATCGTTACTTCCTCTGCGGCATCAACCCGCGTTCTAGACGTTTTGCCGGGGTTCGAACTTCGCGGTGACCATCTCGCTCTCCTTCGAGACGAGCCTGGCGGGCAAGAAGTTGATCCAGCCTTCGTTCGGCAGCAGGCACATTGGCGCGCATCACTGTATCGCGTAGCTTTCGCGCAATGCGATTCTGTCCCGCTTATCCCCCGTTGACAGCAGGAAAAACCACCTCCTACCTCTCCTGGATCGGCCGACGGCTTGCTAGGAAGAGCGTGAAAACCCGCGTCGGAGCGACTGCCCCCGCAACGTCTGGGCGTTCAAGCACCACCGCACGCGTGTTTCACCGACGATGCCAAAGGTGGTTTCGATAGAGCCAACGGATAAAGCGGCGCATGCGGTTGCCGGCAGCACAAAGATCTGCCCGGAACGGCAATGGCCGAGCAGTCGAGCGGCAGCTACCGACTAAAGGACAAGCGCGCTTGTCCTGTTCTCGATCAGGCGAACGAGGTTCAGTGCCGTCATCTCCGAGGATTTCGGATTGGTTGCGAGCGGGCGGTTCTGAAGGCGGATTTCGAGTGTGCCGAAGGCGCCGCGGGCGATAATGCTGTGCGTGTTTTCCACTGCTTTGGGATCGGCGACGAGCTGCACACGCGTATGTTCCATACCGATGCCGGCAAGGGAGATGGTCGCCGCCACATTGGCATTTTGCGGAAAGGCCGTCGCCGCCTCAGCGGCCGATCCTGCAAAGAAAGCTTCCGCTTCCTGAAGTTCGCCTAGGCGACAGCACTCTTCGGCGGGCGTCCCAAACCAGGCCCTCGCGGGCTTGGTGATGATGTGCTCCACGCTGTCCAGACCCAACCGTGAGGCCGCCGAGAGCGCATCGATGCCGCCGAGCGCGCCCGGCGGTATGATAAGCTTGCAACCGTTCCGCCGCGCAAGTTCCACGAGTTCGTCGAGCACGGTGGCATCCACCAGGGCCGAGGTCGAGGACACCGCGAAATCCATGCCCGCCGCCAATGCCGCCCGGGCGAAGGGCTGGACGCTTTCGCGGCTCGCCGCCTCGACGACCAACGTCGCGCCGGTCGCCGTCAGCGCTTCTGGACCGGCAACATGAACCGCCCCTTCCGGCATGGTCGCTTCGATTTCCCTGGGATCGCGCACGGCGATCCCGACAATCCGGGCGTTCGCGGCCCGCGCCTTAAGAAGTGCTGCCACCCGCTGTCCGATGGCGCCCCAGCCCACGAGGCAGATGGCTTCGACTTTCGACATGACGATCCTTTGCTGGTTGGCTGCCGGGTTCAGAGCGTCACCCAGCCCTCGGGCGGGGTCTTGCCGGGGTGCACGGTTCCGCATTTCGGGCACGTGCGCAGCTTTTCGTCCGCGTAGAAGGCCTGATAGATCGGCGGCAGATCGTCGACGATGGATTCGAGGTCTACCTCCGCGCGGTGCACAAGCTCCGTGCATTCGAAGCAGTACCATTCGACAGCGTCGAGCAGGCCCTCAGGCCGCGTGGGCTCGATCACAAGGCCGATCGATCCCTCCATCGGCCGCTGCGGCGAGTGGCGCACATGCGGCGGCAGCAGGAAGATGTCGCCCTCCCGGATCGGCACGTCGTAGAATTCCTTGCCGTCATAGAGCTTCAGCACCATGTCGCCCTTTAGCTGGTAGAAGAACTCCTCGACGGGATCGTCGTGATAGTCGGTGCGCTTGTTGGGGCCACCGACTATCGTCACCATGAGGTCGGCGTCTTTCCAGATCTGTTGGTTGCCGACCGGCGGCTTCAGCAGGTGCTTGTGCTCGTCGATCCACTTTTGCAGATTGAACGCCTTGAGCTTCGTCATCGATATTCCTCCCTGTCCCGTTCAGCGCAGTTTCAGGCCGCATTCCTCGAAGGCGGCTCTGGTCAGTCTCTTTTCCGCATCCGTCAGCTCCAGCAGTGGCTGGCGGACGGCTCCCCCCACTTGGCCAAGCAGTTCCTGCCAGTACTTCTGGTGCGCATGGGGCTTTTCCGCGGGCTTGGACTTGCGGAAGGCGTCACGCACCCCTTGCAGGCTCGCGCTGACGGCGCGGCTCTCCTCGGCCTTTCCGGCAAAGGCGAGTGCTGTGTACTCGGCCATGCGCCGGTCGGCCTTGGTCTGGAGCGTGTAGGGTGGCGACGAGCAGAGATAAAGCTGCCAACCGAGTTCCAAGACGTTATCCAGCCATTCCTCTTCCGAAGCGGTCGAGACGAGGATGCGGTCGCCGGCGAGCGCCGTCAGCGCCTTGTACATGGCGCGCGGCACCGAATACTTGATCGCTACCACCGTCTCGATGTCGGCAAGCCGGTTGCACAGTTCCGGGCTCATCAGATAGCCGCTGTCGGGATGCGACCACAGCGCCATGCCGATATCCACCTTTGAGGCGATGGCCTCATAGTAGCGCAGCAGCGTTTCGTCCTGCTGCTTGAAGAAATGCAGGATCGGCGCATGCACGACGATGTAGTCGGCGCCGCAGGCCTGCGCATGACGGGCAAGATCGATCACCACATCCATGTTCTGGTCGGAGCAGGACATGATCGTCTGCGCCCGTCCTCCGGCCGCTTCCACCGATAGATCGAACATCCGCTTGCGCTCGTCGACCGACATGGAGAAGAACTCACCCTGCTTGCCGGCAATGAAGAGGCCGTCGATACCGAGATCGGAAATCCAATGCTCGACATTGCGGCGGTAGCCCTCTTCGTCGATGGCGCCATCGGCCGTAAACGGCGTGTTCGCCGCCGCCCAGATGCCGCGCATCGTGGCACGGGAATGGGCCTTTGCATCTTTACGCTGGTATTTCATGACGCTCCCTGTCGCATGTCCGTCCGGTGGCGCGTGAAGCAACCGCTCCGGTCTCTCTCGGCGCATTTAGCGCAGGATTTTTTTATTCATTAAGACACATAGTCTGTATATATTCATGCCGAAATCAGTATGGATCCCGCGATGCTCAATCTCCGTCAGATCAAGTGTTTTCAGGCCGTGGTCGAACTCGGCAACTTCTCCCGCGCCGCCGAACGCTTGCGCACCAGCCAGGCCGGCATCTCGCATGCGATCCGCGACCTCGAGGCGCTGCTCGGCGCGCGGCTCTTCGACCGCACGACCCGACGCGTCGAACTGACCGAGGCCGGTCGGGTCTTTGCGGCGGCCGCGCTGCCCGGCCTTGCGGAAATCGAGCGCGCCGTCGATGCGGTGCACGATCTCGGGCAACTGAGAACGGGCCTGGTGCGCATCGCCGCCCCGCCCTTCCTTGGCGCAACCGTGCTGCCGCGCCTGCTGCAGGAAGTCGCTCAAAGCCATCCGAACCTCAAACTCAGGATCGAGGACGTCGTGACGGACATGATCGCGCCCCGGGTGCGCAGTGGCCTCTGCGACCTCGGCGTCGGCACCTTTGCCAGCGACGAGGACGGCCTTGAGATCCAACGCGTGCTGCGCGACCAGCTGATGGTTTTTGCGCCCGAGGGCCACGCCATCTGCACGAAGGCCGAAGTGGCCTGGTCCGCGCTTTCCGACCAACCGATCATCACGCTGACGCGCGAAAGCAATATCCGTCTTCTGACCGAGGTCGGCTTCGAAAGCGCCGGCGTGCCACTGCGCCCTTCTCTCGAAGTGCACCAGATCAACACGGCCCTTTCGCTCGTCGAGCGGGAGGCGGGGGTTGCCATCCTGCCGACCTATGCCTTTACCGGCCTCAACGGTCGGAAGATCTCAGCCCGCCCGTTGGTCGAGCCGTCGATTGCCCGCGATGTCTCTGTCATCACGGCGCGCGAACGCACGCCCTCCCCCGCGACGCTCGCGGTGCGCACACTGCTGCGCAAGGTGCTGCGCGACATGGTCCCGGTTGTCGGCTGATGGAACGCAAGAAGGCCGAAACCACCCAGACAGCGGTTTCGGCCTGATCATCCATTCATTGCGGCGCGCGATGCCGTCAGGCGGTGCGCAGCGAGACGTTCTTGACGACGGTGTAGTGATGCAGGCCCTCCGCGCCACCCTCGCGGCCAAGGCCGCTTTCCTTGACGCCACCGAACGGCGTTTCGGCGACGGAGGCCTCGAGCGTGTTGATCGAAAGATTGCCGGCCTCGATGCCCTGCATCAGGCGGTCGATGTTGGCGGCCGAGTTGGTGAAGCCATAGGCGGCAAGACCAAACGGAAGCGCATTCGCTTTCGTAAGCGCTTCGTCGATCGAGGCAACCGGATTGATCAGCGCGAGCGGGCCGAAGGGCTCTTCGCTGAGCGCGCGGGCATCATCCGGCAGATCGGCAATCGCGGTCGGCGCGAAGAAGTAGCCCTTGCCGTCCAGACGTCCGCCGCCGCACAGGATGCGGGCGCCCTTTGCGCGTGCATCGTCGACAAGCTCCTGGAGGGCAGCGATGCGGCGATCGTTGGCCACCGGGCCCATCTGCGTCCCTGCGTCGAGGCCGTCACCGACCTTGATCGAACGCGCCTTCTCCACGAAGGCGTCGGTGAAGCGCCTGTAGAGCGTTTCGTGCACGAAGAAGCGCGTCGGCGAGGTGCAGACCTGGCCGGAATTGCGATACTTGCGGGTGGCGCAGGCAATGCCGGCCGCAACCGGATCGGCATCCTCGCAGACGATGACGGGCGCGTGGCCGCCAAGTTCCATCAGCGCCGGTTTCATCACTTGCGAAGCGAGCGTCGTCAGGTGCTTTCCGATGACGGTCGAGCCGGTGAAGGCGACCATGCGGATCCGGTCCTGAGGGATGAGATAGCCTGAGATTTCGGCGGGGTGGCCGAAGACGAGGTTGAGCACACCGGCAGGAAGGCCTGCATCGTGGAACGCCCGCGCTATGTGCACGACGCCCGTTGGCGTCTCCTCGGACGCCTTCATGATGATGGAGCAGCCGGCCGCAAGTGCGCCGCCGATCTTGCGGGCGGGCTGGCTCATCGGGAAGTTCCAGGGCGAGAACGCCGCGACCGGGCCGATCGGTTCCTGCAGCACGATGTAGCGGATGCCCGGCGCGCTCGGGATAACCCGGCCGTAGAGACGCACGCATTCGCCGGCGTCCCATTCGAAGAATTCGCAACCGCGAATGACCTCGGACCGCGCCTCGGAAAGCGGCTTGCCGTTTTCGAGCGTGATCGAACGCGCGATCTCCTCTGAGCGCTCGCGCATAAGCTGGGCCGCCTTCAGGATGATCGCCGCGCGGGCAGCCGGCGATTTCCGGCTCCAGACCTGAAAGCCCTGCCAGGCAGCGTCTGTTGCATCGGCGAGATCCGTCTCGCGGGCGACCGCCACCTTGCCGATGACATCCTCATTGGCGGGGTTGATGACGGCGAGCGCCTCAGAGGTCGCCCTCCATTTGCCGCCGATATAGAGCTGAGCATGCGTATCCTGAGCCATGAGATTGCCTTTTCGCCATTCCTTCAGAGGCTGCGCCTTCCTGTTCCGGTAATGGATGCAATCAGCGGTCTAATATAACAATCCACATAGGTTGAATGAATTGATATCGAGATGTGATAAGTCTCGAGCCAGCACAAACGAAAAAAAGCGCCTTCCCGGACAGAGAAAGCGCTTTTCCATTTTTCACAAGCGATCGCGATCAGGTCACGGCGCTACGGACAGCAAAGCGGGCGTCGCGCCAAGCGCCAGTCTCCATCACGTCATGCAGCACGTCCACGGCGTTCCACACATCCTTAAAACTCGTATAGAGCGGTGTGAAACCGAAACGGATGGTGGCCGGGGCGCGGAAGTCACCGATGACGCCCCGCTCGATCAGAGCCTGCATGATTTCATAGGCCCCCTCGTGCTCGAAGGAGACCTGGCTGCCGCGCACCGTGCCGTCGCTTGGACCGACCAGCTTCAGGCCATGCGCGCCGCAACGCGCTTCGACGAGCTTTATGAAGAGGTCGGTGAGTGCGATGCTCTTCCGGCGGATGGCCGTCATGTCCACTTCATCCCAAAGATCGAGCGCGGCCGAAAGCGTGCGCAGCGACAGGATTGGCTGCGTGCCGGAGAGGAAGCGCAAGATGCCCGCGCCGCCGTCGTAATTGCGCTCGAAAGCGAATGGACGGGCGTGGCCCCACCAGCCACTGAGCGGTTGGCTGGCCTTTTCCTGATGGCGCCTGGCGACATAGATAAAGGCTGGCGCACCGGGGCCACCATTCAGATACTTGTAGGTGCAACCGACGGCGAAATCGACGTTGCAGCGATCGAGTTCCACCGGCAGCGCACCGGCCGAATGGCAGAGATCCCAGACGACGAGCGCACCCACATCGTGCGCGCGCTTGGTCAGCGCCGCCATATCGCGCAGAGCGCCGGTCTTGTAGTTGACGTGATTGACGAGCACCACGGCGACGCTCTCGTCGATCACGTCTTCGATCCGCGGGCCATCGACGCCCTCAAGCCGCAGGACGGTACCGGGCCGCGTCGCAATCACGCCCTCAGCCATGTAAAGATCGGTCGGGAAGCTCTCGCTTTCCGCGACAATGACCTTGCGCTCCGCATTGAGGCCGAGTGCGGCGTGCAGCGCCTTGTAGACATTGGCCGAGGTGTGGTCGGTCACGGCCGTCTGGCCGGGTGCTGCGCCAATGAGGCGGCCGACGCGGTCGCCGAGCGTCAGCGGCAGGGCGAACCAGCCAGCCGTGTTCCAGCTGCGAATGAGGTCGCGGCCCCATTCGAGTTTCGCGGCCTTCTCGATTTCGGCATAGGAGGCAAAGAGCGCCGCGCCGAGCGAATTGCCGTCGAGATAGGTGACGCCTTCGGGCAAATCAAAGCGCTTCTTGAAGGCCGCGAGCGGGTCGTCGCGGTCGAGCGCCTCGACAGCATGGATATCGATGTTCATGGGGCAGTCCTTCTATTCACGGACGGTTTCGCGGGCCGGCATGGGGCCGCGGGCGCGCTTGAGGGTTGGGAGCGCCAGCATGGCGAGCACGAAGAGGCCGGTGGCAAGTTTCAGGTCGGTCGGCGGCATGCCGGCGGCAAGGCAGAGCGAGACAAGCTGGTAGTAGACGATGGCTCCGACGAAGGGTGCCGCAAGCTGGCGCCGGATCGTCTGCTTGCCGACAATGGCTTCGCCGATCATCAGCGCCGCAAGACCGTTGATCAGCGTACCGATGCCCATGTTGACGTCCGCAAACCCCTGCGACTGCACCATGAGCGCGCCGCTGGTGGCCGAGAAGGCACCGGCTAGACCGACCCCGCCGATGGTGAAGGCCCAGATGCTGATCCCCTGCGCTTCCGCCATATCCGGGTTGGAGCCGACGGCGCGCATGGCCGTTCCGCGTTCGGTCCGGAAATAGAGGTTCAAAAGGCAATAGACGGCAATGCCGAGCAGTCCTGCAACGACGATCTTCGCGACCGGGAAACCCGGCTCGGCAAAGGGTACGCCATCGAAAATGGTTGGCGTGCCGTACACCGAGAGGTTGGACTTGCCCATCAGCCGCAGATTGATCGAGTAGAGCATCGTCATCATCAGAATGCCGGCAAGCAGCGTGTGGATGCGGAAGCGCAGATGCACGAAGGCCGTGCAGCTACCCGCCAGGAAGCCTGCGGCCATCGCAACGAGGATCGCCAGCCAACCGGGTGCGCCACCGGCGAGCGACAGCGCGCAGACGCAGCCGCCGAGCGGGAATGCGCCCTCGCTCGTCAGGTCCGGAAAATTCAGTGTGCGGAACGGCAGCATGATGCCGAGAACGATGAAGGAAAGGATGAGGCTCTGCGCCAGCGTGACCGGGACGAGCGTGATGAAGTTCGAAAATATCGTAGAAACCGTTTCCATGTCCGTCTCAGCTTGCGAGCAGCATCCGGTCGGTCTTCATGCCGAAGTGACCGATGAGTTTCGGGATCGTGACCTCGGCCTTTTCCGCGCCGGTGATCTCGAGCCGGATCTGGCCGGCATCGAGCATCACCACGCTATGGCCGAAATCGACAGCGTGCTGCATGTTGTGCGTCACCATCAGGGTGGTGAGATTGAAGGCTTCGACCGCGCGTACCGTCGCCTGCATGACGATGTCAGCCGTGCGGGGATCGAGGGCTGCGGTGTGCTCGTCGAGGAGCAGCAGATCCGGCTGGTCGCAGGTCGCCATGATCAGCGAAAGCGATTGGCGCTGGCCGCCGGAGAGCAGTTCGACGCGCGTGTCCAGCCGATTTTCCAGCCCAAGGTTCAGCGCCGCGAGGCGTTCGCGGTAGCTCGCGAGCCGCCTGGCATTGAGGCCTCGGCCAAGGCCGAGTTTCTTGCCGCGCAATTCGGCAAGCAGCATGTTTTCCGCAACCGTCATCGAGGCGGCGGTGCCTTTCATCGGATCCTGGAAGACCCGGGCCACCCGTGTCGCACGTTTGTGCACGGGCAGTGCCGTCACATCGTCGCCGTTGATGAGGATCTTGCCTGAATCGAGCATGAGCGCGCCGGAAATGGCATTGAGCATGCTGCTCTTGCCGGCGCCGTTCGATCCGATGACGATGGCGAAGTTGCCGGTCGGAAGCGTCAGGCTGAGATCGTTGAGGGCGATCTTCTCGTCGGGCTGCCCCTTGTAGAAGACCTTTCGTGCAGATCGGATTTCGAGCATCCGTTCCTCCTCTGAGCAATTCCGTAGAGGCCGCCTCCGCAGCCTTGCTTCCGGAATTCATGTAAATACGAATGGACAGGGCGCGCGGGGCGCGCTCATGGACGGCGGCGTCGTGGCCGCCGCCGTTGCTGGCGTCGGATTACTCGACGATGCAGTTGCAGTCGGCGAGCGAATCCGGGATCTCGACGCCGAAGGCGGCCATCGCCTTCTTCGAGATCAGTGCCTGGTGGTCCTCATAGGCAGGGAAAACAGGAGCAATGGACTTCGGGTCCTTGCCCTTCAAGAGTTCAGCCGCAATCTTGCCGGCATTCTTGCCGACCTGCTCGTAGTTGACGGCAAAGCTTGCCGGCACGAAACCCTCCTGTACGGCAGTATCGACGGCATTGACGACCGGGATGCCCGCCTGGCGCGCGGCCGACGCGACCGCCGCGATCGCCGGCTGGATCATGTTGGAGGTCGGGCCATAGATGACGTCGACCTTACCGGAGAGCGAGGTGATGCGCTGCTGGATGTCGTTGAGGTTGTCGACGCCGACTTCGACGACTTCAAAGCCCTGCTCAGGCGCAATTTTGCGCACCGCTTCAAGCAGCGCAACGTCGTTGGCTTCGCCCGGATTGTAAGGCAGACCGAGGCGCTTGGCGTTCGGCAGAAGCTTCTTGGTAAACGCGAGCACGGCCGCCATGTCCTGGCTGTCGGTCGCCCCAGTGATGCCGTCGTCGCCGCTTTCCTTGGACGGGACGAGCTTGGCGGCGACCGGATCGGTCACGGCCGTGAAGATCACCGGGATGCCGGAGCCTGCGAGCGCCTTCTTGGCGATCTGCGAAACCGGGGTGGTGACGGTGTAGACGAGCTTTGGCTGTTCGGCCTGCAGCTTGGCGATCATCTGCGGCACCAGCGAGGCGTCGAAATTGGTGTGGCTCTCCGTGTAGACGACGTCCTTGCCCTCGACGAAGCCGTTTTCGGCGAGCGCCGCCTTGAAGCCGGCGATGGCGGCGTTGAGCGGTGGGTGTTCGCCGAAATTGGCGATGCCGATGCGGATCGGATCGGCAGCCGCCGAACCGATGCCGGCAAGCACCAGGCCCGCCGCCATCAGGCCTGTGATGAGTTTCGATTTTGTGTTGGCCATGGGTTCCTCCTCCAGCTGTCGCAGTGACAGCACGAGCGATGAGGAAGCGCAGCCCAACGGCAAAGTCAACGATATAGTATACAATTATAGCAATTGGCGATTATCATATATTATTCTCGCATATATGATTACCGAACATTCGGGCGGTGAATTTTGGAGGTGCCTTTGGTCGACGAGCAGGAAAACAGCACAAAAACAGAGGCCGCCTACAGGATTTTGCGAAACGAGATCCTCATGGCCCGCCTGCAACCGGGGGCGCCGTTGCGGCCCGACCTTCTGAGCAAGACCTATGATGTCGGGCGGACGCCTCTTCGAGAGGCGCTGTCGCGGCTGGAGGCCGAGCGGCTGGTGGTGGCGATCTCCAACCGCGGCTTCACCGTCGCACCCGTGTCGCGCAAGGGGCTGGAGGATCTGACAAAAGCCCGCGCAGTCGTCGAAATCCCTCTGTTGCTGGAAGCCATGGAGCGCGGCGGCTCGGAATGGGAATCGGCGATCGTCACGGCGCACTACCGTCTGTCTCGCTGCAAGACGATCGTCGAGGATTCTTCCGACCTTGCCGTGGATACCTGGATGGAACGGCACGAGGCATTTCACGCCGCCCTCTTGAGCGCTGCGCAATCGAGTTGGCTGATGCACTTCCGCTCGACCATCTCCGACCAGCTCCAACGCCACTACCGGTTCCTCGCCTTCGCCCCTGTTCTGCGCGCGGCGCACGGAGAGACGACCGGCTACGCGGAGGCCATGGCCGCGCTGCATAAGGCGCAATCCATCGGTCCGCACACCGAGCTGATGGAGGCCGTACTCGACCGCAACGCCGAACGCGCTCGGATCCTGATGGACGAGCATTTCGGCTATCCGCTCGAAGTCTACGCCGTCGAGGAAGGGGAAGTTGCGTCATCTGCATCCCGCAAACCATCAACACGCCCGGGAACTCATAAGAAATCCGCATGAATTAATGCTGATTAAGGCGATTGTTATGGGGAAAGCGACCCTGTTTCATGGCGCCTAAGCAAACGGAAGCGGCGTGATTTGCGCGGGCATGAGGAGGCCTTCGCGATCAACTGACACGACGAAAGAAGAATTCGGAACGCGACACAGGGGTGTGTTCGCCGCCGAGCTGTCGTTTGCTTGCGCCGCTGCCAGCCTTGGACGCGTCCGTTCACCGATATTCCAGGAGGAGACCAACATGCCGAGAAGGCTGATCATCACGTGCTCAATTTTGTGTCTGGCCGCGGGCACTGCGCTTGCCGCGGGTTGGGAAAAGGAAGTACCGACGGAGATCAACATCCAGGATCCCCACCTCAAGCGCTGGTCGGAACTGACCTACGACAAGCAGCCGCCGGCGCTGACGCCGGGCAAGGACTACGGCATGGATCCGGCGACGGGCAAGTTCAACGCGCCGCGCGCCACAGCACTCGGCGCATCGCCGAACTTCCCCGGCCAGCTCACCCATTGGGACGACAAAACCTACAAGAGCAACGTCGAGGAAATCGCCTTCTACCCGCACATCACGTCGCCCTGGCATGCCTGGCCCGACGTCGCGGATTTTGACGGCAAGCGCTACATGTACCTGCATGACCGCGACTACATGCGCGTGCTCGACATCACCGACCCGGCCAAGGCCAAGGTCGTCTATTCCAAGGGCGGCGTCTGGGGACAGGACGGTTCAAGCGAAGACTGGGACGCCAAGACGGTCCAGGACTATTTCGGCGGTATGACGATTGCCTGGAGTGAAAAGCTCCAGAAAAACGTCGTCGTAGCCTCCTACGAGATCGGCCGCTTCGGCATTCTCGACAACAAGCGCACCCAGCCCGACATCGTCGAGACGCTACGCCACTACAATTCGCTCAAGGGCTTCAAGGTCTACGAGATGAACGGGCCGCTGCCGAGTGACTGGACGCTGATCGCCACCCGCACGACCGACATCAACAACCCGGACGCGCCCATCGGCAAGCAGCAGGGCTCCGGTTCGCTCGACGCACCCGCCTGGTTTGGCGGCAAGTACATGTACCTCTCGTCGGCGCCCGACGACAGCTACGCATTGACCGAGTATCCGGACTACCTGCATTCGCCGGGCTACCAGGCTTGGGACATGACGGACCCGGCCAATCCTCTTTTCGTCAGCCAGGTCACCGTTCCCGGACAGGTCGTCGGCGACAAGGCAAGCGAGGACGCCTACCTGATGAACCCGCGCGCCGGCAACCGCACGTCTTGGATGGGCTCGCGCATGCCGCTGTTCCTGCCGAAGCCGGTGGAAAAAGGTGGCAAGATCGGCTTCGGCGCGATGGGCGGCCTCGGCTTCTACACCTTCGATCTCACCAATCCCGGCACGCCGGAAATGATGGGTCATCTGAGCATCCCGCCAAGCTTTGCCGGTACCGAATTCGACAATGCCGATACCAGCCAGTACGAGCGCACCGGCTATGTCTTTGCCAACGGCTACCCGATGAACTCCAACTGCTACGAGCCCTACAAGGACGTGCTGGTCATCGACGCCAAGGATCCGAAGGACCCGAAGGTCGTCGCCACCTTCCCGCGTCCGACACCCCCGGCAGAGGCCGAATTCACCGACTATTGCCAGCGGCGCGGCAGCTTCGGTCCGAAGCGTTCCGGCACGACCCACCAGCCGGGTCACAGCCGCGACGGCATCCTGCCCTATGCCTTCTACAATGCCGGCCTGCAGATCTTCGACGTCAAGGACCCGAAGGATCCGAAGATCGCCGGCTACTACGTGCCGCGCTTCCCCAAGCCTGAGGAAATGCCCGAATACACCTATGAAAACGCCAGCTTCGCGGTCTTTACCGAATACGACCGCAACATCATCTGGCTGATCAGCATCGACGGCATCCGCGCCCTGAAGACGCCGCTTCTCGGTGAACCGAAAACCGGCCTTGCCGGCGAAGTCTGGCCGCCGCGCGGGTAACCCCCGACTGGCCGGTATCGCAAACGATACCGGCCCTTTTTTCTCTCATTCCATACAGACCCGCTCAGCACCCGCTTGTCCCGCACGCCACGGACGGAGCCGGCGAAGCTTTGCCAATTTTCAAGAACCGACAAGGGAACGAACTCGATATGTACAAACCAACCAGTGCTACGGCACTTCTCCTCCTGAAAGGTGCCGCAGCGGCGCTCTGCCTGATGGCCGCCACCCAAGCGGCAACGGCTGCAGACGCGGAACCGGTCGAATATGTCCGCGTCTGCGATGCCTATGGCAACGGTTTCTTCTATGTTCCGGGCACCGAAACCTGCCTGAAGATCAGCGGCTACCTGCGCCACGAGGTTGCGGCCGGCGACGATGTCTACTGGGGCGGCTCGCTCGATGGCTTGCCCGGCAAGGCGCGGGCGACACTGCGCTTCGACGCTCGCAATGAAACCGAGTTCGGTACGCTGCGCTCCTATCTGGAGACGCGCTTCGAGCACAAGGCATCTGGCGAGCGCATCTACATTTCGGAAGCGCTTATCGAGCTTGCCGGCTTCTCGGTCGGCATCGCCGATTCGCTCTTTGCCAACTGGACCTGGGGTGCCGGCAACGTCATCTACGACGACGTCATTTACTACTCGGGCGACCGCACGATGCAGGCGAGCTATACCCACGACTTCGGCAACGGCTTTTCCGCCATGGTGGGCGCAGAGGAAGGCAATGGCTCCTGGGAACTGGAGGCGGTCGACGCGTCCGGCGTGGCAAGCCGCGAGTGGTTTGACCTACGGGCCGACAGCATTCCCCACCTCCTCGGCGGGGTGAAATACGAAGCGGACCGGATGACGCTTTTCGGCATGGCGGCCTATGACACGCGCTATGATGCCTGGGCCTTCAAGGCGCGCGTCAACCTCGACGTCACCGACGCGTTCTCCCTGTTCGTCATGGCTGCCTACCAATCCGACCCGAGCCGGCCGAATTATTATGGAAGCTGGTACGGCGAATGGGCGATGTGGGGCGGCTTCTCCGCCAAGATCAGCGAGAAGGCGACGATAAACACGCAGATCGACTTCGAAGAGGACGGTACCTGGAACGCGGCGCTCAACGTTGCATACGAGGTCGTGCCGGGCTTCAAGATCACGCCGGAACTCGACTACACCGCTTTTCGCGGGTTTCGCGGACACGAGGACGCCTTCGGTGGTGTCGTGCGCTTCCAAAGAAACTTTTAAGCTTCGCGTTGAGGAACCGGCGGCGACCTTGCTGCCGGTTTTTATCCGGCTGCAGCAACGATGCGGGCTGCCCTTGCCAGAGAAACCTTCGCGCTGTGCAACTCCCTGAACGGAATCGAACCCCGCCACCAGTTGTTTCAAAGCTTACGAGTATCTCACCACTCCAAGATGAGCATTCCAGGCGGCGACTGCTCGCGGCCAGAGTCCGTTCGCACGCGGCTTGACCGGTTGAAGGGTCGTGCGCCAAAGGATTTCAGCATAGGGCATGCCATCGGCCGGGAACCGGGCGCGAACTTTCCCTAGCAACGGAAAGAATTACCATCGCTAGGCTGTCAGCCTTTTGGCAGCCCCTCTGGCCTCAGGTACTTTCGTAGCGCTGCAATGCGAAAAATCGCGTTGGCGGCTCCGTAGCCGCGATAGCCCCGTCTTTCGACGATCTCGAAGAAGAAACCTTCGCCAAAGGTCGGGCTGTAGAGCTGGTAATACTCGCCGTCCTCGTCGCGGTCATAGAGGATGTTTTCGGACTTCAGCCTTTCGACGAGTTGAACGTCGAGACCGAAGCGCGCTTCAACGTCATTGTAGTAGTTCGGCGAAATCGGTAGCGCCTTGAAACCATTGGCGCGCAACGCCTGCGCGGTCGAAAAAATGTCATCGGTGGCAAAGGCCAGATGCTGGACGCCGGAACCGAAGGTTTCGGCGATGAACCGGCCGGCCAGCGTGTTGCGATTTTCCGCGCCGTTCAGTGTCAGGCGCAACGTGCCGGCGTCATTTTCCACGACCTGGCTGCGAACGATGCCTGCTGGATCGACGATGTCGATCATCGGCGTCTTATGAGCATCGAGTAGCGATGTGTAGAAGAGCAGCCAGGTTAGCATTTCCTCATATTTTACGGTCTGAGCGATGTGATCGATGGAGCATAATCCGGCCGCGATGACAGAGCCGCCGTCGCGCACTGGCTCAAACTCGACCTCCCAGATCTTGGAGAGCTCGGATTTGTCGTCCAGAAAATAGATGAGCCCTCCGCCCACGCCGTGGATCGCCGGAACCACGAGCTCGCCTGGACCAACCGGCTGCTCGAATGGTTCTGCCCCAAGCACCCGTGCCCTTTCTACCGTCGCCGCAGCATCATCCACCATGAGGCCGAAGGCATAGGCGGACGTGCCGTGAACGAGATAGCAAGCGCTGGCAAAGCCTTCGCGCTCGGTGTTGACCACCAAATTGATGGCGCCCTGGCGATAGACCACCACTTGTTTCGTCCGATGTTGTGCTGTTTTCGTGAATCCGACTGAAACGAGCAACGCTTCGAGTTCGCCTGCTTCCTCTTCCGAGGCACTGAACTCCACGAACGCTACACCTCTCACGTCGACGCGAGGGGGCATTATGGGGACCGGCAAACGAGTATCCGGTTCGGCGCGCTTGACCTGATCCCCGAGATAAATCAGCGAGCGATATCCATCGACAGCGATCGCACTGGGGTTGCCTCCACGAAATTGGTCGTTGAAGATTTCGAGCGATAGATAGCCGTCATATCCAGTTGCCGCCACCGCGCGGGTAAAGTCTGTCACTGGGAGATCGCCCTCGCCCGGCATATTGCGGAAGTGCCGGCTCCAATACAGCAGATCCATGTCGATCAGCGGGGCGTCGGCCAACTGGACTATGAAGATCTTCTCCTTCGGGATGGAGCGGATCGAGTTGATCTCGATCTTGCGCGACAGCGTATGAAAGCTGTCGAGAATCAGCCCGATACTCGGGTGATCGGCGCGCCGGACGATTTCCCAGGCGTCTCGATGATCGCTGATATGACGTCCCCAGGCGAGCGCTTCGTAACCGACGCGCAAGCCCCGCTTTGCGGCCCTTTCGCCTAGTTCGCTAAAGTCCGCGGCCGCCCTGTCAATGCCACCAACGGCAGCCGGCGAGACATTGGAACAGACAAGGACGAGGTCGGTGCCGAGCTCCTCCATCAAGTCGAACTTGCGCTCGGCACGGTCGAACGTTCGGGCTCTCAACGGCTCCGGCATGCCCTCAAAATCCCGGAACGGCTGAAACAGACTGATCTCCAAACCGAAATCTCGCACCATGCGGCCAACCTGACGCGGGCTCTCGTCAAAGGCGAGGAAATCGTTCTCGAAGATTTCGACACCGGCAAAGCCCGCCTTGGCGATGGCACGCAGCTTGTCCTTGAGGTCGCCGCTGAGCGAAACCGTTGCTATCGAGGTCTTCATCACTTGCTCCTCGGTGGAATTTTCGGGAATCAGCCGGTCATTGCCTTGAAATGGGCAAGCATCCGCGTTGTGTCGGGCTCAAGACCTGTAAACAGGCGAAAAGCGCCAACTGCCTGGAATACCGCCATTCCTCCACCGTCGAGCGTGCGGCATCCGCGTCGCCTCGCTTCTGAAAGCAGCGGCGTTTCGAGCGGGAAATAGACGATCTCGGCGACCCAGTGCCGCGGATCGAGAAGTTCGGCGTCAAGCGGCATCCCGGGATAGTTCGCCATGCCGGTCGGCGTGGCGTGAATCAACCCGGATGCCGATCGCATCGCAACAGAAAGGTCCGTACCGGCGGTGATGTCGGCTTCTGGAAACAAGGCGGTCAGCATCGCGGCAAGCAATCGCGCCCGTTCCGGCTCGCGATCGAAAACGATGAGACGCTTCAGGCCAAACGAAAGCGCGGCATAGGCTGTTGCGACGCCCGCACCTCCTGCTCCCAGTTGCACGCCCGAGGAAAGATCTGCATCGGGCAATCCGCGCCTGAAGCCTTCCGCAAAGCCCCACCAATCGGTGTTGTGGCCATATCGTCGCCCTCCTGTGAGCACGACCGTGTTGACGGCACCGAGCCTGTGTGCGTCTGGCGAGAGTTCATCGAGATGGGCAATGACCGCCTGCTTGCACGGATGGGTTATGTTGAGGCCGGCAAACCCCTGCCTCTCAGCGTCGGCGAGCAGCCGCGGCAGATCATTTTCCGTCGCACCAATTTCGGAAAGATCGATAAGCTCATAAGCATAGCGGAGTCCCTGAGCTGCACCTTCGGCCATGTGCATGGCGGGCGTCAACGAGGCCTGGATGCCTGCACCGATCAGGCCCGCCTTCAAGGGTCTTACAAGCGTTTCGGACATTGTTTCCGTTTCCATCTTCTGAGCCCGTTGCAAAGGGCAGCCAGCCTGCGGCCCGCCGCGACTTTGCGGGCGGGCCGAAGTATTCGCGCGGTTACTGGCCCCGCGCGGCACCTATCTCCTTGAACAACAACTGCACGGTGTCAGCGCCGATCTCGGCGCTAAACTTCTCGATCACCGGCTTGACGGCGTCGCGCAGCTTCTGCGTCTCCTCGGGACTGAATTCGCTGACCTCCATGCCTGTCTTGCGGATTTCCTCAAGGGCTGCGGTATCCGCCTCGCGCGAGACCTTGCGCTGATAGTCGCGGGCCTCGGTCGCGGCCGCCTGCAGGACGGTCTTTTCCTCGTCGTTCAGGCCATCCCAGAATTTCCTGCTGACGAGCACGATCTGCGGATTGTACTGGTGACGGGTCAGCGTCATGTATTTCTGCACTTCGTAGAATTTGGCATTCAGGATGTTTGCCGCCGGGTTCTCCTGCCCATCAACCGTCCCAGTCTCAAGCGCGGTGTAGAGTTCCGTATAAGGCAGCGGCACGGCATTCGCGCCGAGCGTGTTGAAGAGTTCGATCGGGATCGGAGATTGGATGGTGCGGATCTTCAGACCTTTGATGTCTTCAAGCTTGGTCACTGCATGGCGATTGTTCGTGAGATTGCGGAAGCCGAGTTCCCAGTATCCAAGTCCGACTAGGCCGGTATCGGGCAAAAGCTTGCTGAGGCTCTCGCCAAAGGGGCCATCCATCACCTTGTCCGCCTCCTCGCCACTATTGAAGAGGAAAGGAAGGTCGACGGCACCGAATTGCTTGACGTTGTTGGCAAGAATACCGGCGTTCAACACGGTCATCTCGATAACGCCGCCCTGGAGAGCGGAGACGGTCTGCACGTCACCACCAAGCGTGCCGCCGGGGAACAGCTTCACCTCGATCTTGCCGCCACTCTTTTCATTCACGAGCTCGGCGAACTTCTCCATGCCCGTCACTTGGGGGTGACCCTTGTTGTTGGCTGACGCGAACTTGATGGTCTGGTCGCGTATCTCTGCAAGCGTTGGCGCTGCTGCAAACAAAACGATCGGCAGGGCGACGCCCAGTGCCATTTTTGTAAATCGGTTCAACATGTTATCCTCCCAGATTGAGCCGGTAATCCCGCCGGCCTGTTGAAGCGCAATAAAAAGTTGCCGTCAGTGCCCGAACCAGGAGACCGGTACGGTCACCAGTTCTGGGAACAGGACGAGCAGGAAAAGGACGATCAGTTCGGCAATGAGGAAGGGCCACACGCCCTTCATCAGGTCCTCCATCGTCAGTTTCGAGACGCCGCAGATAACGTTGAGAACGGTGCCCACTGGCGGGGTGATCAGGCCGATCGAATTGTTGATGATAAACAGCACGCCGAAATAGACCGGGTCGATCCCCGCTTGCTTGATGATCGGCATCAGAACCGGCGTCATGACGAGGATCGTCGGTGTCATGTCCATCGCTGTCCCGACGACAACGATCAGGACCATGATTGCGATGAGCAGAAGGGTCTGGTTGTCCATCAGCGGTTCGACAAGCGCGGCAAGCGCACCGGGGACGTCTGCAACCGTAATCAGCCAGGCGGAAACGGCAGCGCAGGCAACCAGGAACATCACGACGGATGTAATTTTCGCGGCCGCTACGAAGACATGGAAGAGCTGGCCCGGCGTCAGCTCGCGGTAGATGACCATCGAGACGAACAGGGCGTAGACCGCCGCAACAACGCCGGCTTCGGTTGGCGTGAAAACACCAAACTTCAGACCAACGATGATGATCACCGGCAACAGAAGCGCCCAGACACTGTCGAGCAGCGCTCCAAGCCGCACGCGGGCGCTTTGTCTTGGCGGGAGCTCGAACTGCTCCTTGCGAGCGACGATAAGCCAAGTGATGCAAAGGGCCGCGGCGATCATCAAACCCGGGAAAATGCCCGCAAGAAAGAGCTTGGTGATCGAGACGCCGCCAACCACACCATAGAGGATGAAGCCGATCGACGGCGGAATGATAGGCCCGATGATCGATGCAGAGGCAAGCAGCCCTCCGGCGCGCGCCGGATCATGACCGCTCTTCAGCATCATCGGCAGAAGCAGCGCGCCGAGGGCCGCCGCGTCGGCGACAGCTGAACCAGAGAGGCTGGAAAGAATGCAGGCGGCAAAGATCGCCACGAAGCCGAGGCCGCCGCGGATGTGACCGACCATGGCCATCGCCAGGGCGACGATGCGGCGGGAAAGCCCGCCGGTGTTCATGACCTCGCCTGCAAGCAGGAAGAAGGGCACGGCCATCAACGGAAAGCTGTCGGCGCCGTTCAAGACGTTTTGGGCGACGATCTGTGCATCGAAGAGCCCGAGAAAGAGCATCAGGGCGACGCCGCTGATGATCAGCGCAAATGCAATCGGCACGCCGAGCGCCATGGGGCCGAGAAGTGCGCCAAGGAAGATGGTGACCGTCATCGGCTCGTCCTCAGCGTTTGACGGGCAGCGGCCCGAGCGTGGCCGTGGGGTGTGGGTCAAGCGCCACTTCGTCTTCGCTGTCGCGCACCAGTTCCGCCGTCGTCACGTCGATGCGTCCGGTCGCGATGGCGAAAGCGTCGGCAAGCAGGATGAGGAATGCGGGTACCCCAAAGGCGAGACCGGCCCCATAGAAGAAGCCCATGGAAAGCCCAGTCGCAGGCGCGCCGACATGCAGGTTGATGAGCGTCTGCGTCCAGCTGCCGCTGATCATCAGCCAGGTAGCGTAGAGCATCAACACATGGCCAAGAAGCACCGCGACCTTCGCGGCGGCCGGCGGCAGTCGTTTGATGAGCGTATCAACGCCGAGATGCCCGTGTTCGCGCAAGGCAACCACGGCGCCAAGAAACGTGAGCCAGACGAAGAAGATGCGTGATAGCTCCTCAGAGACCGTGATGCCCTGATTGAACGCATAGCGCAAAACGACGTTGCCGAAGACGAGGACGACCATGCCGGCAAGCAGCAAGGCAATCGCCACCTTCAGCGCGAAGAAATAGAAATCGATAATGCGGATCATGCGCTCCTCCCAAAGCGGAGTGCCGTCTTGGCGCCCGCGCATCACATTGGCGTCACGGGGCGGCGTCAGGGCACCGGTGCGAACACATCCTCCTCAAGTCGTCTTCGCCACTACAAAATGTACGAACTAGTACGTATGTCAAGCAGACTCTCTTGAAAGACCCCCGTAACCTCAATATGAATCTCACGGGAGGCGGTGTGGCGAGCCTCTGCGCTCGCCCGTTTCGATTTGGTTTCATTGGAAAATTTCGGCGAGTGCCGGGGGAGTGATGAAAAAGAATGGCGGGGCGGGTTGAGGCAAGTCGGAAGAACGATCCGGAACGCACCAAGGAAGACATCCTTGTCGTCGCCACGGAAGAGTTCTCGACGCACGGCCTTGCGGGCGGACGCGTTGACGCGATCGCAGAACGGACCCGAACCTCCAAGCGCATGATCTATTACTATTTCGGGGGCAAGGAGGGACTTTACCTGTCCGTGCTTGAGCGCGCCTATCGCAAGATCCGCACGCTCGAGGAGGACCTGAAGCTTTCAAGCCTTGCCCCGGAAGAGGCGTTGCGTACGCTAATTTCCAGCACATTCGACCACGACGAGGCCAATCCCGACTTTGTGCGATTGGTCAGCATCGAAAACATCCACCACGCAGCGCATATGCTGCGGTCGGAAGCGATCCGTGATCTGAATGTCTCGGTCATCGAAACGATCGCGGGCATTCTGGAACGCGGTATCGCTGAGGGTGCATTCAAGCGAAAGGCCGACCCGATAGATGTGCATATGCTGATCAGTGCCTTCTGCTTCTTCCGGGTTTCGAACCGATATACATTCGGAACTATCTTTCGCAGGGACCTTTCCGAATCGGCCACGATCGGCCGCCATCGCCGAATGATCGCCGACGCCGTGATCAGCTACCTCCAGACGGAGGAAGGGGCAGCGAACCCCATATCCTAGGGCTATCGCGCATGGGATGGGAAGCACTCAGGCAATGGGGTGTTAATGCCAGAACGCTGCCGATCTCAACGACGTGCAGCCCAGACCTCGATAGGCCTCGTCGGCAAGCGCTTGGCTGACGCACGTCACCGTCCACCGTTGGCTTGACGTTGTCGATGAGAGTGTGTCAGCTTTCCCGTCAGGAGGGCGCTCGATGTCGACGTCGCTGTCGCATATTCGTGAGATAGAACGAGTCGCCTCCGGGGCCGCGAGCCCACGCGACGAGCCCGTCGTCCAATCCTGGCTTCGCTGCCTCAATGATTACAAGCTGGATCCGACGATCGCGCAGGAAGCCTATATCGTTCCGGGATCGAAGCTGCGCGAGCATCGCGAACAGGCGGAAGAACTGATCCGCATCGGGCGTTCCGGGCTTGAAGGGCTGTTCAACCAAGTCGCCGAACAGAACTATGTCCTGTTGCTGTCCGATGCCCGCGGCGTCACCGTCGATTTCATGGGGGATCCGACCTTCGACAATCAGCTGCGCAAGGCGGGCCTCTATCTCGGCTCGGAGTGGTCTGAGAGCCGGGCGGGCACCTGTGCCGTCGGGGCGTGCATCGTCTCCGGCCAGCCGGTCATCATCCATCAGGACGACCATTTCGACGCGAGCCATATCGGGCTGACCTGTACGGCGGCGCCGGTCTTCGACACGCTCGGCGATCTGACCGCCGTGCTCGACATCTCCCAGCTCCGGTCGCCCACTGCCAAGGCAAGCCAGCAGCTGGCGCTGCATCTGGTATCCGCCACTGCGCGGCGGATCGAGCTTGCCAACCTCATGACCCGCACCCGCAACGACTGGGTCCTGCGGCTTGCCCGCTCCCCGGAATTCCTGGATGTCGACCCGGACGCCGCCATCGCCCTCGACGGCAGCGGCCGCATCACCGGTATGACCCATGGTGGCTTCGGCGCACTCGCCCGCTCGATGAACATCCGCGGCCTCCAGACACGCAATTTCCTCGGCCTTCCGCTCTCGGAGGTGTTCGATATCGACGTGGACGATTTGCCCAACTTCATGCGCGGTCGTCCGAACGGCGAACGCTTGCTGAGAGCCAAGAGCGGCCTAGTCCTATTCGCCAGCGCCATCGCGCCCGTCGTCAGCCTGCGCACGCCCGCCGCGCCCGAAGCGCGCCTCCCCCGGGCCCTGCGCGATCTCAGCCAGGGCGACGCGACAATGGAACGGGTGCAGACCCGCGCGGCAAAATTGGCCACACGCCGCATCCCAATTCTCATTCAAGGGGAGACGGGCAGCGGCAAGGAGTATCTTGCTCGCGCGATCCATGACAGCTGCGGCGACAATGGCAATTTCGTCGCCGTAAATTGCGCAGCCATTCCCGAACATCTCATCGAATCCGAACTGTTCGGCTACGCACCCGGTGCATTCACGGGCGCCAGCCAGAAAGGTAAGCGCGGCCTGATCGAGGATGCGGACGGTGGCACCCTGTTCCTCGACGAGATCGGCGACATGCCGTTCACGCTGCAAAGCCGGCTGTTGCGCGTGCTCTCGGAAAATGAGATTCAGCCGATTGGGGCGCTGAAGGCCCGGCCAATCCGCCTGCGCGTCGTCTCCGCCTCCCACCGCGATCTGGCGGAACTGGTTAAGCAGGGCCGTTTCCGGGAAGACCTCTATTACCGCCTGAACGCCGCAACGCTCTCGCTCCCCGCCTTGCGAGAGCGTCAGGATCTTAGCTGGCTGATCGATCAATTACGCGCTCGTGTCGAGAAGGAGAACCACGAGTCCTACCGCATCGACAAGACGGCTCGGGCGGCCTTGCTCGCGCATGAATGGCCCGGAAATCTGCGTGAGCTTTCCAATGTTCTGCGCGTGGCCGCGGCCCTTTCCGAAAATGGTCTCATCGATAGCGAGTGCCTGCCGGAACATCTCTTCTCCGAAGCCATCCACTCGTTGCCCGGCGAGGATGATGCGTTACGCCAGGCACTCAGGGACTGCGGCGACAACGTTTCGGCGCTTGCGAGAAAGCTCGGCGTCAACCGTTCCACGATCCACCGCCGTCTGAAGCGGCTCAACTGACGCAACGCCTGCAACACCTGTTGCACCCGGACTGTTGCATTTTCGGTGACTTTCGCTCCCGTCACGTTTCAAGCCTTTGATATCACAAACAAAATAGACGCAGTTGCGATCTGGCATGCTGCTTGCTGCCTCTCCTGTGCAAGAACAAACAGGAGGAAACACAATGAAAGCTCTGCGCTTTCACGCCGCCAAGGACCTACGCATTGACGATGTCGACGCTCCGCCTGCCCCTGGCCCCGGTGAGGTACTGGTGGAAAATCGTTTCTGCGGCATCTGCGGGACCGATCTGCACGAATACGCCTATGGCCCGATCTTCATCCCGAAGGAACCGCATCCCTTCACGGGTGCTCATGGACCGCAGATCCTCGGCCATGAATTCGGCGGCGTCGTGAAGGCGATCGGCGAAGGGGTTAGCCATGTGAAGCCGGGCGACAGGGTCTCCGTCCAGCCGCTGATCATGCCGCGCCGCGGAGACTATTATGCCGACCGTGGTCTGTTTCACCTGAGCGCCAACCTGGCACTGGCCGGCCTATCCTGGCACTCCGGCGGAATGGCGGAAGCGGCGCTGCTCAACGACTACAATGTCCAGCCCATTCCCGATGCGCTATCCGACGAAGAAGCCGCGCTGATAGAGCCGACCGCAGTCGCCGTATATGCGTGCGATCGCGGCAGCGTCACCGCCGGCAACAGCGTGCTGGTCACGGGCGCAGGACCGATCGGCATTCTCGTTGCCATGGCAGCGCGGGCGGCCGGCGCGTCGAAGATTTTTCTCTCCGATCTCAACGAGACGCGGCTTTCACTGGCGAAGGAAGCACTCCGCGAGGTCCGCACCATCAATCCCAAGATCGAAAAGGTCAGCGATGTTGTCCAGGCCGAAACCGAGGGCGGCGTTGGCTGCGATGTCGCCATCGAATGCGTCGGCAACGAACATGCGCTCAAGAACTGCGCGAGCGCAGTGCGCAAGCAGGGCGTCGTCGTGCAGACCGGCCTTCATCCAGGCGAGAACCCGCTGAACTGGTTTGACGTGACCTTCAAGGACATCGATATCCGCGGTTCCTGGGCCTATCCGACCCACTACTGGCCGCGCGTGGCGCGCCTGATCGCGAGCGGCCAAATACCGGCTCGCCGCATCGTCACCAAACATGTCTCACTGAGCGAAGCTGTTTCGGCAGGGTTCGACCAGTTGCTCGATCCCGCCGGTACGCACCTGAAAATACTGATCGACCTCAAGCGTTAGGCCGGTCCCCATTGCGGGACGGTTGAGGAGCCGTTCCGTTTGTCATCACAGAGCAGGAGGATAAAGGATGCTCGAGAAGACCCCCACCACCCGCGTTCAGGCACAGCTTGATGCCCTTGGCGCTGCACTCGAAACCGGCCGTATCGACGATGCGGTCAACCTCTTTGCAGAGGAATGCTACTGGCGCGACCTCGTCGCCTTCACCTGGAACCTCAAGACTGTCGAAGGCCGGGACGAGGTGCGCGACATGCTTCAGGCACAGCTTGCCTCTGCAAAACCCTCCAACTGGCGCGTCGCCGCCGGCGAAGAAGCAACCGAGGCGGATGGCGTGCTTGAAAGCTGGATCTCGTTCGAGACTGCGACGGGACGCGGCTACGGCCTCGTGCGCATCAAGAACGGCCTGATCTGGACGCTGCTGACGGCACTGGCCGAACTCAAGGGCCACGAGGAGAAATCCGGCTTTACCCGGCCACTTGGCGCCAAGCACGGCCAGAATGTCGGCACGAAAACCTGGAAGGAGGAGCGCGAGCACGAGGAGCGCACGCTCGGCTATGAGACGCAACCCTATGTCGTGATCATCGGCGGCGGACAGGGCGGCATTGCGCTCGGGGCCCGGCTTCGCCAACTTGGCGTGCCCACCATCATCCTCGAAAAGAACGACCGGCCAGGCGACAGCTGGCGCAAGCGCTACAAGTCGCTCTGCCTGCATGACCCCGTCTGGTACGACCACCTGCCCTACATCGATTTCCCGAAGAACTGGCCGGTCTTCGCACCGAAGGACAAGATTGGCGACTGGCTGGAATTCTATACCAAGGTGATGGAGCTGAACTACTGGACACGCTCCACCGCCAAATCGGCAAAATGGGACGAAGCCGCGAAGGAATGGACCATCGTCGTTGACCGCGACGGTGAGGAAGTGGTGTTGCGGCCAAAGCAGCTCGTCTTTGCGACCGGCATGTCTGGCAAGGCCAACATTCCGAATTTCAACGGCCGTGAGCGCTTTGTTGGTGACCAGCATCATTCCTCGCAGCACCCGGGGCCGGATGGCTACAAGGGCAAGAAGGTCGTTGTGATCGGTTCCAACAATTCGGCCCACGACATCTGTGCCGCGCTGTACGAGGCGGGCGTCGACGTCACGATGATCCAGCGCTCGACGACCCATATCGTCAAGTCCGACACGCTGATGGATATCGGCCTCGGTGGGCTTTATTCGGAACAGGCGCTGGCCAACGGCGTAACGACGGGCAAGGCGGATCTCATCTTTGCGTCGCTTCCCTACCGGATCATGCACGAGTTCCAGATCCCGCTTTACGACAAGATGCGCGAGCGCGACGCCGATTTCTACGCGGCGCTGGAAAAGGCGGGCTTCCAACTCGATTGGGGCGCGGATGGCTCAGGTCTCTTCATGAAGTACCTGCGCCGCGGGTCCGGATACTACATCGATATCGGCGCGTCGCAGCTGATCATCGACGGCAAGGTGAAGCTTGCCGCAGGACAGGTGGAAGAGATCACCGAAACCTCGATAAAACTGGCTGACGGCAAGGAGATCCCGGCCGACGTCATCGTCTATGCGACGGGCTACGGCTCGATGAATGGCTGGGTCGCCGATCTCATCGACCAGGAGACAGCCGACAGGGTCGGCAAGGTCTGGGGACTTGGCTCCGATACGCCGAAGGACCCCGGCCCCTGGGAGGGCGAGCAGCGCAACATGTGGAAGCCCACGCAACAGGATGCCCTGTGGTTCCATGGTGGTAACTTGCACCAATCGCGCCATTATTCGCAGTACCTGTCACTGCAACTGAAGGCACGATTGGAGGGTATTCAGACGCCGGTTTACGGTCTGCAAAGCGTCCATCACAAGCGCTGAACCATTTAAGAGGCAGAGGGAGCTTGAGCGCCCTCTGCCTGTCGGTCGTGTCCGCGTGCAGGCACCCCAGTGCGGCTGTGTGCCATGCGGACATAGCCAGGAGATTGACGCTGAGCCCGCACTTAATCCTCGTCCGAGACTTGCCAGACCCTCCGGTCCGAACATTAGAGACATCACCTAGCTGGAACCCTGGCCATCGGGTTAGGGCGCATCTGCGGAGACAATCAAGACTGACAGGAACCAGTAGCAGCGAGGAGCGTTAATGCAACGGATCCTTCATGTCGTCTTCAGGTTGGGTCTAACGCGAGCCCCACACGCTTCGGGCCCCTAAAGTCGCCTTCGGGGCCATTGTACCGGGTGTGGCCGGTTGCACCCTTGTCTTAAGCCAGGAGCCCCCATGCGCATCGCCTTCCTTGTCAACGCGATCGAAACCGAAAGGCCGTCCTATACGACAACATCCTTGGCGCTTGCTGCGCTTGCTCGTGGCCATGAGGTCCTCTACATCACGCCGGGTGACTTCATACTTGGGCCCGACGACGCATTGATGATCCGGGCGGCACATCTTGGCGACGCACGCCCCAAGAAGTCCGAAACTCTGCTACGCGCTTTGATCGCGCCCGAACAGCAAAGAGCCCTTGTCAATGTTGAAGAGGTGGATGTTCTGTTCTTACGGAACGATCCGTCGCTGGATGCCGATACTCGCCCCTGGGCCGCGCATGCGGGTGCAAATTTTGGTCGGCTTGCCGCAGAAAGAGGCACGATCGTCGTCAACGACCCATGTGGTCTGGCCTTGGCGCAAGACAAGCTTTACTTCCAGGATTTCCCGGCCATCGTTCGTCCGACCACTTTGATTTCCAAGGACATCGAGGAGATCAGGGCGTTTATCGACGATCATTCAGACGGCGTAATCATCAAACCGCTACAGGGATCTGGCGGCAAGAACGTTTTTCGGGTCGGAAGCAGCACCGAATCCAACCTCAATCAAATCATCGATGCGGTGGGTGAGGTCGGCTATCTCATTGCGCAATGTTACCTTCCTAAGGCGTCGGAAGGAGATACCAGATTGTTTCTCATGAACGGGCGACCTTTGCAGCGCGGCGACGTCTACGCTGCGTTCAGGCGCGTTCCCGCGAAGGGAGACGTGCGCTCCAATATTCACGCGCGTGGGACGCCAAAACGGGCGCATGTGACAAAGGAAATGCTGGCGATCGCCGAGACCTTACGCCCGAAGCTTGTCGAAGATGGCATGTTCCTGGTCGGCCTCGACATCGTCGGCGACAAGCTGCTTGAGATAAACGTGTTCACGCCCGGTGGTCTCCAGACCATTCGTGAACTCTACGACGTCGACTTCTGCGAGGACATCCTCGAGTCGCTGGAGAACAAAATTGCGACCAGGAAGACGTATCAAGGAGCGTTGAACAACCGGATCTTGTCGACCCACTAGGACTTTGCCGAAGAACTCTGGGCACAAGGTCGCTAGCAAATTGGTGCTTTAAAAAAGATCTTTCCAAGGATTCGGAACCGATGGCGCTGTCCTCGGTTTCTCCTGCATACGCGATAGGAGAAGAAGGCGATGGCCAAAGACGACGATCTAAAAGCCGGCTTTACCGGCACACCCGAAGAACCTCTCGCTGGCGTTCGCAAAGCTGCGCAGACAGCCACCGAAGCAGTGAAGAGAGAGACGAGCGCTGTCGCGACTGCCGCAGCAGATCATCCTCACACCGCGACCACTCTCGGATTGCTGATCGGCGCCCTCGCCTTTACCATCGGCTACGTCGTGGGACGGTCATCGGTCGATACCGGGCGGGGATACTGGCGATAGATCCGCCAGCCGGCGAAGCTGATGTTCGCCGGCGCCTCTCAAATCACGATAACTCCCTCGTTACCATGAATTTAGGCGCCGCTAATATCTATTGACTATAGCGTGCACTATGCAAGGCTGAAAGCTCTTGATTGTGTCGTGACGCTGTAGGGTTTCTTCATGTTCTTGGTCCGCACCGATCTCGATGTCGCCATCACACGATGGCGCGAGATCATCTTGACTTCCTTGCCGTGGGACCAACTTGGCGGCTACGTTGCGTTGCGCAAGCATGATTTGACAATCGAACTTCACAACCTCGATGAGGATAGCGATCTGCTCGTCTTTGCCACCGATGGCGAAGTTCTGGCCAGCCGGTTCCGTTCAGCTTATCCCTTTGTGGTGACATACGGGAGGAATCCCGGCTACCCGCTGGAATACCTGGTCTGGCTTTCATTCCACATGCAAGCGAACTTCGATCGGTTGGGTGTCCTGGAGATGAGCGCGACTTACGAGGACGAAGAGGGCGACATCGAAAGCATGTCTGCCATGGCGATGGGCTTCTCGCGTCAGGCCGACCTTGACGACTTTATAGCGCGGTTCGACGGCAAGGACCTGAGCCAGGATTTGTTGTTCGGCTATGACGCTTATCTATTGGAGGTGGGAGAGAAGATCGGCTAAGGCATCCTTCCCCAAGGAATATCTCGCTCCCGCCCCTCGACTGAAGCTCATCTCGCTGAACCAGCGCCGGCCACTCGATTTTCTAGCGTGCCTGACGGTGAGCGTTCGACGGCGTCGGTTCCAGCGACTTCTGCTCGGCCGATCCGCCAGTCTCCTCCCATCCAAACACACTGCGACCGCCCCATTCGGGCGAGTGGCGAAACTCTCCGGCAACAATTTCCTTGAGGTCCGGGCCGGTGGCGTATCTTTCGAGCTGCCGTGCCTGGTCGTCAAGGCGCTTCAGCGCCTCCAGTTCCTCGCCAAGTCCGAGCCGCGCTTTCGTCACGGCCGATCGCATGACCGCGATCGTGTGGTCGTACACCTTGAGGGGCACGGGAAACGGATGGCGGTCCTTGCCACCGTGCGCAAGCGAAAACCGCGCCGGATCGGCGAAACGGCAAGGCGCGCCATGAACGACTTCAGCCACCATCGCGAGCGCGTTGACCGTACGGGCACCGACGCCCGGAACCATCAAAAGCTGCTCGAAATCTTCCGGCCCGCGATCGGCAGCCGCAGAAAGTGTCGCATGCAGCCGTCGCATGTTGACGTTTTCATCCCGTACGTCGTGATGTGCCGGCATCACGAGATGTGGGAGCAACGGCTGATCGGCCTCCTTCGGTTTACCCTTTGGATCCAGAGCGACGACTTCCCGGACAATTCGGTCAGGCCCAAGCGATGCCAAAAGCTCAAGCTGCCCGTGGCGTGATGCGGCAGCCCGTCTGTCTGCGAGATTGACGATTTCCCCCTGACCTTTTCCCTCGATCGCCGCATGGGGAGCGTCGACGAAGCTGGAAACGCCCTCCGACAACCAATGATAGCGCCGGGCCTGGCGTTTATCGCCGTTCATGCCTTGCTGTACCACCACCCATTTGCCATCGTCAGCGACGATGAAACCGTGCAGGTAGAGGTCGAAGCCGTCCTGGACCGCGGCACTATCGACCTTTGCAACAAGCCGGCTGGTGGCCGCAAGGCCGGCACCATCGATGCCGACGCGGTTGCCGATGGCGATCAGTTCGTCTGGCGTCTGCCGCGAATGTCGTCCGCGACCGCCGCAGACGCTTATCCCGAGATCCCGCGAACGAGGAGCGAGACCGCGCTTGAGAGCGCCGATGACGCTGGTGGTGATGCCTGATGAGTGCCAATCCATGCCCATGACGCAGCCGAAGGACTGGAACCAGAAAGGATGGGCCAGACGGCGCAGAAACTCGTCACGGCCGTATTCGATGACGATGGCTTCGGCGATGATCGTCCCGAGCTTCGTCATGCGATCGCCGAGCCACGGGGGAACCCTGCCGCCATGAAGAGGGAGATCTGCACTTCCAGCTCGCTGAACCATTCGTGTCTTATAGGCCGCTTACAGGCATTGTGACAGGGGAAAGTTCTTCAAACGTTCCTACCGCCGGGAACAAGTCGCAACCCTTGCTGTTTTGTGGTTGGAATGTTGCGAGGCGCCGTTGCGCCTCACGATGAGATGGGCCAATCCCTGCGGAGGCCTTCCAATGCAAAACCGTTTCCCGTGTGCGGCAGTCGTCATCCTCCTAACCGCAGCTTTACTGGCGGGTTGCGCCAACGTCTCAGCCAGGCAGACAGCGAGCAACACCGGCAAGGTTGGATACGGTTCGGATCCGGTTCTGCCAAAACCACGCCCAACCGTGATCCCGACGGTCAACATCGCCGATGCGACCGGGTGGCGGGGCGGAGAACATCCACTCGCTGCCAAAGGATTGAAGGTCAACGCCTTTGCGACGAATTTTGACCATCCGCGCTGGCTGCGCGTCCTTCCCAACGGTGACGTTCTGGTGGCCGAAAGCAATGCTCCGGCCAAACACGACGAGGGCTTCAGCCTGAAGAAGGTCTTCATGAGCGCGGCCATGAAGCGCGCTGGCGCCACCACACCAAGCGCAAACAGGATCACGCTGCTTCGCGACACCGATGGCGACGGGGTGGCCGACCTGCGGACCACGTTCGCCGAAGGTCTCAACTCGCCTTTCGGCATGACGCTGTCGCGGGGCAAGCTCTATGTCGCCAACACCGACGCTCTCGTCGCCTTCCCCTATTCGAACGGACAGACCCGGATCACGGCGCCGCCGCAAAAGATCGCGGATCTACCGCCCGGCGATCTCAATCACCATTGGACCAAGGATGTGATCGCAAGCCCGGACGGCCGCAAGCTCTACGTTACGGTCGGCTCCAACAGCAATGTTGCCGAAAACGGCATGGCCGTCGAACGGCACCGTGCAGCCGTGCTCGAGATCGACAAGGCAAGCGGCCACATGCGCCCCTTCGCCTCGGGCCTGCGCAATCCCAACGGGCTCTCCTGGAACCCTCAGAATGGAAAGCTGTGGGTCGCGGTCAACGAACGCGACGAACTCGGTGACGATCTCGTCCCGGACTACATGACATCCGTGCGCGATGGCGCCTTCTATGGCTGGCCCTACAGCTACTTCGGCCAGAACGTCGACACCCGCGTCAGGCCGCAGCGTCCTGACCTCGTCGCAAGGGCCATCAAGCCCGACTACGCGCTGGGCGCCCACACGGCATCATTGGGACTGGTGTTCTCGAGGGGCTCGTCGCTCGGCCCCACCTATTCGAACGGCGCATTCGTTGGACAGCATGGCTCCTGGAACCGAAGCGTACCCAGCGGCTACAAGGTCATCTTCGTCCCGTTTTTGAATGGCAAGCCCAGCGGCCGGCCAAAAGATGTCCTCACCGGGTTCGTCGGCAAAGGCGGCAGCGCCATGGGGCGCCCGGCCGGCGTGGCAATCGATAAGACGGGTAGTTTGCTGGTTGCCGACGATGTCGGCAATGTCGTGTGGCGTGTCAGCAGAGAATGACCTTTTGCCTGTTTCAAAAGCGATCAATGTGCATTTGGTCGTCCCGCGTCGGCAATCGCCCGATGAGAACGGGATGCCGCGCGCCGGCGCTCTTGAGTTCGGGCCTGTTTCCTGGAAACCCGCAATTCCTCCAGATCTGGAAGCCACCAGCCGCTTCGATGATGGGGACCGGTGCGTGCCGGCCATACAGAGATCAATTCCGACAGTGTTGCGGGCCGCCAGGAGGCCCAGACAAACTCCATCAGGCTATTGTTCATGAATGGATACGAGCAGGAGAAAGTTCGAGGGACAATCTCCTGTGAAATCCCGATGAATATTACGACGCCGTAAGTTTCAGTGGAGACGGCACGCCCGAGCTGTGGTGGAAAAACCGCAGGAACAGGGTATCGCCGTCTTCTCCGTTCGACGCTGCGACTTCTCGCTTCCAGTTCCTCGGCGGACCCCCGCGACGCAAGTCGGCGTTGCTTTCGTGCATCCGGTTCATTGCGGCGGGCGGCCGCTTCGATCACAGGCCACCGTTTCCGCAATTCCTCGTAGGAGCGGAACGGAACATGCCACGTCCTGGAATTGTCATCCCAATGCGCCCACGGCACCTGTCGCAATTCCTCAACGATGGTGCGGGAGAAAGGTGTCCGCAGGCAAAGGTCATCGCCTGCCTCCAGATACGGACTGCCGATGGGATCGAAGTCGTAAGCGTCCCTGCCCTTTGATTCACCGAACGGATCTCGTTCCGACAATTGGCCGTCCATCCATCTGGTAAACCGGCGGTCGGCAGTCTTGCCCGGAATAAACCAATTGCGCCTATCATCGCTCCATCTGGCCCGGGGAAAAGCCCGTCGAAACTCTCCCAGCATGGTTCGGTCGTAGGGAAACGAAATATACGCACCGGGGCGATTTGATGGCTCACCCGACATTGCTTCGCGAACCCCTCCTCGTTCCGACACATTTTCCCGTCTCACTCAACGAATAGGCTTGGCCCGCTGTTCCCCGATTGCGCAAAAAAACGAGAGCCGAACGGCTTTTTTCGATGCTGTAAACCGAGGCGCGAAGTCCACATCGCGCCCAATGGCGGACATCGAACCGCGTTCGGATGAGGTGGGCCGAAGCAAATCCCGGTGAGAGGATGAGCGGACTACGCCGCAAAGGCGTGCACGCCCGCGCGGACTGTCTCCGGGTCGCGGTTTTCGACGCCGTACAGAATGTCGAGAAGCGGAAAGGTCATTCGATAAAAACCCATACGATCCCTTGCCGCCGTGTCTGGGGAAAAGTGCGCGAGCACCAGGTCGACGAACGGGTCACCAAGCCCTGCCGCGAGGCTCGCAAAATCGTAAGCTGGGTCGCCGGGGCCGCAGCCGGAGAAATCGATGACGCCTGAAAGTCTGCCGCGATCGACGAGAATGTTTCCGGTCCCAAAATCCCCGTGAATAAGGCACTGCGGAAGCGCGTCGCAGGTCGCTAAAAAGTCGGAAAAGCGCTTCCGCAGACCGGTAACGACATCAGGCGAAAGCAGAGGAAAGGCCACTGCTTCGCATTGCGCCAAAAGGCCATTCCACTCGGATGAAGACGCCTCGGCAGGCTCGGCCTCCACGCTGTCGATGGGGAGCGAATGCAGAGCCTTTAGAAAGGCGGCAAGATCCGCGGCCAAAACCCTCTGTGCGCCTATCCTCAGGCCGGTCAGGTCCGAAAGCGGTTCGCCCAAGATCTTGGCGTGCAGCGAGACGAATTGGCCGTCGATGCGGCGCACCTCAAGATCAGGTACCGGCACCGGGAGAAGCGGCCGCACCGCGCGAAGCGCCGCGGCTTCGCGCACCAGGTCGCGTTCAGCGCCGCAATGACGCGGCAATCGAAGGATCCTGCCGTCAAGCTCGTAGGCCACCGAGTTCTGCCCCGAGCCGATCAGGACAGCCGCAGGCTCGGATGGCAAGCCAAGTTCCGCAACGATCCTCTGAAGGGGCATCGCATCGGTACCGCCACGAGTGGCGTCGACTTCCCTCTCAACGGAGGCGGTCGCGATTGGCTCTAGGGATAGATCCTTCACTGCGTTCGTCCTTTGCAATCCCACCCGGCAGGCCCTGGCCGCACGTCTGAATTCTGTAGCCGCTATTCTTCGCGATGACGGCCCGGATAAGACCGACACCGAGACGAAGTCCATGGCCGACGGGCTGGCTGAAATACTACGCCCGCTAAAGGGGGGTGTTGGGCTCGTGCTCCTGGCACCTGCGCAACCGCCCCCTCACAAAGTATCGAGGCCCATTCTTCGGCCGGCTTCGATTGGGGCCATGCGTGACGGCAAGCGAAACGCTCAAGGGATGGAACGGCATTCGTTCCCTCACCCTCGACCATATCTCATTGGTTGTATCGTTAGCAATTTATCGCAAGCAATGCGAACGCATGGCAGCGATATCCAATTGCGAAACGGACGAAAAAACTGCACCGCCAGTTCAAAGCCCTTCCGCAGCCGTTCTTGATTTGAGACCGATGGTCACGATCGCCACAAGCGCGGCCACCGCGTTGGCGCCTCCGCTGATCGCAATGGCCGGGAAGTAACTGTGGCTGGCGTCGTAGATAAAGCCGGCGAGGCTCGGGCCGATCAGCGTGCCGATTGCGACGCTCGTGTAAAGAAGCCCGATGATCCCGCCCACATTGCGGCGGCCGAAATGATCGGCAACCACGGCCGGCAGCACCGCGACCCAGCCACCGTAGAACAATCCGAACAACAGAGCGAAGGCAACAAGGGCCAAAAGCCCGGTCGCAGAGGCCCAAACCGCAAGCGACACGGCGATGCCCGCGTACATTGCCGCCAGGAAAGTGTCGCGACCCAAACGATCGGCAAGCCCCCCAAGGCAGAAGCGCCCCGCAGTGCTCCCAACGCCGATCGCGCTCAGGAGGAGGACGCCGACCGTCGGAGCGATCTGGTGATCGACTGCAAACGGGACGAGATGAACAAAGGGAACGAACACGCCGACTGCACTCAACAGGCATGCGACATACATGCCGACAAATTGCCGAGTCCGTATCGCATCCTTGACCGAAACGCCCTCCTTTGCCGCCGAATTCACGACGCCCGGTTCGACGAAGACTCCGTCCGGCCGAAGACCACGTCGCCCCGGATCGTTTTCGAGCAGCAATGCGGCGCCTATGCCGAAGGCCGCGGCCGCTCCACCGAGCACCAGATAGGCCTCTCTCCAGCCCAAAGCGGCGATCAACCAAGTCGCCAGCGGCGGCATGACAAGCGTGCCCAAGCCGATACCGCTGACCGCAAGACCCGATGCCAGGCCACGTCGCGCGACGAACCAGCGCTGAACGGCCCCAAGGGCCGGCACATAGGCACATCCCACGCCCAGACCTATTCCGAGCCCATAGGCGGCATAGACCTCGGCGATGGTGCGCGCCTGGCCCGCCAAGGCAAGGCCGAAGCCGACAAGCACCATGCCGACAAGGCAAAGCGATCTTGCTCCGAACCGATCCGCAAGGGGACCGGAAATCACGCCCAGGGCGAAGTACAAAAACCCTGCCAAAGAAAAAACAAGCGAAACGGAGCCACGCGATGCCCCGAGATCCTGCTGCAATACCTCGATGAAGGCGCTGAAGGTATAGGCGCTACCAAAACCTACGAATGTCAGCGTAAACGTCGCGGCGACGACGACCCATCCGTAGAAGATGCCTTGGCGCTGGCGGTGAGCGTTCATGATCGTTCGTCTCCGTCACCCTTTTCCCGGGTGTCTCTGGTGCCAAGCCGTATGCCCCTGGAATGCCGCTCCGGCGCGCACAAGGGTCAGTTCCTGGAACTGACCAGCCAGCAATTGAAGGCCGATCGGCATCTCGTCCTTTGCGACACCTGCAGGGAAAGTCAGTGCCGGATGGCCGCTCATATCGAGGGGGCAGGTATAGCGCTGCAGCCTAGCGATCAGATCCGGCTGCTCACCAAGTGTCGCGATGGCAGCGAGTGTCAGGGGAGCGAACGGCTGAACCGGGGTCAAAATCAGGTCGACGGATGCAAACAAGGCTTCGACGTCACGGCGGAAAATCGCGCGTCGCAGAAGGATCTGCTGATACTCCGCCTCCGAGACGGCTTTGCCCTTTTCAATGACGCCGGCAAGGATAGGCCCGTACAAGTCTTTGTTCGCAGCAAAGTCTCGCGCGTGAACGGCTGCCGCCTCCACGGCGCAGTTCGGCACCCAATCGGCAACGGCCTGGCTCACGTCCGGGAACCTGATCTCGACCATGTGCGCGCCAAGATCGGAAAAAACGTCCGAGGCAGCGGCGAGTGCGGCCTGTGTCTGAGGCTCCACGTCCTCGCTGTTCCACCCTGGATCAAAGCCTATCCGCAGACCGCCGACCCCGCTTCGCGAAGCGGAAGCGAAATCCGGCACCGGTTGCGCCGCCGCCGTTGGGTCCTTCGGATCACTTCCCGCGATGGCGGCAAGAATGATCCCCGCATCCATGGCGCTTCGCGCAATCGTACCGAGGTGGTCGAGGGAGGGAGCGAGATCGAAAACGCCGTGCCGGCTGACGCGCCCCCATGTCGGTTTGAGGCCCGTGACACCATTTGCGGCCGCCGGCCAGCGGATCGAGCCGCCGGTGTCGGACGCGATCGCACCGAAACAAAGGCCCGCTGCCGCCGCGACAGCTGAACCGCTCGAGGAAATCCCGGTCCAGTAGTCCGCGCTCCACGGATTGACAGACGGGGTTATTGCCGGATGGTAGTCCGAATACGCTCCCTCGGTCATTTGCGTCTTGCCGATAATGATCGCGCCTGCTTGCCTGAGGCGTCTGACGACAGTGGCGTCTTCGTCCGGAACAAAATTGCCATGGACGAGTGTGCCAGCCCTGGTTGGCACGCCTTCGATCCAGCACAGGTCTTTGACGGCGATCGGAACGCCGTGCAGCGGGCCGCGATGGCGTCCAGCGGCGATTTCCTCATCCGCCACCTTCGCCTGTTCCAGCGCGCTTGTGTCCATCACCTGCGCATAGGCGTGGAGGTCCGGTTCCAGTCGCGCGATGCGCCGAAGCTGCGCCTCGGTGATCGCCAGCGAGGAAATGCTCCCTCTTTTGATTCTGTCTCCGATCTCCGTGAGGCTGAGCAAAGTGAAATCATCCGAAACTATCGTCATTCAATTTTTCCCGACTGCGGTGAGCGAAATACATTAGAAAATCTATCTATCTTCAATCGCGCCTCCTGTTCCTCGTGAGGAGCGAGACAAGCACAGTTTAATGTGATAAAGCACATCATACTCGGCCGACAAACCAGATTTAATCATCCCTATAACTTAGAAAATCTAAATCATGAGCCGCCACCTTCCCCCGCTCAATGCCCTGAAGGCTTTCGAGGCCGCCGCCCGCCATCTCTCGGTCAAGATGGCGGCCGACGAGCTTTGCGTCACTCCGGGCGCGGTCAGCCAGATGTTGAAATCGCTCGAGACACATCTTGGCGTGAAGCTGTTCGAACGAGTGACACGCGGCATCTATTTGACCGATGCGGGCCGGGACTACCTGCCAGCGGTCCGCAATGCCTTTCGCCAGATTGCCGAAGCCTCGCGACGCGTCATGGCCTCCAACGACAGCGGCATGCTGACAGTCAGCGTCACGCCATTCTTCGCATCGGCATGGCTCTTGCCGCGCATGCACTCCTTCCAGGAGATCAGCCCCGAAATCGATCTCCAAATCGTCGCAAGCAGCACCCTTGCCGATTTCTCTCGCGGCAGCGTCGATGTCGCGGTGCGTCATGGTGCCGGCCGTTATCCGGGCTTGCGCAGCGACCGCGTCGTAACCGTCGAGATGGTCGCCGTGGCAGCCCCTGATCTCGTCGATCGCCTCGGCGTCCCTCGATGCGCGGACGATCTCATCCGCTGGCCGCATGTCCATGATGCCGACCGCAAGGGATGGAGCCTTTGGTTCCAGGCAAATGGCGTGGAAGAGTTCCGTTCTCCCCGCGGTCCGTCGTTTGACGATAGCAGCCTTATTTTGAAGGCGATCCTGTCTGGCCATGGCGCAGGGTTGCTGCCCGCTGCAATGATTGCAGCGGAACTCGCCAGCGGTGAGTTGGTGAAGCTCCTGGACGCGGCTTTGATAGACGAGTTTGCCTATTACCTGGTGTGCCCCGAGCACGCCCAGGACAATCCAAAGATTGCGACCTTCCGGGATTGGATACTCAATGTGGAGAAGACGCAGCTGGCCGAAACGTCCGGCAAGGCTCAGAAAAGCCTCCATCCTGGCTGATGCGCTGCGGATCCCGACCGTGACAGACTCAGCATCCTGATCGATGGCGATGTCTCTGAGCCTCGAAGGACGATGCATCGGAATTACGCCCGAAGTGCTCGAGCGCGAGACTACAGCACTCGCCGGAATTCTTGCCAGGCGCCCGAACTGGCGCGCTCATTGCCGGTTTCAGCGAGATAGATCGCGAGCTGGTCGTAGGTGATCGTCAAAGGACAACAGGGAAGCGGAGGAGGATAATCAGGCGATCTTGAAGCGCTGGACCTTGGTCAGGCAGATCGGCGAAGATCCATTTCGTAGCGGGTAGCCCGCACCTGGTGCGGGCTACCCATTTGTCTCTGTCAAACTGGTTGCGTCCAAGCCGGTTATTGCTGTGTCGGAGCGGTGTCTTGGAGTTTTGCCTGAACCTTCTTGGCGACTGCCGGATCACTCTGTGCAGCTGTAAGGATTGCCGAATACTCTTCGATCGAAATGGTCGGTGAGGCTTGTACCGCCTCGACCATTTTCTTGCTGGCTTCGGTCTCCAAGTCCTTCTTCGCCGTTGCATCCGACGTTGCTTCTATCTTGGCGGAATATTCCTGCCTGACCTTGTCGACCTGAAGATAGGCAACCGCGAAGGCCTCGATTTTCTGGTCGCTGATCGCAGCGTCCGGGCCCTTGCTGCCAGCCTGGCCCTGCGTCGGCTGGGTCGTTTCGGCCTGAGCGATCTCAAGGGCGGATGCGGGACTGACGACCATGAAGCTAAAGACTGCCGCCGCGAGCGACGCGACGGGTTTGTAACCGGTGATCATATTCATTCCTCTCTGATGCGCATGACGTGATCAGGAGCGACACTGACTTTCAATCGCCCCTAAGGTCGGCCGGATACCGAATGCGCCGCGACGATGGAACGTTGGAATGGGCTCGATGCGGCCGTATCGGGGCCATTTGCTGACCATTCCACGGCAGCTTTACGGCTCACCCGACGGCTCCGGTCCCACACTTTCTCCCGGTCCCGGACCGACTACTTCTTCCCCACCCGTTCGCGCCGGACCCGGCGCGTCAGATTGAACGCGTCATGGCCGGCACCGGAAACGATGTCGCGATGGGAGAGTTGACGCTCTCTCGCGCTTGCTCTAACGGCCCCGATCAAATCGCGATCGAAAGCGATCCCCGGCGAGTGCCACGTCAGACGCCCCTGAAGATCGATCGCGCCATGGCAACGCCGCCGACATCGACGTCGCCTGCGATATCGCGGCCACGCGGTTTCGACAGGGTGTCTGTTCGCGCATGCCGCTCCGGCGGCGGACAGACGTCCTCATCCGTTTTTCCGAATTGATCGCCGAGAGCCGTGACATCCTGGCGGTGCTCGATACGATGGAGATGGGCAAGCCGATCGCCAAAATGTGTGCGAAGAACCGGGACCGATGCCGGTCGCCAAGATCGAGTACGTAGTCAACGAGGCGCAGGCGACGGTTGAATTCGCCTGAAAGCTGACGGCGGCACCGGCATCAGTCGCCGCCCGACGCTGCCTGATCCATGCGCATCTGGCGCAGCATGTTCCGCCCGGCGATCAGCATCTCGAACAGGAAAGCCAACAGCGACCCGATGAGCGAGACGATCGCGCCGCCGAAAAACCAGAAAAGGTTCTCCTCGCGAAACCCGAAGGCAAGCGCGCCGGCGAGCAGATTGAGAATGGCGCAGCCCGTGCAGATCGCCGCGAAAGTCCCCAGCGCAACGGCGATCTCGAGCGCCAGCGTCCGCCGGCGCAGATAGTCAAGCTGCATCCGCCGCGCGTCGTTCTGCTCGTATTTCTCCCCGATCTCGTTGACGCGATCGGACACCCTGCCAAGCCGGGAGGCATAGACACTGACAAAGCCGGCAGTGCCGGCGAGAAGAAAGACGGGCGCCAGCGAGGTTTGGACGATCGAAGCGAGATCGATGACGGTCGACGGCGTCTCCATGCTTGCCTTCATTTTGCGTCGCTCGCTTCCGGCGAGACCGGGAGGAGCACTCTAGTCAGTTTTGACGGATATAGTAGCGATACAAACACCGAGATATGGCGCAGATAGAAGCGCTTCATACCCTTATCAAGGGAATACGGGAGCGACCCAGCCCGACGTTCACACGCCCAACAGTAACGTCCGCACCAGGGGATGCTTGGCGTCGGCAAGGCCGTCGACGACGTTGAAGTGGTGCCGGTCCGGCTCCGCGACAGCAGCCGTCGTTGCACCCAATCCGGTCCAGATATTGGCAAGAAGCGCGTTCTGACGCAGGAACTCCGCACGCTCGCCGCCTCCGACCCAGCAGGTGATGCGGGCGTCTGGCATCGGCCGCAGCAGTGCCGGGCTCTGTGAAAGTGCCTCGGCCTCGTCGATCGCGAGCTTCTCGTTCATGGCCGTCGACATGATCGGGCGCAGGTCATGCACGCCGGAGATCGAGACGACGTTGCGGATCCGGCCCTGGACATCAGGCGAAAGCGGCGCGGTCGTCGTGATCATTCGGCTGACGAGGTGGCCGCCGGCCGAATGGCCGGTCAGCATCAAGGGACCCTCGACGCGTTTCGATGCCTCGCTTATAGCGGCGGCGACCTCTTCGACGATCCCGGCAATGCGAATCTTTGGGCAGAGCGTGTAGGACGGCATCGCGACGGCATAGCCGCGCTCCACTGCTCCGGCCGCCAGGTGCGACCAGAAGCTCTTGTCGAGCTGTAGCCAGTACCCGCCGTGGACGAAGACCACCAGGCCCTTGGGCGAACCGTCGGGAAGAAAGAGATCCATACGGTTCCTCGGCCGATCGCCATAGGCAAGGTCGAGTTTGGCGCGTCCGGCGCTCAAGAGGGCGTTGCGGAACGCCTCGGCCGGTTTGACCCAGGCTTCCGGCCAGCGATCGCCGCGCGCGATGTTCGAGCCGTTCGCATAGGCGTCGTCCCAGTCGGAAATGCGGTGTTCCAGCATCGATTTCATCCTCCCTTTGATGTCTCCTCACAGATAGCAATCGCCTGCCCCACCGGGAAAGGCAATGCCGGCAATCGAAAAAAACTTTAGGCTTGAAATAATTTTGGACTGGTGCGATGCTGCCCCATGTTCAGCCGAGAAGTGGAGGTCTCGCTGTGCCTATCGCCATAACTGGAGTCGCGTCGCCGACGGCCCGTGTCACTTTGAATAGTGCCGCGACGCTTGCCGCTTGTCCGCAGACCAGGGCTTTGAACCACCGCAAGACTTTCAGCCGGCTTTGAACAATGCCTGGGCAACAGGCACGAACGAAATTAGGGAACAGCCGCCACATGCTTGGACCGACTTCGCACGTCGATACGTTCACCCGCGACCATCTTCCGCCACAGGAAGAATGGCCGGAGTTTCTTCTCGAAGGTTTTGACTACCCGGATCACCTCAACGCCGCCGTCGAATTGACGGACGCCATGGTTGCCAAGGGTTTCGGCGATCATACCGCGTTGATCGGCAATGGCCGCCGCCGGACTTACAAGGAACTGTCCGATTGGACCAACCGTCTCGCCCACGCGCTGGTTGAAAATTACGGTGTGAAGCCCGGGCACCGCGTGCTCATCCGCTCCGCCAACAATCCGGCCATGGTCGCCTGCTGGCTGGCGGCCACCAAGGCCGGCGCCGTCGTCGTCAACACCATGCCGATGCTCCGGGCCGGGGAACTCGCCAAGATCGTCGACAAGGCCGAAGTCAGCCTGGCACTTTGCGACACGCGGCTGATGGAAGAAATGATCGTCTGCGCCAAGGACAGCCGCTTCCTGAAGCAGGTCGTGAGTTTCGACGGGACCGCGAACCACGACGCCGAACTCGACCGCATTGCGCTCGACAAATCAGTGGTCTTCGAGGCGGTGCATACCGGTCGCGACGATGTGGCGTTGCTCGGTTTCACCTCTGGCACGACGGGGATTCCGAAGGCGACCATGCACTTTCACCGCGATCTCCTGGCGATCGCCGACGGCTATGCCCGCGAAGTGCTCGGGGTCACGCCCGACGATATCTTCGTCGGCTCGCCGCCGCTCGCATTCACCTTTGGCCTTGGCGGCCTTGCGATCTTCCCCTTGCGCTTTGGAGCCGCAGCGACACTGCTCGAGCATGCGACGCCGGCCAACATGGTGGAGATCATCGAGAAGTACAAAGCGACGATCTCGTTTACCGCGCCCACCGCCTATCGGGCGATGATGAAGGCGATGGATAACGGCGCCGATCTTTCATCACTGCGCGTCGCGATCTCGGCGGGCGAGACCCTGCCCGGTCCGGTCTTCGAGGAGTGGACGGCCAAGACCGGCAAGCCGATCCTCGACGGGATCGGCGCGACCGAGATGCTGCATATCTTCATTTCCAACCGCTTCGAGGACCGCAAGCCTGCCTCGACCGGAAAGCCGGTCGGCGGCTACGAAGCGCGGATCGTCAATGACGACATGCAGGAAGTCCCCCGCGGCACGATCGGCAGGCTTGCGGTGCGTGGCCCGACCGGCTGCCGCTACATGGCCGACAGCCGACAGCGCGACTATGTGCGCGACGGCTGGAACCTGACCGGCGACGCCTTCTATCAGGACGAGGACGGCTTCTTCCATTTCGCCGCCCGTTCGGACGACATGATCATCACCGCCGGCTACAACATCGCCGGCCCCGAGGTCGAAGCCGCCCTGATTTCCCACCCGGAGGTCGCAGAATGCGCCGTCGTCGGTGCGCCCGATCAGGAACGCGGCCAGATTGTCGAAGCCTATGTCGTTCTGATATCTGGCGTGTCGGCAGACGACGCAACGATCAAGCGTCTGCAGGATCATGTGAAGGCGACGATCGCGCCTTACAAATATCCGCGATCGGTAAAGTTCCTGGACAACCTGCCGAAAACAGCCACGGGCAAGATCCAGCGGTTCCGATTGCGGTCGGAGAACTGAAAACATGAGCAAATCATACGACCCTTCGAAAGAAGGCGCCCAGATGTCGTTCGAGGGACGCATGTCCTATAGCGACTACCTGATGCTGGAAAAGGTACTGGATGCGCAGGAGCCGCTTTCCAAAGCCCATGACGAGATGCTGTTCATCATCCAGCATCAGACGTCCGAGCTCTGGATGAAGCTCGCGCTGCACGAGATCAACGCGGCGGTCCGCTCGATCCGCGACGACCGGCTGGAGCCCGCATTCAAGATGCTGACGCGCGTCGCCCGCATCTTCGAGCAGCTGAACAGCGCCTGGGATGTGCTGCGAACGATGACCCCCAGCGAATACACCACGTTCCGTGAATCGCTCGGCCAATCCTCCGGCTTCCAGTCCTGGCAGTACCGGGCGATCGAGTTCCTCGCCGGCAACCGCAATGTCGCGATGCTCGGGCCGCATGCGCACCGCCCCGACATCATGGAAAAGCTGGAAGCGATCCTGGCAGCGCCGTCGCTCTACGACGAGGCGATCCGGCTTCTTTCGCGCAACGGTTTCGATGTCGGCGCGGAAGCGGACAAGAGCGATTGGCGCGAGACGCGCACGGAAAGCGAAAAGGTCTTCGCCGCCTGGCAGATCGTCTACCGCGATCCCGAGCGCTATTGGATGCTCTACGAGCTCGCCGAGAAACTGGTCGATTTCGAGGACTACTTCCGTCGCTGGCGCTTCAACCACGTCACGACCGTCGAGCGCATCATCGGCATGAAACGCGGAACCGGGGGCACATCCGGCGCGTCCTATCTGAAAAAGATGCTCGAAGTGGAACTTTTCCCCGAGCTCTGGCACGTGCGCACGGGTCTCTGATAGAACACAACCCAAAAGGGAACCAACAAAGAGGAGAACAGCATGAACCGCATTCTGGCAGCAGGCCTTCTTGGCCTTTCACTTGCAACGTCAAGCCTTGCCCATGCCGAGCCGGTGAAAATCGGCGTCATCACCACGCTGTCGGGCGGCGGCGCCGGCCTCGGCATCGATATGCGCGACGCCTTCACGCTGGCGATCAAGCAGTCGGGCAACAAGGACGTGGAACTGGTGATCGAGGACGATGCCCAGAAGCCGGAACTTGCGGTGCAGATCGCCGAGAAGATGATCCAGGGCGACAAGGTCGACCTGATGACGGGCATCATCTGGTCGAACCTTGCGATGGCCGTCGTGCCGAACACGGTGGCACAGGACGTGATCTATCTGTCGCCGAACGCCGGTCCCTCGGCACTTGCCGGTGCGAACTGCAATGCGAACTATTTCAACGTCGCCTACCAGAACGACAATTTCCATGAGGCGATGGGCCAATACGCCAACAAGGATTACAAGAACGCCTTCATCCTCGCCCCCAACTATCCGGCCGGCAAGGACGCGCTGACCGGCTTCAAGCGCTATTACAAGGGCGCGCTTGCCGGCGAGATCTACACGCAGGTCGGGCAGACGGACTACGCTGCCGAAATCGCCCAGATCCGCGCCTCGGGTGCCGACACCGTCTACTTCTTCCTGCCCGGCGGCATGGGCATCGCCTTCATGAAGCAATATGCCCAGTCGGGTGTGAACATCCCCGTCATGGGCCCGGGCTTCTCCTTTAGCCAGGACGTCCTGCCGGCGATCGGCGACGCGGCGCTTGGCGTCAAGAACTCGGCGACCTGGTCGAAGGACCTCGACAACGAGGCCAACAAGAAGTTCGTCGAAGCCTTCAAGGCCGAGTACAAGCGCCTGCCCTCGATCTACGCGGCGCAGAGCTGGGATACCGCAAACCTGATCCTCGCCGCGCTGTCCAAGGCAAGCGTCAAAGACAAGGACGCCTTCCGCGCAGCACTTAAGGCAGCAGACTTCCAGTCGGTGCGCGGCAAATTCGTCTTCAACAACAACAACCACCCGATCCAGAACATCTACGTCCGCGAGGTGGTGAAGGAAGCCGACGGCGTGCTCACCAACAAGATTATCGCCACCGCCTTCGAAGACCACAAGGACGCCTACGCCGAGAAGTGCAGCATGTAGTGCCCTGCACCTGTCGTTGCCCGGGTGCGCGGCCTTGATGCCGCCATCCGGTCGATGATCCATGTCCTCCTGACATCAAGCTTGGACCGGTCTCTTGTTCACCGCACTTCTGATCGAACAACTGCTCAACGGGCTCCAGCTCGGTGTGATGCTGTTTCTGATGGCCGCCGGCCTGACCCTGATTTTCGGGGTCATGGGCCTCATCAACCTGGCGCACGGCTCACTGTATATGATCGGCGCGTTTGCCTGCGCCACGGTCGCAGCCGCCACCGGCTCCTTCTGGATCGGCCTCATCGCCAGCCTTGCAGCTGCAGCTGGTGTCGGCGCGATCATCGAGGTCGCCGTCATCCGCAGGCTCTACGACCGCGATCATCTCGATCAGGTCCTTGCGACCTTCGCCCTGATCCTGATCCTGTCGGAAGGCGCCCGCTGGCTCTTCGGCTCCTTCCCGCTCTATCTCGACATTCCCCCCTTGCTCCAGGGTGCCGTACCGCTGCCGGGCGGCGGCCAGTACCAGCTCTACCGCCTGGCGATCATCGGCGTCGGCATTGCCGTTGCGATCGGCCTCTATCTGTTGATCTCCAGAACCCGGCTCGGCATGCGCATCCGGGCGGGCGAGTCCGATCGAGAGATGATCGGAGCGCTCGGTGTCGACATCGGCACGCTCTATACGGTCGTCTTCGCACTCGGTGCAGCGCTTGCCGGGCTTGCCGGCGCATTGGTGGGTGCATTGCAATCGGTGCAGGTCGGCATGGGCGAACCGGTCCTCATCCTCGCCTTCGTCGTCATCGTCATTGGCGGTATCGGCTCGATCAAGGGGGCACTGGTCGGCGCTGTCATCGTCGGTGTCGTCGACACGATGGGCCGTTTCCTGCTCCCATCGCTTCTGGCACTCACCATGCCCGCATCACAGGCGACCACGATCGGTGCGGCGCTCGCCTCGATGCTGATCTACGTCGTCATGGCCCTTATCCTCGCCTTCAGGCCGAGTGGCCTGTTTTCGGCACAGTCATGAGGCCAAGATGACCCGCGAAACCACAATCAACCTGCTTCTCGCCCTGCTGCTTCTCGGTGCGCCGATACTGGCTGCAAGCTTGGGCGAACCCTTCTACGTGACGCTCGCAACCCGCATCGTCGTGCTGGCGCTTGCCGCCGTCGGCCTCAATATGGCGCTCGGGCTTGGTGGGCTGCTCTCTTTCGGGCATGCGGCCTTTTTCGGCCTCGGCGGTTATGTCGCCGGCATCCTCGCCACGCACGCCTTCAATGCCGAACCGCTCTTTGCCGGCATTCCGGCGACGACATCCATGCCGCTGATCTGGGTCGTCGCCGTCGCGGTCGCCGGGCTCATCGCGTTGCCGATCGGTGCGATCAGCCTGCGCACCTCAGGCGTCTATTTCATCATGATCACGCTCGCCTTCGCGCAGATGATCTACTACTTCGCGATCTCCTGGCCGGCCTATGGCGGCGAGGACGGCCTGTCGCTGTCGATGCGCAACGCCTTTCCCGGCGTCAACACGGCCAAGCCCCTGCCCTATTTCCTGATCTGCTACGCGGCACTGATGGCGGCGCTGCTTCTGTTTCGCGTGGTCGAGGGTTCACGCTTCGGCAGCGCCCTGCAGGCGGCGAGACAGAACGGTACCCGCCTTGCCGCAGTCGGCATCGCACCTTTCAACATCCGCCTCGTCGCCTTCGCCGTCTCGGCGATGATCACCGGGTTTGCCGGCGCGCTCTATGCCGACCTCAATCGCTTCGTCGGTCCCTCTATGCTCTCCTGGCACATGTCGGGTGAACTGATCGTGCTGATCATCCTCGGCGGCAAAGGCCGACTGTTCGGCCCGGTTGCCGGCGCGATGATCTTCGTCTTCTTCGAATATGTGCTCGGCGGCATCACCGAGCGCTGGCAGTTCTTCCTCGGCCTCATCCTGCTCGGCATCGTGCTGTTTGCCCGCGGCGGTCTGCTGGGTCTCCTCTCCGGAAAGCCGCGCCATGTCTGAGCCCGTTCTCGAAATCCGCGACCTCAGAAAATCCTTCGGCGCCCTTAAAGCGACTGATGGCGTCAGCCTCGAGCTTCACCCGGGGCAGATCCATGCGCTGATCGGCCCGAACGGCGCCGGCAAGAGCACGCTGATCCACCAGATTGCCGGATCGCTCAGGGCCGACAGCGGCACGATCCGATTTCTCGGCCAGGATATCGGCGGCCTCGATATGGCCGCCCGCGCAAGGCTCGGCCTTGCCCGTAGCTTCCAGATCTCCTCGCTGGCGCAGGAATTCTCGGCTCTTCGCAACGTCATGCTGGCGGTGCAGGCGCGCCACGGCAGCAGCTTCCACTTCTTTCGCCAGGTCAGCAACGACAAGGAACTGACCGAACCGGCGATGGCGATGCTGGAGCGCGTCGATCTTGCTGCGCGTGCCCACGTGCCGGCGGCCGAACTCTCGCACGGCGAACGCCGGCAACTCGAAATCGCCATCGCGCTGGCGCTGTCGCCGAAAGTCTTTCTGTTCGACGAGCCCATGGCCGGCATGGGACCGGAGGGCTCCAAGCGGCTGACTTCGTTCCTTGATGGGCTGCGCCACGAAGCGCCAATGCTCTTGGTGGAGCACGACATGGATGCGGTCTTTGCGCTGGCGGATCGCATCTCCGTGCTGGTCTACGGCCGCATCATCGCGTCAGGCACAGTCGATGAAATCCGCAGCGATCCGGATGTGCGCCGGGCCTATCTGGGAGAAGCCGCGTGAGCCTGCTCGAACTCAAACGTCTCGAAACCTTCTACGGCGCATCCCAAGCGCTCTTTGGCGTCAACCTCGATGTGCGCGAGGGCGAGGTCGTCGCGCTCATGGGCCGCAACGGCATGGGCAAGACGACGACGATCAACTCGATCCTCGGGCTCGTGCGCCCGCGTTCAGGCGCCATCTCCTTTGCCGGCAAGACCATCTCCGGCCTGCGCCCGCACCGGATTGCAAGGCTCGGCCTCGGTCTCGTTCCTGAAGGACGGCGCTGCTTTCCCAATCTCACCGTCATGGAGAACCTCGTCGCCACGGCTCGCGGAAACGAATGGACCTTCGAGAAAGTGACCGCGCTCTTCCCTCGCCTCGGCGAGCGGCGCGATCAGTATGCCAACACGCTTTCGGGCGGGGAGCAGCAGATGCTTGCGATCGGCCGGGCCTTGATGACCAATCCCAGCCTGCTCATTCTCGACGAGGCAACGGAAGGGCTGGCGCCGGTCATTCGCCAGGATATCTGGTCGGCGATCCGCACTCTGAAGGCGGCAGGGCAGTCGATCCTCGTCGTCGACAAGACGCTTTCGGAACTCCTGCCCGTTGCCGACCGCTGCTTCGTCCTGGAAAAGGGCGCGACCGTGTTCGAGGGAGCGCCGCTTGCGCTGACGCCAGAACTCCAGGATCGCTATCTCGGCGTTTGATCGGTCGCTCAGGCCGAGGGAATGCCACCGCCGAGCACTGTGGAATAGGCAGCCGCGTCGATGTTTCCGCCCGAGACCACGCAGACGATGTTTCCCTTGAGATCCGGTCGCGCGATTGCGGCGGCAAGCGAGGCAGCACCCGCGCCTTCGGCAACGATCTTCGCCTTCTTGAAGAGAATCCGCATCGCTTCGGTCACCTGCCCCGGGCTGACCGCAATCGCCCCATCGATCAGGTCACCGACCACCGGCCAGATCTGAGGCACCAGCGACGGCGCGCCGATGCTCTTGATAAAGGAGGGGCGGGTTTCGATCGTCACGATTTGGCCAGCGACCAGGGCCGCCGAAACAGGGGCGGCGCTGTCATCTTCAACCGCAAAGACACGGCAGCGGTCGGAAGCGGCCTTGATAGCGCTGGCCACCCCGGTGGTCATGCTGCCACCGCCATACGGGGTAAGCACGACGTCGACATCGGGCAGATCCTCGATGATCTCCACACCGATGGAGCCGTTCCCGGCCAGCACCGCCTGATCGGTCACCGGATTGATCAGCAGTTCCAGCGCATCCGGATGATCGGCGCCAGTGATGTAGTCCCACCAGGTCTCGGCACTGACGAACCGTACTTCTCCGCCGAGCGCACGCACACCGTCGATCTTGGTCTGGGGTGCGCCGCGATACATGTAGGCAACCATCGGCACACCGATGAGGCGTGCCGCCCAGGCCATGCCATAGGCCATATTGCCGGAACTGGTGACTGCGACGCCGCTTTCGAGTTCGGCCGGATCGCGCGACAACACAGCGTTCAAGGCGGGACGGAGCTTGAACGCGCCAATTGGCGACAGCGTCTCCAGTTTCAGGAATATCTGACGGTCCGGAAACCCAAGATCGAGCCTGACGAGCGGTGTGCGCGCGAAATGCGGCGCGATGCGTTTACGAGCATCGGCGATTTCCTCCGGGGTCGGGCGGTGTGGCGCGATCATTGCTTAAGTCCCCCGTTAGCCGTCCTCTCGCCTCCAGGCACAATGGCTCTGAACGAATCCGCTGCGGGGCGGCAGCCTCGGTATGTGTCTGAACAAGAGGCAACGGGCGAAATACCGCCCGCTGCTCTTCGGTGCCATCAATCAGGTTACGGCCGCACGGACCGCGAAGCGCGCATCCTGCCATGCACCGGTCTTGAGGATGTCCTCCAGGATTTCGACGGCCTGCCAGACGTCGGCGTAGCTCACATAGAGCGGCGTGAAGCCGAAGCGCATCGTCGTCGGCGCGCGGAAATCACCGATAACGCCACGGGCAATCAGCGCCTGCATGATTTCGTAAGCGTGCGGGTGTTTGAACGATACCTGGCTTCCGCGCTTGGTTCCGTCGCGCGGGCTTTCGAGCGCCAGACCGTGGGCACCGCATTTCGCCTCAACGAGCGCGATGAAGAGATCCGTGAGCTGGATGCTCTTTTCGCGCAGCGCTTTCATGTCGACCTCGTCCCAGACGTCGAGCGCGCCCTTTAGCGCCCGCAGCGACAGGATCGGCTGTGTTCCGCAGAGGAAACGGCGGATGCCCTCGCCGGCAGCATAGTGCTTCTCGAAGGCGAAGGGACGGGCGTGTCCCCACCAGCCGGTGAGCGGCTGGCGGATATCGCCGTGGTGACGGGTGGCTGCATAGATGAAGGCGGGGGCTCCGGGGCCACCGTTCAGGTACTTGTAGGTGCAGCCGACCGCGAAATCGACATTGGCGCCGTCAAGATCGACTGGCAACGCGCCGGCCGTATGGCAGAGGTCCCAGATGACCAGTGCGCCATGTTCGTGCGCCTTGCGGGTCAGGGCCGCCATATCGCGCAGCTCGCCGGACTTGTAGTTGACGTGGTTGACGAGAACGACGGCGACGCTGCCATCGATCAGATCCTCGATCTCGGGCGCATCGACCCCTTCGAGCCTGAGCGAGGCGCCCGGACGCGTCGAGACCACGCCTTCGGCCATGTAGAGATCGGTCGGAAAACTGCCGCTTTCGCTGACGATCACCGACCGATCGGGCCGCAAGGCCATGGCCGCATGGAGGGCCTTGTAGATGTTGATCGACGTGGTGTCGCAGACGACGGTCTGGCCGGCGGCCGCCCCGATCAGCCGCCCGACCCGGTCGCCGAGCGTCAGCGGCATCTCGAACCAGCCGGCCGTATTCCAGCTGCGGATGAGGTCCTGCCCCCATTCCTCGGTGGCGGCCTTGCGAAGCTCGTCGAAGGCGGCGGTCGAGGCAACGCCGAGCGAGTTGCCGTCGAGATAGATGAGACCCGGCGGCAGGATGAAACGCTCGCGCATCGGGCGGAGCACATCGGCCACATCCATGGCCTTTATCGCGGCAAGATCAGGAACTGCATTCATGAAGGTGGTCCTCATTTATTCGCGAACGGTTTCGCGGGCGGGCGCAGGGCCGCGGCTTCGCTTGAGGCTCGGAAGAGCCAGCATGGCCAGAACGAAGAGGCCGGTCGCAAGTTTCAGGTCCGGCGGTGGCATGCCGGCGGCCAGGCAGAAGGAGACGAGCTGGTAGTAGACGATCGCACCTACGAACGGCGCAGCGAGCTGGCGCGCCACGCTCTGCTTGCCAACGATCGCCTCGCCGATCATCAGCGCCGCAAGGCCGTTGATCAGGATGCCGAGGCCCATGTTGACGTCAGCAAAGCCCTGTGACTGCACCATCAGCGCGCCGCCTGCCGCCGAAAACGCACCCGCAAGCCCGACGCCACCGATCGTCGCCATCCAGACATTGATCCCTTGAGCTTCAGCCATATCGGGATTGGCGCCGACGGCGCGAACGGCCGTGCCTTTTTCCGTGCGGAAGAAGTGGTAGAGCAGGACGAAGACGATGAGTGCGATCAGGCCCGCGACGACGATCTTGCTTGCGGGGAAGCCCGGCTGCAGCCCCGGCGCCCAGTCGAACACCGTTGGCGCACCGAAGACCGAGAGGTTCGAGCGCCCCATGATCCTGAGGTTGATCGAATAAAGCATCGTCATCATGAGGATGCCGGCGAGCAGCGTGTGGATCCGGAACCGCAGATGGATGAAGGCCGTGCAGCAGCCGGCAACGAATCCGGCGAGAAGTGCGATGGCGATCGCGGCGAGCGGCGACATGCCCGCCGCCATCAGCACGCCGCAGACGCAGCCGCCGAGCGGAAACGCACCCTCGCTGGTCAGATCCGGGAAGCTCAACATGCGGAACGGGATCATGATCCCGAGCACGACGAAGGCGAGGATCAGGCTCTGCGCGAGCGTGACGGGAACGAGCGAGACGAAGCTCGCGAAGGTATTTTGAAGAATATCCATGATCGTCAGCTCGCCAGGAACATGCGGTCGGTTTTGACGGAGAAGTGGCCGATCAGATCCGGCACGGTCGTCTGCGCCTTTTCCTTGCCGTCGATTTCGAGACGGACGCGCCCGGCGTCGAGCATGATGACCTTGTGACCGAAATCCACCGCGTGCTGCATGTTGTGCGTCACCATCAGCGTTGTCAGCTTCAGGGCTTCGACCGCGCGGATCGTCGCCTGCATGACGATATCGGCGGTGCGCGGATCAAGCGCTGCGGTGTGTTCGTCGAGCAGCAGCAGTTCCGGCTCGCCGCCGACCGCCATGATCAAGGACAGCGATTGCCGCTGGCCGCCGGAAAGCAGCTCCACCCGTGTGTCGAGGCGGTTTTCAAGGCCGAGCCCGAGCAGCGACAGGCGTTCCCTGTAGGTGGCGAGCCGCGTCGCGTTCAGGCCGCGCCGCAGGGTGCGTTTGTTGCTGCGCAATTCGGCAAGCAGCATGTTTTCGGCCACCGTCATAGAGGCAGCGGTGCCGCGCATCGGGTCCTGGAACACGCGGGCAAGCCGCATCGCGCGCTTGTGTACGGGCGTTGCGGTCACGTCGTCGCCATTGATGACGATCTGGCCGCTATCGAGCACCAATGCACCCGAAATGGCGTTGAGCATGCTGCTCTTGCCGGCGCCGTTGGAACCGATGACGACGCCAAATTCGCCCGTGGCAAGGCTGAGATTGAGGCCGTCGAGCGCGACTTTTTCGTCCGCCTGCCCCTTGTAGAAAACTTTGCGGGCCGATCTGATTTCCAGCATTGGCTCCCCCTTAACTTATGAGATGACGGCGCTCGGGGCGCCGTCACTGAAGAGACAAGACGGAGATCAATCGACCACGCAGTTGCATTCGGTCGCGAGCGCTGCCGGCACTTCGATGCCGAAGGCAGCGGCAGCCTTCTTCGAGATCAGCGGCGCGTGATCCTCATAGGCCGGGCGCGACGGCGCGATCGTCTTCGGGTCTGCACCTTTGAGGATCTGAGCAGCGATCTTGCCGGCATTGACGCCGACCTGCTCATAGTTGACCGCAAAGCTTGCCGGTACGACGCCGTCACGCACTGCACCGTCGTCGGAGTTTACGATCGGGATCTGCGCCTGGCGCGCGGCTGCCGACACAGCACCGATCGCCGGCTGCAGCAGGTTCGATGCGGGCGTATAGATCACGTCGGCCTTGCCGGCGAAGGAGGCGATGCGCTGCTGGATGTCGTTGACATTGTCGACGCCGACCTCCACGACCTCGAAGCCTGCGTCAGGCGCTGATTCCTTGATCTTGTCGAGCAGGGCCTGGTCGTTCGCCTCACCCGGATTATAGGGCACGCCAAAGCGCTTCGCGTTCGGCAGCAGCTTGTGGGTGAAGGCCATGACGGCGGCCACGTCCTGAAGGTCGGTCGCACCGGTCATGCCGTCGTCACCGGCCTCCCAAGACGGAACGAGCTTGGCGGCCACCGGATCGGTAACGGCGGAGAAGACGACCGGAATGCCGGAGCCGGCGAGCGCCTTCTTGGCGATCTGCGAGACGGGCGTGGTGATCGTGTAGACCAGTTTCGGCTGTTCGGCCTGCAGCTTGGCGATCATCTGCGGCACCAGCGAGGCGTCGAAATTGGTGTGGCTCTCGGTGTAGACGACGTCCTTGCCTTCGACGAAGCCGTTTTCGGCCAGCGCCTTCTTGAAGCCGGCGATCGATGCGTTCAATTGCGGATGCTCGCCAAAATTGGCGATGCCGATGCGGATCGGATCAGCGGCCGCTGCTCCCAGTCCCCATGCCATTGCACCGGCGACAACCAATCCCGAAAGCCACGTGCTCTTAAGCCTGCTCATACATCCCTCCCAGAATTTGACGAGCGTTACCGCCCTCCTCGGCGGCTTGCGCGGATCATGGAACCGCTCCGGCCTCTTGTCAAATTAATATATATATTTTCACATGAGGCGCAGAACTATATATATTTGTATCGACCCGGTGTGGGCGCTAAGGGAACCTGATGCAAGACCACGAACAGTCGACCAAAACGGAATCGGCATACCGGTTGCTACGCCGCGACATTCTTTCGACGCGGCTGAAGCCGGGCGCGCCGATGAAGCTGAGCACGCTGCGCGAAAGCTACGGGATCGGCTGGACGCCGCTACGCGAGGCTCTGTCGCGGCTGGAGGCGGAAGGGCTGGTGACCGCCATCAGTAATCGCGGCTTTGCTGTTGCTCCGGTGTCACGCGAGGAACTCGACGACCTCACCCGCGCCCGCCTTGCCGTCGAAATGCCGCTGCTCATCGAGTCGATCGAGAACGGCGACAGCGCCTGGGAATCCGCCGTCGTCACGGCACACTACCGGCTGTCGCGCTGCAAGGTTTCCGTCGAGCGTTTCTCCGAGAGCGAAGTCGACGAGTGGGACGAGAAGCATGCCGGGTTTCATACGGCTTTGATCAGTGCTGCGAGGTCGCGCTGGCTCACGCGCTTTCAGGCGACGATCTCCGACCAGCTTCGCCGTCACCACCGCTTCCTAAGTCTGGCGCCGACGATTAGGGCCGCCGCCGGTATGAGCGCAGGCTACGAGGAGGCCGTTTCGGCGCTTGAGGACGCGATGGCGATCGAGCACCATACCGAGCTGATGGAGGCAGCACTCGATCGCGATATCGAGCGTGCCCGCACCCTGATGGCCGAGCACATCGGCTTTACCGTCAACGTCTATGTCCAGTCCGAGGATGGCGGTCGCGCGTCGCCGCTGCTCGCCCAGTCGGTACCTGGGCTTGCGTCCAAATGACGGCCCGTGACAACCTGTCCAAGACCTGCTTACCTCTCTAAAAGCAGAAAAACGAAAGAGCCGCTGATTTGCGGCCAAGGGTTGGAAGCGGACGTTGGGAATGATGGGTGAAGACAAGTTCGACACCTCGCCGGAATGGGTCGATGGCGAGACCAAGGCGCTCGAGGCTCCGGGCGATCACCGTGCAGAGCTCAGGCTATGGCTGCGTCTCTTGACCTGTTCGACACTTGTCGAAAGCGAAATCCGTCGGCGGTTGCGGGAAGAATTCGATTCGACCTTGCCGCGTTTCGACCTGATGGCCCAGCTCGAGCGTGCGCCTGACGGCATGGTGCTTGGCGAAGTCTCCAAGCGCATGATGGTCTCCCCCGGCAACATCACGGTGCTGGTGGAACGGCTGACCGAGAGCGGCCACATCAGCCGCACGACGCTTCCGACCGACCGGCGTGTCCAGATCATCGCGCTTACCCCCTTCGGCCGCGCCGAATTCGAGAAGATGGCAGCAAGCCATGCCGACTGGATCTCGGATCTGTTTGCCGGCCTTCCGGCCAAGGAAGGCGGCGTGCTGATGGATGAGCTTGCCACACTCAAGCGGTCGATCATCGCCTCGCTCGCGCGAAATTCCTGAGTTCACGGCGCTTCTGCCTACAACTGCCTTACTTTCTGCCGCACCGGCCCCGAAGCGATGCGACGCCGTTCGGCGGCGCTGCGAGCGCCCGGCGTCGGCTTCCCATCTGCCCAAAACAATTTTAAGCTTGAAATTTCTCCTGAACGAGTCCACCCTGCTTGCAACAGTCCAGCATGGCCACTTGTGCCAGCTCGACGGTGACGCGCAGCCGGAACTCGGGAGGAGAACGACATGCGGATCGTCTGTATCGGTGGCGGGCCTGCCGGCCTTTATTTTGCGCTGCTGATGAAGCGGCAGCATCCGGAGCATCACGTCACCGTCGTCGAACGGAACCGCCCCTTTGACACATTCGGCTGGGGCGTCGTCTTTTCGGACGCGACCATGCAGTCGATGCGGCAATGGGACCCGGAGACCGCCGAGGCGATCGAGGTTTCCTTCAACCATTGGGACGACATCGAGCTGGTCTTCAAGGGCCGCAAGATCCGCACGACCGGCCACGGCTTCGTTGGCATCGGCCGCAAGAAGATGCTCAACATCCTCCAGGAACGCTGCCTCGAACTCGGCGTCGAACTGCTGTTCGAGCAGGACGTGGAAAGCGACGAGCAGTTCGCCGACGCCGATCTGATCATCGCCTCCGACGGCGTCAACTCAAGGATCCGCAACAAATACGCCGACATCTTCAAGCCGGACATGGTGATCCGGCCGAACCGCTATGTCTGGCTCGGCACGGACAAGAAGTTCGACGCCTTCACCTTCGACTTCCAGCGCACCGAGCATGGCTGGTTCCAGGCGCATATCTACCGCTTCGACGAGAACACCTCGACCTTCATCGTTGAGACCACCGACGACGTCTTCCGCGCCCATGGCCTCGACCAGATGGACCAGGACCAGTCGATCGCGTTCTGCGAAAAGCTCTTTGAAGGCACGCTCGACGGCCACAAGCTGATGACCAATGCGCGGCACTTGCGCGGCTCCGCCTGGCTGAACTTCGGCCGGCTGATCTGCGAAAAGTGGAGCCATTTCAACGGCCACAGCCATGTCGTGTTGATGGGCGACAGTGCCCACACGGCCCATTTCGCCATCGGCTCGGGCACCAAGCTTGCGATCGATGACGCGATCGAACTCACCCGCCAGTTCGATATTCTGGGCCACGACAAGGCAACCATTCCCGCCGTGCTGTCGGCTTACGAAGAGGTGCGCCGCGTCGATGTCGCCCGCATCCAGAATGCGGCCCGCAATGCGATGGAATGGTTCGAAGTGGTCGGCACGCGCTATGCCGACACGCTGGAGCCCGAACAGTTCATGTATTCGATGCTGACCCGCTCGCAGCGCATCAGCCACGAGAACCTTCGCCTGCGCGACAAGGACTGGCTCGAAGGCTTCGAGCGCTGGTTTGCCGAACGCGCCGGTGTGGCGCCGGCGGCGAACGGGGCGGTTCCGCCGCCGATGTTTACGCCGTTCAAGCTCCGCGGCCTGACGCTGAAGAACCGCATCGTGGTTTCGCCGATGGCGATGTATTCGGCAGCCGACGGCGTGCCGAACGATTTTCATCTCGTTCATCTCGGCGCGCGCGCCATGGGCGGTGCGGCGCTCGTCTTCCCGGAAATGACCTGTGTGTCGGCCGATGCCCGCATCACGCCCGGATGTCTGGGGCTCTGGAGCGACGAGCAGGCCCAGGCCTTCAAGCGCATCGTCGACTTCGTACACCAGCAGACCCCCGCCAAGATCGGCATCCAGCTCGGCCATGCCGGCCGCAAGGGCGCGACAAAGGTCGCCTGGGAGGGGATCGATCAGCCCTTGGCCGAAGGCGGCTGGCCACTCATTTCCGCGTCCGCCCTGCCCTACCTCAAGCATTCGGACATGCCGCGCGAAATGACGCGGGAGGATATGGACCGGGTCGTCACCGATTTCGTGCGGGCCACCGAACGGGCCCGTGACCTCGGTTTCGATATCCTCGAACTGCACGTCGCGCACGGCTACCTGCTGTCGAGCTTCCTGTCGCCGCTTACCAATCTGCGCACCGACGACTATGGCGGCGATCACGCCGCCCGCGCCCGCTTCCCGCTCGAAGTGTTCCACGCAGTGCGTAAAGTCTGGCCCGAGGACCGGCCGATGTCGGTTCGCCTGTCAACCCATGACTGGCACGAGGGCGGCAACACGCCCGAGGACGCGGCAATTTTCGCCCGCCTGTTCAAGGAGGCGGGCGCCGACATGATCGACTGCTCGTCCGGCCAGGTGGTGAAAGAAGAAAAACCGATCTATGGCCGCCTGTTCCAGACGCCATTTTCCGATAAGATCCGCAACGAGATCCAGGTTCCGACCATTGCGGTCGGGGCGATTTCCGAGGCCGACCACGCCAATTCGATCATCGCAGCCGGTCGAGCCGATCTCTGCGCGATTGCCCGCCCGCATCTGGCCGATCCGTCCTTCGTGATGCACGAGGCGGCAAAGATTGGCTATGACGGCGAGCCCTGGCCGAAACAGTACCATTCGGCTCGGGCCCAGTACGTGAACAACCTGGCGCGCGCCGCAACGACGGCAGGCAAGCCATGACAAGGCACGCCCTCGTCACAGGCGCCGGCAGCGGTATCGGCAAGGCGATTGCCCTTAGGCTCGCCGCCGACGGCCACATCGTCAGCCTCGCCGGTCGGCGCGCAGCGCCGCTTGAAGCGGTACGGGGCGACATCCTTGCTGCCGGCGGACAGGCCTTTGTCCGTGACGGCTTCGATGTGACCAACCCGCAGGCCGTCGAGCAAGGTATCACGGCTGCGATCGCTGAAGCCGGAGAGATTGCCGTTCTCGTCAACTGCGCCGGCGAAGCGCCCTCGGCGCCGTTCGAAAAGACCGACTTCGCGCTTTGGCAGCGGGTGCTTTCCATCAACCTCACCGGCGTCTATCTGGTGACGCAGGCAGCGCTTGTCTCCGTGCGGCGGGCCGGCAACGGCCGGATCGTCAACGTTGCGAGCACCGCGGGCCTGACCGGCTATGCTTATGTTTCGGCCTATTGCGCGTCGAAGCACGGCGTCATCGGCTTGACGAGGGCACTGGCGCTTGAGCTTGCGCGCACCGACGTCACCGTCAATGTCGTCTGCCCCGGCTTCACCGACACGCCGCTGATCGACGGCGCGCTCGATACGATCAGCGAAAAGACCGGCCGTTCGCGCGAGGAAGCGCGCGCCAGCCTTGCTCGCTCCAACCCGCAGGGACGCCTGGTGACGCCGGAAGAAGTCGCCCACACGGTCTCGTGGCTCGTCTCGGAAAAGGCGACGGCAATCACTGGTCAGGCGATCGCTGTCGCCGGCGGCGAAGTTCTTGGAGGATAGAGATGACAAACCCAATGCAGGCCAAGAAGCGCGCCTTCAAAGACCACAAGGCCAAGCACTTCCTGTTCGAAACGGATGCTGACGGACGCGTCGCCACGATCACCCTCAACCGTCCGGAAAAGAAGAACCCGCTGACCTTCGAAAGCTACGAGGAACTTTGCGATCTTTTCCGCTCGCTTGCCCGCGCCAGCGACGTGCGCGCGGTCGTGCTGGCCGGCGCCGGTGACAACTTTTCATCCGGTGGCGACGTGTTCGAGATCATCGAGCCGCTGACGCGTATGGCGATGCCCGATCTGCTGGATTTTACCCGCATGACCGGCGAACTGGTCCGCCAGATCCGCGCCTGCCCGCAGCCGGTCATAGCAGCCGTCGACGGCATCTGCGCCGGCGCCGGCGCCATTCTGGCCATGGCCTCGGACTTCCGTGTGGCAACGCCCGAGGCGAAGACGGCCTTTCTCTTTACCCGCGTCGGGCTGGCCGGCGCCGACATGGGCGCCTGCGGCATTCTTCCCCGCATCATCGGCCAGGGCCGCGCCGCCGACCTGCTCTTCACCGGCCGCGTCATGACCGCGACGGAAGGCCACGCCTGGGGCTTCTACAATGCTCTGCACGAGCGTCCGTCGCTGCTTGCCGAAGCCCAGAAATTCGCACGCAGTATCGCCGACGGCCCCTGGTTTGCCCATGCGATGACCAAGAAGATGCTCGACCAGGAATGGGCGATGGGTATCGACCAACTGATCGAATCGGAAGCCCAGGCGCAAGCGATCTGCATGGCGACCGGCGACTTCCGCCGCGCCTTCGAGGCCTTTGCCGCCAAGGCGAAGCCTGAATTCAAGGGGAACTGAGCATGAGTTCCCATGGCACGACCTTGCGCCCACCTTCCCGCGATCATCTCGACTGGCCGTTCTACGATGACAGTCACCGTGCGCTCGCTGCGGAACTCGACGCCTTCGTGGCTCGTGGCGGCCTCGGCGAGATCGATCACGCTGATGTCGATGCCGCCTGCAAGCAGCTGGTCGCGGCACTCGGTACTGCAGGCGTGCTTCGCCATTGCGTGCCAAAGGCGTTCGGCGGTGCTAGCGACGAGATCGACAGCCGGTCGCTCTGCCTCATCCGCGAAACGCTCGCCTGCACAGACGGGCTTGCCGACTTTGCCTTCGCCATGCAGGGCCTCGGGACGGGTGCGATCAGCCTGTCCGGCTCCGAGGCGTTGAAACACGCCGTCCTGTCCAAGGTCGCCCGCGGCGAATGGATCTCCGCCTTTGCGCTTTCCGAACCCGAGGCCGGCTCGGATGTCGCGGCGATGGCGTGCGCTGCGCGCCGGGATGGCGATCATTTCGTACTCGACGGTGAAAAGACCTGGATCTCGAACGGCGGCATCGCCGACGTCTATACCGTCTTTGCCCGCACAGGCGAGGCGCCGGGTACGCGCGGCATTTCCGCCTTCGTGGTCTTCGCCGATACGCCGGGCTTTACCATCCCCGAGCGCATCGAGACGATTGCGCCGCATCCGCTCGCCCGCCTTCGTTTCGACAATTGCCGCATCCCGGCGTCGCAACTTCTGGGCGCGTCTGGCGAAGGCTTCAAGATCGCCATGCGCACCCTCGACATTTTCCGCCCGTCCGTGGCAGCCGCCGCGATCGGATTTGCCCGGCGCGCGCTTGACGAGGCGGTGGCCCACGCGAAGAGCCGCAGGATGTTCGGCGCGACCCTTGGCGATCTGCCGACGGCGCAAAGCACGCTTGGCGAGATGGCGACCGCTATCGACGCGGCAGCACTCCTGACCGGCCGCACGGCGTGGCAACGCGACGTGCAGAAACGACCAACGACGCGCGAAGCGGCGATGGCCAAGATGACCGCGACCGAGAACGCGCAATGGGTCATCGACCAGGCGCTGCAGCTCTTTGGCGGCCGCGGCGTGCGCGTCGGCGAGATCACCGAGCGGCTCTATCGCGAGATCCGCGCGCTCAGAATCTACGAGGGCGCGACCGAGGTTCAAAAGCTCATCATCGGCCGCGAGCTGATGAAGGGCACGGGACGATAACAAGGGGTGTCGAACATGCATGGTTCGAAGGCGTCATTCGACTGGCAGGACCCGTTCAACCTGGATCAGCAGTTGAGCGAAGAAGAACGCATGGTGCGCCAGACCGCTGCGCGCTATGCCGAAGACCGTCTGGCTCCGCGCGTCCAGGAGGCATTCCGCCACGAGAAAACCGATCCGTCGATCTTTGCCGAGATGGGCGAACTCGGCCTGCTCGGTCCGATGGTGTCGGAGGAATACGGGGGCGCCGGCCTCAACTACGTTTCCTACGGCCTGATCGCCCGTGAGGTCGAACGCATCGACAGCGGCTACCGCTCGATGATGAGCGTGCAGTCTTCGCTCGTCATCGTGCCGATCCATACCTTCGGCAGTGAAGCGCAGAAGCGCAAATACCTGCCAGGACTGATTGCCGGCACCAAGATCGGCTGCTTTGGCCTGACCGAGCCAGACCACGGTTCTGATCCCGGATCGATGATCACCAAGGCCGCCAAGGTCGATGGCGGCTATCTGCTGTCCGGTTCAAAGACATGGATCTCCAATGCGCCGATCGCCGACGTGTTCGTCGTCTGGGCAAAGACATCAGATGGCGCCATCCGCGGCTTCATCCTCGAAAAGGGGTGGAAGGGTCTCAGCGCGCCGGCGATCCACGGCAAGGTGGGCTTAAGGGCATCGATCACCGGCCAGATCGTCATGGACGGGGTCTTCGTGCCGGACGAAAACATGCTGCCCGAGGTGACAGGACTGAAGGGCCCCTTCACCTGCCTCAACTCCGCGCGCTTCGGCATCGCCTGGGGCGCCCTTGGTGCAGCCGAGTCCTGCTATGACACGGCGCGGCAATACGTGATCGACCGCAAGCAGTTCGGCCGGCCGCTTGCCGCCAACCAGCTGATCCAGAAGAAGCTTGCGGACATGGCAACCGAAATCGCCCTTGGCCTGCAGGGCTGCCTGCGCCTCGGGCGCATGAAGGATGAAGGCAATCCGCCGGTCGAACTGACCTCGATCCTCAAGCGCAACTCCTGCGGAAAAGCGTTGGAAATCGCCAGAACTGCGCGCGACATGCTCGGCGGCAACGGCATTTCGGACGAATTTCCGGTGGCCCGCCACCTCGTCAATCTGGAAGTGGTCAACACCTATGAGGGTACCCACGACATCCATGCGCTGATCCTCGGCCGTGCCATCACCGGCATTGCCGCCTTTGCGAACTGAGGTCGGCATCGATGTTCAGGACCACGAGACCACTGCGGTTCGGAGACTGCGACCCCTCGGGGATCGCCTACTTCCCGTCCTATCTCAATATTCTTGTCGGGGTGACGGAGGACTTCTTCGCCTCGCTCGGCTTTCCCTGGAACGCCATGAACGACGAGCGGCGGACGGGCGTGCCGACGGTGCGCCTCGATCTCACCTTCTCTCGACCGGGCTTCCAGGGCGACGATCTGGATTTCGCGCTGGCGGTGCGCGGCATTGGCCGCTCGTCGCTCGACATGGAGCACACGGTCTCGGCGAGAGGCACCGTGCTCTGGACAGCAAAACAGCGGGTCGTTGCCACCTCGCTCGACAATCACGCTTCTTGTGCCTGGCCGGACGATATCCGCGCCGCGCTGACACAACATCTGGAGACGACCGATGCACACCATCCTGCAACCTGAAGGCTGGGCTAAGCCCATCGGCTATGCCAACGGCGTCTCGGCCAAAGGCCGCACCGTCTTCATCGGCGGCCAAATCGGCTGGAACGCGCAGTCCGAGTTCGAGACCGACGATTTCGTCGAGCAGGTGCGCCAGACGCTGAAGAACGTGGTCGCAGTGCTTGCGGCCGGCGGCGCCGAGCCGCAGCACATCACCACCATGACCTGGTACTTCACCGACAAGCAGGAATATGTCGGCAATCTGCGCGGCATCGGTCAGGCCTATCGCGACATCATCGGCCGGCATTTCCCGGCCATGGCTGCGATGCAGGTCGTCTCGCTCGTCGAAGACCGCGCCAAGATCGAGATCCAGGCAACGGCCGTCGTCCCCGATTGAGGTTTGGCAGCATGGCCGAGATCCGATTTTCCGAAAGCGTTTCCGCCCGACTTGAAGGTGGCGTTCTCCTCGTTACCATCGACAACGCGCCCGTCAACGCGCTCTCCGCGCATGTCCGTTCCGGCCTGATGGCGTCGCTTGACCATGTTGCCGAACGGTCGACGATTGCGGGTCTCGTCATCACCGGCGCCGGCAATACCTTCATCGGCGGCGCGGATATCAGGGAGTTTGGCAAGCCGCCGGTCGACCCGCTGCTTCCCGAAGTGATCGAGCGCATCGAGACCTTCGACAAGCCGGTTGCCGCAGCCGTCAACGGCGCCGCCCTTGGCGGCGGCTGCGAGGTGGCGCTTGCCTGCCACGGCCGGATTGCCGGCGAGAAGGTGTCGTTCGGCCTGCCCGAGGTAAAGCTCGGGCTCGTCCCGGGTGCTGGCGGTACGCAGCGCTTGCCACGCCTGATCGGCACGGTCATGGCGATCGATCTCATCGGAACCGGTCGTGCCGTGAAGGCCGCCGAAGCTGTGGCGCTTGGGCTTGCCGACAGCATTGCCGCCGATCCTGTCGCTGTCGCTCTGGCTTTCGTTCAAGAGCAAGCTGGCAAGCCGCTCCGTCGGACCGGCATGATCGCCGTCCCGCCTGCGGACGCCAAAGCCGTCGGCGCGGTGGAAGCGAAGGTTCTGGCAAAGGCCCGCGGCCAGGCTGCGCCCGCCGAGGCATTCCGCCTCGTTAAGGCAGCCGGTGAACTCGACCTGAAGCAAGGACTGGCTGAGGAACGCGCGACATTCCTGCGCCTGCGGGATTCGGTCGAGTCAGCGGCCCTCAGGCATGTGTTTTTTGCAGAGCGCGCCGCCGGCAAGGTCGAAGGGCTCGACAAGGTTTCGCCTCGGCCGATCGCGATCGTCGGTGTCGTCGGCACCGGGCTGATGGGGTCCGGCATCGCGGTCTCCGCCTTGATCTCCGGCTACCGCGTGGTCGCCTTGGAGCAGACGGAAGAAGCCGCAGCCGGCGGACGGGCACGCATTGCCGAGACGCTCGACAAGACCGTGCGGGCTGGACGATTGACTGCTGACGGACGCGACGAATCCCTCGCGCGGCTGCAGACCACCGCAGAAGCCGTTGAGCTCGCGAAAGCTGACCTCGTCATCGAAGCGGTGTTCGACGACCTCCAGGTCAAGACGGAGTTGTTTCAGAAGCTCGACGGCATCGTCGCACCGGGCGCCATCCTCGCGACCAACACCAGTTATCTCGACCCCGATGCGATCGCGGCGGCGACGGTCGATCCATCACGGGTGGTGGGCCTGCATTTCTTTTCGCCCGCCAACGTGATGCGGCTCGTCGAAGTCGTTGATTGCGCCAAGACCGCGCCGGACGTCCTGGCGACGGCGCTTGCCTTCGTCAAACGCCTCGGCAAGCTGCCGGTCGTAACCGGGGTCACCGAAGGCTTCATCGGCAACCGCATTTTCTCGGCCTATCGCCGCGAGGCGGAGTTCATGCTGGAAGATGGGGCACTGCCGCAGGAGATCGACGCCGCGCTCGAGGCCTATGGCTTTCCGATGGGCATCTTCGCCGTCAACGACATGGCCGGACTGGAGATTGCCTGGGCACGACGCAAGCGACAGGCGGCAACACGCGATCCTGCCGCACGCTATGTCGAAATCGCCGACAGGCTCTGCGAGGCCGGCCGTCTCGGCCGCAAGAGTGGCCGCGGCTGGTACGCCTATCCCGATGGTGAGCGCACCGTTGATCCCGACGTCACGGCGACGATCGAAACGGCGCGGGCAGCCAAGGGCATCACGCCGCGCGCCTTTAAATCCGATGAGATCATGAACCGGCTTCTGAACGCCATGTGCGACGAAGGCAAGGCGCTGCTCGCCGAAGGCATCGCCGCACGTCCCGGCGACATCGATCTCGTGATGATCAACGGCTACGGATTTCCCGCGCACAAGGGAGGGCCGATGTTTGCAGCCGGGCAAAGCAAAGGATAAATCTCATGGCTGAAGCCTACATCGTCGGCGGCGTGCGCACCCCCATCGGCCGCTACGGCGGGGCACTCTCGAGCGCCCGCCCGGACGATCTTGCGGCCCATGTGATCCGCGAGGCGCTGGCGCGTGTTTCGTCCATTCCGGCCGAAGCGATCGACGAGGTCGTACTTGGCTGCGCCAACCAGGCGGGTGAGGACAATCGCAACGTCGCCCGCATGGCCGCCTTGCTCGCCGGGCTACCGGAGACGGTCGCCGGAACGACGATCAACCGGCTGTGCGGTTCCGGTCTGGACGCGGTCGGTTATGCCGCTCGCGCGATCCGGCTGGGAGAGGCCGAAATCGTGGTCGCCGGCGGCGTCGAAAGCATGTCGCGTGCGCCCTTCGTCATGCCGAAGGCCGAAAGCCCGTTCCAGCGCAGCACCGAGATCCACGACACGACGATCGGCTGGCGCTTCATCAACACGGCCATGAAAGACCGATACGGCATCGACTCGATGCCGGAGACCGCCGAAAACGTCGCCGCCGAATTTTCCATCTCCCGCAAAGATCAGGACGCCTTTGCACTGCGCAGCCAAGCGCGCGCGGCAGTTGCGCAAAAGAGCGGGCGTCTCGCCCGCGAGATCGCCGCCTACGCGATCAAGGGACGCAAGGGCGAGACGACCCACGTCGAACACGACGAACATCCGCGCGAGACGACGCTCGAAAAGCTTGCGAGCCTGCCGACGCCGTTCCGCGCCAATGGCACGGTAACCGCGGGCAACGCATCGGGCGTCAACGACGGCGCGGCCGCGCTCATTCTCGCCTCAGCCGGCGCGGTCGAGCGCTACGGACTTCAGCCCTTGGCCCGCGTCGACGGCATGGCAACGGCCGGTGTTGCCCCACGCATCATGGGCATCGGACCGGTCTTTTCCACGCACAAGCTCCTGGAACGTTTTGGTCTCGGCATCGGCGACATCGATGTCGTCGAGTTGAACGAGGCCTTTGCAGCGCAGGCGCTCGCCTGCATGCGGCAACTGGGGCTTGCCGACGATGCGCCCCGTGTCAATCCGAACGGCGGCGCCATCGCGCTCGGCCATCCGCTCGGCATGTCCGGTGCACGCCTGGCGTTGACCGCCGCGTTGGAGCTCGAAGCGCAGGGTGCCAAGCGTGCGATCGCCACCATGTGCATCGGCGTCGGACAGGGCATCTCGATGCTGTTGACACGGCCGTAGCGGCTGCACGCTTCGTGCCGTCAGCCGAAGGCCGCTCAAGACGATGAGAAAGCTGGGCTTGCTACTCAGCTGATGGGACTGAGACCGAGCCGCAAGCGGCTCGGTCTTCAAGCTTATTTTCCACCCCAGGCGGCGGGATAGTCCGGCAGCTTCTCGCAGCCGCACATGGCGTGATGCAGCGGGGGCATCTTGGCGTCGACATATTGATCGAGCGTTTCTGCCGTGATCGCCGGCTGCGGCATTACCCATTCCGGACCCGGCACCGCCTCGCCCTGCAGCACCTTCACTGCCGCGATGATTGGCGTGCGCCATTGGTAGGTCGGATAGGTCGGGGCTATCGCCTTAAAGCCTTCCGACTTCCACTTGACCAGGAAGTCCTGCTGGTCCTCGCCGGTAATGATCGGGGGCGGCAGGCCCGCATCCTCGAAGGCTTCGAGGGCTGCAACTGCTGTGGCACCAGCGTCCATCCAGATCGCGTCGATTTTGCCGCGTTGCAGGTAGTCTTCGACGATCGACTTGGTCTTGGCATTGTCGCCCTCGGTGAATTCCTCGCCGATGACGTTCAGCCCTGTCTCCTTGAAAATGCGCTTGGCCGCGGACGCGCGGGTCTCGAGCACATCGACACCCGGTACGATGCGCAGCATCAGGACGTCGGCGCCCGCGGGTGCCGTCGCCGCCACGAACTCGCCTGCCTGGATACCGAAGCCGTAACCACCCACCGGATGGATGAAGGTGACCGGGCATTTGGTGTTGACGCCGCGGTCAAAGACGATCACCGGCAGCTTGGCACAAGCCTTCTCGACTGCAGGCGTCAGGGCTGCCGTCGTATTCGGCGAGACAATCAGGGCCGAACATTTGCCGCCGTTGATGAGGTCGTCGATGTCGGCGATCTGCTTGTCGTCGGACCCTTCGGCATCGACGTGAATGAGCTCCTTGATTTCCGGATGGAGCTTTACTTCGGCCTGCATGTTCGTCCAGCCGGTTACCCGCCAGGCATTGTTCACGCCGGCGTTCGAAAAGCAGATCGTGTAGGGACCTGGCTTCTTGTGCTTTGCGGTGTCGGCCATCTGGTCGCCGTAGTACTGCTCCCAAGGCTCCCCTTCCGGACCATTGGCCTTGGCCGTCAGCAGCGTCCGCTGTCTGTCGAACTCGGCAGTATCGTCGAAGTTCAGCTGTTGGCTATGCGCCGTGCCGGCGACGAGCGCAGCCGAAAGTGCGGCGGTCAGCAATTTTTTCATGTCTCACTCCCATTGATCATGATTTTTCAGTTCCTCCCGATGGCCTGGAGCGGAATGCGGAAAGCGCCCGCAACCCGCTCTGACCCTCGAAATCAGGTCCCGCCGGCGCGGTTGCGCCGGTAGGTTGCAAGCACGACTGCGGCGATCAGGATCAAGCCCTGGACGACATCGCGCGTCGGCTTCGGCAGTCCGATGAAGTTGAGCAGCGTGAAGATGGCGGTCAGCGTCAGCGCGCCTGCAATCGAGGCGGGCACGGAGCCGCGGCCGCCGAGAAGCTGCGCTCCGCCGATCACGCAGGCGGTGATCGCCTGCAGCTCGTAGCCGACGCCGACATCGGTTGATACGCCCGCAAATCCACCGAGCAGGATGCCAGCCGTCACCGCGCTCAGCGACGAGGCGACAAAGGCGATGATGCGCACCCTCTCGATCGGCACACCCGACATCTGCGCCGCGCGCGGATTGTCGCCGAGCGCATGCAGCATGCGCCCGAGATTGGTGCGATGCATGAGCCAGAACAAGATGAAGCCGACGACCAACAGCACCAGCAATGCCACCGGCAGGAACTGGATCAATGGAATGCCCTGAAGGCTGGCGCGCCCGAAGAAGCGGAACGTCTCCGGCAGGTAGCCGCGCGGTGATCCGCTCGACCACATGAAGGCAGCACCATTGAGCGTGATCATCATGCCGAGCGTGGCGATCAATGACGGCACCCGCAGATAGGAAACGACCAGGCCGTTCACCACGCCGACGGCGAACCCCACCGCATACATGACCGCAATCACCCACCAGGTCGCATCGGCACTGTTGTCGAGCAGCATCGACGAGCCGACGACCGTCAGCGTGATGAGCGAGCCAGCCGAAAGGTCAAAGCCGCCGGAGACGATGACGTAGATTTGGCCGGCCGCAAGGATTGCAAGAGGAGCGGCTCGCTTCAGGAAATTCATGTAGCCCGTGGGCTCGATGAAGTTCGGGTTCGAAAACGTGATGGCGACGAGAAGGGCTGCCAGCACGAAGAAGACGGGATTGATCTTCGGCAGCCGCCCAATGCTTGCCACGCCGCGCGTCTTTGCGGAGCCGACGGTTTCCTGGATCATGCCACTATCCTCTTTGAACGGACTGCGTAAAAGGCGACGGCGGCGACGATGATGATGCCGCGCATTACCTGCTTGGCGAAGGCGTCAATGCCGGCGAGATTGAAGATGGAATCGATCAGCGAGAAAATGATCACGCCGGCAACAGTGCCCCAGATCCCACCCTTGCCGCCGGAGAGCATTGTGCCGCCGATGACGACGACGGCGATCGATTCCAGATCATAGGCGCCCTCCGTGCCGATCCAGGGCGAACCGGATTTCAGGCGGCTGGCCAAATAGAGGCCGGCGAGCGCCGCGCAAAGGCTGCAGATGATATGGCTCGCCATGACGACCCGCGTCGTGTTGATGCCGGCCGCGCGCGCCGTGTCGCGGTTGCCTCCAACCGAGTAGATGTTGGAGCCAAAGCGCGTGAAGCGCAGGACGATCCATGCGCCAAGGACCAGCAGCGCCAGAACGACCAGGCTGACCGGCAGCCCGAGCACCTCGCCATAGGCGAAATACTGGAACGCATCCGGTACCGAGCCGCCGAACCGGCCATGAAAGGAGGCAAGACAGCCCTGAATGATCAGCGCCATGCCGAGCGTCGCGATAAGCGGGTTGACATCGAGGCGGGTGATCAGGAGCCCGTTGAGGGTTCCGACCACCGTCCCCATCACGAGCACCGCAGCAACGGCCGGCACCATCATCGCCGGGTCGCCGTTCATGATCGCAGAGGACACCACGGCCGAGGCCGAGATGAGATGGGCCACCGACAGGTCGATCGAGCCGACGAGGATGGTGAAGGTCTGTCCAACGGCGGTGATGCCGAGCGCGATGGACCGGTTAAGGATGGAGACGGTCGCCTCCGGTGTCAGGAAGCGTGTCAGGCCGAGGCTGAGCGCAATCGCCGCATAGATCAGGACGGCCAGACCGAGCAGAAGCGCCGGCGCGTAGTGTTCCATGCGCCAGGCCGGACGCCGGATGAGAGTTGCCTTGTTCATGCTGCCACCGCCTCCTCGCCGGTTGCCGCCAACATCACATCGGCTTCAGAGGCCCCGCGCGAAAACGCCGCGACGAGTTCGCCGTTCCGCATCACAAGGATGCGGTCGGATACGCCGAGAACCTCCGGGAGATCGGACGAGACCATCATGATGGCCGTGCCCTTGCGCGCGAGATCGCGCATCAGGTGGTAGATCCCGGCCTTGGCATTGACGTCGATGCCGCGTGTCGGCTCGATGAAGATCAACAGCCGAGGCGCCAGCGCCAGCCAGCGCGCAACGATGGCTTTCTGCTGGTTGCCGCCCGACAGCGCCTTGATGTCCTGGGCAAAGCTGCCGGCGCGCACGTCGAGTTCGCGGAGCAGCTTTTCCATCGCTTCCGCCGAAACGAAAGGCGTCGCATTGGCATTGCCGGAAAGGCCGGAGAGTGCGCGAGACGTAAGCATGCCGTTGTCGACGACCGATTGCATCAACACCAGCGCTTCGGCCTTGCGATCGCCCGGCAGCAACCCGACCCCGGCGCGGATCGCCTCGCGCGGACTGGTGAACCGCGCCGGCTTGCCGGAAAGGGTGATCTCACCCTTGGTGAAGGGAGAAAGGCCGAATATCGCCTGCGCGAGCGCGACGCGCCCTGCCCCTTGCAAGCCCGAAAAACCGACGATCTCGCCTGCGCGCAGTTCGAAGGACACATTTTTCAGCCGTTCGTTGCCGGCGCTGCGGACTGAGAGCACGACGCCGCCGATCTCCTGCGGTGCTGCCGGTTCCGCATAGAAATCGCCAAGGTCGCGGCCCACCATGGCTCGTACGATCGCCTCGGGCTCAGGCACATGGTCGAAGCGAACCGCCACCTCGCCATCCTTGAGCACGGTAACACGATCGGCCAGCCGCGTGATTTCGGGCATGCGGTGGGTGATGTAGACGATCGCCACACCGCTTTTCTTCAAGGTGTCGACGAGACCGTAGAGCACCTCGCATTCGGCCTCGTTCAGCGCTGCCGTCGGCTCGTCCATCACGATCACCTTTGCCTCTAGCGACACCGCCTTGGCGATCTCCACCAGTTGCTGGCTGGCGACGTCGAGGTCAGCGACAACGGTGCTCGGCTCGATCCGGTGCGCCGAGCCGAAGAGCGCAAGCACGCGCCGCGCTTCGTCGTTCATCGCCCTGTGGTCGATTAGACCGCGGCGCGTCGGCTCGCGGCCGAGGAAGATGTTCTGTGCGACGGTTCGCTCGGGCAGTAGGGAGAATTCCTGATAGATGACGGCAATGCCCGCGCGGATCGCCGCAAGCGGATGCGTGAAATGCCGTTCCTCACCGTTTACGACAACCGCACCTGCGTCCGGCCGATAGATGCCGGAGAGGATCTTCATCAGCGTCGACTTGCCGGCACCGTTTTCTCCCGCCAGCGCATGGACCTCACCGCAATGCGCGGAGAAGCTGACGTTTTTCAACGCCTTGACACCGGGGAAACTCTTGGCGATGCCGCGCATCTCGATAGCGGGGTGTTTCGTGTTCATGCAGCAGCCCATGTCTTGCGGATGAATGTCGCGCTCTCGGAAAAGAGCGTATCGAAGTCGGGAAACAGCGGCCGCCAGACGCGGGTCGCCGTCGCGATCGCCGGCAGCCCGGCGCCGAATGCCTCAAGCGTCAGCCAACCGTCATAGCCGATCTCCTTCAACACCGTGAACATCGCGCCAAATTCGATATGCCCCCGCCCGGGAATGCCACGATCGTTCTCGGAGACATGGAAGACCCCGATATCCTGGCCAATCAGGCGGATCGCCGCCTCCGGCCGACGCTCCTCCACATTGGCATGGAACGTGTCGTACATGATCTTGAAGGCAGGATGCGCCACGCGATCCACATAGGCACGCGCCTGCTCCATCGTGTTGAGAAAATAAGTCTCGAAGCGATTGAGCGGCTCGAGGCTCAAATGCATGCCGTTGGCCGCCGCCCGCTCCGCCAGCGCATGGTGCGCGTCTGCCCCATACTTCAACTCGTCTTCGCTGGCGCCCCTGCCGGTAAAGAAGCCGATCGGGGCATGAAACGGCCCGCCCATGCTTTCAGCACCAAGCGCTATTGCGCAATCCAGCGCCCAGTCGAGATGGGAAAGCCCGCGCGCCCGCACTTCGGCATCGCAACTGACGGGGTTTGCCTCAGGCGTCGGGACGATCGATGTGGTGGATCGGCCAAGGCCGAGCCCGTCCAGTTCGCGGCCCAGGCGTTCGTAGTGACTGACCTTGCCCGACAGAACCGGCACTTCGACGCCATCATAGCCGAGATCGCGCAACCGGCCGATATTGTCGAGATGCCTCTCCTCGACGAAATCGGTCAGGCAAAGGAGATTGATACCAAGCTTCATGACGCGCTCACTTCAGCGAAATGCCGAGATCGCGACACGTCGCGCGGATCCAGGCCAGTGACGTTTCGATCATCGGGCCGGCGGCGCCTTCGCATTCGAGGCTGAGTACGCCGTCGTAGCCGTGGTCGCGAAGCATGGCGAGACAGGTCTTGATATTCTCGGCATTGACGCCATCGCCGAGCGCACAATGGCTGACCGCGATCCCGGTCTGTCCGCCACGGGCAGCCGCTGCCAGCGACGGTGACACGTCCTTAAGATGGACATGAGACACCCTGTCGATGAACCGCGACAGAAACTGCGGCGGTTCCTGGCCGGCGATGAAGGTGTTGCCGGTGTCCATGTTCATGCGCAGCCACTTGCTGTCTGCGAAGGCGAGCATGCGCTCCATGAATTCCGGACGCGTCGTGAAATGACCATGAGGCTCGATGTTGACGACGATCTCGTGCGCTTCGGCGACTTCGACGATCTTTTCGTAGCTGCGCTTCATCAGCGCCATCGAGTCTTCTTCGGTAAGTCCGGGCGGCATGTGGAGCCCGTCGGTCGTGTCGACGCAGGGACTGCCGGCCTGCGCGGCCCAGGCAATCGACTTCAGCACATAGGGCACACCTCTGAGCGGTCCGTCCTCACCAGACAGCGGATAGGCCGCATCGACCTGGGAAAAGCGCACGCCGTAACGCTCCATCTTGCGACGCAAGAGGACCGGGTCCTCGTAGAGCGCGACATGCGGTTGATAGCCCAGTCCGTGGATCCAGCTCACGCCGTCGATCAGACCACACTCGATGAAGTGCAAATCGTTGTCGCTTGCCCATTCCAGGCATTTTTCAAACGACCAGTAGGCCGAGTTGAACGCGTCCGTGTGGAAGCCTATCCGCACCGGCAAAATCCTCCCAATTTCCCCCATGCCATTGAGTTTCAATGGCAAATCATCAGCGTCTCCAAAATGGAGCTTGATGATGTCCAAGCATTGCGCAATAAATCGCTGCCTGCGTTCGAAATAGACGACTGGTAAATTTTATACATCTGCGGGGGAGCGGGATGACGAAGAGCAGCAACGAACGAGCGGTCAATCGGCCCGCGGTCTTCCGCGAGCCGGGCGCCCTGCTCTATGCCGGCAATTGCCAGGACCTGATGAAGGCCTCGCTTGCCGGCCAGGTGTCGCTCAATGCCTGGACGCGACGCGGCTATCCCGGCATCGACCTCGGCGCGGCGCTGCCGCAGGTCTGTTCCGTCGGCGGATGGGATGCGACGACCCCGCAGGACTGGGGCCTGCGCGAACATTGCAACGAGGGGGTCAAGATCGCCTATCTGGCGCGCGGCTCATTGACGATCACCATGGATGGCCGCAGGACGACGATCAATGAAGGCCAGATGTTCGTCGTGCGGCCCTGGCAGTTGCACGCGCTCGGCGATCCCAATGTCGGTGCCAGCCACATCATCTGGGTGCTCATGGATATGGGTGTGCGCCGACCACACGAAACCTGGCTGTGGCCCGACTGGATCGGCTGGCCCGAGCGCGACCGAAAGCGCCTGAGCGAACTTCTGTCGAAGAACGAACAGATTTCCTACAACGCCTCCCGCGAAGTTACCCGCACCTTCCTCGACATCCACGAGGTGGTGGCAGGCGGCGATATCGACGGTGGAGAGGCGCACCTGCGCCTCTTGATTTCGATGATGCTGCTGCAATTCCGCCAGATGCTGGAAAGCCAGGCACCGGTTCTCGATCTTGCTCTTGCAAGCTCGAAGCGCACGGTCGAGATCTTCCTGAAGCGGCTGCGTCATGCGCTCGACGAGGACTGGACGCTCGAGAACATGGCGGCGGAGTGCAATCTTTCCCGCACGCAATTTTCGCAGCATTGCCAGGTGCTGACCAACATGACGCCTGTCCGCTACCTCCAGACGCTCCGACTCAACGCCGCACGGCTGCTTCTTGAAAGCGGCGCGCAATCGGTCACCAACATCGCCTTTGATTGCGGCTTCTCATCGAGCCAATACTTTGCCACCTGTTACAAGAAGCGCTTCGGGTTTTCGCCAATGGAAACGCCGCGTCAGTCGCTATCGATCGCCAACTGAAAGTGGGCCGCCGCGACCGGATCAAAGCCGAATGGACAAGAAAGCTCTCCTGACGCCACGAAAGGTCGCTTCGCAGCAACGCTCGCGAGCGATGATCGAGGCCTTGGTCGAAGCGACTGCGCGTGCATTGATCAAAGAAGGATTTGAACGCGCCAACACAAACCGGATTGCCGAAGAGGCCGGCGTCAGCATCGGCTCTCTCTATCAGTATTTTCCGGGCAAGGAAGCGCTCGTCGTTGCCGTCATCGAACGCCACAAGAGCGAGATGGTGGATGTCTTGCGGGGTACGCTGGCCAAAGTGGCGACGCTGCCGCTCGACAGTGCCGTGCGCGAACTGGTCAAGACGATGATCGATGCTCATCGTGTGAACCCGGACCTTCATCGGGTGTTGGTCGAGGAAACGCCACGTGCAGGGCGGATCGGTACGATCGACGGTTTTGACAGAGAGTTCTACGGGTTGATCAGGGCTTATCTCGAATTGCACAAGGAAGAACTGCGGCCGATGGATCTGGATCTGGCCGCTTACATTTGCGTCAGCTGCACGGAGGCGCTGACGCACGGCGCGGTGGTCGACAGTCCAGAGAAGCTAAACGATGGGAACGTCGACGCCTTCATCAACGAAGTGACGACGCTGATCACGCGCTACCTGAAGCAACGGCCTTCGGGTAGCAGACATCCAAGATGCGAGCTGGGTGTTGGCGACTTGATGTCGCTCCGTGAACGCCGGCGTCCAACTGCGCGAACTACCGGGGGAATATGAACCGGGAGCGCTCGCAGAGACAGCTTCTCGAACGCGAGTAGATTTTTGCGAGTGATCGCTCACAATTAGGGCTGCACGCGGCCAGTCCGACAGCCAACCTCGTGTCGAAATCAAATGCAGCACGAGCGGTCGAGCGACCGCTTCTCGAAGCTCCATACCAAGGTAACAAGAGATGTACGCACACGTCGTGATGATTCATGCCGCGGCCATGGGCACGGTATTTCTGCTGTTTGCAGCAAGGGAGCTCCTTTTCATTTCTGCCCGGCGAGGGCAAATCGGGGCTGCAAAGTTGGCCCTGACCGCAAACAGGATTGCAGGCCTGCTCACCGGCATAGGGATTGCCGGAGGCATTGGCCTCATCGTTTTGGGTGGGTGGCCGCTATCGACACCCTGGCTACTGATGTCATTCACCCTGATCGCCGCCTTGATGATTGTCGAAAGCAGGGTCGTGCGGCCATGGGAGGCACAGGTGCATCCAGCCCTTGAAGGCACGATCGACAAATTGGAAGTCCGAACGCTTCTTAGAAACAAGCGCGCTTTGGGCGGCCGCCTGGCATCGATCTCGCTTTTTGCTCTGATAATAGCGCTGATGGTCGTCAAACCAGACCTACTCGGCGCCTAGGGCGACGCCATCGGACGCATCGGTCGCTCATCAACGGCGTTGAACTCACCGCCCCTATGTGCGGAGCGATGAGTTCTCTTTTCAGGGCGTCATCACGCCAGCGCGGGCAGCAGCTGGTCGATGCTCTTCTTGGCGTCGCCGTAGAACATGCGGGTGTTGTCCTTGTAGAACAGCGGGTTCTCGATGCCGGAGTAACCGGTTCCCTGGCCACGCTTGGAGACGAACACCTGTTTGGCCTTCCAGACTTCGAGCACCGGCATGCCGGCGATCGGTGAGTTCGGATCCTCCTGGGCGGCCGGATTGACGATGTCGTTCGAGCCGATGACGATGACGACATCGGTTTCGTGGAAGTCTTCGTTGATCTCGTCCATCTCGAGCACGATGTCGTAGGGAACCTTCGCTTCGGCAAGGAGCACGTTCATGTGGCCCGGCAAACGTCCGGCGACCGGATGAATGGCAAAGCGCACGTTCTTGCCGGCCGCCCGCAGCTTGCGGGTGAGCTCGGAGACCGATTGCTGCGCCTGCGCCACCGCCATGCCGTAGCCCGGCACGATGATGACGCTGTCGGCGTCGTTAAGGGCTGCGGCCACGCCATCGGCATCAATGGCGATCTGCTCGCCGGTGATTTCCATTGCCGGACCCGTGGTCGCGCCGAAGCCGCCGAGGATGACCGACAGGAACGAGCGGTTCATCGCCTTGCACATGATGTAGGAGAGGATCGCGCCCGAGGAGCCGACCAGCGCGCCGGTGACGATCAACAGGTCGTTGCCGAGCGTGAAGCCGATGGCAGCGGCCGCCCAGCCGGAATAGCTGTTCAGCATCGACACCACCACCGGCATGTCGGCGCCGCCGATGCCCATGATCAGGTGATAGCCGATGAAGAAGGCGGCGAGCGTCATGACAAGCAGTGTCCAGGTGCCGGCGCCATTCACGTAGAGCACCAGCAGCACGAGCGAGAGAAGGGCAGCACCGGCATTGAGCAGGTGACCGCCCGGCAGCTTCTTGGCCTTGCCGTCGACCTTGCCGGCAAGCTTGCCAAAGGCGATGACGGAGCCGGTGAAGGTGACGGCGCCGATGAAGACGCCGAGGAAGACCTCGACCTTCATGATCGACAGTTCCACCGGTTCCTTGTGGGCAAGGATCGCGGCAAAGCCGGTCAATGCAGAGCGGGCTGCCGCATCGAGGCCGGCGACATCAGCCGCCTCGATATGGGCGTTGAAGCCGATAAAGACTGCGGCAAGACCGACGAAGGAATGGAGTGCTGCAACGAGTTGCGGCATCTCGGTCATCTGGACGCGGGAGGCGACGAAGTGGCCGAGCACGGCGCCGCCCGCGATCATCAGCGCGATGATGAACCAGTTGCCGACATCAGGTCCGAAGACCGTGGCGACAATGGCAAGCCCCATGCCCGTCATGCCGTACCAGACGGCGCGCTTGGCGCTTTCCTGGCCCGAAAGCCCGCCGAGCGAGAGGATGAAGAGGACGGCTGCCGCAATATAGGCGGCCGATACGATACCGATCATCATAATGTTTACCCCTGCCCGATCAGGATTTCTGGAACATGGCGAGCATGCGCCGCGTGACGAGGAAGCCGCCGACGATGTTGATCGTGGCGATCAGCACCGACAGCGCCGCAAGCAGCACCACCAACCAGTTGCCAGACCCGATCTGCAGCAGAGCGCCGAGAATGACGATGCCGGAGACCGCGTTGGTGACGGCCATGAGCGGGGTGTGCAGCGAATGCGAGACGTTCCAGATGACCTGGAAGCCGACGAAGCAGGCGAGCACGAAGACGACGAAGTGGCTCATGAAGGCCGGCGGAGCAAAGGCGCCGACCAAAAGCAGCAGCGCCGTGCCGACGGCGAGAAGCGTCAGCTGGCTCTTCGTCTGGGCCTTGAAGGCTGCGGTCTCGGTCGCACGCTTTTCCTCCGGCGTCGGCTCCTTCACCTTCTCCTTTGGTTTCTGCGCCGCGATCGCGGCGATCTTCGGCGGTGGCGGCGGATAGGTGATCGCACCCTGGAAGGTGACGGTCGCGCCACGGATGACGTCGTCCTCCATGTTGTGGACGAGCTTGCCATCCTTGCCCGGCGTCAGGTCGGTCAGCATATGGCGGATATTGGTGGCATAGAGCGTGGACGCCTGCGCGGCCATGCGGCTCGGGAAATCGGTATAGCCGATGATGACGACGCCGTTGTCGGAGACGATCCGCTGATCGGCAACGGTCAGGTCGCAGTTGCCGCCACGCTCGGCCGCAAGATCGACCACCACCGATCCCGGCTTCATCGCGGCGACCATGTCGGCAAGCCAGAGTTTCGGTGCATCACGGCCGGGGATCAGCGCCGTGGTGATGACGATATCGATCTGAGGCGCAAGCTCGCGGAACTTGGCAAGCTGCTTCTCGCGGAACTCCGGCGAAGAGGGAGCCGCATAACCGCCGGTGGCAGCGCCATCCTGTTGAGCGCCCCCCTCACCATCGGCAAAATCGAGATAGACGAACTCGGCTCCCATGCTCTCGATCTGCTCGGCGACTTCCGGCCGCACGTCAAAGGCATAGGTCTGAGCACCAAGCGAAGTGGCGACCCCGATCGCCGCAAGACCGGCGACGCCCGCACCGATCACCAGGACCTTGGCCGGCGGCACCTTGCCGGCGGCCGTCACCTGGCCGGTGAAGAAGCGACCGAAATTGTTGCCGGCCTCGATCACCGCGCGATAGCCGGCGATATTGGCCATCGACGACAGCGCATCCATCTTCTGGGCGCGCGAAATGCGCGGGACCATGTCCATGGCGATGACGTTGGCGCCCTTTTCCCTGGCGAGCTCCAGAAGTTCGGCATTCTGGCCCGGATAGAAGAACGAGATCAGCGTCTTGTCCGCAGACAGATAAGCGACCTCGCTCGCCTCGGGCGGCCGTACCTTGGCGACCACATTTGCCGAAGCCCACAGCGCCTCTGCCGACGGGGCCACCTCGACGCCCACGGCCCGATAGGCATCATCGGAAAAACCGGCCGCAACGCCCGCGCCCGTCTCAATGATGCTGCTATAGCCAAGTTTCGCAAGTTGCACCGCGCTGTCAGGTGTCAGCGCCACGCGCGCCTCGCTTGCGGTTACCTCCCGCGGCGCGCCAATTTTAATCGCCATGCTTGTCTGTCCTCTTCTGCCGACTAGGCAATGCCTTGTCCCTCAACAATGCGACAGCAGAACAAGCAAACCTTGAGAGTACTGTCCAGTACGCTTTGCCGCGAATCCGTCCATTCTTGTCGCTTTTTAGTTTTCACTAATCGTTTTTATCGGCCAAGCACTCCAGCCGACGGGCCGCTCGGCCATCAATGGCCAACAAAAAGGGGACGGCGACGCCCCCATGAAGAGGGTGCTGCATCGGCTCCAGGAGGCCGCCGATTGCGTATGTGAAGCGACGTTTCACCAGAGAGAGGTCCCGAACCTGCGCGCGTTTCATGAAACGATCATGCCGAGCCGCGACTGACAATCCGGCGCCTGGCGTCGAGACGCTACGGGGCCGCTGCTGCAAGCCCTCCTTCGGAAGTTTTTATTTCAATGCCCTCGGCACGGCACGGCGACGCGGTCTCGCCGCGTGCCGCGCCGTGCGGCCCCTTGGGAGGACGTTCTAGTTGCGGCTTTCGTAGCTGCTCAGATTTGCAGGGGTGACGAGCTCGAACGTGAACGACCCGCGCGTCCACGCCCTCAAAGGGATTCGTCGACAATGACGACCGGTCGCCCCAGGGAGCAGGCCTCCACCCGCGCCTCGACGCGATAAACCGAGCGCAGCATATCCGCGGTGATGACGTCGTGGGTGGGGCCGCTCGCCAGCACCGACCCGCCACTGATGACGATCGTGTCGTTGCAATAGCGCAGCGCATGGTTCAGGTCGTGCAGCGCGATCAACACCGCCATACCCGACTGCGCCGACAAACGCTTCATGAAGCCAAGGACCTCGATCTGGCGAAAGAGATCGAGCGCCGAGGTCGGTTCGTCCATCAACAGCACTTCGGGCTTACGCACGAGAGCTTGCGCGATGGAGACGAGCTGGCGCTGGCCGCCTGAGAGCTCACCAAGGCCACGAAAGGCGAGATCGGCGATCCGGAGTTCGCCCAGCACTCGGTCGATCTCGGCGAGTTCGGCGTCCTTCACCTTCCAGCCTGAGCCTTGCTTGGCCGACAACAGCACCGACTCGTAGACGGTCAGCACGGCATTGGCGCCGGTATCCTGCGGCATGTAGCAGATGCCTTCGGACCCCTTGGCCGTATCGGACAGGTGGACAGTGCCGGGACCGGAGGTCAGGTTTGCTATGCGCTTGAACAGCGTCGACTTGCCGGCCGCATTAGGACCAATCACCGCCGTCAGGCCACCGCCGCGCAAGACACCGGTGTTGACATCTAAGAGCACCGTGCGCCGGCCATAATTCGCGCCGACCTTTTCCAGCGACAGGCTTACCATGCGCGCCTCCTGTTGGTGAAAATCAGCACGAAGAAGAAGGGCACGCCAACGAGCGCGGTGATGACTCCAATTGGCAGGACGGCGCCCGGAATGATCATCTTGCTCACGACCGAAGTGACCGAAAGAAGGAGCGCGCCGCACAGCACAGAAGCTGGCAGGAAGAAGCGCTGATCCTCGCCGACCAGCATGCGCGCGATGTGCGGAGCGACGAGACCAACAAAGCCGATCGTGCCAACGAAAGAGACCGGGATCGCCGCAAGCAGGCTGACCGTCATCATTGCTTCGAGCCGGAGCCTTCGAACATTGATACCGAAGCTCGCAGCCTTATCGTCACCAAGCCGAAGCGCGGTCAGCGCCCAGGCGTGGCGTGCAAACAGCGGCAAGGCGAACAGCAGCACGGCGCCGGTGATCCAGACCTTTGGCCAGGTTGCCTTGGTGAGACTGCCCATCGTCCAGAAGACGACGGCGGCCAGCGCCTGTTCGGAGGCGAGATATTCGAGCAGCGACAGCGCGGCATTGAAGGTGAAGACGAGCGCAATGCCGAGCAGGACAATCGTTTCGACCGTAACGCCGCGCATGGTGGAGGCGAAATGGATGAAGAGCGCCGCCAACATCGCCATCAGGAAGGCATTGATCGGCACCATGTATTGGACGGCGACGGGAAAAACCGCCACGCCGGCAACGAGACCGAGGGCCGCACCGAAGCCGGCAGCGGCGGAAATGCCGAGCGTGAATGGACTTGCCAGTGGATTGGCAAGGATCGTCTGCATCTGTGCGCCCGCGACCGACAATGAGGCACCCACCGTCACGGCCATCAGGGCGATCGGCATGCGAATGTCCCAGATCACCACCCGGAGCTGGTCGCTTACAGTTTCCGGTCGAAAGAGCGCGGTCAGCACATCCGCGAGCGGATAGTTTGCAGGCCCGAGAGCCATGTCGACTGCAACCGACGCAAAGAGCGCGACGATGAGGCAGAAGATCAACACCAAGCGGCGCAAAACGAGAGAGCGGTAGCGCCCTCGCCCTTCAACGCCGGATACTTGTTCGGTCATGGCAACCATCATTCACCACTCTTTGGAAGCGAGGCGAAGTAACCCGCGCGGTAGGTCACCGGCAGAAACTTCTCATGGAACTCGCGGAAAGTACGGTCCGGGTCTATGTCGGCAAAGAGCTCCGGATGGAACCACTTGGCAAACTGCTGGATCGGAATGAACTCGTAAGGGGCGCCGTAGAACTGGTGCCAGACGGCATGCACATTGCCCTCCTTCACCGCCTTCAGGCCGGGAAAGCCCGGGCGCTGCATAAGGCCGCGCAGGCGATCTTCTGCCGCCGCCGCATCGGCGCCGCGTCCGACGCTAACGAACTGGTTGAGATCGGATTCCGCCGACCAGTTACTGCCGGTGATAATGACATGATCCGGATCGCTGACGATCAGCTGCTCAGGATTGAGGTCGCCGAAGGTCCCCTTGATGACGTCAGAACCGATATTGTGGCCGCCGGCCTCTTCCACCATTTTGCCGAAGTTGGCCGGACCGAAGGTGCGGCAGCAGACAACGTCGCCGGTGATGCCGGGAGAGCGCTCGATGAAGACTTTCGGCCGCGCAAATTCCCCCGCCTTCTTGAGGCGGTCCGTCACCAGCGCGATTTGAGCATTGCGATAGTCGATGAATTCGCGGGCCTTCGCTTCGGCACCGAAGAGCTGGCCGAGGATTTCGACCGATTTTTCGCTATTGGCGGCAGGATCCACGCGGAAATCGAGATAGACGACGGCAATGCCGGCGGCAGCGGCCTTTTCGATGAAGCCCGATTCTTCGACCGCCTGCTGCGCTTCGAGATTGAGCGTCAGAACGTTAGGCTTGAGCGCAATCGCTGCCTCGAGGCTGAAATCGCCCGAAGGGATATAGCCGAACCGCGGCAGTTTCTCGATTTCGGGGAAGCGCTCCACATAGGCAGCGTAGGAGTCCGGATCCTTCTTCAAAAGATCATCGCGCCAACCGACGATCGTGTCGAAGACATGCTCGCCCTTCAGCGCTGCGGCCACGTGGATCTGCCGCGCCTCGCCCAACAGGACGCGCTTGGCCGGAAGCGCAATTTCGACCCGACGGCCGGTGACGTCGACGATTTCAGCCGCACTGGCGGGCAAAGCCGCCAATACCAAGGCTGCGACCATCGCCGACGCGATTTTCCCGAAGATCGACATTCTCATTCCTTTTTAGTTGCGACGCCGGAGTCCTCCCCTCCTCCAGCTATCGAACCGCTTACTTGGCTGACGTCAGCGAGACGAAGTAGCCGCTCTTGTAGGGAAGCGGCAGGAAGCGCTCATGCAACTCCTTGAACGTCGCCTCCGGGTCTAGGTCCGCGAAGAGATCCGGGTGCAGCCACTTGGCGATCTGCTGGATGGCCACGAACTGGTAGGGATTGTTGTAGAACTGGTGCCAGATGGCGTGAACCTGGCCGTCTTTCACGGCTTCAACGCCGGTGAAAGCCGGGCGCTTGGTCAGGTTTTCGAGCTTGCGGGCCGCTTCCTTCTCATCGGCGCCATAGCCGACGCCAACCCAGGCACCACCCGGCACATAACCCTGCCAGTTGCCGCCGGTGATGATGATCTGATCGGGATTGGCAGCGATGATCTGCTCCGGATTGACCACGCCGAAGGTGCCGGGAATGATGTCCTTTGCCATGTTTACGCCGCCGGCGAACTCGACCATCTTGCCGAAGTTCTCGTTACCGAAAGACATGCAGCAATCGTCGGAGTAACCACCGGCGCGTTCGACAAAAACGAGCGGCTTCTTCGGATTGGCCTTCGCCAAAACGTTTGTCACCTTGGCGATGCTCTCGGCGCGAAACTTGATGAACTCCTCGGCCTTCTCTTCCTTTCCCAAAAGCTTGCCCATCACGCGCATGCTCGGCTCGGTGTTTTCCATCGGCTTTTCGCGGAAATCGACGTAGACGAGCGGGATACCGACCTTGGCGAGCTTCTCGATGTAGCCAGCCTCCTCCGTCGCCGTCTTGGCGTCGACGTTCATCAGAACGACATCGGGTTTCAAGGCAACCGCCTGCTCGATGTCGAAGGTACCATCCTTCATGCCGCCAAAGGTCGGCAACTTGGCAATGCCAGGGTACTTCGCGAGATAGGCGGCATAGCTTTCAGGGTCTGCCTTTGCCAGATCGTCGCGCCAGCCGACGACGCGCTTGAACGGCTCGTCGCGGTCGAGCGCGCCGAGGAAGTAGATCTGGCGCCCTTCGCCGAGAATCACGTGCTCGACGGGTACGTTGACCTCGACATCTCGGCCCGTGACATCCTTCAACGTCACGACATCAGCGAAGGCTGCCGTAGAAAAAAGCACGCAAAGGCTTGCGGCGGCCGCAGCCACCCTGTTGAAAAACCGCATTGTTTTAGCTCCGCTGGAAAATTCAGGCGATCTAATGTTTCATGACTTTATTAGTCAACATTTATCTTTTAGAACGCCTCCAAACAGGAACGAGCGGTATCGACATGAGCGATGTGACGGAGCGGCAGAACTACAACCTGCGCGATGAAATCAAGGCCTACTGGTCGGACCGCGCGGCAACCTTCGATCTGTCCCCGGGCCACGAGATCTTCTCGGAGGAAGAACGCGCGGCCTGGCATCAACTGTTTCTCCGTCACCTTGGGCCGGGCGCAGGGCGTGCCGCGCTCGATCTTGCGAGCGGCACCGGCGTCATCTCGCATCTTCTCGATGAACTCGACTTCAAGGTGCAGGGCCTCGACTGGGCCGAGCCGATGCTCGAACGCGCCAGGGATAAGGCGCGCAAGCGCGGGCGAGCGATCCGCTTCGCCCTCGGCGACGCCGAAAATACCATGGAGCCCGACAACCACTACGATGTAATCGTCAACCGGCATCTGGTCTGGACGCTCGTGGACCCGGCCGCAGCCTTTGGCGAATGGCTACGGGTCCTGAAGCCCGGCGGCATGTTGCTGATCGTCGATGGCGACTTCGTCAATACAACCGCGCTCGAGCGGCTGTTCTCCAAGCTCAGCACATGGGGACAGCGCCTCGGCCTGTTCAAGGCTGAGACGCCAACCGGTTCCCCGCAGATGACGGCGACGCACCGCAGCATCCTCTCCCGCGTGCATTTCGCACAAGGCGCCCGCGCCGAGGCCGTCGTCGCGCTGTTGCGCGAGGCCGGCTTCACCGAGATTACGATCGACAGGGACCTTCGCGAAATCCATCGCACCCAGGCCGCGAATTGGAACCTTTTCAAGGGCTTGGCGCGACAGTCGCAGCATCGCTACGCCATTCGCGCGACGAAACCTTAGGGTCGAGGCAAACCCTACGCAGTCAGTGACTGTGTTCATGCGCAAAAACGACCAGGCTCACGACTGCGCAATCTCCCTGCCAATCCGCAGGACCTCCGAGATTAAAAGGTTCAGGTCGTCCGGGCGGGTGCGATGATTGCAGATCGCCGCGCGCAGGCAATGCTTGCCCCGGATCGTCGTGTCGGAAAGCGCCGCCACGCCGGTTTCCTGCAGGCGCAGCATGATCTCGAGGTTGGTCTCCTTCAGTCGCTCCTCATTTAGACCTTCGGGCGCATAGCGGAAGCAGACGATGTTGATCTCCGGTTCAACGATGAGTTCCAGAGGCGGATTCGAACGGACGAGATCGGCGAGGAAGGCGGCCTGCGCGACGTTCTGGTCGATCAGCCGGCCGAACTTGGCGATGCCGTGCTCCATCAGCGCCATCCAGACCTTCAGCGCCGCAAAGCCGCGGCTGGTCTGAAAGCCGAATTCGTGAAGCCACTGACCGGAGGCGATGCCACGCGGCATGCCCTGCAGAAACTCCGGCGACACCGCAAAGGTTTCCCGGTGCTTTGCCCGGTCCCGGACAAGCGCGCAACCGACCTCAAAGGGGGCATGCAGCCATTTGTGCGGGTCGAGCGCGACGGAATCCGCCCGCTCGATGCCCTTGACGCGCCAGGCGTTCTCGGGCGCGATCGAAAGCAGCGCTCCGATACACCCGTCTACGTGGAACCACAGGTTCTCCTCCGCGGCGATCCCGGCCAAGGCGGTGAGATCGTCTACTGCACCGGAATTGACCGTACCGGCAGTACCAATGACGCAGGCAGGCCTGAAGCCCCGCGCGCGATCCTCGGCGATCGCCGCGCGAAGCGCCTCAAGGTCAATGCGGTAACGGGAATCGGTCGGGATCCGTCTAAGTGCCTTGTTGCCGAGGCCGAGCGTCTCGACCGCCTTGCGATGGCAGGAATGAACCTGATCCGAGGCGTAGAAGCGCATGGGTTCCGTGAGGGCCGCAACGCCCTCTTCGCGCAGATCGATGCCCGCCGTGGCGTTGCGGGCAACAGTCAGCCCGACGAGGTTGGCCACCGAACCGCCGCTGACCAGCGTGCCGCTCGCTGCCTCGGGAAAGCCGATCATGTCGCGCAGCCATCCGACGACCTGCTGGTCGACGAGGGCAGCGGCATGGCGTCCGCCCCCGAGATTGGAACCCTGGATCGCTGCGAGAAAATCGCCGAGCGCCCCGGTGAAGTTGCCGGAGCCCATGTACCAGGACCAGAACCGTGGATGGATGTTGCCCATTGGATAGGCGAGCACCGTGTCCTTCACCTGTCGGTACACGTCCTCGAGGGGCGTCGGCCGATCCGGGACCGGCGCCTGGTACAGCGCTTCGATCTCCTCCGGCAGCGGTTGCCAGACCGGACGCTCGCGCACGCGGCCGAGATGGCCGACGGCATCGTCGATGATCCGGTGGGCGAGCGCCGAGACGGACGACCAATCGGGTGGGTCGAGGGTCTCGAGCGTAGCCAGGAGTTCCGGTTGCGTGAAGGCTCCCACGCTTTGCCTCGGTGATCGCGCTCCCATCGTTCCTCTCCCTATTCGGCGGCGAGCTGGAAGCCGGGCGTGGATCGCGACAGCTCCATCTCCTCGTCATCCATGTCCGCCGGGATCGTTTCGAACAGCGGCGTCGACAGATAGCGCTCCCCTGTGTCAGGCAGCATGCACAGGATCACCGAGCCGGCCGGCGCGTGCTCCGCGATCTGGCGCGCAACGCCGAAGGTCGCGCCGCCCGAAACGCCAGTGAAGATGCCCTCTTTCTGTGCGAGCGCCTTGGCCCATTCCATCGCCTTCGGACCGGCAATGGGGACGAGTTCGTCATAGTAGCGGTTGTCAATCGCCTCCTGCAGGACGTCGGGTATGAAGTCCGGTGTCCAGCCCTGGATCGGATGCGGCTCGAAGGCGGGATGGCTGGCGGCCGGCGCACCGCCCGTTCCGCGCTGTTGCGCATGACCGCTGCCGAGCAACTGCGCGTTGGCGGGCTCGGCAAGCACGATCTTCGTCTCCGGACGCTCACGCCGCAAAACCCGGGAGACGCCAACCACCGTGCCGCCGGTGCCGTAGCCTGTGACGAAGTAATCAAGACGGGAGCCGGCAAAGTCGTTGACGATTTCCCGGCCGGTCGTCGCCTCGTGGATCGCGGCGTTGGCTGTGGTCTCGAACTGCCGGGCGAGGAACCATCCGTTCTTCTCTGCGAGTTCGATCGCCTTGCGATACATGCCCAGGCCCTTCTCGGCGCGCGGCGTCAGCACGACCTTGGCGCCCAGCATGCGCATCAGCCGGCGGCGCTCGACGGAGAAGCTATCGGCCATGGTGACAACCAGCGGATAGCCTTTTTGCGCACAGACCATCGCCAGTCCGATGCCGGTGTTACCGCTGGTGGCCTCGACCACGGTCTGTCCGGGCTTCAGCTTGCCTGTGCGCTCGGCCTCCTCGATGATCGCAATCGCCAGCCTGTCCTTCACCGACGAAGCCGGATTGAAGAACTCCGCCTTGACATAGATGGTCGCGTTGCCGACGCCGAGATTGTTGACGCGGATCGCCGGCGTGTCGCCGATCGTCTCCAGCACGCTGTCGAAAAGCCGCCCGCGGCCGCTCGTGGTTCTCAGTCCAGAATTGTTTGGCATGGGTCCTCTCACTCTTCCGGATGCTAGGTTCGGCGAGGGATGCTAAAGTGCTTGCGTGGGAGCCGGCGTGGGAGTGCGCATGGAAACGGATGGCCCGGACGTGGTTTTTTCGGCAAAGGAGCTGGAACTGCGGCTGCTCGGGCCGATGAAACTCATGCGCCGCGGGGTGGCCGTGCCGTTACCGCCGTCGCGCAAGGTGCGCGCGCTGCTCGCTTATCTGGCCCTGACGCCAGGTTCGGTTCCTCGGGAACGGCTCTGCCATCTGCTCTGGCAAGTGCCGAGCGATCCGCGCGGTGAATTGCGCTGGAGCCTGAGCAAAATCCGCTTGCTCATGGACACGGATGGCCGCAAGCGCGTGATCACGGCTAACGACCGGATTTCACTCGATCTCGCAGACTGTGACATCGACGCACGCCACATCCAGGAAGCAAGGCGGCACGGTATCGGAAACCTCGATCTGGAGGCGTTGCGGCCGATTGCTGGACGATGCGGAGGCGATCTGCTCGAAGGGGTCGAGATCGACAACAGCCCTGCCTTCGAGCACTGGCTGACATCGGTGAGGAGCGAGTTTCGCCTATACGCGCTGGAGATCGCGGCAGAAATCGGCAAGAAAACACCCGTCGGCGGTGAGGACGGCTTGCCGGCAGCCCGGCAATGGCTCGACCTCGCGCCGCTCGACGCAGACGCAAATCTCCGCTTCCTGGCGGAACTGTCCCGCAGGCGGATGGGCGACGCCTGCAACCGGCATCTCGATGCGGCAGCGCGCCTCTTTGCCGATGAGGGCGAGGACTTCGCGCCGATCCGAGAGGCATGGGAACGCCTCAGGCCCCTGCCCCGACAACCGGCGGTCGTCGTCGTTTCTGACGGTGTTGGCAGACCTTCCGAGCCCATCCACGTGACGGTCGCGCGCCGCGCCTCGATTGCCGTCATGCCGTTCCGCGAACTTGTCGCGGGCGGGGCGGGCCGGAACGATCTCGGCAGCGCGGTCGCGCATGACGTCATCAGCAAGCTGGCGCGCCTGCGCAGTCTCTTCGTTATTGCCCGAGGCTCTGTTTTTGCCATCGCTGGCGAAGGGCTCGAACTGCCGGAAATCGGCCGCCGGCTCGGCGTCGACTATGTCGCCACCGGCTTCCTGGAACAGCACGAACTCGGGATCGCCGTGAACGTGGAGGTCGCAGAGGCGGCCACCGCCCATATCGTCTGGACTGAGAGGTTCGAGGCGCGCGCGGCCGAGCACTTTGCCGTCGTCGACGAGATCAGCAACAGCATCGTGTCGTCGATCGCCGCTGAAATCGAGAACGAAGAGCGCAACCGCGCGATCCTGAAGCCTCCGGATTCGCTCGACGCCTGGGAGGCCTATCATCGCGGCCTCTGGCACATGTTTCGCTTCACCGCCGAGGAAAACGAGCGCGCCGCCGAGTTCTTCCGCCTTTCGACACGCCTCGATCCAACCTTCTCACGCGCCCATGCAGGGCTGTCCTTCACCCACTGGCAAAGGGCATTCCAGCGCTGGGGCGACCGCGACGGCGAGACCCGGGACGCGCTCAAGGCCGCCGGGCAGAGCCTCTTGGTTGACGATCAGAACCCCGCCGCGCACTGGTCGATGGGGCGTGCCCTCTGGCTGACCGGAGACCACGACCAGGCGGTGCGCGCACTGGAGCACTCGGTCCTTCTCAGCCCCAATTTCGCCCTCGGGCACTATGCGCTCTCCTTCGTGCACGCGCAGTCCGGCGACCCCGCAGCGGCGATCACCGCATCTGATTACTCGCGGCTTTTAAGCCCCTACGACCCGCTGCTGTTCGGCATGCTCGGCACCCGCGCGATTGCCCTCATCCGGCTGGACGCCTTCGAGGAGGCTGCAGACTGGGCGATCAAGGCGGCAGCCCGTCCGAACGCGCATGTGCACATCCTCGCGATCGCAGCCCATTGCCTTGCGCTCGCCGGACGCCTCAGTGAGGCTCGCAGCTACGCGGCCCGCATCCGCCTGCAGAAGCCGGATTACCGGACGGACAATTTCCTCGACGCCTTCCACTTCACACCCGACGTCATCGCCCGATATCGCCAAGTGGCGGCCTTGATCGGGCTGGCGACCTGAGTGATCGGTGCCGGCCAAATTCGCCTGCGTGTCTTAGAGCCGCTGGAGAAGGCGGTAGCGTTCAAGGATTTCAGCGATCTGTTCGTCCTGTGCCTTGTTTGGCAGAAGTGCTGGCTGTCGGCTTGCGCCGACAGATGCATCCTGCAGGTAGAGGGCGCGCTTGACCATCGCCGGAGCAAAGCCGAGTGCATAGAGGTCGGTCCGAAAGGCAGCAAAGGTTGCCTGCTGCTTCTGCGCTTCGACAATGTCGCCGGCATTGAAGGCCTTCAAGATACCTGCAAGCACATCCGGCATGGCGTTGCCGAGGCCCGAGATGCAGCCAGCCGCACCATTCTGCAGTGCCCAGAGCACGAGATGATCGGGGCCGGAGTAGACTTCGAAACCATCGACCTCGTTGGCAATCTGCAGATAGGCTTCCAAAGTTTCTTTCGCGCCGCCGGAATCCTTGATGCCGGCAATGTTGCCGTGGCCGGCAAGGGCGCGCGCCGTGTCGGGCTCGATATGGTTCTGCGTGCGGGCGGGTATGTCATAGAGGTAGACTGGCGTCTTCACGGCATCGGCGACGGTCGAGAAATGACGGACAAGGCCATCCTGGGTGCAGGCAATGAAGAACGGCGTGATCACTGCGATCCCGTCGACGCCGATCCGGTCGAATTCTCGGGCGAGCTTTACCGTCTCGAAGGTGGCCGGCATGCCGGCATTGACGATCACCTTGACGCGGCCGCCGACCTCGTCGACCACCTCCTCCGTCAGGCGCACCTTTTCCTCGTATGTCAGCGCGGTGAAGTCACCGTTGGTTCCGGCGCACATGACGTTGTTGCCGGCTGCGACCTGTCGGCGGACCTGGGCGCGCGTCGCCTGGTAGTTAATGGTCTCGTCGTCGTTGAAGCAGGTCACGAGGGCGACGAAGGCTTGCTTGGTCATGCGGATTTTCCTCTCAATGGACGGCGCCTCAGGACGCGCGCTGAAGACGGGCGGCGCGATGAGCGGCCTGGACGTCGGGATCGGGGTCGAGGCCGGCTGCAAGCAGCGCACGCGTATAGTCTTGCTGCGGCGCGTCGAACACCTCGCGCACCGTGCCAAGCTCGACGATGTTGCCCTTCTGCATGACCATGACGTGGTCGGCAAAGTCGCGCACCACCGGCAGATCGTGGGCGATGAAGATAAAGGCGATACCCATTTCCTTGCGCAGCCGGTCGAGCAGCGCGATCACCTGCGCCTGCACCGAAACGTCAAGCGCCGAGACCGCCTCGTCGCAGATGATCAGCTGCGGCTCGAGTGCGAGTGCGCGGGCAATTGCGATGCGTTGGCGCTGGCCGCCGGAAAACTGATGTGGGTAGCGGCCCATGTGCTCCGGGCCGAGACCGACCTGCACAAGAAGATCAGCCACCCGCTCGCGCCATTTCGCCTTGGGCAAGATATCCGAATGAATGACCCAGGCCTCGGAAATGAGCTGGTAAACGGTCATACGCGGATTGAGCGACTGCGTCGGGTCCTGGAAGACCATCTGCAGGTCGCGGCGCAGCTTGTAGAGTTCCGTGGGCGACATCGTGAAGAGGTCGCGGCCCTTCCACAAGGCGCTGCCACTATCCGGTTCGTCGAGGCGAAGCAGGATGCGCGCCAGCGTCGACTTGCCTGACCCGCTCTCGCCGACGACGGCCATGGTCTCGCCGGGCATGAGGTCAAAGGACAGGCCCTTCAGCGCCTCGAAGGAGCCATAGCGTTTGCGCACGTCGCGAACTGAAAGAACGGGTTCGGCGCGAGCGGCTGGCACATGCATCTCGCCCTTGCCTGGGGCGGCGGCAATCAGCTTCTTGGTATAGGGATGCTGCGGGTTCTTGTAGACCTCGCGCACCGTGCCGGCTTCGACCAGGACGCCTTTTTCCATCACCGCCACGCGATCGGCGATCTCCGCGACCACGCCGAGGTCGTGGGTGATGATGAGGACCGCCATGCCGGTCTCTCGCTGCAATTCCTCAAGCAGCGCGAGCACTTCGGCCTGCACGGTGACGTCGAGCGCCGTCGTCGGCTCATCGGCGATCAGGAGATCTGGCCTGAGTGCCAATGCCATCGCAATCATGACGCGCTGGCGCTGGCCGCCGGAGAATTCGTGCGGATATTTGTCGAGCGAGCGCTCCGGGTCGGGGATGCCGACCCGGGTCAACAGCCGCAACGCCTCGGAAGCGGCTTTCGCGGCGTCGGTCCCGTGGGTGGTGAGCGCCTCGCGGATCTGCCAGCCCACGGTATAGACCGGGTTGAGATGGCTCAGCGGGTCCTGGAAGATCATGGCGATACGGCGCCCGTTGACCTTTCGCCTTTCCTGCGCCGGCATTGTCAGCAGGTCGACGCCGTCGAGCAGGATCTCGCCCGAGCTGATGCGTCCCGGCGGCATGTCGATCAGGTTCATGATCGCCGAGGAGGAGACCGACTTGCCGGATCCGCTCTCGCCAAGGATTGCGAGCGTCTCGCCACGGTCGAGATGGTAGGAGATATTGCGGACCGCTTTCACGACGCCGACTGCGGTGTGGAATTCGACCGACAGGTCGCGAACTTCCAGGAGATGGTCAGCCATTCTTGCGACCTTTCATTTCAAGACGCCAGCGCTGCACTGGGTCGAGCGCGATGCGCAGCCAGTTCGATAAGAGGTTTAGCGACAGTGTGGTAAGGATGATCGCAAGGCCGGGCCAGAACGAAAGCCACCATGCGTTGGTGAGGTACTGACGTCCCTGCGAGATCATCAGGCCCCAGGTGATTTCCGGCGGCTGGATGCCGATACCGAGGAACGAAAGCGCGCTTTCGGCCAGCATCACATAGGCGAAGTCGAGCGTCGCAAGCGTCGTCAGCGTCGGCAGCACGACAGGCAGAATGTGGCGGAACAGGATGCGCTTGCTTGATGCGCCCATCACGCGCGCGGCCTGCACGAACATGCGTTCACGGATTTCCAGCACTTCGGCGCGTGTGGTTCGCAGGTAAACCGGGATGCGTGTGATCGCCAGCACCAGCATGAGGTTCAGGATCGACGAGCCGAGAATATAGAGAACGATGACTGCGATCAGCAGCGACGGAAAGGACATGATCACGTCCGCGAGCCGCATGATGATCTGATTGACGCGCGGCGAGGAAAAGCCGGCGACAAGGCCGAGGAAGGTGCCGACGGTTGCTGAAAGCGCGACGGCACCGGCGGCCACCATCAGCGTGTTCTGGGTGGCAACGATGATGCGGGCAAGCAGCGGCCGCCCGAGGGCATCGGCCCCCATCCACCAGACCCAGCCGCGCTCCCAGTCGAAAGGCACGGCGTTGCGGCCTCTAAGGTTCTGTTTGGTCGCGAGATCGCCGAGCCAGGTCGGCCCGATGATTGCGATGATGAGAACGAAAAGCAGGAAGATCGCGGCGCAAAGCGCGAATTTGTCGGCAAGCAGCATGCGAAACATGCGGGTGGCAAAGCGCGGTTCTTCGGTAACAACGGTATCGGCGGTCTGCAGGGTCATGGTCCCCTCCTCAGTGCCGGATGCGCGGATCGAGCAGCGCGTAGGCCAGATCGATCAGCAGGTTCATGAGGAAGATCGCCAGCGCCGTGACGAGGATGGCGGCGAGCACGACGTTGAAATCGCGCTGCAAGATGGAATCGATCATCAGCTTGCCGACGCCCGGAAACCCGAAGATCGTCTCGACGATTACCGCGCCGTTCAAAAGGCTCGCGGCCTGGTCGCCAATGACGGTGATGACCGGCAGCATGGCGTTGCGCAGCGCATGCACGAAGATGATCGGCCCGGATTTGACGCCCTTGGCGCGCGCCGTCTTCACATAGGCCGAAGAAAGCGCCCCGATCATCGAGCCGCGCACCACCTGGACGATGATGCCGAAAGGCCGGATGAACAGAACCGAGATCGGCAGGATCCAATGAAGCAGCGACCCCGTGCCCGAAGTCGGTAGCCAGGCGAGGTTTACCGAAAAGACGACGATCGCGACGATGGCGATCCAGAAATCGGGAACGGAAGCGCCGACCAGCGAGATCAGCGAGGAGAGCCGATCGAAGAAGCCTCCAGCGCGGAAGGCGGCAAGCGAACCGACGACGATCGCAGCACCAGCGACCAGCGTCATGGTGATGACTGTGAGCCAGAGCGTCCAGGTGAAGGCCTCAAGCACCACGTCCAGAGCAGGACGCGCCTTGCGCAGGGATTCGCCAAAATCGCCGGTGACGACGTCGCTGACATAGCGTCCGAACTGCACCAGCATTGGATCGTTCAAGCCATGCAGCTCGCGGAATTGCGCCTTCATCTCTGCGGAGGCTTCGACCGGCAGGAACAAGGCGGCCGGATCACCTGTCAACCGCGACAGGAAGAAGACCATGACGAGCAGCCCGACGAGCGAGATCAGACTGGCCACGGCGCGTTTTCGAACGAATTTCAGCATGGCGCCCTCGAAGAAATCCGGCGGCGGGATCAACCCACCGCCTTGATTGCTGTTGTGACTGGCGAACCTGTCGTTCGCCAGGGCAGATTACTTGATCTTGATCTCCGAGAGCTGCAGCGTCCCGTTGGTCGCCATCGTCGGCTTGAATTCGAGCCGCTCGGAAACGCGGGAGAAGCCTACCATGTGGAAGAGCAGGACGTCGGCAACGACATCGTCATGCACATAGGCGATCAGTTCCGACCAGAGCTTGGCACGCTCGTCGCCGACGGCAGCCGACGCGCGCTTGATCAGGTCGTCGACCTTCGGATCGGAGAAGCCGGACTGGGTGCCTTCGGTTGCGTATTTGAAGAACATCGAGAACGACGGATCGCCCTTGGAATTGTCGTGCATGGCGGCAACGATCTGCGGGCCGCGACCTTCCTTGAAGGGCTTGGAATAGTACTGCTCGTGCTCGGCGACCTCGACGAATTTCAGCTCGACCTTGAAGCCGACTTCCTCAAGCTGCGCCTGAATGGCTTCCATGATCTCGGTCACGTTCGGAAAGTTTGCAGAACGGGCAATGATGGTGATGGGCGTGTCGACTTTGACGCCATCGGCCTTGGCTTCCTCAAGCAGCTTCTTTGCGCCTTCCGGATCGTAGGGGAAGACCTTTACGTCGGGGTTCCAGCCAAGCGTCGGTGGCGGCACGATCGCGGTGGCGAGCAATGCGCTTTCGGGAACCAGGGTACCGAGGAAGGCCTGGCGGTCGATGGCGACGTTGAGCGCGCGGCGGACACGAACGTCGTTCAGCGGTTCGATGTTGTGATCGATGCGCAGGTAGACGGTTTCGCTGTCGAGGTAGGAAAAGTCCGTTGCCGGGTTCGTGGCATCGAGCTGCGAGATCGACGGCGAAAGGTCGGCTTCGCCGGTCTGCACCATGGCTGCGCGCACCGACGGGTCGGCGCGGAACAGATAGGTGGCTTCCGTCACTTCGGGCTTTGCGCCCCAATAGTCGTCACGGCTGGTCAGCACGATCTGCTGGCCCGGCGTCCAGTTGGTCAGCTTGTACGGACCGGTGCCGACCGGTTCGCGCACGAACTCAAGCGGCGTTTCCTCCGGCACGATCGTGACGAGAGACATCAGCAGCGGCAGGATCGGCTGAACCGGGTCGGCCTTGAAATCGATGGTGTAGTCGTCGACGACCGTCGGGGTCACCGTGATGCCGCCGAAGTAGCGGCGCGATTCACAGGTGTTCTTGTCGCTCATGATGCGATCGAAGCTGTGCTTGACGTCCTTGGCGTCAAAGGTCGTGCCGTCGGAGAACTTGACGCCCTTGCGCAGGTGGAAGCGCCAGCTGCTGTCTTCGTTCTGCTCCCATTTTTCGGCCAGGCGCGGCATGACGCCCTTGTCACTGCGAACGTCGAGTTCGGTCAGCGTTTCGCTGACGTTCTGCATGATGACGCGGCCGATGTTCGAGCGCGTGGCCATGCAGGGCTCCAGCAGGTCGGCCTCCTCGGCCAGCACGATCTTAATGGGGCCGGACCCGGCGAATGCGGGCGACAGGGCCGAACTCAACATGAGTGCACTCAAGACAAATAATTTCTTCACGGCATTTCCTCCCTAGTGAAATTCGTTCAGCTGGATGTTGCTTTTCCGGATCGCGCGGCAATTAGCGCCGCGCAACCGATGAGCCCGCCGCCGCAAAGGGTGGTGAGGGCGATCTGTTCGCCAAAAAGCACGAAGCCGCCGAGCGCCACGAGCGGCAAGCGCAAAAAATCGACCGGCGCGACGATCGTGGCGGGCGCGAGTGAAAAAGCATGGGTCATCATACCCATGCAGGCAGTTCCCACGACACCCTGCAGCGCCAGAAGCGTCATCTCCCTCGCCCCAGGCATGGTCCAGAACGGCAAGGCGAAAAGAAGCGCGATCGGAACGGTCAAAAGGAGATTCCAGACGACCAGCGTTGAGGTCTTATCGCCCTTCGACATGGACTTCAGGATCAACTGAATGGTCGACTGGAGCATCGCGCCAGTGAGGGCGAGAAGGATGGCGAGACTGAAGCCGGTTCCCGAGGGGCCGATGATCAGCATCGCGCCGCCAAAACCGAGCACCACCGCACCGATCATAGCCGGGCCAGGCCTTTCGCCCAGCGCCAGTGCGGCACCGAGCAAAAGGAAGATCGGCGACATGAAAGCGATGGCCGTCACGTCAGCAAGCGGCCCCCAGCTGAAGGCAGCGAAGAAGGCGACCATGGCGAGCAGCTTGAAGCCGGCACGGACCGCATGCTGACGCAAGGGGTGGCTCGACTTGAGCACCGATGGGCGCAGGGCAACAAAAGGCAGAAGGATGAGCGCGCCGAAGAAAGCGCGGAAGAAGCCGATGACGAAAGGATGCACGGCGCCGTTCAGCGCCCGCACGATCACCGCGTCGGCGGCAGCAAGGATCGCTGCACCAACCGCGAACATGACCGCCATCTTAGCCCCCTTCGGGCTAGCTTCCAGCATCAGACCTCCTCCCGGCATCCTCTTGCCGGCTTGTTCAGACCATCCACCTTTCACCAAAGTTTGTCAAATTAATTCGCGATGTAAGTTTTTTATGGAAATAATCACAATAAATATTTCAGTAAAATCAGTGCGTTATACGTCCAAATAAACGGGCACATGTCTATTTGTAACTTTATCAAACTTGACAACTTTGAAAATTGGGTGATTTTCGAAGCACACAGGAGGAACTCATGGACCCTGAAGAAATCGCCCGCAGCATGAATGGCCTGCTTCAAACCGTGTCGCCCGAGCGTATGGAAGCGCTGTTGCCGTCGCCGATGATCCAGAACCATGCAGCCTTCCTGCATCTGCTTTCAGACGGCGCGCTCGCCTGTGCCTGGTTCGGCGGCACGCTCGAGGGCAAATCGGACATTTCCATCTTTGCTTCGGTGCTGCCCAAGGGGGCGACGCAATGGGGACCGCCGCAGCGCCTGAGCTTCGATGCCGCGCATTCGGAGCAAAACCCGGTGCTCTTCACTGCGCCCGATGGCAGGTTGTGGCTCTTTCACACCTCCCAACCCTCAGGCAATCAGGACGAGTGCCGGATCCGGATGGCTGAGGTCCGCCGCGATGCTTCCGATCCGCTGGTACTAGCGACCGGCGAAGGCCGTTACCTGGACCTTCCCCGTGGCTGCTTCATCCGCGCGCCGCTCGTGGTGCGCGGTGACGGCGCGTGGCTGCTGCCGATCTTTCGCTGCGTTCAGCGCCCCGGGCAGAAGTGGAACGGCAGCCATGATACGGCAGCCGTCGGCATTTCGCTTAATCAGGGCGAGACCTGGCAACTGGAAGAACTGGATCAGTCCATTGGCTGCGTGCACATGTCGCCGGTGTCGCTTGGCGAAGGCCGTCTTGCTGCCTTTTTCCGCCGGCGGCAGGCCGACTGGGTCTACAGGACCGAGAGCCTCGATGATGGCCGCTCCTGGTCCAGGCCCGAGGCCAGTGACATCCCGAACAACAATTCCTCGATCGCCGCTCTCAGTCTGAAAGACGGCCGGATCGCGATGATCTGCAACCCCGTAAGCGCGGCCGACACCGCCGAACGACGCACGTCGCTTTATGACGAGCTCGGCGAGGACGACAACCGCCCGGACGCCGACCCCACGGGCGGTTGCGTTCCGATCTGGGGTGTCCGGCGCGCGCCAGTCTCTCTTTGCCTCTCTCAAGATGGCGGCAAGACATTTCCCGTGCGCCTGCTGATCGAGGACGGCCCCGGGACATGCCTTTCCAATGACTCGACCGACGGCCGCAACAAGGAGATGTCCTATCCCTGGCTGCTGGAGGGGCCGGACGGCGCCATGCACCTTGCCTACACCTACCACCGGCGCACCATCAAATATGTCCGCCTGGCCCCTGGCTGGGACCACGCTGACCAACGGAGACCTTCATGAGCAATATCATCGGCATAACCATGGGCGACCCGTGCGGCGTCGGCCCCGAGATTTCGGTGCGCGCGCTGGCCGACATGTCGCCGCAAGAACGCGATACGGTCCGGATCTACGGCAATCTCGCGACGCTCGAAGCGGCCCGCGCCGCTCTCGGCCTTGAGGTTGATCTCACCGGACATGTCGTCGATCTGCCGATTGAAGGTGCGCCGCTTGCCTGGGGACAGCTGAGCCCTGTCGCCGGCGACGCGGCCTTTCGCTTCATCGAAAAGGCAGTGCGCGACGCAGAAGCCGGTGTGATCGGTTGCATCGTCACGGCGCCCATCAACAAGGAAGCGCTGAACCTTGCTGGTCACCACTATGACGGCCACACCGGAATGCTGCGCAGCCTCACGGGCTCCAAGGCCGCCTACATGCTGCTTGCCTCCGAGCGCCTCAAGGTCATCCACGTTTCCACCCACGTGGCGCTGCAGGAGGCGATCCGACGCTCGACGACCGAACGGGTGCTCGCCACGATCCGCGCCGGCGACGCTCACTTGAAGCGTATCGGCTACGTAGCGCCCAAAATCGCGGTCGCCGGCATCAATCCCCACTGTGGCGAAAATGGCCTGTTCGGCACCGAGGATGACGACCAGATCGTGCCGGCCGTTGCGCAAGCACGCGCGGAAGGCATCGATGCCTACGGGCCGATTTCAGCAGATACGGTGTTCCATCGCGCCTATTCGGGCGCCTTCGACCTCGTGGTCGCGCAGTATCACGACCAAGGGCACATCCCCGTGAAGCTCGTCGCCTTCGACACCGCCGTAAACGTCTCGGTGGACCTGCCGATCGACCGAACCTCGGTCGATCACGGCACGGCCTTCGACATCGCCGGCAAGGGGATCGCCAACCACGGCAACATGAACTCCGCCATCGCCTATGCCCGCAAGTTGGTGGCAGGCGACGCCAAGCGAGGATGACACCATGACCATCGCTCCCATCACCCTTTATCAGCCGCGCCGCCTCGCCGTCGGCGCCGGCACAATCGCAGAGGTCGGCGCCTGGGCGGCCGATGCCCGTTCAGTGCTCGTCATCGCCACGCCGATCACCGCAGGCTTCGTCGACCGCCTGAAGCTTTCCGGCCGCGTTGCGGTGTTCGACGCCATCCCGGGCGAACCCGATGTCGACACGCTCGATGCCGCACTCGACTTCGCGCGCCAAAACAGCCCGGACCTCATCGTCGGCCTTGGGGGCGGATCGGTGCTCGACGTCGCCAAGCTTGTCGCCGTGCTTTGGAACTCCGAGCAGACGCTTGCCGATGTCGCCGGGCCAAACCGCGTACTCGGCCGCAACACGCGCCTGGCTCAGGTCGCAACGACCGCCGGCACCGGCTCGGAAGCCGGGATCCGCTCGCTCATCACCGACCCGGTCAAGGGAAACAAGATCGCGGTCGAAAGCCCGCACATGATTGCCGACCTGGCTGTTCTCGATCCGGAACTCACCTATTCCGTGCCGCCGGCGGTAACCGCCGCCACCGGCGTCGACGCCATGGCCCATTGCGTGGAAGCCTTCACCAATCGCCGCGCCCATCCGATGATCGACGGCTTTGCCCGAATGGGCTTCAAGCTCGTGGGCAAACATCTCGCCCGCGCAGTCAGGGATGGAGCCGATACCGAGGCGCGAGAAGGGATGATGCTTGCTTCCTACTACGGCGGCATCTGCCTTGGGCCGGTCAATACCGCGGCTGGCCATGCCATCGCCTATCCGCTCGGAACGCGGCTTCGCCTGCCCCACGGATTGGCAAACGCCATCATCTTTCCGCATGTGCTCGCCTTCAACCAACCGGTTGCCGCGGCCAAGACGGCAGAAGTCGCAAAGGCGCTTGGTCTCGGCGAAAATCTCTCCTCCCAGGAACTCCTGGGCGCTGCCCGTGGCTTCTGCCGTGATCTCGGCATCGAGATGTCGCTTGCCGCTCACGGCGCAAGTGCCGACGACTTGCCGCTTTATGCAAGCGAGGCCCATGCCAACCGAAGGCTCATGGACAACAACCCGAGCGATATGAGTGTGGAGGACGTGCTTGCCGTCTACAAGGCAGCCTTTTGATCCATAGACCATGCAAAAAACAAAACCCCGGCGTCTGCCGGGGTTTTTGCTTTGTCGATTACTTGGTCGCTTGGAACAGACGTTCGCGGGATCCGGAAAGGTGGTCATGCATGAGTTGTCTCGCCTTTACGCCTTCACGCGCGGCAATCGCTTCCGCGATCGCTTCGTGCTCCCCGAAAACGCGCGTCAGCCCGGTCGTCTCCCGTTTGACCGAGGCGCCATGAAACCGCATCCCGACCGCGATGTGATCCTTGAGCGCTTCCATTGCCGTGAAAAAATAGCTGTTCTGGGCCGCACGTGCGATCGCAAGATGAAACTGGAAGTCCGCATCCTCCCGGTGCGATTGCCGGTTGGTGGCGTCCCGCATCAGTTCCAACGCCTGGCGGATGGCGGACAAGCTGGCCGCGTCATGCCGCTCGGCAGCAGCCTGCGCGGCAGCCGGCTCGACCGTCAATCGGAACTCGTAGCAGTTCAGAAGATCGGCGACGTTTTCCAGTTGTCCGAAGCCCAGCGGCTCACGCATGCCGACAGCACGAACGAAACTGCCGGCGCCGCGGCGTGAATAGATGAAACCCTGCTCGCGCAGCCGGCGCAACGCCTCTCGAATGATCGGACGGGAAACCTCGAATTCACTTGCCAGTTCGTGCTCGGTCGGCAAGCGCTCGTCCGGCTTGTAGGCGCCGGACTTGATCGCACGGTGCATGCGCTCAAAGACGAGATCGCCGAGGCTCTTGCGTGCTGTTCCGTTCTCCAGTCCCATCCGTCATCCCATCTTGCGAAGGACAGCCTCCGCGATTTCCTTAAGCGTATCCGGCGCGCCGAATCCGCCGGACTTGGCAATGATGCAACGTCCATCGACCTCAGCCAAGCCCAGGCCGGGCAGGCACTCGCCCAGCAGGCGAAAACGCTGGATGCCCATTTTCCTCAAAACTGCCTCTGCAGTTGCACCGCCAGACAGAAGCAGTGTCCCTGCCCGTTCGACAAGGCCCGGACAGACGCTCTCGGCAAGCGCCTCGGAAACGGCCTCCGGCGTCACCTCCCCTTCACCCGGCACCGCCTGAACGAGCGTGATTGCGCCGCCGGTGTCGTCTGCGGCCGAAAGCCGCCCGTTGGGCGCGGGCAAATAGGATAAGGCAAGGTCGTTGCGAAGCGTGTCGATCTGGGCAAGGGTAATCGGGTCTCGGGACCCAATGACGAACAAAGCCCTACCGGCAATCACCTGGGCAGCCCGCGGTTGTTGACCGCCACTCATCCGTTCGGCAAGCGCCTCGGCCAGACCGCGCGCTCCAATCAGCAGATCCGTACCACTTCTTTCCGCATTCTCAAGCAAGGCGCGCATCTCGGCTTCAGTGGATACGTCCGGGATGATGGCCTTGGCCGCATGCCGGCCGAGCTTCTCGGCAACGGAGATGGGCACATCTACTCCGAAGCCTTGCACGCTGCCGGACATGACAACCCGACCGAAGGCCGGGATGGCGGGCGCCACGAGCGCCGATCCGAAAGACATTGCGTCGAGTTCGGCGACGATGTTGCCCTTAAGACGGGAGTCGACCTTCTTGAAGATGCGCGAACCCGAAGGCAGCGCAGCGAGCGTGGCAACTGTTCGTTGCCGGGCGGATGCGGGGCTGTGTTCTCGCGATCCGAGATTGACCGAAACCACGTCCGGCCCCGTTTTCAGGACATCATCGATCGCTTCGGGCGCCAAAGCGACTTCGACATAAAAGCCCCTCGCGGCAAAGGGCGCCGCGGCATCCAGAGCGCCGGTCAGATCATCAGCGACAATGACGAGCATCTCAAAATCCAGACGATTTGTTGTTATCTTCAATTGTCCATTTTATATTGAAATGTCAACATTTTTTGGAAGGAAATTACAAATTAGGCGCACTCTGCCGCGGCCGATGTTAGGCATCGGTTCTCGTCCTTGAGCTTCCGTGTGCCTATTTTCAGGAAGCGCTCGCCATAGCCTGGCAACGGCAGGTTTCCCGGCGTGATGCCATAAGCCTCGATCACGAGGACTGCGACGGTTTTCGCCGCTCTCGTCTAAGGGCGCCACGTCATAGGACCGAACAACGCTGAGCTTCCCGGGCGCCGTCGCGAACGCATGGTGGCTGGACGCCGCGAGCGTTATCGCTGTGCGACTGGGCGTACCAGTGGCGTCACGCGTCGGATGGTCACGCGGCGGTTCTCTTCCTCCGGCTCGGGCGTACTGATCTTGAGGAAACGCTCGCCGTAGCCTTGCGTCACCAGGTTCTCCGCCGGGATGCCGTAGACTTCCGTCAGGAGGACCGCGACGGACTCGGCACGCTCGTCGGAGAGGACGAGGTTCGACCGGTCGGAACCGACAGCGTCCGTGTGCCCCTCGATGAAAAAGGTTTCACCGGGATCCTTGCCGAGCACCTTCTGCATGGCGTCGGCGACCGTTCGCAGCGTCTTTGCCTGTGACATCGACACTTCGGCGCTGCCGGTTTCGAAATGGATCGTGTCGAGATCGATGCGCCGGACCTTGTCACGGAGACGGGCCGAATTGCGGACTTCATCGATGGAATAGACACGCTCCACGCGCTCGACCGGCGGTTCGGACAGAAACGCGTAGTAATCTCGATCCGGCTCCTGCGAATAGTCGACGATGTAGTCATCGACCGGGATCGTCAGGCGCATCGGCGGCAGGTCATAGCCGACGTCGACGATCGCCGGGCGCCTTTCGTCCTGATAGTCCGGCGCGTACATCAACACATATTCGTTGCCGTCGCTGTCGACGCGCGAGCGCTGCAAGACGTCACCGTAACGGTTATAGACGGTGACGATCCGGTAGCCGCCCGGGCGCACGATCGTTTCACGCACGCGGCCGCGCGGAAGCTCGTCGTAGTACGCCTCCCGCGCGCCGTGGCGCAGGCGCGGACGATCATCACCACGCACGAAGATCTGGTCGCCGACGCCAAGGACGACGCGATCGTCGAGCCTCTCGACCACGTGCACCTCAGTCACCTCATTGTTCGTGGTGTTGTTGACAGTCCTGTTGTTGATCACCGTATTGTTGATGACGGTCTTGTTGACGATGTTCGTCGTGTCCGGAACCGCGAAGGCTGGCGCCGCGTCAACGCGTCGACCTTCCTCCTTGATCCCGGCCTCGATCCTCTGCGGGGCCGCCTGCCGCACGTCGGCCGGGATTTCAGCCTGGGCCGCGGCGTCATCTGTCGGCGGCGCTATGTTCTTCCCCTGGACGCGCAATTCTTCGCGCTGCTTGCGCCGAGCCTCGCGCCCCTGGTTGCCGCCGGACTTGTCGGCGTCCTTGTCACTATCGAGCACGGCCGCGCCGTTATCGACCGGAAGCACAACGGTTTCGTCGGTCGCCGCCGGATCCTGGGCGATCTTTCGCTTGTCTGCCTTCGTGCGCTTGTCGACGACAACAGGTGCAGGCTTGGCCAGAGGCTCCTCACTCTGGCGCTGCTCGGCCGTCGCGGGCTGTTCAGACCCTGGAACGGGCTGCGGCTCACTCTCACCGGTCTGTGGCGCCGGCTTTTGCTCTTCCGGCTGCTGGCGTTCAGCTTGCTGCTTGCGCTTCTTGGGCACCGGTACCTGCGCTTCCCCAGCGTTCTGCGGAGTGCTCTCATCTATAGCGGGTTGCTGTCCTTCTGCCTGCTCTTTGCGCTTCTTGCGTTCAGGTGCTTGTTGTTCCTCAGCCTGCCGCGGAGCGCCTTCCTCTATGGCGGGTTGCTGTTCTTCTGCCTGCTGCTTGCGCTTCTTGCGCTCGGGCGCCTGTTGCTCTTCAGCCTGTCGCGGCGCGCCTTCTTCTATGGCGGGTTGCTGTTCTTCCGCCTGCTGCTTGCGCTTCTTGCGCTGAGGCGCCTGTTGCTCTTCAGCCTGCCGCGGAGCGCCTTCCTCGATGGCGGGTTGCTGTTCTTCTGCCTGCTGCTTGCGCTTCTTGCGTTCGGGCGCCTGTTGTTCTTCTGCCTTCCGTGGCGCGCTTTCCTCGGTACCGGGCTGCTGTTCTTCAGCCTGTTGCTTGCGCTTCTTGCGAGACGGCTCTTCTGCCTGGCGCTGCGGCTCCTCGGCCTGCGGTTGCTGCTGTTCTACCTGCCCTTCCCCCGCGTCCTGCTGCTTCTTGCGCTTCCTGAGCAGCAGCAAATCCTCGGGTGACTGCTGGTCGACGCCTTCCTGAGCGACCTGGAACGGCGTCCTCAGGCTCTCGGCCAGCGCCGGCTGTATCACGAATGATGCGGCGAAGACTGGAAGGGCCACCGTTGCGAAAAGTTTGGAAGGCATCGACATGATTTTCACTCCTGTTACTGGGAGACCCGAGCGCCCGTTGGCGCTGTACGAACGGCGCGCCTTACGACGCGGCACAAGCGGGGCCATCACCCGAGCCTCCGACTTTTGTGGCCGTCAAAGGCTAGTCCCAACGCAGCAGCGAGCGAACGGTTCCGCCCAGCAGACCCTATTGCGAAACTGCCAACTGCAGGGTCGGGCGGCCGGTCCCGGGAAACGGAAAGGCAAAAATGAGGAGTATCGGCCAGGTGTACGAGCAGCCGTGATCACAAAGATGGCTGTCGGTCGTGGCGATCCACTTGAGCGGCCGCCAGCCGCGACGCAAGCCGATCCGGATTGCCGTTCAGTAGAGGCGCGAGGCGGCATTGGGCATGCTGGGGTTCGATAGCCCCATCGGCGGAGCAGACGTCCGTCCTGTTGATCCTGGATGAAGTGGTGTCGGCAAAAAACTCTCTCCGCCGCCACCATTGCTCGCGGAGCTCTCCGGCACGCCGGAAGGCCGCCAGGTGCTGGAAGAGGCCAAGGCCCTGGCCCGCGCTCTTGAGCGACGTCTTGGCAGTTCGGATCCGCGAAGTTTCAAGAAGGAGCTCGATCGTCTGGGGTTGAAAGATCCGGCCGTAGTCGACCGCATCAAGGACGTCGCCAGCCTTGTCAATAGGACACACTGGGCGGAGTTGAGCCGGGCCTATGAACTCACGTGCGGGCTGAAGAAGGGACTGGGCTTGGGCATGTGAGGCATGTCGGCGATGTGAGATACCCAGAACCGCTGAGCCAGATTTAAGAAAGAATGCCCTGTATTTCACGGCGCTGTTCGAGGTGTTTCGCGGGGTTCTGTTCCTTCAGCTTTACGAGGTTGAGGACCTTCCAGCGGACAGCCGGAAGCTCCGCTGCCTGTGGAAGGCCGATCGCGTCGAAATCGGGCTCGCCGTCATGGAGCGTTAGAAGGAACCGCATGGCCTTTTCATCCAGCCTTGCGAGAATATCGCCGGCCAATCGGTTCCTCACCCCTTCCAACTCGTTAAGGCTGACTGCTTCCGATGTCATGCCCTCGAACTCTTTTACGAAAGCCTCGTCGAGCTTCACGAGCGAGGGACGCACCAATTCGTGCGGCGGTCGGCCGGAGCTTGCGACATAAACGAGGAACGTGTGAAACAACGCATCTGTCAGACCTTCATTCTCGTACAGCAGCTTCACGTCGAACAAGTCACGTGGATGCTGGCGGTCGACAGCTGCATGCAGCTTGCCGCCGAAAAGGTCCTCGAACGAAACGACCTGCATTTCCGCAAAGCCGAATTCGTCTTCGACCGCTTCGCTCACGCGTCGTAGTTCAGGCGGGTGGACCGTCCCTCTGGCGACCGGCGAGGTCTCGATCTTGATTTCGGCGCCTCCTTGCCGGACGAGGACGCGCGTGTCGTTGTTGCCTCCGCCGGCTATCCTCTGCACCGTGACACCCCGGAGGTTTCGCAGTAGGTCGTCGCGGATTTGCTCGAGTGTGGTGTCGATACCTTTCAGCGTCGTCTCGCGATCCTCGATCGGGAGATAGGTCAGATCAATATCGACTGATAGTCGCGGCATGTCGCGGTAGAAGAGGTTGATCGCCGTGCCACCTTTAAGGGCAAAGGTTTCCTGACGTGCAATGAAAGGAAGGGTCTTCACCAGGAGTTCCACTTGCCGCATATATTGCTCACGCGCCACGGGGCGTCTCCTTTGGCATCAGCTCGTCTGGAATGGTGATTCGGTAAGCCGGGTGAAGCCGACCACCTGGGGTGAGTGCTCGGTCGCCCGTGCCGAGATCGATCGCCGACATGTCGATGTGCCTGCGCCAGGCGTGCCCGTGCTTGTCTGCATAAACGAAGAAGAGGCGCTTGGTCTTTACACTTCGGCACTCCGCCAGAAGTCTTGTCAGCAGCTTCGGGCGCAGATTGGCCAGGCTCTCGAACGCCATGTCGACGGTGTGGAAGCTTTCGCTCTTTGGCAGCTCATCGAGCATTTCGATGATCGCGCGTTCAGGAGACGACATCGGGATCGGCCAGCGCCACGGGCTCAGGGCGAGCTCGCCGTCGGCATCGTCCGATAGATTGAAATCAGAATGTTCAACGCCGAGGGCCGCGTCTCCAAACAAATTGGCGCTTCTGGTCAGGATCCGCGCATCGGTATGCAGTTTCGACAGCCACAACGGAATGTCGGAGCCGTAGAGGCAAAGAACGAACTCGCCGCTGAGCGAGAGATAGTGACTGTGGCCCCGCAGGGAGAGAGCACTTGCCCCGCCAACGTGGAATTTGTGCCGCATCAGCCATACGGCCGAAAGCAAAGGGATCTTCCATCCCGTAACGGCATCCGGGTTCGTGTCTGGCGAAAATGGACGTCGATAGAGGCCCGTCAATGCTGGTTCCAACCAACCGCGTTTGACGTAGCCCGAAACCGATTGTCGCGAGATGGCGTGACGAGCCATCCACGCAGTGTCCACCAGGAATCCAGGTGGCACGGCTTGGAGAAGCTGCTTTAGCTTTGTCTCGCTTTGTCCACTCATGTTTGACATTGTAGCGCGTCTGTAAAGTTATCGCCACTGATACTTTAATGAAAGCTGCAAATGTCAATTGAAAATTGACAAAAATCGGCAAATCCAAAGTAGGTCGTCCGTTTTTTCTCTCGGTTTTGATAGCCGCAATCAACGCGCCCGGGAATCGTTGGCCTGTTGTCTTCTCGTCCCGTTGCCACCACGAGATCGGATCGCGACAACTGCCGCAGCGATCACCGACGCCTCTCAACCGAGCTCGCATTCGGGATTGCCGGCTCTCTCTACGTTCGGGCGATCACGCGCGTTCCACGGCTCGCGCTTGTGCAGCACTTCGCCATGGCGACAGGCCCAAGCACGAAAGAACGGGCCCCGGACGTTGCCTTTTTGGCAATCGACCTTGCGAATATCTGTGCTTCTTCGGCAAGGGAAACTCTGAATAATTGGCCGTGCAAACAACTCTTCAGAGATCCGCAAGATGGCCTATGTCATTACCGAACCCTGCATCGACGTGAAGGATGGCGACTGCACCGCCGCCTGCCCTGTGGACTGCATTTACGAGGGTGGCCGCACCTTCTACATCCACCCCGACGAATGCATAAATTGCGGGCTCTGTCTTTCGATCTGTCCCGTCGATGCCATTGCCTGGGATCAGGAGATACCAAACAACCAGCGCCACTTCATCGCTGTGAACAAGGAGTTCTTCGGGTCCGATGTCACGGGGATGGGGTCGCCCGGCGGCTGGAGCAAGGAGTGCTCCACGACGCAGGACCATCCTTTCGTTGCCGCATTCGAGAAGGCAGCCGCGATCGCTTAGCAAGTCCGCCCCCTATAGGAGACCAGAGGGTGACGCCTACCGCCTTGTCGCCGCGCTCACCAGCTGGCGTAATAGGCCCTTGTTGCCGCGGCCAGTTTGGTCACGCGTCCGCGCTCGGCGGTCAGCCGCGGAAGGTCAGCGCGCGCCTGCTGCAGGAGTTCGGCCCGGGCAGCCTCGAAATCGACCCGGGTCAACCGTCCATCGCACAGGATCTCCTGTCCGCCGACATAGAGCGCCTTTGCATGCGCGGCGGTCATCCGGGTAAGCAGCACCTCCGCTTCATCCAGGTCGTCCATCAGGCTGTCGGCAATCAGCGCAGCATAGTCCACGAGCACCAGGTCTTCGTTCGCCGGGGCGTTCACCACCTTGGCGCCGACATGGATCGCGGCATCGAAGACACGTCCCGCCGTAAGGGTTCGCGTCAGGTCGCGGCCGCCATGCAGCAGATGGGCAAGGCGCAATTCGCGCCAGAGATCCTGGTCATCGTCAAAGCCCGTTCCGTCGAGGCCGAACGCGAAAGCGGGGCCGCTTGGCGGAATGGTGGCGACCGGCGCCACGCCTGAACGCAGGCGCAAATTCGCCGACGGGTTCGAAACGAGCTGCACGCCACGCGCAGCCAGCAGCTCCAACTCGTCCGGTCGCAGCTGGACGCCGTGGGCGACGGCGAGGCGGGGCGACAGGAAGCCGATCTCGTCGAGGTATCGGACAACCCCTTGCGGAAAGCGCCGATCCAGCCATTGCCTCTGCTTCGGGCTTTCAAGGAGATGCATGTGAATGCGCCGGCCGGTTGCGTGAGAGGCCTCGGCGATCGCTTCGAGCAGTGTATTGGAACACCATTGCGGCCCGATCGGACCATACTGCACATCGATCAACGGACTTGTGTTGGCCGCAGCGACCGCGTCGGCTGCCGAGATCTGCACCGATGGCGACGCATAGCTCGGGATCGAGCCGCTGAGATCGTCCCAGTCTGCCGGATCAAGATATGGCCGCAATCGCTGAGGCCCGCCGTCATAGGCCCACGGATCGTTGTCGAGAAGCGGGCAGGAAAGCGCAAGCCTAATGCCTGCGTCGCACGCCGCGCGCATGACCGCGCCTGCCTCGTCGACGAGACGGTCGATGTTCAAAGAATTATGGCAATGCATGGTCGCGCCGACGCCCGTTTGCGCCAACCTTGAGAAGGCCACCAGCGCTTCCAGATAGGGCTCGGTTCGCGGTCGAAGCCGAAGTCCCGGGATCCACACTTCCAGGGCATCGTCCGCGTTGCCAAAATCGAGCGTGCGGATGCCATAACCATGGTCATGGGCGTTGACGGGCGGCGGCATAAGCAAAGCACCGGCCGGGATCGTCGTCCATGAGGCGCCCTCAGGCAAATGATCCAACAGATTTTGCGTGCGCCCTGCGGCCTCGTGGCCCGGTCGCAAGAGAAGTCGCCCGGGAACGGATGCTGTATTCACGGATGGATCGCCTCCATGATCTGGTCGCTGAACCTCTGCAGTTCCGCGCCGACAAATTCGATGACGGCTTCCGCCGCATGCGTGCGCTGCCGGCGTCGCTGCACCAGAATCCCGACATGCAGGTTCTGAAGGCGCGAGCCGGAAAGCGGTATGGCGACGAGATCGCCCGATCTGATCTCGGCGAGGAAACCGATCGGCGTGAAGAAAGCCACGCCCTGACCGGACAGGATGAAAGGTTTGAGCATCATCTGGCTGTTCGAGAGAACAAAAGGCCGCCCGGTCCGCTCGAAGACCGAGAGTTCGATTTCGATGAGCGAGCGGATCGGTTGCGTGTCGAGTTGCAGGAGAAGGTCGTACTGGGCGCATTCGGCAAGCGAAACCTGCCGCTGTTTGGCCAGCGGATGTTCCCGTCCGACGAAGGCCATCAGCGGCATCGGCACGCGAAAGAGCATCTCGGTATCGTCAGGCCGGGCCAGATCGAAGGTCAGGCCCATATCGACATCGCCCTCGGCGACCAGGCTGCTGATATTGCCGTGGCCGGCGGTGTGGATGTGAAAGCTCACGCCGGGATGGATACTGTGGAACGCGTTGACCATGTCCGGCAGGAATTGGATCGCCAGGCTATCGAGGCAGGACATCTGCACCCGACCGGTCTTTTTCCCCTGCAGGGCGCCGAGGTCGCTGCGCAGCAGTTCGAAATTTTCCAGCGTCACCCGGGCGTGGCGCAGCACGTTTTCCCCGGCAACTGTCAGCCTCAAGCCATTCGAAAGCCGCTCGAAGAGCGCGATCCCGAGTTCGTCCTCCAGTTTCTTGATCTGCCGGCTGACCGCCGAGGATGCGACATGAAGCTCCTCGGAGGCCTTGCGAATGGACCCGGACCGCGCGACCGAGACGAAGTATTTCAGGATGCTGGCGTGCATTCGATTGGACCCCTCCTCCCCTGGGCCCCGACCTATAACACGCTCACCGTCCCCTCCAAACGGGCGCGCGCTTCTCCTGAAAAGCGCGCACACCTTCCAGCGCATCCTCGCTGTTCAGCGCCTTCACAAGCGCGGGCGTGCGTAATCCCTGGGCTTCCGCCGGAGACAGGTGTCCGGTGCGATTGACCGTCTGCTTGATGGCGCGCAGCGAGAGCGGCGCACAGGCGACGATTTCCTTCACCCAGCGGGAGACGGCCGCGTCGAGCTCGCCCGGTTCGGCAAGTTCGTTGACGATACCAAAGGCGCGCATCTCGGCGGCCGAGAACCGCCGACCGGTCAACAGCACACCCATGGCAAGGTTGTGCGGGATCCTGCGCTGAAGAAGCACCATGCCGCCATCGAGCGGCAGGCGCCCGACGCGAGCCTCGGGCAGGCCGAAGGCCGCCTCCGTCGAAGCTATGACGATATCGCAGCCGAGAACCATCTCGAATCCACCACCGAGCGCATAGCCATTGACCCTCGCGATGACGGGAACATCCAGAGAGCGGCGAAAGGCCAGTCCTCCAAAGCCGTTCGGCCGGTTTTCGGTCCAGTAATCAAGGCCGGTCTTTTCAGCCCCCTTCAGATCCGCCCCGGCGCAGAACGCCCGTTCGCCGGCGCCCGTCAAGACGACGCAGCTGATGTCGTCGCGTGCTTCGATCTCCTCCCAGATCGCATCCAGTTCGCGCTCGGTTGCGGCATCCACCGCGTTCATCCGCTCGGGACGGTTGAGAGTGACGCTTGCGACGCGATCCTCTACCACGAAAGTGACGCTCATGCCGCATCTCCCTGACGAACCGAAAGTCCCGAAAGGATCTCGTCATTGTGCTCGCCGAGCGTCGGCGGCGCGATGCGAACCGTCACGGTCGCCGCCGACATGTCGATCGGCGAACCAACCAGCCGGATCGGACCGGCCTTCGTCTCTCCCGCGTCCAGGATCATGCCGTTGATCGTCGTCTGTTCGTCGTTAAGGGCTTCGGGAAGCGAGCGTACCGGTGCGCAGAGAATGTCCACCTGTTCCAAGCGGCCGAGCCAATGGGCGCTGCTGTTTTTTGCGAACGCCTCGCGGAAGATTTGCTGCAAATCCGGACGGCGCTGCATCTGCGCGTCGAAATCGACAAATTGCGGCTGGAGGGACAGGTCCTCGATCTCAAGGGCATTGCAGATGTCGCGCAGCGGATTCTGCTTGAAGGCACCGACCATGACGATGGCGCCGTCGGTCGTCTCGAACACGCCCGTCAGCGGGAAGGCGCCCCAGTTCAGGTCCTTTTCCCGCATCATGTGCGTGGTGCCTTCCTGCATCTGCATGGCGAGCATCGAACTGTAGAGGCTGACCGCCACTTGCTGGCCGTGCCCGGTCTTTTCGCGATGCAGCAAGGCAAGCAGAATGCCCTGCACGAGGTGCATGCCGGCCGAGTAGTCTGCAAGCGGCGTCGCGTAGATCGACAGCGGATGGCTCGCGTCGGACTTGCGCCGCATGACGCCCGAAAGCGCCTGCGCCAGGATGTCCTGCCCGCCCTTGTGCCGGTAGGGGCCTTCAAGGCCGAAGCCCGTGCCGACGGCGTAGATCAGCCGTGGGTTTGTCCGCTTCAGCTCTTCATAGCCGAAACCCATGCGCTCCATGACGTCAGGACGGAAATTGTTGACGACCACGTCGGCAGTGTCGATCAGCGCGCGGACGGCTGCCCGCGCCTCGTCCTGCTTGAGGTCGAGTGCAAGGCTCTTCTTGTTGCGGTTGAGCGAGGAGAAAACCGGATTGTTGAGGCCATCCGGGTCGGAGCCCAGCGACCAGCGCGAGAGGTCGCCGATCTTGGCCTTTTCGACCTTGATGACCTCGGCGCCGTAGTCGGCCAGCATCTGCGTGCAGCACGGGCCAAGCATGACCTGGGTAAAGTCGACGACGCGGATACCGTCGAGGGGAAGAGACGTCATTCTGCGGCCTCCAGATAGGTTGCATTTTCGGATGGTACGTCGCCGGGATCGGCACCCTGCGCCCGCAGCTGCTTCTGGATCGCCTTGACGTCGGCGTCTCGCACCTTGACGCCGGCATTGAGCGCGACGGTGGCGGCAACACCGGCCGCCTCGCCCATCGCCATGCAGGGCGGGATCTCGCGGCTCGATTTTTGCGCCTGAATGGTCGCGGAATAATGCCGGCCTGCGACGATCAACTGATCGACCTCTTTGGGCAGCATGGCCCTATAGGGCGTGTAGTAGTCGCGGCCACGGCACACTGTGTCGGTGAAGTGCTGGCGGTTCATCACGTCGCCCTTGGTGACGACATATTCGCCCTGGAGCAGTCGCGACTGGCGCACGCCCGTCTGCGGCGCAAAGTCGATCACATGGGCATTTTCGAAGCCCGGCAGGTTGGCGCGGGCGAAGTCGAGCAGGCGGGCAATGCGGCCACGGCCCTCGAGTTCCGCATAGGTTAAGTCTTCGACACGGAGGCCAGAGAGCTTCGGCATGTGCGGGCAGTTGAGCCAGATGACGCCCGGCAGCGGGGTCTTCAGCCACCAGAACGACCAGCAACCGCCAATCAGACGCTTGGCCTCGTGGTCGATTGCCTTAAACTTTTCGGGTTCCTCAAATTCGAAGCGCTCGGCGGCTTCAGTGTCGATGCCCCCCCAGCGGGAAACCGTCGTCAGGATGAAATTGCCGTCCGTATGCTGGGCGCCGGCATCGGCCGCAACGTCGAGGTCGCCCGAGGCGTCGATGACGACGTCGCCCATGATGGCCTCGCGGCCGGATTTCGTCTGGCAAACCACACCCTTGATCGTGCCGTTCTCGACGATCGCCGAGGAGAACCAGCTATGGGTCCTGAGCTTCACGCCGGATTCGCGCAGGATGTCATAGGAGACGCGCTTGAAGGCGTCCGGATCGAAGGCGGCCGCATAGCAGATCGGGTGCGGCGCAGACGGCGTGTGGAAGTCGAACAGGCCCCAGCGCGCCCATCTTTGCCAGGCCTCCGGCGTATCGCGAATATCGAGCTGGCGGTCGCCATCCGTCGGCGTGACGCAAAGGCCGAGCGTCTTCATCCGTTCGATCATTTCCATGCAGATGCCACGCACGGTGATTTCGACGCCGTTGACCATGTCGTCGAGCACCAGAACCATACCGCCTGCGGCAAGGCCACCGACATAGGGATAGCGTTCGATAAGCGTGACGCTGGCTCCGGTGCGTGCCGCCGAAACCGCGGCGGAGATCCCAGCCGGTCCACCGCCGACGACGACGACGTCCGAGCGGTCGACGATCCGGGCATTGCGCAGGGGTTCTCTGATTGTTTCCATGGTCGTTTCCTCCATAGGGGACGTGTCCGGCGAAATGTGAGGAGCTCACAGCCAGTGACTTCGTCGGTGGACCGGACCCGGTTATCCAGGTCCGGCAGCAAAGGGTTTGGGGGTCAGTGGTCCGTCGTCGGTTTCCAGCGGACGATCTTCGATTCCGCGTAGGAGACGGCAAAGAAGAGAACCACGGCAAGCGAGGCCGCAATCACCACCGTCGCGTAAAGCAGCGGCGAGCGGAAATTGTAGGTCGCCTCGATGATCAGCGCACCGAGACCGTAGCTGGAGCCGATCCATTCGGCGACGATCGCGCCCATCACGCTGCTGGTTGCCGCAATCTTCAGCGCGGCGAAGAGAAAGGGCAGCGAGCCCGGCAGGCGAACCTTCCAGAAGATTTCGGAATTGCTGGCAGACAGGATGCGCATCAGGTCTAGCATTGCGGGGCTCGCCGACTTCAGTCCCTGCACCATGTTGACCAGCGTCGGGAAGAAGCAGATCAGGCCGGCGATGATGATCTTCGGCGCGATGCCGTTGCCGACAAGCAGCACCAGGATCGGGGCAAGCGCGATGATCGGGATCGACTTGATGATGACGGCGATCGGATAGAAGGCGCGTTCCGCGAGCGGGCTATAGACGAACCAGACCGCCAGAAGGACGGCGATGACATTGCCGAAGATAAAACCGAGAACGGCCTCCATGAGCGTCGGCCAGAAGTTCGTCCAGAGCACGCCGGCGTTTTCGCCGAAGGCCTTGATGACGTCGACCGGTCCGGGCGCCATGAAGGTCGGCACCGAAAAACCCCAGACGACGAGTTGCCACAAAAGGATGCAGCCAAGGATCGCGAGTGTCGCCGGAAGATGTCGCAGGATCGCAGCGGCAAGACCATCGAGTATCCGGAACCGGTTGCCGTCGGTCAAAGCGCGGCCTTCCGCCTGTGAAGGAAGGGCATTCGCCATCAGCATTCTCCCAAAAGTTTGCGCAGGTGGGCGGTCACCTGGATGAACTCGACCGTGTCGCGCATCGCGAGAGTTCGCGGGTAGGGCAAGTCGACTTTCATGAACTCTTTGACGCGGCCGGGATGGGCGGCGAGCATCAGCACATGTTGACCGAGGAAGACGGCCTCGGGGATCGAATGGGTGACGAAGAGGATCGTCGTGCCGGTTTCCTGCCAGAGGCGCAGCAGTTCTTCGTTCAGCTTGTCGCGCGTGATCTCGTCGAGCGCGCCGAAAGGCTCGTCCATCAAGAGAATACGCGGGCGGGTCACCAGTGCCCGGGCGATCGCCACGCGCTGGCGCTGGCCGCCCGACAATTCGTGCGGCATCGCCTTCTCGCGCCCCTTCAAGCCCACGAGGGCGAGAAGCTCTTCCGGATCGGCATAGGTCGCGCCCGGTTCGCGTTTTCCCACCAGCAGCGGGAGACGCACATTGTCGATCACATTGCGCCACGGCAGCAGCGTCGCTTCCTGGAAGACGAAGGCGAAATCGCGCCCCTCGCGCGCCTTGCGCGGTGTCTGGCCATGGACGGACACCGAACCGTCGGTGATGTGCACGAGATCCGCGACGGTACGCAGCAAAGTCGACTTGCCGCAGCCGGATGGGCCGAGCATGGTCACGAGCGAGCCGGCCGGTATCTCGACCGAGACATCGGAGAGTGCGGTGAAGCCTGAATCATCCGCGCCAAAGCGAATGTGAAGGTTCTTCACCGACACCGCGGCGTTGCCGAGCGAAGCCTGGCCGGGTCTGATAAGCGTTTCCAACATCGCCTTATCCTACGCTCTTGCGGACATCGGCCGTCGCATCCAGGATTGCCATTGTGTAGACGTCGTCGACGTTGGGAACCGGACCTGTGAACTGGCCGAGGTCCGCATAGGTCTTGATTTGCTCCGCCCAGTTTGCCTGGTCCATGCCTCCCCAACCCTCGCTCGCGGTGGTTTCGTTGAACACGAACTTCATCAGCGGTCCGATGGCCTCCAGCTCGCTCGCCTTGTCGAGGTTGGGGTAGGATTCAAGCAGGATGTCGACGGCCTCTTCCTGATGGTCGCGGGCATAACCCCACCCGCGCGCCGAACCGGATACGAAGGCTGCGAGCTGGTCCGCGTGATTTTGCAACTGGTCGTCGGTGGTATAGTAGACGTTGGCATAAAGCCGGATACCGCCATCCCAGAGCGTCAGATCGACCCGGTCATCCCCAAGCACCTTCAGGGCGTTGACGTTCGTCAGCCAGCCACAGACCGCATCGGCCTGGCCGGTCACGAGCTGGTTCATGTCCGAGCCCATGTTGACGATCTTGACCTGGTCTTCCGATATGCCGTTCTTGGCGAGAAGCGCGCGCAGAAGAATGACCGAGGTCGGGATCGCGGCGATCGTCTTGCCAATCATGTCCTGAGGCTTGGCGATCGGATTTGCCTTGCGAGAGAAATAGGCGAAGGGATGTTTTTGGTAGCCGGCGGCGAATGCCTTGATCGGTGCGCCGGCCGAACGAGCCAGCATGACTGACGGGCTGGAGGAAATCTGACCGATGGTCGACTGGCCAACGGCAACACCCGCAACACCATCGACATTCGGTCCGCCGGGCACGATTTCGAGCTCTATGCTCTTCTCGGCGTAGTAACCCTTCTTGCGGGCCACGAGCTCTCCGAGAAGCCCGTTCGATGGCAGCCAACCGAGCTGCATGCGTATCGTCGCGGAATCGGCCGCAAGGCCTGGTGAAACATTGATGAGGCTATGGGTTGCGGCAATCGCGCCCATTGCGGCCGCATTCGAAAGGAAACCTCGGCGGTTCATCATAAAACGAGACATATCGTTCCCCTTGCTTGTTATGGGAGCGATGATGATGGAATTTGGCATCTCATAAAGCACAATTTTTAGCGGTTGGTATTGCCGATACGGCAACGCTCGGGTCGCGATTTGGGTTTGCCGTTTTGGCAATGGCGGGGTCGAAAGATTGTTCTTTCTGCCGGATCCATCGCATCCGATAAGCAGAGACATGATCAAAGTGTGAGCGCCGCGGAGGATAGATATGGTGCAGAAAAACCTGATCGATGGGGAATGGATCGCCGGTAGCGAAGCGTTCCGCAACATCAACCCGTCCGATACCAACGACGTGGTCGGCGAATACGCCCGCGCGTCAGCCGAGGATGCGCGCGCAGCGATCGCTGCCGCCAAGGCGGCGTTTCCGGCCTGGTCGCGCTCGGGTATTCTCGAGCGCCACGCGATCATCAGGAAGACCGCCGACGAGATCCTTGCGCGCAAGGACGAACTCGGGAAGCTCTTGTCGCGTGAGGAAGGCAAGACCTTGGCCGAAGGCATCGGCGAGACGGTGCGCGCCGGCCAGATCTTCGACTTCTTCGCCGGCGAGTGCCTGCGGTTGGCGGGCGAGGTGCTGCCGTCGGCAAGACCCAATATCGGCGTCGAGATCACCCGCGAGCCGGTCGGTGTCGTCGGCATCATCACGCCCTGGAACTTCCCGATCGCCATTCCCGCCTGGAAGATCGCGCCGGCACTCTGCTACGGCAACACCGTCGTCTTCAAGCCGGCCGAACTGGTGCCCGGCAGTTCCTGGGCCATCGTCGACATTCTTAACCGCGCCGGCCTGCCGAAGGGCGTCTTGAACCTCGTGATGGGCAAGGGCTCGGTCGTCGGCCAGGCGATGCTCGACAGTCCCGACATTCACGCCATCACCTTCACCGGCTCGACCGGCACGGGCAAACGCGTGGCGCTGGCCTCGGTCGAACACAATCGCAAATACCAGCTGGAGATGGGCGGCAAGAACCCGTTCGTCGTGCTTGACGACGCCGATCTTGCGGTCGCGGTCGAGGCGGCGGTCAACTCCGCCTTCTTCTCCACCGGCCAGCGCTGCACCGCATCTTCGCGCCTCATCGTCACCGAGGGCATTCATGATCGCTTCGTGGCGGCCATGGGCGAACGGATGAAGGGGGTTGTGATCGACGACGCCTTGAAGGCCGGCACCCAGATCGGTCCGGTGGTCGATGAGAGCCAGCTCAACCAGGACACCGACTATATCGCCATCGGCCGACAGGAAGGCGCAAAGCTTGCCTTCGGCGGCGAGCTTCTGAAGCGCGACACGCCCGGCTTCTACCTGCAGCCGGCGCTGTTTACCGAAGCGACGAACGCCATGCGCATTTCTCGGGAAGAGATCTTCGGGCCGGTCGCATCCGTCATCCGCGTCAAGGACTACGATGAGGCGCTCACTGTCGCCAACGACACGCCCTTCGGTCTGTCCTCGGGGATTGCCACCACCAGCCTCAAGCACGCGACCCATTTCAAGCGCAATGCCGAAGCCGGCATGGTGATGGTCAACCTGCCGACGGCGGGCGTCGATTTCCACGTGCCCTTCGGCGGCCGCAAGGGCTCGTCCCATGGCTCGCGCGAGCAGGGGCGCTACGCCGCCGAGTTCTACACGACCGTCAAGACGGCCTACACGCTCGCTTGAATGTGAGGCAAGCCCCGGCGTCCAGCATCCATGTCGACGTGGGCGGCGGGGCTTTTCGATAGATAGCTCAAGTCCGCAAGGATAATTGCCGAGGCCGCCAGCTCAGGAGGTCGCGATTTTCTCTCAGAGAACGGGATAGAGGCCTCGCGAAGACACCACGTACTGGATCGCCGCAAGCAGGATCGCGACCACAACGATCACACCGATACGCAACGTTCTTTCAAGGAAAGTTTCCTGGCCCTGCATCGTCAAACCTCGTTCTGAAACAGGTGTATCGACAATCGGCAAGGTCAGAGTATCAGGCGCGCGAGCGCGAGCACAGACCGCAATGACAAGTCGCAGAACGGGAACGACCTTTAAAAACCCGTCCGCCGCTTCAGATCAGAGACGGACGGGGGCCCCGGGGAGAAGAAGCGGCCTAGAAAGCAGCTCGCCTGTCGTATCTCGCGAGACGGGCAAGCAGATAGTCCACTTCCGCCCGCGCTGTCGGGGTCAGCATCTGGGCTGGCTTGCGTTGCGCGTCGGTGGCGATAACGCCGCGACGCTTCAGAACGTGCTTGCGAATGGCAAGGCCTATCCCGAGCTGCTGCTCGTAACGGATCAACGGCAGGTGCGCGTCGAATAGATCGTGCGCTTCATCCCTCTTCCCGGCCGCAGAAAGCTCCATCAGTTCGGTAAGCATGTCCGGAAAGCCATAGCCGGTCATGGCACCATCGGCACCGCGCTCCGGCTCGAAGTCGAGGAAGAGGCCGCCATTGCCGCACAGGATGGAAAATTCGCGAAGTTCGCCCGCCTTCTGCATGGCGCGCAACTTTGATATTTTCTCAAGACCGGGCCAGTCCTCGTGCTTCAGCATCAGGCAGGACGAATGGTTGGTGATGATCTTCGCGATGACGCCAGGCGCCATGACAACCGTGAGGGTCAGCGGATAGTCCTGCAAAACCCACGGCACATCTTCGCCGACCGCTTCCACCGCACCTGCGAAATAGTTGACGATCTGATCATCCGTGCGCAGCGCAGGTGGCGGAGCGATCATGACGCCGGCAGCACCCATCTCCATCGAGTCACGCGCCAGCGAGCGCATGCTGGCAAAACCTGGAGCGGATACCCCGACGATGACAGGAATCTTCGACCGGGAGACCACCCGCTTGACGATGGCTCTGCTTTCCTCCGGTTCGAGCTTCGGGGCCTCGCCCATGATTCCAAGGATCGTGACGCCGGTACAACCGCTCTCCTCATAAAAGTCTGTCAACTTGTCGATCGAATTGAAATCGATCGAGCCGTCCTCGAAGAACGGTGTCGTCGCGATGGCGTAGACGCCCTTGGATTGCGTGCTGAACGTCATTTCTGGCTTTCCTTCCAGGCCTCGTACCGGGCCTTCGTTTCAGCGTTCATCGGGTAAAGACCGGGAAGCGGCACGCCCCGATCCACTTCAGTCATGATCCAGGCTTCCATACGCTCCTGCTCGGGTGCCTCAGCGAGCACCTCTTCGAGAAGCGCGGCCGGGATCAGGACTGCGCCGTCGTCGTCGACGACGACAATATCATCAGGCAGAACAGCAACGCCGCCGCAATTGATCGGCTCCTGCCATCCAACGAAGGTCAAGCCTGCGACTGAAGGCGGTGCCGCAACACCATTGCACCACACCTTCATGCCGCTCGCCAGCACCCCCTCGGCGTCCCGCATCACGCCGTCGGTAACGAGGCCGGCAACCTTGCGTTTCGCCATGCGGGCACACAGGATGTCGCCGAAGATGCCGGCATCACTGACGCCCACTGCATCGGCGACGGCGACGCAGCCCTCTGGCATCGCTTCGATCGCCGCCCGCGTGGAGATTGGCGACGCCCAGCTCGCAGGCGTGGCGAGGTCTTCCCGGGCAGGAATGAAGCGCAGCGTAAAGGCCTTGCCGACAACCCGTCCCTGGCCGGGCTTCAGTGGTTTCGTGCCGCGCAGCCAGGTGTTGCGAAGCCCTTTTTTCAGGAGAACCGTGGTGAGCGTCGCGGTGGAGACGCTCTTCAGGGTTTCAACGACGTGAGGCTCAAGTGTCATTAGAAACCTCGCACATCAGATGCTGTTGATCAGCCCGCCATCGACACGGATGACTGAGCCGGTGATATAGGATGCGCGGGGGCTCGCAAGGAAGCTGACGGTGTCGCCATATTCCTTCGGATCGCCGTAGCGGCCGACCGGGATCGACCCGGTGCTTTCAGCCGTGACATCGGCGACGGGGCGGTTCTCGCGCTTGGCCTTCTGTTCGTCCAGAAAGACGATCCGACCGGTGGCAATACGCCCCGGCAGTACGATGTTTGCGGTGATACCGTCGCGACCAACCTCACGCGCCAGGGTCTTCGACCAGCCGACCAAGGCCAGGCGCAGGCTGTTCGATATCCCGAGATTTGCAATCGGCGCGACGACGCCGGAGGACGTCGAGGTAATGATGCGTCCCCATTGGCGCTCGCGCATACCCGGAAGCACGGCATCGGTGACCGCGATCACCGAGCGAACCATGAGGTCGAAATATTTCGACCAATCGTCGGGCGACTGTCCGGCGGCGGGCGTTGGGGGCGGCCCCCCGGTGTTGTTGACAAGGATGTCGACCGGTCCGAACGCAGCTTTTATGGCATCGAGCTTCTGACCGATCAGGGAAAGGTCGCCGATATCCCAAATGAGCGGAATGGCCTTGCCGCCTGCGCCGCTGATTGCCTCTGCAGTCGCCGTGGCGCTTTCCTCGTGGATGTCGGCGACAACGACGGAAACGCCTTCGGCCGCGAGCGACCTGGCGATCGCGCCGCCAAGCCCACCACCGGCGCCGAATACGAGCGCCGTCTTGTTGTTCAACTGAAGATCCAACTCTTCCTCCTGTTGTTTGACGGCACTATGCCAAGGCGGAAACGGAAGAAACACCTTCCTTTTTATCCCTTCAGACGATAGTAAAAATAAACGATGGAAACGCGCTTTCTCGAAACCTTTCTGGCGGTGGTTCAGCATGGCTCGCTCGCCGAGGCATCACGCCGCATGGGCGTCACGCCAGCGGCGGTCGCGCAACGGATCCAGGCGTTGGAAGACGAGATCGGACTGCCTCTTCTTGCGCGATCAGGCCGGCGGGTGAAGCCAACCGAAGCGGGCGTCGCCATCCTGGAAAAGAGCCGGCGCGTTCTCGCCGAAGTCAGGCAGCTGAAAGGCGTGGCGCGCGACGACCAGGCATTCGGAGAGCTCCGTCTGGGCGCCATCTCGACGGTTCTGACCGGCCTGCTTCCGAACGCCTTGCGGCGGGTTTTCGACAGGACGCCGGGCATCGACATCTTCCTGCTGCCGGGCACGTCGGCCGAACTCTATAACAGTGTCGCTGAAGAGAAGATCGACGCGGCAATCCTTGTCAAACCGCCCTTCCCCATTCCAAAGACGCTCAACTGGGACCTCATCCGGTCGGAACGGTTCGTACTCCTGGCCCCCCCGGACCTTTCAGAGACCCCCGTCGACCGCCTGCTTCGCGAGCAACCGTTCATTCGATACGACAGAAGCAACTGGGGTGGCCGACTGGCCGATACCTACCTTCAAACCCAGCGAATTCTCCCTCGAGAGTGGCTGGAGCTCGATTCACTGGAAGCCATATCGATGATGGTTGAGGCTGGGCTCGGCGTGTCGCTGATGCCCGACTGGCGCTCGCCGCTCTTCGACAAGCTGCGCGTCGCCCGGCTACCGCTACCGAATGCGCCGAGCCGTGAGATCGGTTTGCTCAGGCCACGCAACGTGTCGTCTGGCCGACTGATACAGACCGTCCTCGACGCCATCCGATCATAGAAAACGCGGGTGACGTCGGCGGTCGAACGCTAGGGGATTTGCTCTCAGCAGCGGCCTGCCGCCGGAACAGGGGCCGAGTACCCGGCAACGCGAGCACAGATTATTCGGCAACTCCGAAATAACATTTCTGTCCGTGACGGATTATCGGACCGGGCTGCTCGGCACTATCGTCACTCTTGGTCAATCAGGGCTCCCTGGATGTACCTCGATGGCCCACGGCATTTCAAACCCGTTCACACCGCGCCAACCCGCAGAACCACCCCGAGATCGTTCGCACCAGCGCCCGACGAAAGGAACCGTCATGACCAAAGAAAAGGTAGTCTCCATCGCGATTTTGAAGGCTAAACCGCACCAACGCGAGGCCCTCCGGCAGGGCCTGCTTGGTCTCATCGCTCCAACGCGCGCAGAACCCGGCAACCTCGACTATGTCTTGTTCGAGCTGCGCGATGAGCCCGGTACCTTTTACATGCGCGAAGCTTTCGCCGACCAGCTTGCGCTCGACGCACATTTCGCGACACCCCATTTTCAAGCCTTCGCGGCCGAAATCGATGCTCTCCTTGAAGAACCGCTACGCCTGATTTTCCTGGATCAGGTCTCCGCCTGAGGCGCGGTGACGATCTCGAAGTTGCGGGCGGTATCTCCGGAACAACTGGCTAGGAGGTGAAATTGCGCTTGTAGGTCGACGCGATCAACGCTGCAGCGCGTTCGAATGCCTTGTCCTCGTCGCGATCTTCGATCGCGACGAGGATCGCCTCATGCTGGGCCAGGGATTGGCCGAAACCGCCTGTAGCCGCCATCGTCTTCGGGATGCTGATGGAGAGCGCTGCCCGAATGACGGAAGCAACCGGCAAGAGGAAGCGGTTGTGGGCGGATTGAAAGATGTTGAGGTGAAAGGCGATATCAGCCTCGATCGCGTCTTCGACACGAGCGCCGCCTTCCGCCATTCGTGCGAAAGCGGCCCGAATCTCTGCATGCTCGGCCGCAGATCCGCGTCTGGCGGCAAGGCGTGCAGCAAGCGGTTCGATCGACAGGCGGAGCTCGAACAGTTCTTCGGCAAGCGTTGCCTGATCCTCCGCATCACTTTGCCACGAAAGCACGACGGGATCGAGGGTGTTCCAGTGTTCGGCCGCCCGCACGCGTGTCCCGAGCCGGGGCTTTGCCTCAATGAAGCCCTTGGTCGACAGGATCTTCAGCGCTTCGCGCAGCGTCGTGCGGCTGACACCGAGTGTCGTCAGCATGTCGGCTTCCTTCGGCAGGGTATCGCCCACCTTCAGCTCGCCGAGCGTGATGCGGCGGCCAATATCGCCTGCGATGCGAGCAGGCAGGCCGCGATCCTCCCGAGCGATTGCCTTCATGCCCACTCTCTCCATTGCATCTCCGCCCCGTTCATAGCCGGTCGCCCCGATCAGGAAAAGCCACCCATCGCGGCCGCGTAGCGGCGGGTCATCTCGATGCCAATCGCGGTCGGTCGCATGGCCGGCGCACGGTCGTGGATGGTTATGCCCGCCCGTTCGCCGAAAAGGCGCTTCCCGTAACAAAGCAGCGTCTCGATGCCCTGCATGGTGAAGACCACGCCGGGCAGCATCCGCCGATAAGCCTCTTGCGCGTGCTCGTCCCAACCGTCTGAAAAGAACTCGTAGGCGCGCACGGCATAGTCGATCGAATCTGGCGCAAGGATCAGGCCGTGGCAACCGATGCGCAGGTTCTCGAGCAGCTCGAGGCCCGCACGACCATTAAATACCGGCAGCCGGCCCTCGGTAACCTCGATGAGATGGGCGATGTCGACGACAGGCCCCTCGCCCTTGACCAGCCGGATGTTCGGGTGCTGGCGCACCAGCTCGCGAATATCGACGGCCGTCAGCCCTCGTCCCATCAGGGCCGGGGCGTTCTGAATGGCAAGCGGCAACTCGGTCTGATCGGCGACGCGGCCGAAGAAGCGGATGTACTCGGCGGCCGAGAACTGGCCGACCATCGGCGGCTGGAGGATCAGCCAGTCGGCGCCGGCCCGTGCCGCATGGCGCGCCTGGCGCACCTGTTCCTCGACCGACGCGCCAAAGATCGTCAGGGCGACCGGCACCTGCCCGGCCGTATCCTCGACCAGCCACTCCATGATTGCCATGCGCTCGGCCTCGTCGAGCTTGGAGGCCTCGGTCGCAAGGCCAAGCCCTGCCATGCCGTGCACGCCGCTTGCCAGGCAGATCTCCGTCTGGCGGCGCATGGCGGCACGATCGAGCTTTTCGTCCTTGTCGAAAAGCGCGTAGAGGATGGCGTGGATGCCATGAAGGCTTTCGATACGAAAGTCGTCCACCGTCGCCTCCTCAATGGCTTTCGCGCGGAACTGCGTGGCCGCGGCCGCCGACAAGAAAATCGAGATCCGCGCCGGTGTCGGCCTGCATCACGCGCTCGACATAGAGGCCCTGATAACCACCCACCATTTCCGGGGGTGGCGCGGTCCAGGCGGTTTTTCGGCGCGCCAGTTCCTCGTCGCTCACGTCGAGGTGGAGGCGGCGGCCGGCAACGTCGAGCTCAATCCAGTCGCCATCCCTTACCAGGGCCAGCGGGCCGCCAACCGCAGCTTCGGGTGCCGTGTGCAGGACGACGGTGCCAAAGGCCGTCCCCGACATGCGGGCATCCGAGATCCTCACCATGTCGCGCACGCCCTTTTTCAGGAGCTTCTGCGGGAGAGCCATGTTGCCGACCTCGGCCATGCCCGGATAGCCCTTCGGGCCGCAGTTCTTCAGCACCATGATCGAGGTCTCGTCGATGTTAAGATCCGGGTCATCGATCCGCGCCTTGTAGTGGTCGATGGTTTCGAACACGACAGCGCGGCCGCGGTGCTGCATCAGCGCCGGGGTCGCCGCGGAAGGCTTGATGATCGCGCCGTCAGGCGCAAGGTTGCCGCGCAGCACGGCGATGCCGCCACTCGAGGTCAGGGCCCGATCGAGCGGCAAGATGACGTCGTCGTTGTAGTTCTCGACAGACTCGATGTTGGCGCCGACGCTTTGGCCGGTCACCGTCAGGGCACTGAGTTCCAGAAGCGCAGCAATCTCCTTCATGACGGCGGGCAGCCCGCCGGCATAGTGGAAATCCTCCATCAGATAGCGCCCCGAAGGCATGAGGTTGAGGATGGTCGGAATATCGCGGCCGAGCCGGTCCCAGTCGTCGAGAGAGAGCTTCGTGCCAATCCGCCCGGCGATTGCCAGGAGATGCACAACGGCGTTGGTGGAGCCGCCGATCGCACCGTTGACGCGGATGGCATTGGCGAAGGCGTCACGGGTCAGGATCTTCGACAGGCGCAGGTCCTCGGCAACCATTTCGACGATCCGCCGCCCGGTTAGCCGCGCCAGCCGGGCGCGGCCCGCATCAACCGCCGGACAGGCGGCATTGCCGGGCAGCGCAAGCCCGAGCGCTTCAACCATGGACGCCATGGTCGAGGCGGTGCCCATCGTCATGCAATGGCCTGGCGAGCGCGACATGGCGCTTTCGGCCGCCATGAAATCCTGTTGCGACATGACACCGGCACGCACGTCTTCGGAAAACTTCCAGACATCAGTGCCTGAGCCGATCGTGCGACCCTTGAAGCGGCCGTTCAACATCGGCCCGCCGGAGATGACAATCGAAGGAAGATCGCAGGAGGCGGCCCCCATCACCAGCGACGGCGTGGTCTTGTCGCAGCCCGCCATGAGCACGACGCCGTCGATAGGGTTGCCACGGATCGCCTCCTCTACGTCCATCGAGGCAAGGTTGCGGAAGAGCATGGCAGTCGGCCGCAGATTGGACTCGCCGCAGGAAAACACCGGGAACTCCAGCGGCAGGCCACCGGCCTCGAGCACGCCTGCCTTGATGTGTTCGACCAGCCCGCGGAAATGCGCATTGCAGGGCGTCAGCTCCGAGAAAGTGTTGCAGATGCCGATCACCGGCCGCCCGTCGAAGACGTCGTCGGGCAACCCGTTGTTCTTCATCCAGCTGCGATGAATGAAGGCGTCCTTGTCCAGTCCGCCAAACCAATGCTGCGATCTTAATTTCCTGGACATGTGTCCTCCCCGATTACCTCAAGCGCTCGCGCCCATTTCATTTCTCATATAATCGGAGTTATAACAAATCAAGCGATGACCGGCCTGACGTGAAGGCAAAGAAAAACCTCCGGCTGGTGAGGCCGGAGGTCGAAAAAAGTGGAGGGGAGCTGTCGAAGTGGCCCTTCAGGGATGGTGCAGCACGCTCATACCGCCATCGACCGTCAGGCAGGTGGCGTTCATGAACGGGCATTCGTCCGAGATCATGAAGAGTGCAGCCTTGGCGATTTCCTCCGGTGTTGCGATGCGGCCACCGGGATGGAGCTTCATAGTATCGGCCTCGGCGGCGACCGGATCGGGGAAACTGTTCCAGTATTCCACGGCCTTCTGCGTGCGGACATAACCCGGCGCCAGCGCATTCACGCGCACGCCCTGCCCGGCATATTCGAGCCCCAGCGCCTTGGTCATGCCGAGAAGCGCATGTTTGGCGACCGGATAGGGGAAGGTGTGCGGGATGATGGTGAAGGCGTGGGTCGAGGCAATATTGAGGATGACGCCGCCGCCCGCCTCGATCATGCCCGGCAGCACAGCCTTGCTGCAATTCCACGCACCCTTGAGATTGATGTCGAAGCAGCGCTGCCAATCGGCATCCGAGAGTTTCAACGGCTCGAAGAAGACGTTGACGCCGGCATTGTTGACGAGCGCATTCGGCTGACCGATCTGACGGGCGGCGGTAACGACGACCTGCTCGATGGCATCGGCATCGGTGATATCGGCCGTGGCGTAGCCGACCTTCCCGCCCGACATACGCAGGCGCTCGGCTTCGCTCGCCAAGAGGTCGCCATCACGGTCGATGAGGAAGAGGCCCGCCCCCTCGCCAAGGAAGGCTTCAGCGATGGCAAGGCCTATGCCTTGCGCTGCGCCGGTGACAACGACGCGTTTTCCCTCAAGACGACCCGCCATATCCGCGCTCCCTACCACTCGGCTACGCTGCCATCGGCGTGGCGCCAGATCGGGTTGCGCCAGCGATGGCCTTCCTTTGCGCGCTCGATGACATATTGCTCATCCACCTCGATGCCGAGGCCAGGGCCTTGCGGGATAGACACGAAGCCGTCCGCGTAGTGGAACACCTCCTTGTTGGAGATGTAGTCGAGAATGTCGTTGGCCTCGTTGTAGTGGATGCCGAGGCTCTGTTCCTGGATGAAGGCGTTGTAGCTGACGGCATCGACCTGAAGGCAGGCGGCAAGCGCAATCGGTCCCAGCGGGCAATGCGGTGCCAGCGCCACGTCGTAGGCCTCCGCCATCGCAGCAATCTTGCGGCATTCGGTGATGCCGCCGGCATGCGACAGGTCCGGCTGCAGGATATCGACATAGCCGTCGGCCAGCACCGACTTGAAGTCCCAACGCGAATAGAGCCGCTCACCGAGCGCGATCGGCGTCGAGCAATGGTTGGCAATTTCCTTCAGCGCCTCGCGGTTTTCCGAAAGCACCGGTTCTTCGATAAACATCAGGTTGAAGGGCTGAAGTTCCTTCGCCAGGACCTTCGCCATCGGCCGGTGCACGCGACCGTGGAAATCGACGCCGATGCCGATATGCGGGCCGATCGCCTCGCGGATCGTCGCAATGGTTTCGACCGCCTTTTCCACCTTCTCCCAGGTGTCGACGATCTGCATCTCCTCGCAGCCATTGAGCTTGATGGCCTTGAAGCCGCGAGCGACGACGTCGCGGGCATTTTTGGCGACATCGGACGGACGGTCACCGCCGATCCAGGAATAGACCTTGATGCGGTCGCGCACCTGGCCGCCAAGCAGCGCATGCACCGGTTGGCCATAGGCCTTGCCCTTGATGTCCCAGAGCGCCTGGTCGATGCCAGCGATCGCCGACATGTGGACCGCACCGCCGCGGTAGAAGCCGCCGCGATACATCACCTGCCAATGGTCCTCAATCAGCAGCGGATCCTTGCCGATCAGATAGTCCGCAAGCTCGTTGACGGCGGCTTCCACGGTCAGGGCGCGGCCTTCGACAACCGGCTCACCCCAGCCGACGATGCCCTCGTCGGTCTCGATCTTCAGAAACAGCCAGCGCGGCGGAACGATGTAGGTGGTGAGCTTGGTGATCTTCATGGTGCGATATCCGCTGGGTCAAACAAGGCGACGACGTCGGCCGCCGGGAAGGGGTTTCAGCGCGCCGACGGGGCGGGCCGGTGACGTTCTACGGCAAGCTTGAGGTCGCGGGCGGCAAGATCCAGCATGCGCGTGGAACAGTCGCGCGCCCTCGCCTTGTCGCGCAGACGCAGTGCCTCGACCAGTTCGCCATGGATATCGATTGCTTCGTCACGACGTTCGGCAACTTCATTGGAGGCATACAGCGAGAACTTCAGCGCCGCCTGGATGATGCCGACGAGTTGCAGGAAGACCTGGTTATGGCTGGCCTTGAGCAGGCAGGAATGAAAGGCGACGTCGGCATCGGTGAAGCCGACGACATCGCGCTCGCCGTCACGCATCGCCTGCCAGGCGCGCTCGAGGTCGGCAATTTCCTGGACGGTCGCGCGTTCGGCCGCAAACTCTGCGGCCGCCGGCTCGATTGCGCGGCGCGCCTCCAGAACGCAGTTCAAAAGATCGAATTCAAAGATGCGCTCGCCGATCCATTCGAGCACCTGGGAATCGAGGATGTTCCACTCGTCCTTGTTGCAGACGATCGTGCCCACCCGGGAACGGCCGCGGACCATGCCCTTCGATTCCAGCACCTTCAAGGTTTCGCGGATGACGGTCCGGCTGACGCCATAACGTTCGCAAAGGTCGTTTTCGCGCGGCAGGAAGGAGCCGACCGGAAAGACGTCGGCGCAGATGTCCGAGGCGATGGCGCGCGTCACATTCTTTTGAACGCGAGGGCGACGCTGGCCGCGCTCCTGCGCGCCGTTGCTGTAGTCCTGCTCTTCCACCGCCATTTTCCTCCCGCTCCCGTCTCCCTGTCGCTCCATAGCGCAGACGCTTGGAGGCGACAACGCAGCGAAGCACATTATCGTTATACATCACTATCTCATTCATCATACAAAGGCAATTGACGAATATGATGATTCATCATACACAAATGCTCACTGCAGGAGGCAGTTCACCAGGGAGAGACATCATGCGCTTTATCAAGGCAGCCATTCTGGCTGGTACCGTCGCCGTGTTTGCGGCAACCTCGGCGTTCGCTGCCGACGTCAAAATCGGCTTCATCGTCAAGCAGCCGGAAGAGCCGTGGTTCCAGGACGAATGGAAGTTCGCCGACGTCGCCGCTAAGGAAAAGGGCTTCACGCTGGTCAAGATCGGTGCGGAAGACGGCGAGAAGGTTCAGTCGGCAATCGACAATCTCGGCGCCCAGGGCGCGCAGGGCTTCATCGTCTGCACCCCTGACGTCAAGCTCGGCCCCGGCATCGTCGCGAAAGCGGCCGCCAACGACCTCAAGTTGATGACGGTCGACGACCGTTTGGTCAACGCCGACGGCAGCCCGATCGAAGACGTGCCCCACATGGGCATTTCGGCGACGAAAATCGGCGAAGCTGTTGGTCAAGCCCTGGTCGACGAAATCAAGAAGCGTGGCTGGGACATGAAGGACGTCGGCGCGATCCGCGTTTCCTACGACCAGCTCCCGACGGCGGTCGACCGCGTTGAGGGCGCACTTTCAGTTCTCAAGGCCAACGGCTTCCCGGAAGCTAACATCTTCGACGCGCCGCAGGCCAAGACCGATACGGAGGCAGCACTTAACGCCTCGACGATCGTGCTCAATAAGAACGCCGGCATCAAGAAGTGGGTTGCGATCGGTCTCAATGACGAAGCGGTACTCGGCGCCGTGCGCGCAACCGAGACGGTCGGCATTGCTCCCGACAGCATGATCGGCGTCGGCATTGGCGGCGCGGACTCGGCGATCAACGAGTTCAAGAAGCCTTCAGCAACCGGCTTCTTCGGCACCGTCATCATCTCGCCGAAGCGCCACGGCTACGAGACCGCACTCAACATGTATGAGTGGATCGCCAACGGCAAGGAACCGGAAAAGCTGACCCTGACCGCCGGCCAGCTTGCGCTGCGCGACAACTACGAGGCCGTACGCAAGGATCTCGGCATCGAGTAATCGCTGCTTGCGACACGAGATCACGATTGTTTGGGTCGGACCGACCCAAACAATCAACGTGATCGATTCTGGTAGTTTAGAGCGGGATGCGGGCGGAAAACCGCGCACACTTTCCTCATCCCGCTCTATCGGCCCGGCGGCTCGGCTGCCTGGCGTTCCGTATCGGAGCCGCATATGCAAGACTTCCTCGAATTCCAATCGATCTCCAAGGGCTATCCCGGCGTCCAGGCGCTGTCGGATGTCTCGTTTTCTGTGCGCAAGGGCGCCGTCCATGGCCTCATGGGTGAGAACGGCGCGGGCAAGTCGACGCTTATCCGCCTGCTCTCGGGCGACCAGTCCGCCGATAACGGCGAGATCCGTATTGAAGGCGAAGCACAAGGCTATCGCTCCGTGCGCGATGCGTTTCGCGCCGGTGTTATCGTCATTCACCAGGAACTGCAGCTCGTTCCGGAACTGACGGTCGCCGAAAACCTCTGGCTCGGCCACTTCCCCGGCAAGGGCGGGGTCATCGATCGGCGCCAGTTGCTTCGCGTCGTCGGCGAGAAGCTTGCGGAAATCGGCATTGACGTCGATCCGTCCGCCAAGATCGCCTCGCTCTCGATCGGCGAGCGCCAGATGGTCGAGATCGCCAAGGCCGTCATGCTTGATGCGCGCGTCATCGCGCTCGACGAGCCGACCTCGTCGCTGTCGTCCCGCGAAAGCGAAATCCTCTTTGCCCTGATCGAACGCTTGCGCTCGAATGGCACCGTGATCCTCTATGTCTCCCACCGGCTCGACGAGATCTTCCGGCTTTGCGACAGCCTGACGGTGCTGCGCGACGGCAAGCTTGCCGCCCATCATCCTGACATTTCCAAGGTCACGCGCGACCAGATCATCGCCGAGATGGTCGGACGCGAGATCTCCAACATCTGGGGCTGGCGGGGCCGCGATCTCGGCGCGGAACGTCTGCGCGTCGACGCGATCTGCGGTCCGAAGCTGAAGACACCCTTGAGCTTCTCGGTCCGGCGCGGCGAGATCCTTGGCTTTTTCGGCCTGATCGGCGCTGGCCGCAGCGAGATGACCCGGCTGGTCTATGGCGCAGACAGACGCCACCAGGGAACCGTGACGATCGACGGCGCGATCGTGCCGGCCGACAACCCGCCACAATCGATCCGCGCCGGCATGGTCCTGTGCCCAGAGGACCGTAAGTTCGACGGCATCGTTCAGGGGCGCAGCATCGAAGAAAACATGGCGATTTCGTCGCGCCGGCACTTTTCGCCCTTCGGCATCCTCAACCGCAAGAAGGAAGCGGAACTGGCGGACCGCTTCATCGCCAAACTTCGGGTGCGCACGCCGTCCCGCAAGCAGGACATCATCAATCTCTCCGGCGGCAACCAGCAGAAGGTCATCCTTGGCCGCTGGCTCTCCGAACAGGGCGTGAAGGTGCTGATCATCGATGAGCCGACGCGCGGCATCGATGTCGGCGCCAAGTCGGAGATCTACGAAATCCTCTACGAACTCGCCGGTCAGGGCATGGCGATCGTCGTCATCTCCAGCGAATTGCCCGAGGTGATGGGCATTACCGACCGTATCCTCGTCATGTGCCAGGGCCGGATCGCCGCCGATTTCGCGCGCACCGATTTCGACGAAAGACGCATCCTCGCCGCCGCCCTTCCCGATGTTCCAACCGAGCAGGTTCAGCCGTCATGACTTCCTTGAAAAAACTTCTTCTCGGCGAACAGGGTCTGGTCGTCATCTTCGCCGTCGCCTTCGCCATCGTGGCGCTGACGGTTCCGAACTTTCTGACTGAGCGCAACATGCTCGGCCTGCTGCAGTCGGTCGTCACTATCGGCATCGTCGCCTGCACGATGATGTTCTGCCTGGCCTCGCGTGACTTCGACCTCTCGGTCGGCTCCACCGTCGCCTTCTCGGGCATGGCCGCCGTCATGGCATCGAACGCCTCCGGCTCGATCCTCGTCGGCCTGATTGCGGCACTCCTGTGCGGCGGCTTCGTCGGCCTCGTCAACGGCGTGGTGATTGCGCATTTCCGCATCAACGCGCTGATCACGACGCTTGCCACCATGCAGATCGTGCGCGGTTTCGCGCTGATTGCGTCTGACGGTCGCGCCGTCGGTATCAACGACCCGAGCTTCTATCAGTTGGCACTGTCGAAGTTCCTGGGCATCCCTACGCCAATCTGGGTGATGGGTTGCTTCTTCCTCGTCTTCGGTTTCGTGCTGAACCGCACTGTCTTCGGCAAGAACACGCTCGCGATCGGCGGCAACCCGGAAGCCTCACGCCTCGCCGGCGTCAATGTCTCCAACATGCGCATATGGATCTTCGCACTGCAGGGCCTCGTCTGCGCTGTTGCCGGCGTGCTGCTCGCCTCGCGCATCACGTCAGGCCAGCCGAATGCGGCAACAGGTCTCGAACTCTCGGTCATTTCGGCCTGCGTGCTCGGCGGCGTCTCGCTTGCCGGCGGCAGGGCGGCGATGACCGGCGTGATCGTCGGTGTTCTCATCATGGGCATTGCCGAAAACGTCATGAACCTGCTCAACATCCAGGCCTTCTACCAGTATGTCGTGCGCGGCCTGATCCTTCTGCTCGCAGTGCTGCTCGACAATCTGCGGTCGGCAGCCGCCGGTCGTCGCAGTTAGGGCATGACGGAAGACATCGTCCTCCTCGAAAACGAAGAAGGGCTCACTGTCGAGGTGAGCCCGCCTGGCGGCGCGATCCTGTCGGCCCGCTGGCGCGGTATTCCTTTACTGGCGCCGACGTCGGCACCGGGGCTTGCCTCGCAAGTGTTCGGCGCCGAGGCCTGCTTTCCGCTGGTGCCCTTTGGCAACCGCATTGAGGCCAATGGCTTCCAATTTGACGGTCGCGACTACAGGCTGGAAAGAAACACCACCGATCCGCTCGTTTTGCATGGAGACGGCTGGCTTGGACGCTGGTCAATCCTGCAGCGCGACCGGCAATCGCTCGCCATGCGCTTGGACCAGGAGGCAAGCGTTGCCACACCCTTTGCCTATGAAGCGATAGAGACGATCGCCATCGACGGACCGCGCCTGATCCTCTCGCTCTCCATCACCAACCGCGCCGACCAGGCCCTGCCCTACGGACTGGGCTTCCATCCATACTTTCCGCGCACGACTGAAACGCGCCTCATCGCCCGTGCCGACCGATACTGGAGCGAACGGGAAGGTCATCTGCCAGACCGCCCCGGCCCCATCCCTCAGAGCATGAACTTTGCATCCGGTTCCCCCTTGCCCCCGAACTGGCTGAACAATGCCTTCGACGGCTGGGATGGACGAGCCCGCATCGAATGGCCGGAAACGGGGCTTGCCGCTTCGCTCGAGGCCGATGGGCATTTTCGGTTCTTCGTTCTCTACTCGCCGTCGGCGACAAGCAGCTTCTTTTGCTTCGAGCCGATGAGCCATCGGCCGAACGCGCACCGCGATCAACGCGACGGCGGCCTCGTCCGCCTGCAGCCTCTCCAGACTGTGACCGGAACGATCGCGCTCAGCGTCGAGGAACTGGCGAGCGGGTAACAGTTCGCAAAGAGCGGTTTCGCATCCAGCAATCGTTTACAAGTAACCCTGGGTGAAATTGCTTTAAGTGAAAATTTTTGGTTGCTACCGCGGGGTCCTCGCGCCTGTGCGAACAGCCGGTGCCAGCGCCTCAGGCGGGATAGCTGCGATCGACCGCCCGGTCGCGGGTCTCCGGTAGAGATTGTGCAGGCATTGGGGACGAAGGCGAAAAGATCAAAGACTTCGCAAGATTGCTTATACCAATGATTCCGTGGAACTTTTTTGAGCAGGCTCCGTTTAGAAGCCGCCACGACCGCCCCGGTCGGTGGCGAGACTGAACAGGAGATATGCATGAATTATGTGACCGCCGCCGCGCTTTCCCTTGCCCTCGTTTCCAGCGCTGCCTTCGCGCAAGAACCCGCAGCAAACGGCGCAGATGCGATGCTGGTCGGCCCTGGCATCACGATGGGCACCACCGCAACGATGCCGCTGAAATATGTGGAAATCAAAGACACCGATATCGTCAATTCACAGCTCATCGGCGTCGATATCTACAACAAGCAGAACGAGACGATCGGCGAGATTTCCGACGTCGTCATCGGCGACGGCAAGTCCGTCATCGGCATCGTCGCAAGCGTCGGCGGTTTCCTCGGCGTGGGCGAGAGCTATGTCGTCATCGACCCGGCGTCAATTGCACTTGCCAACGACAACGGCACTTGGAAGGCCTATGTCGACACCAACAAGGATGACCTCTCCAAGGCACCAAAATTCGATTACGGCAAGCTGAAGAAATAGTGACCGGCCCTGCCGCGCGCGTTCGCTTCTCCGGCGAACGCGTTTTCGTCTTCGGGCGCCTGCACATCCGCCACCGAATAACCGCATTCAGAATGCGCGAAAGCATTCCATTTTCTGCGACAAATACCGCCACGACTTAGTTTTCTATTCTCACAATGTGGACATTTCTGCACGAGTGTGCCAAAAGACAATCGGATTGCGACATGATGTCGTATTTGCGCAGGCCTTTCTGGTCGTGCGCTTCTCCGTTTCGCTGATCGTTTCATCAGCCTTTCAAACACAAAGGAGAGTGCCCCGCTTCCGGAGCCGGGCCCAGAACATATGGCATTTCAAACTGAGAGCGACCGCTCGGCCGACGAGCAACCGGTCAAGATCAGTATCAAGAACGTTTTCAAGGTTTTTGGCGAGCGGCCGGACGAGGCGCTGAGCCTTCTTAAAGCCGGCAGCACGAAGGCGCAGATCCACGCCGAGACGGGTTGCACCATCGGCGTCAACAACGCGACCTTCGACATTCGGGCCGGCGAGATCTTCGTGATCATGGGGCTTTCGGGTTCCGGCAAGTCGACGATGCTGCGCCTCCTCAACCGCCTGATCGAACCGACCTCCGGTTCCATCGAGATCGATGGCAAAGACGTAGCACGCTTGCCGCGCAGCGAACTGATCGCCTTGCGCCGCCGCGACATAAGCATGGTCTTTCAGTCCTTCGCGCTGCTGCCGAACCGCAGCGTTATCGACAACGCGGCCTTCGGCCTCGAGGTCGCTGGCGTCGGCGAGGCCGAGCGCAAGGCCCGCGCCCGAACGGCTCTGCACGCTGTCGGGCTGGAAGGATACGACGACAGCCGCCCCGACCAGCTCTCCGGTGGCATGAAGCAGCGCGTCGGCCTTGCGCGAGCGCTCGCCGCCGAGCCCTCCGTGCTCCTCATGGACGAAGCCTTCTCTGCTCTTGACCCGCTGATCCGCACCGAGATGCAGGACGAACTTGTCCGCCTTCAGGCCGAACACAGTCGGACCATCGTGTTTGTCAGCCATGATCTCGACGAAGCCATGCGGATCGGCGACCGCATCTGCATCATGCAAAATGGTGAGGTCGTGCAGGTGGGCACCCCGGACGAAATCGTATTGAAGCCCGCCAACGACTATGTGCGGTCGTTCTTCCGCAATGTCGATGTCTCTCAGGTCTTCCGCGCCGGCGACGTCGCCCGCAAGACGCAGGTAACGATCATCGAGCGACAGGGTGTTTCGGCCGCAGCTGCACTTGAGCGCATGGAACACTACGATCGCGAGGTCGCCATCATTCTCGGCCGCGACAAGACCTATCACGGCATGATCAGCCGGTCTTCGTTGATCGCAACCGCCCGCGACGGCGCCGCCGACCCCTATCGGCGCGCCTTCCTGCCGGATATCGAGCCGATCCCGGCGTCGGAAAGCTTGTCCAACGTGCTTGGGAAGGTGGCTGCAAGCGCGTTCCCAATGCCTGTCATCGACGAAGCCAACCGCTACCTCGGCTCGATCAGCAAATCCGCGCTACTCGAAACGCTCGATCGCACCGCCTGATCCAGTCCTTCGGAGACAATTCATGACTTTCGATATCGGTGACGGCGTCGACAGCGCCGTCAACTACATCCTCGACAATTTCGCACCGCTGCTCGATCTGATCGCTGCCGCCATCGGCACCGTGACCAACAGCATCCAGGCGGCACTTCTCGCCGCCCCCTTGGCCCTCGGGCTCGCGATCTTCGTGCTTTTGTCGCTATGGCGCGTCGGCTTCGGCTTTGCGGTCTTTACCGCCCTTTCACTGATGCTGGTCGAACACATGGGCCTTTGGTCCGCGATGATGGAAACCCTGTCGCTCGTCATCGCATCGACGCTCGTTGCCATGCTCATCGGCCTGCCGCTTGGCATCGCCATGGCGCGCAGCGATCGCGTCGCGGCATCCGTGCGGCCCATGCTGGACCTCATGCAAACCATGCCGGCCTTCGTCTACCTCATCCCGGCGGCGATGTTCTTCGGCCTTGGCGCCGTGCCCGGGACGATCGCAACGGTGATCTTCTCGATGCCGCCGGTCGTGCGGCTCACCAATCTCGGCATCCGTCAGGTGCATGTCGAGTTCATCGAGGCCGGCAACGCCTTCGGCTGCACCGCCTGGCAGCTGCTCGTGAAGGTGCAACTGCCGAACGCCATGCCTTCGATCATGGCCGGCATCAACCAGACGATCATGCTTTCTCTCTCCATGGTGGTGATCGCCTCGATGATCGGTGCGGGCGGCATCGGCAACACGGTCCTGACCGGCATCCAGCGTCTCGACGTCGGAACCGGTTTCGAAGGCGGTCTCGCCGTCGTCATTCTCGCCGTCATTCTCGACCGGATCACCCAGAGCTTCGGCAAGGAGCGCGCCAGCCCGTGGCGCGTCCTGTTCCGCCGGCGACAGGAACAACCCCGGACCTCTCCCGTCACTGCCTGACGCTGCGGACTTTCCCATCCATCTGGCAGCGTTCGCGCTGCCGCTTGCAAACGTTCAAGAAAGGAACATCCATGTTCAAGACCCTTGCGACCATCAGCCTTGCGGCCAGCATTGCCGCCGGTACGTTTGGCGCGGCTGCCGCAGAGGAAAAGCCACCCGTCAGGATCGGCTGGGCCGCCTGGTCGGACGCCGAGTTCGTCACCAAGCTCGCCGCAAAACTGATCAAGGACGAGCTCGGCCAGGAGGTCGAACTGGTCCAAACGGATATCGCTCCGCTTTACCAGGGTGTCAGCCGCGGCGACCTCGATGCCATGATGATGGCTTGGCTGCCGGAAACCCACGCCGACTACTTCGCCAAGGTGAAGGACAAGGTAACGACCCTCGGGACCGTTTACGACGGCGCCAGACTCGGCTGGGTGGTGCCGAAATACATTCCCGAAGACGCCATCGCCTCGATCGACGACCTCAAGAAGGACGATGTGAAGGAGAAGCTCAAGGGCAGGATCGAGGGCATCGATCCCGGCGCGGGCCTTACGCGTCTGTCCGAGCAGGCAGTCAAGAACTACGCGCTCGACGGATACAAGCTGCAGATCTCCAGTGAGGCCGGCATGCTGACGACCATTGACCGGGCGATGCGCAAGAAGGATTGGTTTGTCGCCACGGCCTGGAGCCCGCATTGGATGTTCGGCAAGTACGAGCTTCGCTATGTAGCGGATCCGAAGAACGCGCTCGGCAAGGCCGAACGTGTGGACGTGCTGGCACGCAAGGACATCGAAAAGGACAACCCCGAAGTCTCAGGCCTGCTATCTCGCATGAAGCTGCCGATCGCCGATCTCGAAGCCGCGATGTTTAACGCCCAGCAGACCTCCTACGAAAAGGCTGTCGACCAGTACATCGCGGATCATCCCGACCAGATCAAAGCCTGGCTCGCCAAGGACGGTGGCTAAGCTCTGCCGCTCGCGTCCACAACCGACGCCCGCGATCTCGTTGCGGGCGTACCTCCCGACAGAAGGATCATCGACATCATGAACGACATGCTTGCACCCCGCGCCACGGCCGACGCCACTGACGACACGATCGGTGGCCGCATTTCGCTTGCCCGCGATGCCATCAAGCTTTCGATCGAAGAGATATCGGCAATCGCGGGTGTTACCGAAGAGACCTGGATCAGCTGGGAAAATGACCGCGCAGAACCGAGGGCCAACCGCCTCGACATGATGGCCGGCATCCTGCAGGTCAACATCGCCTGGCTTCTCGATGGGCGCGGAACAGGACCAGTGGAGGCGAGGTAGTCCGCAAGGACTGCCCGTTCGGCGCGCTCAGGAAGATCACCAACACCATCACAGGCGATCGTCGCTGCGGTCGCAGCCGCCTACCTTTCGCCGATCGGGGCCGAGACGGATCCGACCCTTCTCAAGCCCCGATGACGTTCCTTGGTCGCCCACCTTAAACGGAGACAGCTTCCAGGCGGACGCCGTCAAAACGCGCGTTCATCGCAACGATCGATCCGGCATCCGGCATCAGGCATGCGGCCGTCGCCAGCGCGTCGGCGATGGCAGCGGATGGTGCCGACACCGAGACAGAGCGCCAGTTTGCTGGCGCGGGCATTCCGGTCAGGGGGTCGAGAATATGTCCGTCTCTGGCTGCTTGATCGAAAGTCGTGCCGAGAGGGGCGGAGGTGGCGACCGCCCGCTGGCGCAGCGGCAGGCGCTGGCCTGATTCCAGTCGGACGGGCCATCCGCCGCCGCCCGGTCGTCCCCCGAGCGCACGGAACTCGCCGGTATCGATCAGAATGTCCGTCAGTCCCTCAGCTTCAAGCATTGCTGCTACGCGGTCGGCGACATACCCCTGGCCGATGCCGTTCAACGTCAGCGCCATGCCCGGATGCAACGTGATCGCTGCTGCATCGAGCTTGACCTTGCCCCAGCCGACGTTGCCACGCACGCGATCAACGTCCGCCGGGCCGGGTCGCGTGCCGTTTGCAGCCGATTGAGCCCAGAGCGTCCAGAGCGGCTGTACCGTCGGATCGAAGCGCCCGCCGCTTGCCAGGTGGACTGCGTTGGCCAGTGACAGACATTCCAAAAGCTCGAATGGCGGGTCTTGAAGATGACCGTCGCGGTTCAGCCGGCAAAGCGCGCTGTTGGCACGGTAGAGGCTAAGGATGTTTTCCAGACGGTCGATCTCCGCCATGACCCTGGAGACGATCGTCTCGGCCTCGGGGTGCGCAATCCGGATCGAGGCACGCGCGCCAAGAGCCTGACCTGTCCAGAAGCGGGTTGCCGCGTTGGCGTGGGCGATGGCGGGCGCCGTTGCGAGAACTGCAGAAATTGCAATCAAGCGGCGTCGGGTCAGCAGCATGGGGTCAACCTCCGGCTGGATGGGGCAATGCGCGCAGACGGCCGAGATAGTCTTCGTCGTCCGCTCGCGGTTCCGAGCCGGTCTCCACCGGCGTCAAAACCATGGCATCGGTAATATCGGCGAGCGCAAGCACCTGGCCGCCCTCGGCAAGAACGAAGGCCGCAGCCTCGTCGCGGCTTGAAAACGGCACGGCTTCGGGCGCACCCATGCCGCCTCGCCGGGCAGAGCCGACCACGTAGAACGCCTTGTCGGCGGCGATCCAGTTGCCGTCACCGGGCTGGTCCCACGTTGCTCCCGCAGCCCCCATGTCGTTGACATAGATGACGAGGATCGGCGCAATTTGCTCCGGCCCACGCGCATAGGCGATCGCATCGCGCACCTGACTGAAGAAGAGCGGCGCGGGGCTTCCTTCCAGAAAGATCTGGGCCTTCGGGCCGGGGTGCTCCAGAAGGTTCATCTGGCAGTAATGACCGAGGGTCTCGGGCGTCATGTCCTGCGGCACGATGCTTTGGGCGACGTCCTCCTTGCAGGCGGAAAGCAGCGCCAGAGCGGCCGCAACGAGCACGAAGCGAAGTCGGGTCCTCATGGGGTCACCTTTCGGAAGGCTGCGGCGGCAAGGGCTATGGCGGCGAGTGGCCAGGCGAGAAGGGAGGTTGCCGATTGCCAGAGCGGGATCGTGCCGGCGGCGCCACCCAGTCCGCCTGCGGCAGAAGCGGCCTGTGCGGCCGAGAGGTTAAAGACGCGAAAGGCGTCGGCAGGGTTGGCAAGCAGCGCAACGGGCAATGCGTGTGTGGTGAAGGCACCGCCTCCATCCGTCACGATTAACGCCAACAGGGCGAGGTCGTAGAGCACCACCGCCACCAGCCAGAGCGCGATGGCCAAGCCCGCCGCCCCCGACGGCCGTCGCGCCAAAGCCGAAAGCGCATAGCCGGTGCCAAGAAAGGTCGCACCCAGCAGCACCGAAGACCAGATCAGTCGCCATAGGGCGCCAAGCCCCGCGGTTGCTCCAGGATCGAACCAGACGGCTGCAAGCGCCGCCGCGCCGTAGCCAAGCGTCACGGCAAGACCGAGGATTGCGAGATGCGCCAGCAGTTTGCCGAGCAGAATCTGCAGGCGTGAGACGGGATAGGTGAGAAGCAGTGGCAGCGTGCCGCGTTCCACTTCGCCAGCCACCGCATCGAAACTCATCAGCAATGCCAAAAGCGGAACCAGATAGACCGCAAGCGAAGTGAGCGAGGCGACCGTTACGGAGAGCCGGTCGACGCCGACATCGCCCGTCGGGGCAGAGCCGGCGGCGGCCAGCACCAGGGCGAACAGCACCATCATGCCGGTGGCGATAGAGACCCAACGATTGCGCAAAGCGATACGGAATTCGCTGACGGCGGTGGCAAGGATGCGGTTCATTGCCCGTCCCTCCGGCTGAAGTGGCTGTAGATGTCCTCGAGGCTGGGAGGGATGACATCAAGATCGGCAATGGCGCTCCCAAGCGCCGCAATGCGGGCAAGGAGCGGCAGTTTTTCCGACTGCGACCCGCGAAGGCGCAAGAGACCGTCCTCCCCTTCCACCCCCTCGGGAAAGGTCGCTGCCAGCGCCGGCGCATGGCCCGGTGCGGGGCGAACGGAAAAGGCGACCGGAAGTGCCGCACGGGTGCGAAGATCGGCAAGCGTACCTTCTGCCACCAGTTCCCCACCGGAAAGGATGAGGATGCTGTCGGTGCGGGCCTCCACCTCGGTCAACACGTGGGAGGAGAGCAGGATGGCGGTTCCTTCTGCGGCCAACCCGTCGAGCAGGTCATAGAAGTCCCGTCGCGACACCGGGTCGAGGCCCGAGGTCGGTTCGTCCAGCACCAGGAGACGGGGGCGGCCGATCAGCGTCTGGGCCAGACCCACCCGCTGGCGCATGCCCTTGGAATAGGTACCGATCCGACGCCGCGCCGCGTGGCCAAGTCCGACCCTCGCAAGAAGCTCCGTGGCCTGCTTCGGGTTTTCGCCACGCAGTGCGAGATAGTGGCGAAGCTGTTCTTCTCCCGTCAAAGCCGGGTGAAAGGCGACATTTTCCGGCAGATACGCCACCTGGGTCCGCGCGGCGGGCGAACCGGGCGCCGAGCCGCAAACAGAAACCTCGCCGCTGTCGAAGGGGATGAGGCCAAGCACGATCTTCATCATCGTCGACTTGCCCGCACCGTTATGGCCGAGCAGTGCCGCGCGCCGTCCCGGCTCCAGCGCAAGGGAAACGGACTTGAGCGCTTCCACCGATTGGAAGCGCTTAGTGAGCCTGGAGATTGTCAACGTCGGTGTCATCGTAATTTCCTTCAGTCCAGCGCCCTGCGGCCTCCGCCTCATAGGCAAGGATTTCGAGCGGGACAGGGATGGTCAGGGGGCGCATCAGCGGCGCGCTGTCGCGCACGCCTCCAGGCAGCGTGGCGGGAAAATCCCGTTGGCTCCAGCGAACGATCTGCACGGCCGGCGAGCCGGTGAGCAGGCTTGCCGCGGGCTGCGACCAGAGGATCTGGTCCATCAGGTCGTTGGGGCGGTAGAAACTGTCGGCAACGCCGTCGCCGTTGAGGTCGAAGGCCGGATGATCGGACCAGAAATTGCCCCGGCCTTCATGGCTCCATTCCATATTGCGGGTGCCGACGTATTTGACCTGCTCGCGGTTGGCGATGAAGGCGTTGCCTGTCAGCACATTCTTTTCCGAACCGGCGGTGAAATGTATGCCAATGCCACAGCTCTCGAAGCGATTTCCCCAGACCAGGTTCTTGTGGGCGTTGTAGATGAACAGGCATTTCTTCGTGCCCCCGCGCACCAGATTGCCTGACACGTCGGCATTGTTGGCATAGTTCAGCATCAGCCCATGCTCGCGGTCGCCGAGGCTGAGATTGTTCAGGATCTTCGCGCGGTTGGAGAACATGATCGCAAAGCCCAGATGGTTTCCGATCGAGATGTTGTCGGAAACCTCGGTGTTGCGGGTGTACATGAAGTGCACGGCAAAGCGCAGGTCGCGCATGATGTTGCGGCGATAGATGCTGTCGGCGCTGGCGTTCGAAAAGATGCCGTCGCGACCGTAGCGGATAATGTTGTCTTGAAGCAGCGTACCGGGGCTGTTCCAGACATAGATGCCGTTACCGCGCTCGTTCATGCGGGCGCTGCGCGTGCCGGTGATCTCGTTTCCGGAGACAATCGTGTCGCGGCCGCCATGGACGTCGATGCCGTGCATGTTGTCGGTGACGAGCAGCTTTTCGACACGGGCGCGATCGGCGCCTTGAACGATTTTGACCCCGGCGTCGAGATCCTGGTTGATGCGACCCGAACCGGTGACGGTGAACCCCGTCAAGGTGACGTCCGACGCGGCAATCGTCACCACGCTACCCTGCTTAAGCCCATTCACCACCGCTCCACGCGGACCGGTGATGGTCAGTGGTCGGTCGATGGTGACGGGGCCGTCATAGGCCCCGTCGGTCAACACCAGCACATCGCCGGGTTGAGCCCCGGCGATGGCAGCGGCAAGACTGCCCGCACCCGGCACGACTGCGCGCTCCGCCGCTAAGAGCGGAGAGGCGAGAAGAAAGCCGATCAGGAGAACGGACAGCCGCATCGATCAGGCGCCCTTCGGTTCCACGAACATGCGGCCGCGCATTTCCATGTGCAGGGCATGGCAGAACCATTGGCAATAGTACCAGTAGACGCCAGGATTGGCCGCAACGAAGGTAACGGAGCTCGTCTGTTGTGGGCCGACCTCCATCGCCACGCCGTGATTGCCCATGGTGAAGCCATGGGTAAGGTCATCGATCTCATCGAGATTGGTGACGATGACCGTGACTTCGTCGCCCTCCTTCACCGTAAAGCTCGGCTGGCTGAAGCTGGGTGCGACCGAGGTCATGTAGACGCGAACCTTGTTGCCGTCGCGGATCACGGCCTCGGTCCATTCGTCGATGTCGACCTCATCGGCCTCGGCCTGCTTGCGGGTTTCGGCCCACAGCGGATCCTTGCGATCCCAGACCGAGCGGATGTTCGGCAGGATCGAGGGGGAGACGGCGATGGCGTCATGCGGCTCGGCGAAGGTCGGGCCGTCATGGACCAGCACCATCTTGTCACCGGAAATGTCGATCAACTGATCGTTTTCCGGCTTCAGCGGGCCGACATTCAGGAACCGGTCCTTGGAGAATTTGCACAAGCAAACGAGCCAGTCGTTGGCGGCATCGAGCGTTTCGCCCATCACCGTCTTCAAGTGGCCGGGTTGATACTGAACGTCGAGCTTGTCCTTGATCGGATTGATCTTCTCACCGGCGTAGGCGCGGATGGCCTCATCGATGTTCCACTTTACCACCTGGCTGTCGAGGAACAGCGAGGTATAGGCGTTGCCGCGCCCGTCGAAGGCGGTGTGCAATGGGCCAAGGCCCAGTTCCGGTTCCGCAACCACCGCGCTGCGCGGCTCGGCATTGTCGTAGAACAGGGCATCGAACTTCGTCACGTCCAGCACGGTGACGGTTGGCGAAAGCTTGCCGGCAACGCACAGATGCTTCCTGTCCGGCGCCATGTTGCAGCCGTGCGGGTTGTTGGCGATCGGGATGTAGCGCGTGAAGAGCGACTTGGCCTCCTTGCGCCCGTCCACCACCTTGACGCCGTTGATCTCCTCATATTGGCCGGCCTTAATGGCCTTCTCGATTTCGGCGATGTTGAAGACGACGATATGGTCCATCTCGGACTTGGTCATCTCCTCCAGCGTCATGCCCATTTCCGAGTTGTAGCTGGTGGAGAACGCCCACTTGCCCTCGTAGTCGGCATCGCAATTGTCGAGGTTGCCCGAGACCTTCACCTGCCATGCCACTTCCCACTTGTCGGCATCGACGGCGGTGAAGATGTTCACGTAGGTCGCCACGTCCGTCATCGTCGAGCCGTCGTTGACGAGCGGTGCCTCGTCCTCGCCGTTGCAGAACACATAGTTTGAACGCGGCCATTTCTGCGGACGCATGCCGTGGATGCCCTTGGCGTTGGGGATCTCCAGGATGGCGTCGGTCTTCATCACGTCGCAGCGCACGCGCGCCACGCGCGTATTAGCCTTGTCGTTCATGAACAGGTAGCGGCCGTCATATTTACCGTCGGTGAAGGACATATGGACGTGATGCAGGTCGCCGTTGTCGTGGATTTTCTTGCCGTTGGCGGCAAGCTGCTTCTTCGTCTTTTCCGTCATCGTGCGCTGATGGATCTGGATCGATTCATTGGTCTGCCCCCAACCGGTGGCCGAGCAACGGTTGAACACCGGCACGCGCATCAGTTCGCGCATCGAGGGAATGCCGAGAATGCGCATCTCGCCGGTCTGACCAGAGGACCAGAAGCCGTAGTAATCGTCGAGCTTGCCCGGTGCGACCGAGCCGTCGGCGCCCGTGGCCGCACGCGCCGGTGTCGCCAATCCTGCAGCGCCGAGGCTGAGTGCGGCCGGCCCTACAGTGCCCGCCAGAATGGCGCTGCCTGCAGTCGCGCTGAAAAGTGCTCGCCGGCTTAGTCCCTTGTGTTCCTTTGATTCCATGATCTGGTTCCTTTTTGCTTGAACCTTGGCTTCGATTAAACTTTGGCTGCGGGTTGATGGGTCGGCACGCCGCCCGGGCTTGCCGCAAGCTTCGCCCGCGACTTCATCTTCTTGATCACGACGGGGCAGACGGTTTCGGACTGGTAGAGCACCTGGCAGTGCAGGCAGTTGATGCACTCGTTCGGATTGATCTCGCCGGTCCGGTGGATCGCCTGCACCGGACATTGGTGGGCGCAGGTCTGGCAGGGGTTGCCGCATTCATGGTAGCGCTTGAGCCAGTCGAACATGCGTATGCGCGCAGGGATCGCAAGCGCCGCACCGAGCGGGCAGAGGTAGCGGCAATAGAACCTCTCGACGAAGAGCCCGGCGACGAGAAGTGCGACTGCATAGGCCACGAATGGCCAGGCGCGGATGAACTTCAGGATGATCGCTGTCTTGAATGGCTCGATCTCGGCCAGATGCTCTGCCTGCTCGACGCTCATCAGGGAGACCCCGAAAAGGCCGAGGAAGATCATGTATTTGATCGGCCAGAGCCGCTCGTGCAGGCCCCATGGCAATGTCCATTGCGGGATACGCAGCTTGCGTGCTATCTGGTTGGTCAGCTCCTGCAGTGCGCCGAAGGGGCAGAGCCAGCCGCAATAGGCTCCTCGTCCCCAGAACAGGAGTGCCGCGGCAACGGCAAACCACAGGATGAAGGTGAGCGGATCGAGCAGGAAAGCCTGCCAGCTGAACCCGTTGACGAGACTGCCGAAGAGCGCCATCAGATTGACGACAGAAAGCTGCGCGTTGGCATACCAGCCAAGAAAGACCAGCGTTACCGTCAGGAAGATGATGCGAAAGATGTAGAACGCTCGCGCGTTCCTGACCGCATAGGTCTGGAAGAAGAACACGCCCGTCAGCACGACCAACATGGCGCCGAGCACGACAATCTTCAGCTTCGAGTCGTCCCAGATGCGTTTCCACAGGTCGGACTGTGCAGTCCCCTCGTCACGATCAGCAACGGCTGCAACGTCCTTCACCGGTGGTGGCGCGACAGCACGCAGATACTTCTGCGGAAGCTGGTAACCCAGATCGAACGTATGAAAGACTTTTTCGACCGGTCCAACCTCACGTTGGGCCAGGAGCTGTATGCGGAAAGGTTTTGTCGGGTCGAAGCCGAGGCCTGCTTTAATGCGGAACAGGTCCATCTCGTTGTATTCCGGCGCACCGGCAAGCGAGATTGCGCCCAGGCGACGGTGGTCGCGATCACGAAAGCGAACGGAAACATCGTCCTGGATCAGCACGATGCGATCAAAGATGCCGCCGCGCACATAGCCTGATCCCTTGAAGGAATAGAGCCCGCGTCCGACCACGGCGATCGCGTGTTCGCCTTCGCCAAGCCAAGCCTGAAGGTTTTTCTCTTCGGCTGCCCCGAGAAAGGCCTTGCCGATGGAAGGGACCGAGACCAGTGCCGCCTGCATTTCGATGAATGTCGTTTCCGGCGCTTGCGCAATCGCGCGCTCGCGGGCGCGCTCATCGGGATGGGCGGCGAAAGCAGCATTGACCTGCGCAACGTCGAGCGACAGGCGGCGCAGCGTGCCGTCACCTTCTGCCTCGACCCAGTCGGCCGGCGCGGTAGCCGCGGGATCGATTTCGAAGCGCGGGCCGGCATTGTCCGCTTCCGGTGTCAATCCGCCAAGCCCGAGCGCGCGCGCAACCTTTAGCCCGGACCGGACGATCGAATCGTCGATGACCATGACGGTCACCGTCGCGCCCGAGATGATATCGACTTCGTGGGTCGTGCCGCCGGATTTCGCCTCGGCGACGAGATCAAGGCCTGCGTAGCCGGCAACAAGCGCCTTCACCTTGGCGTCGGGAATGCCGATGAGGACGATGGGTTCCGAATGTTTCACCAGCCGGACGCCGACGATCTTCGCATCCTTGTCCACCGCCACGAGCGTATGGATGGGTTTGCCGGAATAGCCGGTCGTTCCGACGAAATCCGAGGTCACGAAAACCCACGCCACCGTCTGGCCGCCCTTCAGCACCGGGGCCGCCGCCACATCATCACGCACAGCGCCAAAACCGTCCGCTCCTGGCACAAGATCGGAGGCTTTGGTGGTCGGCAAAAACTCCTGAAGCACCGATGCTGCGCTGGCGGATACAGCGCCCCACAGGCTGAGGCAGAGAAGAAGGACAAGACGGAAGAGTTTCATTCCAGGGTGTTTTCCCGCAAATCGTTGCCGGAGCATTGAAACTTTGGCGCGGGACATTCTTTGATCTAGCTCAAACAAAGACAGCTTCGTTGATTGCAATCCTTGATTGTCGCATGTCGTGCACGGATTGATGCTCAGGTGGAGCTGGGGAAAGGACTTCGCGCCAAGCCGGCGGCCGACCAGCGCAAGAACAATACCTTTGAAGTCGGATCGCCCGGCCCGTGGCCTGCCCTCCCCGCGATATCTGCCAGGGGACGGCAGGCAGCCCGCCACCCACAACTACTGCGCGTCGTGCGAATAAATTCCGCCCTGTGAGCTCGGCTCGCGAAGAGCAAATTGATGGCCGCGGTGCCTCGTGGGGGCACGTCGGCGCCAGCTCAAAACAGTGAAAGTGTGCCCGGCGCTAAGCGCCGGGTAGGGTTGCGTGCAAAGAGATGTGTGAAGCTCCGCCTCCTCCCGTTGGGCAAAGCGATGCCGGAAAGACCTGTCAGGGCTTCACCCCGCGGAACGCGCTGCTGGCGAGAGAGCGGAACCCTCAAATGCATCAATGCCAGCGAACCGCGGAAACAGAACGCTGTTTTCCAGATGCATATGTGTAACGAGATCGTCGCAGAATTTTTGAACTCCGACATAGAGCGCCGTCCAGGACCTGCAGGCCCCGTCCGGAAGCGTAAAACCATGCGTCAAATGCTCGATCACGGCGAGGCTCCGGCTCTCGCATGCATGATCGTCCCGCATGCCGGCAATCAGATGTCGGATGTCTGGATCGGGCTCATGGCGCATCATCGGAAAGAGCGCAAGCTCTTCCCGCGCCATATGGGGAAGAAGGTGGTCCTTGAGCTCGGCCAGCGCGTCGGCAAGACCAAGTGGCGCGGAGCGATGAGCACCGTGGACGTGCTCCACCTTTTGGGCAAGCGGGATCAACCATTCCAGATCGGTGCGGTGGGTCTGGTGATAACGCTCCAGAATATGAGCGATAAGCTCGCCTGTAGCATCCGGAGCCTCGCGTCTTGCGGCAAGCTCCAACGCCTGAAGCCGATCGAGCAGATCAGCGGCCTCTATGCCGGCATCCGCGGCCGCTTGCGCAAGCGGTACATCGCCACCACAGCAAAATCCGATCCCGTGCTGTCTGAAGAGTTCCGCGGCACCGGGAAGCTCGCACGCAATCACTCCGACGGCTGTGTCCAATGTGTATTCGGTCAATGTGCTCTCCTTGGCGCCTAAAAGGTCATGATCCGCAATCGATTTCAAAGCGGGGCGATCCATGATCGTTGTTCAAGGGAGAAGCTGGGGCAGTTCTTCCGATCGTTCTTTGTCGAAACGCAACTTTATTCCGGAAGGATCGCAATCGTTGAAGATCTGAATGACCGTTAAGGGCGCTTGCCGCTGGTGCCGTGGCGACGGCGCCAGTTCGCCAGGCGCTCGCGCTCGAACGTGAAGACTTCATCGATCACCGTACCATCGGAAGATACGGTTGCATTCCAGAGACGCCCGCCGCATCGAAGCGTCAACCGGAATGTGCCCAGGTGCTCCCCTTGACCGATCTCAACCTGGCTCTTGACTTCTCCCCGGTCGAGGCGATTTCTAAGCTCAGTCGGGGGCAGACGCAGCGCCGACGACATGGTCGCCGCCGGCACGGAGAAATCGCCACTGGCGTCGCGCTCGACGCGCAAAACTCGTCGGTTTGTCAGTGTCAGCATAGAGCTTTTCTTTTGGATGACGTGTCGTCCCTCGCGCGCGGATGAGGCCGCGCCAGACGGTCCCGTGATGCCTCAAGGCGAACGCTAAGAAGATCGAGCAAAAAGCAGTCGTCAATGCCAGCAGCCGGGATGCTGGCAAACAGTTCAGCAACCTCAATCGTGCAATCGCATAACGTTGGATCCCTCTGTTCCATCTCGACCATGATTTGAACCCTCCAATGTGCTCGATCCGCGAAACCCGGCTGCTCCTTGCTAGATGTTTGGCGTCAGGCCTCGTTGCGCTAACGCAAGCTTTCGGCGCGGTCGTCAAATTCCTCGCCATCATCGACATCCCGGTATCGCATCGGATCAAGCACGTCGGCTACTGACTATTCGACTTAAGTATTCTGCCGCAAAGCCGATACCGATGCCGGCTGAGACCGGCTCCCTTGCTGACCGCGCGGCAATCCGCGCGGAGCTTGCTTGGCCTCTTGGGATGGCGATCCATCGTCTAAGAGCGCATAGACTTGAAGCCTGCTCTGATCTCCTCGACGAAGATTTCGGGTTCCTCCCAGGCGGCGAAGTGCCCACCCTTTAAGGCGCGGTTGTAGTAGACGAGCTTTGGATAAGCCTTTGACAGCCATTGCTTCGGTGGCCGATAGACCTCGCCCGGAAAGACGGTGACGGCCACAGGAACCCTGGCTGGCGTGAGCTTCGCGCCTGCCTTGACGTTCTCCCAATAGATACGTCCGCTCGAGGGCCCTGAGTTGGTCAGCCAATACAAGGTGATATTGTCGAGGATGGCGTCCTTGCCGAGCGCCTGTTCCGCATCGCCACGCGTGAACACCCAGTCGGCGATCTTGTCCAAGAGCCAGGCTGCAAGCCCCACCGGTGAATCGGCAAGGCCGTAGCCGATCGTTTCCGGGCGCGTACTGAGGATCGAGGCGTAACCAAAACCGTTGTTCAGGAAGTCACGAGCCTCGTCGAAAACCTTCTTTTCATCGGCAGACATGGTCTCGGGAGCCGGCCCGCCGTTCTTCAACGCCTTGGCAGCGTCCGCTGGAAGCGTCGTCGAACGCTCCACCCTGTTGACGTGGATGCCAAGCAGTCCGGCTGGCGCCTGACGCGCCAGGGCATCGCTGATGATTGCGCCCCAATCACCGCCTTGCGAGACATAGCTGTTATAGCCGAGTCGCTTCATGAGGGCGTCCCAGGCACGTGCGATCCGTTGCGCCTCCCAACCGGTCGTGTCTGGTTTTTGCGAAAAGCCGAAGCCTGGTATTGAAGGGATGACGAGATGGAAGGCGTCTTCGGCCTTGCCGCCATGTGCAGTCGGATCCGTCAGCGGATCAATGACGTCAAGCAGTTCAAAGATCGAACCCGGCCACCCGTGGGTCATAATCAGCGGAAGAGCATTCTCATGGCGGGAGCGTACGTGGATGAAATGGATGTCGAGCCCGTCGATCTTCGTCAGGAATTGGGGAAACGCGTTCAGCTTGCGCTCTGCCCGGCGCCAATCATAGGAGGACTGCCAATACTGCGCGAGTTCACGAAGCTTGCGCTGCTGGACGCCCTGGGACCGATCCGAGACGGTCGCGCTGTCTGGCCAACGGGTTGCGACCAGGCGCCTTCTGAGGTCAATGAGGGCATTTTCGGGAATGTCGGACTTGAATGGTTGGATGGCATCGCCCGTCGCCGTCGCTTTCACGATGTCGGCTGCGATGCCGGTTCCGGGCAGCACGGCGGCGGCTACACCGATCGCGGCGCCCCGAAACAGAAACGAGCGCCGCGTGAGCGGCCCGTCGCCAGCCTTGTTTTCCAGGTTCATTTCAAAAAACTCCTGTCCGCTAATCCAGAAGGCACATTGGAGAGATCCGCGCAGAGCTCTTGTTCAAAAGATACGCAGAAACAGGTCGAGCGGGGGGCTCGCTCCGCGCGACGGCCCCCGCACTCCATTGATCATCAAACCTCGTCGGGGCCTTTGCGGTAGACGAGAAACTTGTTGCCTTCGGGATCTCGGAAATAGGCACAATAGGGGTCACCGCCGTCCGGGCCTCTCGGGCCGGGAGCACCCTCGTCGGAACCTCCTGCTTCCAGTGCCGTGGCATGAGCCTGATCGACCTGGGCTCGAGAGCGCGCTTCAAAGGCGACCATGGTGCCATTGCCGGCAACCGCTGTCTCTCCGTTGAAGGGCTTCGTCACACCGAATTCGAGGGTACGGTGGCCGTAATAGACAGCGCGTCCGGGCTGGACGAGCACGCGGCCGATGCCGAAGACGGCAAGGAGCTTGTCATAATAAGCCGCTGCGGCATCGAGGTCGTTCGTGCCGACGGTAGAGTGGCCGGCGAGCGCTCTTGTCTTTTCCGCGATCTCCTTGTGCGGGGAGGCCGTGATGTCGTTCATTTTCCTCAGTCCTTTCGTCGCGAGTGACGGTCTCGTCTCGCTGCTTCGTTCGGGATCGTCGCTAAACCCGGCGATCCATGAATGACGGGAATCTACGGATCGCACCTGCTGCCCGGTACTGAGCAAATCTGAGAGCCATCCTCTCGCTTGAATGCACTGGCGTCCACTCGAGAGCGAATTTGCCCGAGTTCAAGAGGGTGCCTCTCAAAAACTGCATCTGCCGACGGACTGCTCGATGCCCGATGCTCTGGTCACACTCACCATTCAGAGACCGGAAGGACTTAAAGACATGGCATCGCTCAAGACCGTCGTCGCAACAGCTTCTGCGATCATGGCATCGACCGCACCAGGACACGCGGGCCCAATCGGCTCCGCAACGCCCCTGAAAATCGACTTCATCACGATCGACGAGAACATAACGCTCCGACGAATGGTTTCCCGTCAGGGCAATCCGAACGGCACGGTTCTCTTCCTGCACGGCTTTCCCGAGACGCTGGGCGTCTGGACGAAGATCACGGAAACTATGGGCGCACAGTACGAAGTGCATGCGTTCGATTGGCCTGGCTATGGCCAGTCGTCGCGTCCTTCCCCGGAGCGGTTCTCCTATTCACCAAGAGACTACGCCAAGGTTCTCAAAGCCTATATCGACAGATCGGGCATCGACCGATCGAATCTGGTGATCTACGCCTCGGACATCGGCAGCCTTCCCGCTCTGCTTCTTGCGCTGGAAGAACCGACGGTCGCGAAGAAGATCATCGTCGGCGACTTTGCGCCGTTCAACAGGCCGCATTGGATGTACGAGAGCCTTCAAAATCTGAAGGCCGAACCGACGGCAACACCGACACGCGCCTATATGAACAAGACAAGCGACGAGATCTTGGAGAACGTACATCGGCGTGGCCTTGCACCGGAAAACCAGTTCGACTTGCCGTCCGAGGTGCAATCGGACATGAAGGAATCCTGGATGCGCGACGGTGTGACGACAGCCGACGCCTTCGCATTCTATTACGCCCACTTCACGCGGGATGAAGATTATCTTGAGGCCAATCTGTCTAGGCTCAAGACCCCGATCAAGGTGATCTGGGGCGAAAAGGACATCTACATCAAACCGGAGATGGGCAAGGAGTTCGCCGATCGAACCGGTTCGAAATTCGCCGTTCTAAAGGGTGTTGGCCACTTCCCCCACCTTCAGGATCCGTCACGAACAGTCGACGAAGTTCGCCGCGCCTTCGCCGACTAGGCCTTCAAGGCCTCACTCCGCCCGAAGACAGTGCGAAGGCGAGGCAGGGCCCAGTCAATGAAGGAGCGCACCTTCAACGTGAGCATGCCCTGACCGGAATAGACGATGTGGATCGGTCTCGACGCGCCGTCGAAACCCTCCAGAACCGGCACGAGGGCGCCTGACGCCAACTCGTCCGGGATCTGGTAATCGAACAAGCGGGCGATGCCGGCTCCGCCGACCGCCGCGGCCACGCAATTGCCCGCGGTATTCACCTCAAGACGATTGCGGGGAACGGCCTCCATCGGGCGGCCGTCGACATCGAACGTCCAGAAGAACGTCCGCTTGTTAAAGAGTATTCCGTCATGGCCTTCAAGATCGCCCGGATGCGTCGGCACACCCCGGCGCTCAAGATATGCCGGGCTGGCGCAGGTCAGCAGGCGAAACTCTCCGGCCTTGACCGCATAGAGCGAACTGTCCGCGAGGTCGCCGAGACGAATGGCGATATCGACCTGCTCTTCGACAAGATGGACCGTTCTGTCGAGCGAAATGAGGTTCAGAGATACCTCCGGGTGCCTCTCCAAATAACCAAGGGCGATCGGCATGATGTAGCGGGCGCCGAACTCGACCGGTACGGTAATCGTCAGCGTACCGCGCGGTGTCTGGTATTCGCCCGAGGCTCGCCGCTCCGCCTCCTCCAGATCGCCCATGATCTTTCGGGCCGCCTCGACATATTCCCGGCCCGCATCGGTGAGTTGAAGGTTGCGGCTGGTGCGCACGATGAGGCTCGCCCCCAGGTACCGTTCGAGTTCGGCAACCTTGCGACTGACGCTTGGCAGCGGAGCATTCAATTTCCTGCTTCCTGCGGAGATGCTGCCGGCATCAACGACTGCGAGCAGCATTTTCATTGCTTCGAAGCGATCCATGATACCCCCGCCAACTCTCTTGACGCTGATTGCGCGCTACGGCGTCTCTTGGCCTCCGCCGCGAGACAAAGCGCTCAGAACGCGCGGACAACAAGAGAGAGTATCTTTTTGCGGCGCTCTGTCACTTGGCTCCTGCCGAGGCGCCGCGGCGCCGGCGTTGTGGCGTGCGCGCCGCAAGCCAATCCTTTACCTGGCCCGCATGCTCCTTGGGCGCTTTAGAGGCAGCACGTCCGGCAATCGCTGCTAGTGTGTGGCTTGCCATGACCTCTCGTGCCCGCTTCTCCGCTTCGATCATCACAGCATGAATGGAACAGACGCCGTCCTTTGCCCAGGCTGGGGTGCTGTCTGCGAAAAGCGCACATTGTCCTCGGATTTCCTTGCATTCAAACAGCGCTTTGCGCCCGTCGACTGCCTCAATGACGTCGAGTGCAGTGATGTCGGACGCGGGGCGTGCAAGGGCAAAGCCGCCACCAATTCCCTCGCGTGCAATGACTATGCCCGCCTTCTGGAGTTTCGTGAAAAGCTTCGCAACGTATTCGGCGGGTATTTTCTGGAGTTCGGCAAGATCGCGCGCACTCGCCGGCTGGCCCAACTCCTCCGCGTCAATAAGCAGGAGGAGACTGTGTAGAGCGTATTCGACGCCTGCGCTTACGTGAGCCATGGAACACCAAAACAGCGACAAATATAGTCGGAGATAACATCGAACACGCGTTTCAGCAAGGATTGATGCGTGTTCGCCCTGTTGACACTGCGTCAACGAAAGAGGCTGCAATTATCGTTGCCCATTTACTCCGACTAAGTTAGTCGTAGTTATTCGATGACATTTGCGATTGTCGCGGAAACCGTCTTGATCGGAGACACCATCAAAATGGCAATCGTCTTGGGACTGGGCCTTTCCAGTCGACGGCGAAGCCTTGTCTGAGGAAATGAAATGCGTGAACGAATTCTGATTATCGGCGCTGGCTTTGCCGGAATGTGGTCGGCACTCGGCGCCATGCGGCTACTGGACCAGCAAGGAAAGGCGGACGGATCCGTCGAAGTTGCCGTGATTGCACCGCAGCCCGAGCTCCACGTTCGCCCTCGCCTTTACGAAAAGAACGCGGCCCAAATGAAGGCGCCCCTGTCAGAGATATTCGCCAATGCAGGCGTACGCTTTATCAAGGGCTATGCAACCGGCATTTCGACGACAGACAACGTCGTCACCTATCAGGATGAAGATGGTCGGCATAGCACGATCACCTACAGCAAACTGGTCCTTGCAACGGGCAGCGTCCTCTTCCGCCCGGACATTCCCGGGCTCGACCACGCCTTTAATGTCGACCAGCTTGCCGATGCAGCCACGCTCGAGGATCACATTTCCGACCTGGGTCGGCTTCCCGAAACCCATGCCCGCAACACTGTCGTCATCGCTGGCGGCGGGTTTACCGGCATCGAAACGGCAGCCGAAATGCCGCATCGTTTGCGCGCCGCACTTGGAGACACCGCCAAGATCCGCGTCGTCATCGTTGAGCGAGGCCCTGCGATCGGACCAGATCTAGGCCCCGGCCCCCGCCCAGTTATCGAGCAGGCCCTCTTGGAATTGGGTGTCGAAACCTATCTGCGCGCGCCGATCGTCGCCATCGATGAGAGCGGCGTGAGCCTGTCGACCGGAGAACGCATCGAGGCGGCCACGGTTATCTGGACGGCTGGCGCCCGCGCCAACCCGATCACCAGTCAGATCGACGCGAACAAGGACTCGTTCGGACGGCTTCACGTCGACCGGAATCTCAAGGTCATTGGACAAGAAAACGTCTTTGCAACGGGCGACGTTGCCTGTGCCGCGACGGACGATCTCGGAAACCGAACGATGATGAGCTGTCAGCACGCCCAGAACCTCGGGCGCTCGTCCGGTCACAACGTCGCCGCTGATCTCCTGGGCGTCGCTCCGATCCCCTACAGCCAGGAGAAGTATGTTACCTGCCTCGACCTCGGTCCATGGGGCGCCGTTTACACCGAGGGCTGGGACCGCCAGATCAAGCTGTCCGGCGCCGAAGCCAAAAAGTTGAAGACGACGATCAACACCACGTGGATCTATCCCCCGATTGCCGATCGCACCACGGCGCTCGCGGCCGCGGACCCGCTGCGTATCGTTGTCGCCTGATGATCTTTCGCTAAGGCGAGCCCGTCGCCCCGCCCCCAATCGCGTGCGGGCTCGCTTATTCCAGTTCTCATCACGGAGTTACCACCATGAAAGCTCGAAAATTCCTGGCCGCCATATCGCTTGCAATCGCTTCGGCAATGCCCGCGGCTGCGCATGATCCGGGCGACGTCGTTACGCCCCACTTTGCGAAAGAAATACCCAACATACCGGGCAAGACCCTGACGACGCTGATCGTTGATTATCCTCCCGGCGGTACGTCAGCCCCTCACAGCCACGCAAAATCGTCCTTCATCTTTGCCTACGTTCTCTCAGGAGAAATAGAATCCAAGGTGAACGATGGTCCGACGCAGACCTACCGCGCTGGCGAGAGCTGGTACGAGCCTCCGGCGTCCAGGCATCTCGTTAGCCGCAATGCCAGCAAGACCAAGTCGGCAAAGCTGCTCGCGGTCTTTGTCGCCGACAGCGACGAAAAAGAACTGACCACTCCCATCCGATAAGACCAGCCCAAGGAGCAAACGAATGAGCAAACGTCTCGACTACAATCAGATCGCACCTGCCGGCGTCAAAGCGCTCGGCGGCGTCTATGGCTACATCCTGCAAAGCGGACTTCCCGCCGCGCTGGTCGAACTGGTCTATCTGCGCATCTCGCAGATCAATAATTGCGCCTACTGCCTCGACATGCACACCCGCGAACTGCTGAAGAAGGGGCAGCAGATCGAGAAGATCGCCTTGGTGCAAGCCTGGAAGGAGGCTGGCAATCTGTTCGATGGTCGTGAAAAAGCTGCCCTTGCCTGGGCCGAAACCGTAACACGCGTCGCTGAGACGGGCGTGCCCGACGAAGCCTTTGAGGCTGCAAGCGCCGTGTTCTCCGAGCGCGAACTCACGGATCTCACGATCGCGATCGGCCTGATGAATGCCTACAATCGCATGGCCATAAGTTTCCGCAATACACCACAGGCAGCCCTAGACAACTAGGCACTCTGGTCTGGGGGCGTGATCAAAGCACGTCCCCAGTTCGTTATCGGCATGGGCCCCAGAGAGGTGAAATTGGCCCGATGCGTCACTTCACCTGCAGTTGTTCCGAATCCCGACCGGAAAGTGCGCGCTGGCCTTGCTTCACGATCGTCTCGAGGAAATCGCCAACAACACGAATGCGTTTGGTGTCGCGGACCCCTTCATGAACGACAAGCCAAATGGCTTCCTCCTGCCTGCAAAGGTCGGGTTTGACGCGGACAAGTCCCTCGTCTGTGTCCGCGAGGATGCATGGCAATACGCCAAGGCCGTTGCCGGCCTTCATCGCGAGCACCTGCGCCTGCATCGTATCGACCGTCAGGTTGGCGGCGCCGCTTTCGACCCACGAGCGCAGGGTCTTGGGCAGGACAAGGAACGACAGGGGATCGCCCCACGAAATCAGCCGATGGCCGGTAATCGGCAAGTGATCTTCCCGGATCGGGTGGCTTTCAAGATAGGCTTTCGACGCGTAGAGACCGAACGCGATCGTGCCGATCCGGCGTACCACATAGTTGCCCTGTTCAGGGCGGCAGAGCCGAAGGCCGATATCCGTCTCTCGCTGTGGAATCTGGGCGAAGGACGTGGCGTTGACCGAAACGCCCAACGAAAGATCGGGATAGGCTTCCTGCAAAGCAGGCAGGTTTGGCATCAGCAGGTGATGTGCGAGCGTGTCGACGGTGATAATCCTAACCGCCCCCGAGACGCGCCCGTCCTGGCCGCAGAAGCTGCCTTCCAGTTCGCGCATGGCAGTTTCAATCGCCGTTGCTTTCTCGACCATCGCCCGGCCTGCGTCAGTGAGCTCGTAGCCGTCCGGCCGGCGCTCGAACAGGCGCGTCTTCAGAGCGTATTCCAGGGTCTCTATCCGTCGCGCCACCGTCGAAGCGCTCGCTTTCACTTCACGCGCAGCGCCGGTGAGGCCGCCCTGGCGTGTCACTGCAAGGAAGTAGCGGACATCGTTCCAGTTCATGTTTCTATTTTTCGAAAACCCTCTTGCGAACTTATGCGTCGAAGCGCGTGAAGGGAAGGATTATCCCTTTAAGGATCGTGGAAACGGAGCTTGGCAACGAAAAATCGGCAAAGCTCGATCAGAACTGTGAGGCTATGCTCATGATGAACAGGCAGTTTTCGGTCGGCGTGTTTGCCGCGCTCTTTGCAGCCTTTGCCTTCTCCCTCAATTTCGTCGTGCCGTTCATAATCGGCGACTTCTCCACGTTCGACTTTGCTCTTATCCGGCATGTGGTCTCGGCGACGGTTGGGGTCTTCATTCTGTTTTCAGAACGTAAGACGGCATTGCGCCACCTGACGTTCCAAAACGCCATGGCTGCCACGGGATTGGCCTTCATCGGCTATGTCGGCTACTTCCTGACGGTAACGGGAGCGGCAATCTACGCCGGCCCGGTCATTGCGCCTGCCTTCCTTGGCCTGGTTCCGATTGTGCTTGCCGTCATTGGAAACCGGGGTCAGGCGTCACTGCCATGGCGCTTCTTGATGACACCGCTTGCACTGGTGGCGATCGGTCTCGTGCTGGTCAACGGCACGGCGTTCACCGCAGATAGTCTCGGTTCCGTTCGCTCGCTTTGGATTGGTATTCCGCTTGCTCTGGCCGCGGTCGGTCTATGGGTATGGTTCGCGATCGCCAATCAGGCAGCGCTCGCAATCCGCCCGGCGATGCCGTCGGGCATATGGTCCGCATTGATCCTGATCGGCGGTGGTCTCCAGATGCTGGTTTTCTACCCGGTCGGTGCGGCAATGGACCTTTTCCAGCTTCCGATGCTCGGTTTCGGTTGGGAAGCCGCCGGCTCCCTCTATCTATGGGGAACGTCGCTGGCACTGATGGCGACCGTGTGCGGGGTGTGGGCTTGGAATGTCGCGTCGAGGACGCTTCCTGTTGCGCTCGCGGCACAGCTGATCGTGTCCGAAACGGCCTTCGGCGTAATTGGCGGACTTGTTGTCCATGCACGTTGGCCAACGATGATGGAGGCAGCCGGCGTCGCGGTGCTCATCGCTGGTGTCGTTCTTGCCATTCGCGTGTTCTACGGTCAGCAGGCCCAAATGAACGAGGCCATCGCGCAGCCATCCTGACGCTCGCGCGATGGGCTACCCCTGGTCATGGAGACCTCGGTCGGCCGCTTTTCTTTGATGCGCGTCCTCGCGCACTCCAAACCGATCAACCGGCCGCCGTATCTAACCAGATCGTTACAGGACCATCATTGGCCAGTTCCACCCGCATGTCCGCGCCGAAGACGCCATTCGCAACAGCAACGCCAAGGGTCGAGACTTGTGCAGAGAAATGCTCATAGAGGCGTTTACCCTCCTGCGGCGGCGCGGCCGTAGAAAAGCCTGGCCGGTTGCCTTTCGTCTCTGCGGCCAGGGTAAACTGGCTGACGACGAGCGCTGAGCCGCCCACGTCGACCAGGGAACGGTTCATGCGATCCTGATCGTCCCTGAAGATGCGCAGGTTGACGATCTTGCGCGCCAGCCATTCGCTTTCCTTCTCGGTGTCGCCCTTCATCGCACACACGAGCACCAACAGGCCGCTGGCGATTTCTCCCGTGACCGCGCCGTCTACCGTGACACGCGCAGATGAAACGCGCTGGACAAGTGCTCTCATGGCAAGGAATCTCCCTATGGCTTGCCGGCGTTTATCCACTCCGAGGCGATCGCAATCAAGCTCTATGCGACCCGACAGCAACCGTCTGGACGAGGTCGTCAGACCTGGTCGAACGATGGGCAGACCTGGCGGCGCTCGCTACCGTGCCTGAAGGGGGTAGCATTTTCACGCGGTGGAATGGCCGTGGACGACGGCGAGCTACCACGTTTGATCGCGACCGTCGTTGGGCTTGTCGGATCATACGCAATGTTGAGGCAATCCGGGCGCTGTGATCTCGCCAATCAACGGAAGATTGGCGAAGGCCGGTGCTCGGCATGAAGCCGCGCACTTCAAACAGGGAGCGAAACGGCCTTGAGCATTTGTGACAGCGACACGACGCAAAACGGCACTCCGCGCGCAGAAAGAGAAACCAAGCGAGGAAATGGAATGCGCACGAGACTGGTGATGGCGGGTCTCGTGCTGCTGTTGACACCGGCAGATCCGGCCCGGTCGCAGGCGATCGAACCCGTTTGCCCTTCTCCGCACGACAGAACGGTTGCCATCACGTTCGACGATCTCCCTTATACCCGCGCAGGCGATGCGGGAGGGCAGGAACTCTCTGCGCTCGCGAGGGCCACGAACGAAGCCATTCTGGCCGGTCTCGCCGTTCGTAACGTTCCCGCTATCGGGTTTGTCGTCGAACGGCGTGTGCAGGCGCTGGGTGAGATCGGTCAGACACTGTTGGAACCGTGGAACACTGGCCAATTCGAACTTGGCAATCACAGTGCGAACCACCCCGATAGCAATACCTTGGACGTCGATGCGTTTCGTTGCGAAGTGATTGACGGAGAGGCGACCATTCGGCCGATGGTGGAAAAGGCCGGCCGAACCCTTCGGTTCTTCCGGTTTCCCTACAATCACCTCGGAGACACGGATCAACGTCGCGAGGCGTTCGAACGGGTACTTGGCGAACGCGGTTATCATCTCGCGGCATCCACCATCGATACGTCGGATTATGTGTTTGATGCTGCATATGAACGGGCATTGGCGCGATCCGATACGGCGATGGTCCGAAGGATCGAAGACGCTTACATAGACTATAGCCGCGTCGAGATTGCGTATTATGCGGATCTGAACCGCAAGGTCCTCGGGTGCGAACCGCCCGGCATTCTCCTGCTTCATGCCAATCGCATCAATGCGGCCACCATCGATCGAATACTCGGGCTTTTCAGAAGTACGAGCTACCGCTTCGTCTCCCTTGATGAGGCGCAAGCCCACCCGGCGTACAGGCAGCCGCCTCAATTTGCCACCAAGTTCGGACCAATATGGGGGTATCGCTGGGCAAGGGAGCGGGACCTCAAGGTGGATGGAAGCAAGGAGGAAGAGCCTCCGGCATGGGTGACCCAATACACCGATCCCGACGCGCCGCTCTGATCCGCATCCGTGGCCAAGATCGAGCTCAAGCAATCGCTTGGCCGCGACGGCTTAACCCTGTGCTTCGCCGCAATGTTCTCGCAACGCGTGGCCCCAAGACTCCTGAACAGTCGATTCGATATTTGAAGGAGTATGTCCCATGCGTGCGTCGGTCTTCGGTAAGGTTCTCGCGCTGACCGCAGCTTTGGGCGCGACTGTGCCTGCAGCTCCAACCGTCCTTGCTGACGATTACGATGGAGGTTGGCGCCATTGTCGGGACCTTCACGGAAGAGACCGGTGGCGTTGTGAGGAGGCGCGGCGCGATCGGTGGCGCGAGCGCCAGGAAAAACACGACAAGAAGGATATGAAGGCTGGTTTGGCCGCCGGCGCGATCGGTTTGGCCCTCGGTGCCATCATTATCGGTGCGGCACAGGAAGCCGAGCGGAAGCGCGAGGCGGAAGCTTATCGGCGCAACGATCGCGATGCGCGGTGCCTTGCGCGCTACCGCTCCTATGACCCGCGCAGCGGAACATTCATTGGGCGTGACGGCCGGCGCTACGAATGCAGGTGAAGGCTGCGCCTCCGGCCGACAAGTCGCCCACAAAGGCGTGGCGACCTTTCGCGCAGAAACCTTTACGGACGCCTGCTTCGGCCATAGATGTGCTGCAATGGTGGGTGCGTCCTGCGTGCCGATCGTAAGGCTGGAGGGAGTTTTGACGGATTTTACCTGGTTGAATGAGCCTCGAAACTGGAACGTCGAAAATGGCGTGCTAACCCTCAAAACGGAGGCGAATACCGACTTCTGGCAGACAACCTTCTATGGCTTCAGGCGCCATTCCGGTCATGCCAGACTGCAGGCGGTGAGCGGAGATTTTACCGCATCGGTGGTCGTGCGCGGTGATTATCGCGAGCTCTACGATCAAGCCGGGCTGATGCTGATTATCGACGAAACACACTGGCTCAAGACCGGCATAGAGTTCACCGACGGCTTGATGCATTTCTCAGTTGTCGTCACGAACGGAACGTCGGACTGGTCCGTAATCCCGCTTGCGCAAGCGCAGCCGAACGCCGAAGTGCATATCCGGCTGACGCGGCACGAGGCAGCGCTCAGGGTCCAGTTTCACCTTGGCGATGGTCCGTGGCAGATGGCGCGGTTATGTCCATTCTCCGGTGAAGACGCACGGATCGGTGTCATGGCCTGCTCTCCTGAGCGCGAAGGTTTTACCGCGCAGTTCGAAGGATTTTGCCTGGGCGCTCCGATATCGCGCGACTTGCATGCCTCATAGGAACCCTTGCTGCTAGCAGCGGCGATCCGCTCGCCTTGGTCGGGCATTGAAGGGACGTCCGACCCGTGGTCGGTATTCCTTCGCGCGCGCCTTGCCGCAGTGGAACTTCAAGAGCGCATCGGGCGTTCCGCAACCTTCTGCGGCTCACAGATCGCGTCCAACCAGAGCCGCCGTCACAACATCGTCACGAAACGCACGAACAACTCGCTTCGTGTAAATGGCGGAGGCACAGATGGATTACTTCAGACGCTTCACCTTTTTGTTCGCGACACCCGCCTTCGACAACGAGGATCTCGAGGGGGCCAGGTACAAGCAGATTGTCGAGGAGATCGAGCGGTCTGGTTTCGAGGTGGTCCGCGCACGGAGCCTTGAGGACGCGGAAATCGCCGTCCAGACGGACGCGGCCATCGGCTGCATGATGGTTGACTGGGGCAAGAAAGGCATGGAAGGCAAGACCGCCTCCCTCATCAATCTGATGCGCCGACGCGGTCTCGAATTCCCGATCATCCTTCTGATCCGGCGCAAGCGCTTTGAGGACGTACCGGTCGAAGTGCTCGACTTCATCGACGGCTATGTCTTTCTATCCGAAGAGACGCCTGCCTTCATCGCGAAAAACCTCATCAGCCGCCTCAAGCAATATGCCGAGACGATGAAGACGCCTTTCTTTGGCGCGCTGGTGGATTACGCCGAGGAAGGCAACCAGCTTTGGACCTGCCCCGGACACAACGGCGGCGTGTTCTACAGCCGCAGCCCGGTCGGCCGCGTGTTCATGGAGCATCTGGGCGAAGCGGTCTTTCGCGATGATCTTGACAATTCCGTGCTCGATCTCGGCGATCTCCTGACCCATGAAGGGCCGGCGCTCGCCGCCCAGAAGGAAGCCGCCAAGATTTTTGGCGCGGAGAAGACCTACTTCGTCCTTAACGGCACCTCGACTTCCAACAAAGTTGCGCTTTCCGCCCTGGTCACCGATGGCGACCTGGTGCTGTTTGACCGTAACAATCACAAGGCGGCCCATCACGGCGCGCTGATGATCTCCGGCGGCATCCCGGTCTATGTGCCGACCGCCAGAAATGCCCATGGGCTCATTGGCCCCATGGATTTAGGCGCGCTCAATGAGGAGGCGCTGCGCGAACGCATCCGCGCCCACCCGCTGGTCAAGGACCCGGATGCCTGGCAGAAACAGCGCCCGTTTCGGGTGGCGGTGGTGGAACAGTGCACCTATGACGGCACGATCCACAATGCCGAGATGATCCTGAAAGCCATCGGCCATCTGTGCGATTACATCCTGTTCGACGAGGCCTGGGCGGGCTTCATGAAATTTCACCCGCTCTATGCCGGTCGTTTTGCCATGGGCCTTGCCGAACTCGGACCCGAGGCACCGGGCATCATCGCCACGCAATCCACGCACAAGCAGCTTGCGAGCTTTTCGCAGGCATCGCAGATCCACATGAAGGATCGGCACATTACCGGCCAGAAGCGCCGGGTCGAGCACCGACGCTTCAATGAGAGTTTCATGCAGCACGCTTCGACGTCGCCTTTTTATCCGCTCTTCGCATCCCTCGATGTCGGCGCGCAGATGATGAAGGGTCGTTCCGGCGAAGTGCTGTGGGACGATACGATCCGGCTCGGCATCGAGCTTCGCAAGAAAATACGGGCGGTGCGTAGGGAGTTCGAGGAAAAGGAGCGTCGGCCCGAGCGCCGCTGGTTCTTCGAGCCCTTCGTGCCGGACCGCGTGGCCATGCCGGATGTGGCAAGCCCCGCAGCGGTACACGACGTGCCATGGGAGAGCGTCGCCACCGATCAGCTCGCCACCAATCCGGCCTTCTGGCACCTCACCCCGGGGGCTGCATGGCACGGCTTTTCCGATATGGCGCCGGGCTTCGCGATGACCGATCCCAACAAGCTCACGCTGCTGACGCCAGGTTTTGACAGGGCAACGGGCGCATATTCAGAGCACGGCATTCCCGCCCCGATCGTTGCGCAGTACTTGCGCGAGAACCGTATCGTCGCAGAGAAAAACGATCTCAACTCCCTGCTGTTTCTGCTCACGCCCGGCGTCGAGGCAAGCAAGGCGGGCACACTGATCAGCGGCCTCGTCGCATTCAAACGGCTTCACGACGACAACGCAGCTCTGGAAGAGGTCATCCCGGAGTTCTATCGCCGCCGCCCTGGCCGCTACGCGGGGGTGCGATTGCGTGATCTGTGCGGCGAGATGCATCGATTCTTCCGTGACGCCAATGTCAGCGCGCTGCAGGCCAAGCAGTTTTCCGAAGAGCATCTGCCGGATATCGCCCTTTCACCCCACGACGCGGCGCGCTGCCTTGTGCGCAACGGCGTCGACTTTCTGCCGATCGACGCCATTGCCGGGCGGATCGCAACGACACCTTTTGTCGTCTATCCGCCGGGGATCGCCACAATCGTGCCGGGCGAGCGACTGACCGAGCGCGCTCAGCCAATGATCGACTATCTCAAGATGTTCGAAACCTGCTTCAACACTTTCCCCGGCTTCGACGTCGAGATCCAGGGCCTTTACCGCCAAACCGACGCGTCGGGCCGCATACGCCTTCATACCTACGTCGTCGCTGAATAGAATTTTGGAGTTTCGTGACCCCTCATGCCGCAGGATGAAACAATCATCATTCGCCCGTCGCGGGAGAGCGACGTTGATGCCATGCTGGCCATCTATCGCCGGCACATCCGACGCGGCATAGAAGAGGGTGTCGAAGAGGGCGACGCACCACAGCCGGACGACCTTCGCGAGCGGCGGAAGAACCTGAAAAGCCGCCGCTTGCCCCATCTCGTCGCGGTCAACGAGGGCGTGGTGGTCGGATACGCCTATGTCGTGCTGTTTCGCAAGCGCCCCGCCTACCGTTACACGGTCAAGCACTCGATCTATGTTCACCACGAGCATCTCGGTCAAGGCGTCGGACGTCTGCTCATGCGGGGCCTGATCGACGCCTGCGCCGCAGCCGGCTTTCGCCAGATGATCGGCTACATCGACGCCGACAATGTCGCCTCCCTCACTTTGCACGAACGCTTCAACTTCGTACGCGTCGGCCTGCTTCCGGGTGTTGCTTATCGTTACGGGCGCTGGGCCGATAGCGTCATGGTCCAGCGCTCTCTGGGTCCGGGCTCGACGATGCCACCGCCGCCGCCTCTCTCCACCCGATGAGGGTCGCCCCTGTGTGCGCCGTTCAAACGTCAAAAAGCCCGCCGGATTTCTCCATGCGGGCTTTTTTTGATTTGGTTGCGGGGGCAGGATTTGAACCTGCGGCCTTCAGGTTATGAGCCTGACGAGCTACCGGGCTGCTCCACCCCGCGCCATCGCGGTAAACCGCTTTGCGGTTTATCCGCTTATTCCGGGTTTTGCCGGAGGCAAAATCCCGTTGTTTGTCTGTTCCGAGCTTAGCAAAACAAAAGGGCCGCTTGAGGGCGGCCCGTGTTTCGGCTGGGCCGAGGCATGAAGAGAAGGTGATCTTTGTTTTCCGGATTTTATCTTGCGCTTTGCAGACCTGGCAGCGACCTACTCTCCCGCGTCTTAAGACGAAGTACCATCGGCGCTGGGGCGTTTCACGGCCGTGTTCGGAATGGGAACGGGTGCAGCCACCCCGCCAGAACCACCAGGTCGGCAAAGCGCAAGATTTGCGTCTAGCGGACGCAAACCGGATTGAGAAGCTGGTGAGTTGGTCGAGCCAACTCGTTTTGTTTTGAACACGTCGCTCATCTGAAGATGAGCATGAGCAATGGGAACGATCAAGCCAATCGAACGATTAGTACTGGTAAGCTTCATGCGTTGCCGCACTTCCACACCCAGCCTATCAACGTGGTCGTCTTCCACGGTTCTCAAGGGAATACTCGTTTTCAGGTTGGTTTCCCGCTTAGATGCCTTCAGCGGTTATCCATTCCATATATAGCTACCCTGCTATGCCCTTGGCAGGACAACAGGTCCACCAGAGATATGTCCATCCCGGTCCTCTCGTACTAGGGACAGATCCTGTCAATATTCCTACACCCACGGCAGATAGGGACCGAACTGTCTCACGACGTTCTGAACCCAGCTCACGTACCGCTTTAATTGGCGAACAGCCAAACCCTTGGGACCTGCTCCAGCCCCAGGATGCGATGAGCCGACATCGAGGTGCCAAACAACCCCGTCGATATGGACTCTTGGGGGTCATCAGCCTGTTATCCCCGGCGTACCTTTTATCCGTTGAGCGATGGCCCTTCCACGCGGGACCACCGGATCACTATGACCGACTTTCGTCTCTGCTCGACTTGTCAGTCTCGCAGTCAGGCGGGCTTATGCCATTGCACTCGACGACCGATTTCCGACCGGTCTGAGCCCACCATCGCGCGCCTCCGTTACTCTTTCGGAGGCGACCGCCCCAGTCAAACTACCCACCATACACTGTCCCGGATCCGGATAACGGACCGCGGTTAGACATCCATGACGATAAGGGTGGTATTTCAAGGATGGCTCCACAAGAACTGGCGTCCCTGCTTCAAAGCCTACCACCTATCCTACACATGCCGACACGAATGCCAGTGTAAAGC
>NZ_JBYTDX010000003.1:1095000-1441570 GCF_058791875.1 Ensifer sp. EB106-05-01-XG146
ATTCAGCAACCGGGCCCACGCCCCCGGCAAGCAGCTCCGCTCAAATACGGGGTACTGATCCTGGTGATGAGCCGCCTCCCATTTGCCTGCCTCTCCAACAGGCGGCCGATGTGGATGTTGCCGACAGCATGGGTCTCGAACATCTCTGAGAAAATGGGCTCGCTACAGGCCGAGGTTCTGGCATGAGAAGGTGATGATCTTCTGCGAGCGAAGTTGCTCGATCTCGCCTCGAAGGGCTGATGGCACGGCGACCGACGTTCCGAAGAAGGTCGATTTCGCTAAGGAGTCGCGCAAAAGAAGCGGTCACCGCGTCAGAGACGATAAACTGCATCAAACGATGCGAGCATCCCAACCGCAAGCCGCCCGCGTCACCATGACGTTATATACACGCGGGCGAAAGTGTGGGCGGCGCTGACGATGTGGGAGCCGTGCTCCCCCACCCAATGGTGGCTCCCGAAAAGAGCCCCTTCCCTTTCTAAACGCGCCCTCTCGTCAGCGTCGATTGCTCGCCTGATCTGATCGAGAACATGCGACTAGTCGATGCCTGGGTATGTGGCGGCGTCAGCGAGACGCCTAGGCCCGCTCGGTGCGCGACGCAGCTGAGGTCGCGGCCGCAGAGGGCGGGGCCGCCTTCAAGCTCGCGGATCGCATGATCATCGAACGGCCACGAAAGATCCTTCAAAAGGTCTACGAGCCAGCGGTCGACGTCAGCCGAGCATGGCCATCTTCAACTCCGCCTCGCGACCGTAATGGCGGCGCAGCGCCGTGGTGAGGTCGCTTCCGCGGCCGAGCTGTTCATCGGCAAAGCCGATCATCTGCGAGTTCGGCCAGGCCTGCGGACGGATGGCGACAAGACGGGCAAACAGGCTCTCGCCCGGCTCGTCCGGGTTTGCCTGCGCCATCAGGGCCAGCATCGCGGCGGTCGATCGCGACACGCCCATATGGCAATGCACCAGAACGTGGCTCGACGCCTGCTTATCTGCGCGCTCCAGGAAGTCGTTGCCGAAGCGAAGGATCGCCTCGACATGGTCGGGGCGCGGCATCACCCGGTTAGGTACGGCTGCAATGATGTCGTGGAAGCGCAAGGTCGTGCGGTGATGGGCGCCGTAACCGCCAAACGCCTCAAGTTCCGGCAGCTCCGGATCGACGATCGACAGGACGTGGGTCACCTTCCTGTCGCTCTGGCCCGGTAGTTCGTCGATCCCGCAAACGGTCAGCACTGGCGAAAAGGTCGTTTCCATGTCGATTGTCCTTGCATCCGGTTCATAGCGTGTCTGCCTCGCACTTGCGCGCGAGCAGGGCAAAAAGCACGTCGAGCATCACATACATCGGGGCGCGGCCGGTCGGCACGATGAGCGGATGGGTCGAGGCGCGGTAGGCGTTGAGATTGATGCTTCCATCGGCGAGGGAGGCGACGATGGAGCCGCCCGGAGAGATGGAAACTATACGTGCGCCGGCCTTCTTGGCAATCTCGATGTTCGAAATAAGATAGCTCGTTCGGCCCGAGAAGGAGAGCACGAAAAGCACGTCTTCTCCCGTCAGGCGCGGTGCGGAAACCATCTGCAAGGTTGGATCGGAATTCATGTCAGTGAAGATGGGTAGGACGGCGAAGCTGTGACAGCATTGCAAACGAGCCGGGGATGAAGCGTATCAGAGCTTTCAGCATAGCGCCGCGCTGTGGGGGAAAGTAGGAATTCGCGTCACGGGAAGCGCGGAAAAAGGGCCGTGGCAGGACCTTCAACATCCGAAAGGGGATGGGATCGGATGCCCCGTACTTAGCGTTCCGCTTGAGCATCAATTTAATCCGGCGAATGTGAAGGTTGTGAACGTGGGTGAGCCCCACTTTGATTTAGACGAGATTTCACTTTTAATCGGACGGAATTCAAACCGTGTATTCCGAGGCTAGCAGACTAGGGTCTCTGGCTTCGCCACGAAGCCAACGACCAAGCCCCCCGGCCGACTTTCTCCAGTGTCTCCAACCTTGGGTTCGCACCGCCAACTTCTATTTCCGCGATCTGCCGACGAGTGAGGCCGACGATCTCGGCAAACTCCTGCTGGCTGAGACCTATGCCTCTGCGGAGGTCACGTACTGCGTCCGGGAAATGCAAGCCGCCGCACCGCAATCCTGCAGAGTTCGACACCGTCTGCGGTGAGATGCTGGGAGCGCTGTGCTTCCCGTCTCCTAGCGCCGCTTCGCAATCAAGGACCGCGACACAACCACAACGAGCCCGATCAAAACCGTCCCCGCGATGAAGAGGAAGGCCGCCGCAGCGATCGCAGGGCTGATGTTTTCACGGATGCTGGAAAACATCTGCCGCGCCAACGTCCGCTGGTTCGGGCCTGCGACGAAGAGCGTGAGGACGACTTCGTCCAACGACGTCGCAAAGGCGAGCACCGCGCCAGAGAGTACGCCCGGCATGGCGAGCGGCAGGGTGACCCGGCGGAACACCGTGGTTGGCGAAGCACCGAGGCTCTGGGCCGCAAGCTCGACGCGCTGGTCGATGCCGGCAAGCGCGCCGGTGACGCTCACGACCACAAAGGGCACCGCAACGACCGTGTGGGCGATGATCACGCCCATGTAACTGTTGGTAAGGCCAAAACCCGCCAGCAGCATTTGCATGCCGACCCCCAGCACGACGGCCGGCACCACCATGGGCAGCAGGAAAAGTGTGCGCATCGAACCGCGAAAGAGAAGAAGGCGGTTGCGCAGGCCGAGCGACGCGGCCGTACCAAGCGCGGTTGCGAGCAAGGTCGTGCCCGTGCCGATGATCAGGCTGTTGACGATTGCCCGCCGCCAGGCGTCCGCGAAGAAGAGTTCCTCAAACCAGCGTAGGGACCACGACGGGATCGGATAGGTGAGGATCACGCTCGAGGTGAAGGCGAGCGGCAGGATGGCAATGAGTGGCGCGACGAGGAAGAGGATCGTCAGCGTGGCGAAGGTGGCCTTGGCGATTTTTATCGGCATGGTCACCGCCCCCCAACTTCGTCGCTGGAGAGCCGTGAGTAGACGCTGTAGAGCAGTAGAGTTGCGACCAGGAGTACGACCCCGAGCGCACCGGCCATGCCCCAATTCGCCGATCCCGTGGCGTAAAAGGCGATGATCGAGGAGATCATCTGGTCGCCCGGTCCGCCAATCAGCGCCGGCGTTATGTAATAGCCAATCGCAGAGATGAACACTAGCAGAGCGCCGGACGCCACACCCCTGAGGCTTAGCGGCAGCAGCACTCGCAGGAAAGCGCGCAGCGGGCGCGCGCCGAGCGAGGCGGCGGCCGGCATCAAGTTCTTCGGGATGGTGATGAGCACGGAATAGATCGGCAGCACCATGAACGGCAACAACACATGGGTCATGGCGATGATGACGCCGGTGCGGTTGAAGATCAGCGTCAGCGGCGCATCTATGAGGCCGATGGCGCGCAGGAGATCATTGATGAGACCCTGCTCCTGCAACAGGATGAACCAGGCCGCGGTGCGCACCAGAAGCGACGTCCACAGCGGCAACAACACCGCGCCAAGCATCAGATCACGCTTCCAACCCTCGAGCGAAGCGGCGATGATTGCGTACGGAAAGCCGATACAGGCGCATGCGAAGGTGACGAGCGCGGCTATCCAGAAGGTGCGCATGAGGATCACGGCGTTGACGGACTGGTCTGGTGGCAGATGCTCGATATCACCAGCCGCATTGCGACCAAGATCGACGGCGGCAAGCAGGTTGCGGTCGGTATAGGGCGAGAGCGCATCTGCGATCGCCAGCCAGAACTCCGGCTTCTCCCAGCGTTTGTCGATGGAAACGAGGTCGGCGGGTGGGTTCGCCGTATCTTTCAGTGCACTCGTCGTCTTGCCCATCAGCGTGCGAAACCCGGAGCGGGCGCTGTTGAGACGCCGCACCATGTCACCAAGCGCCTGATCGTCGTCGACGGACTTCAGGTCCTCCATCAGCGCCATCTGCATGGGTGTGGTGGGTGGAGACTTACGGTCCCAATCGGCCAGAACTTCCGCGCTGCGTGGCAGCAGCCGCAACACGGCCGGATCCGACACGGACTGCGCCATCATGCTGAAGAGCGGCCAAACGAAGAAGCCGATGAGGAAAAAGAGCAGCGGCGCCAGAAGAAGCAGCGATCGTCCAGTGCGGGAGGAGACTCCACTCATGGCGCAATGACCCGACAATCGCCGGCCGAAAACGCCGCAAAGACTTTGGTGCCTGGCGGAAACTCGCGCGACCTTCTGCCGAGTTTGGCGATCAGCGGGTGAGTGGCGTTCTGCAACTGCACGCGCAAATGATCGCCCTGATAAACGGAATCCGTAACTTCCGTTTCCAAGACGTTTCGACCCTCACTGCGCGTCTCGCTGAGATCTACCCGTTCCGGACGGATGGAGAGAAAGACGGATTGGCCGGAAGCGACGCTGCCGGAAACCGCCGACACAATTTGTGCCCCCGAACGAAGACGCACAGTCGCTTCCGCGCCTTGCACGGTTTCCACGACACCTTCGACGAGATTGGTCTCGCCGATGAATTCGGCGACGAAGCGCGTCGCCGGCTCGTCGTAGACCTGGCGGGGTGTCCCGATCTGCTCGATCTTGCCCTTGTTGAAGACGGCGACGCGATCCGACATCGTAAGCGCTTCGGACTGGTCATGCGTAACGAAAACGATTGTTAGGCCGAGGCGGCGGTGCAGATCGCGGATGTCGAGTTGCATCTGCTCGCGCAACTGCTTGTCAAGCGCGCCGAGTGGCTCGTCCATCAGCACGACACGCGGTTCGAAGACAAGCGCCCGGGCCAGCGCCACGCGCTGCTGCTGGCCACCCGAGAGCTGCGAGGGCCGTCGGTCGGAAAGGGTTGAAAGCTGCACCATGTCGAGTGCACGTTTGACGCGCTCATCGATCCCCGCCTTGCCAATACCCCGCATCTGGAGCGGAAAAGCGATGTTTTCGCCGACTGACATGTGCGGGAAGAGCGCGTAGCTCTGGAAGACAACACCCATGTCCCGCTTGTAGGTGGGCACCTTATTGATGGCAGTTCCGTCGAGAAGGATCTCGCCCGCGGTCGGCTGCTCGAAGCCAGCGAGCATCATAAGAAGCGTTGTTTTGCCCGAGCCGGACGGGCCGAGCAGGCTGACGAACTCCCCCTTCCCGATGCCGAGATCGAGATGTTCAACCACGCAAAGCGGGCCGTAGAATTTCGTAATGCGGTCAAATCGAATGTATTCGGCCACGGCAGACTCCATCGCTAAAGGCGAAGGATGCGTCCTCAAGAAACGCACCCAGCCATCCAGGAAAGGGCGCTCCCGGTGGAGCGCCCTTCACCACGGATGTTCTTACTGGGCGAGCCAGGCGTTGAAGCGCTGCGTCAGCGTCTCGGCATTGTCGATCCAGAAATCGACATTGAGCGAGATGGCATCTGTCATGTTGGCAGGATCGGTTGGCAGGTCCTTGGAGAATTCCGCCGGTACTTTGGACGCGGCCTCCTTGTTCGGCAGACCGTATGCCACGAATTCCGGCAGTTTCGCCTGGTTTTCCGGCAGGCTCGCAAAAGCGATGAAGTCCTGCGCAGCCTCCTTGTTCTCCGCATCCTTCAACACGACCCAGCTATCGACGGCATAAATGCTGCCGGGAAAGACGACCTTGAAGTTCTTGCCTTCCGACCGATTGATGCCGGTGATGCGGCCGTTGTATGCCGAAGTCATAGCGACTTCGCCCGATGCGAGGAACTGCAACGGCTGTGCGCCCGATTCCCACCAGACGATGTTAGGCTTCAATTCGTCGAGTTTCTTGAAGGCGCGGGCGACCCCCTCCTCTGTACCGAGAACGTCATAGATCTGATCCTTGGAGACACCATCGGCGAGCAGCGCGAATTCCAACGTGTATTTTGGGCCCTTGCGCAGCGAGCGCTTGCCGGGGAACTTTTCGACGTTCCAGAAGTCCGCCCAGGAAGTCGGGCCTTCCTTCAGCTTGTCGCCGTCATAGGCGATGGCCGTCGACCAGACGATGGCGCCGACACCACAGTCATTGACAGCAGATTCGAGGAATTTGTCCTTACCGCCCATCTTGTCCCAGTCGATCTTTTCATAAAGACCGTCGGCACAACCGAGCGCCAGTTCTTCGGCTTCCACCTGCACCGCATCCCAGTTCGGTGCGCCGGCCTTGACCTTCGACTGGATGACGCCGATGCCGCCGTCCCAGGCTTCGTCGAGCACTGGCTTGCCGGACTTTTCGGAGAACGGTTTGAAGTAGATGTTGCGCTGGGCATCCTGATAGTTTCCACCCCATGAAACGACTGTTAGATCTCGCGCGAAAACCGGCACAGCAAGGCCCGCCGACAGAACGACGGCAGCCGCCGCCAGGACACCCGATTGAAAGATTGTCTTCATGGCATTCCCCTTTTCTTCGTTGGTGAAAGAGCCGCTGCGGCTCCGATGACGATCCCATGCAGACCGTTGTCCCCGTCCAGTTTGCGGCGGTGGCTGCGGCCTCACCGGTCTTTGCGCCCATTCTCCCTTGGACGTTTCAACCGATGGATGCATTCTAGTCATTGCAGGCCAACGGGTTTTTCCCGATTTGACCGTTGTCAGACGTGCTGCCCTCCGTTGATGTGGATTTCCGCGCCGTTGATGTAGGACGATGGCTCGGTGCAAAGGAAGTAGATGGTCTCCGCGACTTCGCGCGGTTCGCCCAGTCTTCGCATCGGCACTTCCGCCGCCACCAGTTCATCGGTTCCGGGCGACAGGATAGACGTTTCGATCTCGCCCGGCGCGATGGCGTTCGCCCTGACGCCGCGTTGGCCGAATTCGTGCGCCATTTCGCGGGTCAGTGAGGCCAGCGCCGCTTTGGACGCCGCATAGGCAACGCCTGCAAAAGGGTGGACGCGAGAGCCTGCGATGGACGTAACATTGACAATCGAGCCCTTCGCCGATTCCAGTTCCGGCATGAGCGCGCGGGCGATCAAAGCGGTCGACACAAGATTTACGTTGAGTACCTGCGTCCAGACATCGGCATCGGTATCCAGCACACCGAGGCGACTCTTGCCCGGTCCCTTCGGCGAAATGCCCGCATTGTTCACGAGGGCATGCAGGCGCCCGTTCGGTAGGCGCTCGCGCACGGTCGCAGCCAGGCGGTCAATCTGCGTGAGATCGGCAAGGTCGGCCTGGATATGGCTCTCGCGTGCGGACGGCCAGGCACATTCCTCGGAAAAGGACTGGCGAGAAACGGTGAGAATGCGCCAGCCCTTCGACTGAAAGAGCTTGACAGTTGCGTGCCCGATCCCGCGGCTCGCCCCCGTCAGCAACATGTACCGGCAATCATCGGTCATCGGAGCGCTTCCTTTTGATGTTTGATGCATCGTAATAGGCTGCCCATGAATTGCAAGTCTCCTATTCCAAGCGACGTTAAGCCCGGCGCGCCTCCGGCTCGCTGCCCCGTTCGATACGCTCGAGGATCGGCTTGCCGCCGAGCAGGATGTCGTCGACGATTGCCATCGAAGCGGCGGCGGGATCGTGCCGCTTCAGGGCTTCGACAACCGGGTAGTGGTGGTCAATCATCGCCCGTCCGCCCTCTATGTAAGCATCGGAAATATGTGGTCCCATCCGCAGCCAGAGCCGCCGCAGGATGCTGTTCAGCACCGGCAGCCCGGCGATCTGCGGCAGCAGGAAGTGGAAGGCTTGGTTGAGTTGCGTACCCTTCAGTCGGTCGCCGGCCTCGATTGCTTGTTCGTTTTCGCGCAAGATTCGCTCCAACGCTTCGATATCCGCGCTCGTCGCCACCTGAGCCGCAGTCTCCGCGGCCAGTCCCTCCAGGCGCACCCGTATTGCGCGGATCTCGCGGTAGCGGTTTTCGCTCAAGCCCGGGATGCGGATGTCACGCGGCGAGCGGAAGATAATCGCCTCGTCATTGGCAAGCCGAAGGATCGCGTCGCGGATCGGCGTAACGCTTGTGCCGAATTGCTCTGCCAGAGCCCGGATCTTCAGCCGATCGCCGGGTTGGAACCGGCCCTGGATAAGCGCATCGCACAACGCACCATAAACGACGCTGTTGAGGTTCTCATGATCCAGTGACGTGAATTGAGGCATAGAATTCGTCCAAAAAATGGAATAACAAGATACTTGATGCATCTTTTTCGCTATGTTTCAAGTATGGCGTGTCGCAGACATCATTCACCGAAAGGCTCGGCGCGACAATGTCGTCGTTGTCGTGGTCAGCTGACGGGCAGAGATTGACGGAAATGCGGGCGACCGCGCCAACGGAGCAAGCATGACGGAGCCATCGCCCACCGCCAAGAACGCCGATTCCATGTCGGCAACATGGAGCGCGACATCGCTTTCCGATGCGGAGGCGGCGGTGAAGAAGGTCTATGGCGCGAGCGGCTCGATCAGGCGGCTCTCAAGCGAAAGGGACGAGACCTTTCTTTTTACCCGCTCGGACGGAGAGGACTTCATCCTCAAGATTGCCAATCCCGCCGAAGACCCGGCCTCGCTTGAGTTCCAGGATGGTGCGCTAATGCATCTGGAGGCTGCGGCCCCCAATGTCCCGGTGCCAAGGCTCATGCTCACGAAAACCGGAGCGCCGAGCCATACGCTTTCCACCTCCGATGGCCCCCGCGTCATGCGCCTGTTGACCTTCCTCGGCGGCGAACTGCAGTACCGCACCTCGGCCTCAGAGACGCAGAGCCGCAACGTCGGCCGAGCGCTCGCACAACTTGGGCTGGGTCTCGAAGACTACAAAGGGCGCCCGCCCGCCGGAAAGTTGATGTGGGACATTTCTCATACACTCGACCTTGTCGCCCTGCTCGACCATGTCGGCATCGAGCGCCGAGCGCAGGTGGAGGCCATACTCGCCGAGTTCGAACGCTCGATGCCGGCGATCGCCGCGATCAAGCGCCGGCAGATCATCCATAACGATTTCAATCCGCACAACATCCTGCTTGATCCGGCAGAGCCGACCAAAGTTGTTGGTATCATCGACTTCGGCGACATGGTGCATGCGCCCTTGATCAATGACCTTGCCGTCGCCCTCTCCTATCACCTTGCGACCGACAACTGGGCCGCCCGCACCGGCGCCTTCCTCGAAGGATTCCTGTCGGCGCGCGCGCTGGAGCCGGCCGAAATCGAGCTACTACCGCTTCTCGCCCGTTCCCGCCTCGCCATGTCCATCATCATCGCGGAGTGGCGTTCCGCACGTTTTCCTGAGAACCGGGCCTATATCATGCGCAATCACGCTACCGCATGCCGCGGCCTGCAGAACATAGTCGATCTCACTCCGGCCGGGCTGAAACGGCTCGCGCCCAACCTTTCCGAGGCTTGATCATGTCGATGGTGAATGCTTTTTCGCGTGCAGACTTCGACCGACTAGACGAGAGCGAGAGGGCGCTTATCGCGCGCCGAGAAAAAGTGCTCGGTCCCGCCTACCGCCTGTTTTACGAAAAACCGCTACATCTTGTCCGCGGCGAAGGCGTCTTTCTGTACGACACGGCCGGCGAGCGGTATCTCGACGCTTACAACAACGTCGCCTCGCTCGGCCATTGCCATCCGCGCGTCGTGGAGGCAATCACGAAGCAGACGGCCGTGCTCAACACTCACACACGCTACCTGCACGAAGGGATCGTCGCCTATGCCGAGGCACTGACGGCCACCTTCCCCGAGGCGCTCAGCCAGGCCATGTTCACCTGCACCGGCAGTGAAGCGAACGATCTCGCCGTTCGCATCGCCCGCTTCGTCACTGGGGGCACCGGCATCATCGCGACGGACCTCGCCTATCACGGCCTGACGAGCGCGGTTGCCGAATTCTCGCCCTCGCTCGGCGAATCCGTGACGCTCGGCCCGCATGTGCGCACGGTGCCCGCGCCGGACAGCTACCGTCACTCGCCCGAACAGATTGCGGTAAAATTCGGCCACGACGTGCGCGCCGCAATCGCCGATCTCAAACGTCACGGCATCAAGCCGGCGATGCTGATCACGGATACGATCTTTTCCAGCGACGGCATCTTCGAAGGGCCGAGAGGTTTTCTCAAGCCTGCGGTGGACGCGATCCACGAGGCTGGCGGCCTCTTCATCGCCGACGAGGTGCAGCCCGGCTTCGGTCGAACGGGCGAAACGATGTGGGGTTTCGAACGCCACGGCGTTGCACCCGACATGGTGACGATCGGCAAACCAATGGGTAACGGCTATCCGATGGCGGGTATAGTGCTGCGCCCCGAAGTTATCGCTGAGTTCGGCCCAAAGGCGCGCTATTTCAACACGTTCGGCGGCAATCCGGTCGCCGCCGCGGCCGGCAAGGCAGTGCTCGACACGATCCGCATTGAGGGGCTGCAGCAAAATGCGCTGGAGGTCGGCTCCTACCTGTTGGGTGGCCTCAAGAGCCTTTCGGATCGATACCACGCTCTCGGGGACGTGCGCGGTTCCGGTCTCTTCATCGGCGTCGAGATCGTTGCCGACCCTGCCGCCAAGAGCCCTGATGCCGCGCTAACGACTCGGATCGTAAATGGTCTGCGAGATCGCCGCATCCTCATCAGCGCCTCCGGTCCGAATGCCAATGTTCTGAAAATCCGGCCACCTCTCGTCTTTTCTCGCGAGAATGCGGACATGCTGTTGGATGCATTTGGCGACGTGTTGCGGTCTCTTTGAAGAGGAGGCTTCGCGCCGCAGTCGATACATTTGCGCAGCGTCGCGAGCCGGGGCTGCGACGTAGGGAAGCGTGACCAGATAGTCGGCGACATGGCGGAAGTCTTCGACGCACAGCGTCGGGTCTTCAATGAAACGCGGCTCGCCACCGCTGGCGCCTTGAAAACTCGCATCGAAGGCAATGACGAGAAAACCTTCGTTCGCCAGAGCAACCCCATAGACGTTGCCCGAGGTCTGGTCTTTGCAGCTTCCGATCGGACGCGCGCTGATGATCGCCGGATATTTCTTCGACTTGTCGAAGTTCGGCGGGAAGTGGATGTCGGCGGTGATATCCCAATACAATTCGTAATTGCGAATTTTCACGGTTTCCATGATGCGATCTCCTTGGTTTCAGGATCGGGTCGTTGTTACGGGCCGGTGGCCAGCCCATTCACATGAACGCGGGCTTGTCGCCATCGGTGTTGGGTTTGTTGATGCCGATGTTGCGATTGCCGAGCGCACCCGGCGCTTCGGCCAGCTTCACGACAAGGGCTGCGACGCTCTTGCGCGCGACTTCGGTGCCCTTAAAGGGCTCGTTACGCTCGGTCGTTTCGTAATCGACTTCATCCGCGTCGGTCAGCCAGGCTGGACGCAGCACGGCATAATCCAAGTGCGATGCTTCGATGAGATCCGCCGCCTTGCGGTAGGGCGGGAAATACGCACCGATCTCCCGGTTGTTCCATTCACCGAACCTGCCCGGCACTTCGTCGTAGATGCCGAGCGTGGTGCAGAAGATCAGCTTGCGGACGCCAGTGTCATGCATGGCGGCGATGATGGCTAGTGCCTGTGCGTCGACATTACCGGCCAGGTTGGCATAAACCACGTCCTGACCGGAAATGGCTTCCTTCAGCTTGGCGGCATCGAGAACGTCCCCCTCGATGACACGGGCATTGGCAGCAATATCGCCACCTAGCTTCGTTGAACGGGATTGTTCAGGCCCGTTCTCCCAAGGACGGGCCTGACGGACTCCACCGAACGGCCCCGCCGGCTGGCAGGCTATCTCGCTCCCAGGCTGGTGTTGGTGCCGCAGCTATTCAGTGAGGTAGAAATGCACCCGAAGATGTTTGACCGGCCAGTTTACCTGCGTGAAAGGAAGGATCTGGTCCTCGAAATCACGAACCTGACCGATGCTATCGATTTCCTTGAGGAGTGGTCTAAAGGAGATCGCGACATCATTCACGACGCAACCCTGAAGACGTGCTATCTGGCACATGACGGTCACAAGCCAGTCGCGGTTGCGCGAGACGCGCTTCACGCCTTCGCGAAAAAGAAGGGCATACTGGTGAAGGCTCCAGCGGTGCTCCCCTGGATGATCAAGGCAAGGTCCGGTGGAGGTCGGATCTCACCGTGATCTGACCTTCCCGCGAGAGGCCGCGATTGTGGCCTCTCGGCTCGCGCCGTTGCGATATCTTCAAGGTGATGTGTTTCGCAGGCAGGCAACGAAGATCTGACAACCCCTCCTCCGAGTCTCGCTACCTTTGAAGCCTAAAAGATCAAAATCCGGAGCGACTTTACGAGAGCATGTGGGAATAGCCTTGTGAACAGGTTGGCACTGGAGAGTTGGGGCAGGCTTCTTGAGATCACTTTTCTGGTCAATCAACACACCTCTCTCTCCGGTGGAAGCAGCCTTTCGTGCATCAGGTCTTCAAAGAACCATGCCATGAACTGCTCTCGGCCCGATACACCCGCTTTGGCATAGACGCGTGTGAGTTGAGCGCGAACCGTACCGGGCGCGGCGTTTCGTATGCGAGCGATCGCGGGCGCGTCGAGCCCTTTCAGGGCAAGCCGCGCAACATCGCTTTCGGCGGAGGTTAGTCCCCAAGCCGCAAACTGCACGTCGACAATTCGCGCAAGCTCGCCGCGCGCTGTTTCCAGCGAGCGCTCCTGCTCGCGCAGAGAATCCAGCGTCAAGCGAAGCTGCCACCCTCCGATCAGGATGCCAAGGACGAGTGCCACGGCTACCATTGCCTCGACCAGGGCATGGGCGGTCCCGGGAAATTCGAGCAGGTCCGTAAAGGCATCGCCGACGAAGAAGGCCGCAGCGATCGTCTGGATCAGCACAAGAACTGCGAGGGCGGCGGATTGGCGCCGCCCCTTTGAGGATCTCAGCATCTCTGCTAGCTCCGCCGGCGCTTGCCGACGATCATCGGCCGGACGAGATTTCGGCCAAGCACTCGACTTTCGATGAGCACACCTCCGACATGAACAGCAGCAAGGACCAGCAAGAGATTTGCGGCCAACTCATGAACCTCCCCGGCGACGCGCATGGAGAACTCGCCCTTGTTATCATCGCCTTCGGAACCTGACTTGACAAGAACCGACCAGTTGCCCGCGGCGATCGCAGCGCGTTCTTCGGCAATGGCAGTCGGGCTCTTGCCATCGGTCATGAGGAGGCCTGTCGCCGTGACCAGCATGAGGCAAGCCCATAGAGTGTAGACCATGATCGCAGCCGCGGGATTGTGCGAAGGATATTCACGCGCCCTGCCCCGCAATAGATTACCGATATGGTGCAACGCCGCAGATGGCGATGGGGGAAAGGCACTAAAGCGCGCCTCCTGTGGCCCCACGACAGCCCAAATCAACCGGCTCGCGAACACGCCGATCACCGCCCATCCAACCCAAACATGCGCTATGCCGCCGGGTTTGGTGATGAACCCGTTTGCGAGTACAGCAGCCGCAATCGCCCAATGGCTGATGCGCACGAGTGGATCCCAAGGATTGGGGGGCTGGACCGCCCCCTCAGTTGCCTTCTCGTCGTAGGCGCCCATGGTCAGTCACCGTCCTTTATCTGACTGACTTTTCCGGACTTGGGGTCGATATAGACTTCCCAAGCTTTCCCGCCTGCATCCGAGCATTTCGCTTCGATCTGGCCGCCTTCGGGCTCGAAGTCCGAGACCTTGCATCCGGATTTCTCCAGCGCGGCCGTGGCGTCGGTGGGATTGGTCCCCACGCGATCGCCCACGGCCGGCGTCGCGAACACAGTGTAGGGCAATGTCGAAATCGTAAGAGCGAGTGCGATCGGTTTAATCATCATGACTTCCTTTCATGGATCACCAGGGCCAAGCGCCGAGGCGAAACCAGAAGGTCCGATCAGTATGATTTACGTCGATTGGCAATCTGCTGATTTCGGTCCGGATAAGCAAGTGCTTACGCTCCCTTTTCCTTACGGGAAGGCTCATAGACATTCTTGGAAAATTCACATTCCACCGGCGCGCGCCGCCAGAGATGACGAAACCGGCGGGCTACACCTAGCTGAGGATGGAGCTGCCGGTGTCGCGGGCCCATTTCGACAAGCATCCCTACGAGTTCAACAGAAGGACCGAACAGGTTCGCGTCGAGCTTGCCAAGCAACGCCGAAGGGCCCTCGCCGGCCAGAGCTCGAGGTCGCGGTTGGGAGATCCTTCCTCCATTGCGGGGCAATGCGGATGCTGGACCGGCCGACACGAGCAGGAAGGCATCGTCGTAGCAAGAGGCGATTTCGCCGGAAAGCGCACAGGTCTCGAAGAATGGCGCTGCTGCTAATCGCGCATGAAGCCCTGAACTTCCTCGGGCGTTACTTTTCCGTCCTTGTTTGCATCGACCTTGTCGAAGATCCTCTTGTGAATTGCGGTGACTTCCTCGAACGAAAGGGCACCATCACCGTCGTTATCGGCAACGGCAAACATGATTTTCAACGTGTGGCCTTGCATCATGCCTTGCCGCATCCGCCCCACCATCATGCCGTGTTGTCTTCCCTCCATCATCGCCCCCGGCATCATCTCGGAGTAACCAGGATGCTCATCTTGTTTCAGGGCCGGGGAATCTTGGGCAAAGGACGGCGTTGGGCTACAGGATAGAAACGCGCCGAAAATCGCCACATATGCGGACATCGTCGTGTTCATGTGCGTTCTCCGTTTCAAGCGCAGAATAGCGACCAAAGACCTTGATATGCCTCCATTCTCTGGCTCGCCCGCGAAAATTAAGACACGACCAGATTACCGCTAAATTCGAACCCGTTCCTTGCGCCAAATCAATTAAGCCTTGTCCGGCCTTGGGCGGGGCACATAATGTCCGTGGGAAACAGCTTCACGATGTTCACACGGGCGTCGAGGCTAGAGTTCTTGGCCTGGCTTGAATGGTAAACAGCCGCCTGATCTGCGGGCCGTCAAGGCGGCAAACATCCGTGACACACGCAACAGGAGAGAGTTCGCGGAAGGCTTGAATGTGGAGAATACGATCATTTCAGCGGTCTGACCTGGCCTGTATAGAGACGGAGCAGGCGGAGGAAAGAGTTCTCTTCACGAGATACTGTCCTCTACTTCTCACGGCAGGTCGTGAGGCACGACCGGTGCTGTTGAAACGACCACAAAGTCCTCATTTCAGCCCTGCGGCAGGGCGCGACCAGCAACGGATTTATCGACCCAATCAATGGGCCGCTAGAAGATCGCTACCGGATCGAAACGTTGGTTACAGCGTTCGACGATCGCAGTGACGACGTCAGACCTTCATATGTGGCGATCTTTGGGTGGGGACGGCGGAAAGAGGGGCGCTCCGGCTTCACGGTGCCAGTTCAGAATGCCCTCCCAAATTTGCCTGCCCGTTTCGGCGAACCAGAAGAGTTTGCTATCCTCGGGGTCCACTAAGCCTTCATTGATCAGGAAATCGAAATCGATTGCTCGGCGCCAGAATTCCTCGCCGACAAGAACGATTGGAAGCGGCTCGATCTTGCGGGTCTGAACCAGCGTGAGCGTTTCAAACAGCTCATCAAGCGTGCCGAAACCGCCCGGGAAGACGACGAGGGCTTTGGCTCGCAAGAGGAAGTGCAACTTGCGGATTCCAAAATAGTGCACCCGAAAGCAGAGTTCGGGAGTTACGTAAGGGTTGGGATCCTGCTCGTGTGGCAGGCTGATGTTGAGACCGACTGACGGCGCTCCCACATCAAACGCGCCACGATTGGCGGCTTCCATAATTCCAGGCCCCGAGCCAGTCATAATAACGAGGGACTGCTGACGATGTGCGCGATTGGACCGACCGACTTCGCGGCCAAAATCCCGGGCAATTTCGTAGAATCGCGCGTTCTCGACGATCCGCTCGGCGGCCCGAAGCCGCAGAATGGAACTGAGGTCGGTGTGCCCGTTTACCGCATCACGCAAAGCATCGAGATTGCGCCGCGCCGCATCTGGATCACAAATTCGCGTGCTCCCGAAAACGACAACTGTCCCCTCGATCCCGTGCTGCCTCAAAAGCAGTTCCGGTTTGAGATAGTCAACTTCGAGCCTCGGTCCACGGACGTCCTCACGATCCAGGAACGCCGGGTCTTCCATCGCCAAACGATAGCTTTCACTCCTGACTATGGCGTCAATCCGCTTGGACAATTCAACGTCAGTGGCAGCCGATTTTTCGTTCTGCCGATGCAAAGTTTGGGTGCCACCCAAAGGCCGCGGCGGCTGGGATATCGCACCCGACCCTGATGCACCTGATTTCGTCCCATTTTGCCGACGTCTTGCCTTCATCCAAGGAAGATACCCCAAAGATTAACAGGATTCGATCCGCTCGGTGGGAAAGCTACGATCGGAGACCCACGGCAACCGGAGGGCCGACACGAAGAGCCTGCCCGCAGCGTCCGACCAATCTCGGAAATGACTATGCCGTTGGCACAATACGGGCGAAATGAGCAGCGCCGGCGAGCGGCGTTTGGATTGGGTCGGTGAGTAGGCCGGTTTCCTCTACGCCCTGAAATTGATCTTTGAACTGAGCCTCCGGATCGCAAAACAACCTGAAGAGCATTTTCATCACAGCCTCCGCGCGACCATCGGCAATCGAATAGAAGATCTGACGCGACTCACGTCGTGTCTTGACGAGACCTGCCTGGCGTAATTCGGCGAGCTGCTGCGAAAGGGCGGGCTGCTTGATGCCCAACTCCTCCTGAATGTCACTGACGGCGGCTTCCCGCTGAGCGATGTAACACAGCAACATCAGTCGGTTCGCGTTACCGAAGTGCCGCATGAACTCGGCAGCTTCCGGCGCTTTTGCGGCAAGTGTTTCCAGGGGAATCCCTGTCTCGACGCTCATGGTTGCCGCTCCCGAAAATACCAGCTCTCGCCCGGGTGCAGCGCAATCCCGTCTCCTTCGCTCGTGGGAGCGTGCTCAAGGAGAGGCGTACCCGGACGCCACCCTTCCGGCGAAACGGCATTTTCTCGGTCGGCACTCTGCAGTGCAGCTACCAGACGTAACAGTTCGTCCACTGAACGCCCCACATTCATCGGATACCAGACAATGGCGCGAATGATACCCTTCGGATCAATGACGTATGTTGCCCTGACCGTTGCGCTGCTCTCGGAAGCGTCATCGATCATTCCATAGGCCTTCGCGATCGCCATTGAAGGATCTTCGACCAGCGGAAACGCGACATTTACTCCAAGACGTTCGCGGATATCCCGGATCCAGGCAATATGAGAGTAGAGACTGTCTACCGAGAGCCCCAATAGCGCGCAGTCAAGTCTCTCGAAATCCGGCGATGCCCGCGCAAGCGCTATGAACTCGCTGGTGCAGACCGGCGTGAAGTTTGCAGGATGGGCAAAAAAGATTACCCAGCGACCGCGATAGGACGATAGCGTGATTGGCCCGCTCGTTGAGCGCGCCTGAAAATCGGGAGCCGAGGCGTTGAGACGCGCACAGGCAATGGTTTGGAGCGTATTCTCGGTCATGCGGAGGTCCTGTTTACGGCGTCAGCCGAGCGTGTTTCGATTCCAGTAGATACATACTTGCATAATTAAAGTAAATCTACATATATTAAACAACCCACAGAGGACCAGGCGACATGATCGGCTCCGCTATCGACCACCCCTTGCAATACGCCCGCGCACTCATCGAGCACGCACTTCAGGACCCAGCCAAACGCCCGATTGTAAAGTCATTCTTCGACCCGCAAACGTTCACGGTGAGCCATGTTGTGCGCGACCCGCAATCGAATGCCTGCGCGATCATCGATAGCGTGCTTGACTACGATGCGGCCTCAGGGCGCACATCAGGCAAGTCGACTGGGCCTGTCATTGATTACGTAAAATCTGAAAGTCTTGACGTTTGCTGGTTGCTGGAAACGCATGCCCACGCCGACCATCTTTCGGCGGCTCCCCTGCTCCAAGCAGAAGTCGGTGGGAAACTTGCCATCGGACACGAGATCGTTCGCGTCCAAGACGTTTTTGGCAAGATCTTCAATGCCGGTACTGAATTTCAGCGGGATGGCAGCCAGTTCGACCGGCTCTTCAACGATGGCGATCGCTTCAAAGTTGGCACATTGGATGCAACTGTGCTGCATGTGCCCGGTCACACGCCGGCCTGCCTCGCTTATGTCATCGGCGACGCAGTCTTCCCGGGAGACACCTTGTTCATGCCCGACTACGGGACGGCGCGCTGCGATTTCCCCGGCGGCGACGCACGGCTGCTTTACCGGTCGATAAGGCGCCTCATGGCGCTCCCGAACGAGGCTCGCATGTATCTTTGCCACGACTACAAGGCGCCTGATCGCGATCACTACGCATGGGAGACGACCGTTGGTGCCCAACGGTCTGACAACATCCATGTGCATGACGGTGTTAGCGAGGATGAATTTTACAGTATGCGCACCGAGCGCGACGCGACGCTCCCAATGCCCAAGCTCATTTTGCCCTCGGTGCAGGTCAATATGCGCGCAGGTCAATTTCCGCCGCCCGAAGAAAACGGCGTTCGATACCTCAAGATCCCATTGAACGTTTTGTGAGAGAAATGAGCGAAATCAACTTCTTGTGGCCGCTGTCAGGCGGCCTTCTCATCGGTCTTTCGGCCGGACTTTATCTCCTGACGACTGGTCGAATTGCCGGGATTTCCGGGCTCGTCGCGGCAGCCGCAGGTCTGACTGGAACTGGTGTCAGCAAGCTCGCCCTGGGATTTCTCGCAGGAATCCTCGGCGGCGCCTTTGCCGCGTCCACCTTTCTCCGTCAACCAGATATAGACGTAACGTCATCCTTGCCTCTCCTTCTCATCGGCGGCCTCCTCGTCGGTTTTGGAACCCGTCTCGGCTCAGGCTGCACCAGCGGCCATGGCGTCTGCGGCCTGGCGCGACTGTCACCACGCTCGATCGTTGCAACATTGACCTTCATGACGGTTGCAGCGCTCACCGTGCTCGCAATGCGTCTCATCGCGGGAGCCCTCTGATGTTCGCAAGAATAGCTTCGGCCATTGTCTGTGGCCTGCTCTTTGGAGCCGGGCTTGTCGTCTCCGACATGATCAATCCCGCGCGCGTGCGCGCTTTTCTCGATGTTTTTGGCAACTGGGACCCATCGCTTGCCTTCGTCATGGGTGGCGCACTCATACCTTCAACGCTTGCCTACGTTGTCCGCAATCGATGGCAGACCCCGCTCTTCGACGACCAGTTCCATGTGCCCCCGAAGACAGGACCTGATGCCCGCCTTGTTGCCGGCGCCGTGCTTTTCGGGGTCGGCTGGGGAATGGTCGGGCTCTGCCCCGGTCCTGCAATCGCCGCTTTGACAACGGGCCGATGGCAAGCGGGTCTTTTTGTGGGCGCCATGCTCACGGGGATGATCGTATATCGCTTTGCGTTCGCACGTACGGCACTGGCGTCGCGATAGTCGCAACGGTCAGTGGAGTCCCAGCAACGAAGCTGAAAAAAGCCCGCTTGACCACGGCGAATTCCACCAGAGTTCACAAGATGACGCTCGAACCAATACAGTACGCGCTCGGCGCTTTCTCCGGAGGGCTTGTCGGACTGGCCCTTGGCCTGTTCGGGGGCGGCGGCTCCATTCTTGCGGTCCCGTTGATGGCCTATGTGGTTGGAGTTCCGAATCCGCACCTGGCGATCGGCACAAGCGCCTTTGCGGTCGCCGCCAACGCCCTTGCCAATCTGATGGGTCATGCACGCCTCGGTCATGTCAAATGGCGCTGCGCCAGCATCTACAGCCTCTCCGGAATTGCCGGGGCTTATCTTGGCTCGACCATGGGAAAGCTCGTGGACGGACAACATCTGCTGTTGGCATTTGCCTTTGTCATGGTTTTGGTCGGCGTGCTAATGCTCAAGGGCCGTGCAGTCCAAGGTGATCCAGGTGCGCATTGCTCGCGTGAAAACGCGCCGAAGGTCATTGCGTTTGGCGGGCTTACTGGCATCTTCTCCGGTTTTTTCGGCATCGGTGGTGGGTTCCTGATCGTGCCCGGATTGATGGCTTCCACGGGTATGCCGATTCTTTTCGCGGTTGGCTCCTCGCTCGTGGCGGTCACCGCCTTCGGCCTGACGACGGCCGCGAACTACGCCGTGTCCGGCCTCGTCGATTGGCCCCTTGCTGGAGCCTTCATCGCCGGCGGTGTTGTTGGCGGCATGATTGGAGCGGCCTTGGCCAGCAGACTTGCGGCACGCAAGGGCGCCTTGAACACGATGTTCGCCATCATGATCTTCGTTGTGGCCGGATACATGATCTACAGAGGGGTCACCCAGATTGCCGCGGCCTGACACTCGAATGAGTTTGACAAGCTGATGCAGCCGGTTAAATCCCTTACCTTGTTGGGCGCGCTAACGTGTGCCCGAGAACGTCAGCCGATGTACCGAAAGAACAATGGCACAGGACCCGGCCCGAATTCCTAGTCCCATCAAGCGCTTGCGAAAGCTTCGACCATCGGTGCTTTACCGGTACCTGAGTGTGGAATTGATGCGCAGGCTGCCGCGCCGAACGGAGCTGGGTCTTGTACTTTCGGGAACGCTGGCGGGGGTCGCAGCTGGGCTGTGCGTCGTGATCATGACGATCATCGCCAGGACGATGCACTCCCTGATCTTCAATTTGGAAGCGGGAGAACGGCTGAGTGGAGCAGCCGTCGACGAGAAGATCCTCGTTCTCGTCGCCCCGATTGCCGGCGGCATGCTCCTTGGAGCAATCCTGCTATTGCTCGCGAGATGGCGGAAGCGACCTCTTGTGGATCCGATCGAAGCCAACGCTCTTCATGGCGGCCGACTTTCTTTGACGGACAGCCTCATCGTCGCTGTTCAGAACCTTGTCTCGAACGGTTTTGGCGCTTCAGTTGGCCTTGAAGCGGGTTACAGCCAGGTTGCCTCAGCAATAGCATCTAAACTTGGCGTCAGTCTGAAGCTGCGCCGCTCGGACATGCGCATTCTCGTGGGCTGCGGAGCTGCCGGAGCGATCGCCGCCGCATTCAATGCGCCGTTGACCGGCGCCTTTTACGCATTCGAGCTGATCATCGGCGCCTATACAATCATGTCCTTGACGCCAGTGGTGGCATCGGCGCTAAGCGCAAACCTCGTTGCCCGCCTGGTGACGCCAAGCGACGCTGGCATCGACGTGGGCAGCGTCGGCACTGTCGTCCCGGCCGATTACGTACCGGCCCTTCTGCTCGGCGCCATCTGCGGCGGCGTTGGAATCCTGCTTATGCAGGGCGTTGCGTTCGTGGAAGAAGCAGCGCGCAAGAGTGCGATCCCGAGTTTCGCAAGGCCGACCGTCGGCGGAATGATCGTAGGTCTTTTAGCTTTGGCCAGTCCGCAGGTTCTCTCAGGGGGCCACGGTGCACTGCATCTCAACCTCGAAGCCGACGCGGCGATCTCCAGCCTTTTGGTGCTTTTCTTGCTTAAGGCGATTGCATCGGCCGTTTCGCTCGGCTCGGGTTTTCGCGGTGGGCTCTTCTTTTCTCTGTTCATGGGGGCGTTGCTTGGAAAGCTCTTTGCGTTCGTGGCACCCTCATTGAGCGCAGCGACGCTGGCTCCGGTAAGCTACGCGGTGGTTGGCATGAGTTCTCTTGCAGTCGCCGTCATCGGCGGACCGTTGACAATGACATTCCTTGCGCTTGAGGTTACAGGCGATTTTCCCATGACCGTCCTGGTGCTTGCCTCGGTCATCACATCATCCTTCATCGTCAGAACGCTGTTCGGCTATTCGTTCGCCACTTGGCGCTTCCACCTGCGGGGTGAAACGATCCGTAGCCCACACGACGTCGGGTGGATCCGCAATCTTACGGTCGACAAGCTCATGCGAGCGGATGTCCGAACTGCAAACGCGGAAATGCTCGTGCGTGATTTCAGGAACACGTTTCCGATCGGTTCGACCCAGCGGGTCGTCCTGGTCGACCAGAACGGAAAGTATGCCGGGCTCGCGCTCGTCGCGGATGTCCATTCCAATCTTATCGAAGGAGAAAACGAGGCCGCACAGATCCGAACGTTCGCGCAATTCAAGAAAGACGTTCTGCTTCCCACCATGAATGCCAGGCAGGCGGTCGCGATCTTCGACCAAAGCGAAAGTGAAGCGCTTGCGGTTGTCAACGACCTGGTTGAGCAACGCGTGCTCGGTATGCTGACGGAGAGCCATACCTTGAGGCGCTACAGTGAGGAACTTGACCGAAATAGAAGGGAAATGTCAGGCGAGCTCTAAAAGTGGGGCTCACGCACGATCAAAAAACGTCAGGTCGCAAGGATAGAACAACTTCATCCGCCATCCATGCCCCACCTGCGATGCAGGAAACGTTCCCAGGGCGCAAACAGAATTCGATCCGCAAGCAGGCCGATCAAGACGATCACCATCATCGCGCCGATCACCTGATCCATTGCATTCAATTCACGCCCATAGTGAAGCAACTGACCGAGACCGAAACCGGTCAGGATCGTCACGAAGATCTCGGCAGCCATCAAAGAGCGCCATGCAAACGCCCACCCCTGCTTCATGCCGCTGACGAGGAACGGCAAGGAGGCAGGCAACATGACCATCATCCACAAGTGCAATCCCCTGGATCCCATGGTCCGTGCGGCCTTTGCATAAATCGGCGGGATGGTTCGAGCTCCGTGATTGGTAGCAATTATCACCGACCAGACCGTACCCATTACGACGACAAACAGCATCGCACTCTCGGTTTGCCCGAACCATAGCACGGCGAAGGGCACCCAGCACACACTCGGCAGGGTCTGCAGGCCAAGTGCCAGTGAACCAAGCGTGTCCTCCATGATCTTCGACGACCTTGTCAGAACGCCGAGCGGGAGACCAATTGCCGCCCCGATCACGTATCCAAGCAGCAGCCGTTGGAGCGTAACGCGAATTGCTTCGAGAAGCGTACCGTCGTTCATTGCGCCCCAGAGGTACCGGGCAACGCTCACTGCCGAAGGGAAAAGGACTGGCGACCACCAGCCGGTATCGGCGGCCAGCTCCCAGATGATGAGCAGCCCAGCAAAGAATGCCGCAACGACCACTGCCCGCCTCATTCCGGCTCGCCGCCTCCCATGGTGCCGCGGAGCGCATCGGCAACCGCTGCCGCGTGAGCCACCAACTCGGCATTGTATATGCTGCGAGGGCGCGACAGCGGGATGTCAAAACTTCGCGCGATAGTTCCTGGAGCACGCGACATCAGCAAGATGCGATCGCCCAGGCATGCTGCTTCGCGCATGTTGTGCGTCACGAAGACCACCGTCTTACGACTGTCAGCCCAGATCTTCTGCACGTCGTCGTAGAGGTGCTCCCGCGTCATTGCGTCGAGCGCGCCAAATGGTTCGTCCATCAAGAGCACTTGCGGATCAGGCGCCAGCGCACGCGCAAGCGCGACGCGCTGCTTCATGCCGCCCGACAATTCGTGGACGTGCGCCTTTTCAAACTTTTCCAGTCCTACAAGCGAAATGTAGTGATGCGCGATGTCCCGGCGCTCGTCGCCACGAAGCTCCGGGCAAAGCCTCAGACCGAACATCACGTTGCCAAACACGTTCAACCACGGAAAAAGCGAAGGTTCCTGAAACACGACCAACCGCTCTCGGCCAGGACCTGCGACCTCCTGGCCGTCCGCAAACACCTGACCGGCATCTGGTTGCGTCAGCCCGGCGATGATGTCGAGGAGCGTCGACTTGCCGCAGCCGCTCGGGCCAACGACGCAAACGATCTGACCGGCGGCAACCTGCATCGATACGTCGGCCAGAGCGTGCACGTTGGCACGAGACGTTCGAAACCATTTCGAGACCGATTGAACGTCGAGCTTGCTCGTCGTGAGGCTGCAATGCGGCGTGGTTGCTCCAACAAAAGGCGCGCGGTTGGTCATGGCAGTATGACCAGCTGAGACAGATCGGGGACCGCATCCAGGAAGCCGACACGTTGTGCTTTTGCTACATACTCCTGCAAGGCGGATAGCGCGATATCGCTGGTCACCGACATGCGCGGCCATGCCCGAGATGCAAGATCCGCGGACATCGTCACCCGAAAATCCGCTTTCAGTTCTTCGCGGACCATAGCCTGAGCTTCCTGGGGGTGCGCGCTGATCCAGTCTCCGAGTTCGCGGTGAGCCTGGACAAATCGATGCACGAGATCGCGGTGTTGCTCAAGAAACCCAACCCTTGATACGAGCACCGTCGTCACCGCCTGCCTTTCCTCGATCAACACCTTGCCGCTCGCTTCCAGCTCAAGACGAGAAACCCACGGCTCGACAGTCCACACAGCATCCAGCTGTCGGGTTTTGAAGAGAGACAACTGCTCGGGGTTTGCGGTCGGCACCACAGAGGCGTCCCCGCCGGCCTGCGTAATTCGCAAGCCGCCTTCTCGCAGCCAAGCTCGGGCTGCGACGTCCTGAGTATTTCCGAACTGAGGTGTCCCGATCCGTTTCCCGCGGAAATCCATTGGTGTGGCAAGCTTTTCTCCTGGCTGCACCACAAGAGCAGAGCCGCCGTTCACGGCGCCGGCCACAATCCTGACCTCGGCTCCAGCGGAACGTGCATAGGCATTGATTGCCGGGTTCGGCCCGACGTAGGCAAGATCCAGACTGCCGGCAAAAATTGCTTCCATGGCGCTCGGGCCGGCGTTGTAGGCATACCATTCGATAACGACGCCTGGTCCTAACCTGTCGGCGAACCAGCTTTGCTCGCGATGTTCAAAGCTCCTGGCCACCAGCGCCTGAACATGAGTAATGTTTGGGAAATGGCCGACGCGGATGGTTACATTCGTGGCGTGGCCCACTGGGGCTTCAGCCACCCATAGGCCTGCTGCGATTGCCATTGCAAGAACATGCCTTCGTGTCAGCCGCCCCATAACCATCTGATGATCCTGCCTTCAGAAAGGACTATCCTGTCGAGCCTCTTCCCTCGTCTAAAATTGAACAACCTCCCGTCGCACAACCGGACGTGCGAAGCGCCGTCCGTATCATATTGCCGACTTTGCACGGTTCGGCATTGATGCTGCGCAACTTGATACTTTACCTACACATTCCTCGGTCGGCACCGCACCTAACGCTGCGTCCAAAACCCAATACGGCGAAGGCAAGGCCGCTCGATCTATATTTGTTCGAACAACTTGCCTTCAAGCGATGAAGCGTTGCCGGCACGGTTGGAAACTGGGTCAGATTGCTCATTTTTCAGATCGCAGCATATCCGACAGCACCGGGCACCTCTTGCGATATCCAAATACCGGGGTGGGTCGGCTCCGTTCTGGAGTGCGCCGATGACACTTGCCGGAATTGACTCTTTGTCGCCCAGTTTTAATGTTAGCAAATCCAAAAATCGGTATTATGGAGGTTGTGATGCAGGCCTTCATTTTGCGCCAGAACATCGAGCGGTTTCAAGACCTTCTTAAAACCGAAAACCGTCAGGCCGAGCGCAGGACGCTCACGGTATTGCTGGCGGCCGCACTGCGCGAGCAGGCCATTCTCCTTTCTTCCCGTGAGGGTTTCGAGGTCGAGATTGACCCGCTGCAGGCCGCCTTGCAGCACCGGGAGTTTCGCGACAGATTTACCTCCAGCTCCGAGGCCTGCCTCCTTCTGGATCCCTGCAAAGGGCTAAACATCGTCGACATCAACGATGCATATGCGGCGGCCACCATGGCCGACCCCGCCAGGATCATCGGTAAGCCGATCTTTGAGGCTCTGCCAGACGATCCGACGGATCCAGACGCAGATGGCATCGCCAACCTCTATGCCTCGCTAGAGCGCGTCTTTAAACGACGAACCGATGACGTGATGTCTTCCCAGCGTTATGACATGCGGCGCCCCGAAGGCGGCTTTGTCACGAAGTTCTGGAAGATCTCGAACAGGCCAATCCTTGGCCAGGATGGGCGATTGATCTACTTTCTGCACTGCTTGGAGGATGTCACGGTTCAAACGAGATGCGGCCCGATATGGCCAGGACAAGGCGACAACCGACAAGAACCTAGTCGCTGTGGGCGGCAAGCACCCGCATGACGTCGTCGTCGCTCAGCTGGGGAAATTCTTGGTAGAAGGAACCAACGGAGCCCATCTGCTGCGGGGAAACCAGGCAACAGACTTCATCCACTTTTGGTCGAAGCGACGCAACCGATTCCGGGGAAGCGACCGGGACCGCGACAACTCTTCTTGCAGGCCGGCGTTTCCTGATGCCTTCGATCGCTGCCCGGATCGACGCTCCGGTGGCTATCCCGTCATCAACGACGATCGCGATGCGGTTTGCAATATTGATGGGAGCGCGACCGGCAAGGTATACTTCTTTGCGACGCTCAATTTCGGCGATTTCCCGCTCGCAGGCGGCGTTGAACTGCGCTTCCGTCACGCGCGCCAGGGCGATAACCTCTTCCTCCCGCACAACAATTGGCTTGTTGCCGTCAACGACTGCCCCCATCGCGAGTTCCAGGTACCATGGAACGCCAATCTTGCGGACCAGCATGACCTCGAGAGGCGCTTGAAGATGGGATGCAACTTCAGCGGCGACCGGCAAGCCCCCGCGAACGAGGCCAAGCACCACGATATCGTGGCCGCGATAGTGCTCAAGAGCTCGAGCGAGCTGCCTGCCTGCCTCGAATCGATCAGAAAAGCGCATCATTTACACTCCAACGGCAGCAAGCGGCGCACTTTACGGCACGATGACGGCTGCCCCGTTCAGTCTGCCGTGGCGCAGATCATCGAGGGCTTGGTTCGCTCTTTCGAGGGGATAGACGACAGTGTGGGTCTTTACCTGGGCTCTTTCAGCGACGGGAAAGAACTCGAAGGCATCTGCCCGCGTCAGGTTTGCGACCGAAGCGATTTCCCGTTCGCCCCAGAGAATGGAATAGGACATTTGAGGAATATCGCTCATATGTATGCCGCCGCACACGACGCGCCCGCCCTTGCGCACTGTGCGCAGCGCCGTTGGCACGAGATCGCCCGCAGGCGCAAAGATGATGGCGGCGTCAAGCGCCTCTTCAAGTGTCTCGTCCGAACCACCGGCCCAGCTTGCGCCGAGACTGATTGCGAACTGCTGGGCCGAAACGTCGCCGGGTCGTGTGAAGGCATAGATTTCGCGCCCTTGCCATATAGCGATCTGGGTAATGATATGGGCAGCGGCGCCAAAGCCAAAAAGGCCGATGTGCTTTGCGTTTCCTGTCTTTTTGAGCGACCTCCAGCCGATAAGCCCGGCGCAGAGAAGCGGAGCGACGGCCACCGGATCGTGCGCGAACTCCAACTTGAAGGAAAATCGCTGGTCGACGACAACGTGGGTGGCAAATCCGCCATCGCGGGTAAACCCCGTGAACAGCGGCTTGTCGCACAGGTTCTCCTGGCCGGCACGGCAATAGGAGCAATGCCCGCAAGTAAAGCCCAGCCACGGCACGCCAACTCGGCTTCCAACAAGTGTCCGATCAACATTCTCGCCGACGGTTTCGACCACCCCGACGATTTCGTGGCCAGGTATCAGGGGGAGTTTCGGGTAATCGAGCTCTCCGTCAACGACGTGGAGGTCGGTGCGACAGACGGCGCAAGCCTCCACGCGTATTCGGATTTCGCCAGGGCCCGGGCGCGGGTCGGCAAGGGTCTTGAGAACCAGGGGTGTCCCAGGCTTTTCAAGTACCATCGCCTTCATCACGCACCTCAACTCAAATCAAGTCAGGCCAAGCCTTCCTGGCCACATTCCGGGGAAGGTCGTATCTTCCTGCTCATTCCCGTGGCGCGGAAAGCATAAGCGGGCTCGTCAGGGTGACAATCTGGCGGTGCTCTTCTGAATCCACGATTTCAAGACCACTGAGCCCATCGGCCTCTTCGCGGATGGCGATGCTTGATGGCCTGTGAATGAGATGATCCAATCCCTCCATAGCAATCTCCAGAAGATCGCCCTTGGGATCGAAGGTGATGCCGACCAACGGGACAGATTTCGCCTGTATCTGGTCACCCAGTCGAAGGCCGGTAATCTCGACCTGCGCCCGCTTGCCTCGAAGGGCCTTTGCCATGTTGTCAAAGAAAATATGCCACTCGGACCGATCCAAGATGCGACTGGTCATGTTCCTCACTCCCTTTGGTCAATGGCCGGGGTGCGCTCAAGCCAGCCACCCCCGACCTTCAGATATCGCCGTTTCACGGCGCTCCAAGCTATTCGATGCGAAATCTGTTCCTGGCGCGGATCGTCTTGGTGAGAGATAAATGCGTGATTGAATGCCTGGCGATAAATGTCCTGTGCATGGCCCGGCAGGACGCGCCTAAGGGATGCCGGCAGGTCGAGATTGGAAGTATAGGGCATTAGCATCACTCTACCAGCGGTTTGCAGCAAATATGCCGGTTCGCGTTTCTCAGACTGTTCCTCAAACTCACACGCTCGGATCGACAATTGCTCGGCGTGCAAAGGATCTGGTACAAACCTAACCCATCTCAGGGACCTCGGCTTTGTCGGCGATCAAATCGCCTGACCTAAACCGGTCCGCCCGGCAACCAGCCTTCACCGTAGTTCGCAAACACATCCTCGCGCCGGCAGAGCTCCCCTGCCGGCGCCATCACCGCTGCCGCACCGGCTGCAACACCGAACCGAAACGCATCTTCCATTGCCCCACCTGCCTCAAGGAGCCAGACAAGTCCGCCAATGAAGCTGTCTCCGGCCCCCACCGTGGATCTAGCGACGACATGCTTTGATGGCACACGCAGGGTGCCGAAATCGCCTGCGAGCAAGGCGCCCTCACGGCCGAGGGTGACCGCGACGTATTCCGAGGCACCGTTTCTTACCAATGCTGATGCCGTCCTTGCGACGCCATCCTCGTCCAGTCGGCAGCCCGCAAGAACCTCAAGCTCCTCAAGGCTCGGCTTGATGAGGAAGATCGGAGCTTTGCCCAAGGTGTCGCGCAGCGTCGTTCCGGGGCAATCAAGGATGACCTTGGTCCCCTTTTTGCCTGCACATCTGCCAATTTCGGCGTAAACATCGGCAGGCGCGTTGCGCGGAAGACTGCCGCTCGCGACCAGATAGTTTCCCTGGAACTCTTCAACGACTTGCAAGACTGCACAAACGTCGCCTGCGACAATTTCGGGACCTTCCGGAACGAAGCGATACTCCAGCCCGGTTTCTTCTTCATGCACCATAAAGGCGATGCGGGTGGATCCCGCTATCGTTACAGGATGGATGCGGATGGCCGTTGCAGCGAGAGCATCCTTTAGGATCGCACCCGTCGCGCCGCCTGCCAGGATCACCAGCTCTGCACTGCCGCCGAGCGTTGCGATGACGGCCGCGGCATTAACTCCACCGCCGCCCGGACGCTGTCGCACATTGTGTGTGCGCACCTTGACAGTCGGACGAATGCGCGTCGCATGGCTCGAAACATCGATGGTGGGGTTGAGTGCGATCGCAAGAACGGGCATCGTTTCACCGGTGATGGCCGGAAGTTTTACAATCGGCGTCGTTGATGACGCGCAGTTCATTTCTCACCCCCCCGGTCCCGCACACTGCTTCTGCTGCAACACGAGCAGCCAGGCGTTTGACGCCGCTTTCGACATTGCCGCACAGTGCGACGACACCGCCCTCCACTCTCACGTCGATAGCGCGTGCATCAAGATTGAGATCGGATAGGAGGCGCGCCATTACTGCCCGCCTGATGGCTTCGTCACCGCTGGCGAACCGCTCGGGCCTGGAAGAGAGGACAACCTGGAGAATATCGCGACGGCTAACGACCCCAAGCAGGCGACCCCGTTGGACAACGGGCACGCGCTTGATGGCGTGGGTCGCCATCAGCGCTGCGATCTGGTCCACCGATGCGTCTGCTTCTACCGTTACCGGGTCTTTGGTCATCACGTCTCCGACGCGCCAGCTGTGCGCCTTGATGTACGTATCGAGACCCTGTTGAGGACGGCTGCCTGTCTCTTTGAGCGCTTGCGATCCCAACTCCGAGCGGCGCAGCAAATCCCCGTCGGACAGGATGCCGACGAGGCTTCCCTCGTCATTGCAGACTGGCAAGCCGCTGATCCGATTGTCGATCATCAGCCGTGCGGCGTGTCGCACACTGTGTTCGGGGCTGACGGTTAAGACCCTTCTAGTCATGATGTCCGAAGCATGCATCTGCGACCTCGTAAGAAGATCAGGACTTGCGCAATATATCTCAACGGCTGGCATCGGAGATTGACGCCGATCAAGGAACGACTTGCCCCGGCGATCTTCACCAAACGAGGCAGCTAGCTTTGATCGGCATCAAGGACGAGGATGGCGGGCTTCGATAGGGTCGAGATGCAGTTTCCCGGCCGTTTTGGCGTCCTCTTCAGCCACCGGGACTGGGTCAGCAACTGGAGCGATGCCCATGCAACGAGCAAATCCGCATCAATCGAGCGTGCCGTTTTGGTTCGCTCCTTCCCATGCATTTCCCTCGGTTGAAATGACCGGCTCCTTGTGGTCGCTCGCGCATATGCCGGCGGCGGCCATCGAGACCACGCTTCGTTCTCAGATTGAGACGTTGAAGTTCCTGCAAAACCGTCTCAACGGCGACTTGCGCTTGTTGGAAGATTGTCAATCACCCGATCACCAAAACGATCTGTTCGACATATGGTGCGCCTACTGGCAAGACGCGTTGTTGGACTACGTCAGCGCAGGCGCGCGCTTTGCAGAGATCGGCTCGACCTCCATACGCAAGGCCGCCAGGCGACTTCACGACGACGAGAAACGTCTCGTCGAAAGCATGGCTGCAGAGGTGGTACTGTAAATGCCGGCCGCCTTACCATGGACGCGAACCAAGGCTCTGCAGGTTGCCTCCGTCTTCTTGTTGCTGCACAGCGATCAAAGCGGCGCGGCCGATCTCGCGCGCGGTCGCGTTATCGCCAATCGATGGTGCAGTGAATGTCACGTGACCGGCCCCGGACAGCAACGCGGATCAGACAACGTTCCGACATTTTCCGAAATCAACAAATCAGAGAAATTCGATGCTGCCCGTTTGTCGGCATTCCTGTCGGCGCCGCAGCATTCACGGATGCCCGATCTCTCGCTAACGCGCGCCGAAATTGCTGACCTGGCCGCCTACATCAAGTCGCAGGGACGGTAGGGGCGGAAAGCCAAGCGTATGTTCTGCGCACGCCACTCTGACGCAAACCGGTGGCCGAGGGGGGCTAGTCGACAGTCAGTCGGTCGTCGACCGATCTCACACCAGCGGCGGACCATGCCGCGCGTTCCGCAGCTTCTCGCTCGGACCAGGAATTGACCCGCCCTGCCAGCACGACCCTGCCACCATCAAGTATATCCACCTTGATGGCATGTGCCTCGATTTCCGCATTTCGCTTCAGAGCATCCTCGATGCGCTTCTTGACGTCGGCCGTGAAAGCGCGCGGATTGATTTCGATCAGGTTCGTAACACCTACGACGCCAGCAAGCGCGCGAGCGGAATTCTCGGCAGCGGCCCTTTGATACTGCCAATCTACTTTTCCAGACAGGGTCAGCCAGCCACTTTGAACTTTTATCTGCACGCTGTCCGGTGGAACGGAAATGTTCCAGGCGATCGTGTTAACGGCACGTTTGGCGATATCATCATCGGCAGTGATGTTGACGCCGAAGGGCCGAACCTCGACATCCTGCGCGATGCCTCTGACACCTTTGATCCGCCGAACGACGTCTTCGAGCGAAACCTTCTGACTAAGGGTCGCCACATGTCCGGTGAGCGTCACGACGCCGTCTTCAACAGCAACGCCAATATTGGCCGCATCGATGCTCGGTTCGAATTCGAGCTCGTCGATGACATCCTGCCTCAATGCAAGGTCGCTTACCATGATACACCTCGATCGATCATAGTCCCTCTCTGAAAACCAATCTTTCATCGGCCATGACAAAAGGGCATTGATGGTGATCAAAATTACGCATTGGCAAGCAAGGTGTTTCGCCACCAGCAGCCGGCCGGGTCGTGCTTGCGCGCTGTCCCACGAACCTCTTGCATGAAGCTCGGATATACCAACTTTCGACGGTTCCATACCTGGAACGCAGGGTTCTTATCGAGCCTGACTGGAAATTTCCGTCAGCTCTCTCAGGACATCCCGATCCAGAAGCAGAGTGGACTTGAGGTTGCCGTTGCAAAACAGGCGGGCATGTCGGACGTCGAGTATGGTCTCGAGCACGGTCTCAATGCGAACGGGATGATGCTCCGCCTCGACAATGTCCACATCCAGGATGACCTGGTCACTCAAGATTGCGCGGCACCAAGGAAGCCCGCTTGCAATCGCGATGCCGGTCAGGGCCAGGAACTTGGCCCCGACAGGAAGACGTGAGCCTCCAAGTGACAGATTGTACCCGGTGCTTCCGATCGGCGTCACCAACGCCAAACCATCTCCGGCAATAGTTGCCTCCGCTCTTCCTTCGCCCGCGGTCAGCTTGAACCGACCTTGTTGAAGCCGCTGTCGAAAGAGAACAATTTCGTTGATGGCAAGCAACGTCTTGTGCTGACCGCCCACCTGTTCGACATCGGCTTGAAGCACCGGCACGTCAAGGCGCACGGCCTTTGCCAGTCGATCGACGAGACCGGACATACGCAGTGGATTGCAAACAAAACCGGTGGAACCCTGCGTGCGCATTGGGAAAACGGGTTTCGTGGTCGCGCCCAGCAATGAATGCAGCACCTTAAGCACCGTGCCGTCACCGCCTAGGGATATGACGCAGTCGGCTTCCGCAACGGTGCATTGGCCATATCTGCCGATCAGTTTCTCAAGTGCCCTCTGTGCCGCGGGTCTCGGAGACGCATCAAAAGCAATCTTCATGTACAAATCTCCGACAGGGTTCTCATCCAGAGGCAAGGCCGGATACAGTCGCCGCCCTCCCTCACTTGCCGACGAGCATCGTTTGAGCACTAACCGTGGATCTTCGAGACTTGATAAAGACGTGCTTCAGCGCCTCCGACGCAAGCACATAGAGAACCGTGATGATAAAGATACCCTCCAAGACAGACGCTGACAGGGGCACAAAGCCAAATGCGGGTATGATGGAGAGATAGGGAAGCAGTAGGGCCAGACCGGCAACGATCGCCATCAAGACGAGGAGTGGCCCGCTTGGAGCGCTTTTCCAGGCCGGCCTTCGAGTGCGTATCACAAGTATGATTCCAAGTTCCGTCAGGAGTGAGACCTGGAACCAAGCTGTCTGAAAGATCGCCGGTGTCGCGTGGATACCCCAAAGCAGGAAACCGAAAGTCGCGAAATCGAATAATGAGCTCATCAATCCAAACGCGATCGTGAAACGTCTGATATATGCGATATCCCATTGCGAAGGACGATCTGTAAGCTCGTGATCGACACTATCGGTCGCTATGGCCAAGGCGGGTATGTCTGACAAAAAATTGTTCAGCAGGATCTGTTTGGCCAGCAACGGGAGAAACGGCAGGAACAACGAGGCGCAGGCCATGCTGATCATGTTCCCGAAGTTCGCGCTTGTTGTGATGCATATGTATTTCATGGTGTTTGCGAAGGTGCGCCGCCCCTCTTCAACACCGCTCAGCAGAACGGCAAGGTCTTTCTGCAGCAACACGATATCGGCGGCTTCGCGGGCCACATCGACGGCACCTTCGACAGAGATGCCCACATCGGCCATCTTGAGAGCCGGAGCGTCGTTGATACCGTCCCCCATGTAACCCACAACGTGGCCACGCCGCCGAAGCGCTCTGACAATTCTTTCCTTTTGATCTGGATCGACTTCACAGAAGATGTCGGTCCTAAAGGCGCGCGCAAACAGAGCATCATCGGACAAGTTCAATAGATCTTTTCCCGTCAAGACGTGACGGTGGGGCAACCCGATTTCATCGGCGAGGTGACGCACGGCATAGCGATTGTCCCCGGAGATGAGCTTGGTTCGCACGCCTTTGAGCGCAAACTTTTGAAGCACCTCTTTCGCTCCGCGCTTCGGCGCGTCTTGAAACAGCAGAAAGCCTACAAGGGTTAGGTCCGCTTCATCCTCCCGGCCATAGTTTCGTCCTCGGCGAAGAGCTTTTTTGGCCACGCCAAGCACGCGATATCCCTCGTCACTCCAACCACGATGGAGGTTATCGATCGACGAGCGGTCGTCGCGAGTGACAGCCCTGACTTCTTCATCACTCCATATTGTCGACGATACATCGAGAATGCTGGTCAGAGCGCCTTTGCAGACCAAGAAGTCAGTGTCCTCGCTCTCATCGCGGCAGATAACGGACAGTCGCTTGCGGGCAAAGTCGTAGGGAATTTCGCCAAGCTTCAAGAAACCAGACAAATCAAGACGAGCCACTGATGCCCTGATCGCCTCGTCAAGTGGATTGGAGAGGCCCGTTTCCATCGACGCGTTCAGGCCAGCCAACTTGAGGACGCGTTGAGAAGGCGATCCCGACGCATCGACCGCAGCTGCCAGACGGATTACCCCTTCGGTCAATGTCCCTGTCTTGTCCGTGCACAGAAGGTCCATGCTTCCAAGATTCTCGATTGAAGCCAGTCGTCGAACGATCACTCCTTTTCGCTCCATCCGAAGCGCGCCGCGCGCCAGCGTCACCGCGATGATTGCCGGCAACAATTCAGGTGTTAAGCCAACCGCCAGAGCCAATGAGAACAGCAGCGAATCTATGACCGGTCGTTCAAGCAGGACATTTGCCGCCAACACGACGACAACGATCGCAAGCATGATTTGCAGCATAAGGTAGCCAAAGCGGCGGATACCCCGTGCAAAATCTGTTTCCGACTCCTGCCGTTCGATCGCGGCAGCTATCCTGGCGAATTCAGTATCCTTGCCAGTGTAGACGACTAAAGCTTTTGCAGATCCGCTCCTGGCCGATGTCCCTGCGAATAAAACATTCGTCCGGTCGACCAACGGGGCGTCTAGGTCCGAGACGCCCGCTATCTTGGCGGCGGGAAAGGCTTCGCCCGTCAGAATTGCCTCATCGACTTCCAGCCCGACCGTTTCGATCACAATGCTGTCTGCCGGGACAAGACTACCCGCCTCAAGGCGGATAATGTCGCCTGGAACGAGTTCATTGACGGGAACGGTGGCTTGCGCTCCCTCTCTCACGACGGTTCCTGTACGGGCGATGGTTCGTTTCAGGCGTTCCATCGCTCCTGACGCCCTGTACTCCTGTACGAACGAAACCGTGCAGGTGAGAACAACAATCAACCAGATGACGACCGCGTCCTGTGTGTCGCCAACGAAAAGAGCAATAGCGGCGGCAACAATCAGGACCAGCACGAGCGGACTGCGAAACTGGGAAATGAACGTTCGCAGCGCTCTTGCGGTGGGAGGAGCCTCCAACGTGTTCGGTCCATAGCGCTCTTGCCGGGCGAGAACCTCTACCGACGATAGGCCATCCGGCGGCGTGGCAAACAGCCTCATCACCTCCGGCGCCCGCTTGGTCCAAAATCCGGATCGGAAATCGCCGGCTATATCCCGGTGCGCTGAGACAAGTGGCGTCGAACCAGCGTCGTTGTGAAGCAGCGCCATTGTTTCAGCTCGCCCCCATCACTGCGTTTATCCACCGGGTTCCACCGGCCAATCCCGATCTCGCCTGCGATATTACGCCATGTTCCCGGGCTCAAGGATCTCGGCAACCATCTCGCCAACCGGCCTTTGTGCATTGATCAAGCGCCAGTCCGGTGCCCTTTGCCCGCTCGATAGTTGCCGGGCCAGAACGCGCAGATCCGCATCGGATGGCCCCTCGCCCCTGCTCGAAACACGCTGCTGCAAGACCTGCGCGTCAGCTTGCAGCCAGACAGCCTCGCACCGGGTACCTGCGGCCTTAGATGCAAACTCGATCAGCCTGCGGTAATCCAGACGGTCAAACACGGCATCGGCGACAACAGAGCCGCCGGCCTTTGTTATCGCCAGACTGCGGCGAACTATCTCGGAATAGACCTTGTCAGAGACATCCGGCCGATAGGCATCCGCATCGAGATGTACCTCGGCTGCAACGCCGTGCAACCCCTTGCGAATGCGGTCACTCTCGATAATGCGAGCGCCGGGAGGGGCACCAAGACGTGCGGCAAGCGCATCGGCTACGGTCGTTTTACCCGAGCCGCTGAAACCGCCGATCACGATGAGACGCGGTTGAACTTTTGAAAGGAGCGTGCGTGCCAACTCAAAGTAGGAACGTGCCTCAGAGGTAAGATCAGCCGCGTTTCCGCCCTCGGCAACCTGAGTGGCGATCACGTGGGCCCTGACTGCCGCTCTTATGGCCATGAAGAATGGCAAAAGCACAAAACCGTCGTCATCATTCGTTTCATCGAGGTAGCGATTCATGACCAGGTTGGCAAATTGCGGAAATCCTCTGTGCCACAGGTCCATCAAAAGGAACGCCAGATCGTAGAGCGTGTCGATCGTCGCAATCTGATCGTTGAACTCGATGCAATCGAATAAGCAAGGTTCTCCCTCAATGAGACATATGTTGCGCAGGTGCAGATCCCCATGGCAAAGTCTGACTTTTCCGGCTGTCTCTCTGCCATCGAGAAGCGCCGCATTCTCTTTCAGCATTTCTTCGAAGCGCTGAGTGATCGTGGCAACTTCGGCTTCCTCGAAGACGCGGCTGGTGGCAAAGCCAGCTCTATTTATGGCGAGCACGGCGCCAATGTTTGCAGATCCTGAACTACTATGAACGACAGGTGCGCTGTAGTGGTAACGGGCAATCATACGCGCCGCTTGGGTCAGCAGCTTCGCGTTCAACCGTCCCTGCGTGGCCATCCGATCGAAGAGTGCATCTTGCTCAAAGCGAACCATCTCGACAACCGGCTCGACAAGCTCACCGTCGCCAAATTGAAGCTTTCCCGCCAAGTCGCGCGAAATCGTCCGGATGCCAAGGTATAGACCGGGTGCCGTAACCGAATTCAGGCGAACCTCGCGTTGGCAGGCTTCCAGCCGCAACTCCGGCGTAGAAAAATCAACGTACGGAAGTTTGACGGCGCGCTTCATTTTGAAAGCGCGATCGCGGGTGAGAAAAATATGCGAAATATGAGTTACGATGTGCTTGATCTCATCGCTTCCGTGCGCATGCCGGTCGCTTAAAAATGATATCGCGCTTGTCTGATCCTGAACGAGCATGTTGCCTCGCTTCGATGGCGAACGGCGGCGGCCGGCGATGAAGCGCACCGTCAGAGCATTGCGATCATGCGCGCCATCCACCGTTGTTGCGTTGACGCTGATCAATCTCTCCTGAGAAAACTTCAGGGCTAACAGGGATATTCCGCCCAGCGTCTCGGCTATTTTGACGGTCATCAAAGCGCTCTGGTCCAAGCCTGCGATTATGACAACAAGGTAGGAGTGTTCGCCCGTCGAGTTGAACGCCCTTTATTGTGACAAGACGAGAGCGGGGCAAACCTGCAAGCGTGGAGAATTCAGATGAGCAGAACCTGGGACTTGTCGATCTCGCCCGATACAGTTTGCTATCTCATCATCAAGGCGCGCGAGTTCGACGCCAAGGATGTTGTTTCCGACGTTGACCCTGCCTCCAATGCCACGGACGACAATATGATCTCCGTGCTCGAAGACCGACCGGATGATCCCGTCGAATCCGAGCTGGAAACAACGATCTCCGAGTTGAACGAGGACGAAAAGATCGACCTCGTCGCCCTTTGCTGGCTCGGCCGCGGAGACGACACGGTGGACGACTGGGAGCGAATTCGCGCGGAGGCCTCAGACGCCCACAATGAACATACGGCCGCCTATTTGATCGGAACACCGCTTCTTGCGGATTACCTGGAAGAGGCAATGGCCGCGTTTGGAGAATCTTGCCAGGAGTACGAGAAGGGACGTCTGTAGCGCTCGATGCGAGTAGGAGGATGGCGTGGCTGGGGGCAACTGGAAAGGCTGCGAGGTGAACTTGCGCCGGAGGTGCTCTTTCGCACTATTCCCGGAATTGGGCCACGATTGGCAAGTCTCTTGGCGGAAGACGGCACGCTCGAGACCCTGGATGACCTGGAGAACGCCATCCACAGCGGCAACTTCGCACTGAAAGGCATCGGACCCAGGCGAAAGCAAATGATCGCTTCCGCATTGGCTGAGCGCCTCGCGCCTCGATCAAGGCCTTACCTTTGGAAAAGATCGAGCCAACCGCCCGATGCGCTTTTGCTCGAAGTCGACCGTGCCTATCGTGACAAGGCTGCTTCGGGCGCGCTACGCCTGATAGCCCCCCGTCGGTTCAACCCGACACATGAAGCCTGGCTTCCTGTCATGCATTCCCAAGTGGGCGATTGGCATTTCACCGTTCTGTTTTCCAACACCAGGCGTGCCCACGAACTGGGAAAGACGAAAGACTGGGTGGTCATTTACCATCAACGGGACGGCGAGCCCGAGGGCTGGAGCATCGTGACGACCAGCATGCATGGGCCGACAGCGAGGAAACGCGTGGTTAGACACGATCGGTTGCAACGCGACGCCAAACCGGTCACGTCAGCATGACCGCGAGCTTTTCCGAAAAGGAGTTTTTTGGTCCTTGACCGACGTCAATGAACGCCGGGACGCCATGGATCATGCTGGCTTTCATGAAGATTTTCGCACTCAACGGAACGATGGCTCTTGGAAGAGCCATTGCTGACGAACTCCAAGTCGCCCTTGCCGAGCACGAAGAGCGTGACTTTGAAGGCGGGGAGCACAAGGCGCGTCCGCTTGTCAGCGTGCGCGGCAGGGACGTTTTCATCATACATACCTTGAATGGTTCGCCGGAAGGTTCGGCGAATGACAAGCTGTGTAAATTGCTCTTTTTCGCAGCCGCATGCCGCGAACACGGCGCAGCGCGCGTAACCGCCGTCGCGCCCTATCTTGCTTACTCTCGCAAAGACAGACAGACCAAGTTACGCGACCCGGTGACGACACGATACCTGGCACAACTCTTCGAGGCGGTGGGCATCGATACAGTCGTGACTTTGGACGTCCACAACCTTTCGGCATTTCAGAACGCCTTCCGCTGTGCAACGGTTCACCTCGACACCCGCAAACTTTTTAGCAGGACCATTGCAAGTCTCTCCGGCCCCGAGCGGACGATGGTATTATCGCCCGACGCCGGCGGCATAAAACGCGCGCAACTCCTGCGGGAACATTACGAGCGTCTGTCAGGCAAGGAGGCTCAACTTGCGATCATGGAAAAGCGTCGCAGCGGTGGGATCGTCTCGGGTGACCTGTTTGCAGGTGACGTCGAAGGCGCGAGCGTTTTTATCGTGGACGATATGATCGGGACGGGAAAAACAATGCTCAGGGCAGCCGAAGCCTGCCGGCAGCGGGGTGCGAATTCAGTTTATGCCCTTGCCGCCCATGCGCTCTTTGACCGGGGCTGCGAGGGGGTTCTGGCCCACCCTGCGATCGACAGGACGATCGTAACGGACTCAGCTTCTCCATTCCATATACCCGAAGACCTCCTGCGCGATTGTGTGACGGTCTTAAGCAGCGTACCGCTTTTTGCCGAAACCATTCGCCGCCTGCATACCGGCGTTCCGCTTGCAGCACTTTCAGGAGACGACGAGTGACAAGCGAACCCTTGCCATCTTGAGGTAGGTGAGCGCGAGCGGTCGCCACTTCTCGGGGCGGCGCGCTGGTGTTTCAAGAAGATGAGCAAGACAGAGCCGGGCCCGCAACAAGGCACGGAAACCGCCAAAGACACCCATCAAGCGATCACAAGGGCGATTTCCAACCGTGCGCTCCAGAGCCGTGAGGAAGAATTGACCGATCCAGCCCGAGCCCAAGACCTCACATTCGAGAGCAAGGTAACCGATCTCATCATATGGGTCGACGAGGCGCATGGACCGGTTGAATTCCAGGCAATCGATGATCTGGGGAGGCCTCACGAGGCAGATGTGTTCTGGCCGCAAGTCGCCATGTCCTTCCACCAGGCACCCCTTCCTTATCCGCTCCTCGATTTTTGACCGCATCACCTGCAATCCGTGACCGATGCCTTCCAGCAGTGCAGCAACGCCTTCGGCCTCCAGATCGAACTCCGGCCGCAGCAAGATCTTTCGCGTGATGTCGAGTTCATCCATGAGGTGGCGCACATGCCCATCGACGCTCTCCGGCCGACAGCCGGCGTAGAAGCGCACAAGTTTCTCAGCCACGCCAATAAGCTCCGTCGGTGCGAGGTCACCCGCCTTTATGCGCTGATCCAGCATGTCGGCTTCCGGGAGCCGCCGCATCTCCACGAGCCAATCGGCAGCTCTCCCAGCTTTCTCAAATGTGAGGTTGCCGGAAGAGTCTGCATAGAGAGGTTTGACGCCTCTATAGGTTTCCTCAGCCAATCGGCGATTGAGGCGAATTTCTTCGCAACAAAAGAAGTGACGGCTATCCATCGTGCTGAAGTCAAGAAAAGACGTCTTGACCGGTTTCTTCAGCTTCAGCACCCAATCATCCGCCAGGAAGACCCACGACATATGGGTCTCCCGGGCTTCGATCCTCGATGGCCGATCAGGATAGGATGCCGGGTCGCTGAGAAAGCGGATCTTCTCATCCAGAGCGGACATTGAACACACTGTTCTTGCGCCTTTTCGACACAGTTCGCGCGATCAGCTTGGCGGGTGGCTCACGACGACATCAAGCGATGGAGAGAGGTTTCGCGGAGCAGCGATCGGGTAACGCCTCCCACCAGCCACTCGCGCAGGCGACTGTGGCCGTATGCTCCCGAAACGATCAGATCCGCACCAAACTGCTTGGTAATATTGATCAGGGTCTCGCCATCTGAGGGAGCATCGCTGGCTCTTGCACCGTGATGGATCAGGTGGCGGACAACATCATTCAGTGTTTCCACGCCGCGGTGTTTTCCTTGATCTTCAACTGATGCGACAAGGACCTCACGGGCATGAACGAGGAAGGGCATCGCATCGACCACTGCGCGCCGAGCCTCGCGCGTATCTTTCCAGGCAACAACGACCTTGTGGGCTGCAAGCGGCTCGAGATCGGCTCTGGGAATAAGGACGGGGCGGCCCGCCGAATGGATCAATTCACCGATGTCAACCTGCTCGCTCCCCACTTGCGATATGCCTGCGATAACGAGGTCGGCCAATCGAGCAGCCGTCGCGAGATCCTTCGTCGGATCACCAACGCTTGTGCGCAGCAGGTCCACGGCTCCGCCTTCAGCCTCGAACTCTCGCCTGAGCATCTCCAGACGGCGTTCGATATCAATCGCTTCGAGGCGCATGAATTCATCGTCCATGACCACGCCGGGGGGGCGCCGCCGTGATGATGCGAATATCGCCGGCGGCAAAACCGATAAGCGTTGCCTCGAAGCGCGACGCCACGTCACGCGCAAATCTTAGCTGCCGTGCAACACTCTCGTGCAGGCTCAAGCTTACCATTATCGTATTGTAAATCATCGCTGCGACCCCACTTTGGGACTTCGATGACTTCATCAAAGCACCAATCGGTCAGTCTCGCCTTGACCGCCGTCAAAGGTCCGGCGGGTGAATGAAGAAGTCTTTGACGCCCATCAAGGCCGCATCCCTCCTCCCGTGCTAGATGGTAACTGACGGAGGGTCGGAACCATGGCGCACAAGCAAGTTCTTTTCCACTCAGCCGCGCGCGAAAAGATTCTGAAGGGAACAGCTCAGCTCGCCGACGCCGTTCGGGTTACACTCGGACCGCGATCTAAATCCGTGCTGATTGAGAGAAAGTGGGGGTCGCCGATCGTTTGCAATGACGGGGTGACGATCGCCAAGGAGTTCGATCTCAAGGACCCGGAGGAAAATCTCGGTGCTCGGATGCTGCGGCAGGCGGCAGAAAAGACCGGCGAAATCGTCGGCGACGGAACAACAACATCGACCATTCTTGCCCACGCGATCTTCGCCGACGGCCTGCGCAATGTTGTGGCCGGCGCAAGCGCGATCGATATCAAGCGAGGTCTGGACCGAGCGCTCAAGCGCGCGGTTGCCGAACTCAAACGAAATTCGCGCCCCGTTTCCTCAAAACGCGAAAAAGAGCAGGTCGCAACCATCTCGGCGCACAACGACACGCATATCGGCACCCTCATCGGGGAAGCAATGGAGCGCGTCGGCGACGAAGGGGTCATCAGTGTCGAAGAGTCGAAATCTACGGAGACCGTCCTTGACGTCCTCGAAGGCATGCAGTTCGATCGCGGCTATCTTTCGCCCTACTTCGTCACTGACACGGAGCGGATGGAAGTGTCGCTTGAAAATCCTGTCATTCTGCTTCTTGACCGGAAGATCACGTCGCTGAAAGACTGCGTCGGCCTGCTTGAGGCCGTCGCCAAATCCGGAACCCCGTTGCTGATCATCGCCGAAGACGTTGAAACGGAAGCGCTGGCCACGCTGATCGTCAACCAGATGCGGGGAACACTTCGAAACTGTGCCGTGAAGACACCCGGTTTCGGCGACCGGCGAAAGGCACTGCTTCAGGACATAGCCATACTCACCGGGGGCCAGCTGATTTCAGAAGAATTGGGCATCAAACTGGATACGGTGACAGCCGAACAACTGGGCCGCGCCGAACGGGTGGTCATCACGAAGGATACGACGACGATCATCGGCGGCGCGGGAGACAAGAAGGCAATTGCTGGCCGCGCCGACCAGATAAGGCGGGAAATCTCCACGACGACGAGTGACTACGATCGAGACAAACTCGAGGAGCGACTGGCAAAACTTTCAGGCGGGGTTGCCGTCATAAAGGTGGGAGCTGCCACGGAAGCAGAACTCAAATCAAAGAAGGAAGCCCTCGACGACGCCATCAGCGCAACCAAAGCGGCGGTAGCCGAAGGTATTCTTCCTGGAGGCGGCCTCGCCCTCTTGCGATGCATAGATGCCATTACCGATGAGGAAAGGGCATGTGAAGGCGACGAGCGCACGGGCGTGCAGATCCTGAAGCGCGCGCTCGAACTTCCGGCGCGCCAGATCGCGGAGAACTCGTCCACCGATGGCGGCGTCGTCGTGGCGAAGATGATGGAGGCGCAAGGCAACTACGGTTTTGACGCCGGGCGGAAGGAGTATGTCGATCTCGTGTCTGCCGGCATCATCGATCCCACAAAAGTCGTTCGCGTAGCGCTTGAAAATGCGGTGTCGGTCGCAAGCGTCCTATTGCTCACCGAAGCCACCATGACGGAAATACCGGAGCCGGCAAAGGACGGCCTTGTCGAAGCCGGAATGCAAGCCTAGCCCCAAAAGATGTCGGAGCATCGCGATGACCGCATTGAACGAACGCCAAAAGGCTCTGGAAGAGAAGTATTTCCTGGACTTCGAAAGAGCAATCCGGGTTCGCGATCGACGCAATCGCATTCTGGCGAGGTGGGCGGCGCAGGTTATCGGTCGCTCGGACGTATCGGGTTATGTGGAAGAGGTGATCACGGCTGGTCAAACCGATCCAGGAGACGATGATGTCTTGCTGAAGGTTCTCGGTGACCTGCGCGCTGCCAACGTGGCAGCCGACAAGGCCATGCTGCAGGAAAAAATGCGCGCGCTCCTTTATGTGGCAGCCGAGCAGCTCGAAGCCGAGGAATGACGTTTCACGGCTCCGTTCGCCTTGATCCCCTACCCCTTCTCCTGTTTTGCTTCCGCAGTCGCGACCATTCGCTTGACAGCGACGAAACTGTCGGGCGTAACGGAAATTGAATCAATTCCGCAGTCGACAAGGAAGGCGGCGAATTCGGGATGATCGCTCGGTGCCTGTCCGCAAAGCCCGATCTTGGCACCAGCCGACTTTGCGTCAACGATGACCTTGCGTATCATCCACTTTACCGCAGGATCCCGTTCATCAAAGACGGCGGCGAGGTCCTCGCAGTCACGGTCGATGCCAAGCGTCAATTGGGTCAGATCGTTGGACCCGATCGAGAAGCCGTCAAAGTGCCGCGCGAATTCCGCTGCCAGAACGACATTGGAAGGGATTTCGCACATGATGTAGATCTCAAGCCCGTTGCCCCGCTTCAATCCATTCTCGGCCATCGTATCCAACACCTTTTCCGCCTCCTTGGGAGAGCGGCAGAAGGGGATCATGAGCGCGACATTCACAAAACCCATCCTCTCTCGAAGACGCCTTATGGCACGGCACTCCAGCACGAACCCATCCCTGTAGCGGGGTGAATGATAGCGAGAGGCTCCACGAAAGCCGATCATCGGGTTTTCCTCTCGCGGTTCGAACTGCCTTCCGCCGCAAAGACCGGCATATTCGTTGGTCTTGAAGTCGCTCATGCGAACGATGATCGGTTTGGGAAACGCGACAGCGGCAAGTCGCGCCAGCCCGGCTGAGAGCTTGTCCACAAAGTATTCGGTCTTGTCGTTGTATTGTCTCGTCAGGGTGTCGATCATTTCCCTGGCGGCTTGATCCCGCAAGCCGTCGAAGTGGACAAGCGCCATCGGATGGATCTGGATTGTATTCGATATCACGAACTCCATGCGCGCAAGCCCGATGCCGTCGGCCGGCAACCGCCACCACCTGGATGCAGCCTGCGGATCGGCAAGGTTCAGCATCACCTTTGTTCGCGTTTCAGGTATGTCGGAGAGGTTTGTTTCCTCGGCGACGAAGTCCGCCCGTCCGTCGTAGATCGTGCCCTCATCACCTTCCGCACAGCATACCGTGACCACTTGCCCCGAGTGGAGCAACCGCGTTGCGTTCCCAACGCCGACGATCGCGGGAAGACCGAGCTCCCTGCTGACGATCGCGGCGTGCGACGTCCGGCCGCCATGGTCGGTGACGATAGCTGAGGCACGTTTCATCAGCGGAACCCAGTCTGGATCGGTCGTCGCTGCAACCAGAACAGCGCCGTCGACAAAGCAATCAGGGTTGCCCGCTTGTTCGACAAGGCAAACGGGCGCGGCCGCTATGGCGTTGCCGATCGCCAGTCCCCGAGCGAGCGGTCGTCCCTTGGAACTGATGCGGTAGGTCGACAGCAGGTTGGTCGCCGCCCGTGACTGCACGGTCTCCGGGCGTGCCTGGACAAGCCAGATCTCGTGGTTTTGACCGTCTTTCGCCCATTCGATGTCCATGGCGCACTCATAGTGCGTCTCAATTGCGACAGCCCACCGGGCCAGCTTGACAATCTCCTCGTCGCTCAAGACGAGCCCCGCCCTCTCCTCGACGCTCGTCAAGACGCCTTGCGTCGGGGTTGACCGATCGCCGTAGACGAGCTTTCTTTGCTTGGAGCCACGCCGCTTTTCTATTATCGGCACAACGTCAGGAATGCCGAGCAACGGTTTGAAGACGCGATATTCATCCGGATCGACGGTGCCCTTGACGACATATTCGCCAAGCCCCCAGCTCGCATTGATGACGGCAACCTTATTGAACCCGGTCTCCGTTTCGATTGAAAACATGACACCGGCTGCGCCAAGGTCGGAGCGCACCATCTGCTGGATGCCGATCGAGAGCGCCACCTTCATCTGCTCGAAGCCGTTTGCCTGGCGATATGCTATGGCACGATCCGTAAAGAGGGAAGCGTAGCAGCGGCGGCAGGCATCCATGAGTGCTCGTTCGCCAGCGATGTTGAGGTAGCTTTCCTGCTGCCCCGCAAAGCTCGCCGCTGGCAGATCCTCAGCGGTGGCGCTCGAGCGCACCGCGACGGACGCGGTTTTGACACCGAGCCTTTTCGACAAATTGCGATAGGCTGATACCAGGTCTTCCTCGATTTCGGGAGGCCAAACACCCTGCAGGATCAGGGCGCGGATAGCCGTCCCGGTTTGAGAAAGGGTGTCGCGGCCGGATTCCCATGCGTCCAAAAGTGCTCCTATTGGCTCGCGCAGGCCGTTGAAATCGATGAAGCGCCAATAGGCTTGCGCCGTCGTGGCAAATCCGCCTGGAATCTTGATCCCGCTTCCGGAAAGCCCGTTGATCAGTTCGCCGAGCGAGGCATTTTTGCCGCCAACGTCACCGATGTCTCCTCGTCTGACGTCCTCCAGCCAAATCACGGATCTCATACCAAGCCTCCAGCATTCAGAAACCGGCAAATCATAAACGCCGACGTGGGGTCTGACCTTGACGGCCGTCAAAGCACGTTCGGTGGACTTGCGTCACAATCTCGTAAACGAGATGGGAGGGATCTGCGGTGGGCATGTTGGCACGTCAGGCAATCGTTGCGGAGATCGGCGAAACACACACACGCCTTGCGGTTACGGACTACGACCGGCTATCGATCGACCACTACGTACAGTTCGACAACAACGCCTTTTCGTGTGTGACCGACGCGCTGGCCGCCTACATCAGGTCAACGCCCGTCGCGACCTCTGCAATCGGCATCGCGGTCATAAACGGCGGCCCGGCTACCGACGAAGATCGCCTTCATCATGATCTGGCAGAACAACTCGATTGGGGCACTACACCCTCCCGAGTTTTCAAGGTCGAGGCGCTCGACGCGCTGGCATTGGTTTTACCCCATCTGACTTTACACGACACAAAACTGATCAGCGGACAAACGGTCGAGCCTGGTGCGCCGAAGGCGATCATCAGCGTCGGACAGGCGCTCGGCGTAACGTCGCTGACCCCGGACGATGGCGCGTGGACCGCGCACCGAACCCATGCGGGAAGCATCTCCTTTGCCCCCCAGACGCGTGGGGAATTTGACATTTTCGAGCGCATCCGTTGCGCGACTGACTACGTCTCGGTCGAGAACCTCCTGTCGGAGGCCGGTCTTTGCCATCTTTATGAGTTGCTGCTCGAAAGTGCGGGTCAGGCCGTGCGCGGCTCACCGGCCTCCAGCATCATCGATGCGGCATTAAGCGGGAGCGACGCGGTGGCGGCAAAGGCCGTGGACAATTTCGCCACCTGGCTGGCGAGGTTCGCTGGTGACATCGCTCTTCTCTATGATGCCAGGGGTGGCATTTATCTGTGGGGGCCCATTCCGCGAAGAATGGAACGACGGTTGAAGGCCGATCTTTTTCGAGCGGCTTTCGAAGCGAAGGGCCGACGGTCCGCCTGGCTTGCGCAGATACCAATATTCATCATCCGCAGCGACGACGCGATTTTGAAGGGCGCGGCTTTGGCACTCGCCGGGCGCCTGGATTGAGCGCTTGCCCAATTGCGAGCAATGGGTTCGGCGGCGAACGCAGTCTGCGCTATCAGGAAGCCTGAACGGTGGAACAGGAGGCGACCAAACCTTGAGACGGCTCGGTGCTGACCTGTCTTTCCTTGAGAAGAACCCCCTTTATCAGGAGCACACTGAAGACCGAAGCGATCATGAGAACGATCAGGATCAGCAAAATCCAATTCAACAGGACCGCCTGTATCATGTGCCGTATGTCACGCCGGGTCATCTGGAAATCCCTGAACGTCGCGCCTTGGTGAACAACAACACGAACGGCCATGCCTTGCATTGCTCTGCGTCAAAGCAGCGACGGAGCCAGCTTTGACGGGCGTCAATGCACCAGCTTGCAGATCGCGGTCTAATCGCTTCGTCTACTGGTCGACGGCCAAAGGCGGCTAGAGGGTCGATACGCCTCTTTCCCATGTCCTTTGTCGGTCGCCGACCGGGCCCCACGTTTACTCAAAGGAGAAACCAGTCATGACTGAGACAGCGACGAAACTCCCCATCAAGCAAGACGAAGCCCCTCGCTCCCGCCCGCAATCGTGGATGCCCTTTGAAGGTTTGCGGGCCGAAATCGACCGCCTGTTCGACGACTTCACTCCGAGCTTCTGGCGCCGGTCGTTTGACCCCGTGCATGTTCACAGCTCAACCGTTCTGCCGACCTGGGCACTCGCGCCGGCGATTGATCTCGTCGAGAAGGAGGCGAGCTACGAGATCACCGCCGAGTTGCCAGGGATCGAGGAAAAGGACATCGAGGTTAAGGTGTCGAACGGAAACCTGACGATCCGCGGCGAAAAGCTGGAGGCCAAGGAAGAAAAGGACAGGGAATACGTGCTGTCCGAGCGGCGCTATGGCTCATTCCAGCGCACCTTCAAGATGCCCCAGGGCGTGAAAGCCGAAGATATTGCGGCGACGTTTTCGAAGGGCGTGCTGACGGTCACGTTGCCAAAAACCAAGGAGGCTCAACAGAACGATCGCAAGATCCAGGTGAAGGCCGCCTAACGGGCTCGGCGCTCCGCTCCGCAAGGGTTCAAGCGCCTTGCGGAGCGCTGGCCGCCAAAGGGAGGATATCATGTCATTCAAGACGATTTTGAACGTGGTCGCAGACGATGGAGCCGCCGAGGATCTAGACATCGCGATGAACCTGGGCGGCGAGGTGAGCGCACATCTCAGCACCCTGGTCGTCACTATGGCCCCCGTACCCACCGGACGCTATCAGACGCTATCGCCGAGCTGGCTGGAAGTGCGCGAGCGCAACCTGCAGCGGCTGTCAGATCACATAGTCAGGATCCGCGAGCGCCTCGCAACAGCCGGATTGTCGTTTGATGTCGACAGTGTGTATGCAGAGGTCGCAGGCCCCGCTTACGATATCGGTGAAAGAGCCCTCTACGCGGATCTGATCCTCGCCGGCCCCGGCGTATTTGCGCGCGATGAGTTGAAGTCTCAGATTGTCAGCGGCGGGCTTTTCCAAGCGGGCCGCCCGGTCCTGTTCGTTCCGCCCGGTGCGATTGCGACGCTGCAGCCGAGGACGATACTGCTCGCCTGGGATTCGCGCCCGAGCGCGGCCCATGCCGCAAGAGATGCGCTCGAAATGATGAAGATGGCGCAATCGGTTCACGTCACCATGGTCGACCCCGTTGCCGCATTGAGGGTGAGCGGTGGCGAACCGGGCGCCGATGTCGCAACGTATCTCGCCCGCCACGGCATCAATGTCTCTGTGGAGACCCTGCCGAGCGCAGGTCACTTTGTGACCGAGACGCTGCAAAGGCATGCAATGGACATCAACGCCGACATGATTGTCATGGGTGCCTACGGGCATTCCAAGCTTCTGGAGCTCATCCTCGGGGGCGTCACGAAATCCATGCTCAAGCAGGCCAATTTGCCCATTCTGATGTCCCATTGAAACAATGTCAGAACCGTGAATGGAAAGGACGCACCGATGAAACCGAAAATTCCACACGATTGCTGGATTTTGGCGTGCGACGGGGGCCGTGCACTTCTCATGCGCAATAATGGAGATGTTGAACGTCTCAACCTTGTTGTGATGGACTCCTTCGTAAACTTGGAGGCGCCGACGCGGATGCTGGGGAGCGATCGCGAAGGAAGGGTCTACCAATCGGTGGGCGGCGCTCGCAGCAAGGTTGAACAGACTGATTTGCATCAACAGGCCGAGGATCGATTCGTCTCCAGCCTTGCCCGCAGAATGTCATCCCTGGCACACGAAAAGAAAATGACGATCCTCGTCCTCGTTGCACCCCCACGCGTCCTTGGCCAACTGCGTCGGCAGCTCGATACCCACACTCGGTCTGTGGTCAGCGCAGAACTGGCAAAGGACTTGGTCAAATTCGATGTCGCGGATATTGAAGGCTATTTTGCGCAATAAGGCGTGCACGGAACGTCTGGCGTCCGGGTCGAGCAAAGGTGTAGGCCAGTGGAATCCGCAAGAGCAGCGATCGCCTTGGGGGCGCATAACCTCACGAAGATCTATCGGATGGGCGCCATTGAGGTTTTTGCCCTTCGTGGCGTCGATGTCGAACTCTACAAATCGGAACTTGTGGTGCTGCTCGGGCCTTCTGGAAGCGGTAAATCCACCTTGCTCAACATTCTCGGTGGTCTCGACAAGCCCTCATCGGGTCAAATACGCTTTGGCAATAAGCCGCTTGCGCTCGACAGCGAATGTGCGCTCAATCTATACAGACGAAATCATGTCGGCTTTGTCTTTCAATTTTACAATTTAATACCAAGCCTGACTGCACGAGAAAACGTCGCTCTCGTAACCGAGATCGCCAAAGATCCGATGTCGCCCACCGAAGCGCTGACACTTGTCGGACTTGGCGATCGCCTTGACCATTTTCCAGCACAGCTTTCAGGCGGCGAACAACAGCGCGTTGCGATCGCCCGGGCGATCGCAAAGCGGCCCGATTTGTTGCTTTGTGACGAGCCGACAGGCGCTCTCGACAGCAAGACCGGAATCCTCGTGCTCGAGGCCGTTCTCAAGATCAATCGGGAGCTAGGCACCACGACTGCGCTAATTACCCACAATGCTGTCATTGCCGAGATTGCCAATCGTGTCCTGTATTTCGCGGACGGTCGCATCGTTGAAACACGGTGCAACGCAACGCAGCGCTCGCCCAGTGAGTTGATTTGGTGACTGGCCGCGATGACAAGCCTCAACCGAAAGCTCCTACGGCAGCTCTGGAAAATGAAGGCTCAGCTTCTGGCGATCGCATTGGTCATCGCTTCTGGCACGGCACTGCTGATCATGTCACTGACGACGATCGAGGCGCTTGAGGAAACGACAGCCGCCTATTATGAGCGGACCCGCTTTGCCGATGTATTCGCTCACGCCAAACGTGTGCTAGACCATCGCAGCAGCGACATAGCGGAGATCCCGGGCGTCAGGCTGATCGAAACACGGATCGATGAGCGCGCTATCGTCAACGTCGACGGCTATGTCGAGCCAGTCGTTGCGCAGATAATTTCCCTGCCCGACCGTGGCCCGCAACTCTTGAATGCGCTCGTGATCCGTCTGGGACGTTTGGTTGACCCCACCCGACCCGATGAGGTCGTCGTCAGCGAGCCCTTTGCCGAGGCGCATGGGTTGACGCCCGGAGACAGTTTTGAAGCCATATTGCAAGGTCGCAAGCGCAAATTGCAGATCGTGGGAACCGCCCTTAGCCCGGAATTCGTATACGCCATTGCTCCAGGGGGACTGATGCCGGACGACGAGCGTTTCGGCATCCTTTGGATGGGAAAGAATGCCTTAGCCGCGGCTTTCGACCTCAAGGCGTCCTTTAACAGCGTTGCACTCAGTCTGTTGCCAGGTGCTGACGTCAACGATGTTATTCGTCGGCTCGATGGCATACTTGAGCCATACGGTGGCATAGGGGCCTACAGTCGCAGCGACCAGACATCAAACTGGTTCCTCGAAAGCGAAATTGCCCAACAGAAAAATCTGTCCCGCGTGATGCCGACGATATTCCTCGCCGTGGCGGCCTTCCTGACAAACCTGGTGATGGCGCGTCTCGTCAATACCGAACGCCGGGAAATCGGTCTGCTCAAAGCTCTTGGCTATCCCAATCGGACGATCGGTTGGCACTATTTCAAGCTCGTCCTAGCAATAGCAGCTGTGGGCATTGGGCTTGGTTCAATTGTCGGCGCATGGCTTGGGCACTGGAACACCGAACTCTACGCAAAATTCTACCGCTTTCCCTTTCTGCTCTACCGACCTGGTCCTGACGCATTCCTGGTATCCGCGACAGTCAGTCTGACTGCCGCGTTCGCCGGCAGCCTGGCGGCAAGTTATCGCGCCGTTCGATTGCCGCCGGCGGAGGCTATGAAACCGCCATCCCCGCCGGTCTATCGGCGCCTGTTTACAACGCGTTCAGCGTATGCTGGAACGCTTGATGAGCCGACCCGCATGATCATGCGTCGGATCACGAGATGGCCTGGACGGGCATTGCTCACTAGTTTTGGGCTGGCATTGTCTACAGCTGTCATGATCATGGCGCTCCAATGGGTAGATGCAATCAACTCTCTTGCCGAAACGGTTTTCGAACGCGGACAACACCAGGACGCCACTGTCGCGTTCAACGAACTTCGCCCGCTCAAAACCGTTACCGACTTCGAAAATCTCGACGGTGTACTGATGGTCGAACCCTATCGCTACGCACCGGCTCGAATAAGCCGGGGGCATCTTGGCGAACGCCAGGGTATAATCGGCTTGCCCGCTAGCGCAAACCTGAGCCCCGTATTCGACGCTTCGCGCGGACGCCTCGAAATCCCGCCTGCGGGCCTGGTTGTTTCTCGCAAACTCGCAGAGCTTCTGCATCTTGAGATTGGTGATACTGTTCTCGTCCACTTTCTGGAAGGGCACCAAGACTCGATCAACGTTCCCGTGGTACGAGTGTTCGAGACCTATATTGGCAAGCCCGCTTATATGGAGATGGGAGCGCTCGACCGCCTTTCAGGTGACGATCGCGTCGTGAGTGGTCTGCACATCCGTGTAGACCCGGCCGGCCGAGCCGGCCTCCTTGCAAGATTGAAGGACATCCCTGGCATAGCTTCCATCCAGTTTCGACAAGCTGCCATTGATACATTCTACAAAACAATGGGCGAAACGATCTTCATCTTCATCGGGTTCTTCCTTGCGTTTGCCATGACACTTTCGGTGGGAGTGACCTACAATTCGATCCGCATCGCCATCTCCGAGCGATCCCAAGAACTTGCAACATTGCGGATACTGGGCTTCACCCGTTGGGAGATCTCCTACATTCTCTTGGGGGAGGTCGGTTTGCTGACATGGCTCGCCGTTCCTCTCGGCGCCACGATCGGCCTTGTGCTTGCATGGTGGATGACGAGCGCATTTGAGACCGAACTCTACCGTGTTCCACTCGTGCTTCAGAATGCAACCTATGGCAAAGCGACGATCATCATGCTTGCCTCGGTACTGGGGTGTGCCGCAGTCGCGCGCCGTAGGCTCGACAAGCTGGATCTGATCGCAGCACTGAAAACAAGGGAGTAGCAGTTGCGTGCGGCGCCAAAGCGACTGGCGATCTGGGGAAGCCTTGCGGCCGTTCTGGCGATCGGCCTCGCCTATGCACTCCGTCCCCAGCCAATTCCGGTGGACCTGGCGACGGTGCAGATCGGCCCCCTACGCGTAACGGTCGACGAGGAAGGGGAGGCTCGCGTACGTGAAGTCTACACACTTCATGCGCCCCTTCGCGGTCAGCTACAGCGCATCACTGCTGAGCCGGGCGATCCCGTTAAGGCTGGAGAAACCTTGCTCGGCCAGATTGAACCGGCAGCGCCAGCTTTCCTGGACGTAAGATCGGAGGCGGAGCAACGGGCGGCGGCGGACGCCGCAGGCGCCGCCTATAACCTTGCTGCGGCCGAGCTCAACAAGGCAAAGGCGGACCTCGCCTTTGCGGAGGCGGAGCGGGGTCGCGCGCGGCTTTTAATGGAGCGCAACACAATTTCTAAGCGAGCTCTTGACGATGCCGAGCGTGTCTACAATGTGGCCGAAGCCAACCTCGCGACGGCCGAGGCAGCTCTCAACGTCAGGCGCCATGAACTCAGCCAAGCGCGCTCACGCCTGCTGTCGCGTCAGGAAATCAGGAACCGTAGCGGACCCTGCGAGTGCGTTGCATTGACGGCGCCTGTGAATGGCGTGGTGCTAAGGATCATGCGCCGCAGCGAGGGCGTGGTCGATGCGGGCACTCCGCTTTTGGAGATCGGCGATCCCAATGACATGGAGATCACCGTCAATCTTCTCTCCGAGGACGCCGTCAAGCTCAAACCCGGGCAAAAGGCAATTGTGACCAATTGGGGTGGGGAAGATCTCAACGCAGTCGTGCGTCGGATAGAGCCATTCGGCCAGACAAAAGTCTCCGCCCTCGGCATCGAAGAACAGCGTGTTGACGTTGTCCTCGATCTTACGGATCCACCGTTCAGATGGCGGCCGCTTGGACACGGCTATCGCGCCGATGTTCGGATTATCCTCTTCGATGGCCAGGTCGTGAAACTCCCACTAGGGGCTCTGTTCCGTCAAAGCGACAATTGGGCGGTTTTTACCGTTAAAGAAGGCCGAGCGCGTTCAAAGACAATTCAGATAGGGCACCGTAACAACCTCGAAGTGGAAGTTCGCGGGGGGCTGGTGGCTGGAGAGAAGGTCATTCTTTATCCAAGTGATCGCATCGCCGACGGTGTATCGGTGGTCGAGCGATAGAGCGTGACTTGTTGGATCAGCGCGCACGGTGATGGCGGCCGCTAGGCTTAAAGCTTTCATCGGCGTAGCGGAGCATCATCAATTCTCCAATGGTTTCATAATTCATCAGGCCGACAACGCGCTCGCTGCTATCCACAATGGGAATAGCAGATGCTTGCGCTTCCTGCATGAGCTTCAAACTAAAGTCGATCGGGGACTTCTCATCCAGTGCGGGAATGTCGCGACGCATAACGTCGCTTACGGACGCCCCCGCGCCCCTTTCCTTCATCGCACGGACAATGCCTTCTCGCGTCATCAATCCTTCGAACCGACCAGCTTGGTCAACAACAGGAAACTCGCTTTGGCTGGTGGCAAGAAGGAGCTCTACCGCCTCACCAACACGAGCCTGAAGCCCTAGTGTCGTGAACTCGGTGATCATCACATCACGGATGCTTGTGTCGTCGGAAATGGCCTTAAGGTCGCTGTCTTGCGCTTCAGTCTCCGCGGCGAAATAGACGAAGATGGCGATGAAAATCAACAAGGGGTTGAAGACGATACCAAAGACACCCATGGCTAGCGCGATGGATTGTCCGATCCGAGCCGCCAGCGCAGTGGCCCGCGTCCAGGGCAGACGCCAGGCAAGAACTGCCCGAAGGACCCGCCCGCCATCCATCGGGAAGGCGGGGATCATGTTGAACACGACGAGGAAAATGTTGACCCCCGCGAGCCGCGCCAGGAAATCTACGCGAGGATCTTGAGGCGCCAACAGCTGTTCCCAGCCCAGGGCGCCTCCAACGACCATGACGATGAGGCCAGCAATCATGACGTTTACGAGCGGGCCTGCGATGGCGATCACCAACTCCTCAAGCGCCTTGGTGGGGTTGCGCTCCAATCGCGCGAGACCGCCGATTGGCAAAAGTGTGATATCCAGTGTCTTGATGCCGAAGTGGTGAGCGGCCGCGATGTGCCCGAATTCATGAAGCACCACACAGAGGAAGACACCGATGATGAAGGCAACGCCCTCAAAGGCGGCAGGCGGACCGCCGATCCGGTAATGCATCACCCAGATCCAAATGAGAAGAAGGGCGAAAGTTACGTGCACGCGGACTTCGGTCCCCCCGACGGTGCCCAGTTTCAAGAACCATTTCATGATGTTGTCGCTCCGATACTCTTTTCCCAAAGCCGAACGTCGAAGAATTGCGTCTACGGAACCACAAATCGATATGCTGTGCCTGCGCGCAGGATATCGAACGAAACGCTGCCATCTGCGGTATCCAACAACTCCTGAATCCGAGTTGCCGAGACGGGGGGCTCACCGTTGATCGACGTCAGATAGTCACCCATTCTGAGGCCAGCCGCGTATGCTTCGCTATCGGATGGTACTTCCATTAGTACCGGCCCGTTGGGCGTACATGCGCGCGAAGCCGATGAATCCGGCAAGGCAAAGGTCACGGAGTCCAGGGCGCTATTGACCGAGACGCCCTGCACGTCTACGGGATCTAGAAGTTTCAGCTCCAGCCGTTGTGGCCTGCCCTCCCTGCGGATATCGAGAGTAACCTGGGCATCGGGCGCAAGCAGACTGACTGCATTCTTGAAGGCAGCCTCGGTCGAGACCGCATGGCCGTCAAGCGCGGTCACGGCATCGCCGAGCCTTACCCCCTGGCGTTCGGCAGCCGAGTTGCAGGAGAGCCGGTCGACGACCAGGTCCCTGGTCGCGTCGTCACCTACCGGCGAAAGGGTGACGGACACGCCGAGCCATCCGCGCTTTATGACGCCGTCCTTTATGAGACCGCGAACGATCTTGGATGCGAAGTCGGAAGGTATGACAAAACCGACGCCCTGGGCGCCTTCGTTCGGCGGCGGTGCCCCGCGTACCACTCCCAGAAGCTCGCCTGCCGCATTGACAAGCGCGCCGCCGGAGTTTCCCGGGTTGAGTGCGGCATCAGTCTGGATATAGTCCTCATAGTCGTCGATCCCAAGACCAGATCTGCCGAGCCCGCTTACCATCCCGAAGCTTGCTGTCTGCTCCAAGCCAAGGGGACTACCCACCGCGACCACGAAATCGCCAACCGTCAGAACGGACGATCGTCCCCAGTCAAGGGAAACGAGGCCCCGTGCCCCAATCTTGATGACGGCAAGGTCGGTTGGCGGATCGCTGCCGACAACTTCGGCCGGCAGAACGCGGCCGTCGTTGAGCGTCACGGCGATGTCATCGGCATCGGCGATCACGTGGCTGTTTGTAACGATATAGCCCTCTTCGGCGTCGATGATGACGCCGGATCCCGTAACAGTAGCACCGCTCTCAAGGATGAGGACATGTTCGGGCAGGCCCAGGATCTTTCGAACGTTCGCATCGTCCAGCAAGTCGTTCGTCAGTACACGGTTGGCGGTACTGCTGATGCCAACGACCGCGGGCCGGACCCGAGCCAGCGCATCAGAGAACCCTGCGCCACCACTTGCAGGGACCGCTGGCGAAACGGTGAATGCATATACCGCAGTGGCAAGCAGGAAACATGGTAGATTCTGCATAATCTGCACTCCTGACTAAGAAGTCAGGATCTCATCTCTTGGTGCGCGCGCATTGACGCGCGTCAAGGATTGTCAAATGTCAGTAGGCGAGGACCTGGACGTCAGCTGCCGCCAGACGACGATAGAGCCGACCGCGTCGCCTGATGGGCCACCAGTCGTAGAGAAAAATCTCTAGCGCCCTCCAGTTTGCCACCCAACCGAAGATGACCAGGCTTTCGCTGGCAACACGCGAGAACGCGCCCTCACCCGAAAGATTGGTCAGGAGCTGACTTGCGATCAAGCTGAAAGCGAGGATCGGCGCGCCGATGAGCAAGGCGCGCCGCCCCTCCCTTAAGAGCTGCCGCAACTCGCGACTAGCTTGCCTGGCGCGGCTTTCAAAATTATAGCGCATTGCGTCCTGGACAACACGCGTCACAGCCGTGTCGGCTTCTCCGGAAGGCAACTGCACGACAATCGCAAGCGGTCCATCATCGGGGGCCTCCTCAGCCCAATCGACAATGAAACGCTCGGCATCCTCGTCCAGATCGCGCTCATGAAAGGGTGTGGGGTCCAGCGAATTGAAGAGCCGAGCCAGTTGGTCGATACGGATCGGGATCGTATGACGCCCGCCGGTTGATGATATCGCGTCCAACGCGCCTGCTCCTGGTCGATTTCACGTAGTCGCTGGCATGAACGAAGGCTCAGGCGTCCTCGTTCAGTGCCCGCCGTATGCGGCGAATGACCACGCCCCGGGCTTTGTCGTCGGCTGCCTTTGCCAACTCCGCCTGCAAGTCGAGTACCAGCGATTGCAAATCGTTGTTCCAGTCCGTCCGACCCGCGCGAAATGGGTCGATGCGTGGCGGGGCGACGCCTTCAACGATCTCGACGGCTCCCTTCGCTTCCAGTCGGAACGACGCATCCAATCGGGGACGAACCACCTTTTCCTCAGAAAGGAATGTCTGGAGCCGCTGTCTCATTCCCTGAAGAGCCGCATCCTCCCCGTGGACCAGAAAGACGCCGGCGCCGATCGGCTCGCGCGCCCGCACCCATTCCGCGAGCTCCTTGCCATCGGCATGCCCGCTATAGATATCCAGCTTCCTGATGCGCGCGCGCACGCGAATGTCATCACCTTGGATGCGCACCACCGAGGCCCCGTCCTCAAGAATGCGTCCCAAGGTACCGGCGGCCTGATAGCCGACAAGGAGCACCGTCCCCTCGTCCCGCCAAAGCCAGTTCTTCAGGCGATGCCTGATCCGACCGGCCTCGCACATTCCGCTGGCGGCAATTACAATGTGAAAGCCTTTCATGAAATCGATTGCTTTGGACTGCTCGGGGGTCTCCGTGAAACGTACGTTCTTTGCTTGCAGTGCCTTGGCTAGCAGCTCTCCGTTCTCAAGCTCCCGCGCATGCCGCCGAAAGATCTCGCTCGCACGTGTCGCCAGAGGCGAGTCGATGATGATCGGACATCTCTCGATCTTGCCGGTGTCCATCAGGTAAACGAGATCGGTGAGGAGCTCCTGGGTTCGTTCCACCGCGAAGGATGGCACGATCAAGGCGCCGTTCGGCCGGGTCGCCTCCAAAACTTCCGCTCTCAAGATGCGCCGCCTGGTTTCGTCGGTTGCATCTTCTCTCTCAACGTCGCCGTAGGTGCTTTCACAAATGACATAATCCCAGCCCGTCGGCGCGGCTGCGTCATATTGAAGAAGCTTGTGTCGTGGGCCTATGTCCCCGGAAAAGAGCAATCTGAGGGGCATCGGGGAGGTGTCCACTTCAACTTCGACTGACGCCGAACCGAGCAGGTGGCCCGCGTTCCAGAACCGAAACCGAAGCCCTTCGGCCGCCGTCTCCCATTTGCCGAGCCGCACCTGCCTGAAAAGCGTGACCGCGATAGCTGCGTCGCCGGCGTCGTAGATAGGGGTAACCGGTTGGCGCCCACGACGAAGGTTCCGGCGATTGAGTTGATCGACTTCGCTTTCTTGAATATGGGCAGAGTCCGGCAGCATGACGGAGCACAGATCGGCTGTGCCCGGCGTTGCGAAAATCGGGCCGTCGTACCCAAGTTTGGCGAGCTTCGGCAGGAGGCCGGAGTGGTCGATATGCGCATGCGTCAGGATCACGGCGTCAATGCTGTCAACGTCGAAGGGGAACGGACGATAGTTGAGTTCCTTCTCTGTCTTCGACCCTTGGAACAGCCCGCAATCGATCAGAACGTTCGTCTCGCCGAACTCGATCAGTTGGCATGAACCGGTGACGGTGCCTGCGGCTCCGTGAAAATGAAGGATCGGTTGGGTCGTCATCAGCGTAAGCCTTGTCGTGGTTGCGGGGCCATGTCCCCTGGAAATGTCTTCCGTTCAATTGCAAGTTTGTAGATCAAACCGGCGGCTCCGATCGGCCCGTTCGGTCTGCAAGCGTAGCCACAAGGAGCGCCTTGATTGCAGGCATGCGATTTTCAGCCTGATCGAAGACGACCGAGGATCTGGATTCAAAGACGCCATCGCACACCTCCATGCACTCGACGCCGAAGCGTTTGGCGATACGGGCGCCCGCCTCATCTTCCCGCCAATGCCAGGCGGGGAGACTGTGCATCAGCTTCGTTTGCGGGTTGTCGGTGGCCTCCATCACATTCTCCCTGACGGCAAAGGGCGCGAGCTTTCTCACCCGCTCGGCCCAACGCACGTCTCCCTCCCCAAACCACGGCGCCGTGCAGATAAAGTCGGCCCCGAGAATTCCGGTGCCGACCTGCTCAAGCACCGCTATCCGGCCGCCGCTATCCCTTGCGGCCGACGTCACCTTTTCAATAAAGGACGCCTCCGGCCAGAAACTCAACGGTGAAATGATGCGAAGGTCAATGCCGAGTTTCGAGGACGCTACTGCCAGGGATCGAGCGACATTGCTGCATCCATCCCCAAGGAAGGCCACGATCATGTCATTAAGAGGCTTGTCGCAGCATTGCTGCATCGTCACGAGGTCGGCCAAGGTCTGCGTGGGGTGTGACGTGTCAGTCATGCCATTCAAGACGGGCACCCGCGCCCATCTGGCGATCTCTTCGACGGCGGATTGGGAATGCCCGATATATCCAATTATATCATACAGCCGACCGAGAAAACGGGCCGTGTCCTTGACCGATTCCCGATAGCGCATGTGGCCGGTCGACGGTCCAATCAATGTCACATTCGCACCTTGGTCGTAGGCTGCGACTTCAAAGGCGGCGCGCGCATGGATCGAATCTCGTTCGCACCACAGCGCCACGTTCCTCATGCTCAGCTGCTTGAGCCCGGTTCCACTCCGCTTTTCTTCCTTGAGGTCAACGACGAGCCGAAGCAGATAGTGGATTTCCTCGGCCGTCAGGTCGTCAAGGGAAAGCACGCTGCGACCACGAAGATCGATCGACATGGCGCATTCTCCTTATTGGGGCGCTCCTTCAGACAAATAAAAGGCAGATATCCGAAGCCGGCATTGATGCTCGTCAATGACGGCTCGTCGGCTCCCGGGAAAACTCGCTTCATAGTGCGCCGTGCCCCGTACCGGCGGAGAGCCTGCAGTCGCACGGCACAAAGCTCGGGACCCGGCGGGTTCATCAAATCCGATCCACTCATCGGGAAGGATATCATGGCTTGCGCCTATGTCGTCGCCCCAATCAAAGCAGCACAGGTAGAACGGGCCTATTGCCTGATCGTCGCGGTGGGCTACGACATCGGCCCTGATGCATGGCGGCAGGTCTGTGCAGCGGCTCTCATGCGCAAACACCCCTCCCCCTTTGTCGAAGAGATTGCGGCTGTCGAAGATCCGCTCGGCTACATCAGGGGTATCGCCATATCGCGCGTGAGGCATCATGAAAAACTGGGCCGCTACCTCTCGGTGCCGGTCTTTGTCGTAGCCACCGCCGGCGATGCGCGCGGCGTCTGCGACGCCCTGCTCGAATACTTGAGCGCAGCGGCATTCGATCGGCATTGCGGCGCCATTCAGGTCGCAAGTCTTGCACCGGACAGTTGGCCGGTTGCCGACGGTGGGGTCGACGGAATAATCATACCGCTGCGTTGAAATCTCAGTAAGCGTATTCGAGACGGCCAGCCTTAAGCGTCCTGCTTCACAGTGCGCGCACTGAACACATAGCCCACTCCGCGGACGGACTTGATCAGCTCGGGGCGGCGTGGATCTCTTTCGATCTTCCGGCGCAGCCGCGCTATTTGAGCGTCGATTACGCGGTCGAATGCCTCTTGCGATCTGCCGCGCGTCAACTCCATCAACACATCCCTATTGAGGACGCGGCCGGCATGCCTCACAAGCGTGCACAGCATGTCGAACTCGGCCGTCGTCAAGGCGATCTCGCGCCCGTCGTCAGATGTCAACCGACGACGGGAAACGTCGAGGCGCAAGTCTTCGAAACAGAAGGTCTGGCTTGTTTGAACGTCCGGGACCAATGCAGCCGGAGGACGCCGACGTCGAAGCGCGCCCCTTACGCGCGCAAGAACCTCGCGAAGGTGGAAGGGCTTCGTAACATAATCATCGGCCCCGATTTCCAAGCCCACCACACGATCAACCACATCGTCCCGGCCGGTCAGCATGATGATGGGAATATCGGAATGGGCGCGAAGCTCACGGGCGAGCGACAGCCCATCTTCTCCCGGGAGCCCCAGATCGAGCAAAATGATATCCACATGAGCCTTCGCCAGCCTGTTGCGCATTTCGCGACCATCGCCGGCAAGACTGACCCGATAGCCTTCCCCTTCGAAATAGCGTGACAACATCTGCCTTATGCGTGGATCGTCATCCACAACGAGCACAAGCTCCGGCTCGTTTCGAGCGTTTGCCATAACCTTCCCCGAAGTTGGTCTGCCCCGACATCCTGTTACATTCGGTCACACTATAGCACCAATTGTTGCAGGCGCGTCGATGCCGGTTCACGCACGCATGTTGAAATCCTCCCTACTCAGCGTCAGATGGAGGATGCGCGATGACCCTTCAATCAGTTGCAATCGGCGGCGGTCTTGGAGCGCTGGAGTGCTCTCTTGCTGCCCCGGATCTATCGTCGGTCTTCAGTCTTCAGCCGATCATCGAAGCTGCGCCGGGTCAGGCGGTGTTCTGGGAAAGGGACGATGCCGGTTATGTTTTTCAGGTCGAGGACGGCATGCTGCGCGCATTGCGCCTGCTTGCTGACGGCCGCCGGGTCATCGTCGGGTTCCTGCATCCCGGTGATCTCCTGGGCGTCTCTGTCAAGGACCGCTATCTCTATACGGTCGAAGCGATAACCGAGGTGAGATTGCGGCGATATCCCCGCCGTCGCTTCGAAGACGACGTGGCGCGCCAGCCGCACCTGCGAAACCAGCTCTTTTCCAAGCTGTGCGACGAAATGACAGCGGCCCAGGATCAGGCGGTGTTGCTGTCGCGACGCAGCGCCGACGAGAAGGTTGCCAACTTCCTGCTTTTTATGGCGAGAGACCGGGACGGCGAGCAGACGGACTTGGTCGATCTGCCGATGACCCGGCTTGATATTGCCGACTACTTGAACATGACCATCGAAACTGTATCTCGCACCGTAACGAAATTCGCAAGCAACGGCATCATCGCTGCGCCCGACAGGCGCTCGATCATCATCTTAAAAAGACATATGCTTCAATCGATCGCGGATGGCGACGGTTGCGATCTTCATCCAGTCGCGGTGTCGAATAGGATCAGGCGAAGTGGTTACGCCTGAGAACGTGGCGGTTGATGATGGCGCAAACTGCAGTCGGGAAAATCGTTGGTCTCCTCAAGGACGCGAACCTGATCGTGCATGAGACCGGCGGAAGGATCAGCCACTGGAGTAGAGGCTGCGAGCGACTTTACGGTTGGCCCGAGGCTGAAGCGCAAGGTGAAGTGATCCATCACCTGCTTGCCACCACATTCTCCGAGCCCATTGAAGACATCCACGCGAAGGTTCAACGACACGGGTCATGGTCCGGAGAACTGGCGCAAAAGCGCAAGGATGAAAGCAAGGTCTTCGTTGCCAGCCTCTGGATCGGTCTGCCAAATGGTCAAAGCGATCATATCATGCGGTTTGACAGCGATATCACCAACTTGAAACACGCCCAGGCCGACCTTGTCGCGCGGGAAGCCCATCTAAGATCGATCCTCGACACCGTACCCGAAGCGATGGTGGTGATTGACGAGACGGGGCTGATCACCTCTTTCAGCGCGGCGGCGGAACGACTTTTCGGCTTTAAGGAGAACGAGGTCCGCGGCTCGAATGTTAAGATGCTGATGCCGTCTCCCGATCGCGAGGCACATGATCGCTACCTCAACAATTATCTAAGCACAGGCGAGCGGCGGATCATCGGGATAGGTCGCGTTGTGACCGGCAGGCGCAAGGACGGCACGACATTTCCCATGGAATTGTCCGTCGGCGAAGCCAGGTCCGCCGGAGGGCGGATCTTCACAGGCTTCATTCGGGACCTGACCAGCCGTCATCGCATCGATGAGGAACTGCGTCAGGCACAAAAGATGGAAGCGATCGGTCAACTCACCGGCGGTCTCGCGCACGACTTCAACAATCTTTTGACTGTCATTGCCGGCAACCTTGAGATGATCGAAAGTCGCCTTGACGATCAGAGCATCAAGGAGCTTTTGCAAGAGGCGCAGGCAGCGGCGGACGATGGTGCAAAGCTCACCGCTCAACTGCTTGCCTTCGGCCGGCGTCAGCCGCTTACCCCAAAGCTTGTCGACGTGGGCGGTCTGATCGGGACCTTCGCAAATCTTCTTGGGCGCACACTCGGCGAGACAGTGGAGCTGTCAACCTTGGTTCGCGGCGCCGACAATGTTGTTCTGGTCGATGTAGCACAATTTCAGAATGCGCTATTGAACCTCGCATTGAATGCGCGCGATGCAATGCGAGGGGGAGGACGGCTCTCCATCGAGGTCTCGAAGGCGAATCTGGACCAGGATTACGTCCTCATGTATCCGGATTCCAGGATGGGACGCTATGTGCTGGTCAGCGTCAGCGATACCGGCGTCGGCATGTCGGACGATGTCAGGCGCCGCGCATTTGAACCTTTTTTTACCACCAAGGTCACCGGAGCGGGTACCGGCCTCGGTCTCAGCATGGTCTACGGTTTCGTCAAGCAGTCGGGAGGCCATGTCCAGCTTTACAGCGAACCCGGCCGCGGCACGAGCGTGCGGCTTTTCTTGCCGGCAGCGAAGGAAAGAACCCAGGCCGACGAGACAGGCGAGCCAAACGATCTGCGACCGGAGCCGGTAGCGCAAGGACACGAGACCATCCTCGTTGTCGAGGATGACGCCCGTGTCCGCCGCATTGTGGTCGCGCGACTTTTGGACGCTGGCTACGGTGTCGTTGAGGCCGAGACGGGGGCCGAGGCCCTTCAGCGCCTCGCCGATCACCCGGAGATTTCTCTTGTCTTTACCGACATGGTGATGCCCGGGGGGATGACAGGAAACGAGCTCGCGCACCACGTTCGCAGATTCCGCCCCGAGATGAAGATACTCGTAACCTCGGGCTACGCGGCTCCGAACCTTGCGAAAGAAAGGCTGCCGGAAGGTGCCTCCTGGCTGCTCAAACCCTATACGGCGAGAAAACTCTCAAAGCGTCTGCGAGAATTGCTCGATTGATGCGCTCAGTTGCTTCGAGGACCTTTGCGGTGGATCGAGCGGATCCGAGTTCGGTGCGGTTCCATCCGTGAAAACACCAAGGCGGCGAAACTGTGGGGTTCGGCTTATCCATCGACGATCACTCCAGCCGGCACCTGAGGATGATCTTTGATTGCCGTCAATGCCGTTTGCCACGCTGTGCGTAGATTAAACGGTAGCCCAAACGTCAATTCGGGAGATGGAGCGATGACATACAAGACTGTGCTATTGGTCGCCGATGCGGACAACTACGATATCGATCTGAGAACCGCGGCGGATCTTTGCGTGGCCGGGAACGCGCACCTGTCCGTTCTTCTTGTGAAGCTTGCCGCCCCTGTGCCACTCGGCGACTACGCGGCGATGTCGGTCGCGTGGCTTGACGTGCGCGCCGGCGATACGGAAAAACTCGGCGACGCCGTCATGAATTCCCGCGCAACCCTGGAAGCACTTGGCATCTCGTTTGATGTCAACGGCTGCTACCCCGAAGAAGCATGGGTTGAGGACGAGATCGGAGAACGGGCACGTTACGCCGACGTGACCTTGATCGGGGCAAGCCTCAAGGCGAGTTCGCGGCTCCGCTCGCACGCCATTGAGGGCGCGCTCTTTCGTTCGGCGCACCCCGTCCTTCTATCTGGCAATCGCCAATCCGTGACGCTGACACCGAAAAAGGTCCTGCTTGCATGGAACTCAACGATCGAAGCGACACGAGCCGCACGCGAAGCGCTTGAGATGATGAAGAACGCCGACAGCGTCAACGTTGTGCTTGTCGATCCCAAGGCTGCGCCGGCAAGGAACGGGGAAGAACCGGGGGCGGATGTCGCGACCTACCTCGCAAGGCATGGCATCGAGGTCACTGTTGACAGGCTGCCAAGCGCTGGGCGTCAGGTCAGCGAGGTGCTTTTGCAGCATGCCATCGACACCGCGTCCGACCTGATCGTCATGGGCGCCTACGGCCATTCGCGGGTACGAGAGCGCATGTTCGGGGGGGTGACCAAGGCCATGATCGAAACACCGGCAGTGCCGGTGTTGATGGTTCATTGAGCCACCGGAACATAAGACAAGGGCTGCGCCGCCGTCGAGCGGCGCAGCTCTTTGCTTCAGGTCTCATTTTCACAGGACGCCCGCCCGGTCATTTCGAGTATGTCGACACTGAAGAACAGGTGCGGGTAATGGCCGGCTATCTCTTGCGGAGCTGGCTTCAACCCGCCCGGTTCCCACCAGTTTGCTCTCTTTTCGAGGAGCGACCAGGCGTGCAGGTACTCGCGGTGCCATTGCCCGGTCGGGGCAAGTTCCTGATAGCGCCCGTAGATCACGACGCTTTTCCACTCGCTCCCGGACACTGCGTCGATCTGCAGGCAGACATTGGGATTCCTGCGCATCCAGTCAATCTTTCGACCGGGCATGGAAAATGCGTAGAGGCAATTTCCGGCGTAGGCATATGTGATTGGCACGACATAGGGCCTATCGTCGACGCAACAGGCAAGGTGAGCCACATGGCCCTCCTCAACGACGCTGCTGCATTCGTGGCGGGACATTTCCTTGACGATCATGATCCACCTCCGTGAAAAGATAGTTCAAGATTAATTCCTTGTGCGCGCGGGCGCTTTGACGCCCCTCAAAGACCGACAGGCGACGATCAAGCATACTGTTGGGATAAACTGGACGAGGAGACTTTTGGAGGTGATAGCCATGAGCGACATCAGTTTACGACAAGATATTCTCGACGAACTCGAGTACGAGCCCAGCATCGACGCCGCAAACATCGGCGTCACGGTCGAGAGCGGGATCGTGACCCTGACAGGTCATGTTCACAGCTTTGCCGAAAAGCACGCCGCCGAACAAGTTGCTCGACGGATCAAGGGTGTTCGAGCCATCGCGGAGGAAATCGCCGTGCGGTTGCCAGCACACAAGAAGACCGCCGATGACGAAATCGCAAGCCGTGTCTTGAAGATTCTCGACTGGGGTGCGGCGATTTCCGATCCGAGCGATATCCAGGTGAAGGTGGAGAACGGGTTCGTTACACTCGCCGGCACTGTCGATTTCTATTTTCAACGCTCGGCGGCCGAACATTCGGTTCGCCAACTCTCCGGTGTAACGGGCATCGACAACCAGTTGAGGATCCGGCCACGGATGGATGTCGTAGACATCCGCCACGGCATCAAGCAAGCCTTGAGGCGGAATGCCGAAATCGAGGCCGAGGACATCGAGGTCGAAGTTTCTGGCAGCCATGTGACCTTGCGCGGGAAAGTGCAAAGCTCGCGAGAGCGTATTACCGCCGAGCAGGCTGCCTGGTCCGCAAAAGGGGTGAGCGGGGTAACCGACTACCTAACGGTGTCCGACAAATAGGCACTTTTCGTAGCTTTACTTTATGGGGCTCATGATGGCCGAACCGATGCCGCTCAGCCTCGCCCGGCGTCAAAAGGAAGACAGCGGCTATATGGGGCTCACGAGCGAGGAGGCCCGTAGGCGATTGGCCATGTGCGGTCCAAACGCCCTGCCCGAACCAAGGGCAGGGTCGGTGGCCGAAACATTCGTGCGCCAGTTCCGCAGTCCACTGATTTACATTCTTCTGGCCGCAGTGCTGGTGTCATTCCTGCTCGGCGATGTGAGGGACGCCGTCTTCATTGGGGTCGTTCTTGTTGCAAATGCCATCGTCGGAACCACTCAGGAACACAGTGCCGGCCAAGCGGCATCGGCGTTGCGCAAACTCGAGCAGCCAAAAGCCAATGTTGTGCGAGACGGACGTTTGGTCGAGCTCGACGCGCGGCTGATCGTGCCCGGCGACCTGGTGGCTCTGGAATCCGGCGGACGCGTGCCGGCAGACATGCGGCTAACCGCAGTTGACGGGCTCTTTTGCGATGAGTCCTTGCTAACGGGCGAATCCGCGCCGGTTGCAAAGTCACCAACCCCGGCTTCCGTCACAGGCGATGAACAACGAAGCTACACGGCATACGCCGCGGCGCTCGTCACACGCGGTCGCGCCCGTGGGGTCGTCTCAGCGACTGGCAAGAACACGGAAATTGGCAAGACCGCAATCGACATCAGCAAGGCACCCCTTGCCAGATCGCCATTGCTGATCCGCCTGGAGGGATTTTCAAGACTCATTGCCGTCGTCGTCGCAACCGTCGTGGTCTTGCTGATAGTTGTCGGGATCGCTCGCGGCATGCCGGCGAGCGAGCTTTTTATGATGGCGGTTGGGTTGGCCGTGAGCGCAATCCCCGAGGGCCTCCCGATTGCGATCTCGGTCGCCTTGGCAATCAGCATGCGTCGAATGGCCAGGAAACACGTCATCGTTCGCCGGATGCCCGCTGTCGAAGCCCTCGGGTCATGCACGATAATCGCAACCGACAAGACCGGGACGTTGACGTTGAATGAGTTGACGGTCACCGACATTCGCCTGCCTGACGGAACCGACCTTTTCTGCGACACGCATGCCGATATCGAGTCCTGCCACATCCGCGGGAAGGATACGTCCCCCGACCAGGCACGTGAGCGTGCGACCGCCCTTCTACGGGCCGCCTCTCTACCTAATGAAGGATCGCTCTTAAGGGGTGAAGATGGGTGGACCAGCGTTGGCGACACGGTCGATGTCGCGCTCCTGGCCGCCGCCCACAAGGCGGGCCTACCGAGACAGTCGATTGAGGATGATTATCCTTTGATAGGCCGAATCCCCTATGAGCCGGAGATTAAATATGCCGCATCGTTTCATCGAGATGGCGATGTGGTGCGTATCTTCGTGAAGGGAGCGGCCGAAACCCTCATCGCAATGTCGGATCGAATGGAGATGAATGGCCGCGCGGTAACGATCGACCGCGAGAGGCTTCTGCGCCACAAGGAAGAGATGGCGGCCCAAGGTTTGCGCGTATTGGCGTTTGCAGAAGGCGAAACGACGGTCGAGGACGATGGCGGATGTGGTCGGCACCTTCTCGCCGATCTGGTTTTTCTCGGGCTGGCCGGCATGCAGGATCCGATCAGACCGGAAGTACCCGACGCGATCCGCAACTGCCACAACGCGGGCGTCCAGGTCGTCATGCTTACCGGAGACGATCCAAAGACCGCCGCGGCGATCGCGGCTGATGCGGGCCTCGCCTTCACCATCGACCAGGTCGTCACTGGCGAAGAGGTGAGCCGGGCCGAGGCGCAGGGGCAAGCAAGCCTCGACGCGCTCGCCCGCCGGGGGCGCATCTATGCACGCATCGCCCCATCGCAAAAACTGGCGCTCGCTCTCGCGCTTTCGCGCAACGGACACTTCGTTGCCGTCACGGGTGACGGGGTCAACGATGCGCCTGCCCTGAAACACGCGCACATCGGAGTGGCGATGGGCCGAAAGGGAACGGACGTCGCCAAAGAGAGCGCCGATATTATCATTACAGACGACAATTTCGCGTCAATCGTCAGTGCCATCAAGGAAGGTCGCGTCGCCTACGCCAACATTCGTAAGGTCATCTTCATGCTCGTCTCCACGGGATCAGCGGAACTCGTGTTGTTTCTTTTTGCTGCCACTCTTGCACTGCCAATGCCGCTTCTACCAGTGCAACTCCTGTGGCTCAATCTTGTCACCAACGGCATCCAGGATGTCGCTCTTGCAAGCGAGGGGCCTGAGGGCGATGAACTCTCCCGTGCGCCGCGCAGGCCGAATGAACCGATCTTCGATCGGGTGATGATCCGCCGCCTCTGTCAAACGACGCTCGTTATGGGAGGCGGAGGTATCGCGACGTTCTATCTCGCTCTAGAACGGGGCTACAGTGAAAGCGATGCCCGCAACATGCTTTTGCTGTTGCTTGTTCTCTTCGAAAATTTCCAGACTTTTGCAAGTCGCTCGGAGCGGAAGTCCATTGTCGCGCTCGGCATGTTTGGCAATCCGCTCCTGCTCTTTTGCATTGCCGCAGCCTTGGGCCTCCACATCACCGCAATGCACGTTCCGCTCCTCAGCGATACCCTTCAGGTTTCAGCGATGAAACCGGCCGAGTGGGCGATGCTCTTGCTTGCTGCCTCTTCGATCCTTTTCATTATGGAATTCGACAAGCGGCGGCTGCGTGGAAAATCTACTGCATAGTTATGACGTGGGTACTTACGCCAGTTGCGGCAGCGACGAGCGAGACGACGCCGAGTGGCACCCAGTATCCTGCTGTTCCGGACAGGATCGCCACGAATATTCGCCCCCCCGTATTGACGAGCGCGGCTGCCAGCACCGCGGCGCCGACAGTCGGCAAGGGCATCGCTCCGCCGACGGAGCGTAACGCGGTCAGTACGGCAACGTCGACGTCGAAGATGCCAGATGCGGCCGATATGCCAATCAAGCTGTTGTTGCCAATCCTCGCAACCACCGCAGCGCCAAGTGTCGCGGTGGCGGCAAACAGACTGGCAAAGACAAGGAGCGGCATCAGTTCAAAGGGATTTCGTGCTTCGACGTCTTGGGCTGCACCGGACACCCTCTTGGCCATCAAGAGACTTCCGCACGCGACGAATACGACGGCTGCCGTCAGCAGTGGCGCCACAACGATCGGAAGCAGCCGGGGGGACAGTGCAAGGACGATGACGAGTACCCGCAGCAGTGAAATAGCCGCCGCGACACTTGCTGCCCCTGCCAGCGGCCGAGCGGGCTCCCCGGCACGCACCTTTTGTCCAAAGCTTGCCGTGACTGCAGTGGACGAGACGATTGCGCCCGTAAGACCGCTGACAAGAAGCCCGCGCGTTGAGCCCAGCAGGCGTGTCGCCACATATCCGGCAAATGAGATGGTCGCACTCAGCACGGTGAGAAACCACACCTCGCGGGGATTGCAGCCGCCCCAAGGGTCGATCGTCCGGTTCGGCAGAAGCGGCAATACGATAGCGGTCATCACCGCAAGAACGAGAGCGGAACGTAGTTCCGGCCAGGTTAGCCGCCTGAGGAGATTGTGAAGAAGTTCTCTGCTGGCAAGAACTGCTGCAAGAGCCGCGCCGCCTGCAGCGGCCGCCTTGTAGTCGCCCGCAACCGCCAGCCCGCCGAGCGAAAAGACGCACAATCCGGCGACGACACCGGTAACACTGAAATCTTCATCGCGCCGAGCCTCACGCAACTTGAACCATGTAAGGCTCATCGAAAACACCAGCAGACCAGCAGCAAACAGGAACGGGCTGTTTTGAGCCTCCGACAGGGCCGCAACGATACCGCCAAGAAGTCCGGAAATCCCGAAAGTTCGAATGCCGGCAGTCCGGCTGCCTTCCGCCGCAGCCCTCTCGCGCCACCCCCGCTCCAAACCGACGAGAAGGCCAATTGCAAGTGCGAGCCCCAAACGAAGGATAAGCGGTTCCATTTGCACTCTCCAAGGGCGGCACACGCGCTGGTATCAACCCATCCCATTTGTGGCCAGCTAACTTCGATCCTGTCTTTGACGACGATCAATGCTTGCGGATTGACAATGCATGACGCTGCTCTGAGAGGAGTTTTCCATGGATGACCATATCCTTGTTGCAACAGATGGATCAGACAACGCGCGCGACGCCGTCGCAATGGCTATAAGGCTTGCGAAGGCGATTGGCGCGCCCCTGACCGTTCTCCACATTGCCTCACCAAATTTTGCAAGCGCAACAGACGGCCCTTCTCGCTCCGGGCGGGTCTTCCCCATCGGCAACATGATCCCGGGCATGCCGAGGCCGGCAGAACTTTCATGCACGTCCGGCGATGGCATCGATGACAGCGCCCTGGCGCTCGGCAAGACAATTGTGGAGCAAGCAATAAACGAGGCACGCGGGCTCGGCGTCGAGAATGTCACTGCGCGGCTGGAAGTGGGGGATTGCGCCCAAACCGTTCTCGACACTGCAACAGAGATCAAAGCAAGCTTGATTGTCGTAGGAAGCCGGGGTCTTGGGCGCGTCAAGAGGATGGTCCTCGGGAGCGTGTCGAAGAAGATAGCCCAGGATGCGCACTGCTCGGTCCTTGTCGTCCGCTGAAGCTTGCGAAGAAGAAACGGTCGGCCTGGTGCAAAGGTGCCTGCGAGACTGACCGCGTTTTTGAATTGAGGAACCAGGCTCTTGAGCGCGCAGCACACAATTGCTCTTCGGTGGCCAGAAGAAGTAACGCCGAAACGTGCGCTTCTTGCTGTGAGCGCTGTCTCCCTGGCAGGGGGCGCGCTTACATGGTTCGCCAACCGTCCCGACCACAGCGCATGGATATGGGGAGTGGGAACGGCAATCATCCTTGCGAGCCTGGTCACGGAGATCGGAACAAGCCTGGCAAAAGCAGAATTCGGCCTGGATTTGATCGCAGCCCTCGCCATGAGCGGCGCGCTTTTGCTGGGCGAGTATTTCGCCGGGATCATCATCGCAATGATGTTTGCAGGTGGGGAAGCGCTTGAGGATTTTGCCCAACGGCGAGCACGCCATGAACTGACGGCACTGCTAGACCGGGTACCGCGCACCGCGGCACGCTTCACAGGCAAGCAATTCGAAGAAGTCGCGATCGACGACATAGAGCCTGGTGACCGGATTTTAGTGCGCAGCGGCGAGGTCCTGGCAGTTGACGGTCGCTTGACAGGCAGCTCAGCAATGCTCGACGAGTCCGCTCTGACAGGCGAGGCCCTGCCGGTCCTTCATCGATCCGGAGAGTACTTGATGAGCGGCTCCGTCAATCCGGGAGATCCCTTCGAAATGGTCGCCTCGCGCGTTGCGAAGGAGAGCACCTATGCGGGTATTGCAAGGTTGGTCGAGGCTGCGAAAAGCGCCAAGGCGCCAATGTCTCGTCTCGCGGACCGTTACGCGCTCGGCTTTCTCGCGGTGACGCTTCTTCTGGCAACGATCGCGTGGGTACTTTCAGGACAGGCGACAAGGGCATTGGCGGTTCTGGTGGTTGCCACCCCCTGCCCGCTCATTCTCGCAGTTCCGGTCGCCCTCATCTCAGGCGTGTCTCGCTGCGCGCGCAAAGGCATCCTCGTGAAGGGCGGCGGTGCCCTCGAAATGCTTGCGCGCGCGAGGACCGTTTTGCTCGACAAGACGGGGACGATAACGGACGGCCGGGCCCGGCTATTGGAGACTAAGGTTCGCAGCGACCTTGCCCCGCAAGAGGTTCTACGGCTGGCAGCTTCGATCGACCAGGCGTCCCGTCACGTCGTCGCCTGCGCCCTTGTCGCCGCCGCCCACGAGCGCGGGCTCGCCCTTTTATCGCCATCCCAACTGAGGGAATCTTCTGGCTCGGGCATCACCGGCCGGATCAAGGAGCGGCAGATAGCCGTCGGCGGATGGGACTTCATCCGTCCCATCATCGATGACACCGATTTCTCGCGCGAGATCGAGATCTGGATCAAGAGGGAGGGCACGGTCGCGGTCGCAGTGGCGGAGGAAGGCGTCCTTGTAGGAGCGTTTCTTCTGGCCGATGAGGTCAGGCCGGAAGCCGGCACGGTTCTCAGGCAGTTGCGCGAAGCCGGCATTGGACGAATTGTGCTTGCTACCGGCGACCGGTCTGATATCGCCAAAAGCCTGGCCGCGTTTCTGGGCATCGACAACATCGTCGCAGAAATGAAGCCGGACGATAAGACGCGATTGGTTGAGACGGAGAGGAGAGCCGGGCCGGTCATGATGGTGGGCGACGGCGTCAACGACGCGCCCGCCCTGGCCGCAGCCGACGTCGGGGTCGCGATGGGTGCCCGGGGGGCCGCAGCGTCGACGGAAGCGGCCGACGTCGTCATTCTCGTTGACCGGTTGGATCGTCTTGTCAGTGCCGTCCACATAGCAAAACGATCCCGGCGGATTGCACTTCAGAGCGTCTACGTCGGGATGGGGCTGTCAATTACAGGGATGATTGCTGCCGCGCTCGGTTATCTCGCGCCGGTCGAGGGCGCCCTTGTTCAGGAGGCAATTGACGTCGTCGCCATTCTGAACGGCCTGCGTGCGCTTGCACACCCGGTTCGCCGATGGGGTCGAGCCAATCAACTGTCACAGCAAGAGCTCCTGGAACTGGAAGCAGAACACCGTAACCTCATGTCCGTCGTCGACGAGATCCGGCACACGACCGAACGGATACAGCATCTGCCCGAACCGGAAACGCGACAACGCTTGGCCGATTTGGATGCGCTGTTGCGTGAGAGACTGCTTCCCCATGAACGCCAAGACGACTGCGTTTTGTATCCGTTGCTTCGCCGACGGCTCGGCGCGTCGCATGCCCTCGCCGGCATGAGCCGCACCCACATGGAAATTCAGCGCCAGGTCCATCTTCTCACCTCCCTGCGCCAGGCGATCGATTTTTCCGGTCTGAAACCGCAGCAACTCTACGAGATCCAACGGCTGCTCCATGGGCTGGAAGCGGTCGTGAGACTGCACTTTGCCCAGGAACAGGAAATCTACCGTGCCCTTGAGGGCGATTGACGAGAGAAAGACCGTCCCCTGAGGAATTGTTCGGGCCCACCCGACTTATCAGTCAAACATAAGCCGGCCGGGCAATGGCAGTGTTCAAATTCGACGTGATCGGGGTCTGACATGGCAACAGAAACAGAAAATCCGTCAATGACGCGTCCGCGATGGAACCTTTCGAGGGCGATAGCACGCCGCATCAGGCCGCTCCGCCCATCTGCGCCCGTTCAACTGAACGAGACCTTTGGGAAATTCATCTGGAATGTCACCGGTCTTCACCAGTTTTACGTCGGCGCAGTCGCCATCGGCGTCACGCTCTTCAACTTCATTCCGATCGAGTTGCAACGCCGAGTTATCGACGAGGCGGTTGCCACAAAGGATATCAGGCGACTTGCTATACTGGGATTTGTCTACCTCGCGGTCCTGGGCGCCTATTCCTGTCTGAAGTATGTGCTTTTTATCTATCAGGGCTGGATTGCCGAAAGCGCAATAAAAACCGCGCGCGACCAACTGGCGCCAGTCGCGTGCAAGCGCGCGAGACAGCCGACCGAAGCAAGCGGACAGACTGCGAATGTTCTTGGCAACGAGGTCGACACCGTGGGCGGGTTCGTCGGGACGAGCATTTCGGAGTTTGTCGTCAACACCAGCATGATGATGTCTGTGTTCGCCTACATGATCTACATGGAGCCGGTGATCGCCCTATTCAGCGTTGGTGCCGTGATCCCTCAGTTCTTCCTCGCCAAGTACCTGCAGCGGAGCCTCAACACGCGAGTCGAGCGGCAAATCGGCCTGGTGCGAAGGCTTGGCGATCAGGCTGTTGACCGTTCGTCGAGAAAGTCGGCTGTACTCCATGCCACGCATCGAACAATTCGGACGATCTTTCAGAACAGGATTGAACTTTATCTGCTGAAATTTGGATTGAAGACCCTGCTTAACATCGCCAACTCGCTCGGCTCGCTGATGGTGCTGCTCGCTGGCGGCTATCTCGTGATCACAGGGCAGACAACGATCGGTACGGTGATGGCCTTCGTTTCCGGCTTCCAGCGCCTGTCTGACCCGACGGGAGATCTTCTCGATTTCTATCGAACCTACTCGCAAGCCAAGGTCCAGTATCGGATGATCGTGGAATGGGTAGCCGGACCGAGCGGCCCTCAGGCATGATAGAGTCCTAAAAGCTTGTTTCAGTGGCTGGACGCAGCCCACGCCCTCCATCGAAACCACACCGTAAACATCACATGTTGGCCGGACCGCCCCCCTTTCCAACACCCTCTAAGGGATTTGCCCGCGTTATCACCTTTCAAACTTGTCAGGGCCGGATAAGAGCACTCTTGATCTCGCCCATCCGTCGATCGAGGGTATTATGTCCAGCTTGCATGATATCAATGTCGAACAGGTGACCGACGACCGCCAATTCTTTCATGAGATCACCAATAAAGAGGTCGATGCGCCTCGTGGCCCCCGCTCCCTCCGACGACCGGTCAACCTCATGATCAATTTCGTGATCAAGTGCGCGGTTGAGCTCAAGGGCGGCCGTCAGGAACCTCTTTTGACATTCGCCAAGGTTAGTCACCGATGCGGCGCCACTGCACGCCACAGTCAGCCGAACGGCCTTGTTCTGAAATTCGCTCATGCTTGCATCTCCGAATGATCCGCTAAATGTGACTTAAACTATTTCAATGGGGAGCCAGCCTGGCACGCTCCATGCTTTCGACCCGGTACCACGGCACTCAAATCGCCAAGGTAGTGATCCTGGGAATGAACCAGAGCATCGCGCTGGTGCCGATGGCGTAGGCCATGGCCCGGCGGGCAAAGGCGGGGTGGAAACCGATGGCGGCGCGCTCCGCCCAGGCAATCGCCAGCGCCGTGGCAACGAAGAGGATCTGTCCGGCCTCGACGCCCAGGTTGAAGGTCATTAGGCTCAGCGACACATCCGATTGCGGCAGGCCGATCTCCTTCAGGGCGCCGGAAAAGCCGAAGCCGTGCAGCAGGCCGAAGGCGAACGCGACTACCCAGGGATGAGCTTCGGAGAGACGCACCTCGTTCGGTCTCGCCTTCAGCAGTTCGCTCGCAACGAAGGCGATGCTGAGGGCGATCGTCGCTTCGACCGGTTTCTGGGGAAGGCTGAAATAGCCGAGCGCTGCGCCGGCGAGCGTAATGCTGTGGGCGACGGTGAAGGCTGTGATCGTCTTGAACAGCATAAAGCGATCATGGATCAGCAGCATCAGTGCAAGGACGAAGATCAGGTGATCGAAACCGAGCAGGATGTGTTCTACACCGAGCAGGAAATAGGTCCGGGCGACTTCGAGGCTCGTCTGTGCACCGGCCGCCGTGAAGGAGGGTGCATCGGGCATCAGGCGCGCCACCTCTGTGCCGCCGTTCTGATACTCGATGCGCACCAGCGCTTCGGTCAGCGTCGCTTTGAGCCCATTGACGGCAATCTCGCCATTGCGCAATCCCCCCGCGCAATCGACGACCCGGCGCTCCAGATAGGCGCTGCCCTCGAAGGACCGTATCGGCGCGACCCTTTCGGCGCATTGTTTCGGCAGATGCGCGTCAAGCGCCAGCCGCATCCGGCCTTGCGCCGGCACCTTCCAGAGGACGGTGAAGGCGTCGGGCGCCGTTTCGCGGATGTCGAGAAATGCGGGACGAACCTCATGGGCCACGGCTGGGGTGCCGAAGAGCAGGAGGAGTGGCAGGACGAGAAGGGCGCCAAGCTTTCTCAATGGTTGCCTCCCACAGGCGCGGGGGCTTCGACGCTCACCTCGTAGCGGGCCAGCAATGCGCCGAAGCGTTGCTGCTCGAGTTCTGTGCGTCTCGCATTCTCCCACTCTCGTGCGACCTCGTCGCGGATGTCGGCGAGCTGCGGCACTTGACCCGGCGTGCGTTCCGTCACCCGCACCAGATGGAGGCCGAAGCTGCTCGTGATTGGCCCCATCCACTCACCGAGCGGTGCCTTTTCGAGCCCGTCGGCCAGCGCACCGCCGAACATCTGATCAATCGCCGCCCTGCTCGTGAGTTCGACGGTCGCGGGAAGCAGCGATGTATCTCCAAGCTGCGCCGGATCGGCCATGTCGTTGCTGCGGAGTTCCGCAAGTAGGATATCGGCGTCTTTGGCGATGGTATCGGCGTGCCGTGCCGGATTTAAGAAGACCTGTTCGAATGCCAACTGCGCATCGGTGGCAAAGGCCGCCGGATGGGCCACGAGATAGGCTTCCAATTCCGGATCGGTGACTGTCACCGGGGCGGCTTCGGCGGCGTTCAGGAACTCCATCTTCTGGCGCAGACGGCGGCGCACGACCGTGTCGTCCCGGTCGAGCCCGAGCTCGAGCGCCTGGCGCACCAGAATCTCTTCCTTCACATAGTCGTCGATCATGCCTTTCAGCTCGTCCGTCGTCGGCGGGCGCTGCCAGGTCTTGGAAAAGACCGTGACCATCTGCTCGATTTTCGAGGCACCTACGACGATTTCTTCAGGCGCATCAGCGCCGCCGCGCAGAAGATTATGGACGGCGAAAATCACAAGCGTCAACGCGAGGAAGTGGACCAGCGGCTCTGCCAGGATACGTTTCAACATACCCTTCTCCGTTCGCTTGACGGATGGCGATCGGCGCACGCGCCGTGCGCCCGCCCACGGGTCGCCGTCCCTTTTCCGGATCATGGCGTGTACCAGATCGGCGAGGTGTAAGCGCGCTCGGTCACGGTCATGCGCGTGCCTTCCAGCGGCTTCGTTCCGAAACGCTTGGCATCGTAGGCCGTCCAGCGCGGCGTCGGGATTTCAAGGACGCGACCATAGTAGAATGCCTTTTGTTTCGGATCGAACTGCGGATCCTTCCAGACCGCGATCAGTTCCGGCGCGCCGATGGTGTTGGTCCATGTGGCGTTGGCGACATCGACTGTATCGCCGACCGATGGCACCTTGCCGTCTGCGCCCGGCTTGCGATCGCCACCCCAGGCGACATCATAGACCTGTTCGTGCGTCTCGCCGTTGTCGTCGAGCCAGCCCTTGACGATCTGGTAACGGTCGAGATTGGCGCCGATCGGATCGCGCAGCGCGGCAACGAGAAATGTCGGGGCTTTGCCCTCGGGCGCGGCCGTCAGGTCACCTCCCATCGGCACGCCCTTGGTATAGCCGATGGCGCCGGGGTTGCGGTTTTCGGCGTCCGCCGGCCCGAAGTCCCAGCCGCCGAAGAAACGCACGAGCATGCGCGGCCCGGTCGTCGCATAGGTCTCCTTGCGCTGCATGGCGTCCCAGATGGATTCGCGGGTGTTTTCTTCAGCCCACACCGCCGCGTAACCCGAAGCGCCGACTTCCCAGTCCATCACGGTGATGTTGGTCTTGGCGTCCTTCACAAAGGTCGCCGTTAGCCGTTCCGGGCTCGGCTCCTGCGGGGTCGTTTTGCCAAAGAAGTTCTCTTCCTCCATCGCCGCCAGGCCCGTATGCGAGTCAGAGCTGCCGACGAGGCCAAACTTGTAAGGATTGGTGCCGAGTTGAGCCTCGAGCCTGAGACCATTCATGAAGGCCGAGCGTGCATATTCGAACTCCAACATCTCCGGCGTTTTGCGCTCGCTGGCATCGAGGTTGCCGAAATCCCAGATCTCGAAGTTCGCGAACTCGTCATTGGGCGAAAGCGCCGGGTGCGCCTCGCCGGTTCCCTTCGTCTGCGTCGTTTCGTAGAGTCGTTCCCACCGGGCGCGCTGCTCGACATAGTCCTTGTCCACTGGCTTGCCGGTGAAGGATTCGATCATGGGGAACATGCGTCCATTGGAGAGGTTGCCGTTGTGGGCGATCGCCAGCACATTGCCGCCGGTCTTGTCCTCGTAGGCCTGCATCCACTTCCACAGATCGCGCGGATTGTCGCTGCCGAGCGGCTTCAGGGTCGTGTAGGGCACGACCTCGCTCGCCTTGTCAGCGTTGTCACGGAAGATGACGTTGCGGTGCAGGTTGTTGCCCGCCGTGTTCGAGGTCCATTCATAGCCGATGAAGGCGGTGAAGCGGCCGGGCTCGTTGTATTCCTCGGCCGCCTTGATCGTATCCTGCCAGGCATTCTTGTAGGGGCGGGTATCGGGTCCGTAGATCATCGAGGTCGGCAAGGTACCCTTGCTGAAGCTGAAGATGATCTCAAGGGCGGCCTTTCCACCCTGGCCGGACTTGATCATCTCGTACCAGGTCCTGGCCTGCGGGTCGGCGATGACGTCCGGCTTGCCGGCAAACAGGTCCGGGAACATGCCCATATTGTCGGAATGGTCGGCGACCACGAGGAAGTCGAGCGGGCGCGACAGCCGGGCCGGCTGGCCGCTCGACGCCATGACCTCTTCGCCGCGGGCAAACCGATAGGCGTCGCGCGGGGTCAGCCGCGCGCCGAAGGCCCCGGCGTCGAATGAGGCTCCGGTGTGAAGATGCGTGTCGCCGAACAGCGGGCGGGTCGGAAAATTGCGGCCGACATAGGGAGAGTAGGGCGGCTTGGCCGCAAAGGCCTTTTCGGCCTTGGCGGGGTCCAGCGTGCCGGCGTCGCCATGTTCCTGCGCGGCCACCGAGAGTGCCGGACCGAGGCTCAAGATACTTGCAAGGATGAATTTCGCAGAGCTGTTTTTCATTGCTCCCCCTCCACGCCGGCACGGTCGTATCGCGAAAGTCCGGCTTTCCGCCTTCAACCATCGCACACAGGAGCAAGTTCGACTTTGACACCGATCAAAATCACGATGGCCAGATCGCAGGCAACGCCTACCTGCGCGGTCGGGCCGCCGCCTCGGTACTCGAATGCGCGACCGACCCCTGCAGGAGCTCGGTTCATTGGCCGGCCGTTCGCACATGCCGCCCCCCCATTTCCACGTAATGCGCGCACCTCGCTCGAACTTTGACCGTCGTCAAAGCCGGGTCGCGGCAGCATGTGCACAATCGTCAATGCTTGCGACCCCAGCGAAGCTTGTGAAGGAGAAATCGATGAAGGCTCTCGTCTATGAAGGTCCGGGACGCAAGTCGCTCATGGAGCGGCCGATACCGACGATCGCCGCTGCAACCGACGCCATCGTGAAGATCACGAGGACGACGATCTGCGGGACGGATCTGCATATTCTCAAAGGCGACGTGCCGAGCTGCACGGCCGGCCGCATTCTCGGTCATGAAGGTGTGGGCATCGTGGAAGCAACAGGGACTGCTGTAAGCCAGTTCAAGAAGGGCGACCACGTCCTGATTTCCTGCATCTCGTCTTGCGGCAAATGCGACTATTGCCGTCGCGGAATGTACTCCCACTGCACCGCTGGCGGATGGATTCTCGGTAACACGATCGACGGCACCCAGGCCGAATACGTCCGCATTCCGCATGCCGACACCAGCCTCTACCCGATCCCGCGAGGCGCTGACGAAGAGGCCCTCGTCATGCTCAGCGATATTCTTCCAACCGGCTTCGAGTGTGGCGTGCTGAATGGCAAGGTGCAGCCGGGCGGGACGGTCGCCATAGTCGGCTGCGGGCCGATCGGCCTGGCGGCGTTGCTGACGGCGCAACTCTACTCGCCGGCCGAAGTCATCATGATCGACCTCGACGAGAACCGCCTCGCAGTTGCAAGTCGCCTCGGTGCGACACAGACAATACAGGCGAGCGGTGAAGATGCATCGCGACAGGTTATGACGCTGACGGAGGGCAAGGGTGTCGATACGGCGATTGAAGCGGTTGGTATCCCCGCCACGTTCGAGCTTTGCCAGGACATCGTCGCACCCGGGGGTGTAATTGCCAACATCGGGGTTCACGGCGTCAAGGCCGATTTGCACCTGGAAACTCTCTGGTCGCAAAACATCTCCATCACCACCCGGCTTGTCGATGCGGCGACAACGCCGTTACTGCTAAAGACGGTGCAATCTGGAAGAATCGACCCGAAAAACCTGATCACACATCGTTTCAACCTCAGTCAGATTGCCGATGCGTACGAGACCTTTGGCAATGCTTCACGCACGAAAGCTCTCAAGGTGATAGTCGAGACCGATTTCGCTCAACCTCTTCAGACGGGCAGCGCGACTGAGTTAGAAACCAAAGGCTCATGCCCGGCCGACGTCTGGAGCTGCAATCTTTTGACGCGCGGCGGTCTTGTCCTTCATGTTCGTCCGGTGCGTCCTGAAGACGATGCGCGCCTGGCAGAATTCTTCGCTCATCTGACGCCTCAAGACCTGCGCTTCCGCTTTCTTGGCGGGGTGAGGGAGGTCAGCCACGAGCGTCTCTTGTCCATGACGCAGGTCGATCACAGTTCGACCGAGAACTTCCTTGCCTTTAGCGATGATAGCGAGGCGATCATCGCCAGCGCCATGGTCGCTTGCGACACGACCACCCAAAGAGCAGAAGTCGCGATCTCCGTTCGCACCGAACACAAACACATGGGCGTCGCCTGGGAAATGCTGCGCCATGCCGCCCGGTTTGCAGAGGCCTCCGGCGCCAAATCCCTCGAATCGCTCGAAAGCCGCGCAAACCATGAAGCAATCGAACTGGAACGGGAACAGGGTTTCGTTGCAGTTCCCTATACGGATGATCCGACCCTCGTCCTCATTCGCAAGGAACTGCGACAAGGCTAGCGCACAGCAGGCAGTCGGCGGCGGCCATCGACATCGCGGATCGCAATGAGCCGATAAAGAAGGAGGTCACGGACACAGCGACCGCGAGGGATCGGCTAGGATAAGCCACTGGACAGACGTTTGACATCCTGCTGCGATCGCCGATGACTAAAACGTTGCCTGGTCCGATCGGCGACCTCGTTTGATAAGGGCGGCTTTGCCCACTTCGATCCGTGAGCTGCGCTCCGATGCATCTTGAAACAATCCAAGTTTTGGCTGGCTTTAGGATATCCAGAACCGAGAACAATGGCTGCGGGCCATCATAGTCTGCCTCTCGATTGTTGGGCCTCGAGCGCCAACGCCAGGATATGACGCACGACGTCGATGACGGCGTCCGGCGTTTCGGGGCGGCGGCCGGGCTCGAATGCCAGGCCGATCACCGCGCGCGCTCCGGACGTTCCGTTTGAGACTCCTGTTCCGAGTACACTTCGGCAAGCTGGTGAGTTCCCGTCGCCGCGGAAGACTGCGCCGCATCGAGCTCCGCCTCCGTTAGTGTAATGTCACCGGTAATCTCGGAGCACGCCACCTTCTCCCCGGTCACGAGCATGGCGACCGCCGGAACTTCAATGAGAGGCGCAAGCACCTTCGACGTCCCCCTTCACAGTCATCAATGTGCAAGTTCCCGTCCCCCCAAGCTGAGGATATAGGCCGAGATGTCCTGAACGTCGGTCTGCGAGAGTACTATGTTCGGCATGGTCGGATGGTCCTGGGCCGTGAGCCAAACGTTAAGCGCCGCTGCGGTCATTCCCGGTGTCGCAGCAACCGTCTCGAAGCTCGGTGCTTCAGCAATGGGCGATTGCGATTGATCTGCGAGGACGGCGTGACAGGCAGCACAAACCTCAAGCGCGAGCTGGCGCCCCTGCTTCATGTCCTGGGCGTGGACCGTCGGAACCGTTGCAATGATGCCGGCAATCATTAAGACGATCGTTATCCGCATTGCGATCTCCTGAGCCAGATGAAGCGTAGCACGATGCTTTGTAAGGCTGAGATCACGTCGATGGGACGGTTTATGCAATCGCATGCTATCTGCCCGTCAAGAGGCCATAGTACCTGTTGGGAGCCTGCTGCACGATCAGGGGGAATAATAAATGGCATGCTCCTGAGCGCACCTTGTGGTTTGGCCTTGTCATCCTTGCACTGGTAAATCCTACAGAGACGGGCGATGCACACCTTTCCGGACGATTTTGTCTCAATCCTCGTGCTATTTCCTATATATCAGGACGGGGATGGTCGAATGCGTAAGAACTTTGGCGGCGACGCTGCCGATGATCAACGCGCCGACACCGCTGCGGCCGTGCGAAGCCATGATGATCAGATCGGCGCCGATATCCTGCGCTTTTCTGATGATCTCGAGGTAAACTTCATGAGCGCTGGTTTGATCGGTCACACAGCGAACCCCGGCCGCCTCGGCCCTGGTCCGAGCGGTGCGAAGCGTCTCGGCAGCGTGCACTTCGGAAAGCGCCTCATATTGCGCCCGGGTGTTGCTGAGTTGCTCCGCATCCAGAGAAACGAGGTGAAAGGGCTCCGTCACGATAAGGATGGTGATCTTCGCACCCACTTCCTTTGCGAACGTGATGGCGGCATCCACGGCCAGCGTCGCGAGCGGTGAGCCGTCGGTGGGTACGAGGATGTTGCGGAACATGGGAGCCTCCCGATTGCAACCGGAATCAAGGTAGCCGTGTCGCCCTGCGCCCGCATTGACCCAGATCAATGAATTTAGCCTTAGCTTATTTACTCAGTGGGCAAGAGAGGATTTGGCCGATCTCTCGTCCGTCGCCGAAGGGTGGTACGTCGAATACAAGCAAGAAGTACCCAACGCCAGCTCCATTGCGAAATCAATCACGGCTCTAGCGAACACCTACGGCGGATGGCTCTTTTACGGTGTAGCCGAAAAATCTAAGGACGACGCTGTCGCCGGCGCCTTCCCCGGAGTTTCCAGAGAAGATGCTGACGGTGTGCTACAACGGATTCGTCAGGCTGTTGCCAATCACTCTCAGCCATCCCCCTATTTTAGAGCTCGGGCGTTGTTTGGTCCGGCCGAGCGTCTAGGTCTTGCAGAGTCGTGTGGGCGACGGATCAGAGCCTCGAGCTGAAAACGATAGGTTCGTTCTTGATCAGCTATGGGGTCGCTCTTCGAAGGTAACGCAAAGGTACGCGGACTGGGTCGAGGGCGATCTCAAAACCTCCGAAGCGGAAAAAGACGCTGCTTTCGTTAGGCTCTTCCTCATTGCAGATTTTTGGGGCGACCATGGGCCGAGGAAGGCCATATCACTCCGACGAGTACGTGAAATTGTGGCGGATGCCAGTGGCGACTATTCCATCCCCTTTGACAACGTATATCAAACCTCTGGCGGCTTTGTCTGCCGTCAGACGGCAGGTAACAATCCTGAGCTAATGGGCCTCACATGGAAGCTCGGCAGTAATTTTCACAGCGAAATTATCGTGCCGCTTGCAAAATTCCGGCAGAATAGTCTGAGCGACCTTGCTCCGTGGTTAGACGGCTATGAACACACCCACCGTTTTCTGCGACTTTGCCATAAGCAACGATATTTCAGCCCGACAATCATCGACCTCAATATCCTGCTGCACGTCTTGCTTGGAATCGCGCGCATTCAAGTTGCTTTAGCCAAAGAGTTTTCTTGGAACGGTCCTGTCTATCTCAAGATGGAAATCTCAGGCATTTGGCGCACAATTCCATTTTTCGACACTTCAAAAGTTCTCGATGAATACGAAAAGCATGGCATGGCACTCGGCTTGGGCGAAAAAGTCGCCATTCATTCAGGTCGAGAGCAAAGTAGCTTCATCGAGATTACGCGCCCTGACGACAACGATGACGAAGGACAGCGCGTACTCGTAGCGCTTAGGCTATTCATTCCAATAGCAATCGCGCTAGGGATTCCCGTTCCCGAGGATGAGCATTCCGACTGGGGTGATTACATCGGCGATTTCCTAAGGGCTGGACTTCGGGCGCTTGAGGTCCAGAAGAATCGTTCTCGTCTGAAGGCATAGCGGTTGTCGTCTTAGTTGCGCTACGATTGGGAAGCGGTAGGACCGTGCTTACCTGAAATCCCGCGTCTTCACCTTGATCTGATCGAGATGCAGATAGGGATCGACGATGTCGCGCGGCCGCGGTCCCTTCGGCAGCCCGCGCGGATCGGGCGCCGGAGCCCCATGATGAAATTCATCCCCCCGCCCATGCGGAAGCGGAAAGCTGGCTTCCCGCTCGCCGACGCTGGCAAGTTCGCCTGACAAATCGGTCAGCCGATGGGCGACCAGATGCACGACCTCGCCTTCTCGCTGAATACGACCATAGACGCCGAGCATGCCGGCCCCGAGGACCACGCGGCGATAGCTTTCGAAGGTCTTAGCCCAGACAACCAGATTGGCAATGCCCGTCTCGTCCTCGATCGTGATGAACATCACGCCTTTGGCGGAGCCCGGCCGCTGGCGGACAAGCACCAGGCCGGCCGCCTCAAGCCACCTGCCGTCACGCGTCTGCATCGCCTCCCGGCAGGTGACGATGCGGCGCTTCGTCAGATCCGCACGCAGGAACGAGAGCGGATGGTCGCGCAGCGTCAGCCCGACATGCCCATAGTCCTCCACCACTTCGCCGCCCGCAGTCATCGGCCTTAGCGCCACTGATGGCTCATCGAGTTCGGGGACGGTCCGACTTTCACGGGCAGATGCCGCGGCAAAGAGCGGCAGCGGCTCGTCGCGCAATGCCTTGATCGCCCAAAGTGCCTCGCGCCGGGCAAGCCTCAGTGAAGGCTGGAAGGCATCGGCCTCGGCAAGCTGGACGAGCGAGGCTGCCGGAACCTCTGCCCGACGCCAGAGATCGTCGACGGTCTCGAAAGGCCTTTCGTCGCGCGAGGCAACGATTGCCGCGGCGTCAGCGTTCGCCAGCGCCTTGACCATGCGAAGACCAAGGCGAACGGCAAAGCGGCTTTCATCCCCCGTTGCCTCGAGCGTGCAATCCCAGCGGCTGGCGTTCACACAAACTGGCCGAACCTCGACCCGATGATCGCGCGCATCCCGCACGATCTGGGCCGGGGCGTAAAAACCCATCGGCTGCGCGTTCAGAAGCGCCGCGCAGAAGACGTCCGGGTGCCAGCATTTGAGCCACGAGGAGGCGTAGGCGATCAGCGCGAAGGACGCCGCATGGCTTTCAGGAAAGCCGTAGCTGCCGAAGCCTTCGAGCTGCTTGAAGGTCTTAATCGCAAAGTCCGGCTCGTAGCCGTTTGCGACCATGCCCCGGACAAGCTTCTCACCGAACTTCGAAACACCGCCGGTATGCTTGAAGGTCGCCATGGCGCGGCGCAATTGATCGGCTTCGCCCGGCGTGAAGCCGGCGCACTCGATGGCGACGCGCATCGCCTGTTCCTGGAAGAGCGGTACGCCAAGCGTCTTCCCAAGCACCTGCTCCAGTTCCGGCTTCGGGTAAATCACCGCCTCCTTGCCCTCGCGCCGGCGAAGATAGGGATGCACCATGTCGCCCTGGATCGGGCCGGGGCGCACGATCGCCACCTCGATGACGAGGTCATAGAAGGTGCGCGGCTTGATCCTCGGCAGCATCGACATCTGCGCGCGGCTCTCAATCTGGAAGGTGCCGAGCGTGTCGGCCCGCCGGATCATGGCGTAAGTGCGGGGATCTTCGGCCGGGATGCTCGCGAGATCGAGATTGATGCCCTTGTGTTCGGCGAGCAGGTCAAAGCCGCGCTTCATGCACGAGAGCATGCCGAGCGCCAGGCAATCGACCTTCATGAATTTCAGGATATCGATATCATCCTTGTCCCATTCGATCACTTGGCGGTCGGCCATGGCCGCCGGCTCGATCGGGACAAGCTCGTCGAGGCGATCGTTCGTCAGGACGAAGCCGCCCGGATGCTGCGACAGGTGACGCGGCGCGCCCATCAGCTGCCGGGCCAGATCGAGCGTGAGGCGGAGGCGCCGATCGGAAAGGTTGAGATTGAGCTCCTCGGCATGTTTTTCGCCGATGTCCTCGCCCCAGCCCCAGACCTGCGACGACAGCATCTTCGTCATGTCCTCGGGCAGCCCAAGCGCCTTGCCGACATCGCGAATGGCGCCTTTCGAGCGATACCGGATGACGGTCGAGCAGAGCGCTGCATGATCGCGGCCATAGGTGTCGAAGACCCATTGCATGACGATCTCGCGGCGCTCGTGCTCGAAATCGACGTCGATATCCGGCGGCTCGCGCCGCTCCTCGGAGACAAAGCGCTCGAAGAGAAGGTCGTTGATTTCAGGGTCGATCGCGGTGATGCCGAGCACATAACAGACAGACGAATTGGCGGCCGATCCTCTGCCCTGGCATAGAATGTCCCTTGAACGGGCAAAACGCACGATCGAATTCACTGTCAGGAAGTAGGACGCATATTGAAGCTTCTCGATCAGCCGCAGTTCGTGCTCGAGGTTCTTGCGGACTTTTTCCGGCAACCCTTCTGGGTAACGCCAGGCTGCACCTTCCCAGGTCAGTTGCGCCAGTGTCTCTTGGGCTGTCAGTGCAGGATTGGATCGCTCCTCCGGATATTGATAGGCGAGCTCGTCGAGCGAAAACCGGCACCGCTTCAGGATCTCGATGGTGCGGGCAAGCGCTTCAGGGTAGCGCGCAAAGAGCCGCGCCATTTCCTCGGGCGGCTTCAGGTAGCGATCGGCGTGGCGCTCTCGGCGGAAACCGGCCTCGTCGATCGTGATGTTGTGGCGAATGCAGGTGACGACATCCTGCAGGATGCGTCGCTCCGGCACATGAAACAGCACGTCGTTGGTGACGACCGTTGGCACGCCGACTGAAGCTGCCAGGTTGGAGAGCTGATGAAGGCGCAGCTGGTCGTTCGGCCGGCGGCGGAGTGTCAGCGACAGGTAGGCGCGGTCGCCGAATTCTTGCCTCAGACGGCGCAGCTCCCGCGCGCAGTCCTCGTCAGCGGCATCGGGAAGGAGAACCGCGATCAGTCCCTCGCCATAGGCAACGAGATCGGACCAGGCAAGCCGGCATTTCGCCTTGCCGCCGCGCTTCTTGCCGAGCGACAGCAGCCGGCAAAGCCGCGCATAGGCCGGCCGGTCGGTCGGAAAGACGAGGACCGATAGATCGCCTTCAAGATCGAGGCGGCAGCCGACGACCAGCCGCACGCCGACATCCTTGGCCGCCTGGTGCGCTCGCACGATGCCGGCGAGGCTGTTGCGATCGGCAATGGCCAGCGCCTCGAGCCTAAGTTCGGCGGCACGTTGGAATAGCTCTTCGCAGGAGGATGCGCCGCGCAGGAAGGAGAAATGCGAGGTCACCTGCAGCTCGGCATAAAGCGGCGTCGTCATCCGAAAATCCCGTGCAGGAACCATTGGTGGCTGCCGGTCTCGCTGTGTTCGCCGTCGCCGGCGCGATAAATCCAGTAGCGCTCGCCGGCCTCATCCTCGACCTGGAAATAGTCGCGTATGGCGACGAGCTCGGCATCGCGCTTCCACCATTCGCCGAAGACGCGTTCGGGGCCGTCGGCACGTTTCACCCGTCGGCGCACACCACGCCATGTGAAACTGACCGGCGGATGATCGGGCAGAAGCGCCATCGTCTCGATCGCTTCAGGATGGGGAAGCAAGCGCACCGGTCTTGGCCAATGGCCGGGCCAGGCGAGACCTTCGTCCGGCGCCATCGGCGCGATGCGGTTGATGGAGCGTTCGGGCACGTCGCTGGCGACCGGTTGAAAACGATAGAGCCGGCGTGCGCCGATGCGGTTTCCCAGGATGTCGATCAGGCCGGAAACATCGGCCTCCGGTTCCTCGACCAGCGAGGAAACGACCTGTCTTGCCACCAGCGGCTCGGCGTGGGTTGCCGTCAGCGACATGATTTCGATCCCGAAGCCCGGATCGATCGTTTCGATCCTATCAGTGATGAGCCGGATCAGGCGCTTGGCGTCGCGAACGGGCGTCGCGGTGCCTGCGCGGATCGCCTGGTAGGTGTTATCAACGCGATGGAAGAGAAGGTCGACGCGCCGCGCGCCGAGGCCTCTTTCTTCCAGTACCAGACAGAGCGCGCCCACAAGCTTCGCGGCATAGCGCGCAATCGTCTCGGCGGCCGCAATCGGTTCACCGAAGGAACGGCGAACTTCGATAAGTTCAGGCGTGCGGACCGGATCGATCGGCTCGGCAACCTCTCCCATGGCCTGGTCGATGCGACGGCCAAGTTCGGGTCCAAATCGAAGGGCAAGCGGCGCCCGCGGCACGCCGGCCACCTCACCGATCGTGTTGAAGCCCAGCACGCGAAGGCCATGGAGGATTGCAGGATCGAGGCGAAGCGCTGCGACGGGCAGGTCACGGATGGTTTCCTGCTGCGCCCTCGGAGCGACGACCAGCGTCGGATGAGCGAGAAACCGGGCGCCGGCATGGGCCGCCCCCCAAGTATCGGCAATCGCAGCCCGCGCCTCGATGCCGGATCCGAAGAACCGGTTGACCATGCCTGACAGCATAAGGTCCTCGCCGCCATGCAGGTGATCGGCACCGGTCGTATCGATCACCAGGCCATCGGGCGGATCGGCAGCAACGATCGGTGCATAGCGCTGCAGCGCCCAGAGCGCCAGGCGTTCGAGCGCTTCTTGATCGGCGGCCGGATCGGCGTCCATGACGACAAGACCTGCGACGAGCGCCTGGGCTTTCGTGGCGGCCATGCGGGGTCTCAGGCCTGCGGCAATCGCCGCGGCATTTACCGAGAGCACCACACGCCTTCGCTGTTCGCGACCGACGAGGACGAGAGGCGTTTCAGCCGGCGGCGCTGCGTCGCCGAGCTTGCGCCTCAGGCGATCCGTGGGCCAGCTCGGAAGGAAGAGCGATACGACCCTTGGCATCTGGGGCCTCCACTTCGAAATCTGCACTTTCGCCGGCACGGCAGCGGATGAGTTCGACGAGCCAGCGCGCGCGGCCGACGCCTGGAACCGGCAAGGGGACAGACGGCATGACGGACACGCGCCAACGCGTGACCGATGCCGTCGGCTGCCCGAAATCCGAGGCTTCGGCCTGTCGTCGCCAGCGGCGGATCGCAATGCCCAACGTGCCGGAACTCTCGGCTGCAAGCTGCAAGCGGCGCGAGGCGGTCATCGAAAGGCGCGCGAGCTCGCCGACGACGGCACCGAGGCCGCCGTGGCGAAGCCCCTCTTCCATGCAGGAAAGAAGCGCCTTTTCGTCGCCGGCCTCCACATAGATGACGCGGCTCGGCGAAAGACCGACTTGAGCCAGCGCCGGCGCGAAGAGATCGGGCCGCGTCACACACCAGAGCACCTTGCCTTTCGAGCGGGCGGCAATGCCCGCGCAAAAGAGAGCCGCCGCCGCGCCGTCGATCGCACCGTTGCCGCCGCCGGCGACCTCATGCAACGAGCCGAGTACAAGCCCCCCACCCGGCAATCGCCGATCAATCTCGGTGACACCAAACGGCAGCACCTGTCGTCCACGGCCGCTTGCGCCTTCAAGGCGCTGGATGCGCTCGCGAAGTTCTGAGACGACGGTATTGTCGACTGGACGGGGCATTTTGGAAGGAACAACTCCTTAGGGCTATGCATTAGCGCTTCCTGTTGATATGTTCTCTATTTGTTCATATTTGAGTTGCGAGTCAACGAAGTTCAGAAAAGAGACTGTTGATTGCGATCGAGACGCCAGCACGGACACGCTGCTTGGTGCAATGAACAGATCGAATGCCGGGGAACGGGGACAGAAGCGAGCAGTCGTTGATATGAAGCTAGGTGAGAAAGGGAGACTGAACTTTGTGCAATCTCTACAACATCACGACGACACGTGATGCCGTGATCGCATTCACCAAGGCATTCCGCGACAAGGCAGGCTGGAACCAGCCATCCTATGACGTCTATCCCGGCTATCAGGCGCCCGTAGTCCGCGTCGGCGAAGACGGAGAGCGAGAGATCGCGCGTGTCACCTGGGGCATGCCCTCGCCGCCCGCTTTCGTGAAGAACTACGATCCCGGCGTCACCAACATCCGAAACGTCGCCTCTCCGCACTGGAGACGCTGGCTCGGGGCGACCAGTCGCTGCGTCGTCCCCTTCAACTCCTTCGCCGAGCCGGATCCGGCGGCCAAGGTTCCCGGCGGTAAAATCCCCAATGCCTGGTTTGCCGGAACTAAGGAGCGGCCGCTGATGTTCTTCGCCGGCTTCTGGACGCCATGGAAGGGTGTCAGGCGCGTGCGCGATGGTGAGCGCGAATACGAGCTCTTCGGCTTCCTCACCACATCCCCGAACGAGATCGTCTCGCCAATCCATCAAAAGGCCATGCCGGTGATCCTGACCACACCTGACGAGGTCGATCTGTGGCTCACCGGATCCTGGGACGAGGTGAAGCACCTGCAGCGGCCGCTTCCGGGCAACATGCTTGTTGTCGTCGAGCCTCCTGCCGCCCTGCCCGAAGAAGACCTGCTGCTATGATCAGTCGTTGGGTCGCGTGATCGGTGATGGAACGCTCTGAGCGCACGCGAAAGATCATCCATGTCGACATGGATGCCTTCTACGCCTCGGTGGAGCAGCGGGACAATCCCGTACTTCGCGGGCTTCCGATTGCCGTTGGCTTTGGCGAGGCGCGCGGCGTCGTGGCTGCCGCAAGCTACGAGGCGCGCAAATACGGCGTCCATTCGGCCATGCCGTCGGTCACCGCCAAGCGGAAATGCCCGGAGCTGATTTTTGTGACGCCGCGCTTCGATGCTTACCGCGCAGTCTCACAGCAGATCCACGCGATCTTTGCCGAATACACGCCGCTCATCGAACCGCTCTCGCTCGACGAGGCCTATCTTGATGTCACCGAGAACCTCAAGGGAATGGAACTTGCGACGGAGATCGCCGAGGAGATCCGCGCCAAGATCAAGGCAAGGACAGGCCTGACCGCTTCGGCCGGCGTTTCCTATAACAAGTTCCTCGCCAAGATGGCGTCCGACCAGAGAAAACCGGATGGCCTCTTCGTCATCACGCCAAAGAACGGTCCGGCCTTCGTCGAGGCGCTGCCCGTCAAGAAATTCCATGGCGTCGGTCCGGCAACCGCCGAGCGCATGCACAAGCTCGGGATTGAAACGGGCGCCGATCTGAAGGCTCACGATATCGCCTTCTTGCAGCAACACTTCGGAAAATCGGGACCTTACTTCTACTGGATCGCCCGCGGCGTCGACGAACGTCAAGTGAAGGCCGACCGGGTGCGCAAGTCCATCGGCGCGGAAGACACGTTCTCCATAGACGTCCATGATTTCGAGACCGCCAGGGCTGGCCTCGAACCGCTGATCGAAAAGGTCTGGCGCTACTGCGAAGGGAACGGTATTCGCGCCAAGACCGCGACGCTCAAGGTGAAATGGGCGGATTTCACGCAGATCACTAGGAGCAAGACAACAGCGGCACCGATCGCAAGTGCTACAGAGCTTGCCGCGGTCATGACGATGCTGTTGTCTCCACTCTTCCCTGCCCCAAAAGGCATTCGGTTGCTGGGCGTGACACTGTCGTCACTCGATGAAGCAACGATCGAAAGCAAGCCACAGCTTGCCTTCGCGCTCTAAAACACCTTGCTCGTCCGCCAGGACACCGAACGACCGAATGAGGGTTGGCGATCAACTATGCGCCGGCTACCAATAGTGGGATGGGTCATGCGGCCAGCTTCCCCTCGCCGTGACAGACCGCGTTGCAAATGACGGCACGTCCGTGCAGCCCATTGAGAATGCAGCAGCGCGAGCCGCACCCACCGAGGCTCGCTCCGTTCACTCGAACAAATCATGGAAATCGTGATCACCGAACGGGCGGCCTTCGCGGGGAGCCGGCGACCTTATTCAGTAAACTCTTAATTAACCATAAGCTTGCAAACTGTGTTCAGTCGCCAATCACATTCCAGCGTACAGCGGCAACTCAGAACCGTAACCCCGCCCACGGGTTACGGTTTTGCCCATAAAGCCAGGCACCTCTCAACCACAAGCGCAAGGTTAAGCGATGAGTTATGACTGGAGCGGCGCGCGGCATCGCCGGATGAAGGTTGCACGTCTTGGCGCCGCGCTCACTGTGGCGGCCACCGTCGTTGCCGTTGTAGTCCAGGTCATGGGAAGTGCGCTCTAGAGCGACGCAATTGCCGTGAACGGATGAGTTCGGCTCATCGATACGATGACCAACTCCGCGTCCTTGTTTCCCGAAGAGGAAAGGTTCGAATATGATCGACTGGAATACGGACGGTCACGGCAACATAAGGGCATCAACGGTCGTCGGCTGGAACACTGCAATCGACGAGACGGGCGAGCTTTTCCTGAGGATCGAATTCAGCGCCGATCCGGATCTCGAAAACGTGTCGGCGCTGCAGTTCAGATTGACCGCGCAGCAAGCAATGCAAATTGCGGAAAGGCTGACGAACACTTATCGGCAGTCCTCGACGGCGCGCGAGCGCCCAGACCAATCCTTGCTACTGACGTCGCAGGGGCGCCCCGCGCCATAATGAATGGACAGACCAGGAAGGGGAAAGGACGTGGCCACCCGCAAAGAAATCGCCGATCGTGTGATTGCCAAGTGGCAAGCAAGGGGCATTGCAATTGACCACACCGCCGAGTTCCAGGCTCTGCTCAGACTCTGGATTGCGGGTGACATTTCCATCGATGACATCCGGCGGAGGCACCTGAAAATGCTGCGCGAACGTGCCCGAACGGCAAAGCGCAATTAAACGACGAGACAGGTCTTGTGGCATCGCCGGCTAATGTTGAGCCCAACGACGCATCGCCACGGCAAACCCGCTTCCGGTTTATTTCACTGATAGGACGACCAGGCCTGCAATTGGGTCGGTTACGCCGAGCCCTCCTCCGAGGTCCTCGAGCGTCTCACGAAAGCTGTCAAGCGTGGCGACCATCTGCGGCCGGCTCGCCGCCAATGCTTCCATGCTCCCCATTCCGCGATAATGCAGTATCGTCCCTCGCCAGCCTCGATGATGTTGGCATGACGCAGACCCGACCAGCTTTGAGCTATGTCCCGGTGAGCGCCGAGAAAAGCCTCAGCCATCCCCGGCTTGACCTTGAAGAGTGCGGACGCCGCCTCGTTGGCGACGACACAGCCGTCAGGTTTGCCTCTTGGCCAAATCCAATCAGCTGCCGGACACCATAAGCGGTATCGGCAATGCCGTCTCGGCCTCGTCGAGGATTTCGAAAGTGAATTTGCCAGATGCATCGACCTCAACCGAGTAGCTGAGGCGATCCTGCACGCGGTTGTTCTCGTCGAAGGTCAGTACCTTCGGCTTCAAGGAAGTAAGCCGGCTTTCGTCGAGGTAAACCGAGTTGCATATAATGATCTGGTCGCCCGGCTGGCATGTGCGTGCGGCCGCACCATTGAGGATGCAGCACCTAGAACCGCGTTCACCGAGGATGACGTAGGTGGAGATGCGCGCCCCGGAATTCTTGTTCCAGATCTCGACGAACTCCATCGGCAAGATGCCGGCCTCCTCACAGTGGTCCGGGTCAAGAGTGATCGACCCATGATAGTTGAGGTTCGCCTCGGTGACATAAATGCCATGGAGCTTCCCTGCGACCAGCTTTCTCATGCTTTTTCACACCTCGCGGTTGATCAGGTTTCGTCGCGCCCTGGCGCTGCCGACGAGGCAGAAATCTTCGCGCACGGACAATCGCCAAGCAGAGAGAAGGCCCCGCCGGGGAAGGCGGGGCAAGGTTCGCACCCAGATGACTCTCTGAACGCGGGGAAGAAAAACTCCATCGGCCAAGCCGATGCGCTCAGATACGAACAAAGCCGCCCGCAAGGAAGGTCGCTTTCGACAATTCCGGTACGGCTTTGCTAATATATCAACCGGCTCAAATGACGATCCTAATCGTGTCGGCACCAGCTTTTCCCCTCCCGCGTTGTCGCAATCCGTACGGCGTATGTACTAGCCCGCCCCCCGACACGACTAATTCAGTTTATTTTTCAGCCAGTTAGCTTGCCGAAGGAGGATATTTAGCGCTTCGTGAGATACCTTCGACGGTTCCGCTATCGGTCCGCCAGCAGCCAGGAACGAACCGCATTTTCGCATCGTTTTACGACGCGCCGGATTTTCTCGAACATGAATGGCCGATGCGGCCCGCAGCTATGAGCGAGCAATCATGACGTGTCGAGGTCCCTAGGAGCGTGGGGCTATCCGGCCCGCGCCCCTGTAGCGTAGAGTGTTTGCGCCGTGTCGACACACCGACTTCGGGAACTATTCCGGGATTCCGCGACGCGAGTTTGCATCCGCATCAATGCTAAAGAGTTGATGTTGCGCGCCGCAATTTTCCGAAAATTTGACAGCCAAGAGCGGAAGAACGAGAATTCCGCTCCACATGTCAAAGTTAATTTCCAATGCGCCTCCAACGGCGCATTATGAGACTATCGCTGGACTTTAAGAAGGGCTCCGGCGGCTGGGAGATCATACGCGCTTTCGCCCTAAGGGAGGGATTGCGCTATGCTTTCTCCACGCCAATCTGGATACATTCTTCCTCAAGATTTTACGGTCGTCTCATCGGTCTTTGATAAGGTCGCAATTGCGCGAGCAATAAGCCGCGAGAGCGAGGAGGCTGAACGCTTGGCCCGATATGCGCTGGAACTTTACATGACCGGCACGCGTAATGAGTTGGACCTCGAAGCGCGCTTAAAGGAATTCTGCGACCCGATCGACTATGGGATGGCGGCCGGTGGAGGTGGAACCGTCGGAGATTTGTTGCCGGACTTGTCGGCATGGGCACGAGCACTGACTGCCTCACCAAGCACGGCGACCAAAAGATCAGACGTTTAATCGAGATGGTAAACTTCGACCTTCTCCGCCCGCTCGCCGACCCTCTTAAATGAGGGATGGCGCAGTTTCGCGTCCTGCGTCCACGCCCGATACTCGACCTCGGCGACTAGCAGCGGTTCGGAGAAGATCGCGCCCCTGCGCTTGAGTGCCACCGGTGGCCGCTTAGCCGGGATCGCGTCGAGCAGTTCGCGAAGCTGCACCGACTCGTTGTTGCTCCATCCCGTTCCGCACCCGCCGACGTAGACGAGCTCGTCCCCCTTCCTCGCCGCCAGAAGCAGGCGGCCGATCGCGCCTGGCATCGTCGAAGGCTCATATCCGACGATCACGAACCAATCGCGCCAAGCACATTTAACCTTGAGCCATTCCGGCCGGCGCCCGGATCGATAGGGTGCGTCCCGCCGCTTCGCGATGATCCCCTCAAGGCCGAGTTCGCAAGCTGCGCGGAAGAAATCGGCGCCGTCAGCCTGGACTTCCTCGGAGAAACGTATCGTGCCAGCTCTACCGGCGACGATCGGCTCGAGCAGTTGCCGGCGCTCACCCAAGGGCATCATCCGAAGGTCCTGGCCGTCTAGATAGAGGAGATCGAAGGCAAAGAAGATGATCTCTCCGGCATCGCGCAGGCTCGGCCTTCTCCCGACCGCGCGCTGCAGCAACCCGAAGTCCGAGCGGCCCCGGTCGTCGAGCACAACCGCCTCGCCGTCTATGATCATGGTCGCATGGCCGAGCTCGCGCGCATCGGCGACGACGGAACCGAACTTCTTAGCCCAGTCATATCCGCCGCGAGTGATCGCCCTCACCTCGCCTGGCTCGACATGGATCGCCAGCCGATACCCGTCCCACTTCACCTCAAAGGTCCACTCCGGACCTTTCGGCGGCTGATCGACGAGGGTAGCGACGCATGGCTCGACGCGCCGCGGCATCGGTTCGGGCAGCGGCGTGGAGGTTGGTTTCTTTCTAAGGGTTCTAGCCATTCAACGTTGACGATTTGCTCGTCTCTGGATCATCGCGGCTAACGCAGCGAGCCGACTTTGGGGCAGCTTTATAATGAAAGTATCGATGTCCCGTCCGAAGTTGGACCACGCTCTATCGCCGTCAATCCCCTTGTCGATTACCCCGGCCTCTTCGAGTTCAGAGCGCTCCATGTTGATGCGTGCCAAGGAAATCTGCAGCAGATCCGAGCCAGTGATCATCGCCCCACTCCCTGCTGTGGAAGGTTCATAGTTCCATGAGTAGGTTGCCGCGCTTCGTTGTCCGGTTCCGCGGCCTCTTCCTCCTCTACCAGCTTTTGGTAGCAATCCTCGATATCCTGCGCGATGCCGTCGGCGTCGTAGAGGTAACCATCTGTGCCGCCGTCAGTTTCAATGATCTCGGCCAATGAGTTCATTACCACGCGACCGAGGTATTGTAGGGCGTCGCGATGATGATCGGCGCCTCCGCTCGCGAACGCCTGGCGCGCATCGTCAATCGCCTGACGCATGGCCTGAAATGACCCGTCGATATGGAGCTTCGTGTTCACAGCACCGCCTCCTCAACGCACCGCTTGGCCCTAACGCAATACTCGTGGATAGGTTCACTTTACTATCGACAGACAGTTAAACGCCACAATTGATTCGATTCGATTGGCGTACCAAGCGATCTCATTCGCAATCGGTCAGCGCAGAGGAACATTCCGCATCCGCGGCCGTTGTTTGCATTGCTGATGATCCACTGCCCAACGGATCAAGGCGGGCCTTCATCGAAATTTTTAAGAATGGAGACCCCTTTTGTGTAGCACGGTTGGTATAGCACGCGCGCTCTAGGTCCCGTCGAGAATGACGGGGCCATTTTGCTTGCCGAATGGCGACACTAGCGATCTCGCCTGTTTTCCAAGTGCGCTCGCGGGCGGTGTCGCAGTAAACCCTGGTTCGACGTGGGTGGGGGAACGCTTGTCGGATGCAAGCTTTTTGTAAGGAATGCCGACGTTGATAAACCGGGCATGTGCCGCCTTATGAACAATCGTCGCTGCAATAGGTTCAGTCGGTAAGGACAGGAAAAACCCTGGCTCGAGTTGGCATCTCCTCAGTTCGGGGACGTATTGTCCAACGGCCCCAAACAGATAGCTCACCCAAATTCGGTCGAATGATGCAATTGCGCGTTTGTTTCGGTTAAGATCATGGCTTTGCCAACGCACTTTGTACGCTCACCCTGATTTCCCCCACAGAAAGCCCGGATCCAAAGACCGTCAACACTGATCGGCTTCGAAAAGCCTAAGAAGCGCAAAAGCGACAAGACGATGGACAACTTTGCGTACCTTGCCCGTCAAGCGGGAAGACTCCGTGCTCACGCAGCGGATCGTAGATCAATTAAGTTCCAAGTCCTTTAAACGTGATGGGCACCCCAACGGTGTCGGCAGACACCTGAAGAGTTCGTCCTAGATGTCTCGTCACGACGGAACCGTTTCCAAAGACAGCAGTTTGTAGTCTGCTCCCAGGTTTTCGCATTGCCCTGCGGAGAGAGGAATTGGCCCCCGATAGCTCCAGGGGGCCAATTCTTTCTGTTCTGCGCAGCCCGCACGTGCATGTGGGGCACCTATGAAGGTGCGCCCCGGCCTCTTTTCTGAAAACCCAGCGCCACCTATTGTGAGTTTCGTGACCATGCCTGTATCAGATCAGGCTTCCCCAGTGCGCAATTTGTAGGATTCGACATGGTGGCGCGGAACAAGCCCCCTGGATTGCGGTTTCGACAACGAGCCCAAGCTATCCACTTCCCCTGCGAGGGCTCATTGGACACTGAACCTCTTGGCCCCGTTGGTTGCACTTTTGGGGCCATCATCTGAGATCGTTGCATGCAGTTTACTACTCAACCAGTAAAGGCGGAGGATCTTGGGTCTGACAACGGATTAGGACCTTTGCGGGATCGTGAATGAGTTGATCGCGGCTGGGTGCGATATCACGGCCATTGGACATGAGATGTACGTGATCGGCGAGGTGAAGGATTCTGCAACCGAAGAGGTACGTCGGATAACGGAGAAATACCGGGACCGAGATCCTCTTAGGCTGGAGATCGTCGCCTACCTCTGGTCGATCGGCCGAGACGACGCGGCACTAGCGCTCACATTGACGCCAATCATCAGCGCTGTATTGCCGGGCGATTTCTTCTCGCCGGAGCCCTCGCACTGGAACGTCTGCGCCCTATATTAGATAACGCGCATATCGCTCCCCGCCCTCCGGGGATTGAAAGCGCGCCCGTGCTTCATGATTATGAAGCCAACTGGCCTCGTCGCGCCCGAACGACGAGGCCTTTTTGTTTACCCAGATCGCAACTGATCACGGACACGATCCGTCTGATAGCCCAGAAGCTCACGCCGGGGGCCATCGCCGCGACAGCGTCGAGTTCGGCGACGACCCAAGGCTTCCCCCCCCACCACGCCATCGGGCCATTTCTCTTAGTCGGATCCCTAAACCGATGAGTCCCAATTAGAACCCCTCGCCCGCGACGCCGTTTCTTGTTTTCAAATCCGAGCTTACCTACGGCGCGCCTGAGAGGGTGAGCCTCCGCTGGGACACCGAGCGGAGGCTCATGCGCGCATAATTATATATGTTATATCAAGCATCTACACGCCAATATAAACCGCGAACGCAGGTGGATAGCGTCGAAATCGGTAGCGGTTTGTGTAAATGCAGGCGCAGTTTGCCAATCTGAGAAATGCAAGGCAATTCACCCAAACGGGCGTCCTGCGTACTACATTCGAGTTATATTCCAACGTGGAGGGTCCGGACAGTTCTTCCGCAAGCGCTAAGCCATCTATTGCTGCACACCGAGTAGTGGTGGCTCGGTCATGCACTCAATGTGATCGGACACGGCTGACAATCAAGCGGTCCAGAGCCCCTATCCTATCTGTTACGTACCGGGTCTGGATTGGCAATCCCCTCCGGACCCGTCGATGACCTCGAAACTTATGGCCCCGTCAGGCGCCCTTCGAGGCAATCCTTTGGCACCGAACTTGTCGGTCTGATTGGTGCAGTTGCCGGGGGCGTCGGTGGCCTGGTCGGCCTGCCTCCACGGCGCGCATCGAGGCCGCCGCTTCAGCGACCTGCCTAAAAACCGGGATAAGTGTGTATATGCTCGCTATCAACGATTGCATTTGCAGGCATCGGGCCCGAACAATGCTTGCAAGTTTGAGCAACAGTCCACAACAGGCGAGCGCGCCATTTGACGCTCTTTTCCTCACGCTTTGGGCGAGCGGATCTTTGAACCACGACCGTTCTCTTCCAGGCACTGGAGGATCTCCCGCACAAGCCGGATATCGTAACTGAGATTGTTGAGCGTGTTTTCTCAACTGCCCGTCCTGGTTCGCCGCCAGTCGCTCCTGCCATGCCCACACGACCAGACCGACTGGTGCTCGAACGCTGGTTATCTCATCGTTGCCGGTGCTCACTCTTTGCGAACTCGTGCCGGCCGCTCCACCGCTCGGAGACACTGACGGCTGCCCCTTGCCTACGGTCGTGATTTGTGGCGCCATCAAAATCTAGGCGGCAACAATTCGGGGGAATCCAATGATAGACACGCAGTCCAGTATTTTGGACCAGGACCTATCCGATTTGATCAGGGGCCAAATTGAGCAGCGCCACACAAACGAATTTCGGGCAATACTCTCAACCGGCAATGAGATTACGATGCACGGACCCTTTACTATTGGGCGCGACTTCATCATCTACAAAACTGCGAAGGATAACAGCGGCAAGTGGGCAATGACGCCCTTTGCTCATATCGTGCAGTTGGTAATTTGACGAAGACTTCGGCGCTTATCTAATTGCGACCACACGGCGAGAAGTGTGCTATTCTTCTGGGGTTGCCATGCGGCGACCGGACACAAGCGGACCCCTCCCTAACCGCACGGACCGCGAGGCTCAAGCTTGCGCGTCTCTTTGCCAGAAATGACGAGCTGACAATGGCGACGAATGCATCAGCATTCACAGCGCTCCAACTAGGAGGAAAGCACCATGTCAAGTCGTCTCGTTTTCTCGCTACTCATCGCTTCCGTGGGCCTCCTTATGGTTTGGGCCTTCAGACCCGCGCCGACGATCTTCACTGGTTATGAAACACCGCCTAGCGCAGCCAAAACCGACCGCATAGACGCCGTACCTCGTTGAGGCAAATCGAACGGCCAATAGACCGCGAAAGAAGGCGGCCACCCTCCCGCATAGGCGGCGGTCATTGCAAGGTCGCGCATTCCAGGGGCACAACTTGCATTTGTTGCGCCGTTGAGTGAACGTTATGCTTGGGGAAATTTCGAGGGGCAATTGTGAAACCAACGCTGACTGCTACATTGCTAATAGCCGGGGTGCTCTCGTTTTGTAGCGAGAACGCGATCGCCGCGAAGAACGGCATTTTCGTCTACGGTTGCACGTCCGACGGGAAACCGGCGCGTATGCGCGTGGTTGCCCCACTTAAGTACAAGGGCGCCGTAGAGGCAGGATTTCGCAATATGATACGGCAAAAAACGTCAGATTGGTTTCTTGCGCAGAAGAAGACCGTTGATCTGACAGAATTCGAGCAAGCCCTCGAAGTCATGATGCAATCAAGCGGCGGCAAGCTCCCAACGCAAAGCCCTTCCGCCGTTGCGAGATCTGTTGAGATTGGCAAGCGCGCAGCCTCACTGAAACTCTATTGCGGCGGTTAACATAGTGCTGGAAGCGACCACCGGCGTTCTTCGCGTGCTCGCCCGCCTACTTCTGCCCACATTCGAAGCCTGAAGTTGGTTGTGGACAAAGCCGGCGTCGCCTTCCTCGGCTCATCTGCATTCTCCTTGCCCTGGTATTAAGGATCCTAATGTTCGACCCGGGGTCGAGACGGCACAACCAGATCTGCCGGCGATGGTCCTCGCCAATTAGGGCCCTCCGCTTGGTCTGCGACGGAACAACGGGGCGTCCGGGGTGTTGCTGTAGATCGCAACGAACCGGGAGCGCCTCATGAAGATAGTCGTCATCGCAATTGTCGCCTCGATCATGAGCATACTTGTTTTCAAGTATGTCGACGGGACGTTCGGGACTTCCGAGGTGGTCGCGACTGCGGAGCAACTATCTGAAGACTAACAGGCGCCGTCCTCCCTAAAACATCGGCTGTCTTGCCTTTGTCGGCGAGTGCCTGCGCGAACTTCTCATGGCGGGCGTTTTTTAGGACTGGCATCGATCCCACCTCGGAGAGTGGGGATGGCATTCAAGATGACCGAATTCGCTTGCTATTCCCTCGCCGTTGGCGGCTAGCTCTTTCGTCAACAGGAGACGCGCAAATGGCCAAAGGTCAGGTACGAAGCAATAAGGAAGCCAGAAAGCCCAAGAAGGACAAGGACAAGGCTGCCGCGAAACCCGCTGCGCCGACGTTAGGATCTCAGGTGAAGGACACCAATAAGAAGTAACGCCGACGGTCGCGCGGGCTGCATTAATGTGGACATCAATGACGCCGCGATTCCAGGATCCGTGCTCAAATCGGGCCGTAGGCGATGATCCAACCTCCTGGCGAACTCGTTGACTTCAGCGGCGCCGAAACTTTGTGTGGCAGGATCACAACCCGTTTTCCAAATGGCCTCCCGGCGAGGACTGGCGCCGAATGGACCTCTGCTTGTGTCCGGTTGACCTAAAGCAGAGCTTGGAGAAAGCGGGGCTGAGCTACAAGCGAGGCGCCGATCCCATGGAATGGTTCATCATTCGGTAAACTGAAGGCCGCTGCGATTTCCCCCGTATCCCGATTTGGCTACCCGCGTCATCCACCTCTCCGGCTGTAGGCAAAGGAATTGGAAGTGTTGGCCTATGTTGATCAGATCATCATGCTTTGCGCCGGCCTCTGGATGACGGCAGCAGGGTTTGGCTACGTTCAGACCAACACTCAGGTACCATGGCTCGCTCAACTCACGAGGCACTTTCGATGGATGGGGCCGCTGCTGATCGCTATCGCGATTGTTCTCTTGCTTGCCGCCCCTACCGCATAAACCGCGGTCCTTGGGTCGTCGCGCTTGTCTGCCTCCTTATGCCCACATTCGAGGGCTGAAGTGGGGCATGGATAAAGCCGGCGTCGCCTTCCTGGTGCTCATCTGCATTCTCGTTGCCCTGGTATTGAGCATCCTAATGTTCGAACCGGGGGTCGAGACGGCACCACCGGAGCCGCCGGCGATGGTCCCCACCAATTAGGGACCCCCCGATTGCTCTGCGACGGAATAATGGGGCGTCCGGGGTGTTGCTGTAGATCGTGACGAACCGGAAGTGCCTCATGAAGATAGTCGTCATCGCAATCGTCGCCTGGATCATGAGCATACTTTTTTCAAGTATGTCGACGGGACGTTCGGCACTCCGAGGTCGTCGCGACTGCGGAGCAACTAGCTGAAGACTAACAGGCGCCGCGCCACGTTGCCCAATCGGTTACCAGCGGCGGCCGGATTTCTGAAATATTAGCAGTGATAGACGCAGGCGTGAGGCGGTGAAGTCCTCGCTAAGATCCAGCGAGTGTTCCCTCTGATCGAGCCGCATATGCGTCATCTGCTGTCTTGCCTTTGGCGAGTGCCTGCGCGAACCTCTCGTATCGCGCGCTTTTCAGGACTGGTATTGATCCAACCTTGGAGAGTGGGAATGCATTCAAGATGACCGAATTCGGTTGCTATCTCCCGCCGTTAGCGGCTAGCTTTTTTCGTCAACAGGAGACGCGCCAATGGCCAAGGGTCAAGTACGAAGCAACAAGGAAGCCAGAAAGCCCAAAAAGGACAAGGACAAGGCTGCCGCGAAACCCGCTGCGCCGACGTTCGGATCTCAGGTGAAGGACACCAATAAGAAGTAACGCCAACGCCGACATTCGAGCGGGCTGCGTTAGCGGACACTGCGCCTTACGCACTGGTTCGTCGTCAAGGCCAAAAAAGTAGAACTGACGCGGCGATAAAGACGAGCGACAGTAACGCGAATCCAATTCGGTTTTCGCCGCTAGCCAGCCTCCATCGATTTGTTGCCGGATCCCTCAGCTGCCACCACCGCGTCGGCCTGTTGGTAGCTCGGTGGTTGATATCTTTCACGTAGAACATTTGCTTGGTTCGGCCACTAATACGCACCAGAACGATCCGGGAACAACTTATGTGGCAAAGCGGAACAACTAACCCCCACTAGATTATGGGATTTCAGTTTGTCGCGGAACATTCCTGCGGCTTCCACGGTTGTGAACAGTCACAACCCGGGAGGAACCCTATGGCAGACGACAAGAAGAACGTTGGTCGCGATCGCGGACGAGTTGCCGCCGGACAGGCTTACGAACTCAATTACTTCAAGCGGAAGCACGGCCTCACCGATGACCAGGCCCGCAAGATCATCAAAGAAGCAGGCAACTCGCGAGAGAAGGCGAACGCATTAGCCGAGAAACGAAATAAGGGCTAAAGTCGGCGTCGCGAACACAAAAACGGGAGCGACGTATGGCTACCACACGAGCCGGTATCTCCGCCCGCGTTAAGATGATTTTCATCGAAATACTCGGCGTCAAAGCCGCGGACCTTGCCGACACCGCTGCAATCGTGGACGATCTTGGAACTGACCCGCTGAAAATATCCCAGTTATCGATGTTGATCGAAGAGGAGTTTGGGATTTTCATCGCCGAGGAGTCGATGGAGCAACTCGTGACAGTTGGGGATGTTATCGATTTCGTTTGGGGATCCAAACGCTTGTATGGCCAATAAAAAAGCCGAGTAAAAAACCGACATTATACATTCGCCTCGACGGCCACTGCCAACTATAAATTTACTTATAGTTGGCACTTCCACCTGACATTGGGGCGGCAGGGACGAAACACGGTCCGCGTTCTTGGGTGACCTACGAGGCGAATTCGAGAGCCGCGAGAACGTCTTCGAACTGTCGCAATGTCCTCCTCTCGCCGGGGGTCCGTTAAGAGATAGAGGACAGCCTTCGCGAGCAATATGAAGTGCGACGGGCCGAGCATGACCTTTGACAGAATCCGCAGTTCGAGGCTCCGAAGCCGGACATAGTCGGTGGGCGTCAGCTAGGCGAGCGTGCGCAGCTGGTGGACGCGGACGGCGATGACGTGATCGGTTGGTGTCTGGGCCGAGCCGATGCTTATGCAGCAGAGGCTTGCGCCTCCGGTAGGACCTGCTTTGCGGCGCCAGGAGCCTATACCTGATTGATTGCCCAAAGATGCTTTGCGCCGAGACGCCACCGGCGCTCCTTGCAGCCGTTGGCGAACTCGTCGTGCGATTGGCATTCGGCGACGACGACGAAGCCCTGGGCGGCGAACTCGCCTCTTCTCCTGCGTGATGCGCAGGTCCTTAAGCCCGTAGCGGGACCTGCGCGGGCCACCGAGCGCAGCGTTTTGGCGGCCAGCCTTGATCATCTCCGAGGCGCATCCGCTCTTCGCGGAGGCTTCGGCATTCGAGGGCGGCCATAGCCGCCATTTCTGATGAGATCGGCAGGAAGGACCTGTTCTGCAGTTTGTATTCGCCACGCTTCAGGCCGACGAACACGGTGCGCCGACCGTGGATCAGCATGCCCGTGAGAGCGATCCGATATTCCTCGGTCGGATCTTGGGACTGGATCGATGCGGGGATCATCATGCCGGCGTCCATCAGTGAGGCGATGCATTTGCCGACCTCGTCGACGCCAAATGCCGTCGAGAGGCGGTGCGCTGCGCCTGGTACTTGTTCCCACGCTTCGGCATGGCGATGGCGGCCTGGTACTGTTTCGCGGACACGTGCTCGGTCATGCCGCCACCTCGCCGGGGCGCCCCGGCCCGAGCTCTTGGAACAAACACCGCTCGGTCGCGGTTGCACCACTAAAGAGGAGGCCTCCATGCCCAAGTCCCCAATCCCGACCATTCCAGATCCCGAATTTCCGCCGGACCTGCCGCCGGATGCTCCACCAGATCTGCCGGAGCCCCCGATCGAGGAGCCGGAGCCCGACGTCGGTCCCGACGTACCTCCTATTAGCCCTGTGCCCGGCGCAATTATTCCTCCGAAAATGTAGGCGCGACCGCAAGATAAGGAGAGGCCGGTGGAAATCCAGAGTTGGAGCAAATGCGTGATCATCCAGCTTCCGGAGCTCGACGGGGTGCAAATCGTATGGACCCCGGGTCGAGCGGCTAAGCTCCTGAGCGAGAACTGGCCCATAGACTTTGGCGTCGCGTACTCGGACGCGCTTTACAAATGCACCGACGCGGCGATGGGCACGTATCCATGGGAGCAAGCTCGCGCCGCGTTCATTGAAGCGATCGCCGAGGCAAAGGTCACAAGGCTGCGCTGAATCCATTCGTCTTATGCTGCCGCACCTCCCGGTTCGCGGAACAAAATTTATGCGGCTCCATTAGGCCTGCAAGAAGGGAGACCGATATGACCGACGACCCCAAAGAGCCGAGAAAGCCCGTGGAGGTCCCGCCCGGCGAGACACCCGATCCCATGCCAGACAATCCGGATCGCCCCATTGAGGAGCCCGGACCGGACGACGTCCCGGAAGAGGCGCCAGACGTTTCGGAAAGGCCAACCCTACGGAGGCCGCGATGATAAACATCTGGGATGCGAACGTTGAAGTGACGTTTGATAATCATTTTCACGTCATCAGGAATGCCCGAGAGGCGGTCGCATTCCTTATGAAGTCCTGGCCAGAGACGAAGAGCGCGAGTTACGCAGCGGCCCGGAAAGCTTGCCTGGATGCTGCCGAGGGAACGATTCCTGGCGCGGAAGCCAGGGCCGCCTTTGAAGCTGCTGCGAAAGAAGCCGGCATTCTCCGATAACGTTGGTGTCGCCCGGCCCGAGGTAGGCTGCCGCCGCGCGCTCTTCAAGGGCAGCGAGAGACCGATGGCACCATCACGAAGACGGGTGATCACTGCGAGTTTATAGTCTCGCACGCCGTTGTCGGCGCTGTTGATGGATTTTTGATGCGGAAGATCTGGGCTTCGAGATCTCTTCGCGGAGGTCGCGGCTTTCTCAGCCGCGTTGGCTTCCTTCATCTCCGAGTAGCGAACGACGTCGGTTTCGTTGTTCCACCAAGCTTTGAGAGGGCATTCCGTCCATTGCTTCTGGGTTCGCCCTTGGCGGCCTGCATCCGGCCGATCGACGGCTTTTCCATCGTCGATTTCAAAGAGGTGTCAAGCGAACTGAGGAATTGCAGCATAAGCAGTCCAAGAATTCGTCCGCACCTCCAGGGGATCAGTTTTTCATTTCGCCCGACAAGAGGCGACCGTCACCCGGTACGTGGCGAGATGGACAAGCGGGAATTCCAACAGAGCAAGGTGGCGATGCTCGACTTCTTCGACGACCTGATCGGGGTTGAGCGCGGCAACGCGCACCGAAACGCAGGTAGCGCCGAATGATGGCCGAGAATTCCGATCTCCCGTATTACCCACACTTGGAACCCATGGATGAGCTGCACCAAGGTCAGTCCGGCATGCGACGGCTGCTACGCCGAAGCGCTGATGGACAACGGTTACACAAGGTACAATGGGGCAACCGCGCGCGTCAGCGCACCGGCGCCCATACTTGGAATGACTCGCTGCGCACGAAAACCGCAACACACCGACGAGCAGGAAAGCCGGGCTCCAAGTCAGCGGAACTCCGGCGTTGGAGCCGATGCACCACGATCAGCACAGCCTTACGTCGTGCGAACTTTTCCGACTTCGTTTCCGTGTCCCTGCTCTTCGCGGTAGGCTTGTTCCAGGCGGTCAATCTTCGTTGATCGCAGGCGGCCGCTGGAACGGAGGAAGGCCAGCATCGCCTCCATGTCATCGCTGCCACCGGGACGCTCGCCGTAGGGCACAGGGCGTCGAGACAGCTTCTGCGCCCAGTAACGGATCTCGCGCTCGGCCGGCGGGTAACACATGCCGAGGCGGTAAAGCCGAGTGTCTGTTCGAACCCATCGTGGGGGCACCATATCGTCCATTTGGACGATGGGAGACGTGTGCCCATGCTCCCCGTCGCGGGTCACAGGATCGCTGAAGAACCAGCCGTATAGCCACGGGCGCCGGCCGCCTTCGCTGTCCTCCTCGATAAGCCACCCTTCAATGATCGGAGCAGAATCGAACTCCGTAACGGTCGGCCGAGCTGCTATGAACGGATCCACGTCAGGGAAATAGGGATCGGGAGCATTGAGAGGGTCTTCGAATGGTACGCCCTTGCCGAGTTCGCCGTCAGCGTGCTCGCTGCAGACGACCTTACGGAGGTCGCCGAAGGTGTGCAGACGCCCACGGCGTCCGCAGACCTCGCAGATGTGAAAGGATCGCGCGGCGGCTAGGCGGCAGGCATCGTCGATCGCGCGGCGAGCATCAGGTGCGATCTGTGCGATGGCATGATGCATGTGCAGAACGCCCTTCTTCTCCATCACCTCGAGCACCGTGAACGAGCCTCCTACAGCCATCACTTTGTCGGCCTCGGTGAAGAATGCGTGCAGGATGCCCAGCCAACCTTCGCCGCACGCAATCGCCAAAGGACGACGGTCCAATCCGAGATGCGGATACCGGTCGTTCGGGCGGATGATCAGTCTCACTGTTTGGCTCTCTCGTTTCTTCCGCTTAGAGCAGGAATTCCGCCGACCAGTTGTTGCGCCAGGTTGTACAGCGTCAGGAGCCTTAGATCGGAGCTCGAGGTCCACCGGTCAACCGGCAACGATCCGGCGAAGGTCCGGCCAGGCCCACCAACATCGCCGGGAAAATCCCGCTCCGGCGCTAATGCCGCCGGTTGTCGTTGGTCGATGTTGCGCTTTCCAGGACAACGATGCCGGAATAGAGGACCGGTGTTCCATCGCGATCCTGGAAACACCGACCAAAAGCAACGACCGAGACATACAAGCCAGCCCGCGTCCTGACGCGGTAGAACGACTGCTGAGCTCGTCCGCTCACGATCTTTTCCGTAATTGTCTTTGCCAACCCTGGTCGATCCTCCGGATGGACCCGGTCGAGATAAAGTTTCAGCGGCAGTCCCTGTCTCGTCTCGCTCGCGGCGAGACCGAAGAGCGCAGCCAGGGCCGAATCTCCATAGACAAGGTCGCGAACGATATCCCAGGTGAAGATCCCGGAGTCCGTCGCATCCGCATCTGTGAGTTCGACAATAATCGTGCGCTCTCCGTCCTCCTTCATTGCTCCGCCTAACCCCCTGCCATCAATTGCCGTTGGCCACTCGTCGCAAACCCAATTCCCTTCGGGTGCCCACGCGGGGTGTGCCGATCGAACAGCTGGCGCAAGCCATCATGAAGCCGTTTGTTGAAGCCGCCATCACAGTCCTCGAGCAGATCGAGATAGAATGTCGCGATCGTACCGAATTCGGCTGCGTCGCGCGGCACGCGTCGTTCGATCGATTGAAACAACTGCTTAATCGTCTCTTCGAGTGAGCGGAAGCGCTCAATATCATACCCGTAAACCGTCTCATCCAGTTGGCACTGGGCCGTTTTAAGTTGGATCACGAGGTCTGCGACGCTCGTAGCGGTGTTCGTGTCAGATCGTTGAATTCTCATTAGCACGCACTAACAGACACGACTACCCGCACCGCTACCCGCCACGTCAGATTCTTTCGCGCGCGCAGCATTTCTTGTAACGAACGGCGCGCGAGCGTGGCCGATAAGCAGCATTGTTTCGCAATCCAACTCCAGGTGAGGCCCCGCTTGGACCGGCACTCAGATCCAAATGGCCGGTTGTGCGTCAAGGTAACGGCTTCCGCCCGGGCTCAAACTCAGCGTCGGAGCTGCAGGATATAGCGAGCAAGCTTTCGGCTCTCGCGCAACAAATCAAATCAATCGCGGCTACCCCGCTCGGCGACGCTATCGATCTCGACGAAAGCAGCGAGCGGTCGCGGAAAGCGGCAATAGAATAACTTGGAAACATTGCTGCTATTGCGGATTGACCGGACGCTGTCCCCGCAAACTCTCTACGCTAAACCGCCCAATTCCCGAAGTCCGAAGGCAAGCGGCGCGGCGTGTCTGCGACCGCGCCGTTAAATTTGGCGAACAGAGCCTGGCGGCAAAGATAGAGCGCCTTTTGTTTGCCTCCGAGCCGTTGAGCCACGACGAAGTTCATTTACGATGCAAGGTTCTTCGGCCGGGCATATCGAAGGTGATGGCCGGATAACACCAACGACGGATCATGCCGTAAAATGCTATCAACCATCACGATTAAAGCCGCCCGCGATGAAGATGTGCCTGTACTCGGAAAGTACGGGGCTGACCTGATGGCGCTTCATCATCAATGGGACCCCGAGCGCTTCATCCCGACGGGAACCGGCACGGAGGCATCTTATGCCAGATGGTTGGGAAGTCAGCTTGAAAAGTCCGAGGTCGTGGTCCTCGCCGCTGAGCAAGATGAAATGATCGTCGGTTACGCCTATGCATCTGTTGAGGGCCATGACTACATGGCGCTCCGAGGACCGGCGGGCGTCATTCACGATCTTTTCGTCGAGCCCGAAAAGCGCAGCCAAGGCATCGGCCGGATGCTGCTCGAGGCAGCTGTTGCAGCGCTTAAAGAGCGAGGAGCAAACCTTATCGTGCTTTCCACGGCGCACAGAAACGAAGCTGCTCAACGACTCTTTGCCGCAGCGGGCTTTCGCCCGACGATGGTCGAGATGACACTCGACGTGAAAGCTTAATTTCTCGGCATCCAGGGCGCCGACACCTCACCTGGCCAGCCACCAGCGACCGGACATGTCGGCGATGCGCGAACATCTGGGCTCGAACTTTTCCGGAGTGTTGAAGCCGACAAGCCGAACGCTCGTACCATGCTGATGCGAACCCTGTCGCCGTCGGTGACCGTGAAGGATTGAACTTTAGTCGCCAGAAGACGTTGCCGGCTGATTGGAGCTGGGTCCGCTCGTCGGCAGCCTTTCGGTCGACATCTGGCCGACCGCGACCGGTATCACCATCAGCAGCAACCAAGGATTTTGAAGTCTCTCTGGCTGAAGCGTCGCCGGCGGGCACTACGCCAAAGATGGCGCGCGGCAGTCAACGCTCTCTGGTTTTCGGCAATCGGGTTGATGAACGAATTCGGCGCCGAGCCGCGCGAGGGGACCATAACGGTCGATCTTCTGGCGCATGTCCGTGAGGGCTGGCGCTGCCAGGCGGCAGGCTGCCCTTCACGCAAGATCTGGTCGATGCGACGGCGATAAGAGGTGACCTAGACCTCGCTCAGAAAATTTGCCCCCCAAGCCAAAGGATCATAGCCAAAGGCGGGGCAAAGGCGAGGTATCTTGGCCGTGGCATTCCGCCGATCGCCAACGAGAAAGGCCCGCCCCTCACCTACTAGGGGCCTCGCCGTCGAGCGATATCGATGACGTTGTCCCGCGACGCGCTCGACTCCTCGAAATCAAGATCGCCTGTGCGTTGCCGCATAGACTACAGATCACAATGTCATTTCTTGACAGATCGTTCCAGAATAGCTATTTCACGGCGATGGCGCGAAAAAAGGAATTCGACAAAGACAAGGCGGTGGGTGCCGCAATCGACGTGTTTCGCGAACACGGCTTCGAGGGCACATCGACTGAGATGCTGGTGCGCGCGATGAAGATCGGACGACAAAGCCTCTACGACACCTTTGGAGACAAATGGGCGCTCTACCGATTAGCAGTGGAACGTTATGCATTCGAAGAAACTGAAGCCCACGTGACGATGTTGCGCAGCCAGCGACGGGCCGTCGACGGGATCGCGGCAATGATAGAACGAGTGGTGGAGCGCGCCCATTGCGCCTGCCTCGGCGTCAATTCGATTTGTGAATTTGGCCAGAGCCGGTCGGAACTTAACGCGCTCCATCATGCTGCCGACAATCGCTTGAGGAAAGCGGCAGTGGAATGCATCAAGCAAGCCCAAACCGAAAACGATGTCGAAAAATCGCTGTCGGCAGAGGCTGTTGCCTCTTTCCTCATTACCAGCATCGCTGGCATTCGTATCGCGGCCCGTGGAGGTAGCCCTCGCTCGGAATTGGAATCCCTCGGAGAACTGGCAATCCGTGCAATCCGGTAGCACCCCAAAAAAATTTGCACAATTCTGGAACAATCAGTCAAGAAAGGAACTGACTATGAAAGCTGTGGTCATGAACGGCGTGGGCGATAGCGACGTTATGGAATTCGTTGAGCGCCCAGAGCCTGTGGCAACGCCCGGACACGTTATCGTTGAGGTCCGCGTGGCAGGTGTGAATTTCATGGATATCGGCGTTCGGCAGGGCATGGCGTGGACGGAAACCCCGAACCCGAAAGTGCTTGGCGTCGAGGGCGCCGGCCGCGTGCTCAGTGTTGGCGACGCGTTACGGATATTGCCGTGGGCGATCACGTCGCCTGGGTCTATGCCCCCGGAAGCTACTCCGAGCGCCTGTCGATCCCGGCAACGTCGCTCGTCAAGGTCCCCGACTTCATTGATGACCGAACGGCCGCATCAATCATGATGCAGGGCCTGACCGCCAGCCACTTTGCCACCGATTTCTATGCCGTCCAACCTGGGGACATCGCGCTCGTTCATGCTGCAGCGGGCGGCGTAGGACTGCTCCTGACGCAGATCATAAAGCTCCGAGGCGGGCGCGTCATCGGGCGCGTGTCATCGAAAGACAAGGTCGCCATCGCGCAAAATGCCGGCGCCGAGCACGTGATCGTCGATACAGAAGGAGAGTTTGTCAACGAGGTGCTCCGCTTCACCGGTGGTCGGGGAGTGGACGTGGTCTATGATGGCTCCGGTCCCAAGACATTCAAAGCGTCCCTCGAAGTACTGCGGCGGTCAGGAACGCTCTGTTGGTATGGCCCGGTGCTGGGTGGGCCGGGCCCGCTCGACATCATGAGCCTGCCGAAAAGCGTCAAGATCGGCTATGGCGTCTTCTTCGACCATATCCACTCACCCGAACTCTTTCGCGAGCGCGCCGGCCGGCTTTTCGATTGGATCGCGGACGGGTCGTTGAAGGTCACTGCAGGGGGAAGCTACCCTCTCAAGGATGCTGCGCAGGCACATAAGGACATGGCCAGCCGCAAGACAACTGGCAAGCTGCTCCTGATTCCAGGAGGGTCGTGAACAACCCACGTTTGGATGAGCAGTCGACAGCCCCGACAACCATTCTTCTGTGTCGCTTGTTTGTAAATTGGCCGCGATATCCTGAGAGTTACATCCAACAGGTCGCGACGGGAACCAGGCGGCTGCGAGCATCGCTCCTCGGGCGGGGTCGCCAGGTTAGGTACCGCCGCCGCGCACAGCTCACATCTTTGACACACCAGTGAACGAGCAATATCTATGATCTCCCCGGAGATGCTGCGAAAACTCCATCCTGTCCCTTAGCGATCGGGAGAGATTCTCACTGAAGATAATGCTCAATGCAATGAAACTTGGCGCGTCGGCTGGCTCACGGGACGCATGGGCGGAGCGTTGCGCGATATAAGTCGCGCAACCAACCGTCCAGATGCCGTGACCACATCTATTATGGCATCGTAATATTCCTCATCCTTGGTCAGCTCATCTACGACCCGTTGACCGTAAGCGACGGCAGCCCCATCCGATGAATACTTTCGACCGACTTCGTCGCGGCTAACGACGCCTGCTGTATGGATATTAAATAGATAGCGGCGCATGAGATCCCACTCCGTACGTGATGCCGCTGCGCTGATGAAACAAAGCGCGCTGCCAGCGACAATTCGAGGCTTGACATGAGCGCGCAACTTATCGGGCCCTGACCGCCTTGTCGCGTGACAGGAGCGTGACGGTGACATTTTACGGCTATCGGGCCATGGTGCACTGGAAAAGCGGTGACCACCGTGCAACGCCGCATTCCTCCAGCCCAGGGGCAAGGTCAGCCGAACGCTGCGGTGATCCCGACACTCAATTGGCGTGGGGTGCTACGCGCCACACCTTGTTTCCGACATCATCGGCGACCAGCAACGCGCCGTCGCGAGCAATCGCAACGCCCACCGGCCGACCCAAAGCCTTACCTTCGGCGCTTAGGAAACCCGTGAGGATATCGCGCGGCGGGCCGGACGGCCGGCCGGCGGCAAAAGGCACGAAAATGACCTTGTAGCCGCTGCGCGGGATGCGGTTCCATGAGCCGTGTTGACCGACAAAGGCACCGCTTTTCATCTCGGGCCCGAACAGATCGCCGGTGTTGAAAGTCAGGCCGAGTGACGCCGTGTGAGGCCCGAGCGCGTAGTCAGGCTTGATAGCGACGGCCACAAGCTCCTGGTTCTGGGGTTCGACGCGATCATCAACATGTTGGCCATACCAGCTATAGGGCCAGCCGTAGAAGGCACCATCTTGTACGGACGTCATATAGTCGGGCACGAGGTCAGGGCCGATCTCATCGCGCTCATTGACGACGACCCAGAGCTGGCCTGAATCAGGCTGCCAGGACAACCCATTGGGGTTGCGAAGACCGGATGCGAACAGCCGCGTCTGTCGGCTGGCGAGGTCGATCTCGTGGACCGCGGCTCGTCCTTTCTCCTCATCCATGCCATTCTCGGCTACGTTGGAATTGGAGCCCACGGTGGCATAGAGCTTTGTTCCGTCGCGGCTGGCGATGACATCCTTTGTCCAGTGATGGTTGCGACCTGAAGGCAGGTCGACGATCTTGTCAGGCGCCCCGGTGATTTGCGTTGCGCCTTCCTGATAGGGAAAGGCCACGATGGCGTCGGCATTGGCGACATAGAGTGTGCTGTCGAGCAATGACATTCCAAAGGGGGAGTAGAGCCCAGTGATGAACGGTGTCTTGGTTTCCGCCACGCCGTCACCATCTGAATCACGCAGAAGCGATATGCGGTTGGCGCTCTTCGTCTCGGCACCGGCTCTAGCCTGGAAGAGGCCCATGAAGAAGGCCCGGATCGAAAAGCCCGCGTCGGGCTTCGGCGGCGCATTGCTTTCGGCCACCAGAACATCGCCATTGGGCAGCACATGGAGCCAGCGTGGATGCTCCAGATCGCCGGCGTATTCCTTGACTTCAAGCCCTTGCGCCGCGACGGGCATTTGCCCATTGGGCCAGGGCGTGGCCTCGGCGACGTTCACGGAAGGCAACCACTCGGCTTTCGGTTCAACGAGAACCGGATCCGGTCCATAGGTCTGCTCGATCGGCACCGTGGCTTCATGCCGGGACAGCGCAACTAAGCCCCCACCCGCGGCAACCACAAGCGCAGCGACAACAAGAACGGTGATCAGCAGCTTTTTCATGACCGGCTCCTCAATGACCGAGCCAAACGATTTCGGCACGAAGGTGTTTCAATCCTCAGGAGGCAAACTCGAAAAATATGCCGAAACATTCTCGATATCTGCGTCAGACAGGTATTCTGCCGCACTCTCCATCAAATGGCTGAACGGAGTTCCCGATCGCGAGCCTTCGCGAAAGAGCTTCAGTTGTGCCGCGAGAAATGCCTCGGGCTGACCGTCAAGCCTTGGGTAGGACGGGTTACGTTGCGAATTTTGGTGGCAGCCCAAGCATGCCGGAACTTTTTGGGCGGGACGGCCGTGCTGCGCAATCTGCTCGCCCTGCCCCACCCGATCGTCTTTTAGTGGTTGCACCACCGCATTGCGCTTCAAAGCTGCGAAATGGCTGGCAAGAGCGCGAAGATGCCCCGGATCCACCGACTGCACGGGAAGTTGCATCATGCCGCTTGGTCTACGTCCCTCGAGATAGGCGTTGAGGCTTTCGAGCAGATAGGCCTCCTTCTGTCCTGCAAGAACAGGCGTGAGCGGGCTAAAGCCCATCCCATCGGTCCCATGGCAGCGGGTACATTCTGCCAATGCATCTTCGAATCGGAACGCATGCATGGGTGGCTGTGGCCTCTCGCGATAGGCGAGCAAACGATAGGTGGCCGCATCCATAGCCGGAAGCTTTCGCAGGAACGCAACCATGCTCCAGATTTCGTCGTCGCGCGCCTGGGTCGGCCACGCCGGCATGCCGGTGAAGCGAACCCCGTGCTTCACGATGCGAAACAGTTCTGCGTCCTCCCATTGCTCGACTACAGCGGAAAGATCCGGCGGTCGCGGCAACATCGCAAGTGCTGCTGGGGACCGCGGTTCGCCCGGCGCACCGTGGCAGGTAGCACAGCCACGGGCAAAGTGACCGGCTGCCGGTGGGATGCCGTTATCAGGTAGCCTCTCCGGGGCATCAACGGCGAGCGCATAGGTGCGAACGGCCGAACGCATGGCAAAATGCAAAAACCACTCGGTTATCCTCCAATGGCCGGAAGACGCACCGACGTTGAAGAAGCCGATCCAGGTGGCAAAAAGGACGACGATCGGCAGGATGGCGAGCCCGACGGCCAGGTGCTTCCATCGAACATGCATCAGGCGACCCTCCGGTTTGGCTCTGCAAGCAGACCGGAAAGCAAGGCGACCCCACCTGCGAGATAGGCTGCGGCGCCAACCATCAGCATGACAACGGCGCCGAGTTGCTGATCCTGAGCCGCCGTCAAGGTCGTGCCGAAACAGGTGACATCGCCAAATTGATAGAGCGTGCGTGGGCTGAGCGCCAAGAGGGCGCCGAGGAGCGTCATATGAACGCTCGTCAGCAGCAAACCGAAGGCGCCTGCCGCATTGCTTGAAGACCTGTTCGTGCTCCCGGCCGCAAGACACGTGGACCATAGGAACAACCCGGCGGCTAGAAAGCAGGCCTGCTCAAGGGCGGTGCCCCAAAGCGAACTCTCCGCCAACCGACGTGCAGCCGGTGCATGCCAACCCCAGACCACCAGGAGTTCGACGAGCGAGGCGACGATCGGCAACCCGGTGAGCACGGGCCGGCGACAGCTGGCGAGACGGGGAGCAACACCTATAGCGATCAGAGGTGCTGCGACTGCTACGACCCCCATGTGCGCGAGCATGTGGGCGGTAACCGAGCCGCGCCACGCACTCAACAGCGGGCCAAGCCAGATAACGGCCAAAAGGAGGCAACCATTCGCAAGCCAGAGCACCCTCATCGCAAGCACTCCGAAACAAAGATCGTCGGCAGTGCCGTCATCAGGACGGCGACGAAACTCAAGCCGGCAAGCAGCAAGGTTGCAAATCCCTGAAACAGAAGGCGATCGTGGCGCGTCGGATCGTCATGCGGAGGATCGTGCGCGCCGAAGCCCCACTGGCGCCACGCAAGGAACGCCGAAAGCCCAATGGCTGCGAGCGCTAAAACCGTGATGACGGCGATGCCTAGGCGCAAGGATTTGAACTCCATCGCGAACAACGCTGGTTTGGCACAGAAAATCGCCGCGCTGGCGTAGCATATCAGGAAGTGCCCGGCCCAGATGGCCGGCCCCGTGAACAGCGTCCAGAACGTTTCGATTTCCCTTGGCAGCAGACGCATTAAAGTGCCTCCGGGAAAAGACCGATCACGAAGAAGGTGATGAGCGCCGTAATTGCCAGGAAATGCCAGTAGAGGGCCACGTTGCGCAGGTCCATGTCGTGGGTTTTCGTAAGGCGCCCGGCAAGGCTTCGCGCAAGACAATAAGCAAGCATGACAGCGCCGACACAAGCATGAACGACTGTCCAGCAAACCAGCACCCAGACGATGGCCGGGTAAACATGGGCGGTCGGGTTCATGGCGTGCAACCAGGGCCCCGCGATGCCAGCCGCGGATGCGACGACCGTCAGGGCGAGCGCCACGATCAAAGCGGCACGCGCGAACGCCGTACGCGCGAGGGCGTTGAAATGTCTTGCAGCCAAGGTGGCGAGCCACGCAAAGACAAAGAGCGCTGCCGAAACCAGTGGCCACATCATTCCGGGACCAGCTGATCCCGCCGTGAAGTCTTCGTGTATCGTCCAATAGAAAAAATAGCCGAAGATCAGGCTCGCAAAGGCGGTGCTGTCGCCCACCATCGTGATGAACATGGCCCACCAGCCGACTGAGGACGGACCGGATGCGTAAAGCGGCAAGGCGAGCCCAACGCCGACGTCCTTCTGCGGCTTCTCGGGAATTTCCCCGGTCCCCGTCCAGAGCCAATAGAGGATCGCACAGAAACAGGTGAAGGCGGCGATTGCCCCTGCGATCCACCACTTAAACGTCAAAGCGATGAACACGGCACCGAGCGAGAAAGCCGAGAGGATGGTGACCTTTGAGGTGCCGCCAACGCGCAAGACCTGTTCCGGCCGTGCATCGAGCACGGAGGTGACCAGACCTTCGCGACGCCCTTCCTTGGCGTCGGGAAGATACCATCGCCCCTCGCTGATCTCGCGGGCAAGCGTCGGTTGATCCCAAAGTGGATAGCGGCTCGAAACGAAGGGAACGGAGCGCACACCCCAGTTTTCCTCAGGCTCGCTGACCCATTCAAGCGTTCCGGCATTCCACGGGTTTTGTTCGGCGCGAGGCTCCCGGTGCTTAGGGCGCAGGACATCCCACACCACGATCAAAACGCCGAAGGCAAACACGATGGCGCCGACAGACGACACAAGGTTCAAGAGGTTCCACCCAAGGTCGGCCGGATAGGTAAAAACCCGACGCGGCATGCCGAAAAGGCCGGTCAGATGCATTGGAAAGAAGGTGACGTTGAAACCGACAAACATCAGCCAGAAGGCAATGTGTCCGAGCGTATTGGACAGACGTTTTGCATCGATGAGGGGGTAATAGTAGTAGATCCCCGCAACGACCGGCAACAGCATCCCTCCAATCAGGACATAGTGGAGGTGGGCAACCACGAAGTAAGTGTCGTGCGCTTGCCAGTCGAAGGGCGCAATTGCCACCATGACGCCGGTTAGCCCGCCGATGACGAAAATGGCGATGCCGCCTGCCCCGAACAGCATTGGAGTAGAAAGGATGACGCGGCCAGCAAGCATGGTGGCAATGAAGACGAAGACTTGAACCGCCGTTGGGATCGCCACTGCCTCGGAAGCGGCCGAAAAGAAGGCAAGCGATATCTGGGGCAGTCCTGTCGCGAACATGTGGTGTACCCACAAGCCGAATGACAGGAAGCCCGTGCCGACCGCGGCAAGCACGATCCAGGAGTAACCCACGATCGGACGCCCCGAAAAGGTTGGAACGATCATCGCCATCAAGGCAATCGCCGGCAGGAAGATGATGTAGACCTCCGGATGGCCGAAAATCCAGAAAAGGTGCTGCCACAGCAGCGGATCGCCGCCGCGTGCCGGATCGAAGAAGGGCCAGTCGAACATGCGCTGCATTTCAAAGAGGATATCGCCGGCAATCAGCGGCGGAAATGCAAAGAGGATCATGCCGGCGACAATCAGCAGATACCAGGCGAAGAGCGGCATCAGATTGATGCGCATGCCGGGCGCGCGACATTTCATGATCCCGACGATGAGCTCCACCGCCGCTGCAATCGAAGCCACCTCGATGAAAGAGAGGCCTAGCAGCCAGATGTCGGCGCCAATGCCGGAAAGTTTTTCGTCGGTTGCCAACGGCGGATACATAAACCAACCGGAGGAAGGCGCTGCATCAAAGAAAATCGAGCCGCACACAAAGATGCCACCGAGAAAAAAACTCCAGAACCCGAACGCGCCCAGTCGCGGAAACGGCAACTCTCGAGCCCCGATCATCGGCGGCAACAGAAAAATCGCCACTGCCTCGAAGATTGGCACGGCAAACAGGAACATCATGACGGTCCCGTGCAGCGTGAATAGCTGATTGTAGAAGTCCGCCGAAACCAGATCATTGTCGGGCATGGCCAATTGCGCCCGCATAATCAATGCCAGCGCGCCGGCAAAGAGCAGAAAGATGAAGGCGGTGGACGCATACCACAGCCCAACCTGCGTGTTGTTGACGCTCGTCCAGTAGCGCCAGCCGTGCGGATTCTCCCATACTTTGCGCAGCCGCTCGCTCTGCGCTGCGCGCTCCTCTTCACTCGCGCGGGCGCCCGGCTCGGTCATCTCAGTCCTTTCAGCCAGGCGGCGATTGCACGGATATCTTGCGGCGCCAGCATGGAGAAAGCGGGCATGGCTGCACCAGGCTTGATCGCACCCGGGTTCGCGATGAAGCCAGCAATGTTGTCCTCGGTGTTGGCGACGATCCCGGCTCCCAGCATCTGCCGAGACCCTAGGTGAGAAAGATCGGGTCCAGCCGCGCCTGCGGCCTCCGTGCCCGCAACGCGATGACAGGAGCCGCAGCCATGGCGCAAGAAGAGTGCGCGCCCCTCTCCCGCGACGTTTATCGAGGCTTTCGCCTGGCTGGCAAGCCATGCGTCGAACGCGTCGGGTTCCATGGTCACTGCGGTGAGCGCCATGAATGCGTGAGACGTCCCGCAAAATTCGGCGCACGCGCCGCGAAATACCCCCGTTCTTTGCGCCATCAGCGAAAGGCGGTTTTCGCGACCCGGGATCATATCCATCTTGCCCCCGAGAGAGGGTATCCAGAAGGAATGGATCACGTCATCGCTCTTCAGTAGAAATTCTATTCGCCGACCGACCGGCAAGCGGATCTCGTTTGCCGCTGCGATTGTGAGGCCGCGATGGACATAGACCACTTGCCACCAATATTGCCTGCCGGTGACTTCGACCCGAAAATCCGTAGCATCGCGAAAAGTCGGCGAAGGTCTAAGCGTCGGCATTAACCAGAATGCATATGTCAAAAGGGCAAAGAGCGTCACAGTTGGGAACACGCCGCCGCCCCACAGGACGAGCCGGCTTGCGGCAGGCTCTGCGAAAACTCGTCTTTGACTGCGCACGGCAAAGCAGACGAAGGCGACCACCGCGAACCAGATCGCGGCTGCGCCGATGGACATGACGACAAACAGAGTCAACGTCGCCTCTGCTTCCGAACCCGCGGGGCTCAACGCGGATTGAGTGCCCTGGCAGCCAGGCAGAGCAACCGCGATTAAGGGCAGCCTTTGGAGCAATCTTCGTCTTTGAGATCGGAGGCGTGGCGTTTTACTGTCCTTTCCAGAAGAGTTGATCGCTTAACCCGAGCCTCCCCGCAAAGTTCCAGAAAGCGTTCCCGCGCCGATGGATGCAATCTGCGATTGTGCGCTCGGCACAAGAGCGGACAAATTCGTGCGCGTTATCGAATTTGCCCATCGCATGACGGCGTTCCGCCCGATTGAGCGAGGCGCGCCGCATTGCCGCAGGAACCGAAGAACGGCTGCCGCCACTCCCAAAAGCAGAGGAGACTTCGCGACGCGATCGGCATTCTCCTGAACGCCAAGATCGCAAATCCTCAGCGCGCGCGGGAATCGCCTCTGCCCCTAGCAAACAGCGGGCGTCCGCAAGGTTGCGGTCAGTGACAATTTCCGGCCGTCAGCCAGAAGGGTTTTCGTTTTCAGGCTTGTTGGCCTCTCCCAAGGCGCTCTTGGCACCCTCGATCGCGCCCTCGGCAGCTGCACCAGCCGTTGCTTGAAGCTGGCCGCGAACGCGATCCGAAACCTCGCCAGCGGTCTCATCCTCAAAGTCCGTTGCGGGGAGTGCCGCTCCGATGGCCGCACCGATCGCAAAGGCCAGCGCTCCGCCAACCAGAGGCTGATCTCGAAATGTCTTGAGCATGGCGGCATTCAGCTGCGCCCCGTGATCCTGAGCACTCTCATGGGCGCTCCGAATGCTGTCGGCTGCTGACCGGGCGGCATCTGAAACGGCACCGGAAACACCACTGGCCGCCCCCTTCACCTCACGCCATGTCGCTGATGCCCAGCCGGTTGTTTCATCGAACAAACTGCCTGCCTCATCCCGGATTTCCGCAATCGCCTGGCCCGACGTATCGGCGAAACCGCGATAGACGGTTCCACTTGGATCGACGAAGTGACCGGCCCTTCGGCCGGCCGCATCGGTCTTCGCCCGAAAACGACTGCCGTCCTCATCCTCAAAATGGCTGTAGCGCTCGCCAAAATTTGCCTCGATCGGTCCGACCCGTCGCAAATTGCCCTTTACTCGCGCAAGCGGGTAATCATCCACTCCCTTGTCAACGCCCGACGCTTGAGGCGCTCGCGAGGCGGGATCGGCAAGGAGCCATGCAAGACCGATCCCTGTCAATGCGACTGGGATCGGGTTCGCCTTCATTGCCCCACCCAGATTGTTGAGGAAGTCGGCACCTCCACTCCTTCTGGCATAGGCGATGAATTCATCCATTAATTCGCCAGGCGACATTCGCTCTTGAATGGCATGCAGTTTTTCTTCAATCCTTTGACGGTCGGTCTCGATCTCCCGTTGAAGGTCCGCGGACGAATGCATGTCGACGTTCATTTCACTGTCTCCTTGGCCACGTCGAGGTCGCGCTGGAGCGACGCCGTCGTTTTTTCAAACCGAATGCTGCGGTTTCCGAGCCTGGCAAGGCTGCGCGAAATCATAACCCACGCGAGGACGCCGACGACAAGACCAACGGCGACCGCTGAGAGCGCATGGGCATTTGCCTCTTGCATTCCCTGCTGCATCAAAAAGGCGCCCAGACCCTCGACCACAGCGCTCAGAAGCACGCCGATCGCGGCAATAGCAAAGATAAGGCCAACCATGAGCGTCTCGATGCTGCCGATCGCCCGGTCAATATTCTCGCTTGCCTCGGCCTTGGCGAGGTCGATCTCCTTGCGAAACAGTCCGGCTATATCGGTCACCAGTCCCGTCATCAGGTCGGGTAAAGAGCGGTCGTCACGGGGGTTATGCATCGCGGAAGTCCTTTTCAAATGACCAATCGTCGCCTGCGCGGGGGGATGACGAGGAGTTCGATGTCTTGGTGGCCGTTCGCTTTGCCGAAGCGATCAGAAATCGGCTCGCTGCCAGTCCCGCAATCGCTGCCATGCCAAGAAAGGCAAGGGGCTGCTTCCGCCCATAGTTTTCTGCAATCGACGCGATTTCACCGAGATCCCGGTCTTCGCATTCGCGGGCCAGCCGTCCGATCGAATTTCCAAGGTCCTGGGTGTAGCGGCCAAGCCCCGGTTGATCGGAATCGCGAAGTTCAGATCCCACCTTCTCCATGGCGCCAGCAAGACCACGCAATTGGCGCGCCAATGCCCCCTTTTCGTCATCCACGACTTTGGCTGCCGCCGCTTTTGCCTGGCCCGAAAGATCGTCACTCGCGACGTTCTGGTCGACGCGGGGCCGACCTGCATCGCTCTCGCCCCCCCCAGAATAAGGGCCGCCTTCTTGTGAGGGCGAAATAGGTTGCTGTTGTTGTTGTCTACGGTTCTCCGGGTTTTCGATCATCACAAACCTCCTGGTTCTCTGACGCGGGCCCTTCGTTGCGATCCAACCAGCGGATCGCTATCTTGTTCCCTGCCTCATACGGCACTCGGCTTGGCGTTTGTTCGATCCGAAGGCGCTGCCCAATGAAGACGCTGGGCGACTGCGATCGATCTCGTGGAACAACCCCGCCCTGCGCAGGGACTCCCTCAGCCCCTGCACAGCACCGCAGCGTCCGCCAACGGACGCTGCGGTGCTGCGAGCTTAGGGCTCTACTGTCCGATCATGTTGAGGAAGATGCCGTTCCTCTTGCTTTGCTCAAGAAGGGCCTCAACCCCCTCGATGAGGGCCTAGCTCGAAAACGGCTTGGAGAGAATTGGGGCAGTTTGGGCGCTCCCGAACTTCAAGATAAGAAACGCTATCGATTTCTCCTTGCAGGCGTCTGCTACCCGAAGCCCGCTATCCCCTGAAGGTTCTTGTCCAGCATGACGACATCGACTGGCGGCCCACCTCTAAGCTCGGCGTCCCTCCATTCGCTCCTTGAAACCTCGATGAGGTCGTGGTGGTAGGAGATTTTCTTGGACCAGGCGTGGGTTTCTATCGGTTGTCCGCATTTTGCTCATGGATTGGAACTTTTCCCGGTCTTTTCGGGTTCACGCAACAACCTTTTCGTGTGGACCAGGTGCGAATGGAGAGGAAAATGAAATGGCTTCCTGTCACCGCAGTTCTTATCGCTGGCCCCGCCTTTGCCCAAAGTGCCGAACTTGAATCGGCCTGCACGTCGGTCGCAAGGAATTTTTTCATGACCGACACGCTGAATGTCGGGGTCGTGCAATCGTTCCCTGAGCTTAAGCCCCCTGGCGTCCGCTTCAAATATTCTGAGAGATCGGATACGAAGAAGGCCGAAATGTCAGATACGTTCGACTGCGAATTCGATCAGCCAAATCCGATCACAAAACTCCTACGCTTCTGCGTCTCCCGGACTTGCTACTCTTCCGACCAGGAAGATGGCGAACGCCGACGCCGATTTGAAGAAATGCAGCTTCTTATGCAAAGAGGCAAAAGCGCCAGAAAATAAGCATGGCACCTTCTAACTGATGGGTCTCGGCGGACGGCGTTCGAGGGCCAACGCTAAACGAGATCTGCGGCGCCAGACCATTGGGCGTGCCAGTGAGGCTCGGCTCACGATGGCACGTCGACTATCCGCAGCAATCACATTTCCTACAAAGCAGAGAACGTCCGGCGTTGACTTCTTGATGCTAAAAGCAGCTCCCACCCGACTTCGGCAAATGCAACTTGCGTAAGCGCAAAGAATTGCGGACTAGCCTCCGCTCATGGTTCGAGTGCTCCGGTCGGGAGTGGAAAAGACCAAATGCTTAGGAACCAAAAGCGTTTCGCCGAGTTTGAACATTGCCTTTAACGGGCTGAGAACAAGGAACCGAACATCATGAAGAACGTACTGCTCGCCGCGGTCTTCCTCGGCGCATCGAGTTTGGGCGCGCTCGCGCAGACCGCCACACCTCCGGCTACGGCAGATGGTGATACGCCTGCCGTGGCAACACCAGACACCACCAATCCAACAGCGCCCGTCGCCGGTGCCAACAGTTTCACTGAAGAACAGGCCAAGGATCGCCTTACTGATGCCGGCTACACCGATGTGACCGGTCTAAAGCTCGACGACAAGGGCGTCTGGCGTGCAACTGCCTCGAAGGACGGCAAATCCATGCAGGTCGCGCTCGACTACCAGGGCAACATTGTTGCCAACTAACTCCAGCAACGAGGAAATTCCCATGAAAACCGTTAGTGGACTTTTTGACGACTATTCGGACGCCCAAGCAGCAGTGTCAGCCCTTGAAGATCGCGGCGTGCCGTCGGACGACATCAGCATCGTTTCCAACAATGTTGGCGATTGGTACGGCACTGCAGACGAAAGCAACGCGGCTGAAGGCGCTGGGACGGGCGCCGGTGTCGGCGCTGCGGTCGGTGGCATTGGCGGCCTGTTGACTGGTCTCGGGCTCATGGCCATCCCGGGTGTCGGGCCGGTGGTCGCAGCCGGTTGGCTTGCCGCGACCGCGGCGGGTGCTGCCGCCGGCGCGGTAGCAGGTGGTGCCGCCGGCGGGATTATCGGAGCGATGACGGATTCGGGCGTTCCGGAGGAACATGCCCATGTCTATGCGGAAGGCGTACGGCGCGGTGGCACGGTCGTCACGGCACGGGTCGACGACGCGCTCCAGGCGGATGCCGAAGCGATCCTGCGCCGAGGGACCTGGGTGGATCCTGTCCAACGCCGCGCCGCCTACACGGAACAGGGCTGGACACGCTTTGACGAGACGCTCGATCCCTACACCGCCGACGAAGTCGAGAAGGAACGTCAACGTCTCGAGAGCATGCGCTAGTTTGAACCAAGGCGGCCATGATGCGTTCAGATCACCTGAACCGTAAACTGGCCTTCGCACGTTCCTGATGATTGGCAGGCTCTCTCGTCGCAACAACGGCACCTGACAAAAGCGCTTAGACGTTTCGTAGAGTTTGACGAAATTGACCGTGGAACGATTTGCATACCGACAGGTTGCGTCCCTCCCGGGTGTCGAAAGGAATGGAGCCATGGTTGCCCCGCGAGCGAACTGGAAAGGCTACATCAAGTTCGGAGAGGTCACCTGTCCAGTGGCACTTTACACCGCCGCGTCCTCGTCCGAACGCATCAGCTTCCATAGGCTCAATCGAAAAACAGGCAACCGGGTAAAGCGCGAGTTCGTTGACAGCGAGTCGGGAGAGCCCGTTCAGGCCGACGATCAGGTAAAAGGCTATGAAATCGAGGGTGGACGATACGTCGTCCTGGAACCTGAAGAAGTCGCAGCGGTGGTTCCGGAAAGCGACAAGACCCTGAAGATCGAGGCCTTCATTCCCTGCTCGCAGATCGACACAACCTATTTCGACAAACCCTACTATCTTGCACCCGACAAGATGGGCGGGGAGGCTTTCGCACTGCTCCGTGATGGGATGGCTAAGGCCAAGGTCGCCGCGATCGCCAAGACCGTGCTTTTTCGCCGGCTACGAACCGTACTTATCCGCGCACACGGCAAGGGGCTGGTGGCGGCAACCCTCAACTTTGACTATGAAGTGCGATCTTCGAAAGAGGCGTTCCAGGAGCTTCCCGACCTCAAGATCGAGGGCGAGATGCTGGAACTTGCAGAGCACATTATCCACACCAAGAAAGGCAGTTTTGACCCCGGCGACTTTGATGATCGGTACGAGGCGGCTGTTGCCGAGCTGGTCAAAGCCAAAATCGAGGGGCGTGCCCTGCCGAAGAAAAAGTTGCCCGTAGCATCCAAACCCGGCGATCTGCTCAAGGCGCTCCGCGAGAGCGCGGGCGTCAATGCGAGCAAGTCGAAGTCCAGGCGTCAAGCGGCCAACGCAAACAAGGGCGCTCGTCGGCAAAAAGAGTCGAGCTCGTCTTCCAAGTCGAAACAGGCGGCAACGTCGCGTCGCACCGGCTGACGGGAGATTGAGCCATGGCTGTCCGCCCCTACTGGAAAGGCTATTTGAAACTCTCGCTGGTGACGTGCCCGGTTGAGATGATGCCGGCCACGTCCGAGAGCGAAAAGGTTCGCTTTCACACGCTTAATCGCGAGACCGAGAACCGTGTCGTCAGTCACTTCGTCGATGCGGTAACCGGGAAAGAGGTCAAGGAAGACGATGAGGTCATGGGTTACCAGCGCGGGGAAAAGGAGTATGTCGTGATCGAGGACGAGGAGCTTGAGACCGTCGCACTCGAAAGCACCAGGACCATTGATATCTCGACGTTCACCCCGCGCGACAGCCTCGAGTGGATATGGCTCGATACGCCTTACTACCTTTCTCCGAGCGAACCGGTCGGCCAGGAGGCCTTTTCTGTTATCCGAGATGCGATGGAAGCTCAGAAAATGGTCGGTATTTCACGACTGGTCATATCGCGTCGGGAACGAGCCGTCATGCTCGAGCCGCGTGGCAAGGGGATCGTGCTCTGGACATTGCGCTACGGCGACGAAGTTCGTGGCGAAGAAACGTACTTCACCACCGCGAGCGACGCCAAGGCGGACCCCGAAATGATGCCGCTTGTGCAGCGATTGATAAAGAAGCTGACGAAGGATTGGAGCCCCAGCATGGTGGAGGACCCCGTGCAGGAACGCCTGGTCGACATCATCGCTGCCAAGAAGAAGGCGATAAAGAAACCGTCCAGGGCCAAGTCCAAATCGTCAACCACACCATCGCCACCCAGCAACGTCGTCAACATCATGGACGCCTTGAAAAAGTCGGTCGCAGCGGAGCGTCGTCCCCGGAAATGAACCATCCGCGACCCTTAGACCTTGACGACGGCACGGCTGGCTCTCGTCAGCCCACGGGCAGGTTCTGCGCCAGCGCGATGGGATCGATGACCCTCTCAAGTTCAAAAACATAAAACCGATCGTCATCTCGCATGGCCATCAGTCCCATCAAGCTGTCGTCATTGATCCGTCGAAAATGGTCGACGATCGACTGGTCGTCATAGATCATGGCCGCGCTTGCGACGCCTTCAAAGGCAACCGTTTTGATCGAGGCGACGGGACCCTTTGCCTGAAGGCACCGTTGAAGACCGGCAAAAAGCACGGCGGCAAGGGCCGTTCTTCCAAACGCATGAAAGCGAACTGCGAGGGGAAGCGGAACCCACTTCTGCCCCCGCGACGCGCCTGCCGCAAATCTTCCAATGTCGGAAACCATCAGCCCCGCTTGAGTTCAGAGGTCGGCGTCGTTTTTTCGGACCAGGTCCTTACCAGTTCATCGAGTGAACCCCGCGGCCAGGTAGCCCAGACAAGTTCATCGCACCCATGGAGGGAAATAGAGATTGCGGACCGTTCTGATATCTGCTATTTCGCCGTAAGACCTGGTTAGAAGGACTACTCCAACATGCGTGGCGATCGCGCGCTCGTAGGGGCGATCTCCCATCGAGGAGTATCGGATAGCGCGCCTGTATTTTTTTCCTTGCCCTTTGCCTTTACATCCTGCTCCTCGTCACTAATTGTGCCTGTCCACGTGCCTTCCTTGTCTCCGGTTCGCTTCGCTCGGCTTCCGTTTCTGCCCAGCGTTGACGAAGTTCTAACCGCGAACGTCGCTCGGCGGTTCGGCCCTGATTTTGGTGAGGGCGCCGGGACCGTGCGCGCTATGAACCGCTTCGGGCCGAGATCGGATTTCACTTGCGCCCAATTGAGAGGCATGGAGGCAGTCGCCCCTGACCGGGCTCGCGGCGATAGTGGAGCGACCGCCGTCGGGCCGGCTTTTCTGCCTTAATCTCGGCAGCTGGCTTATCCTCGCGGAGCCCCTTGAAGGCGGCTTGCCGCACCAGCCCGTCGGCCGTCGGCACCGGCCGCGCCGAAATCATACGGCATCAATCAACGCCTTTTCCGCCGGTCGCACCGTAAACTTCACCATTGACGAAACTTGCCTCCTGCGAGGCGAGGAAGACGTAAATAGGGGCCAGCTCGACCGGCTGGCCGGGCCGACCGAAATCGCTGTCCTTCCCGAAGTTCTTCACTTTCTCGTCAGGCTGGCCGCCGCTTGGCTGCAAGACCGTCCAGAATGGACCCGGTGCCACGACGTTGGCCCGGACACCCTTCTCGATGAGTTGTTTTGCGAGTGCCTTGGTGTAGGCGACGATCCCAGCTTTGGTCGTGGCGTAGTCGAGGAGAATTGGCGATGGCTGATATGCCTGGATGGACGCGGTTGTGATGACGGACGCACCTGGGGGCAAATGCGGCTCGGCGGCCTGAACAATCCAGTGCAAGGCGTAGAGGTTGGTCTTCAGCGTGGCGTCAAAGTCCTCGGACGTTACAAGCGAGACGTTCCTGCGAAACTGTTGTCGGGCCGCGTTGATCACCAGGATATCTATGCCACCAAGCTCGGACAGTGCCCGCGACACCAACGCGCGGCACCAGTCTTCATCCTTCACATCACCCGGCAAGGCGAGCGCCTTGCGGCCCTCGGCCTCGATCAACTCGATAACCTCTTTCGCGTCCGGTTCTTCCTCCGGCAGGAACGATATGGCGACGTCGGCACCCTCCCGTGCAAACGCAATCGCTGCGGCTCGTCCAATGCCAGAATCTCCTCCGGTGATCAGGGCTTTGCGCCCTTTCAACCGACCTGCCCCTTTGTAGGTTTTCTCGCCGTGATCGGGCTTTGGATGCATCCTACCAACAATACCGGGCATGGATTGTGGTTGAGGGTCAAACGGCGGCGAGGGGTACTGTGTTCGGGGATCTTGCATCATCAGACGATCGGTCATTGGTAAATCCTCATGTGGCGATAATCGGTTAAACTCGTGGATTGGTTTCGGGTTCCCGTCCAGCAATTCGGAGGAACCAAACGACAGGCTCCACCGTTCATTTGACGTCTCTTCAACCTCTTTTCGCGCCGAGGGAGAAAACGTTCCATGCAATTGCTGCACAGGGTCCTTGCCGACGTGCAGTTGATGCTTCGTCGTCCGCCGAGGTTGCAGTATGCGGCCTTGTGCTATCGTGTCCGCACAGGGCATTCGCTCGAAATACTTCTCATCACCAGCCGCGATACCGGTCGCTGGGTCATCCCAAAGGGGTGGCCCATGAAAGGAAAGCGTGCTCATGAGGTCGCGGCAAGGGAGGCGTTCGAAGAGGCCGGCGTAAAAGGGAGCTGTGAGAGGGCTCCAATTGGCCACTACGTCTACAGGAAGAAGTTAGATAGTGGCCTGAAAGTTTCTTGCAAGGTCCACGTTTTTGCGATGAAAGTTGCTGGCCTGCGCGGGAACTTTCCGGAGAAGGGCGAGCGCAAACTTGTCTGGTTCGAATATCGAGAGGCCGCCCGTCGCGTCGCTGAGCGATCCCTACGCGACCAGATTTTACGCTTCGGCAGTGCGACTTTGCCTTGAAGACGCAAACTGCGACGATTCCATTCTCGTACATTTTTGAAGTTTGTATCGTCGTCTGTCGATATCTTGGCGAGCGCTGGCGGACCGACCGTCGCGGGAGGGGTGGGTAGCGAGCTCGACTGCCATTGTGTGGGCCAAAAGGAGAGGGCGGAAAAATCCGGATGTTCTCCATCTCCATAGCGGTTGGCTTGACGCGGCCTGCGACCGCTTATCGGCTCGGACCTCAAGTCGACGCCCGAGGCCGCGCGATGGCGCTCGATCTCCCTCTTCGCCAGACCGCCCGGCTTGTCTTTCCAACACCGTGATCAGCGCTCGTAGCGCGAGTTCGTCCAGCTTCTCGATACCGACATGCTCGTTTACGCCTTGGAGGTCTGAATGCTCATCGAGTTAGGCCTGCATAGCTATGCTGTCGCGATCTTGAGAGTTCTCCAGGACGAACACGAAAAAGTGATGATTGTCGTGCTGTTTATGACGGGCGCCCAAACGTGTCGCTGAAAGCAAAAAGCGCCCGGTAAGCCGAGGCAATGACGAGGACAACAGCGGCGATCACATCGGGTTTACATGAAGGTAAACTGCTGGCCTCATCACTTCTCAGGCAGAACGAACTCGTGAATCCTGTCGATCGCCGAGAACCGACCGTTCCCCTTACCCTTGCGAAGCCAAGCTCGTTCTGATTCCGGCCTCAGTAAACCGCGTCAGCTGCATTTGAGTTGCGTCTTCAGTATAAAGGACATGAACCGCCAAGCCGCTTTCGGTGAGCCTTTGAGCCTCCTCATAGGCCTCTTCGAAGCCAACCGGAACCGCGTCTGTTGGCGCGGAGGGATCGTCCTGGGTCAACACATAGAAAGTGGAGTTTCGAATATCTGGGGTCATCGGCGCTCTCCTTCTCGCACACCACCAACTGCCGGAGGACGCGATAGTTCCTAGGTGATTTACGTGCGTGCGCTTCTGCTTGGTGCCGTTGAACCTTATCCGCGACCGGCGCGCTTTGGTTCGTCCCAATCAATTAGAACGGATGTCCGGGACGCGGTGTTAAACCGGCCTTTATTCCGCCCGCTTCTTGATCCTCTTTTAAGGAATACTTTCCTTCTACGGAGACTGGCCCATGGCGACCGGCGCATCCCAGCGATTGCACGACGGGGTCGCTGCCGTCGAAACGATGACGCGGTTTGCCATTGCCGTCCTAGCCCTTGCCTCCGGCGTGTACACTTATCTCGGCGTGCGCAGCATCCTGGACGGTTCGCCAACGGCGATCTTCTTCGCAGCGATTATCTACTCGGCCTCCGTCTCGGTCGGCATCTACGCTTTCTGGTCCTATATGGCGCGCTTCTTTCCGCATATCACGACCCATACGGGCCGCGCCGCCATGCTCGGTGTGATGGCCATCGGCGCGGTCATGATCATGGCCATGTCAAGCTGGCTAAATGCTGCTGCACTAGCAGGTTCTGCGGCACTTGAGCAGCACCTGGCCGAGACGGTGGAAGACTATACCGCCGACCTCGACCAGGCGCACCAGAACGCACTTGCTGCCCAGAGTCTTCTGCCCGATATCCAGCGCGCCTCCGAGCGCTTTGCTCAGCTGGCGCTTTCGGAACGGCAATCGGGCGCTCTGACCGGTACGACCGGTTCAGGAAGCGTCGTTCAGTTGCTGTCGCAGATGTCAGCGCAGATGAAAGATCTAGAGAACGGCATCAACGCCTCGCGCGAACAGGTAACGACGTTGTTCGAACAAGGACAAAAGCGGCTTGAGACCATGCGTACGCTGGTATCGGCGCCCGGCGCCATTGAACCGCGTGCCGACCAGTTCTCCTCGGAAGTCGTGGCGCTCACCGGGGTCATAGCCTCGCTCGGACAGACTTCAATTGCCCCTTCGATCCGTCGCGCGGCCGATGATCTTTCGCTCGGCTTTATTGCACCTGTCGCCGACGGTGGCGATGCCGACCTAGTTGACCGCCAGGACAGGGTAATGGCGACAGTGCGCGCTTCAGTAGCGGCCCAGTCGAAGGTTCTGTCCGACGCCGCTGACGAGATCCTTGCGCGCGCACCGGTAAAGGAGCGAAGGTTCGTTCCACTATCGTCCGCCGAAGCAGTTTTGCGCTACGCTTCGGACTTTATTCCAGCATGGGCTGGCGCCATCTCCATCGATCTCCTGCCCGGTGTACTCGTGTTCATTCTTGCAGTCGTGCACGGCGCGATCCGAAAACAGGAAGAGAGGATGCCATTTGCCGAACGCATCACGGCAGCCGAACTCGTGCAGGCAATAGAATTGAAGCGTGCGCTGGCGGAAAGCGGCTCGGATCTGATGGAGGTTGCCGCCGAGCTTGAAGCGCAGAAAACTACGGAAGAGGCAAACAACATCACAAACCTCGACCCGAGAATACGTCCCAAGGATCGCCCACATGAGGATCGATGAACCGATCAAGGCCTTGAAGCGCCTCGACGATGGCACCGCGATGCGAGGCGTGTTCTATCTATTGCTGTCGTTGACAGCGATTTTTCTGATTATCGACGTTCGCAACATGGAAACCAGCCCCAAGCTGTCAACCGCCGACCCAGCCTACCAGGTCCCGTTCATGCCGCCTGCAGGAACCAAGGGGGATCCGAGCGATGCTGCGCAAAGCCCATCGAGCCCGACCGAAGTGCTGAACAAGCCGATGACATTGGAACTTGGCCCCGGCGGCGTCCTGCTTGTCGAAGGCACCTTCGATCCAGGCGCGTCTTCGCGCTTTGCCAGAGAGATCGAAGTTCGCGGCGAGTATGTAAGAACCGTCGCGCTCAACTCCCCAGGCGGCTCAGTGGACGACGCGCTGGCAATTTCCAAGCTGATACGCGAAAAATCGCTGACGACGAAAGTGGTGTCGAGAGCACTTTGCGCATCCTCATGTCCAATCGTGCTTGCAGGCGGCGTTGAACGCCTCGCGGAAAAAGATGCGGTGGTTGGAGTGCACCAGCTATTTACCGTCAGAAACGTCATACCCACCGCAGACGAGCTCATGTCGACCACACAGTCCGCCACCGCACGTGTCGCCCGCCATCTCGAGGCTATGGGCATTGCTGCCGAACTCTGGTTCAACGCTTTGGAAACGCCTGCGGACCGCCTTTATTATTTGACGGCGAAGGAAATGGCTGATTTTCGACTGACGACTACGCCAGCTGCGAGTTCCAAGAAGAGAAGTTAGGTCTCTACCGAGCGGATCAGCTCTACGCTAGGGCATGGACAATGGCGGGCCTCTTTGGTTGGATTAAACACAATCGGACACAGGAGGACTTAACACCGATCTTGAAGGCGGGCGTAGAAATCAGCGCGGGGCCGTGCCTCTTGACGCCTATTTCCTGGAAGCCCCGTCATAACGTTTCTGGGATCGTGACCCCAGACTGTGTGTGCTTTGCATAAATGCAATTGGCGCGATCTGCAGCGTCCGCGGTAGATGAGAGGTTAGGCATGGCTCGCAACTCAACCGGTGAGAGAACTGTCGGGTTCGAGCGCACAAAGGCTGTGCACTGGAGCTTTGGCTGTCGAAGAAATACCCAGCGCTGATTTACTTCTGGGAACAATGGCTTCCTTCCGGGCTTTTCTATGGAAGTGGAGGCCGGAGTGGTGATGACGCGCTATTTCTTCGATCTTATGAATGGTGACGGACAGACGCGGGATGATCTGGGGCTTGAGCTACATTCCCGCGAGGCCGTCATGCAGGAAATCACGCGCATCCTCGTTGATGTCGCACGCGACGAATTGCTTGAGGGCTATGGCACTGAAATTTCAGTTTCTGTGCGCAGCGAAGAGGGCAAACCTATCTCCGTTTCCAGCCTCACGTTTCGCAACCGCTGGCTCGATTGATGGATTTGCGTTCGTCTGGCGAAATCTCGCGCCTTCCATTGAAACGCTGCGTCGCAGCATTATATTGTGCACTGCAGCAATGATTACCGAGTGCTGTATGAGGCCGCTATGATAGCCATCCTGGCCGTTACGGCCTGGAGGTTTCGTTATGCGCTCCTTGTCTAACACCCTCGCTTTGCTCAAGCAGTTCCGCACACATCCGGTCGACCCTTCTCGAGAGAGCCACTTGTCGGAATTCGAGGCCTTTGGACCGAACCCTGGCCAGCTTGAGGCAAAAGTTCATGTCCCATCGACAGTTATTCCACGACCGGCGCTCGTCGTCGTCTTGCACGGCTGCACCCAGACGGCGTCGTCATACGACACAGGCTCGGGATGGAGCAGATTGGCCGACGACTATGGCTTTGTCGTCCTCTTCCCGCAGCAGACCCGCAGCAATAACGCCAATCTTTGCTTCAACTGGTTCCAGCCGAACGATATGGCGCGCGGCGATGGTGAAGCGCTTTCAATCCGCCAGATGGTCGAGACCGCCGAAGCACGTTATGACATCGATACCTCGCGAGTTTACATAACCGGGCTTTCGGCAGGTGGAGCGATGGCCAATGTGATGCTGGCGACCTATCCCGAAGTCTTTGCCGGCGGCGCAATCATAGCCGGCCTCCCCTATGGCACGGCACACACGATACCCCAAGCGTTCGACCGCATGCGCGCGCAAGGCATTCCCGACACTAACACGCTTCAAAAGCTGCTTCGGTCCGCATCCAAAACAACGGGCCCATGGCCGGCGATATCGGTCTGGCAGGGAACGCAGGACATGACCGTCAACTCGGCCAACGCAGATGCGATTGTCGACCAGTGGCTGGGCGTTGTTGAAACCCGAGGATCGCCCCGGGTAGACCAACCGACGTCGCGGCTTGAACGCCGGGTCTGGGTCAATGCCCACGGGGAGGAACGCCTTCAGCTTTACCGCGTCAAGGGTATGGGCCACGGCACACCGATCGATGCGAAAAGTGGGTACGGTCGGGCAGGGCCCTACATGCTTGACGTCGGCATTTCGTCGACCGAGGAAATTGCCAAATCGTTCGGGGTTGCGGCGCCACCCTTGAGACAGGTGAACCCGGGCGTCGCCACTGACGTCGCTATCCCCAAGGCTCGGAGCAACGATAATCCGAGTCCCAAGGGACCGGCGGACGGCATTCGGCGGACGATCGAAGACGCGCTACGTGCAGCGGGTCTGATGAGATAACACCGCGCACACTTCCTTCGTGGCCACCCGCCCTTTTGATCTGACGACTCGCCGCGTGGAGATGCCTCAAACGGCGAGTGACGCCGGCGCAGCGAACATCCAATTTACAAGGTCGCCCACCCTGATGGGCCGTACTCTCAGCCCTCACGCTATGCGGTGGGTCCAGACGATTTCTTGAAAAGCGGCCACATCGAGCGGCGACGGCGCGCACATCTAGACGCGCACATCTAGATATGTCGCGCTGCCGTCACTCCATACCGCATACCCCGCGACTGAGCCGATACGGACGGTTGCACTCCCAGCCGTTTCCGGAACGATCCAGATGTGCGTTTTCAGGAAGATTGATCTGTGAACATACCGATCCCTTTGCTTCAAATCCCCGGTCACATTTCCATTTCTGGCCATAGGAGTTGTCCGCAAAGGTTGCATTTTCGGGAACCTTTACAGCAACACAGGCCTGATCTTTCATTTCAAATCCACGGTCGCACAACCATTCATTGCCGCTGGTGGTCAGGTAGGCATGGTCAGGAACGATCAGTGCGACGCATTTGCTAGCGATGACCTGATACCCCCGTTCACAGATCCAGCCCTCGCCATAGCTCGAATCCGTCAGATACGCCTTGTCCGGCACCTCGATGAGGTCGCATTCAGTATCGCGCTGACGATATCCGTGCATGCACTTCCAGCGGTCACCAGAATAAGAGTCGAGAAAAGCATTGGCGGGCAGCCGAACCGCAAGGCACTGGCCGTCCTTTTCGGCAAACCCGTAATCGCATTCCCAGCCGTTGCCATAGGAAGCGTATGTCAGGAAAGCATTGTCGGGAGCCGTCACAGCAACGCAGGAATCGGCCTCTTGTCGGAATCCACGATTACACTCCCATCCCGATCCGTAGCGTTTTGCTTCGGAATTTGCTGGCACCGACCCTTGACCATATGCCCCAGGGATCAAGAGCAGAGTTGCGGATAGAAGAACGCTCGCCTGTATAGCCAACGCTAGGAAGAACGGTTGAAGCATGTCCTTATGTCTCCAAATGGGCGGTTGAGTGGTCACAGAAGTGTGAAGCCATTGCGGCCGGCGCTTACCTGCGCCCATCGGTTCGTCCCAACCAATGCCAGATTGTCGTGGCAGGGAACATACTGCGCATAGCGCTGTGCAGTTCGCAGCCTCAAGTGTCTAGGACCGACCGGAATTTGCTGGATCGCAAGGCGAAAATGTCTGTTCGGTGTAGGACATGGCGCCCCCTTGATTGGGGCCAGGGTATCGAACCCTCATACAGCAGCGCCCGTGACATCTGCTACTGGAGACTGGACACTGCGCCTTTGTCATTCGAATAGCAACCGCTCTTTACCCTTATTTGGTTTGCCTGCCGAACGCCCCTAGCAATCATGATCTCCCATGTTTCCATGCTTTGATCGCGCACGAACCGGGTCGTCCCAAGGCGGTCGGTGGTCTTCCGTCGCGAGAAGGGTTGTTACGTCGCGACGGCGGCACTGTCAGAGGCCGCACACCTTGCCGGCTAGTCGGCGCTGACTGTCGGCATGAGTTGCGCCGGCGTCTCAATCTTTTGCAAGCATTTCTCGAACTATTCGCGCCAGATCGTCCATGGAAAACGGCTTGGTCATCATGTCCATGCCCGGTCCGAGAAAGTCCGCGCGTGAGGATGCTGTTGCTGCATAGCCCGTTAAGAACAGAACACGGAGGCCCGGCCTCCTTGCCAGAGCCACTTCGGCCAACTGCCGCCCGTTGATCCCTGGTAAGCCGACATCGGAAACCACGGCATCGATGCGCTGCGCGCTTTCGATTATCGGCAGCGCATGTTCTCCGTCTTCGGCTTCGAGCGTCCTGTATCTAAGTTCCTTCAGAACGTCGACGATCAGCAGCCTCACGGCGCTGTCGTCTTCCACAACGAGCACGACCTCACCTTCACCCATCAGACTCCCGTGTTGGGACGGAGCCGAGCCGATGCTTGCTTTGTCGGCGCCGGACCCATCCGGGAGAAAGAGCGTGACTGTCGTACCCGTTCCCAGCTGGCTCGTTATTCGTGCGTGGCCGCCCGTCGACCAGTGCGACTTAAGTGCCATTCGGAATTGGCCGGCCCGCTCAAAGCTATTGTCGGCGTTGGGCCGAAAGTTAACCAACGAACCTCTGTCCTTGAAGAGAATCGAACCCGCAGCTGGATCTTTCCGGGCGTGCGACTTGCAAATGACTATGCCAAAAGTCACGAGCGCACGGATTTTCGCAGCATCACGGGTGCACTGAAATCGGACCCATCGAGCGATTCGCACCCAGGGCTCTAAACACACGGATCGTATTTGCATGAGAAATAATGCTTGCAGAATTAGCAAGCATCACTATGTTTGCTAGCATGAACGGCAAGCAGAAAAAGACTCTCGTGGCGGTTTTCAAAGATCCGGTCTCGGGAACCATAGAGTGGGCCGGTATAGAAAACCTGCTTGTCGCTGCCGGCGCGAACGTCATCGAAAGAAACGGCTCGCGCGTTAAGTTCGAAAAGGACGGCATAATCGCGAGCTTCCATCGTCCTCATCCCGACAAGGAGGCAAAACGTTATCAAGTTTGCGATGCTCGCGAATTCCTGACGCAAATTGGAGTAGAACCATGAACACCATGACTTACAACGGTTATCACGCTCGCATAGAATTCGACGCGGAGGACGAGCTGTTCGTCGGTAAGATTGCTGGCATTTCGGACGTAGTCGGGTTTCACGGGGATAGCGTTTCTGAACTGAAGAAGGCGTTCCATGAGGCTGTCGATGATTACCTTGAGACCTGCAAGAGCATCGGCAAAGAGCCTCAAAGACCCTATTCCGGCAAGATGATGTTTCGAGTTGCTCCCGAAGTGCATCGCCGAGCTTCTCTGGCTGCCGAACTGTCGGGGAAGAGCCTCAATCAGTGGGCCGAGGAGGCATTAGACGAAGCCGCGGCGCACGTCGCAGAGGCCCGCCTTTCGGCATAGGCCATTCGCTTCCCCGCAAGGTCGGCCGGCAGGGCTCTCGTCCGGGTCGAGGTCAACGGTCGTCACCAACACTAGAATGAACTTGGGCGTAAGGAACCCTCAATTCATCCGAGGTCGGACGAAACTCGCGACGGGGCGACGATCCGAAGGTGCAGTTCAGTCGTTAGACAACTTTAGGCGGCCCAGAGCCTTTGCAAAGATTGCTTGCGGAGAAAGCCTGTCCAAGCAGGCCCATAGCAGTTGTTGCTACCTCGGTAGAAAATCCATGTTCGCAACGGGCCGACTCTGTCGGCGCAAGCCGGCTGCCGGGCTGCGGCGATTGTCGCCAGCTAAAACCTGAACCGCCTGCGTCGGGGTCATGATTACGGCGTTGGCAAATTCAAGTTTCTTCGGAAGGCGCGCAAAGCCTTCGTTGGTGGTCACGAACACATGGCGCCTGCCATTTTCATGTGCCCAGAACGCCTGAGCAGCGCCAAGGCAATTGCGCCAATGCCAAGCAGCGGCGCTGGACAGATCCTTTTTGTCCAAGCCGTAGCTCACCGCGTAGTCCGACCATCGTGCTGGCGTCGTCGGAAAAAGGGTTCTGAAGATAAGTCGCTCGCGCTCAATCGCCGCTTCATCACTCATAATAGAGAAACCATGGAATGAAAAACCGTGTCGCCCGATCGGCCGCAAGAGGCTGATGTGACCAAGTCCGAGCGCGCTCATTCGGCTTTCAAAGTCTGCAAATCGTTTTAGATGTGCGCCACCGGGCTGACGTTCATATGCGCTCGAAGCCAAAATGGCGATATCCGCCTCTCCACGCCTTGCGGCCTCAATCAACGTGCGAATGTCGCCGTGGGCCGATCTCTTCTCATCGATGTTGATGAGACAGTTGTTTTCGAGCGTAAAACTCCGCATCTCTTCACCATGTTGCTCTAGTCATTCAATGCTCGCCATTTGCGAACCAATCCCACAATTATAAGTCTGGTTCTTAAAGCGATGCGCGCTTCGTGGACATTCGGCTTGGCAGTAAAGAACAAACGAACAAGCGATCGCTCAAAGGTAACAAGGACACAAATCGCCATGGCGGTCAGTTCCCAACGGAACATTAGGCGACGACAAACGCAAAAATCATGAACTCTCTCCGCTCAGCGGGGAGCTGCTTGTTCTTGTCCGCACGGGTCGGCTCGATCGGCGACAATCGCCTGAGAGGTTGGATCTTACCAAGCCTCGAAGGCTGCCTTAAACCACATCGTGCGCACCGCTTCAGGCGAGATGAGCCGCACGCGCGCCAAAGCGGCGGCGGTCAGCCGCGTCATCGATCGGCTGTCGAAGAACTCGAATTCCATGCCAAAACGGTCCGCAATCGGCTTAAACTCATCCTTCAGCATTTCTAGCGCCCGCCCCCCTTCGGAGCGGAAACTGACACGCATGAAGTGACCGGTATCAGCGTCATCGAACTGTGCGCTGTCGGATGTTTGCATTCATCTTCCGCCAGGAAGGAGGAGATAGCGGCGACGATGCTGCGGGTGGATGCGCAGCGCACGCGCATGGCAAACTCGACATTGGTGTTCCTCTTTGTGGATCAGGATGCGGCTGGTGCCAAGCTGCGCCTCAACGATGCCGGGACAAATCTTGAGACCGACACCGCACAAAGGCTTCGCTGCTCCAAGCCCATTTTTGATCACTCAGCAACCCGGCTAATCGGTTGGATAAATGGTCCGCGATAAGTCACCCTCTGCGGGTGGGGAAATTGCTTCGTCCTCATCCAGAAGGCTCAGCCTGGCGATTGCGGTGTCCGATATGCTCGTCAGAAATTCAGCCTGGGTCCAACCCAAAAGGCAAGCTTCCTCGACAAGGACCTGGATTGCATAGTGCACCGTCTGCTCGAGTTCGACCTTGCGCTCAAGCGTCCCAGGGGGCTGATTTGGACGTTCAATCATGGCTTTTCTTTCGTTTGGAGATTAAGGTACTGGCGCGGCAGCAGATCGGGCCCGGCGGATAAGATCAAAACACCGTGCTCAGACTATCGTTCCCCTCTTTCGACTGAAGACTGGCGTTAACATCATGAGCCTCGATTTTGAGGTCGCCCCCAGTCCACTTTCGCTCGTCAGTAAAGTTGATACGCAGTGCCATCGGGGCATGGAACATCAGCTGAACGGAACAAGAGATGCCGGGTGGAGTTTAAGCGTCTACCGATGCTCCTTCTAACCCAAAGGAAAAGCCATGACCAAACTAGCCTCGGTCCGCGGCATTGGCGATCCATCCGCCACAAATTCGACGATGAGCAGGCCACCGACCTCGCGTTAACAGCGATCGCGACCTCCGTCGTAAATCAGCAGATGCCTGAACGGGAATATATGACAGAAGAGGAGAAGCACATGGTAAGCACTGCACTTAAAGCCCTGCTAAGTGTCCTTGCGGTGGCAGGATACCAGAACAGGGAGAAGATCGGGGAGCTTCTGAAAGGTCTGACCCAGAACCGACAAGACCAAGGGCCAACCGGTCAGCAGGAGGCCGGAGGAGGTTTGGGTGACCTGCTTGGCGGTCTGACTGGAGGCTCTGGTGGCCTCGGGGGCTTGCTCGGCGGTTCATCGACCGGCGGCGTGTTGAGGGGTGGTCTCGGCGATCTCCTCAAACAGTTCGAGCACAACGGACACGGGGAGACCGCAAAATCCTGGGTGCAGACCGGTCCAAACAGCGAGATTGATGATAGGCAGTTATCGGAAGCGCTCGGGCCGGAAGTCCTGGAGGATCTTTCCGCGCGGACGGGTCTTTCTCCTGAGGAGATTTTGAGCCGCCTCAGCCGAGATCTGCCAAAGGCGGTTGACGATCTGACCCCCAACGGCGTCCTGCCTCAAGAGGACGACCCTTTCGAAGGGCAGATCACTCCTCCACCCAAGACCCAAATCATATAGTCGAAGAGGCCGCCGCAAGGCGGCCGCTTCTTTGGCGTTTCTCAGGCGGGCGTTGCACAGGAATCAGACGCGCTACCCTAGCGGCACCTCCACAATCACGTTGCATACTTGGCTCGACCCGGAACATCGCACCCGTTCCGGACGCTGTCGGCGCTCTCATCTCCTTTTCAAGCCATTTGGTCGTGACGAGGATCGTTGCGTGTTTTATTTGGCGTGAATGTCTGCCAACAAGATCTTGGCGAGTTCGACGAACTGACCCGTTGGATACTTTGATAAATACGCTTCAATCATCTCGGCGTTACCGGTGTCCCGCACCGTTTCCCAGAATGAAACCTCGATACCTGGCTCGCCCACCCCAGACCCACCTTGAGCAACGCGCGCGGCTGCGAGTTCGGCGAACTCGCCCGCAGGGTATCGCTTCAGATATAGGAGATATTCGGCCGGGTCATCGCTCTCCTGTACCGCCTCCCAAAAAGCCACCTCAACCCGGCGCGCTTCATCTTTGTCTTGGTCTTCCGGCAAGGTCTGATCGACCGAAGAGGATCGCTCCGGGTGTTGGACGGACGTTAGCTCTGCACTGGGGCTTGGTTCGGACTGCGGGTCAAACAGAACACGGAACACCCGGAGCGGGCGCGAAATGTTCTTGACCTGGTGCTCGCCCAAATCCTCAAAGGTGGTGTCGACGCGATCGCGCAGATGATCTCGTACTCCTCGCGTTACACAGATGCCGCCGGCATCGGCCAGGCCTTCAAGCCGAGCGGCGATGTTGACCCCATCCCCGAAGATATCGCCGTCTTTCACCAGAACATCGCCGACGTTGATCCCGATGCGGAAGTACATCTTGTGTTTGTCGGCAAGCGGCCGGTTGGCACGCCACATGGCCTGCTGGATGGCGATCGCACAGTTGAAGGCATGCACAATCGATGGGAATTCCGCCAACACGCTGTCCCCCGCGGTCCCGAAGATCTCTCCATGAGCACTTTCAATAAGGCCGTCGATGATAGTACGATGTGATGTCAAGGTCGCCAGGGTCTGCTCTTCGTCGGCATTCATCAACCGCGAGTAACCTTCGATATCGGCAGCCAGGATCGCTGCAAGCTTTCTTTCAAGTGGTGGCGCCTCCATGTGAACGATCCGATCCAACGCGTGCGTTTCGATGTGCAGTCGATGATCAACCGATGAGCACGCGGCTTTGTTCCTTCCGTAAACGTTTGATCTCATCCGCGGGCGTATCACCCAAAGGCCGAATTTTGCTCGACCGAAATCTGCCTCGAGGTGGAGTGCCGCGAGGGTTCTAACAGGGTAGTTCCACTCCGCTTCCCCTCGCACCAAGGTGCGGATTCCGATCTGAAGCCGGCCACTATTCCGATCAAAATCCGGCCACCGTTCCGATTTGAAGCCGGCCACGATTCCAATCAAAGACCGGCCGGTTTCCGGCTCTGAAGATACCCCTTGGGTCAGCAACTTTGGCATCAAGCCTCCCGGTACACGAGGAGACTTTGATGCCAGCAAAGAGAAGGCTGACCATGCGACAATTACGACAGATGCTCCGGCTTGCCGGAAGCGGGACAAGCAGCCGAGAGATTGCGGTGATCCTCGGCGTTGCCCGCAGCACCGTCCAGGATAACCTGAAGCGGGCTGCGATGGCGGGGCTGAACTGGCCATTGCCGGGAGAACTGACAGACGATGCTCTGGAGTCTCGGCTTTTCGCCCGCGCCGGCGTTAAGCAGGGCCAACGGCGACGTCACGAGCCGAACTGGGCGCAGCTCTCTATCGAATTGAAGAAGCCCGGCGTGACGCTGCTGATCCTGTGGGAGGAATATCGCGGCGTCCACCCCGACGGCTACGGCTACAGCCGTTTCTGCGAGCTGTTCCGTGGGTTCGAGCGGCGCCTGTCGCCGACGATGCGCCAGGAGCATGCGGCCGGCGACAAGGTCTTCGTCGACTATTCCGGCAAGAAGGTGCCGATCGTTGATCGCAAGACTGGCGAAGTCCGCGAGGCGGAGCTGTTCCTCGGCGTGCTCGGCGCATCGAGCTACACCTTCGCCGAGGTGACCTGGACCCAGACCTTGCCGGACTGGGTCGGCTCACATGTGCGCATGTTTGCCTTCTTCGGCGGTGTGCCCCGCCTGGTCGTGCCCGACAATCTGAAGTCCGGCGTCAGCCGCGCCAGCTTCTACGATCCCGAGATCAACCGCAGTTACGGCATGATGGCGTCCCACTACGGTGTCGGCGTTCTGCCGGCCCGACCGCGACGCCCGAAGGACAAGGCCAAGGTCGAGAACGGCATGCGCTTCGCCCAGAGTTGCCTTCTCGGCCGCTTGCGCAAGCAGACGTTCTTCTCGCTCGCCGAGGCCAATGCCGCAATCGCCGACGTGCTGGAGCGCATCAACAATCATGTCATGCGCCGGTTGGGTGTCAGCCGGCGCCATCTCTTCGAGACGGTCGAACGCGCGGCGCTCGCAAGCTTGCCCGCCGAGGAGTACGAGTTCGCCGAATGGCGCTTTGCGCGGGTCTCGACGGATTACCATGTCGAGTTCAGGAGCTTCTTCTATTCCGTCCCGCACGCGCTCATTCGTCAGCAGGTCGATATCCGGGCGACCGCGCGAATGATCGAGATCTTCCATCGCGGCAAACGCGTCGCGGTCCATCAGCGCCGCTATGGCGGGCCGCGCTATGGAACAGACCCGGCGCACATGCCGAGCTCCCACCGCCGATACGCCGAATGGACGCCGGAGCGCTTCCGGCGCTGGGGCGCGTCCATCGGTCCGCAGACCGAAGGGCTGATCGTCGCCATTCTCGCCAGCCGGCCACATCCCGAGCAGGGCTTCCGAACTTGCCTCGGCATCCTGCGCCTCTATCGCGACCTCGGCCGCGAGCGCGCTGAGGTCATTTCGGCACGGGCCGTCGAGATCGGCGGCCTGACCTGCAAGACGATTGCCTCGCTCATCGCAACCCACAAGGCCCCCAGACATTCCACCGAACCCGCCGCCGTCATGGAACACGCCAATCTGCGTGGCCCCGGCTACTTCCATTGAGGAGACACCTGATAATGCTGACCAATCCCACCATCGACATGCTGCGCGAACTCGGCCTGACAGGCATGGCCAGCGCCTATCAGGAACTCGAGGCGCAGCCAGAAGCCAGACACCTCGAGCATGGCGAATGGCTCGCTCTGCTGCTCGAACGCGAGGCGACCACGCGCCGCCAGAAGCGCTTCGAGGCAAGGGCTCGCGCCGCGAGGCTGCGCCATGATGCCCAGATCGAGAACATCGACTTCCGCGCCGCCCGCGGCCTCGATCGCAATCTCGTCCTGAAGCTCGCCAACTGCGACTGGATCAGGCAACACCATAGTCTCTTGCTGATCGGACCCGCCGGCGTCGGCAAGAGCTGGCTGGCCTGCGCGCTCGGACACAAGGCCTGCCGCGAGGACTTCTCCGTCGCCTATCATCGCCTGCCAAGGCTGTTCGCCACCCTTGCGCTGGCGCGCGGCGACGGCCGTTATCCCAAGGTCCTCAAGGCGCTCGCCAGAACCGACCTGCTCATCCTCGACGACTGGGGTCCGGAGAAGCTCAACGACGAGCAGCGGCGCGATCTCCTGGAGATCGTCGAGGACCGCTACGAGAAGCGATCCACCATCGTCACCAGCCAGGTGCCCGTCGATCACTGGTATGACATGATCGGCAATCCAACGATCGCCGATGCAATCCTCGACCGCCTTGTCCACAACGCCTACCGCATCGAACTGTCCGGCGAGAGCTTGCGAAAGCAGCGTCAAACACCATCCGCCGCTTGACCACGCGACAATCACGCGCCATGCAAAACAACGACCCAGGGGAGCATCAACTGGCCAGCTTCAGATCGGAATGGTGGCCGGAATGAAATCGGAATAGGTGGCCGGCTTCGTTTCGGAATCAGTGGCCGACTTCACCGGAATACGCACCAAGGCATCGGCCAGAGGGTGAAAGGCTTCAAAGTTGACGTCCTACAAGCCTCAGCGCAGGACTCCTGCTTCACGGGCAGCTTCTTCAAAGGCCAATCGGGCCATGTAACCAGGCAAGTGACCATTCATGGCTTCGAGACAGGTGGTCAAAGCAGCCTGATATGCTGGACCGGATCTGGATCCGGACCAATCGTTTCGCAAAACCGCCACCGCTTCACTGGCTGATCCAACCAACACCTCGTGATCCGCTTTGGGCAGGCTTATCACAACGCTTTCGTTCCAGGGGGCCGGTTGTTTTGCTTTCTCTAGATCGCGTCCGTAGCGTTCCTCGCGTTCCCACCGATCCTCTGCCATGGCGTTCTCCTTCTCGAACACCTTCAAACCGGAAAAACAGGAATGTGTTCCCAGTTCGAGCAACGAGGTTGGGCACGGATCCGCCCCCTTTTTTAGCCGGTCTGCCTTCTTCCCGTTATCGAGGTGCCCCCGCAAGGCTCCTTGTTCGGGAACTGTTGATGGGGTCGCGAAGCGACAGCCCCCCCCCCGCACTTTCACGCGGCGTCTTTCAACGCGTCAGGACGTTGTAGGTGGCCCACCGCTGATCTCGCAGACTGCTTCTATCCCCCGAGTGACGAATGTCGGGATTTCGCCGGCGTCCAGTTGGCGCCGAGTATCTTTAGCACTGCTTTGCTCTCCGCTGAGGCCATAAAGCTACGGGCGCGGGATCGTCGACGGGCAAACTCTTCCCGTGGCGGGATCGGCCGCCTGTGGAGTCGTCGCACCGTTGTCCCCGGAACCATCGCAGCAGGCACATTTGAACAAATGCGTAGCCAAGGCGTTTAGCTGCTATCCACAATTCACAGGAGGAAATGACATGGATTGGGACCGTGTTGAAGGTAACTGGAAGCAATTCAAGGGACAGATCAAGGAACAGTGGGGGAAACTGACCGACGACGACTTGGACCAAATCGCTGGCAAACGCGATCAGCTCGAAGGCAAGATACAGGAACGGTATGGCCTCGAAAAAGATCGGGCACGACAAGACGTGGATGACTGGTTCGGCCGGCAAACCTGGTAATCTTCAGAGCGCCCCGCCCCAGGCGGAGCATCTGGTGTGCCCCAAGCGGCCCGACGGCTACGGCGCGTCGGGCCGCTAAACTGCCCTCCAGCTACCGGTCGGGAAAACTTGCTTCAGATAAACTCGCGCGCTGTTCGCCGCGAAAGAGCATCCATTTTGTATTGAAGGCGATACGACTCTCGGGGGGAAAGGGTGCTCGATCGGGCGGCAGTTCGAACTGCACAACTGAAGCGAATTTCTCCAACCTCACCTCAAGATGCCGAGTGCCTGCCACGCGCCGGCTTCCGGTGATAGACCCCACAAGACCGTGTTCGGATCCCATGACGAGTTGTATATCGTGGGCCGAAAGTAGAGGGCCGCCTGACCATCGTGCTCAGTTGTCGGTAGCCCCGTAGATCGGCCCTCAAGCCAGATCTCGCGGCCGGAAACACTGACGCTTAGGCAGTTCGACTGGCCAATGAACCCGTAAACGAACTGAGACGGGTGAGCGGAGATCTCGTCCGGCGTGCCCGTCTGCTCGTTTGAGCCGTTGTTCAGCACCACAATACGGTCGGCTAGCTCAAGCGCCTTCCCCTGGTCGTGCGTGACAAAAACAGTCGTGTATCCAGTTCGATCGTGGATGTACTCGACGAGGGTGCACTGTTCGAGAGTGCCATGTGGCTCGAGCACCCCGACGCGGTGCGGACGAATAGGGAACTTTTCGGATCGATGGCCGTTTGTGATTTGCCGATGATCCCGACGCCGGATCATCGACCGGGCTGCGACGCGAAGGCGTGCGGAACCCGCCAGGTACACGCTCGCTTGGCCCCGTTATCGCCTTTCGGGGCCATTTTTTTGTGTTCGCTCCCTGCCGACAGGAACCTGTTCAGCCCCGTGCGTTTTTTCGCTTGTCTTGATGCCAAGTGTCCCCCGAAGTAGCCCCTCGCCTCGTCGCGCCCGACGGGGCCACTTCTTTATGAATTGATCGACAGGGGATTCCCGGACCTGCGATGGCTTTGGCCCACTAGGTGCCCGACGGATGAGCCGCACGCGCCAGCGCGCCGCCTGGTCATTTCTTACGGTGTAATGGAACCGATACGAAGTCTCGACGTTTCTGGCTTCGTGAGACCCTGAGCCCCCGATCAGGGTGACACCTTCACAATCCGCCCGGAAGTGAAGTACTCTCTCTCGATAAGTGCCTCTGGCCTCGTCCCGACGGGGCCATTTCTTTTATGATCCCTAGTCGCCGCGGCCATTACCACGACGGGGCCCGCGGTCGCCGATGAGGATTATCGTCGTGGGTGGACGAAGGCGCCCGATTTAGCGGCGAATGCATTGAGCAGGATCGGCGCGGCGCCGTGGGAGTGGACCCCGTTCCAACACAGCCTGTTGGCTCTGTCGACGGAAGGGGCCTTTTCCTTTTTAGTCGCTTCCTGCGTGCGTCCATTAAAAAAGACAGCCCCATCGCTGGGGCCGTGAGGTAAAACATCTGACGCTTCTGTTGAACGGTCCGCAGGCAAACCGCGCTCGATAGGCCCCATCTGCGGAGTTGAGGTTGAAGGTGGGGCCTAGAGGCGCTTTCGATCACCAAGCGGCGGTCGAGCAACACGTTAGAACGTAGGAAAGCGCCAACGGTTCCACCATGGGACTTCAGTCCCATAACCCCGGCGCAATGGTCCTAATCCCGTGGAGAACTGACCCCGATACGCTATTTCTAAACCTCAGCCTATGGCGAACTATTCGGCATAGGCCGACAACGACACCAGGGCAGCCTGCCCGTCCCTTCGGTTCGCTCTGGTGTCGTTGCCGACCGGAGGAATGGACTATGTACGAACAATACCGCTACGGCGGGCCACCGAAAAAATTCTCGACAGGGTTTCTTATCGGCGTGATGCTCTTGGCGATGCTCGTCATCGGCGGATACCTCGTCGTGAACAGCGCGTTATCGCACGAACCTCAACAATCCGTCGCCATCGTCCTTCCGACACCTTTGGCATCCTCGAAGTAGTTCTCGACTGAAACAGGAAAGCAGCCATGAGACTGATGCACTTAGGGCGAACCCGCCTTGAAATGCTCTGCCACGATATCGCCCTCAGCGACGCCAAGCCAGAGAGCGCTGCCTACTCGATCTCTTCGAGGCTTACGCGTTCGTCTCCTCAACGCGAGCTTCTGCGGGAATACCCGGCCCGTAAAGAGCAGATTGCCGAACTCCAACAGATCTACGCCGACAAGGTAGAGTCGTCGCCCTACTCACGCTAACCGATGAGCTACTATTTCCATGAGCATGGCCAAGCGCAAGCGTTATCCCAGTATCCCCGATAAGGGCGGAGACAGTTTTGCGCCTGATAGCGAAGTGGGTCGCAGTATGGCTTCACGGCCTCAATGGAGGAGCGGCTCTACTGAAAAAAATCGACGTCAGATGGACCCCGGTGAAATCCCGGCCTTCGTCGACGACGTCATCGAGGCAGGCTGCGACATCTGCGCCGTGGGGCATGACAGCTACGTGATTAGCGAAATTGAGGAGCAGACCGCAACTAAGGAAAAGCTTGACCGAATAGTAGAGAAGTACGGCGATCGCGACGCCCTGAGGTGGGAGATCGTCGCCTACCTTTGGTCGATTGGCCGGTTCCTAGAGCTTGCGTCCGAAATCACCCGTCACTAGTTTCGCAAACTCCCGCGGGCAGACACAGTGCCGAGGCTACGGGTAGAATAAAAGCCTCTGCCGGGATCGGCAGAGGCCAATGCACGCTGGTGCAAGCGGCTCGTCTGAGCGGATGGAGCACGCTTCAAAAGCTACTGATGAAGGGCGGGGCGACAATTCACCCCAATGGAAGTGCATGCTCCGCCGACATGGAAAGTTTCGCTTCTTGAGCTACCATTGGGAGCGCGCCATATGGGAACGGTTTAGGCTGCACGCCTCTGGGTCTTGATCGCCTTGGAAGTTGGCTTGTCGCCCTTAGCCCTGACGCCATAATTTCGTATGTCTTCAACTGCCCGCCGTCGACCTCCTGCAGAATCCCCTTCATCACGTGCCCGAATAGCCCGAAATGGGTATTTCCCCGGTGGAACCAGGCAAGCCCTGCCGACGTTTTGTGGACGCGAATACCACGAACGCTTTGCCGCCCTTCATGGGAGGTCCCAAATGTACTTTCATTCGGATGATCTCAACTGCGCTCTCGGCCCTAAAGACGTAGAAATGCTGCATCGAGTATTTGAGAGGACCTGCTTCTTAGCGGGATTTCCCAAACTTTCCAAGCGAGGCAATCAACTGGCAAGATTCCTGATTGACGAGTTCCGTGTCGGCCATACCGACGAGGCTTGCCTCCTGGAGTGCGCTCTCTGGTTCACAAAGCGGGATACGCGACAATCGGAGTTCTCGTCTCGTCGTGGGCTGGGTGAAATATCCCGTGTTCGTGGCCCGGCACATGAGTAATCTGGAGGCTACATGGGTTTAGTTCACCTCGGACGGGCGCGCTTGGCAATGGCTCTGCCCGCTCATCGCGAACGATTGCGTTCAGTCAAAGATCATGGTTTGTACGACCTCTTCGAAAAATATGCGTTGGCGGCAAATACACTCGATGCTCTTCAGCGCGAGACGCCCCGACGGGAGGAGCGAATCCATGATTTTCAGCAGCTTTGCCTGGATTTACAGGCTGAGGTCGTCGTCGTGCTTGACCGGCTGCACGAGGAGAGCTGGTAGTCAGACGCAAATTGCATTCACAAACGTGATACGTCTGATCGCCTCAGCGAAGCTCACACCGAATGCCATCACCGCTTGAGGGATGATGTTACGGTCGGAATCAATTCCTCTCGCGCCACCTGAAAGGCGATAGCCCAACACGAAGCAGTCAGGCGGAGAACGCGGAAGTCTCGAGCCACGGGGATCCTCTGTTTCAGTGACCGATCACCTCGCCAGCTCTCAGTTCCGATTCGCGTCCTTCAGAACTGGCAAAGTGCATTTCTATCGACCGCCGTTCTCGTTACTCTCTCGATCTTCCCTAGGGTCCGTGGTTCCTCTTTCTGCCCCCCGCAATGGGGCATAAGGACACCTTGGAGATGGCTACCAGGGCGTATTCGACAGCGGCAGCCCGCGCACCTCAACTGGCCCGCGACCGGAGGGCAGGCCCCTATAGCGTGGCCGGAGAGGACATCGACGCTGCTCGCTGAGAGGCGCGGGAGCGGGTTCTGATTTCCCAACTCAACCAACGCGTTAGGAACATTCTCGTGGTTGTTGCGGCAGTTGACGCATGTTCTTGAGCTTCGTTGATTGAGCGCCGGGGATATTCGTCTTGGAAAATCTCGCGGGTGCGACGGTCGTTCCCACGACCGCTCCAACCGCGCCCACTCGCCGAGCGAACTATTCTTTCGACCGGTCCTGATCGAACCCCACGTCCCAGTCTTTCGGAGGTTCCCTATCTCCTGGCGGACTGCGGTGACCCGACATATCCTCAGACCCGGTGATCACGGTCGGCTTGGCGCTCGATACTCCCGTGCTCTTGCGGTTGCCTTGGGGGTCCGCAAACTGGCCCTTCGCGTCGGCCCTGGTCTTGGTCGCGTCAGAAGGGTCATTTCTCGCGGGTTCCCGATTGTTTTCGCCGGCCGCATCCCGATCCTTTTCGGGATCATTCGGCCTCGTTTTCTCCGGCCCTTCCCATCGCGGTGACTGGTCAGCGCTGCCCGGCGCGCCATCGTTCGGTTTGGTAATCGACATGTCTGCCTCCTTTTCGAAAGGCCGAACAGGCGATGCGCGTTGAAGTTCCCATCGGGATGCATCCGCACAGGCAGGCGCGCTGCACGTATGCGGGTTCGACACCCAACGTCGCGGGGCGATTTTTTGCTCGGCGGGGAACCATATCGATCCCCCACGCTTCTGTTGGTCCCCGCCGCCTCTAGGGCGGGACCAACCGAGGAGAACGACAATGGCAAATCAACGCAGCCAGGGCGGCAGCAGCGAACAGCATCGCAAGGCTGGCGAACAAAGCCATAAGAACGACGACAAGCAGCGACAATCCGGCGGTCGCGAAACCGGGGCTGGCAAGAGTGCCGGTTCGGGCGGGGCTAAGAGTGGCGCTGGCACCACGGGCGGCGGTCGCGGCACCGACCGCAAGAGCTGAGGTTCCATGGAAAGGCGGCCAAGGACGTGCACGACTCGATGACGTCGACCGAACCCAGAGGTTTCGGGAAGTCGGCAGGTCACAGTGCCTCGAGCCCTTCCCGGGATCAGATGACGCGGAAGTCCGTCTGGAGACTGAGGACGAAATGCGGACTGTCTGCCCGGTTCCAGGCGAGGTCGCGAGTGCCGATTTGTCCACTCGCTAACCGGACGGGCTGGCTCATCCTAGTTTAGCATGATGACCGTCCGCCATCCCGGCGGGCGGTCCTTTTTGCATGAAAGCGTTGACAATCTTCGGAACCACCGGTCGCCGAACCGTGTTTTGCGTTGGCGTGTACCAACGAGACAGGAGACAGGAACCATGAACATCATCGCACAACAGGTGCTCACAGATCCCGGAGGCGTGATGACCGTCGAATGGGTTGCAGAAGGCGGAGATGTGATTTCCGTTCGCCTACAAAGCACTGGCGGAGACCTTGGCGTCGATGCGGCCGTGACCAAGGCCAAAGCTATGATGGTGCAAGTAGCCGCGTTCGAAGAGGGGGATGACCGCGAAATCGTCGGTGGCGATGAAACGGGATCGCCGGCGGTGGAGTCTTTGAGAAGCGCGCGCAGCGCAAAGGATACCGGCACTCTGGAAGAACAGCTCGACGAAGGTCTCGAGAGTTCGTTTCCCGCAAGCGACCCGGTTGCCGCGACCACCAGCTCTATTCCGACCGGACGCTCCGATCCCACGAAGAACGAAAGCTAGACACGCGGCCCGCGCGCACGTCTTCTTTGCTCGATCGCCAGCGCGTTGCCAGCGGGCGCTCGGCTGCACCCCGGATCCCGCATACGGCTTAACTCTTTCCACTTGGCAGTTGGACCTGCCGACAGGAGACCTATCATGAAACAGCTCGTTCTTGCTTCACTCGTGCTCACTCTGGCCGGTTCGGCCCTCGCCCAGTCCGCAATGGAAAAATCCGGCATAAACTCGCTGATCGGTGCTGCACCTAAAACACAGGATTTCGTCCAGGAAGCGGCGACAAGCGATCTGTTCGAAGTTCAGTCCAGCAGGCTTGCTTTGGAAAAGGGCGATGCCGCAACGAAGGCCTTCGCTCAGAAAATGGTCCAAGACCACGAAAAGACGACTGCTGACCTCAGTGGCCTCGTCTCCAGTGGCAAGGTCAAGGCGACCCTGCCGAAGACCATGACGACCGCTCAAAAGGACATGCTCGCCAAGCTGAACGATCTCAAGGGCGAAGACTTTGGGAAACAGTACCGTTCCGACAGCAGGAAGCGCATGAAGATGCGGTGGACCTGTTCAAGCGCTACAGCGAAGGCGGAGAAAACGCTGAGTTGAAGGCTTGGGCTGCAAAAACGCTTCCGGCCCTGGAGCACCATCTAGAAATTGCGAAGAACCTTATCAAATAGCGCAATGGCGGTTCGAGGGCACGGCCGCGACTATCCGAGATGAAGCTCGATGTGACGAGGATCGCGGTGCGAGCGTCCGGGTCTAACTGGCGGGGCGCAAAATTGCGCTTTGATCGATTGAGCCGCAGCATCATCCAGGTTTTAAACCCGGTACCGATGGGGCTTACTTTGGCGCTTGTTGGAGGGCCTTAGTTCTCGTCACCCGGATATGCAGAGTTCTTCAGCAGGGTGGCAACATGGGATGCATTGCGGGCAAGCATTGCAATCATCGTTTTTACCGGCTCAGGGGTCTTTCTCAGATCGACGAAGTTGGTAGAGCCCATCGCTTCGCCAACCCAGTAAGCGACCGCATTTGCCGGAATGGTGAAGCCGACGTCGTTGAGTGCCTGAAAAACTTCAGCGGAAACGTGATGGGCGCCGTCTTCGTTGCCGACGACAGCAACGACGGCAATCTTGCCGTAAGAAACAATGCGCCCTTTTTCGTCGGTTTCATCAAGGAATGCGTCCATCCTCTCCAGGGCACGCTTGCAGACACTCGATGGCTGCCCGAGCCAGATGGGCGTGCCGATGAGCAGGATGTTGGCATCGAGGATCTTCTTGCGTATATCGGGCCAATCATCCCCCTCACCTTCATCGGAAGTCACGCCTGGTTTTACGTTGTGATCGGCCAGGCGGACCGTCTCAGTGTCGACGCGATGCTTCTCGAATTCCGCCGCAATAAGACTTAGGATTTTATCGGTGGACGACGCCTCGGTGGCTGCGGAGGATTTTAAGGTGCAGTTTAAGGCAAGCGCTTTCAGGGGCATCGACGGATCCTTCTCACTCGGGACGGGTAACCGGGTTGTTCAAACGACCAGATGTCGTTGACGCTCCGGACTGCGTTACGCTTCACGGCGAGGCGTCGCCGCTAAGAATTCTTCGGTCTTCACGAGTTCGAGCTGGACTGAATACCGATCGCTGAGCAGATCCATGGCGGCATCGTGCGTTTCGTCGGCGCCGCTATAAACCGCATCGCAAAGCACGGTGACGCCAAACCCGAGATCGATCGCGCCGAGGATGGTCGCCAGGACGCAGATATCCGTCTCGCCGCCGGTAACGACGAGGGTTTCCACGCCTTCTTGTCGAAGGTGCGAAAACAACCGGCCATCAACCCAGGGCGAATAGGTCGTTTTGTCGAAGACGCGGGCTGGCGGCACAAGGTTTTGAAAGGAGGGCGGCAGCTCGAGCATTTCTTTAGGCAGGTGCTCGCCGGTCATCATCCACCATTTTTGATAGTAATCCCTCCAACTTCCCGCCGCGTCGCGTGGATTCTGGGGTGGCATAAATCGGGTGAAGATTGTGTTGCTCGCATGGCGTTCCGATATTTCGACAAGTTGCGGTAGCACGTTTTTCATCCACGGCACGTGCCACGGCGTCTGCTCCAAAAACATCCGCTGGGCATCGACGCAGATATGCCGCCACTTGCCGACTGCTTCCATGCCCCGGTGCCTCCTTCAAGATCAACCGAACCCGCGAACGGCGTGACTGGTTCCCGGATGCCCGGAGTTTTCTGCCACAGGCCAATCACCACAGGCACACAGAACCTTCTTGCAGGCTCCGCGTTCTCTCTTGAGACAGGAGAGCATCAATAGCCTCACAAGCAGACACACCGATTTCGACCCGATTCTCACCCCACGAACGGGCATGACCAGTCCTGGGCTCAACAAGCGAGAATTCAGGCGACGATATCTCACACAATGAGAGGCCGCCAGCGTTTGAACACCTGAAGGCCCAGCTTAGTGACATCGCCAACGCCGCATGGGATGCCTATATGAGTCCAGAATGAGCCCCTACACCCGCAGGGCGGGACCCGGCTATAGAGATCCAGCCTACGAACTCTGTGTTGACTGGATTGCCGCGAAAAGCGATCGATGAGGCGAAAGTACGTCATGACGACAATACGTCGGCCATCTGGAATTCTGTTGGTCAACGCATCCGCGCGAAGCGAGCACACCTGTCCGGGGAGAATCCAAGTTCTATCGCAAGCTGGAGTTGGCTAAGGCGTCGATTGAAGAAAGAGGCGATGTTGACGTCGAATTCCTGTCGCTCGACCGGATAGCCTCTGAGTACGGTCGAAGCATTCACCCCCGCACGGCTTGCTTCTCCACCTCGCCAGCACTTTGTCATTGGCCCTGAGATGGACGGCTGGGCTTACCCGCGGCATCTCAAGGGCCGGATTTTCTCCGTCGTCGTGAGCGACACCGAAGGTGCGAAGAACACGCGGCGGGGCCGCGATCCACGTGGGCCGACAAGGGCGCGCCTTGAGATATGGACCGAGCCTCGTTGGTGAGCATGCAGAACCCGATGTTCTCGATGAGGTCGAGACCGTTTCGGTATCGCCTTGGTCGTGTATCAGTTTGCTTCACCTTTGATGATTGGATAAAACGGCGGCTGCCAGGCTGAAGTTCCACGAGCGCCCGATCACGCGGACGGCGCGCCGCCAAAACCGGCACTCCATCGGAGGCCAGACTACTTTGCTCTGCGTTGAGCCAGATGCATTCGAGCAGGTGCGCATCCACGGAACTTGTTTGGACCTGCTGGATTGACCAGGGTGGAGGCGCTGGTCTTGCCGAACACAATCGACGGGTAACGCACCACATACCATCGCTCTGCGCGAGGAATCTGCGATGTCTATGCTCGTCCTTGTTGCTGCTGCTTGTGGTTTCCTCGGAGTGCTGTCGCTCCTCTGGGAAGCACTGCGAACCCGGCCTCTCAGTGACTTTCACCGATCCGCCCGCTCAAGACCAACACTAGAGCCCAAAGGTCAGGCCTTCGCTTTGTCGGGCCGGTCAGAAACCGGATTGGCCTGAGCTTGATCGTGGCCGGCATCTTCATCTTTTTGACCGTCATGTAGATCGGCCGCTAGACCACGGAGCGGAACCTTGCCTGTTATCGAGAGTTTGAACGCGAGGTAGCGAGAAGGAGCGAAACCATGCCTCGAGGTGACAAGTCCGCATACACCGACAAGCAAAAGCGCAAGGCCGAGCATATTGAGGAGGGCTATGAAGACCGTGGCGTTCCGAAAAAGGAGGCCGAGCGTCGAGCCTGGGCCACGGTGAATAAGGAAAGCGGCGGCGGCAACAAGTCCGGTTCGGGCCGTGGGCACCCGGAGAGCAACGCCTCGTCTGAAAAGGGTGGAAGAAAAGGCGGACAAGCCGCTGCTTCGAGACCTAAAGCAGAGCGATCGGCCTCCGCAAAAAAGGCGGCTGCAACCCGTAAGCGCAACGCGGAAAGCGTCCATCATTGATCCACGACACAGGCGGCGGGTGCCGGTGTGGGACGTAACGTTCAAGGAGAAAACATGATGGACTGGGATCGCGTAAAGCGATCGGTCCGATCTTTACGCTCCTGGACCTCACGCCACTTGGCCGACAGGAAACCTGGCAGGACGTGCCGTCCGGCCGTACGCAGGGAGATCCATACAAGTGGTGGGGGCTTCACGACCACTACGGAACCGCGAACAAGCCTGACATCGTTAGCCCGTAGCCCCTGCTGAAGGAGGATGTCTAGCGGCTTGACGAAGTGTTCAGGATCATCGGCAAAAAGCCTGAAAAAAGATGTGGCGCAATCATGGGAAGGCGGCTCGATCATGGAAGTGTATCAAGGCTCGCCCGCGCTCGACGCCGGACTGCTTGCAGCCGCACAGGCTGTCGAACACTACGAACGGCTCGCTGAGGACCTGGGCGCTGCAGCTGGGCATGAAAGACGCCAAGCTGCTTATGACGACGCTTGACGAAGAGCAGGCGACGGAGATCGCCCTGACCGCGACCGCCACCAAGGTCGTCAATCAGACCGCCGAAAAGCGGCCTGACGCAAACACCAGCCCGGCTTGATCCTTTTATCGAGCCGGGCAAAGGCTCCGGGCTCAAGCTTGGCGTCGGGACCGCGACTCTGGCAAAGCTTCCCGGCTAAAGCCGGGGGTCCAGTCTGTCGTCTCCAACTCATGATATCAGACTGCGATCACGAAAGTGCTTCCCATATCTTTGCAGCGGGATCACAGTGATGGCAGGCAAACTCTTAAGCAGGCCTCAAGTTCGGTCTGCGGATATGCCTCCAACCAAAGGAGGACAAGATGTCTTCCAACGTAGCCTCCCATGTCCCCGTTCCCCTCGATATGCTCAAACGGGTGCTCGACACCGTCGGGATATTCGATGTTGGGAGTGCGTGGCACCGCGCGAAAAGACGAGCCGCAGCTCGATTGCTGATCTCGGCTTTTCAACGCGGCACTTGCTCCGAAGCAGCGCTCGTCACCATTCTGATGAGCCAGATCGAAATGCTCTCGCCACCTTTCCCTTGTGAAGATGTCGACCGCTGGGAAAACGAAGGTGGCGGCGTACAGCCTGATCTCGCTGCAGCGCCGGAGACAGTCCATTGATCGGATGGGGCACCAATTGCCGTTTTCTTCTGCATTGCTCACTTTGGTGCCGGTAGCCGCTATCTCTTCGACAGGCAAAGCATGAGGTCACTGCCAGGCCATTGTTATCGCCGGGCCGCCGGTGAGAAGCGCCCAGCCAGACAGGAACTTCAGCAAGGCCAGATTTACAACGTTGCTCAGTTCTTCGAGTTGGTTTCCAAATCCACGGGCAAGCCGGAGGCTGCTTGGACCCGTCCCTCGATCTCGGCTGCCACCCACTCGAGAAACAGATTGTACGCGACCGCCAACAATGTGGGTCCAAGAAAGAGCCCAATCAACCCAAAGGCGAGCACCCCGCCAACCAGTCCAAACAAACTGAGCAACACCGGCAGATTGGTGTTTTGGTTGAGCAGGTACGGCCGCAGGAAGTTGTCGATGCTGCTGACAAGAAGAAAACCCCACAAGCCGACGAAAATCGCCCAGCCCATGGAACCTTGGAGCAGAAGCCAAAGCCCCACCGGCACCCAAAGAAACGGTGGACCACCCGGCACGAATGACAGCGCAAAAGTTAGGCAACCCAACAATACGGGCTGGGGCACACCGGCGATCCAGAAGCCGGTACCGGCAAGCAAGCCCTGCGCAAGCGCGGTTCCGATCATCCCGTAGACGACCCCCTTTACGGTCGCACCGATGACCGTCAGCAGCCTCTTGGACCGCGGGCCAGCAACGCGCTCGCTGATCTGGCGCATGAAGCCGATCATGCGACGACCATGCAGAAAAAGAAAGAAGGTGATGAATATGCTGAGGGCAAGTTCAATCAGGACGCCGCCGAGGGCCGCTCCGCCTGAAAGCGCGATATCCGTGATTGGGCCTGTTAATTTCTTGAGCTCAGCTATGAACGCTGGAGCATCGTGAGCGAGGTTCTCCCAGTAGGCCGCGACGCCTTCGCCGATGATGGGTAGACCGTTGACCCAGTTGGGTGGCGCCGAAGGCCCTTCCTCCAGGACCTGCGTAATCGCTTCTGCCAGGTTCTCTATGTCGTCCACGAGCGCGGTCACAAGGAATGCAAGCGGTGCTGCCAAAGCAAAGACCACCACCATCGTCATTATCGCCGCGGCAGCGGCACGGTATCCTCCGACGGCACGTTCGCATTGGCGGTAGAGAGGCCACGTCGAAAAACAGATAACCGCAGCCCATAGCAAGGCCGACAGGAAGGGCCAAAGGACCAGCGCGCAGCCGACAAATAGAAGTGTAAGCGCACCGAGAGCGAGTAAAGAGCCTATCCAGCTGCGAAGATCTAACATTACCGATCCGCCTCCTCTGGACCGATCGCGTTTTGCCAGAAAGCGGGGCGACGCCTCGCATGGCAAGTCGCATTGGACGGACACTGCGGAAACGCTGAAACCTGGCAGCGGTCAGAGGTTCAGAACGAGTAGCTCCGACGAGCGTTGCTGAAACACTCTCGGAGCTAGGGATGCGCGTGACCGCAATAGGAGGAACTCACTGACCCATAAGGCTGCGATCCGGTCACGATGGGCCTCAAAGGGATCGCTTCGAGAAATTCGATCAGTCCAGGATAGGGGAGTGCCCGCCCGTGACGAACGGCTCAATACCAGCGACCGCGACCGTACCAGCCGCCCCCCAGCAAGAGAACAACGAGAACGATGATGAGTAGTGTGGTGATATCCATCGGGGCCTCTTGGGAGTACCTGGTTATCGTCGATCAGGATGATTGACGATGCTATTTCCTGCCGTACTCCAACGTAGGATGTAACGCGCCAAATGCGCGTTCGTTCCGGCCCCAGCGGTGGGCGACGGTAAACCCGCTCGCCATTGTTCAGAAGTGTTATTTGGCGCGACGCCAGACGCCGTTGATACCATCGCCCATGACGTTTCCCGTCTTCTCTTAGCGGCTTGCCGCCATAGGCCCTCCGTCGAGCCGCACAATCATCTTCGATGACCTTTCGCATCTCCAAAGGACCAGGTCCAATTGCCGGACTACGCCTCCATAAATGTAAGCGTGATCACCCTTGGGGCGGGGTATATCAGTTTCGCCGGGCGGCTATCTCAGGGATCTGATCGGCAAAGCGCGGCGGGGGAATTCTCCCTCGGCCCGATGCTGATGGCGTTGATGCGGGTGAAAAAGAGTGCTGGCTGGAAAGCCGGATAGTGCTATGGCGAAGCGGTTGCTAAGCTTTGATGATTGGACAAGGGGAGCAAAGCATGCCGTTCGAGCCTCGATCACCACGCCTGGCGGTCCTTATCGACGCTGACAATACCTCGGCAAAGATCGCCGACGGGTTGTTCGAAGAGGTGGCAAAGATCGGGGAAGCGAGTGTCCGCCGCATTTACGGCGATTTCTCGGGCACGCGTTCCAAGGCCTGGGCGGATGTGCTCGCGAAACACGCGATCATTCCCCAGCAGCAGTTCGCCTACACTACCGGCAAGAACGCATCAGATATCACGCTTGTGATCGACGCCATGGACCTGCTGCATAGTGGTCGTTTTGATGGTTTCTGCCTCGTTTCGTCCGATAGCGATTTCACGCGTTTGGCCGCCCGTATTCGCGAGCAGGGCATCGACGTTTTTGGCTTTGGCGAACAAAAGACTCCGGAGAGCTTCCGGCAGGCCTGCCGCCGATTCATCTACACTGAGAACCTGCTCGCAGACGCCGGGAAAGACGAACAGGATACCGCATCAGCCGCAAAGTCCTTGCAACCGGTGAGCGCCGCCGTGCCGTTGATAAAAAAAGTTCTTGCCCAAGAAGAAACCGAGGAAGGTTGGGTAAACCTCGGTACTGTTGGCAAGCAACTGCTCAACTTGGCACCAGACTTTGATCCGCGTACCTTCGGGTTTCGAAAGCTCAGCGACCTCATCCGAAAGACAAACAAGTTCGAGGTCCAGCATGCGGAGGGCCGGCCCGTCAGCATTCGCCTGAAGCAAGGTACCAAGGCACAGTAAAGATTGCAGGCATACGCCCTCCAACATACTCGCATCGGACGACATAGTCAGCCGTTGACGTCGCCGGGTTCAGAGCTCCGGTAACGCCTGGGAGTGCAACCGGCGGTATCGGCTCCGCAGCGGGCTCTGAGCATGGAATAGCGATCTCCGAACGTAGTAGGGCTTCGGCCGATGGAATGCTGGGCAGACGCCGGGCCGCAGCGCCTCCTATCAACACACGCTGCGAATGTTTCTTCACGGGCGGAGGCGACTGCCGGCCAGCTTGGGGCTATTGAGAATACGCAGCGCTCGCGCTGCATTTTTAGGGCTGAGCCCTTCCATCTTCCAGGTGCCTATTTCTGCGGTCTTTCCCGTGAAGAGGTGATAAATCGAATAGGTTCCGTCTCCGTCGAAACGGCGACCATACTGACCGAGCTGTTCAGACCTGTTCGGCGCCCCCCCTTCGGATTCCCATGCGCTGATGACGAACGCGTGTTCTTCGTGTTTGCTTTTCATTGCGGCAGCCGATGTACCACGACTGGCGACACTGCTCTGCTATCGGCCGCCATGCCCTGTTCATCGGCTGCGGATTGTCTTTCGTTGCTCTCTTGCTCGTGGCCGAGTTCATCATTGCGGATGCGATACCGAGGCGAGATGTACCTGAAGCGGATTTGGCGATGTGGATCGTTTCCGCCGCACGGGGTGAAATATTTGCGCGATCTCTATGGCCCACTGACAGACCGGTCGGGATCGATGGTGACACTTTAACGTTGCCGATACGGTTAGGGTGACGGCAAGATTGCGGCTATTCGCCAGGTGCCACTATCTCGCCGAGGTCTAGCATCCAAAATGGTCGGTCGAAATGGACTTTCGATGTTTCGTCCGGGCAACACGCTGCCCTCCTTTTCTGCGGCATACGTGGGCGAGATTCAGCCGGGATCGGGCCGTTTGGCGTCAATCACTGCGCAGCGCGCCGCAGGTGAATATGCGAAATCGAGATCGATAAGTTTGGTAAAGCAAAAAGCCAATCTTGCGCCAAAAGCAATCAAAACTCTCTATGCCTTGAATACGTCTTTACTTTGTTTGTTAATTGCTAATCTGTTTTATCGAAAAATACGTCCAGACTCTATAAATATACGAGCACTGATAAATCGATATGCGGTCGTTTTCGGCTCAAATTTATGCACGATAATTATTTGAAACGTACTTTTTAATGAACAATTGAATTGGTTGTTTACATTAAATCTTTTAAAGCGCACTGTAGTAAATCTGGATTGCCATTGGCTCCTGGTCGGAGCGCGGGCCCGCAACGATCCCGATAATCACCTGATTAAAGGGAATTAATCCATGACCTTCGGACAAATCCTTTAACATGCAAAACCCTACGCCATTGGTTTGGTGGTCGGGCTTTTCTTCAGCCCAATCATCGGCTTCAATGCGGGATGGCTCACCACTACGACTGCCAGCAATCTGGCGGCAGAAACGGCCAGAGTGGACGCCTTTGCCGGCATCTGTTCAGACACCGCTGGACGAATGGCTACTGCCACCAGCACGGATCTCGCAACGCTTCAGGGCTACGCCAATCGTGCGAAGCGTGACGAACTCGTAGCGAGCATTATGGCCAACATCCAAGTTCCAGCTGACGTCGTCAGCAAGGTCAGCACGAGTTGCAGTCGCGCACTATCGTGAAGCGCGGTAACGCGGCTCGTTGGGAATCTCGACGAAACATAGGAGATCGTTATGAAAAACCTCATTCCCGCCCGCTTCTCTACGTACGACTTCACGCGCCTGTTGGTATCGCTTGCGTTTACGCTGGCGATTGCAGTGATTGTCTATTCGGTCCTCTTCGGAAGCATCCTGTAGTCGCCTGATCATGCGTGCATCCGGGCTACGAGGCTGGAAAACGTCCTGGATGGACGTTCGGGGTGCCGCGCCTTTGAAAAAAGCTGGTAAGCAATCCAGACATTAGCTCTTTCAGGCGAGTAAAATGGGCCCGGCATTGGGAAGAGTTGGTCGGGACTTTATCCATGACACAGGCTCAGGCTTTCGCCTTCGCCATTCTGATCGGCCTGATGGTCGCTTTCATTTGGGGACGGCTCCGCTACGACCTCATTGCGGTTCTCGCGTTGCTTGCCGCAGTTTTCACCGGGATAGTGCCCCACAAGGCAGCGTTTTCCGGCTTCGGCGACGACATTGTCATCGTTGTAGCCAGCGCGCTGGTCGTCAGCGCCGCGATTGAGCGAAGTGGCGTCATAGAGGCACTCCTCCATCGGGCGGCGCCAAGCGTGACCTCTGTCCAGGGTCAGGTTGTCATTCTCGTGACGACTGTCTCGGTTCTCTCCATCTTCATCAAGAACATCGGCGCTTTGGCGATGATGATCCCAGTCGCATTCCAGATGGCGCGCCGGTCGAAAGCCTCCCCGTCGTCTTTTCTCATGCCTATGGCGTTCGCTTCCTTGCTTGGCGGTCTCACGACTCTCATCGGAACATCGCCAAACATCGTCGTCTCCCGGATGCGCGAGGAACTGACGGGCCGCCCTTTCAACATGTTCGATTTCACCCCCGTCGGCATAGGGCTTGCCGCAGCGGGCGTGATCTTTCTGGCGTTTGGTTACCGGCTGCTTCCAAAGGAGCGCAAGGCGGCCGCGACAATGGAGAAGGCGCTGAACATTAACGACTACATGACAGAGGCCCGCATCACTGCGACTTCGTCCGTCATCGGCAAGTCGATCCGTCACCTGTCGATCTTGTTGGACGAGGAGGTTCTGGTCACTGGCCTCATTCGCAATCGGGTCGAACCGCTGATGCCCCTGCCGGAGGTCATTCTCCATCAAGGCGATATCGTTCTGTTGGAAGGAGACCCTCAGGCGCTCGAACGGGGCATCAGTCGTGCGCGTTTGGAACTTGAGGGGCACGACCGCCCGACGGAAGCAAAGGGAGCCGATGAGGAGATTGCCGGAATTGAAGCAGTGATCGGCCCGAAATCAGTCTTGATCGGGCAAACCGCCAAACGTTTGGCGCTGCATGATCGCTTCAATATCAATCTACTCGCGGTAAGCCGAAGCAGCGAACGATTCACTGATCGATTGCGCGACATCGTGTTAAGACCAGGCGACGTTCTCGTTTTGAAGGGCGATCTCGTGCTTCTCCCGACCAGGTTGATGGAACTCGGACTTCTTCCGTTGGTCGGACGCGAAATCCGCTTGGGGAACCCCCGAAAAGGCCTGATGCCGGTGGTGGTCCTGGCTGGTGCCATGATGCTAACGGCATTCGGCCTGCTGCCCGTCTCCACGGCCTTCTTTACGGCTGCCGTGCTGACGGTAATGCTCGGTTCACTTTCGCTTCGGGAAGCTTACGAGGCTGTCGATTGGCCCATACTGATAATGTTGGGCGCTCTCATTCCGGTCAGCGAGTCGATCCGTGTGACCGGTGGTGCCGACCTAATCGCCGGCGGCCTCGCTCAACTTGCTGCCACGTTGCCTCCCTATGGGGCCCTTGCAATGATCATGGTGGTCGCAATGGCCGCAACACCGTTCCTGAACAATGCAGCCACCGTTCTCGTCGTCGCGCCGATCGCTGTCACCCTTGCTCAGCGCCTTGGCTACAATCCGGACGCCTTTTTGATGGCAGTCGCGGTGGGGGCGGCTTGTGATTTTCTTACGCCTGTTGGGCACCAGTGCAACACCTTGGTGTTGGGACCCGGCGGTTATCGTTTCAGCGACTATTGGAAGTTGGGGCTGCCGCTCTCGTTCATTGTGGTCGTGCTGGGCGTGCCTCTGATCCTGTGGTTTTGGCCGCCCCTTTAGCGCAAGCGTTGTTTCAATTCCATTTTCAGGTTCACCGTGGTGGCACCTAAGGTCTGCCGGTGGCACGGGAGACGAGCACCTCAGACGCGGAATTATTATTCCGCTTTTCAAGTTAAGCCGAATGTATGCGGTCTTACTCCCGCACTCGAGGGGTGGCTGTTCGAACATCGCGTAGACGGGGTGCTACTATGCCCGGCCGCGTCTCTCGCGAGTTGAGGGCAGGCAATCGCCGACCCAGACAATAGAACGCGGAGCGGCGCCGATGGAGCGAGCTACGACAACTGCCAGGAGATATCAGCCAGTTCAGCGCCAGGATACCCAGGGCTGCAGAGATGACGGAAGCGCTGGGAATGCCGAGCTTGACGGAATCAGAAGCTCGGCAGGAACAGAGCCATGGTGAAGCCGAACCCGGCGAGGAGGCTTCCGGCAGCCAACAGCGTCCATATTAGCTCGTCTGGACAGGCCCCAAAAACGCAGTTTCACGGCGCGGGCGGCAACCTTCACAATAGAGTCTCGATAACACCGGCTTCAATTTCGTTGCAAAGGCGGGCAGTGAGCAACTCCTGGCCGAACCGTCGTCTGGATCGAGTAATGGCAAGCTAGTGCAATGATCAGAATACGTCCAGAGAGCTGAGCAATAGAATTATGCCGACGACTACAACAACGATCTGGGCCATCTGCTTCATCGTCGAGTCAATCGGAAGTTTTTGCACAAGATACAGCAACAAGGGGATGATAAGGGCCGTGACCAGGACGCTAATTATGATGGACATGCCCAGGTTTCCTTCGAAGGAACCGCCTGCCGGCAGCGCAACACCGATCATGCGCCGATAAAAAGAGAACGTCAGCGATGCTCTTAGTATCTAGGCCCACAGTCTAAATAGTCTTACGTAGATTGATATCGGCATACATCAGAGGAAGCACATGGTTTCAACGCACTCGAAACTTTCGAGCGGCAGAAACCCGAACCTTAACCTTATTGATGCCACGTAAGCTACAATCGCGAAGGTTTGTTTTCGCTAGCAGCTTTAATATAGATCGATGATCGAAAAGGGGTCAAGTAATACCAAATTGATACACGCCGCCTGACGATAAGCCGACTTCGACAATTCTTATCCCTACGTGTGAGATACCCGCTCTTCCATGGCAGCCCCGGAACATTTCCCCGTGCTTTGGAGTGATTTCGTATCACGTCAATTTTCGCGGTCGGATCGCATGCCGTTCCCTGCCAGAACTGTCCTCTGGCTGTAGCATCCTGCGAAACTCATCCCGACGTTCATGAATGGAGGCTATCACTGGCCCCATGGGAATGCCGATGCCAACGAGCACCGCCTGCGACAACTGGAGGCTGGCTTCGATGGTTTCTGGCACCGCATCTGTCACTTTGAGCTCGTATAATTCAGTTGCGTGCACCGCATCTCGTGCGCGCGCGACAATAGTGAGATCCGCCCGCTCGGATCTTGCAGAAGAGACGATAGACGCCACTGCCTCGGCATCGTCCAAGGTCACAACAAGCGCGCGAGCACTCTGGATTCCGCAGCGTCGAAGCAACTCGGTTCGGGTGGCGTCGCCATAATAGATCGTGGTGCCGCGCCCTCGCTCCTTGCCGACAAGCACGGGATCGGCGTCGACCGCCAGGAACCTCAACCCATGTCGCGTGAGCATCTCAGCGACCAGTTGCCCGACACGTCCATATCCAACCACGATCACACGCTCCAAGCCGTCGTCATGCTCAGGCGTTAATCCTGCAAACGAAGGATCGACCGCACCGGCAGGTGCCCGGTCGCGGTCTAGCAGTCGCACCAGCAAGGGAACGCCGATCATCGTTAAGGTTGCCGCAACCGTGGCAGTGGCGGCAACGGCACCAGGGACCACATTGCCGGCCACAGCAGCACCGATAAGGATCAATGCGAACTCGCCACCAGGTCCCAATACAAGCGCGACCTCGCCGGCATTGCGGGTCGTTAGTCCTGATAGGCGCGCGATGGGAAAAAGGGTGAGAGCCTTTGTGGCAAAAAGGCCGATGGCGACGCCAAGGGTGACGACAGGGTTGGCAATGATCTCGGATAGATCCAGGCGAGCTCCCACGGAGACGAAGAAAAGCCCAAGCAAAAGTCCCTGGAACGGTTGGATGGTAACCTCGACCTGACGACGATACTCGGTTTCAGCGAGCAAGAGACCCGCAACGAAAGCACCCAGCGCCATCGACTGACCACTGAGGGCTGTGATTAGACCGGAGCCAACTACGACCAACAGGCATGCAGCGACGAACAATTCGTTACTTTTTGTCGTTGCGACCAGCTTGAACAAAGGGCGCAGAATGAGGCGACCGAGGCCCGCCATCGCGAAAAGCGCTACAACGGCTGGCGCCAGAGCATACAACAGGCCGGCACCGAGCCCCGTCCCCCCACGTGTGCCCAAAATCGTCACCATGAACAAAAGAGGCGCCACCGCGAGATCCTGGAAGAGCAGTACGGCGAAACTGGCCCGTCCAACCGTCGTGTTCAGCAGTCTGCGCTCAACAAGCGACGGTATGATGATCGCCGTCGACGACATGGCGAGCGCACTGCCCAGCACCACCGCTGAAGCCGGTGTCTGGCCCAGCAAGCCCGCAATCGCCGCGAGGATGCCTGTCGCGGTGAGAACCTGCAAGCCACCCAATCCGAAGACGAGTTTGCGCATGAGCAGAAGACGGCTCCACGACAGCTCGAGCGCGATCATAAAAAGCAGGAACGCCACGCCGAACTCCGCAAGATGCGCGATCTGCCCAGCGTCAGTGATAGAGATTGCCGAGAGCCACGGCCAATCTCCAACGAGCGCTCCAAGACCGAATGGACCAAGCAGGATGCCGGCTGCGAGAAAACCAAAAACCGGGCTCACTTTCAATCGCCCAAACAGTGGTACAATGACGCCGGCCGTCGTCAGAAAAAGCAGAAGCTCTTTGTAATTTTCTGGTCCTGGTGTCATCGATAGCTCACACCCCTTGGCTCAGAGTGACGGGCTCATACAAGCCGACTTGCATCTCTTTTCCTCCACTGAAGGATCCTACTCTCATTTTCAGAGGGATGTCCCCAGTGTGGTATCCAAGACTGGCGCTGCGACAGCTCCGTGCCCAGACGAATGGTTTCGTGACGTTAGCAGGTCATCTACCGCACGAGCGGGCCGTATGAGGCCGTAACAGAGCTTTGTGCATTTAGAGCAGCTTTAGAAGCGCTCGCCGAAATCACGATTAAGGCCTCTGCTTCAGATCGTACCCCTCGTAGGGCGGCCAACAGCTTCCTTGAGCGAAAGACACGACAAAGCTTGGAGAGGAATTGCAAGAAGCCGTCATGTTGGCCGTGGGGCCATATCACCGCGAGCAATATATCGACTGGTTCGTCGTCAGGTGCGTTGAACTCGATCGGTTCGCGCAGGGTAACAAGGACTTTGGTCGGAGCTACCAAACCCGGAATAAACGCGTGCGGCAAGGCAAAGCCTTGCCCGAAACCCGTGGAACCAAGAGCTTCCCGTTCAAGCAGGCCATCTAAAATGACATCGGGTGGGACGCGCGTGCGCTGCGCCAGGTGAGATGAAATAGCTTGGAGAGCCGCCCGCCCGCCCCTCGCCGGCACGCCGAGCATCAAGTCATCTTCAAAGCGGAGGTCTTTACCATTCATCTTTTCTTCACCGCTTCTCTCTTGCCGGGCAAAGATCGGGCTGGTTTCATTCCCTATGGCCCAAAATTGAACTGGTGCCTCGTCCCTCCGATTTCAAGCTATGGCGCTGCATTCGATCGGGAACCAGCAAACCAGAACACACTAGCACACCGCGGCCGACACTTCGGTTGGTCGGTCGGCATCAGGTGTTTATTCGTCCCCCAGCGCTCAACGCCATTGCAATGGCCGCCATTTCAACCCGCAGCTTGTCCATGCGCCGCGGCAAGCCTTCCAACACAAAGTCGCAGTCGCTTGCCACGACAGCAATCGTCCGCGATAAGCGATTCCCAAGTCCGACGACACGAGCATTCGATCCTACGACGTCCGGGTTCCAGACGCTCATTTCTTGCCGAGAGCATGCCGTTTTGCGCGCCGCCCGGAGGCTGCCACCGCGGCCAAGGTTGCGGCAATCGCCAGAGCGCAAAGCACGGCCTTCGATGTCGTCTCCATCGTGCCCTCGACCAAGAGAGCGTGGACGGCGCCGCCAAAAACGACGACGCTGACGAGGCTCTTATGGCCCACCCGCCAGACATGCGCCGAGAAGCGACGCCGGAGCGCAGCGAACAATGCGGCGGCGAAAAGTGCCCACATGGCGCCGACACCGAAGACAGAAAACGGTGTCGGCGAGCGCAACAGCAGCGCGTCAACTATATCGGGTGGACTAGTGATCCACAGGCCCACGACGTGAACGACAACCGCCGCGATCAGGATGACGCCCACCGCGCGGTGGGCCCGCCGTCCGCGCAGCAAGTGGAGGCCGGGAAGCCAGCCGCCCGCGAGCAGCGGCTGCACCAGCGCGAGGCAGAGCGCCACCACGCCGGCAAAGCCGGCCGCGATATAGACCGGGTCGCGCGAGGCCAGATATTCGCTCGTCGCGGCAAAAGTCATCGGCATGATGATCGCAAACGCCAGGCCGGTCCAGATCAGCAGAGGGCGGGCCAAGTGCAACAAAGCGAGCTCAGGCCGGCTGCAAGACGAAATGTGCCTCGAGGCTGGTGTCCTTCGGACTAGATAGCAAAGGCCGAAGAAAAACGGTCTCGTACTCGCCGCTGTCATAGGTGAGGTGCGCATGTGCCTGGCCGAGCGCCGGCACGATCTGCGGCATTTCAAGCCGGAACGCGCCGTTGGCGTCGGTCAGCGTCGCCCCGTGACTGTGCCAGTCGCGTTCGCTGCCTTCGGTGGTATGCGCCCAAATTTGGATGCGCTGGCCCGCCAGAGGGGTGCCGTCGCCGGCCCGACGCACCGTGCCCGACATCCAGAAGCCGCCGCCCCCGATGCGCTCGACGATCGGAGCACCGGGCATGTAGTTGTTGGCTCCCCCGCGCATCGAGGGGGTCGCGGCAAGCCCCGCGGCACGGGCAGGCAACTTGAGGCTTGCAAGCCCTGCCACAGCAAAGGCAGCGCCAGCGGCAAGCAAGGTTCGGCGCTCGAAACGGATGCCAGACATTCCGATCTCCTTCCCGAATTCGATGATGAACGGAGTGGAAACTTAGCGCCTTTTCGGTCGCCGACCAATCGAGGCGGCGAACAAATGAGGGCACGGTTTCGTGATGGCGAGAGCGTCAGCCAACTACCGGGCGATCTGTGTTGAAAACAGGCCCGCAGGGATATCGGGGTTGTCGGCATCCGTCACAAGAAGAAGTTCCACAGCCCCGTCGCCCTCGGTGGCATGTATGCCCTCTATCTTGTGCGGGTATTCGAGTAGTTCAAAGGCAACAAGCATGCCTCGCTCGTCGACAATTCCAATGCCCGCACCAAGACACGGACCGTCAAGATAGGCGTTCTCCGTATTCTCGGCCACGGCACTGAAGACCATGTCTCCATTGGGCAAGGCTGCCGCATCCGTAAAACCGAAGGGCGTTCCCTGGATGGCGCCCAGATCTAAGCGATCGACCGCTGAGGGCCCCAGCGGATCAACTTGATCGTTCGAAAGCGCGTTGAGCACCGCACGCAGCGGGTAGCGAGCGATGGCATTGTCATTGCGGTGCTTGTTGCCGCGCTGAAGCAAGAGAAGTTCTTCACCGACAACCACTGCGCCTTCGATGTTGAGCTCGCCAAATTCCCCCGCGAGCGGATCGAGAATGAATGAGAGATCAACGTTTTTGGGAGGTGTGGAGATGGCGCTCTGCGCATCGAGACCGAGCAGAACGCCTTTTTTACGATTGGGCCGCGATCCAGAACCGATCGCAAAGAGCGCCCCATACGAAAGGTCGCAGAAAGGCGGGAGAACGGTCAGCGCTTCCAAATCGGGCTTGCGTTTCTTGCGGTCGCCCTTCGTCTCGGGCAGTTCGCCGTCAAACAGACGGATCAAGCGACCTCGACCTGAGCCAGCAACCGGAAACACTCCAAGGTGAAGTTCGTCGTCCGCGATCACATAGAGCGCCGCACCCAGGCATTGCAGCCCGCTTGCAGCACTTAGGTGCAAGGAACGGGAAGCCGAGCCCACATCGATGTCGAGATCGCGCACCTTCTCAAGCTTGATCACGGCCGATAGCTCCTTCGAAACGACCTTGCGTGTCTGTTCTCAAGCTGCAGGCGACGCATTGTGGGATGGTTACCAGTCGCGCCGGAGATCCTTCGCCCGCGGAAAGAACAGGGTTCCCATCAGTACGTCATGCGTTGTTCACATCGCGTTCCCAGTACCAGGCAACATACATCATCCTGCGATCATGTTTCCGCGCTTTGAGAAATGTCTTGATCGTTCGTACATCCGTCTTTTCGCAGGCAACCCAGACAAACGTCTCGCCGTCGGCCCCCTCAATTGCTGCTTTCGCCTCGGACACGAGAACATCGGCGGCGCCGTTCGGGTAGCTCGCCCGGTGCAACCATTGCACATTGAGCACGCCATCGGTTTGAAGCGGCTGCTCTTCCGCCTTGTCCTCAACCTCGATGATAGCACGCAAATTGGTTCCAGGAGGAGCCTCCGCCGCAATCCTCGCTATAGCTGGCAGCGCGCTCTCGTCCCCGATCAGCAAAATGGACCGCGCCTCCGGCAGTCCGCCAGCGCCCGGACCAAGCAGGGCGGCGACATCACCAGGTCGTGCGTCGCGGGCAAAATCCGCACCTGGTGTCGATACGCCGGGAGCTGGGTGTTGCAGGAAATCGATCCACAACTCGCCCCGATCGCTATCGACGGCGCGGATGGTATAGACCCGGACAAGCAGCGCGTTCTCACCCTCCGGCCAAGCGATACGGCCGTCTTCCCGGAAGCCGGGCCAGGCCGGCGGTTTGCCCTTCGGCGGCACCAACAGGCGGACGTGCATGTCGCCATGCACGAAAGGCGTCACATTGGTGCAGGAAAAAATCACGCGACGCATATGCGGCGTGACATCGTGTGCGGAAACGACGGTCACCTCGTGGAGGTTCGGAAGCGCCGACAGAGAAGTTGGCTCCGACCAGGTCAATTCGAACGGCTGGTCTTCGGCAAAATAGAAAAGATGTTCCGCCAGGATCGTGCGGCTCATGTGCAGCGTTTCGCGCGTCGGGCAGTCGAGCTCGATCTGCAGCTGTGCGTTTTCAATCCTGATGCGGGCGACGCCGAGCTTGCTTCGCAATACCGCAAGGTCGTCTTTCCGTTCGACCTCGGCATGCTCGACAAAATGCTCACAGATCTCCTCCAGCATGTCGGCCGGACTGACGGGGACGGCTATACCGGACAGCTTGAAATTAGCCGCGTTCATGCGCTCTCCCTTTGTGATGCATCACCCATGCCGCCGATGGCGACCATCCGGTGTCGCCCGATCGGTAGCATGATCGGCCGCCCTGAAGTCGGGTCACTGATGACGCGGCTTTCGAGCCCGAAAACCTGCCGTACGGTCTCTTCGGTAAGCACCTCTTCCGGCGTGCCCGAAACATGCACACGCCCACCAGCGATCGCCACGAGATAGTCGGCATAGCGGGCAGCAAGGTTGAGATCGTGCAGCACCATGACGACCGTCGTGCCACGCGTACCGTTGAGATCGGTCAGCAGATCGAGCACTTCGATCTGATGGTTGATGTCGAGAAAGGTCGTCGGTTCATCGAGCAGCAGGATGTCGGTCTGCTGTGCGAGGGCCATCGCAATCCAGACGCGCTGCCTCTGGCCGCCTGAGAGCTCGTCGATCGGCCGTTCGGCAAGATCAACTGTCTTTGTTACCGCAAGTGCGCTGTCGACCGCCTCGTCGTCCCGTCGCGTCCATCTAGAAAACAGGCTTTGATGCGGATGCCGTCCCCTGCTGACGAGGTCGGCCACGGTGATACCTTCCGGGGCGATCGGCGATTGCGGCAGAAGTCCCAGTGTGCGGGCGAGCTCGCGCGACGGCGTCCGGTGGATGGACTTGCCGTCAAGCAGAACCTGGCCTTCGCTGGGCGCGATCAATCGCGAGAGCGTGCGAAGAAATGTGGACTTGCCACAGGCATTGGCGCCAACGATCACCGTGATCTTACCCGGGGGAATGGTAAGGTCGAGCCCGCGCAGGATTTCGGTGTTGTCGTAGCCGGCCGTCAATCCGCTGGCGACGAGCAGATGATCGGTCATAATGACCCTCCGATCCGATTGATGCGAACGATGAGGTAAAGGAGGTAAGGCGCTCCAAGTGCTCCGGTTACGACCCCAACTGGGTAGCGGCCCGGCAGAAGGTGCTGACCGACATAGTCGGCCGTAAGCACCAGAACGGCGCCCGTCAGCGCAGACGGTATCAGCAGCGAGCCGTCGTTTCGTACGATCCGGCCGGCGATCGGTCCTGACAGGAACGCGACGAAAGCAATGGGCCCCGTCGCGGCGGTCGCCGACGCGATCAGGCCGACCGCAGCTACAATCACCAGCATCCGCGTCCGCGACACCCTCGTTCCAAGGGCGGCCGCCATTTCGTCGCCAAGGCGCAGCGTCTCAAGATCGCGACCGCTAACGAGCAGTAGCCCGCCGAAGAAGAGGAGGGCGAGCAGGAGCGGCAGCGCCTGGCCAAGCTGAGCCCCGTTGACGCTGCCGGTCAGCCAACGCATCGCTTCCTGCAAGTTCCAGGCCGGTGCTGACTGCAAAATGTAGGCGATGACACTTTGAAGCATGGCGGAGACGCCAATACCGACGAGGATCAGCCGGGTACCGGCGACGCCGTGCTTGAAGGAAAGGCCATAGACGAGCAGAGCAACCCCGAGGCCCGCGACAACGGCGATGACCGAGACCATTGGTCCGTTCACCGACAGGACGACAATGGCGAAAACGGCAGCCGCCCCCGCCCCGGAACTGATCCCAATGATATCCGGGCTAGCGAGCGGATTGCGTAACATGACCTGAAACGCAACGCCGCCCAGTCCGAAGCACAAGCCTGCAAGAACCGACATCACCGCGCGCGGCAACCTCAGTTGTCCCACCGTGAAGGATACGCCAGGAACCGCTTCCCCCATCAACACCCGCAAGACATCGCCGGGGGGTGTGATGGATTGCCCAACCGACAGGGTGACGGAGAAGATCGCTACGACCAGGGCCAGCAACACGGCAAGAATGAACGCATGCCTGCGCACGCGCTTGCGACGGTGTGCGATGACGACATCGGGGGTGGACGAGGAAGTTGTCACAGTTCCCTCACGCGCTGGCGCCGGACGATCCAGATGAAGAAAGGCGCACCGATCAGCGCGGTGACGATGCCGACGTCGATCTCCGAGGGGCGCGCGACGGTGCGCCCGACAACATCCGCAGCAAGCAGGAGGCACGCGCCTGCAAGCGCCGAAAAAGGCAGCAGCCATCGATGGTCGACGCCGATCAGCATGCGGCAGGCATGCGGCACGACCAGGCCGAGAAAGCCGATCGGCCCGCACACGGCGGTCGTGGCGCCACACAGAAGGATGGCGCCGATGGAGGCGACGGCGCGTGCGGTTGCAACGCTTTCACCAAGGCCGGTTGCAAGCTCGTCGCCGAGCGCAAGAGAGTTGAGTTTTCTGGCCGACAACAGGCTGATCAGGAAACCTGTGAGCAGAAACGGCAAGACGGGAAGGATGCGATCGTAAGTCGCGCCACCGACACCACCAATCTGCCAGGAATGAACACCGCCCGCGATGTCGCCACGGGACAAAACGATGGCGATAACCAAGGACGCAAACGCGACCGACGTTGCCGCACCCGCGAGCGCCATCTTGAGAGGTGTTGCGCCGCCCCTGCCGAGCGAACCTATGGTGTAGACGAAGATCGCGGCGGACCCGGCACCCAGGATCGCCACCCAGATATACGCATAGAGCGACGACATCCCGAACCACGCGACGCCGACGACGACAGCAAGAGACGCGCCCATGTTGACCCCGAGGATGCCAGGGTCGGCAAGCGGATTGCGGGTCACGCCTTGCATGATCGCTCCGGCCAGGCCGAGGGCACCGCCGGCCAACAGTGCCAGCAAGGTCCGAGGGATGCGCAAGGCGACTGATGCACGACCGATATTGTCTTGCGCTCCGGCCAGCGCCGCGAGGATATCTCCCCACCCGACATAGCGCGTACCGACCGTGACAGAGGCGACAAGCAAGAGGATGAGGAGCGCGAAAAGCGCTGCCAGCCAAAGACTTCGCATGCGGTTGGAACGGGAAACCGGCGACCAACGCCGGTCCGATATCTTGACGATCCCTGCCTTCATTTCGCCTTCTTGGCTGCCTCGCTCAGCAGCTTCACGTAGTCCTTCAGGACCCAACTGATCGACAGAGGCGTGGGATTGGCGGCATTGCCGACCGCGTTGTTGCCGAGCATCACGATCGAATCTCGTGCAACGGCAGGCATGTGCAGCATCAGCGCGTTGGCTTTCAAAGCATCGAATAGCATTCCGTCGCCGTAGGTCACGAGAATATCGACATCGTCGAAGGCATCGATCTCTTCGGCGCTGACCGAACCTGAGAACTTTCCAGGCTGCGACGCCTGCACCACGCTTTTCGGCGACGCCAGCCCAAGATCTGCGAAGAACCGGACGCGCGTATCGTTGGTCGTGTAAAAATTGACGGTGCTGAGGTCCCAGGAGCTCAGATGCGTGATGAACATCGCCGTTTTGCCCTTGAGTTCCGGATGACCGCCAAGCGTTTGGGCAATGTCTGCTTCAATGCTGGCGATCAGCGCTTGCCCTTCAGCAGCCATGCCGAGCCCCGCGCTGTTTAACCGGATCGTCTCGCGCCAGTCGGTTGACCAAGGAGCCTCCGGATAAGCGATGACAGGTGCAATCTGGCTCAAGGTGTCATAGTCCGCCTGGCTAAGACCGGAATAGGCCGCCAAGATCACGTCCGGTCGCGTGGCGGCGACCGCCTCGAAATCGATGCCATCGCCCTCATCGAAAAGCACCGGTTTTTCAGCCTTGAGCTCGTCCAGCCGTGCGGCCACCCATGGCAGAATGCCATCACCGTCATCGTCACCGAAGTTGGCCCGCGCCATGCCGACCGGAACGATGCCAAGAGCCAGCGGTACTTCGTGGTTCGCCCAGGCAACGGTTGCGACCCGCTCCGGCTTCTTTTCCAGGACGGTCGTGCCGAAGGCGTGCTTAATCGTGATGGGATAAGTCGCGCTCTCGGCAGCGAACGCAAGGTCGTGCCTGCCGGGCCAGCAAAGGGCGATCATCGCCAACACGGCGAAACGAACTAGCTTCATCGCCCCACTCCACTCCATCCGATATTAAAAGTTGACCCCAAGTCTCAGCTTAATTACCCGACGTCAACGTCAAAGCAGCCGATCTTCTGAAAGTGCGCGGAGATTCCCGGAGGATCGTACAAAACCAGGGAAATATACAATACTGGACAAAAGCGCTCCAGTTAATAGCGGCAATGTGGGACAACGACTTCAAGACGGGGACGTCCGGCGCCACCGGACGGGAAGACGCGATGCAGCTCGGCGTCCTCCAACGGCATTCATGGGGCCAATCGCTTCCGCGTTTACGTCAATTGGAAAATGGACATGGATATTCAGATAAGCCGCAGCCCGAAGCAGGCGCCGATCCGCTACCGCAACGCGCTTCTCCTTGGTTGCACGACACTCTTTGCCTTGGCGCCTGCCCTGTCGTTTGCACAGGAGGCAGACACGCAAGGCGGTGCAACGACGCTGGAGAAGATTGTCGCCGAAGTGACGAGAGGCGGCAGCGTGCTGAACACCGATGGCGATTCGAAATCGATCGTCGCCACGGAAACCACCGGCGTCGGCAAGATGCCGACCGATATCCTTGTCGCGCCCGCCTCGGTTTCCGTCATTACCTCAAAGGAAATTGAAGAGCGCGGCGCAGACACGGTCGAGCAGGTCGTGCAGTATACGGCCGGCGTGGTGACCGACTTTTATGGTTCTGACGACCGCTTCGACTATTTCGACATTCGCGGTTTCACGCCGTACACTTATCGCGACGGCCTGGCCATCGGCAGAACTTTTGCCGGGGTTCGGGAAGAACCCTACGCGTTCGAACGCATCGAGGTGTTGAAAGGCGCGAGTTCCTCGAGCTTCGGAGCGGCGGAGCCGGGCGGATCGGTCAACTATGTCACGAAGACACCGAAGAGCGATCGTTTCGGTGAGGTCTACGGCACGGGCGGCTCGTTCGCGCATAAGGAACTGGGTTTCGATTTCGGTGACAACCTCACCGCGGACGACACACTGTCCTATCGCCTGACCGGCAAGTTCCAGCGCTCGGATGCTGAGTACGACTATTCGCAGGATGACGAGAACTTCATCATGGGTGGCCTGACCTGGCGCCCCACCGACGCCACGAGCCTGACATTTGTCTTCGATCATCTCGACAAGGATGGCGTGCCCGGCAGCGGCGGCCATCCGCTCGGTACCGATTTCGACAGGGACATGTTTTTCGGCGAGCCGGACTATTATTTCACCGAAACGAACCGCAACACCTATAGTGTCCTCTTCGACCACGATTTCGGCAATGGCCTCAGTTTCAGCTCGAATGCGCGCTACAGCAACCTGAACGACGGGTTCGGCAGCGCCTATATCGGCAGCACACCGACGAACGGGTCGACCGTGGCCGGCCGCTATTTCTTCGGAAACGACAAATCGACCGAACAATTCGTAATCGACGCACACCTCATGTACGAGGCAGGTTTCGACAATGTCGAGAGCCGCACTCTATTCGGCGCCGACTACAACAAGTACTCTGCGGACAGCGCCAATTTCTATACGCCCGCACCGTCGATCGATTGGGAAAACCCTGTTTATTCCGGTGGTCCTGGCGCGATGTCCCCCTATGCCAAGACGAACAACGACCAGCAGACCAACGCCATCTATCTACAGCAGGACTTGACCTTCTTCGACAAGCTGACGGTCAGCGTCGGCTTGCGCAACGATTGGCTGGATCTCAGCGAGACAAACCTGCTTGCAGGAACCGCACGGAGTGGCAACCATAGCGAATTCACAACGCGCGTTGGTGCGAGCTACAAGATCACCGAGGAGCTGGCCCCCTATATCAGCTACGCCGAGTCGGCGGCACCGCCCGCTGTGGGCAGCGATCCGACAACGGGAAAGCAGTATGAGGTTGGCATCAAGTATCGCCCGGACGCATTTCCGGCCTTGTTCACCGCATCCGTCTACGATCTGACGAAGGGCAACATCACCGTCTTCGACCAGGTCACCTATCTGCCGCAAACGGTCGACAAGGTCCGACATCGCGGTTTCGAACTCGAAGCCAAGGCGGAGGTGACAGACAACATCAGCGTGATTGCCGCCTATAGCTACATCGATTCCAAGATCGAAGAACCCGGCGGCGCCAATGACGGCAACCGCCTGATGCGCGTTCCCAAAAACATCGCTTCGGTGTGGGGTACCTACACGCTGGAAGGCGAAGGTGCGCGCGGCGACATGATGTTCGGGCTCGGGGCTCGCTTTACGGACGCCTACTACACCAACATCACCAACACGACGTCATCGGACAGCGCAGTCGTGTTCGACGCGGCCTTCACCTACAAGGTCCAGGAAAACACGACATTCCAGCTGAACGTCAACAATGTGTTCGACGAGAAACACGTGGCGAGCAAGGACACCGGCGCGGTGTACTACAATCCGGGACGCAGCATACTCGCGACGCTGCGCCAGACTTGGTAGACATGGGTCATCCCGCCGGAGATATGCCGGGCGGGATCCTCACGATTGCCGGAATTGCTGCATCCGCCGCCAAGCCGCCGGCGTTTCGCCAACGATCTGGCGGAAGACTTTCGTCAGATGTGCCTGATCGGAAAAGCCGAGCTGGGCGGCGATACTGGCGACCGGAAGATCACTTTCACCGAGCAACTGCTTCGATAGCTCGATACGCTTTGAAAGCTGCCACTGCCATGGAGTGGTACCGGTTGTTTGCTTGAAGACATTTGCAAACCAGCTTTCCGATAGACCGACGACCGCAGCCATATCGGCGACCGACATGCGATAGTCACCAAGCGCGTCGACATGCGAGACGAGCCGGTTCATCTGCGCCTGCGTCAGCCTGCCGTCGGCCCTTTCCTCACGATTGGCCGGAATATCCAGAAGCCCGGCGACGATGCTTCCTATCAGGCTTTCGGCATAGACTTCATGCTTGGAGGGGTTCCTGATCTCGTCGGCCAGCAGTTTCGCCAGAGCGTCGATTGCAGCCACGTTTTGAAGCTCGACCGGGCGGCGCAACGCCGACTGCGCTACAGAACTCCCGACCGATGGAGCCAGATAGCGCAACACCCGATCCTTATGGAGGTGCAGGTTGAGGTGGGAGAAGCTGTGTGCCCTCCGGCTGCCCGTCCACAAGGGGATACCGGCTGGAACATATACGGCGCGCGCCATGGGGCGCGAATTCCTCGTCAGATCGTTGTCCAGATTCGAGATGCGAACGTTCGGCGAGACGTCGTTGAAGAAGAACATGATACGCGGATCGTCCGCGAGGTAATAGCCGCTGGCACCGGCCTGGCTTTCCGCCTCCCAGAGAACGCTGACCATCCCATCATACTGGCGCCATTGGACTGGTGCCGTGACCCGGATGCCTTCGGTTCTCCAGGACATTGAATGCCAGAAGCCCATTTTTCGATCAGCTCTTCCTCTTCAGGTGTCAGATGCCTTGACGGTCAGGGAAATGCACTGTTGCTGACACCGTCACCTCAGATTGTAAGTTGACGCTAATTGTCATATTTACCTGGATGTGGCAAGCCGACCTTCCCACGCTCGTCTAATGTCCGAACAGGAGTCCACCCCGTCGGGGGACCCGCGAGTTTCGCCGCCGAAAGCTCGCCGCATGCGCTGATGCTCATCGACATAGAGCGTCGTCAATTCGGAAAGTTCGCTCGTCAGTCCTACGAGGGTGCCGGCAATGGTCCGCAGCGCGGACACGTTTTCGCCACACTTTCCGCGGCCGGCAAGATAACCTTCGCAAGACATTCAAGACTTATCTTGAACCTCTGCAGGGGAGACAGTCTTCAAGGCACAAGGCGCAAGTCAAGTTCACCATCCGAACGCACGTGCTCCGGGACAACCATCCCGTATCCATCGTCAGTGTCGTGCAGGCTAAAGCTTAACGAGACGCTTGCAGAACCAGTCGCGCAGCATTTCCTTTTCATAGGGGTGTCGCTCCATCGCCGTACGGGCCGACGACGTCCAGAGGTAGTTGAGGTCACTAACCACCTCTTCTCCCTGCGCCAGCACCCGTCCCCCTTCAGTTAACTTGTAGCGAAGCTTGAACCTCGGCGGGGTTGAATCGCGAAGGATGCGCACGTCGTCGAAATAGGGCCGCCAGGGTTCGTACTGACCGGCGAGCGTGACATCGAGGACGTCGATCCGAAGCGCCTGCCCCTTCTTCAAGCAGCGGCCCGCAAGCGTCTCGAAATAGCCGCGAAACTCGGAGATCAGGCGATTGCGCTCGCTGAAGCTGCGGAAATCGGGATCCCGGAATTTCTCCGGGTGCACGAAGTCGACGGATACGGACGCGTACGCGGTGCTGCCAAGGAGCAATGCGACAGTTACGGCAAACGCAAAGCGGGTTGCAAAGCGCATGTCAGCCTCCATCGATCATTTAAAACGTAGGCCGAAAACCCCTCTCCACAAGGGCACTAAAGTGCGCAACAGTCATCGTGGGACGCAAGCAAGCTTCGTCGCCGGGATGGCACGCCGGTCGCGAACTCTAAACCTTTTGCGAAGACGTCAGACCCATCGTTGAAGACGCGTCACCCTCTCATACTGACAACCCGAAGTTGGGAAAGCGATCTGGCGCCGTTCGACCTCTCGAGACGAACACATTTTCCACCAGAGCGAAACTTCCTGGGGGCGCATCTCACGATGTTCCGCCGGCTACCGGGACAGCAAATAAATCAGATTATTGAGCAGCTTGAACGGGTCGCTGAAAGCACAGGCGTTATTGTGTGCGATCGGATTGAAACGCGCCTATCCTCCCAATGCCTGGGAGATAGCTGCCCAATCCATGCAGGCCGATAGAACTCAAGTCGACCGACGTGCGCCGATCTGAGACACCGCCATGCGGGATGAGCGCATCGACACAGGTCGTTAAGCCAGATCGGTAAGGTCGCGCGCAGGCCGACAGCTCGTTCTTGCCATCGACACGACCGCCCCTACATTGCCAAATCATGGACACGCATCGAGCATCAGGCGTTTCACCAGCAAGCGGTGTTTCAACACAAACAGGCCCTCAGCGATTGGCGCCCACGGTTGTCAACGAAATCGACCGCCTGCTTGCCGGACGAACGCGCGACATCCGTCTGAACGCGGAGCTTTCCCGCCTCTTCCGGATGCGGTCGTGGCCACAAACGTCGAAGATCATTCGCGCCTGGATGGTTTGGGTGGTCATTCTCGATGTTCTGACGCTGGCTGTAAACGCGGCCTTGCTGCCGTCTGAAGCCGTCATGAAGATGCTTCTTCCAGCATCGATCCTGCCACCTGCAGCCATCGTTACGGCGATCGTTTTCATGAAGCCGCGCGGGCTAAAGATGGAGGCCTTAGCGCTCCACCTTGGCATATTCTTCATTCTGCTTTCAGTCGCACTGGTCGGCGTCACAACGGGCGGTGAATACTACGAACGACATCTGACGATCATGCTCTTTGTCGCCGTGACCGCGATCATCATATTCCCGGTTCCGCTCGAGTGGTCGATGGCGATCGCCGCCTTCGCGCTCGGCCTCTATCTCGTCTTTCAAGTCCAAAACCCGGATATCGCCGCCGAGAATGCGCTGGCGGGCGCCCTCTTTTTCGCAAGCGGCGTGATTGCGACCGTCGTTGCGCGCCGGACGGCAGGCATCCTGGCGCACAAGACTTTCCTGCTTGAACTGCGCGATCGGTCTCGCCTTGCCGATTTAACGGACGCAAATTCGCGGCTCGAGCTACTTGCACGAACCGACCCCCTCACCGGCATCGCAAATCGGCGCTGGATGGTGGAAACGCTCAATCGTGTGTGGAGCAGCGGCGTCGCGCAGACTAAAGGTGCGGCGATACTCATGTGCGATATCGACCACTTCAAGCAGCTCAACGACAGCCTCGGGCACTCGGAAGGCGACCGGTGTCTGGTCAAGGTCGCAGGCATCATCCAGAGCAGCATGCGCGACGAACGCGATCAGGTCGCGCGTTATGGCGGCGAAGAATTCCTGGTCCTCCTGCAGGACGCCAATGAGGAGGATGGCGTGTCGGTGGCCGAACGTATTCGACGGCGCGTCGAGGCTGCGTCCTTGCCGAACCCCAGATCGACCGTCGGCGCCTATGTCACGGTCAGCATTGGACTGGCGGTCCTGAAAGACGGCCATGAGGTGGGCTCATTTGAAGCCCTGCAAGGGCAAGCGGACGAAGCCTTGTACGCAGCCAAGAAAAATGGACGCAACCAAGTGACCCTTCACGTGCCACCCCAATCTGCCCCTGCCTGAGCTTTCGGGTATCGCGCTCGACGCGGGCTGCTTTCGCCGGAAGAGCCCAGCACTAAATCTTTCGCCTTGAAGAGGGTTGAACCGCCGACACCTGCTTATTTTTTGCGCAGTGCTATTGGTGCAGCACTGAAAAACGGTCGAACCGGTCCCCGTTGATTGGTCCACGTGCTTGGATTGACGTTGCTATCGGCAATTTTGTGGAGGACAATGACGGATCCTGGATCTGAGAGGCGACAGCCATTGGACTTCGAGAAAATCGGCCGAGCACGCCTCATGATCCGGCTGCCACGACACCGCAAACAGCTCTCAGAATTGCGATTTCTGGCATTGAGCACTCTGATCGAAGCCTACGGCCTAGCTGTAGTCACTCGCAATGAGTTGAGCGAGCATGCCATGTCTGATGAACCGCTGAAGGCTGAATACGCCGACAAATGCCGGGCGATCGAAGACGAGGTGGTGACGTTGCTCACTAATATAAGCCCTCGTTTCGTCAATTAACTCCAGCTGGGGCATTGGCTGCGTTGGGCAAGACCCCGACCGTCACCTACAGCGCTTACTGCAATCAAGCGTTAACCGTCACGCGAGGCGATCACGGCGAACGACGAAACTGCCATCGATGTCATCTATCGCCACGGCTCCGAGGAGCGCCATGTCCTGATGGATTTCCGATTTTAGGATATCGATAGCTTTACGGATAGCTGGACTGCCGGCGACAACCGCCGCGTAGAGGAAAGGCCGCCCGACAAAAACGAAGCGTGCGCCCAACGCGAGTGCCTTGATTACATCGGTGCCCCGCCGGAAGCCGCCGTCGACCATGACAGTGGTTTTGTTGCCGATCCGCGCAACGATCTCAGGAAGCGCGCTTAAGGGCGACATGGTGCCGTCGAGTTGACGCCCGCCGTGATTGGACACGATCAACCCATCCGCGCCCACGTCATGCACGCGCGAAGCGTCGTCTGGATGCAAAACACCTTTGACGACGAGTTTTCCCGGCCAACGCGCGCGAATGCGCTCAAGGTGGTCCCAATTCAGGTGATCCCGCCGCCCGAAATCGCGCATGATGTTCGACGAAATGATCGGCGCTCCACGGTCCGCATAGGAGTTTTCAAAATGCGGGACGCCCTGCGTCACCAGAGTGCGTAGAAAGGTGCCGATCGTCCATCGCGGATGGGAAATGCCCTGCCACGCCAAACGCAGGCTCGGGCGCAGGGGAGTAGAGAAGCCGGCGCGTATATTGTTCTCGCGATTTGCCAGTGTCGCTGTGTCGACCGTGAGGACCAGCGTCTGAAAACCGGCGCGTTGCACGCGGTCGACAAGTGCATCAATCCGATCGGGTTCTCCTGGAAGATATGCCTGGAACCACGAGCCCGGGGCGGCACCAGCGACTTCTTCGAGCCGTGTTAGCGACGATCCGCTCATGATCATGGGAATTCGACCCTTTGCGGCCGCCTCGGCCAGCGCAACGTCGCCGCGGTAGGCCATCAGCGCACTGATACCCATAGGCGCGATCCCAAACGGCGCGTCATATGTTTCGCCAAGCAGTGTCGTTTGGGTGCTGCGCCCGGAGACGTCTCGAAGGACACGCGGCCGAAACGCATACGCGTCGAAGTCCTCTGAATTGTAGCGCAGAGACGCATTGGTTTCGCTTGCACCCGCGATGTAGCCGAACAGCGGGCGCGGAAGGCGACGCCTGGCCGCAGTTTCAAAATCATTCAAGCAGAGATACTTTTGAAGGGGATCGCCCATTATTTGTCCACCAAAGTCGCTGGCCGCAGCTTCCAACGATCAGGTTGCCGGGGCAATGACGCCTTACATCATTTCGCGAAAAAACGGCCGCGCGAAGCGGCCGTCATGGAGCGTCGTTATCAACCGGTGGTCACGCTTCTTCATCTTGAAACGCTACCTCGCGCGTCCGACGGAACGACGGCAGCACCATCAGTACGAGCATCCCAACCGTTGCGATGAGCAGGACCAGACTGATCGGGCGCTCGTAGAAGACGCTCGGATCGCCATGGGAGATGGTCATCGCGCGACGGATGTTCGTTTCAAGGAGCGGACCGAGAACGAAACCGAGCAGCAGCGGCCCTGCTTCACATTTCGCCTTGCGGAACGCGTAACCCAACAGACCGAACCCTGCGGCGAGGACAACATCGAAGATGCGGTTGTTGATGCTGTAGACGCCAACGCAGCAAAACAGCAGGATAGCCGGATAGAGCAGGCGATAGGGAACCGTCAGCAGCTTCACCCACACACCGATCAGAGGCAGATTGATCACGACCAGCATTAGATTGCCGATCCACATGCTGGCAACGAGACCCCAGAAAATCTCCGGCTGAGTCGCAAGAACGGTCGGCCCTGGCGTGATGCCGTGGATGATGAAGGCGCTCAGCATCATTGCCATCATGTTGTTGGACGGAATGCCGAGTGTCAGCAACGGTATAAACGAGGACTGTGCGCCGGCATTGTTGGCAGCCTCCGGACCTGCGACACCTTCGACGGCACCCTCGCCGAACTCGGACGGGTTCTTGGAGATCTTCTTCTCCACCGAGTAGGCGCAGAAGGACGCAAGGGTCGCCCCACCGCCGGGCAGGACACCAAGGAATGTACCGACGCCCGTCCCACGCAGGACTGCAGGCCATGCCCGGCGGAAGTCCTCTCGCGTTGGCCACAGCCGGCTTAGCTTACTCACGAGCACGCCGCGCGCCTCATGATTTTCGAGGTTCTCGATAATCTCCGCAAAGCCAAAGAGACCAATGGCGATGACGACGAAGTCGATGCCGTCGAACAACTCCACCGCGCTGAATGTCAGGCGCTCCTCGCCTGAACTGGCATCAATGCCCACCATCCCGAGGAGCAGGCCGAGCAGGATCATGCCAATGGCTTTCAGAATCGGTCCGCGAGCAAGCACCGTTGCCGCGAGTAGGCCGAACAGCATGAGCGAGACGTATTCGGTCGGCCCGAACGACAGGGCAAAAGAGGAGAGCGTCGGACCGGCAATGGCGATGCCAAAAGTCGCGACCGTACCGGCAAAGAAGGAACCGAGAGCCGCGACAGCGAGCGCCGATCCCGCTCGTCCCTTCTGCGCCATTTTATAACCGTCAATCGCCGTCACCACCGAGGAGGCTTCTCCCGGCAGGTTGACCAGAATGGCCGTTGTCGAGCCACCGTACTGAGCGCCGTAATAGATGCCGGCCAACATGATAAGCCCGGCGAGCGGCGGCAGGTAGAAGGTGATCGGCAAAAGGACGGCGATCGTGGCAGTGGGGCCGATGCCGGGTAGCACGCCGATCAGGGTGCCGAGCAGTGCGCCCAAAAGGCAGAAGCCGAGATTTGTGGGCGTCAGCGCCTCGCTGAATCCCAGCATGAGGAGGTCGATAAAGTTCACAAGTCCCTCCTCAGAATGGCCAGATGGGCATCTGAACGCCCAAGCCGACAATGAAGACCAATGCGCCAAAGGCCGTCAGCCCGGACGTAAGCAGGATCACTTCGCGCAGTTTCGAGTCACGATCGGCAATGCTGCCGACGAGCAGCAACCACACGGCCGCTGCGACGAACCCGAAGAATTCAGCAATGAAGGCAAAGCCGACGACCGAAGAAAGAATGATGGCCACCGGCCAAAGCTTCGGTGCGGCGATCTCCTGGCGATCACGAAAGGCACCAATTCCGCCGACTGTCACGCCAACGATGATGAGAAGCCAACAGACGATCGTGGGAAGATAACCTGGTCCCATGGCAGACGCCGTCCCAAGGGTCAGGTCGCGCCCGGCCCAAAGGCCAAGCGCGCCAAAACCCACGAAAAGCAAGGCGGTCAGGAGGTCCGGACGATCGCCCGCCCCGCCAGCTTTGCGCGGCGCCGACATTACTGCTGTTCCTTTGCGAGCTTCCAGATGGCGCCCAGCCGCCCTGCCCGAACCGGCAATTCCTTGCCCCAGTCTTCAGAGGAGAGGTAGGAAAGGGCAAGAGACTGTTGTTTGGCTTTCGCCTGGAATTCCGGATTATCGAGCGCTTTTCGGATAGCGTCGGAGAACTTGACCCGGACATCTTCCGGCACGTCGCAGCTCATCGCAATGCCGCGCTCCGAACTCACCAGAATTTCAAAGCCCTGCTCCTTTGCCGTCGCCAGATCGGGGGCGATCACAGCGCGTTCTTCTGCGAACTGGCCCAGATTCTTGAAGGCTGAATGATCGCTGCCAACGAATTCGCCGACGTTGATGCCAATCGTCATGACATGGCCGCCAAGAAGCGCGGTGCGTGCCTCGTTCGCACCGTTGAAGGTTACGGCGGTGAGATCGACACCGGCAGCTTTTTCAAGCTGAAGCATCGCCAAATGCTCGTCGGTGCCTAGTCCAGTCGTACCGACCGTAACCGCCCCCGGATTTGCCTTGGCGAAGGCAACAAGATCCTTGAGCGAGTTGAACTCGGAGTTGGCCTGGACGATGAACGAACCCGGATCCTCAACGATGCGAGCAACAGGGCAGATCTTCTTGGGGTCGAAACGGACCTTTCGATCCATCTGCATGGTCAGATAGCCGGGCGTGTTTAGCGAGGAAGCGGTGTAGCCGTCCGGACGGGCTTCCGTCATCGCCGTGTAGGCGATTTCACCCGAAGCACCCGGCCGGTTCAGAACCGTGATTTTCGCGCCGAGTTCCTTCTCGACGTATGGCGCAAGGGTTCTGTTCATAACGTCCGTGCCCCCGCCCGGAGCGAAAGCGACGATGAACTCGATCGGCCGATCCGTCGGCCATTCGGCATGTGCAGCACCCGCGCCCAAGAAAAGGGTCGTCGCCAGCGCGGTGTTTCGGATCAAATGCTTCATGCTATCCTCCCAGTGATGTCTGTTATCGAGCGCGCCTCGCGCTTCGAGGTTTCATTGGGCCCGACACGGACTTGCCGTGACGAGCCAGGATCTTTGTTTTGGCCGGTGAGCTTCAACTCCTCCGTGAAGCGCCGGCAAAATTCAGTCGCTCACGCGATCAAGGTTCAGGCGGCAGTTCGCAACCACCCTTCGTGAGCGCGTCGTTGAACCAGGTCGGCTTGTGCGTCCCGGCCTTGATGTTTTCCATCTGCTTGTTTTCGGCGGCGTGCTTGGCAGCGGTCCGATCGTAGACCTCAGCCACGTCATCGATCGGGATCACGACCACCCCATCCGCATCGCCAAGGACCAGATCGCCCGGCATGACCACCATGCCGCCGATGGCAATCGGACAATTGATTTCACCAGGGCCGTTCTTGTACGGCCCCCGGTGAGTGACCCCGGCGGCAAATGAGGGAACGTTCAATTCGAGAAACGCATCAGCGTCGCGAATGGCTCCGTTGAGAACGAAACCGGCCACCCCGCGACCCCGCGCATGGGCAAGCATCATCTCGCCCATTAAGGCATTCGTGACGTCGCCGCCCGCATCGATGACGATGACGTCGCCTTCGGCAGCCATGTCGATTGCCTTGTGCAACATGAGGTTGTCACCGGGCGGTGCCTTGACCGTGATGGCGGGGCCGGCGAGTTTGCCAGACCGGTGCATCGGCCGAAGCTGGGCGCCGGCGGCATGCATGCGGTGCATGCTGTCACTGACATTGGCAACCGGCAGTTCCCGAAACTTCTCGACCCACGCTTGCTCGACGGCCCGGGGCCGACTGCGAACTCTGAATCCAATGGTCAAAATACTCTCCTGAAAGTGCGATTGATGATGTTGAATGAGCTCGATCGTTAGGCTGTGGCCGCCAAGGCCCGGAAGTTCACGATCCTCTCGCGACCGAGACCACGCTCCTCCAAAATTGCGAGCACTCCCTCGACCGCATCGATGCCGACACGGACATTCGCCTCCGTCGTAACACCACCAATGTGGGGTGTGACAACAACCTTCGGCTCCTGCCAGAACGGGTGGTCGGGTGCAGGTGGCTCGGTCTGGAAGGTGTCCAGTCCGGCGCCCGCAATATGATCGTTGGCTATGGCGCGCAGCAGCGCGTCTTCGTCGATGAGGCCGCCGCGAGCGGTGTTGATGACGTAGGAGCCCGGCTTCATCCGAGCAAGGCGCTTGTCGTCGAGGAGGTTTCGTGTCTCGGGCGTCAGCGGGCAGTGCAAGCTGATGATATCCGAGCCAGCGAGGATGTCCTCGACTGTGTTCCGCCGGGCGACGCCGGCCTGTTCGAACGTGGCATCATTCGTGAACGGGTCGTAGGCGCTGACGTGGATGCCAAAGGGCTTCGCGAGCGCTGCCGTATGACGTGCGATTGCGCCGAAGCCGATAAGTCCAAGGGTCATGCCCGAAAGCTCCTTGCCCGAAAAGCCCGGCTTTTCCCACTTTCCCGCTCTAAGCCCGGCGTCGAGCGGCAAGACGCGCTTCACGGTTGTGAGGAGAAGAGCAATCGCGTGTTCGGCGACGGATCGAGCGTTGGCACCGGTTGCAACAACGACAGGGATTTCGCGGCGGGAGGCAGCATCGAGATCGATATTGTCGACGCCTACCCCATGTTTGGAAATCACCCGAAGCGAAGGGGCAGCGTCAATCGCCGAGGCACCGAAGCGGCCCATGCGAACAATGACACCAACCGGATCGGCGCCGGCCACGATGCCTACGAGAGCTTCTTCGCTCGTATAGGGCGGTACGTAGACCAGACTGTAACCGCGTTCTTCGGCGAGCTTCACTGCCCGCTCATTGATCGCCGGGCCGGTGACGAGAATGTTTTGGCTTGGCATGCGTACCTCGATTGGCAATGGCGAGGACGCAAGAGCACTAAGGTGCTTTTGCCAGATCCTCCCTCGTGCCCGAACTCCCGTGGGCACCTCCTACACAAGACGGTAGCATAAGCATTTCTTGATAAAAGCGAATAATTCTGTCAAAGATAAACAGAAAATCTTAATTCGATAGGTGCCCGTTGGACATTCGTCAGTTGAAGACCTTCATCGCGATTGCAGAACACGGCACGTTCGCGAAGGCGGCCGACGCGGTTGGTCTCACACCGTCTGCTGTGAGCCAACAAATTCAGGCGCTGGAATTGGAAGTGCGGGCAGAACTGTTCGATCGCTCCACGCGACCGATCACGCTGAACAGTCAGGGACTTCAAATGCTAGAGGCAGCACAAGGTCTCGTGCGTTCTGCCGATGATATCGTTGACGCTATTTCCGGGAAATCGGTCGGTGGCACGTTTACCATCGGCTCGGTGCGCTCAAGCGCCCTGTCTCTTTTGCCGAAGGCGATCATCGCACTCAAGAACGACTTCCCCGGCTTGAAGATCAAGCTCCACGTTGCCAACACCGATGAGCTGCTCAACGATGTCGTTACCGGACGCCTCGATTCAGCGATGGTGGCCGAATATTCCAGCGTCCCATCGACATTGCGGTGGAGCCCGTTCATCCAGGAACCCCTCTTTGTGATCGCTCCAAAGGGGACGCGGATCAGGCCTGCGGCGGAGATGCTTACGGAACTTCCCTATGTGAAATTCATCAGCCGGTTTCGCCTTGCCAACATTATCGAGACCGAAGTCGCGAGAAGCGGGATCGTCACGAATGTCATTGCCGAGATCGACACGATCACAGCAGTCGTCGCCTGCGTGGTCAATGGGCTGGGAGTTTCAATCGCGCCCTGGAGCGCCTTAAAAGAAGCCGGCGGCGAGGTGGTTGCCGTGCCCTTTGGCGAGCCGCCAATCTATCGCCAGATCGGCCTTATAGAGCGCCGGGCCAGTCCTCGAGCAGCGGTCATCGACCGGCTTCACCAACACCTAGTCAGTTTCAGCGGGGAATTCGGGCTTACTCGATGACGGATGTCGCTCGATCAAACGCAGCGGCTGATTTATGGGCGAACGCGTGATTGCGTAGCTCCCCCAGATTTAGCGGCAGGCGTCCTAAACAACCTGCCAGCTTGAAGTTTAGATCTAACTAATATCTACTAGCTGGAATTGTACTATGCACGGCTCCAAGCTCTTGATCATGGGATGGCTTTGCTGAGGATGCTTCATGTTTTTGATCCGCACCGATCTTGATGAAGCCGTTCAAAAATGGCGCGACATCATATTCACATCCTTACCATCTGACCGACTTGGCGCGTACGTCGCTTTGCGCAAACACGATCTGACGATCGAACTTCACGACGTCGACGAGGAAAGCGATCTTCTCGTCTTTGCCTCCGATGGCGAAGCGTTGGCCGAACGATTTCGTTTGGCTTATCCCTATGTCGTGACATATGCAGGGAATCCCGGCTATCCGCTAGAATATCTAGTTTGGCTTTCATTTCACATGCAAGCAAACTTCGATCGGCTAGGTGTCCTCGAAGTGAGCGCGACTTATGAGGATCAAGGCGGCGAAATCGAAAACATGTCTGCCGTTGCGATGGGCTTCTCGCACCAGACCGACCTTGAAGAATTCATAGATCGGTTTGACGGTCAGGACCTGAGCAAGGATCCACACTTCGGCCACGAGGTGTATGTTGCCGAAGTCAGAGGCCCCTCTCCACCCCCTGGGAGTTCACCGATGATCCCGCCTCCGCTGGACGCCGACTGAGCCCGATCGTGAAATCTTGAAATAGCCCGGCGGTTGCTGCGTAACTCGAATTGATTAGCCAGGCCCCCTAAAAATCCATTGCCTTTGAGCGCCCCACTTGAAACAATATACCTGTAATTGCGCAACCACAAAGCACACGTTAAATGAGATTCGTGCTGGTCTTATTGCCGCGCAATTCCTCCATTTATCGAACGCGCACCTTGATTAAGCCTCCGCCCGTCGCGGAGGCTTAATCATCCATAGGGGGCCGACGTCACTGACGAAGGTTTTGCGTCAGTCCCTATAGGCCGATCCCTCGCCGAGCTTGCTTCTGTCCGCAGTTCGAGCTGGGCCGCTGCTCAATAGAACTGCTGAGGGGACGTCGATCCCTTCTACTTTGCGGTGGATCCCTTTTCATCACGGAGCCGCTTTTGTGATCGCGTCAAAAGGCGCACCCCAAATGCCGCCGGCACCCGACACTCACGACCGATCATCGACGATTGACCTTGCCCCAATGTCCTAGCCAGTTTTGAGTTCGCTCCAACGGAAGCCGGCGCAACCGGCCGCAGAAGTTTACCTGGTGGTTCGCGTGGCCTTTGCCTTGCCAATGTGGGTACCGGTCCAGATGTCTATGAGAAGTGGTCCGCCTACAAGCCAGCCCCAATGCCCGGCCCAGCAACGAGCGGTGCATTGCGTGGGTTCGCCGAAGATGTTGCCACATTCAAACTGTTAGCGCCTGGTCAGCCGCGAGCGCGCTCGGGCGCAGATATTTTTCACCCAGCCACACGATTCCCAAGTTGACAGTTATCAACATATCGTCCAACATAAATATACAACGTCTTCTAATATTGGACAATAGGAAAAAGGAAGAAATTTCGAATGGCAGTCCGCCCCCTTTCATCCGTGCTGAAGACACTTGCTGCATTCGACTGTGTCGCGGCCGCCGCGGAACCGATGCGGCTGGCCGAGGTCGCCAAGCAGCTCGGAGAAGCCCGAGGCGCTGCCCACCAGCGCCTCGTCACGCTGGTCGAAGCGGGCTGGATCGAGCAGACGCAGGACGGTCGCTACCGGCTGACACTGCGGGTCGTCAGTCACGCAGCGATGGCGTTGGAGCAGTCCAATCTCGGCGCGCGCTTTGCGGGGGTTCTCGAGGAAATGGTGACGCAGAGCGGTGAAACGGCTTCGCTTGCTGTCCTCGATGGCAAGGATGCGGTCATCGTTCGCCGGGTGGAATCGCGCGGTGTTCTTCGGGCCGACCTCAAGGTTGGTGCGCATCTGAGACTCGATCGCACGGCATTTGGCCGCGTCCTCGCTTCGCATGCACGCCCGGAAATCATCGAGCGCCTTCGGGTGCAGGGCGTGAGCCTGCCCGATGACGAGATGATGACGCTGGTTCGCCAGCAGGGATACGCAATTTCCGAAGTCGAGGGCCCGCGCACTGTCTCGGCTGTGGCCGCCCCGATCCTGGATGCGCAGGGCGAGTGCATTGGAGCACTGGCCCTTTCGGGCCCGTTCCAAGGTTTTGACACTGAAAAATGCGCTGGGATCGTCGTCGCGGCAGCGGCGGCGAGCTCTGGACGCATGCGAGGAGACCAATAAATGACTGCCCTTAGAAGTCCTGCTCCGGAATCGGACACCCACCGCATCGCGCGGCTAATGCGTTCAGCCGGAGAAATGATGGCGCCCGAACGCCTGGCCGCGATCCAGCCGTCGCGTGTCAGCGCATCGCGCGCATTGCTCAGCCAGGCAATCCGCGGTCGCTGGCAAATCCAGTGCAAGCGCTTCGAGATCGATGAGAAGGGCAACGGTGTCGCTGAATACCGCATCGATATTGGCGGATGGCGCTTCAGCTTTCCCGTCTATTCCTTTGAGCCCTCACCCCACGGCCGCACCGGCCGCATCATTGGCCGGGCCTGGGACATGATGGGCGCGCTGGTCGAAGGCGATATGAGCCGGGCCGATTTCGAGACGACGGGCGCTGAACTTCCCAAGCTCTATGAGGGACGCGCCACAGCCGGCACGCTCATTTGGTGCCGTTCCAACCGCAGCGGTCGCTTCTTCGAGAGTGCACGCCAGGCGCTTGCGTCAGGAAGGCAGCCGGACGTCGCTGAGCTGGCGCAGACCTGCTACCTCATGCGCAACACAGGTCTCGACGGCAACGGCACGTTTGGAACCAAGACATTCCTTGCCTTTGAAAAAGATCACCCCCTGCGCTGGTCGCTCGCCGCGCAAATGCTGTGCGCCTACATGATGCGCGTCTTTGCCCAGGACCTGCTGCAGCATCTTGTCCGCCTCGGCTCGCCGCAGGCACCCGACATGGCCAAGGATCTTCGCCGTTTCCTCGGCGTCGGCAACGGCTCGGCTCTCGGCCTGATGCTCTTCGTCAACAACCACCCGCGGCTGATCGAACGCTGGCTCTTTATTCGCGAAGAGGCCATTGCGCGAGCCAAGGCGGTTCTTCCCGACGCAGAAGGTTCTGAGATTGCCAAGCTGCTTGCCCTCGTCGACAAGGCGATCACTTTCCGCAGCCAGGACCGCGCGGCCTACGAGAACTTCACGCGCTCCGATGTGCTTGCTGAAGAGCTGCAAACCATCCGGCGCGCTGTCGCCGACCTTCTGCAACGCTGGCAGGCGGGCAACCGCTTCGAGGCAGAGCCCTTCGCAGAGCTTGCGGCCTCGCTTGAGGGCCGCGTGCACGCGGAGGCCATGGAAACCCTTCATTCGCTGCTGATCGAACTCGTGCCCGATGAAGCCGACGCCCTGGTCGGGGGCCTGGTCATCGATGAGGAATTGACGGGGCGCCCGGAGATGCCGGTCCACCGGCTGCGCGACCTGGTTCGCAATGACTATGCATGGGCGTTCAATCTTAATCTCGAGGTGCCCGCCGGCGAGCGCTACGTCTGGTACAAGTCAGTGACCGCGGAAGAACCGCGTCGCGGCCTTGCAACGGAGGTCGGTCACGATGTCGTCAATCTCGGCCTCGACCTGCCACGTCTCGTGGTGGCGCTGGACCGCGACCTTTCTGCGGTTGACCCCAACCTCAGCACGGCGCGCTTCCTGTTCGCCCATCCGCAGCACCGCGCCATCGTCACCCGCGTCCAGGCGCTTGCCGGCACCAGCCTGCATTCGCCGCACGCCGACATCATGAGCGGCTCGTTTACGCCAGCCCATATCACCCGCCTTCTCAATGTCGGCATTCACGGCATCGACAAGACACGCGACTTCCTCGACCGCAACCTGCGCGGCGTCCTGTTTCATGGCGCGCCTCTTCCCGAAGACATTGCTTCTGGAAACGCCGACGCGCTGTGGTTTTATCCTGCGGAGCCAAGCCTGTGAGCACCTGCCAGTCCAACCTTTCGAACTCGATGACTGTGAGCCTGCGCGAGATGCGCATGGTGTTCGAGCGTCTCCTCCAGGTCACGCGCATCGAAAGCGGCCTCGTCCCGGCCCTTAGGGATTGTGCCGTCTACTCTGCGGCCCTCGGTCTTGGCGGCTTTTCGCGTCTGACCGCAACGCTCGAGACGATCAGCAAGGCCACCCCAAAGGCCCTGTCACTCGACGTATCGGGCGACCCCGTCATCGACTGTGGCGGCCAGCATGCCTGGCTCGCCGCCGATGCCGCGCTCGAGCTCGCGGTCGAAAACATGAAGACAGGCGGCAGCGGCGTTGTCACCGTGCGTAACGCCAAAGACATCGGCGAACTCAAAGTCATCGAGGCACTGGCGCAGCGCTTCAGCCTGAAGGCAACAGTCGCCGTCGACGTCGACCGCGCGGCTATCGCAATCACACAAGCGCCTGATCCCGATGAAATCGCCCTTCTCGACAAGATCCGCCGCAATGGCGTTGCCGTCGACGCCGCGACTTGGTGGGAACTCTACCATCGCTCGGCGGAAGCCCTTGCGCCCGACAGCTATCTTTCGCGTCGCCATGCCGGCCCGATCATCGTCGAGGCCGACGGCAAGGTCATCGGCCGCCAGGACGAAGACGAGACCGATTTTTCCCTGCTTCTGGCCGACGCGCCCAAGAGCGCTGCTTCCGGCAAACACTGAATGGAATAACCATGATCATCGATGCTCTGCAATGCGGCCACTTTGACCGCTCGTCCTTCCAGGCCCTGCAACGCGGCGGCTACAGCGCCGTCACCCCGACGCTCGGCTTCTGGGAGGGGACAATGGAATCGCTCGATTCCCTTGCCCGCTGGCGCGACATGGAGCGTGAGAACGCCGACATCGTCCTGATCGCCCGCACCGCCGCCGATATCGAGCGCGCCGAGCAGGAAGGAAAGCTCGCTGTTGTGCTCGGCTATCAGAACTCCAATCTCTTCGAAGACCGCATCGCCTATGTGGAGTTCTTTGCCGAACTTGGTGTGCGCGTTGTCCAGCTCACCTACAACAACCAGAACGAACTCGGTGGGTCCTGCTACGAGGAAAATGACAGCGGCCTGGCCCGGTTCGGCCGGGACGTCGTGCGCGAAATGAACCGGGTCGGCATGCTGGTCGATCTGTCGCATGTCGGCGACAAGACGACGCTGGACGCGATCGAATGGTCGCAAAAGCCCGTGGCCATCACTCATGCCAACGCCGCCTCGCTCTTTGAGCACAAGCGCAACAAGTCCGACCGCGTAATCAAGGCGCTTGCCGCCCGCGGTGGTGTGATCGGTTGCGTAGCCTACCGCAACATCACGCCCGCCAGCGCCTGCGCCACGGTCGACGGCTGGTGCGAGATGGTGGCGCGAACGGTCGATATCGCCGGCATCGACCATGTTGGTATCGGCACCGACATTTCCCACAACCACACCCAGCGTGACTACGACTGGATGCGAAAGGGCCGCTGGACACGATCCGTTCAGTACGGCGCGGGTTCGGCGGCCACGCCTGGTGCGGTGCCGAAGCCGGAATGGCTACTCAAACCGGAAAACCTTCAGGACGTAGCGCCGGCGCTCCTTCGGGTCGGTTTCAATCAGGAAGAGGCGAACAAGATCCTCAGAGACAACTGGCTGCGTCTTTACGGCGAGGTCTTCCGCGCCGACTGACCGGTTACGGAAACGAATTTCCAACGAAAGAAGGGCCGCCGCCAGGCTCGCGAGCGGCCACGGGGAACAGCAATCAACGACCGTTCGACTAAGGAGAACAACGAATGGACACGTTCAAGAAAGCATCGGCAATACCGGTGTCGCGACGCGCAGTGCTCGGTGCTGGTCTTTTTGGGGCCGCCATGCTCGCCTCACCCCTCGTGCGCCGCGCAAGTGCTGCGGACAATGTACTTTATGTCAACACCTGGGGCGGCGACTGGGAAGCTTCCGTTAAGAAGTTCCTCTTCGATCCGTTCACGGCCGACACCGGCATCGAGATCCGCACGGTTTCGCCGATCTCGTTTGCCAAGCTCGCCGCGCAGAAGACGACCGGCGTCTTTGAGTTTGACGTCACGACGCTGGGCGTCGCCGACGTCGCCCGTGCGAATGCAGCCGGCCTCTTGGAAACGCTCGGAGACCATGTCGATGCGTCCAAACTTTGGCAGGGCGCCATCTATGAAAACGGCCTGTCGACTCACGGCTTTGCCACGCAGCTCGCGTTCAACAAGACGAAGTACCCGGATGGTCTGAAGAACTGGGCCGACTTCTTCAACGTTGAAAAATTCCCGGGCAACCGCAGCCTGCAGCGCCACGCCGCCCGCGTACTCGCCATCGCCCTGCTCGCCGACGGCGTTTCCCCGGACCAACTGTTCCCTTATGATCTCGACCGTGCCTTCGCCTCGCTCGACAAGGTCAAGGACAACGTGCGTGTCTGGTGGACAGCAGGCCCGCAGGCCCGCCAAATCCTGACCGACGGCGAGGTCGACATGGCCGGCCTTTGGGACAGCGATGCCGCCGGCGCCAAGAAGGCTTCCAAGGAGCCGATCGAGATCGTCTGGGATCAGGCGATTGTCGACCAGGCATGCTGGATCGTCGCCAAGGATAGCCCGCGTGCCGAAAACGGCTTCAAGCTGATCAGCCATATCGGCCAGAATGCAGAAGGGCTCGCGAAGTTCTGCATCGCCGACCAGAATGGCCCGATGAACCCGAAATCGTTCGATTTCATCCCAGCTGAGGTGGCCAAGACCATGCCGACTTATCCCGATCACCTCGCCCGCGCCGTCATGCTTGATGGCGCCAAGCTGACGGCACAGATCGACGAGTTGAGCAGCCGGTTCGAAAGCTGGGTCGGTCTTTGATGCAACCCTCCCGGTTCCGCGAGAAACGGAACCGGGTTGGTCTAAGAAACAGGTGCATTGCCTAGGGGCGGCCCGCCGCCGCCGGCGTGTGGATCGGGGTTTCCCGATCAGGGTACTGAGGGAGCATTGACATGAAACAGAGATCGTTTTCGCCCATTGCGGAGGGGCCGATACCGCTGATGGCCCCGGCAGCGGTCTTCCTTGCGGTGTTCTTCCTGGTGCCGCTTGCCTATGTCGGCTGGATGAGCATCTCGCAGCCGGTGGTCGGCCTGCAGAACTTCGCACGGCTTCTGCATTCGAGCCTGTTTGCGTCCGTGCTCTATCAGACGTTCAGGACCGCCTTCCTCGTCACCGCTCTTGCGCTCCTCTTCGCCTATCCGCTCGCCTATGCTGCCGCCAACGGATCCAAACGCTTCGCCACCTTTCTCCTGACCGTGGTCGCCCTTTCTTTCTGGACGAGCTATCTCGTGCGCACCTATGCCTGGATGGTCATTCTCGGCAACCAGGGGCCGGTCACGGCACTCCTTACCTGGCTCGGCTTCGATCCTGCGCCGAAGCTACTCTTCACCACGTTCAGCGCAACGCTTTCCATGACCCACGCGCTCATTCCTTTCATGACCATGTCGCTGTTCTCGGTCATGAAGCGCATCGATCCTCTCTATGTTCGCGCTGCGGAAAGCCTCGGCGCGAGCCCGCTTCGTGCCTTCCTCGCAGTCTATCTGCCGCTTTCGGCACCGGGCATCGTCAACGGTTGCACGCTCGTCTTCATCTCCTGCCTCGGCTTCTATGTGATGCCCGTGCTGCTCGGCAGCCCGCGCGACCAGATGATCGCAGGTATCATCGGCGACCAGATCGAACAGACACTCGACTTCGGGCTTGGCTCGGCAATCTCGATCGTGTTGCTCGGTCTGACGCTCGCAGTTTACGCGCTCTACAACCGCTTCTTCGGACTTAACCGGCTATGGGCAGGAGGTGGCCGATGAACCCGTTCGTTCGCGCGCTTGCGCTCCTCATCGCTTTTTTTGTCGCTGCACCGATGTTCATCGTCATCCCAATGTCGTTCAGCTCGGCTGCGTCGCTAACCTTCCCGCCGCCCGGCTACACGCTTGCCAACTACATCAACTTCTTCTCGGACCCCAACTGGACTGAGCCACTCATCAACAGCGTCATCATCGGTCTTGGAACGGTACTGGTGACGCTCTGCCTTGCCATCCCCGCGTCCTTCGCACTGGTGCGGCATATCTTCCTCGGCCGTGAATTGTTCAATCTCCTGATCATGCTGCCAATGATCGTGCCGACCATCGTCATGGCGCTCGGCTACTACATGTACTTCGGTCAACTTCGCCTCGTGCAGAGCTACCTTGGCGTCATCCTTGCCCATAGCTGCATCGCCATGCCGATGGCGACCCTGATCCTGACGGCGGCACTCAAAGGGTTCGACCGGTCCGTCGAGCGGGCTGCCATGAACCTTGGCGCGTCGCCCTTCACGACATTCCGGTTGGTGACCTTCCCAATCCTGCGTCCCGCCTTCACCGTCGCCGGTCTCTTTGCCTTTATCGCTTCCTTCGACGAAGCGGTGATCGCGCTCTTCATCTCCGGCCGCGACAGGGCGACCTTGCCGCGCCAGATGTTCAACGCCGTCCGCCAGGAGGCAGACCCAACCATCTCGGCGGCATCCTCTTTCCTGTTTCTGCTCGTTCTGGCTGGCGTCTGTGTCTGGCTTGCGCCGCAATTTGTGCGCCGCCGGTCCGGGACAACACGTCAGCCGCTCGAAAACGGCGCCACCAACACCGCTGCGGCGGCATCCTGATCAAGGAGCACAGCCATGAACGCCCGTTCTCTCACACTCCGCAACGTCAACAAGAGCTACGACGGCAAGCATATGGCGGCCGACAACGTGTCGCTCGAGATCAAGGCTGGCGAGTTCGTCTCCTTCCTTGGTCCCTCCGGCTCCGGCAAGACCACGACGCTAATGATGATTGCCGGCTTCCAGCATCCGACGAGCGGAGAAATCCGGCTCGGCGAACGCGCCATCGACAAGCTGCCGCCGCACAAGCGCAATATCGGCATGGTCTTCCAGAACTACGCCCTCTTCCCGCACATGACGATTGCCGACAACGTCGCCTTTCCCCTGCGCATGCGCGGTGTGGAGAAGGCCGAGAAAGAACGGCGCTCGCGGGAGGCGCTGGCCAAGGTCGGCCTGCAAGGTTTCGAGAGACGCATTCCCTCGGAATTATCCGGCGGACAACAACAGCGTGTGGCCCTTGCCCGCGCACTTGTCTTTGAGCCCGATATCATTCTGCTCGACGAACCGCTCGGCGCGCTCGACAAGGCGCTTCGCGAGCACATGCAGGTGGAGTTGAAACGCATCCACCGCGACCTCGGCGTCACCATGGTCTACGTCACCCACGACCAGTCGGAAGCCATGACAATGTCGGACCGGATCGCCGTTTTCAACGAGGGACGCATCGAGCAGGTAGGCACCCCAAACGAGATCTATTTCGCGCCGAAGACCCACTTCGTTGCCTCGTTCATCGGCGACAGCAACATCCTCGGAGCTTCCTCGCTTGGCGATGGCCGCTACGAGACGCCAGTCGGCGTCGTCGACACCAAAGCTGCAGGCGGTGACCGCAACAGCAAAGCCGAATTGCTGTTGCGCCCGGAGATGATCCGCCTCGCCGACGGAGCGGATCCAAGCCGTCAGGCGATGAAGATCGACAGCACTATCAACTATGGTGACAACCTGCTGGTCATCGGCAAACTCGGCGCGCAAGCGATCCGCATGCGCGTGCCCGGCGTCGATGCACGAAGGCTTGACGGTGCTTCCGAGTGCCACGTCACCTGGCGCAGCGAAGATGTGCACGTCATCGCCTGACAATCGCAAAGCGCAATCAAGCATAGCCTGGAGCCTGCCATGAACGACCGTCCCAACTCCCTTCACGCCCTGGATCGGCAAAGTCTCGTGCACCCCTACACCAACCTTGCGGTTCACCAGGAAGTGGGGCCGCATGTAATCACCGGTGGTGAGGGCATTTACGTCGTCGACGATCAGGGAAAACGTTACATCGAGGGTCTTGCTGGCCTCTTCTGCGCGGGGCTCGGCTTCAGCGAGCCGCGTTTGGTGGAAGCGGCGACGCGGCAGCTGAAGACGATGCCATTCTATCATTCCTTCGCCCACAAATCGACGGAACCGGGTATCCGCCTTGCAGAGAAGCTGCTCGAAATGGCGCCGGTACCCATGTCGAAGGTCTTCTTTGCCGGTTCCGGTTCCGAAGCGAACGACACGGCGATCAAGCTGGTCTGGTACTACAACAACGCGGTCGGACGGCCTGAGAAGAAGAAGATCATTTCGCGCCGCAAGGCCTATCACGGTGTGACGGTCGCGACCGCAAGCCTCACCGGCCTTCCGTTCAACCATCGCGACTTCGATCTGCCGATCGCCAATATTCTGCACACGGACTGCCCGCATTACTGGCGGTTTGCTGAACCCGGAGAGAGCGAGGAAGACTTCGCAACCAGGCTAGTCGGCAACCTCGAACAGATGATCCTTGAGGAAGGCCCGGAAACGGTGGCCGCCTTCTTCGCTGAACCGGTCATGGTATCCGGTGGAGTGATCACGCCGCCAAAGACCTATTTCGAGAAGCTCCAGACGGTTCTGAAAAAGTACGACATCCTTCTGGTGGCAGATGAAGTCATCTGCGGCTTTGGGCGTACCGGTAACATGTTCGGGTCGGAAACCTACGGGCTGAAACCGGACATGATCAGTTGCGCAAAGCAGCTTTCGGCCGCCTACATGCCGATCTCCGCGCTGATGATCAACGAGACGATCTCTGACGTCCTCCTCGACCAGAGCCGCAAGATCGGAACATTCTCGCATGGCTTTACTTATGGTGGTCATCCGGTCGCCGCGGCCGTGGCTCTGGAGGCCCTGACTATCTACCAGGAGGTAGACATCGTCTCCCACATCCGCGCCGTCGGCCCGCGCTTTCAGGAGGGCATTCGAAAGCTTGGCGAACATCCGCTGATCGGTGAAGCCCGCGGTGTGGGTCTTGTCGCGGGCCTCGAATTCGTCAAGGACAAGGTAACGAAAGAGAACTTCCCACCTGCCTGGCAGGTCGCCAACCATGCCGGCAAGTTCGCAACCGAGCGCGGCGTCCTCACGCGTGGTCTTGGCGACATGGTGAGCCTGTGCCCGGCCATGATCATCAACGAGAAGCAGATCGACGATCTCATGGCACGCATGCAGCTTGCTCTCGACGACACGCTTTCGTGGGCGCGCAGCCAAGGCTACATCGCGTGATGCCGGAGATCGACATGTCCACCCGTCCGCCACATTCCTATGAACGGCTCGGCATGCTGATCGGCGGCCGCTGGATTTACGAGACCGAGGGGCAGGACGCGGTCATCGACCCGGCAAGCGGAGCGGTCATCGGCTATTTGCCCTGCGCCACCGACGCCGACCTAGCGGCGGCCGTCGCCTCCGCGCAGCGGGCGTTCGGAAGCTGGAAGGATCGCTCACCGCTCGACCGCGGGCAGATCCTGCGGCGCTTCGCCGATCTTGCTCGCACGCACGCCGAGGAGGTCGGCCGCAACATGGTGCTTGACCAGGGCAAACCGCTGACGGAAGCAATCGGTGAGATCCGATTTGCCGCCGACCATGCCGATTGGCATGCGGAGGAAGCGCGGCGCATCTATGGTCGCCTTATCCCTTCGCGAGATCCACGTGTACAGCAGGCGGTCACGCGCGAACCCGTCGGCGTCTGCATCGCATTTACCCCTTGGAATTTCCCGTTTAGCCAGGCACTGCGCAAGGTCGTGGCAGCCTTGGCAAGCGGCTGCACGATAATCCTCAAAGGGCCGGCGGAATCGCCCTCCTCCACGGTCGCGATCGGCCGGCTTATGCAGGAGGCGGGTCTGCCGGACGGTTGCCTCAATATCGTCTGGGGATCGTCTTCGCATATTTCCGAAACGCTGCTTTCGGCGCCCGAGGTGAAGAAGATCTCGTTTACGGGGTCCGTCGAAGTCGGCAAGCTGCTTGCTTCGCTCGCAGGCCGCCATATGAAGCGCTCCACGATGGAGCTTGGCGGCCACGCTCCGGTTATCGTCTTCGACGATGCCGACGTTGAAGCATCTGCCGACGCGCTTGCCGCGCAAAAGGTCCGCAATGCCGGACAGGTCTGCGTTTCGCCGACCCGCTTCTACGTTCAAACAGGAGCATATGACCGTTTCCTAGCGCGCTTCGCCGACAAGGTGGCCGCCACGAAGGTTGGCTATGGCTTTGCCGAAGGAGTGCAGATGGGTCCGCTCTGCCACGCCCGCCGGGTCACGGCTATGGAAGGCTTCGTACAGGATGCCCGCGAACGGGGAGCGGAGATCGTGACCGGCGGCAGTCGCATCGGCGACGCCGGCTTTTTCTATGCGCCGACGGTGGTTGCCGGTGGTTCCGACGCGTTGCGGCTGATGAACGAGGAGCCCTTTGGACCCATTGCGGTCGTCGCGCCTTTTTCTGGTTTTGACGACGTGATGCGGCGCGCCAACAGCCTTCCTTTCGGCCTTGCGTCTTACGTGTTCACCGCCTCCAGCAGTCGAGCCCAGCACGCCGCAAAAGCGCTTGCCGCCGGGATGGTCAGCATCAATCACTTCGGCCTGGCGCTACCCGAAACGCCTTTCGGTGGCATCAACGACAGCGGCTATGGTAGCGAAGGTGGGACTGAAACCTTTGACGGCTATCTCAACACGAAATTCGTGACCCGCTTCGACGCGCGGCCCGAATGAGCAGCCTTACTTTCTTGGAGAACAAAATGTTTGAAGCCATCGATACCGGATCAGACCCCTCAGACGCGCCAGTCAGCGAGGTCGTGCGCGCCGGCAATCTCGTCTGGTCGGTCCATATTTCCGAAGACCCGGTGAATGGCGACCTCGTCACAGGTGACATCGAAACCCAGACGCGCCGAACGCTTGGAAATCTCGACATCGCGATCCGTGCTGCGGGCGGCACGCTGGCCGATGTCGTGCAGGTTCAGGTTTTCCTCACTGAAAGATCGGACGCACCAGGAATGAACAAGGTCTACGCCGAGTTCTTCAAGGAGCCCTATCCGGTGCGTGCGACCGTGGTGGTAAAGGAGCTTTTGGCCGAAGGCCTTCGCATCGAAATCCTTGCCCACGCCGTTCTCGGCAACAGAGCTTAAAGTGGCCGATCATGTTTGAGAAAGTCGAAACCGGTATCGCTTCGTCAAAGGCGCCTTTGAGCGCTACGGTCAAGGCAGGCCGCATCGTGCGATCCGCGCATATTGCAAAGAATCCGACGACGGGCGAACCCATTACCGGTGACATCGAGACACAGGCACGCCAGGTGTTCCTGAACCTCCGACAGGCGCTCGAAGCGGCCGGCGGAACACTTGCCGATGTTGTGCAGATCCAGGCCTATCTCACGGATAAGGCGGATGCAGGCGGCATGAATAGGATTTACCGGGAGTTCTTTACTGCACCTTATCCGGTTCGTGCCACCGTCGTAGTCGATCTTCTCTCCAGCGGAATACGCCTTGAGGTACTCGCAACGGCTGTCCTTTCCTCCTCGGCGTGACGATGGTGTCTCGCCTGTTTGGCGCTGTCTGTCCAAAAGAGATAGAAGACGGCAACCGGCGGCACCGGCCTCTACCGAGAAAAGGGACCTGGTCCCTAACCAAGTCTTTTTAACAATGACAGACATGCCACGAACGTATGTGGAAACGCCGCCTTCCGTTCCTTCTTCATCCGTTGATTGGCTTCCACCACAGAGCGCTCATGCGTGATGTGCCGGTGGCGACCGAGAAGGAGATTGGAGACGAGGCGGCTCGGGTGACCGATTCGTCCAAGTCATTCGATACGCCAGAATTCATGAAGGGCAAGTTCAGGGTCCGCGCCGGGGCGGCGCAAGGCGGCACCTACGGCAACTCAGTGCGAGAGGCGCTAGACGTGATCTATGCCCTCGACGGAAGCCGGCTCAAACCTTTGACGGTGCGGTTGCGCCGCAGAACAGGTGGGCTGAGGTTTTGAGCAAGGGGTCTTGCGGCGGCCGCTCCGAACCAAACGGTTCCCCACGAACACGAGGGGAGCATTGCGCTCCCCTCCCCGATGTCGTCACATCAGGCCTGACCAGGCCGATTGATGCTCAGGAAGTGTCGAACCACTGGCTTCTCCGGGCCTTTGTGATAGGTCAGAACCTTGCCCTGCAAGTCTGCGTCGGCGTTGGAAACCCGCTGATGCTGGCGAAGGTGTTCCGCCCAGGATTCCACCATGAACCACTCAACCATCTTTTCCGGGTCGGCGGAGTCTTCGGTCACGCCCCAGCCATAGGCACCATCGCGGCGACGTTCCTGGGAGAGCGTGTCGAGCGCATGGAGGAAGGCGCGGCGGTGATGTTTTTCGACCTGGTACTCGATCAGGATCAGGACGGGACCACGGTCATGAGCGACAGGTTCGGCAACAAGCGGTTCCGGCCAATGGTTCGAAGGCACCAAATCCACATCGCCGGCTGGCAGCTTCAGTCGGTGCATGATGAAGCCGGCGGCAAGCAGTCCGGCAGCGCCGATCAGCAGCGTCCCCTGGATACCCGCTGCTTCGCCAACTGCACCCCAGCCAAGGCTGCCGGCGGTCATCGCCCCGTTGAAAACGGTGAGGTAGACCGCAAGACCGCGACCACGCACCCAGTTGGGGAGAACGGCCTGTGCTGCGCCATTGAGGGTTGTCAGCGCGGTGATCCATGCACCACCGAGGAACAGAAGGGCGATGATGGCAACCCACTTCGGGAGGGAAAGCGAAAGTACGGCCATGACGATCGCGGTGACAACGGCCGCCCCGAGCAACAGTCCATCGGCGCTCAGCCGGTCACGCAGCTTCGGCATGACCAATGCTCCTGCGATCGCACCGGCACCGACAGCGCCGAGCAGAATGCCGTAGAAGCTTGCGTCCCCACCCAGGAGTTGGCGGGCGACCAGCGGCAAAAGTGCCCAGACCGCGCTCGCAAAGGCAAAAAAGATCGCGGCACGCAGCAGGACGACATGCAGTGGACGACTGGCGCGGGTGTAGCGGAGACCGGCACGGAATGCGCCAAAGAAGTTTTCAGACAACGCATCGTTGGCGCTTTTTGCCCGTGGCCACCAGAGAAGCGCGGCGATGACGATGATGTAGCTGGCCACGTCGGCACCATAGGTGACGCCTGCGCCAAACGCGGCAAGCAAAAGTCCGCCTGCCGCGGGGCCGATCGATCGTGCGATATTGATCCCGAGTGAGTTCAGCGCCACGGCGCTTTTGACGTCTTCTCGCTTGACCAGTTCTGGAACGATCGCCTGCCAGGTCGGCCCCATCAGTGCGGCACCGATGCCGCCGAGGAAGGTCAGACCGATCAGTGCGCTGACGGAGAGCATTCCGGTCTGCGCCAGAACCATCAAACTGATACTGACGGAGGCAAGCAAGATCTGAACAGCAATCAGGAACTTGCGCCGATCGAGGATGTCGGTGAGCACACCGGCCGGGATGGCGAGCAGGAAAATAGGCAAGGTTCCCGCCGCCTGCACCATCGCAACTGCGGCAGTTGAAGCGGACAGGTCAGTCATGAGCCACGAGCTGGCAACGTCACGCATGAAGCTGCCGGTATTGCCCAGGACTGTGGCCGTCCAAAGGACCGCGAAAACCGGTTGAGCCAGGGGAGCGAAGCTTCCGCCGACAGATTTTTTGTCGCTCATTTGCGATCTCCTTTTGTCAGATCGATTGCGGCGACAATGACGAATGCGCCGGCGAGGCCGAGATGCTCGAAGAAGGCATTGCCGGCCATCGTGCGATCCATGCCCGGTGCCATTTCCCAGAAGCGAAGGGCAATGAAGGTTGCAAGAAGAGTGAACCCCGCGAGTGACAGCGCGCCAGCCCAACGCAGGATGCCTGATACCACCATGGCCGAAGCCGCAAGCTCAAAGCCGATGACAGCAACCGCGAAGAACGCCGGCGGATGAAGACCGAAATGCGCCATCTCGGCGATCGCGCCATCAAAGTCGAAGGTCTTGGCAAGCGGCCCCTGAATGTAGGCGGCGCAAAGGGCAAGCAGCGCCGCGGTCCGCATTGCGGGAGCCGCGATGACTTCGGCAAAATGCCCACGGATTGAAGAGGTCGGGTGATGGATCATTTTTGCTCCTGCGATCGTCGCTGTTTCTGAAACCGGCTATGTGGTTCGTCTGATAGAGCGATATTGACCGGGAAGTTCCCTACCAACAATTGCATCAATATTTGCTATTTAATTGCATTTTTTGCAACAATAGAAGCGCATTGCATGTGCTCCAGCCAAACACCAAAACGGGCAGCGACCGAGCTGCCCGTTTTGGTGTTCATGCATGATTTGCGTGCCTTCACACCGCCCAGCAGGAGCATCCAAGCGCGCCGAAGAAACCCTTAAGGTCGGCGATCGGCAGTTTCGACGTCCAGGCGCCGGCATGATCGTGGCCATGGACGTCGCAATCGCTGGCGCAGCCGCACGACGTGATCGCGGTGCGCCGGAGCGAGCGCTTTCCGGCGCCCTCGGGCTCACCCCAGGCGGCATAACCGCCGAAGGTGCGGACCGGCGACCAGTCGGGCATTGCCGGCGGCACCTTGTTCTCGTCGTGAGAGGCAAATTCGCCGGCCGCATAGACGATCTTGCCGCCGACCATCGTGAGCTCTGACGTGAGGAAGGAAATCTCGTCCTCGGCGCAGTTGAAAAAATCCTTGTTCGGCACGATGAGGTCGGCGAACTGCCCCTTCTCAATCCGGCCTTTCTTGCCTTCCTCGTTTGAAAACCACTGCACCTTCTCGGTCCACATCCGAAGCGCCGTCTCGCGATCGAGGCAGTTGGCGCGCGGGTAGAGCTGCAGGCCGCCGACAGTCTTGCCGGTCACCATCCACGACAGCGAAACCCAGGGGTTGTAGGATGCGACGCGGGTCGCATCGGTGCCGGCGGAGACGTTGACGCCCCTTGCCAGCATCTTGGCCACCGGCGGCGTCGCTTCAGCGACACCATGGCCGTAGCGCTCGACGAAGTACTCGCCCTGATAGGCCATGCGGTGCTGCACGGCGATGCCGCCGCCAAGGGCGGCGATCCGGTCGATCGAGCGGTCAGAGATCGTCTCCGCATGGTCGAAGAACCAGTTGATGCCCTCAAGCGGGATATCCTGGTTGACCTTCTCGAAGACGTCGAGCGCACGGGTGATCGTCTCGTCATAGGTGGCATGCAGTCGCCAGGGCCAGCGGTTCTCCGCAAGAATGCGCACGACCTCTTCGAGTTCGCCCTCCATCTCCGGCGGCATGTCCGGGCGCGGCTCGCGGAAGTCCTCGAAGTCGGCGGCGGAAAACACCAGCATCTCGCCGGCACCGTTGTGGCGGAAATAGTCGTTACCCTGCTTGTACTTGACCGACGACGTCCATTTCAGGAAGTCGTCCTTCTCCTGCTTCGGCTTCTGGGTGAAGAGGTTGTAGGCAAGGCGGACCGTCATCTGGCCCTCGTCCGAGAGCTTCTGGATGACGGCATAGTCATCCGGGTAGTTCTGGAAGCCGCCGCCGGCGTCGATGACGCTGGTGACGCCGAGCCGGTTGAGCTCGCGCATGAAATGACGGGTCGAGTTGACCTGGTAATCGAAGGGCAGCTTCGGCCCCTTGGCGAGCGTCGAATAGAGGATGCCGGCATTGGGCTTGGCCAAGAGCAGCCCCGTCGGGTTGCCGCTGGCATCGCGAGTGATCTCGCCGCCCGGCGGGTTCGGCGTGTCCCTGGTGTAGCCGACGGCGCGGAGCGCCGCGGCATTGAGCAGCGCCCGGTCATAGAGATGCAGCAGGAACACCGGCGTATCGGGCGCGACCGCGTTGATCTCATCGATCGTCGGCAACCGCTTTTCGGCGAACTGGTGCTCGGTGAAGCCGCCGACGACCCGCACCCATTGCGGCGCCGGCGTGATCGCCACCTGCCGCTTCAGCATGTCCATCGCATCGGCAAGCGAGCGCACGCCGTCCCAGCGCAGCTCCATGTTGAAGTTGAGGCCGCCACGCACGACGTGGGTATGATTGTCGTTCAGGCCCGGCAGGACGCGCTTGCCCTTGAGGTCGATGGTCTTTGTGCCTGAGCCTGCCAGCGCCATGATCGTCCTGTCGTCACCGACAGCGAGGATCAGGCCATCCTTGACGGCAACGGCAGTGGCAGTCGGATTGGCGCGGTCGAGCGTCGTCACGAGGCCGCTGTGAAGGATCAGGTCGGGCGTCATCGAAGTATCTCCGGTCTGTTGGGCGCCGGCGGTGCGGGCCGACGAGAAGAGAGCGGGCAGCGCCAGCGACGAGGCGGCACCGAGGAACGAGCGTCTTGTCGGCATGATCAGACACTCTCGCGATCGTTAACTTTGCGAGCCGCTGTCTGTCCGCCCGGGAGGTGGCCGAACATGTGCGGCTTGACCTGGTTGATCCACGAGATTGCCGCCGTCTCGTTGCTCCACAGGGTCTTGGCAAAGGGGACGATCTGTTCGCCGAGCAGAATCCCAAGAAGGCCGACAAGGGCAATGACTGGCGAACGGACATTGAGGAGGCTGTAGACGATTCCGACCAGAAGTCCGGCGCCGAGTGACATGAGGTAAAGTTTCATGCGGGTGATCCTCACCTGTTGAGGCTGCCGCCCTTACCGGTTCGACCCGGTCAGAGCGGCTGCCTACTGCATCACTTGACCGGGTTCGGGCCGATCCGCTTTCCGTGGGTGACGCGTTCGCCGGCCTTGTGGACCATGGTGTAGGCATAGTCGATGCCCATGCCATAGGCACCGGAGTGCTCCTTCACCAGCGAAGTGACGGCGTCGTAGGTTTCCTTGCGAGCCCAATCGCGCTGCCATTCGAGCAGGACCTGCTGCCAGGTGACCGGAATGACGCCAACCTGGACCATGCGGTCCATCGCATATTTGTGGGCGTCGGCCGAGGTGCCGCCCGACGCGTCGGCGACCATGTAGATTTCGTAGTCCGGAACATCATGGAGGGCTGAAAGCGCGAAGGTGGTGTTGCAGACCTCGGTCCAGAGCCCCGAGACGATGATCTTCTTGCGACCGTTGGCGGCGTTCTTCGCCAGGGCATCACGGACGTTCTGGTCATCCCAGGAGTTCATCGAAGTGCGCTCAAGGATGTCGTTTTCCGGGAACACGGCGAGCAGTTCAGGATAGGTGTGGCCGGAGAAGGACTCGGTTTCGACAGTGGTGATCGTCGTCGGGATGTTGAAGATCTTGGCAGCCCTTCCGAGGCCGACGACGTTGTTCTTCAGAGCCTGGCGATCGATCGACTGCACGCCGAAAGCCATCTGCGGCTGCTGGTCGATAAAGATAAGCTGGCTGTTTTGCGGGGTCAGAACTTCGAGCTTGGACATCTGGAATACTCCGTTTGGTGTCGCCGGCGTGCGACGGTTGAAATGAGAAGGGTTTCGGAGACGAGCCGGCTGGCGCGAGTAGCCGGCTCAAGGTTGTCGGTTGGTTAAGTCGTGCGTATCAGATTCGGCGGGTTCTAAGCGGCAAGCGGAACCAGACCGGCCTCGATCTTGTTGCGGAAAGGCTCGTAACGGTTCGGAAGCTTCAACGCCTCGCCGAGATGGGCGGTGTCCTCGTCACGGTCGAAGCCGGGCTCGTTCGTTGCAATCTCGAACAAGATACCACCGGGTGTCCGGAAATAGATCGCCCAGAAATAGTCCCGGTCGATGACGGGGGTTACCTGGTAGCCGGTATCCATCAGGGCCTTGCGCACTTCGAGTTGCTTTTCCCGATTTTCGACCGCAAAAGCGATATGGTGGACCGAACCCGCCCCCTGACGGGCGAATGGCGTCTTCGGCAAGGCCGCCAGTTCAATGGTGTCTGCACCGTTGCCACCAGGAAGGATCAATCGCGTGACGTCTCCTTCCACTCCGGCAATCTCATAGCCCATAAAGCGCAGCAATTCCTCGGTCGCAGCAGTGTCGTGCAGATTGAAACGGGCGCCGGTAAAGCCGCGAATGGCGTTGTCCTCCGAGATACCCTCACCAAGCCATGGCGCCCGCCCGTCGATAGCCGTTTCGACCAAAGCGAGGCCATCGCCATCAGGGCCTGTGAAGCGCAAGCGCTCTGCGCCGAAGACCGTTTCAGCCTGCATGCCACCGACACCTTGAGCAACCAGGCGCTCCTTCCAGAAACTAAGCGTTCCTTTCGGGATAGAGAACTGGGTTTCGCCGACTTCGCCGACACCGGGCCGTCCGGTCATTATATGGGGAAAGGGAAAGTAGGTCATGACCGTTCCGGGCGTGCCCAACTCATCACCGTAATAGAGGTGGTAGACACTGGGCTCGTCGAAGTTGACCGTCTTCTTCACCCGGCGCAGGCCGAGCGTGTTGGTGAAAAACCTGTTGTTCTTTTGCGCGTCCGACGCCATCGAAGTGACGTGATGCAGTCCCTTGATATCCTTGATCATGGCCAGTGCCCTTTCCGTTGACGTTGTCCGTCGATAGACAAGGTTATAGCCGGGTTGATTGGCGCAAAGAATTGCAATATTTATCTCGAATGAATTGCAAAAATTGAAACAATGCGATGAACGACTACAAAGCCCTGAAGACCTTCCTTATGGCGGCTGAGAAGCGCAACTTCGCGCAGGTTGCACGCGAGCTTGATATGACGCCGGCCGCAGTTACGCGGGCGATCGCCGCGCTCGAAGACGATCTCGGCGTGCAGCTGTTTGTGCGGACAACGCGCCAGGTTTCGCTGACGACGGACGGCGCCGTCTTTGCCGCGCAAATCCAGCCGTCCCTAGAGGCGCTGGAAAGCGCCAGACGCGACGTAAGAAACGCTCATAAGGCGGACCAGGGTCGCTTGCGAATAAGCGCTCCGACTTGGCTCGGTAAAACCGTTCTACCGTCGATCCTGTCCGGCTTTCGAGAACTCTATCCAAAAATGTCGTTTGAAATCTCGCTCTCGGACGGCTTGGTCAACATCGTCGATGATGACTACGATCTCGCGATCCGCATCTCATCCCAGCCATCGGACAAGTTTACGATATGGCGCAAGATCCGGGCCGTGCCGAGAATTTTGGTGGCGGCGCCGGGCACCCGGTTCACCGAGATGGACCACCCGAGCGAGTTGACGCCGGACGACTGCCTTGCATACAGCGGCGAAAGCAGGCGGGAGACCTGGCACCTTTCTGATGGCGGATCGAGCACGACCATCACGGCCGGGAGGGCGTTCAGCGCCAACAGCGGCGAGGTGCTTGCCGACATGGCCGCCGATGGAGCGGGCGTTGCCATGCTTCCGGGATTTCATATCGCGGAGCGAGTCCGCAGCGGTCGCCTCGTCCATGTCCTTCAAGGCTGGTCGCCCCCGGAACTTTGGCTGACCCTATACTATCCGCCTTATCAAGCGCTGCCGCCCCGCATAGCGACCTTCTCGAAATTCTTCGAAGAACAGTTGCCGGCTCACATGATCATGCTTGATTGACGAGCGAAATGGATCCGGAGCTACAACCCGATGCGGCTGTTAGCGATTGGCGTTCAGTCATTCTGACGCAGGGTTCGCGCGCGTCAGCACCGGCGCTTCGCCCGCAGGATGGCGTCGAACAGCAGGGCCTCGCCGATGCTGTCACTGAAGCGCTAGCACACGCCTCGGCCCGTCGGCGCCGCCGCAATGGCTGAACCGCCCCGTCACGGCAAAGCCGCCACCCTCTCGGGTGACGGCTTTGGTCACTGGAGTTTTCAGAGACTACTTCGCAGCCTCTTCGATCACGTCTGCGACGGCTTGGGGCTGCGACACCATCACAACGTGGGATGCACCCTCGATTACGACAGTGTGCTTGGAGGCCGCCCGTTCGGCCATGAAGCCGAGTGCCTTCGCTGGGATGTTCTTGTCGCCGTCCCCATAGATGAAATAGGAGGGCAGCGTCTTCCAGGCGGGCGAACCTGACTTTTCCGTCAAGGCAGCTTCGGTGATCGGGCGCTGGCCGGCGGCCATCAGTGCCGCATCCTCGATTGAAACATCGTGGGCGAACTGGTCGTGAAACTTCGCCTGGTCGATGGAAAGATCGACGCCGCCACCTATCAGCTTTACCGGGGCGGCGAGCGCTTGGCCAAGCGTGCCCCCGGGGAACTTACCGGCGAGATCGGCAGCTGCTTCTCCAGCTTCCGGAGCGAAGGCTGCAACGTAGACCAGCGACTTGACGTTGTCCTTGCCGTTTGCCGCGGTCGAGATCACCTGGCCTCCGTAGGAATGCCCAACGAGGACGACGGATCCTTTGATGCTCGAGATGATGTCTGAAACATAGGCCGCATCGCCTGCGACACTGCGCAGTGGATTGGCAGCGGCAACGACCGTGAACCCGTTTTTCTGAAGGATCTTCGTCACACCATTCCAGCTCGACGCATCGGCGAAAGCGCCATGAACGAGAACGACTGTGGGCTTTGCGGGCTGGGCAACAGCCCCGCCGGACAGGAGAGCGGCGATTAAGGCAACGGTCGCAGCGAGTTTAAACATGACGATATCCTTTGTGGCTTCGGTCCAATACAGGCTACGAGGGAGTTTTTATCGCGCCCGATTAGTTTGTGCACAATCTATATTGCCTCAAAAGAGACATGTCAACCGCGCTAATAGATCGCGCGCGACTAATTTTTTTGCGCAACGAAGCCAGAGCGCTATTTTGCGTCGCAGATCGCCACTGCGAGGGTCCGGCCGCGCATTCTCATCCTTCAGCTGCTTCAGCTTTTCCAATCTCCGGCGGCAATATACCGGCGTATTTTTCTTCCAGCTGTAATGGGTCGCCTGACTGCCTCCGGCACGCGATGGAGCATCTGCGGTAGCTTCAGTTTTTTATACGAATACGAATGAGGCGCGGATCGTGGCGCTTATCGAAATCACGACAAGGCTCATCCGGACTGATCCAACCGCGCCCACTTCTCGTAATCCAGGCTGACGAAAAACAACGGGAGCGAACGAACGAGCCATGTTCCGAACCGCAATAGCGATCGCAGCTGTGTGCGCAGCCGTCCCGTCAGAGGCCGCTGCGGAGCAATACAGAGCAAACGAGATCAAGGGAGAGATCGTCGGCAGGCGCATCTTCCTTGAAGCTCCATTGGGTGGGGAATTCCCGCTAAACTATCGAAGAAGTGGCAGTGTCGACGGTGACGGCGAAGCTTTGGGCCTCGGCCGGTTCGTCAAACCCAAAGACACCGGCACTTGGTGGATACAGTCTGACCGTCTCTGCCAGCAGTTTCGCACCTGGTACGACGGTCGCCCGATGTGTTTTGAGCTCTACCGGGTCGAACAGAAAAAGCTGAAGTGGATCCGGAACGACGGAAAGACCGGTATCGCCCGAATAGGTCCCGAGCTTTGATGTGGCAGCGAAAGGAGGCCGCGAATTGAAGCTTATGCCGCGCAATCGATTTGACGGAGGAAATGCATGCGCATCTTCAGCGTTTTTCTTACGGTCCTCGCCATGAACCTTGCATTGGTTGCGCCAGCGGCCGCCGGGTCCTTTTCGCTTGAAAGCTTCTTTACAGGCAGGTCGAGCGCCGAGGGAAGCTTTCAAAGCATCACCGGGGTTAAAAGGACATTCGAAGTCCAGTTGGTCGGAAAATGGGACGGCCGCACCCTGACGCTCAGGGAAGATTTCAGGTTCGATGACGGCAGTCGAGATCGCAAGACGTGGCGGTTCATAAAGGATGGACCCGGCAGATACAGGGGTACGCGCGAGGACGTGATTGGAGAGACGCAGGTGCGGATTAAAGATAATGTCGCGCGCTTCAGCTATCTGGTCTTCCTCGACTCAAAAAACCGCAAGAACAAAGTTCGCTTTCACGACACCATGACATTGAACAATGACGGTCGTGTCCTCAATACCGCCTATGTGACGAAATTCGGATTGCCGGTTGCCTGGACGCGTGTCGAATTCAGGAGACAGTGACTGATGTGGAAAGTGTCTAGCAGACGAGCATCCAGGTCACACCCTTCGACACTCATCCTCTATGCGCTTCCAGCGTTCCCATTGGCGGCGCTTGCGCTGCCGCTTTTCGTCATCGTTCCGACGTTTTACTCCGAAGTCATGGGACTACCGGTCGCGGCCGTCGGCGGTGCACTTTTTGCCATTCGTCTTCTTGATGCAGCGAGTGATCCGATATTCGGCTGGCTTGCCGACCGGTGGAATGGCGTTGGCGGTCGCCGGCGTGGCTTTTTTCTTGCGTCAATTCCGCTAACCGCGGTCGCCGCGTTCATGCTTTTTTGGCCGCCTCAAACAATCGGGCTCGGTTATCTGCTTATATGGGGTGGCCTTTTGTCACTTGGCTTTACCTGGTCCTCTCTGCCCTACACTGCCTGGGGGGCAGAACTTTCAACCGACTATGCCGAGCGAACACGCGTTGCAGCTTTCCGCGAAGGCGCGACGCTTATCGGGACTTTATCGGCCATCAGCCTCCCCTTCGCTGTTGGGACGGCTGGGGCAAATAACGCCGATGGGCTGAAGGCGGTAGCCGTTCTTGTCGCGGTCTTGCTTCCGCTCACAGGGCTTATGGCTTTCGTTTTCGTCCCCGAACCCGTCAATCGGTCGACGCGGGAGTTTGGCCTGATGCAAAGCCTGGTTTTCATGTCGAAGAACCGGCCGTTCCTGCGTCTCATCGCCGCTTTTCTTTTGAATGGATTTGCAAACGCAATCCCAGCGACTTTGTTTCTTTACTTTGTCTCAGGGCGTCTGGGAGCTGCGGAATGGCGCGGCCCGTTTCTCCTACTCTATTTCGCATGCGCAGTTCTTGGCGTACCGCTCGCAGTAAAGGCCGCAAGGCGCTGGAGCAAGCACAAGGCCTGGAGCGGCGCTATGCTGGTGACGTGCTCGATCTTTGCGGTATCAGGATTTCTCGGCGACGGAGACCTGGTCGCCTTTGGTGCGATATGCGTGTGCACCGGTCTTCTGCTCGCCTTCGACCTTGTTTTGCCTCCATCCATGCAGGCAGACGTAATCGACAACGACACAGCAGTCTCAGGCTCTCAGCGTTCCGGCATGTATTTCGCGGCGTGGGCACTTGCCACGAAGCTCTCTCTGGCGACAGCAGTCGGGGTGACGTTTCCCATGCTCAGTCTGATTGGCTTCGACCCGGCTCAAGATCGTTCGTCGCCCGACGCTCTCAAGGGTCTTTCGTTGCTTTACGCCTGGGCACCAATCGTCCCGAAGCTCGCAGCAATCGGGCTCATGTGGGGCTTTCCGATCGATCGTGTGGCCCAACGAGAGCTTATTGGCCGGACTTGACGGTATTGCGCTCGTCTACGGCTGCCAGGTTGATGACACGTTTTCCCCATCGCCCACTGAGGTAGGTTTCCATGACTATCGGTCGCGATTTAATCAACAATCACGCCTTGCACGAGACGGATCGTCGAAAGGTGGCGTGGGTTACCGGCGCAAGCTCCGGCATCGGGAAATCGCTTGCACTCCGTTTGGCACTTGACGGCTGGACGGTCGCCGTAAGCGCGCGCAACTCGGTGGAGCTCGATACTCTCGCACGATCACTGGAGAACAAAATCCATTCTTTTCCCCTCGATGTGACCGACCGCGAAGCGGCAGAAAACACCGTACGCGACATTGAAATGCGCCTGGGTCCGATTTCCCTTGCGGTCTTCGGCGCAGGAACGTACCGGCGCGATAGCCTGTCGACCTTCGACGCCGCGGCGATCGGAGAGATGGTCGGGCTCAACATCATGGGAACCGTGAACTGTTTGCAGGCGATCATGCCAGCGATGACGACGCGCCGGTCGGGACGGATTGCCGTCATGGCATCTGTGGCAGGCTACACCGGTCTTCCTGGTGCCGCGGGCTACGGCGCGACCAAAGCCGCCTTGATCAACATGTGCGAAGCCCTTTATCCCGAACTTGAACGGCAAGGCGTTCAGATGACAATTATCAATCCAGGATTTGTCGATACGCCTTTGACGCGTCAGAATGACTTTCCAATGCCTTTCCTGATCTCTTCGGAAAGTGCGGCGGAATACATCATGCGCGGGCTTGAGCGGGGTAAGTTCGAGATCGCATTCCCGTGGAGGATGAAAGTGGTCTTGAAGCTATTGAAGGCGCTTCCTCCAAGCCTGAGGTTCGCCTTGACGCGCCGCATGTTGCGTGAGGAGCAGACCTGACCTCCGTCACGTTGGTTCGAGCCGGAACTGGTAGACATCGATGGTCCCGTTGCGAAAGCCGGCGGCGCAGTAGTGAAGGTAGTAGCGCCACAAGCGCTTGAACCGTTCGTCGAATGCAGCGGATTCAATCTTGTGCCAACTTTTGAGGAAAGCACCTTCCCACAAGAGCAGGGTTTTCTCGTAGTCACGGCCGAAAGAAAATGCATCCCGCACCCGTAGGCCGGAAGTGACAGCCTCCTGCCTGAAGACTGCCGCAGAAGGCAGCATGCCACCGGGAAATACATAGGTTTGAATGAAATCGGCGTTTTGCCGATACCGCTCATACCGCCTCTCGTCGATCGTGATGACCTGGATCAGCGCTTGTCCATCAGGAGCGAGGTTCGTCCGCAGCTTCTCAAAGTAAACCGGCCAATTCTCCTCTCCCACGGCTTCGAACATCTCTATTGAGACGATCTTGGTGAAACGTCCTTCACAATCCCTATAGTCTTGCAGCCGCACCTGGGCCAACGGAGACAATCCCTTGTTTGCCAGCCGAGCTCTCGCAAAGTCGGCCTGCTCCTTCGACAAAGTCAGCCCGGTAATGCGACACCCCGTGCGCGAGGCCGCGTACTCCATAAACCCGCCCCAGCCGCAACCGATCTCAAGAACATGATCTTGCGGACCGATTCGCAGCTCACTCAGGATCCTGTCGTACTTGGCTTGTTGGGCTTCACCGAGTGACTGCCCTTGCCGCTCAAAGATGGCGGCAGAGTACGTCATCGTCTCATCGAGCCATGCGCGGTAGAAATCGTTCCCGAGGTCGTAATGGAACGCGATATTTCGGCGGCTCCCGGCACGGGAGTTTCGTCTGAACAGATGCCGGAGGTAAGCGAGGCGGCTTATTAGCGGGCGAGAGGCGAGCGCTGGCTTGAGGGTCTCTTCGTTGGCAAGCGCCAAATCCATAAGCGTTCCCAGGTCTGGCGTCTCCCAGTCGCCATCAAGATAGGATCGAGCAAACCCGAGGCTGCCGCTCGTGAGCATACGCCAGACCGCTCTTGAGTTCGTAAAGACGATCGCTGCAGTCGGACCGGGGACGTCGCCTTTGACCAAATGCACTGCCCCACAGGGGAACTCCGCGCGCAACTGCCCGCGTTTGATACGGGCAAGCCAACCGCATACTATTCTTTGCCACAGCGGGCGGCCCGACGATATTGAAAATGCCGCACCCTGATCAAGCTCGCTCATGCCAAGGTGTCTTTCTGTTCGAAACGGGAGACAATCGTTGTGGCGACCCGCAGGTCCGCCGGTCGATGACGATGCACGGGCATGCCCTTTAGCCAGATCTTGAGCGCCTCCCAATGGATCGCACCCATTACTTTTACTGTCATCATGGGGTGTTTCAGGAAGGTTAGAAAAAGCCTCTTATCCGAGATCTCTTCCCTTTCTCCGGAAAATACAGCCGTGAGAAGTCGCCCGTCACAATCGTTTTCGGTTATGCCGACGAACACGGTTTCCCCCGGCGGCCTGAGGTTGAACTCATAGCGGCAATCCATGGGTACAAACGGAGAAACGTAAAGTTCTTTGACGCACGACTGCCGGATCGCTCCGCCCTCGTCGTCGCTCACCGGAATGACATAGGTATGGCGTTCGTGGAATGTGTTGCAGACCTCATAGAGAACGGCCCGGACTTGGCCATCGCTTGCCTCACAGTAAAAGACCGTCAAAGGGTTGAAAACGTAGCCGAGTATGCGGGGATAACATAGCACACGGATACGCAGCTGCTTCACGTCCACCCCGGCCTCGGAAAGCTGCCGTTCGACCCAACTGCGTAGCGCGCCTACTTCACCATCCCCGTGATCGCTGTCGCGAAAACTGAACAGAGCAAAGCGATTATGGCCGAACAGGCGCAACTTGCTGTCCAGCGAAGCCAACTCGTCCAGATCGAGGAGCAGCGAAAAGACCCTGTAGGAAAGCCTATGCCGGCGGGGTCTAAACCGAACGTGGCACACCTGGCCGCTGTAAAGAGCCGACCTCGACATCATTGAGCCGCCGCGTAACCGATCTCGCAGGGGAGCCTGCCAGAATCGTCGCGGACCGTCCATGGACGCCGCTCGCCGGAGATGGCCTCGGCAACCGCAAGCCCGGACTGCAGTCCGTCTTCGTGAAATCCGCTGCCGAAGTAGGCCCCGCAAAACCAGACACCGCCGCGTCCTTGGAGATCCCAAAGCTCCTTTTGAGACGCCAACGCTCGCTGATCAAACAGGGGATGGTCATAATCGAATGTCGCGATTATCCGCTCACTGGCTATCTTTTGATGCGGGTTCAGCGTCACAAAAAGCGGCGTCGCCGGATCGATCCCTTGCAATCGGTTCATCCAGTAGGTCACACAAAGCTGGCGCTCACCACAATCATCCGACGCGCCAATGTAGTTCCAGCTCGACCACACGTTTCGCCGCCTGGGCATCAATGAGGTATCTGAGTGCAGAACCGCCTTATTGCTTGTGTAGCTGATCGCGGACAACAGCTCTCTTTCACGTGCGTCAGGCTCGGCAAGCATCGCCAGCGCTAGATCGGCGTGAGTCGCGATGACCACATCCGTGAAAGTGTCACGATTGCCATCACGATCTGTTATGACCACCGTCCCCACCTCGCGGCGGATTTCCCGGACTGCCCTGCTTGTCCGAAGCTCGCCGCAATAGTCCGACATCAGCCTGCTGACATATTCTCGGCTTCCGCCGGTTACGGTTCGCCAACGAGGTCTGTCCGTCAATGCAAGCAAACCATGACTGTCGCAGAATCGAATGAAGGCATGCAGCGGATAATCACGCATGCGTTTGGTCGTTGTGGACCAGATCGCAGCGCCCATGGGAAGGAGATGATCGGTAACAAAGGCATTGCTGTAGCCATTCTCGTCGAGATACTCCCCCAGCGTCTTGCTAGCGAGATTTAGCCGATTAAGAGCTTTGGGAGCTTCTCGATAGAAGCGCAAAATGTCTGACAATATTCTCCAGAAGCGCGGACGAAGTGCGTTTAACGGTTGAGCGAACAAGCCTGTCAATCCAGAGCCCGAGTATTCGAATGCCCCGCCATCCAATGAAGCGGAGAACGACATATTGGAAGCTTGGGTCGGGACGTCAAGGTGGTCAAACAGCGCTACAAGGTTGGGATAGTTGCGATCGTTGTACACGATGAACCCGGTATCGACCGGAACCGGTCCAACAGCCGTCGGCGCGAGGACGGTGTTGGCATGACCGCCAGGTTTGTCGCCGGCTTCGTAAAGAACGACCTCTAAGCTTTTACCGAGTAGCCAAGCCGCGGACATTCCCGAGATACCGGCGCCAATCACAGCGACACGCCGTTGCCCGAATTCACCCCTCATACCCCGATCAAACCGCATGTTATCCCCTCAATTTGACGAACAATTACGAACGCACTACGAAAAAATCTCCCGATCGGATTGATCACCTTGAAAAATTTTGGACAACAATGATCCAAGAAGCAGAAGGCATCGTAATCGGTGCCATGGAGACAATTCTTGCGATTTCCGCTACCGCTGTTCCAGATATCCCATTTGTTCGATCTGGGCATGAGCCGCTGATCGACCTTGGGAGGCAGAAGAAGCGTGGACGCATGGTAGAGCCGGCCGGGGAACTGACTAAAGATGAAGCCTGCTCTCTGCTCGAGGCAGTCGGTCGCAAGCGAGATATTGAATCTTTCGAGGCGCTGTTTCGCTATTACGCTCCGCGCGTAAAGGCCTATATGGCGCGCCTTACGCGTGATCCAAACATCGCCGAGGAATTGATGCAGGAAGTGATGATCACCGTTTGGAACAAGGCAGGCCAGTTCGAAGCGACACGCGGTAACGCAGGTACGTGGATCTTCACGATTGCCCGCAACCTTCGTATTGACGCCTACCGCAAGAACCGGAGGCCGGATTTCGACGTCAATGACCCCGCATTTGTGGCAGACGATGCCAAAAGCGCGGAGAACGAGCTGGCGGAACGCCAGGATGCGACCCGGTTGAAGGACGCCATGAAGGACTTGCCTCAGGAACAGATCCAATTGCTGACGCTTTCGTTCTTCGACGATTGCTCTCACAGTGCGATTGCCACCAAGCTGAACCTGCCGCTCGGAACGGTGAAGTCGAGAATCCGACTTGCCTTTGCGAGGCTTCGGGCTGCGCTGGAGGACGGAGAATGAATATCCGTCATCATGTGAGCGACGAATTGCTGGTGGGATATGCATCCGGCACGCTTGAAGAGGGTTGGCGGCTTGCTGTTGCAACGCATCTTGCGTTGTGCCCCAACTGCCGGACAAGACTGACTTTGATGGAGAATACGGCCGGAGAGCTGCTCGAGAGCATGGAGCCGATGCCAATAGAAATCTCGTCTTTCGATCGGTTGAAAGAGCGCCTACGAACCGCGGAATCTCCCCCAAGCGTCTCGTCGAAGCAACCTGCGAGGGTAGTGCAAGTCGTTTCGCCGCCAACCATCCCGGAACCGTTGCGATCCTATCTTGGAGGAGATCTGGCGGAGCTGGAATGGAAGTCTCTGGGACGTGGCGCCTATCACATTCCGATCAAGCTGGCCGATCGGTCGACAACGGCCCGTCTGCTTCGCATACCGGCCGGAAAACCCGTGCCGGAACACAGCCATGGAGGTCGCGAATTGACGCTCGTGCTCAGCGGAAGCTTCAATGACGGAGAACTCTTGTTCGCCCGAGGAGATATAGAGGAGGCAGACCCGAGCGTTGAACACCAGCCCCTGGCAACGCCTGAGCAAGATTGTATCTGTCTAGCGGTAACCGACGCGCCGCTCAGGTTCCGGAGCTGGTTTATGCGTTTGCTTCAACCTGTCCTTCGGATCTGATCGGAGGCGACGGATGACCTACGCGATATCCTACGTGGCGACAGCGATCGTCTTTCTCGGCTTGGACTTTTTGTGGCTGACCGGGTCGTCGAAATTCTATCGCAGCCGAATTGGAGAGCTTCTGCTCGAGCATCCAAATCTCATTGCCGCCGCTGCATTTTACGTCATTTATGTAACCGGTGTTTCATATTTTGCCGTCATACCTGCGCTCAGCTCCGGACGTTGGACGACAGCACTGGTATCGGGAGCTCTGCTCGGCCTTGTCGCTTTCGGCACCTACGACATGACAAATCTGGCAACGATCAAGGGGTGGTCGTTGGAGGTAAGCTTGGTGGACATGGTGTGGGGTGTCTTCATCACCACGGCGTCCGCTCTCGCCGGATATTTTTCCGTTTCGGCCGTACAAAAGCTGATTTGACCCCAACTCGGAGATTGAAGCGGCCAGGGGCCGCTCAATTCGTGTGCCGCGAAGAAAGAAAGCTTTGAAGACGTTCGGAACTCGGATTGCTCAGAACGTCGCGTGGATCGCCCTGTTCCTCGATCACACCCTGGCTGAGAAAGATGACATGATTGCCAACGTCGCGGGCAAATGCCATTTCGTGGGTGACGACGATCATGGTCCTTCCCTCCTCGGCCAATCCCCGCATGACCCGAAGCACTTCGCCGACAAGCTCCGGATCAAGCGCCGAGGTCGGCTCGTCGAAAAGCATGATCTCCGGTTCCATCGCGAGCGCCCGGGCGATCGCAACTCGCTGCTGTTCTCCGCCCGAGAGAAATGCCGGAAAGGCATCGCGGCGGTGCGACACGCCAACCTTTGCCAAGTATGCGTCGGCTCGTTCAGCTGCCTCAGCGCGGCTTATCCCCTGTACGCGCATCGGCCCCAGCATCACGTTCTCCCTCGCCGTCATGTGGCTCCACAGGTTAAATTGCTGAAAGACCATTGATAAACGCGAGCGCATCGAAGCGAGCTTCTTGGGGTCATGTACCGTCAGGTCTCCGCTCGACGCCTTTCTCAGGTCAAGTTTTTCTCCCTGAAACCGATAGCTGCCCTCACACGGGTGCTCCAGGAAATTGAGGCATCGCAAGAACGTGCTTTTTCCCGAGCCGGACGCGCCGATCATGGAAATCACATCTCCGCGCCTCGCGCTGAGCGAGATGCCTTTGAGCACCTCAACGGAGCCGAACCTCTTTCGGATGTTGGTCACTTCGAGCATCGCTGTCATAGTCTGTCTCCGCGCCTTGGCGCTCATGGGCTTAAAAGTGGACCGTTGCGGAACACATCGTTGCCGGCGATCTTGCCAAGGCGTTTACCGCGCTCGGCGATGCGGCTGTCAGCGCGTGCGTAGAACACGCCTGATGTCTGCGCCTTCACGGCCGTCACCGTTCCTGAAAGCGGGTCGATGATCTCCGCTATCACATCACCAGCCCTTACATGATGGCCAAGGTCGAGTGCGTAGCTCACGACCCCCGCAGACGGTGAAATGACAGCTTCTGAACCTGCGAGCGGGGTGGGCTCGCACAGCTTGGCCGGCGCCTGCGCGGCCGAACCCTTGACGACCCCTAGATCGCGTAGGAACTCGACGATCGCCTCGGCGTCGCTCCGGGCGCGTCGCCGATCCACATCGCTACGACCGCGCAACTCAACGGTGGTCGAAGCGCAGCCAAGCGGGATGTTCGCGTCGGGCAGCGATCTTGCCAGGTCCAACCATGGGCGCACGAGGGCCTCGTCGAACGGATTGAGTCCTGAGATCTCAGCAAGCAGCACCGCTCGGGCGTGAAGACGCGTCGCAAGCGACGAGAATATCCGTGCGAAATGCGGTTGCGTGTAGAGATGAACCTCAGCCTCTCCATCACAATGGAGATCCAGCACATAATCGGCATCAATCGCAAGTTTCATGAGGCATTTTCGAACGTTGTCCGAGGGGGTGACGACGTGCCATTCCTCAACCAGGGCCATCAACTCGGCGCGGATGACGGCCGCGTTAGCGCTGGCGTCTGTGCCCAAGCGGTTGGGAAGCCGGGCGGACAGCTTGGGTCCGAAATCCGGATAATGCCGATTGAAGTTCCGTCCGTCATAAAGATCGAAACGGCCTTCCTGCTGACCAAGGGAAAACTGAGACAGCCCGACCGGATTGGCAACCGGAACGACCCGGACGCAGCCGAAGATCGCGTCGGCCGCCTCAAGCTCCGCCAACGTCTCGCAAAGCGCATGCGCAACAATGATGCCGGGAGCCTCGTCGGCATGGAGACCACCTTGGATATAGACGAGTGGCGTGTCTGCGTGCCGCCCGAATTCGACACATTTCAAGCTATGCCGCGTGCCGGGTCCCTGACCTTCGATATCAAAGATTGTCTCTTTCATCATGCAACTTTCGGGTTGAGATGCTCGGCTGGCTTCTCTCTGGCGTTCGGAGCGTCCGAGCGGGAGAGATGCCGCAAAAAGTGCGTCTCGAGCCAGCGGAAAAAAGTGGTGAGACCGATGGTCAGACACAGATAAATTGCGGCGGCGACGCCGAAGGATTCCGCCAGCACGAGATAATTGGTGTAGACGTCGCGCGCGACCCGCATCACCTCGACAATCGTCACCGTGCTCGCAAGGGCGGTGGCATGCATCATCATTACCACCTCGTTGCCGTATTGCGGCAGTGCGCGACGCCAGGCCGATGGCCAGATCACGTACCTGAGAACCGCCGCGCGGCTCAGGCCGATCGAACGTGCCGCTTCGATTTCCCCAGGCGCCGTGGTTCGGATCGCGCCGGCGAATATCTCGGTCGTATAGGCGACAGTGTTGATCGTCAGCGCAAGCCACGCGCAAAACCAGGGAGAGCGGAATAGCGGCCATATCGCGCTGCTGCGCACGAATTCGAACTGAGCCATTCCGTAGTAAATGACAAACAGCTGAACAAGAAGCGGCGTGCCGCGGATGACGTAGGTGAACAGCCATACCGCGCGAGAAAAATGGGGCGACCGCATCGAGCGCACGAGCGCCAGTGGCACCGAGACCGCAAAACCGCTGACGACGACGGTTGCCAACAGGATCAAAGTGTTTACCAGACCGCCCGCAAATGCCGGCAGGTTATCGGCAACGATTTCCCAGTCGATCATGCAGCACCTCCGCTGCGAACGCCGCGTGAAGAAAGCTTCTCAAGCGCTCCGAAGAGGAGAACCGAAAATGTGGTGACCGCGAGATAGATGAGGCCGATAAGCGCGTAGAAGGTAAATGGCTCCCGCGTCGCCGCAGACGCAAGCCCGGCCCGGTGGACCATATCGTCGAGCCCGATGATCGAAACCAGCGCTGTCGCTTTCAACATGACCAGCCACGTATTCGTCAGGCCGGGCACGGCATGCCGTATCATCTGCGGCAGCAGAATGTAGAAGGCCACCTGCCAGCGGGAAAGACCGTATGCAAAGCCAGCCTCGATTTGCCCCGCCGGCACGCTCAGGATCGCTCCCCTGAACGTCTCGGTCAGGTAAGCTCCAAATACAAAGCCGATTGTGCTAACGCCGGCTATGTAGGGATCGACATCGAGATAACCCCACCCATAGGTTTCGGAGATGGAATTGAGCAGGATCTGGCCGCCGTAAAAGACGACGAGCATAACAAGCAAATCCGGCAAAGCGCGCACCGTCGTCGTGTACGCGGCAGCCGACAATCTTGCCGCTTTCCCGCCGTAGATCTTTGCGGACGCGCCAATCAGGCCGATAACACAGGCGATCGCCAGTGAGACCGACGCCACGCTGAGGGTCACACGGAGCCCCCCCAGAATCATCGGTAGATAACCTTGGAACATGGAACAGCACCCCTTGCGACCGGCGCCGCCCAGGCGCCGATCGCGGGAAAAGAACTACTTCTTTGCCGATTGCGGCGTGACGTCGAAGTCGAAGTATTTGCCCGACATTTGCTTGTAAGTACCGTCGCTCATGATGGAAGACAGAGCGGCATTTACTTCCTCGCGCAGAGCGCCATCTGACTTACGCACAGCGATGCCGACGCCGCCGTCGGCGTCCTCGCCCAAGAAGAGGGTGTCGCCAACTTGCTCAAAGTCCTTTCCTTCGGGCTTCTTCAGGAAAGATTCGGCCGAAACCACCGACGATCCGAAGGCGATGTCGCCGCGACCCGCCGCCAGCTCCAGGTAGACGGCCGGCTCCTTGTCCACCGCCAAAACGGTGCTGTCAGGGTAGTTCTTGGCAACATACTCGGCACGCGGAGAGTTGCGCAGGACGATGATCGTCTTGCCCTTTAGCTCTTCCGGCGACCAGCTCTTGTAGTCACCCTTGCGCGCCACCCATCGCGACGGGACGTCATAGTAAGGGTTGGAAAAGTCGACGACCTTCTTGCGCTTTTCGTTGATCGTCATCGAAGCCACGATGATATCGAACTTCTTGGCATTGAGCGCCGGGATCATCCCATCCCATTCCTGCTGCACCATCACGCAGTTCTTGTTCATCTTCGCACAGATCGCATTTGCGATGTCGATATCAAAGCCCGAGAGCGTTCCATCGGGCGCAACTACTGAGAAGGGCGGATAGTTTCCTTCCACGCCTATGCGAAGATCCTCCGCAAACGCAGTACCGGCGAGCATCGTTGTGGCAACGATTGACGCGAGAAATTTCATTCGCATGCGATTTCCTCCCAAAATCAGCTAAGCTGACTTCTCAATGGCAGGATATTTTCATAGAGTCAACAAATGAAAGAAAATTTTCAGACATCCCTCACCTGGAACGCAGAAGCCGATCGACGCTTCGCCACCTCTGCTTTAGGTCTCGAACTCAGCAGACTGCTGCGGCAGGGATCGGCTTCGCAGCGGGCACTGTCCGGTTTTGTGCTCCGGGACCCGATGTTCGTAGCAACGCACGGCATCGAGGAACTCGCTTCCGCAACGGGAACTTCGGCTTCAAGCGTCAGCCGTTTTGTTCGAGACCTCGGATTGGCGGGCTTTTCGGAGTTTCGATCGTCCATAGCCGCTATGGTGAGCGAATTGATAGCGCCTGTCGCCAAGCTCGATGCCTCGATAAGAGACCTCGATAAACGTAGCCAGGGTGTTGAACTCAGCATCGAGGTGACGGGCTCCAACATTGACGCGCTCAAGAGCCCGCAGACCGCCGAATACATACGCGTTGCTTGCGGTGACATAAGAGCGGCTCGAAGGGTATTCGTGATAGGCTTTGGCCTTTCTGCGCACCTCGCGGCAATGCTGGTCCTTTCGCTGCAACCTTATCGGGACGAAGTTATAAATGTCGCTCAATACGGAGGAACGGAGTCCGCTGCCGCGCGTGCGATGTCGATTGGAGAAGGCGACGTACTGGTTGCAATATCTTTTCCCAGGTATTCCAGGGATGTTGTCGAGATCGTCAGATTTGCGCGTGACAAAAAGGCGAAAATTGTCGCCATAACGGATTCTCCAGCCGCTCCGCTGGCTCAGTTCGCCGACCGATTGCTTCTCGCGCCATCCAGACACCCGGTTCTTTCGGCCACAAACGTCCCGGCCATGGCAATCATCGAAGCCCTGGCGTCCGACTTCATGCTGGCGGATCCTGACAATGTCAGGCGAGCAGAGCAGCTTGCAAAGGCTATTTCGTCATACCTGACCGAAGGCGATTGACGAGCCCACCATCCCTTAAGGCCACGAAGGATCGAAGGGTAGCCATCGGTGCTCTCGCTCACAGGTCAACTTGCCGAGGATCCACTCACGCGTCGTTGTCCTATCAAATACGCCCTCTCTCCCGTCGCGTCCGCTGGACAGGGCATATCCGTCGCCTAAGGAAACTTTTGGCGATGCTAAGCGTGAGTCCTCTATAGGGGCCGAACTCCCTCTGCTGCGCCGAAAAACCTTCGCGGCCACGCTATGCGATAATCCAACGAGCCGTTCCCCTCGTAAACGCTCTTGGGTTTTCAAACGGTGTTCCCCCATGAAATGCTGTCGCAGACTGATCTTTATTTTGGCGACCAAGAGCTTTCGGCAAACCGAAGACTTCAACACCCCTACGCCACCTGACGGCGCATGACGCAGGACCGGAGAAATGAGTATCGGCAAAGCGCCAGCGTAACGTCTGGACGAGGGTCTTGGTGTTTAGAGGAGGATTGAAAGATGCCGCTTACGTCACTTGCTAAAGGATACCGCGCGGTTGTTTTAGGAGCCAGCGGCGGCATCGGATCCGCAATCGCCGGCGAACTCCGGTCCGATCCCAATTGCCTGCAGCTTGTAACGCTCTCGCGTAGGGACAATTCCTTCGATATCACAGACGAAGAGAGTGTCGCAGCAGTAGCAGCGGAGACTGTAGATGGGCTGCATCTTGTTTTTTGTGCGACCGGCGGACTTGTTGTCGACGGCGTGGGTCCTGAAAAATCACTCAAGCAAGTCGACCCAGATGTGATGATGCGGCAATTCGCGCTGAACGCGATTGGACCGGCACTCGTTCTCAAACACTTCGCGCCGAAGCTCGTCCGCAACGACCGCGGCATAATCGCCTTCCTGTCTGCCCGGGTCGGGTCGATCGGAGACAATCGCCTGGGGGGCTGGATTTCCTACCGCGCGTCGAAGGCTGCGCTCAACCAGATCGTCCGCACAGCTTCCGTAGAATTGAGCCGCACCCATCCGCGCGCGGTGGTCGTCGCACTCCACCCAGGAACGGTCGCGACAAAAATGACGGCAGATTACTCCACTCGCCACCGCCGGTTGGATCCCAGTGAGAGCGCATGTGCAATGCTCCGGGTTATTGATCGGTTGACGCCGGAAAACACCGGAGGGTTCTTCGACTATGATGGCCTGCCCGTTGAGTGGTGAGCATTGTACAGCACCTAGATCTTTAGTCCACGGCGAAAACGTCCGGTATTTCAAGCGTTGCCATCGTTTGACGGTGAACGGCGCAGGGACCGATGTTGCCAGTTTGCCGCCGACCTAGCCGGCGGCAAACGCATGTGGTCAACCACGACCCGTTCTTATGTTTTACTACGCTTTCGGAAGCAGCACTTTGTCGATCACATGAATGACACCGTTTGACTGCTTGACGTCGGCGATCGTTACAGTGGCAATGCCACCCGTTTCGTCAGTGAGTGTGATCTTGTCGCCATCCATCTTTGCCGAAAGCGTGCAACCGCCCACGGTCTTGACTGAATGGTTCCCTCCGTCATCGGCAATCATCTTGCCGACCGCATCGGAAAGCGCATTGGCAGCCACGACATGACAAGTCAGCACTTTGGCGAGCTTTTCTTTGTTCTCGGGTTTCAGGAGTGTGTCGACAGTGCCGGCAGGCAAGGCATCGAAAGCTGCGTTCGTCGGCGCAAACACGGTGAACGGGCCATCACCGGACAGCGTATCCACGAGACCGGCGGCTTTCACTGCTGCAACGAGTGTCGTGTGGTCCTTCGAATTTGCTGCGTTTTCCACGATGTTTTTGCTTTCGGACATGGCCGCTCCACCGACCATGGGGTTGTCGGCATTAGCAGCGAAGGCTACGAGAGCGAAGATAGACGCGATCGCGGCGGTACGTCTTAGGGACCGTTTCATTCGTGCATTCCTCCTTGCTGGCCCGCACCATGCGGGCGTTCCCAACCGATGTTCGCCAGACGTTGTCCAGCACCATCAATACGCCGTCTTTACCAAACTGGATCACCGTCGCGTCCGATATGACCGACGCTGCGGGAAACCGACCCAATGTTGGACCGCTGCTTCAGTGAATGCGTGAGAACGGGATTGGGCTCGCCGGGCCGCGTAAGATCCCAACTTCAATTCGCTGATCCAATCAGCAAGGTCGTACGTAAAGGAAGAAAAGTCAGCCGTCGGCTCGCGCTTCGACGGCAACCGCTCGCCAGCGCCGCCAGCGGATCTGGCAGTCCTCACCGAATGAGACAGGTCTGGTCAGCGTTGGCCACCGCATTAGGGGGTAGTAGAATGTTGCAACGAACTTCCACTGACAAAAGAAGATGGGTCCGTGCGCTGGCACTTGCGATTGTACCGGTCGCCGCGACATCCATGTTAGGACAATTGGCGACCTATCCAAACCTCGAACGCTGGTATTCAGCGCTGGAGAAGCCGAGTTTTAATCCTGCGAACTGGGTGTTTGCTCCGGTCTGGACAACGCTTTACATCCTCATGGCTTACGCTGCCTGGCGGCTCTTGATCCTCCCTGCCAGGACGCCGGGCAGGCTGACGGCACTGGCGCTATTTTACGTTCAGCTCGCCCTCAATGCGTTGTGGTCCTGGATGTTCTTCGCCATGCAAAGTCCGGTCGCCGGTCTGGTGAACATCATCGTGCAAATCGGGTTTATCCTCGCAACGATCGCGCAGGCCTGGCGCCTCGACAAGAAAGCGGCACTTTGCCTCTTGCCGCTCGCAGCGTGGGTCTCCTTTGCGGCTGTACTGAATTTCGCGATCTGGTTCCTCAATTGATGGCGTTGGCGCGAAGGCAATAGGTGTTCTCGCTTTGACGCATGCAACGCTCTGGACAGCTCAAATGTGCTCGGCCGCTAGCTCCATGAAGACATCTTTGGCTAAGATCGGGAGAGCCCGCGTCGCCCTTGCGTTGCCTCGTCATCGTGAACAGCTAGGCGCTCTGGACGGCGAGCAATTCGATCTTCTTTTCGAGACCTACGCGCTTGCCGCGATGAGGGTCGACGAACTTTTGAGGAAACAGTCTCCTGAGCAAGACCTTAGACGGTATCGCGAAATATGCCTGGACATCCAGGAAGACATCGCCTTGCTGCTTGGACGTCTGCAAAGGCAATCCGAATGAATTTGGGGTGCCTTAGCCGTTATTCTTGCCGGTTCCCTGTAGCCAGCCGGCAAGCTCCCGGCGCACGACGTGTTCGAGCACGGCCATGCCTTCGGCGCTGTCGTTCAGGCAGGGGATGTGGGTGAACTTCTCGCCGCCATTGTGATGGAAGCTTTCGGCCGCCTGCTCGGCGATCTCTTCCAACGTTTCCAGACAGTCGGAGACGAAGCCCGGGTTGAGGACGGAAATGCGCTTGACACCGTCCTGCGCAAGTTTTTCGACCGTCTTGTCGGTATAGGGCTGCAGCCATTCCTCAGGCCCGAAGCGCGACTGGAAGGTGACCTGCAGCTTCTCCTTCGACCAGCCGAGCTTTTCGCGCAAAAGCCGCGCGGTCTTCTGGCACTGGCAGTAGTAGGGATCGCCCTTGTCGAAATAGCTCTTCGGAATGCCGTGGAAGGAGGTCAGAACCACCTCCGGCTCCCAGTCGAGCGTCGCCAGGTGACGCTCGATCGAGGTTGCCAGAGCGTCGATGTAGACGGGATCGTCGTGGTAGGGCGGAACGGTGCGCAGTGCCGGCTGCCAGCGCATCTTCAGAAGCGCCTCGAAGGCCTTGTCATTAACGGTGGCGGTGGTGGCGGCGGCATATTGCGGATAGAGCGGGAAGACGAGAATGCGTTCACAGCCGGCCTTCTGCAGTGCGTCCATGCGCGAGGCGATCGACGGCTGGCCGTAGCGCATGCCCCAGTCGACGATGACGTTAGGCTGGTCGGCGAAGGACTTCGCCATCAGTTCGGACTGGTTGCGGGTGTAGGTCCGGAGGTAGCTTTCGTTCAAGTCCCTGTTCCAGATCGTCTCATAGGCCTTGCCGACCTTGCCGGGGCGGGTGTTGAGCACGATGCCGAACAGGATCGGGTACCAGAACAGTCGCGACCACTCGATCACCCGGCGGTCGGTCAGAAACTCCTTCAGGTAGCGGCGCATCGAGGTGTAGTCGGTGCCATCAGGCGTGCCGAGATTGACCAGGAGAACTCCGATGTTGCCGCGTTTAATAGTGGGGTGACCGGCAGTTTTTTTGAGCATCACATCTTTCTTCATTTATCAACCCAATTGAATACGGATGGAATGCGGGATGGATCAGCCGCGACTGAAAATTCTGAAGCGACCAGGGAAAGCGTTCTTGATTGAAAGCTGCGATACTGGAAGCGGAACACAGCGACCGTTCATCTTTCGACATTCGCCTGCGGCTCCCCGCGAAACCTTGACGAACATAACATGAACATCTAAAGTCGCGTCATGACACCCATGGCACTTGGAAAGAAGCTGGCGATCCTATCGGACGCAGCCAAGTACGACGCCTCATGCGCCTCGAGCGGTGGCGAGAAGCGAGATTCACGCAAAGGAGGAATAGGATCTTCCGGTGGGAGCGGTATTTGCCATGCCTACACGCCAGATGGGCGATGCATATCGCTATTAAAGATCCTGATGACGAACTTCTGCATCTTCGACTGTGCCTATTGCATCAATCGCGTCAGTTCCAATGTCGAGCGCGCGCGGTTTAGCGTCGAAGAAGTGGTATCATTGACGCTCGAGTTTTACCGACGCAACTACATTGAAGGCTTGTTTCTCTCCTCCGGTATCATCCGCTCGCCTGACCAGACCATGGCCGATATGGTCCGCATTGCCCGAACGCTGAGAGAAGTCCACGGTTTTAAAGGCTACATTCACCTCAAGACCATCCCCGACGCACAGGCTGAGCTCATTCGTGAGGCCGGCCTTTGGGCCGACCGGTTGTCAATAAATGTCGAACTGCCAAGGGATTCGAGCGTAAGGAAGTTCGCGCCGGAGAAGCGGCCGGAAACCATTCGTGCCGCCATGGCACAGGTTCGGCTGGAAGGTGAAGCCGCGCAAGACAAGACCCACACCGGCCGCAAGCCGCAACGCTTTGCCCCTGCCGGCCAGAGCACGCAGATAATTGTCGGCGCTGACGGCGCCGACGATACCGCCATCCTGTCCTGCGCAACCCGGCTTTATAGCGGTTACAAGCTGCGGCGCGTTTACTATTCGGCGTTCTCACCGATCCCGGACGCTTCCTCTGCGCTTCCCCTGGTTCAGCCACCGCTTGTTCGGGAGCACCGGCTCTATCAGGCCGACTGGCTTCTGCGATTTTATGGCTTTACGACCGACGAGATCGCGACCGGCACGCAAGGAGGCTTTCTGGATCTGGAGCTCGATCCGAAGACGGCATGGGCGCTGCAGAACCGGCAATTCTTTCCGGTCGACGTCAACCTCGCCTCCCGCGATACGCTTCTGCGCGTGCCGGGATTTGGGACGCGCGTGGTCGACCGCATCATCACCGCGCGACGCAATCGCCGCCTCCGTGTCGAGGATCTCGCTCGAATGGGAGCGCTGACACGCAAGGCTCGCCCCTTCGTTGCCCTGCCCGGCTGGAGCCCCGGCGGTTTGACGGACAGCAGCGATCTGCGCGCGCGCCTGGCGCCCCCGCCAAAGCAACTTCAGCTTCTATGACTTACGGGGTCTCACTTCCGGACAAGGGAACTTTTGATGCCTGGCGAAATGCCGCCAGGCGCGCTATCAGCCACCGGATCGCCCCCGACCAAATTGACTGGAACAGCGCGGGCGGCCTGTTCGACAGGGCCTTTCTCCCGGAGACTCCAGGCGAGCACGCAGCACGCGTTCCTCAAGCCTTCATGACTTTGGCGCAGTCCGTAATCTGGCATTCAGCACCAGAACGCTTGGCGCTCCTTTATCGCGCGCTTTGGCGCCTCGACAGGCGCGAGGGCGAGCCGCTCTCGCCCGCCGATCCGCTCGGTCGCAAACTGTCGCTTATGCAGAAATCCGTCGGACGGGACATTCACAAGATGCATGCATTCGTTCGCTTCCGCGAAATCTCAGCAGAGGGTCCGCGTCGACGCTTTGCCGCCTGGTTTGAGCCGACGCACAATACGCTGGAGCCGGGAAGCGCTTTCTTTGCCCGCCGGTTCGGCGACATGGATTGGATGATTGCGACGCCGCGCTTGACCGCCCTTTTTATTGACGGCGCGTTGACCTTTGATCAGGGTGGCACGAAACCAGACCTGCCGGAGGATGCGGCCGAGAAACTTTGGGCAGCCTATTTCGTCAACATCTTCAATCCGGCCCGCATCAAGCTCGACGCCATGCAGTCGGAGATGCCGAAGAAATACTGGCACAACCTGCCGGAAACGCGCTTAATCCCCGAGATGCTCGCCGCAGCGGAAGCACGGGTGCAAAAGATGCACGAGGCAGGCATCTCCGCGCCGCGAACGGGCGCAGCCCCGGTGTCCGAGCGCTATCGGGCTTCAATGCCGCAGCCGCCCGAGCAAATTGACACCCTGGAGGAGGCATCGAAGGCAGCGGCACAATGTCGGCGTTGCGACCTGTGCGAATCCGCGACGCAGACCGTCTGGGGTGAAGGTGCCGCTGACGCGCAGCTCATGATCGTCGGCGAACAGCCTGGCGACCGGGAAGATATCGAGGGCCGCCCGTTTACGGGGCCGGCCGGGCAGTTGCTTCGGGCATTGCTTTCCGACGCCGGTATAGACGCAAGGACGCTGTGGCTGACGAACGCCGTCAAGCATTTCAAGTTCAGCCCACGTGGCAAGCGGCGACTGCACCGCAATCCGGACCGCGGCGAAATTGCTCATTGTCGCTGGTGGCTGGGACTGGAACTGACCCTTGTCAAACCGAAGTTGACGGTGGCGCTTGGCGCCTCCGCGGCCTTCGCCCTTACAGGCGACAACCGTCCAATGGCGGAGCGGCGGGGGGAGATTGAAACCGGTCTTCACGGCGGCCCCGTCCTCGTGACATGGCATCCTTCCTATATTCTGCGTGCAGGCGACCCAGCAGCCGCCACGATCGCCCGAGATGATTTGGCGCGTGACCTGGCCAAGGCCATGGCAGTTATCTATGAAAGAGGGGTGGAGCAACTCAACCAGAGATCGTACGGAGTTACCGAATATGTACCCTCCGGCCGTATGAGGGGATGGCGAGAGTGAAAGAGAGGCACGTACTGCTTGGTCGCTTGGCGCTTCCCAGCCTACCCTACTCTTGAGGATCTATCGGCCGGAGCTTCCATGATGCCCAGGTGCTTGGTGACAATGACAGGCGTCCGATCGAGGGGTGGAGTTTCTTGCATTGGATTAGAAGCCTTCTAATATGTACTCAGGTTTTAGGGACTGGGGCATGGTGAGAAGTCTGACGGTTACGGTGTCCAGAGCCGCGACGTTTGTCATTGCGGCAATGTTTGCGGCGCTTGTCGTGCTACTGAGCCTGTGGTTATACGAGAGCTACCATGCCGCGATACGGCGGACCGAAGAGCGCGCAATTGCCGCCTCGAAAATCGTATCCACGAACGCCTCATGGATAAACGCGCTCTCGGCACAGACACTTCAACGAATTGATGACGCTCTCGGACCGACGCTGGGCATTGCCACGGATGACGTCAAGAACATCAACGAGGCGGTTTCTAATCTTCCGGGTCAAGTTCAGGCCTACGTCGTCGACCGGAATGGCCGGACACTTCTGTCCACCGATCCCGATATAAAGCCCATCGACATAAGGGACCGCGAATACTTCGCCGCCGTCGAAAAGGGAGCGAAAACTTTCGTTTCCGGTCTCCTGGTCAGCAGACTCAACAATCAGCAGATATTCGTGTTCAGCCGGCGCCTGGAACGGAACGGCGTGTTCGTCGGCGCTGCAATGGTGTCGTTCCAAGGGAGCGACCTGCTGAAGGATGTTTGGGAGGCCGTCTCTCTCGGCACGAATTCGACTATCAGCATGATTCGCAAGGACGGAGAACTCGTCGCACGCTACCCCGCCCCCGGCGGTCCGTTGAACATGAGCAAGTACGTATTGTTTACAGACTATCTTCCCTCCTCGCCCAACGGGACTTACGAGGCAATATCTCCAGCGGACGGCGAGCACCGTATGGTCGCCTATCGGGTTGTTGAGGGAACGGACATCGTTGCGCTCGCGTCGGCTGACTACCGTGTCGGGCTGGTCCCCTTCCGCAACGACGTCTTCATCGCGATCGCCGTTATGGCACTTGCTGCCGCTTCATCGCTTGCCGCAGGAGGATGGGTCAGGCACCTCGTTAAGCGCGATGTGAAGAAATCCGCCGAACTTGAGGCCGCACTTGAGGACAATCGCCTTCTGCTGCGCGAAATCCATCATCGGGTCAAAAACAACTTTCAGGCTGTGCAGGGCGTCATCCGCATGCAGCTACTGCCGCCCGAGGCACAGAAGTCGCTCTTTGACCGGATCGGCGCCATGATCGCGGTCCATGAGCAAATATATGATCGCGACCAGTTCAACGCCCTGTCCGCCCGTGATCTTATCCCGTCGATCGTGGACAAACTCGTCAGCGCCTATTCTGACAACGTATCCGTACGGTACGATATCGGTGAGTTTGACCTGACACCCGAACAGGCCACGGCCGTCGCGCTCCTGGTGAACGAGGTCGTGACAAACAGTCTTAAATACGCGTTTCCGGACGGCCGCCCAGGAAAGCTCGAAATAGCGTTCCACAAAGTGTCTTCGCGCAGCTCCCTGCTTACCATCTGCGACAACGGCGTGGGCTTCGACACATCGACTGTGCGCAAAGGCATGGGCAGCCGTATCATTCGCGGGGTCGTAAGTCAGTTGCGCGGTTCATTCGAATACAAGTCAACAGAAGGCACGCACTTTATCGCGCAAGTCGAGCTCGGTCTAACAGACTGAGGAGCAACCTCGTTAAGACTGTTTGCGTGACCTCATAAGATGCCGTGTGCGCCCCCATTTCGGAAAACCTTGAAAACACAAAACGCGCGGATAGATACCTATCATCTGCAATCCGTTGTTTGGGTGGCCAGCAACAGCCGACCTGGATGAGCAAAATGGCCGACGAAAACCACCTTCGTGACGCCCGTGATGCGGGCGACCGCCTCTTAGCTTCACACCCATCTGAAGATCCATTCGCGGCTGCGTTCAAGGCCACACGCATGCCGATGCTAATTACCGATCCAAGGCAGGACGATAATCCCATCATCTTCGCGAACCGAGCCTTCACCGAGTTGACCGGCTACAGTCAGAATGAGTTGGTCGGCCGGAACTGTCGCCTTCTCCAAGGGCCGGACACGGACAAAGCGGCGATCGCTAAGATCAGGGATGCCATTTCAGAAGCGCGCGATGTCTCGGTCGACATCCTCAATTACCGTAAGGACGGCGGCAGCTTCTGGAACGCGCTGTTTGTCAGCCCCGTCCGCGATCAGGCCGGCGCAGTGATCTACTTCTTCGCGTCGCAACTCGACTTCACGAGCACCAAAAGCAAAGAAGCCGAGCTGGCCAAGGCGCGCCAGCTTGCGGAAGAGGAAGTCTCAAGTCGCACTGCGGAGCTCATGGAAGCGCTGCGCGTGAAAACTGCCCTTGTCCACGAGGTCGATCACAGGGTTAAAAACAACCTTCTGACAATCGCCTCGATCATCAGATTGCAAATGCGGATGACCAGCAACGCTACGGTCGCACAGACACTTAAATCAATACTCGACCGCGTCGAGGCTCTGAGTGCCGCGCAAAGGAAGCTTCTCAATGATAACCGCGTTGGTCAGTTCGATGTGGCCGATTTCGGTCGAGACCTGATTACCGAAATCGTGGGTTCTCTGAAAAGGCCAGACATCATCTTAACTACGGACCTTCATTCTGTGACAGTCTCGGCGTCGAAAGCTTCGGCCCTCGCCCTTATCGTTAACGAACTCGTTGGTGATGCAGTCCGACGCGGCCTCAGTGATGGCGGGGGCGAAATACACCTCGAAATCCGAAGGCTCAACGGACACTTGCTCATACGAGTCCTGGACACGGTCACACCCGTCGAGGTCGACAAAGAACAAGAGTCCTTCAGCCGCGCCATGCTTGACGCCTCGATCAGGCAGCTAAGGGCAACGAGCGAGCGAGAGGTTTCCGGTCACCGCACGGAAGTTCGTGTAACGCTGCCGGTAGGAGATTAGGAAGGGCCGATATTTGCGAACCCTGATTGTCGAAGACGAAATGCTCCTGGCCCTGGAACTTGAACATGAGGTCGAGTCCAGCGGTTACAGGGTTATCGGCCTGGCAAGCGACGCAAGCGAAGCGATTGCGCTCGTCGAGCGAGAACAACCAGAGTTCGCTTTCGTCGATATCCACCTGCGCGATGGTCCGACTGGTATTGATATCGGTCGATACTTGGCCTCGAGGGGCATCCCCTTCGTTTTTGTCTCAGGCAACCTTAAACGAATTCCGGCGGACTTCGCGGGTGCACTCGGCGCTATCGAGAAACCTTACTCGGCCAACGGCCTACAAAACGCTCTGTTGTATCTCCGGGCGGTGTTATCTGGAGAGGATCTGCCACAACCTCCCTCAAGCCTCACAATCTTTCAATAAAGCATCTCCGGAGTAGCGCCGGCGCCGTCGATTATCTCACACCACTTGCTCTGATCGCATGCCTGTGCCCATCTCAAGTGCCGAGCAGCTGGTGTGTTTCGGCGACAGCGCCGCTCGCCCGCTCAGACCCTTACTGCACCGCCGGAACGTTCTGCCGGCCGAACTGGCTCTTATGCAGTCTTATCCGAGCCGCGGAACGCGGGCCTGCGCTTCGCTTGGACGCAGTCTGGTACGAGCCGCAAACGTCAGGCCAGCTTGAACGCGCCACTCGCCCCGCAGATGCTTACGGGGCGAGACATTCCTCGCATATGCCACAACCATCGACGTCCATACGTGAGGCTGGGAACTGCTTTTGACAACACTGACACGTCAAAGTGCTCCGCGCGTCCCGCTTTACGGGCGCAGGCGGGATGATTTCGATCACGCGATCGGTAGGGAGTTTTCGTGCCATCTGGTCCATCTCGAGGCTCCATGTCGAGGGTGGAATCTGAGATAGGAAGTGCTGAGGCTTGTACAAGATAATCCTCTCAAAGAGTCTTCGCTGACGCTTTCATCGGTCGTCCCTCGCTGAAAGGCCGATGGCTTCGACAACCAATCGCTTGTCTAACACCCGGCCGCTTCCGTTGCTCGGTCCGTCGAACCATCCATCGCGGCAGATTCAGCATGGTTCATTTCATCAAATGTCACGCGGTCAGATCAATTGAGGGAGTACGTTTTGGACGGCCACACAGCTAGTCACGGAAGCGAGCCCGGGAGGTATACAGCTCCGCTCTGGGGCGTGACGTCTTGTTCCCCATCGCAAGCACCACGTCCGGATGGTTACCGTATTGCAGTTCAGCGACGAGGACCTTCTGATGTGCCCACAACTCCCGCATCTCGTGGACGTCGGTCGACGTTCCGAGCCACTCGAGGATCCAGCCAGTTTCATTTCGAACCGGCGCGGCTCGGGAACCAGCGGTACTCGTCGAACCGTGCACGACAGATGGGTGGCTCAAACTCAAGAGGTCCCTTGCTTGGGACTGACCTATCGATCAAGCAGAGCCGTCAATCGATGTGAGACGGGTGCAGCCACCCACTCTCGCCGGCCCTCTCTGCTCGAACGACCTGTCGCTTGCTGAGGGCTGGAACCAGTTATTCCCCAACGCGGTTTGACAAGCGGCGACGGATACAGCTCTGCTCTGCAACCGAAGTCGCCCCGTCCAGCTGCTGTAGGGGCGAGGTAAGGAATCGTGCAGAGGTGCCCACAAGCCACTGCGCTCGTACGAGGGTTCTGACTGGTTTCTACGGAGGTTGATTTCTCGTCTCCTACCCGGTCGCGTCGGCGACCGGGTCGATGACCCTCGTCTCTCACATGCCACTCCTGCGGCTAAAGCAGTCTGGCGCACGAGCGGCCTCGAGAAGTGGGGAGTCGGGCGCTTCGGGTTGCCCGGATTATCACATTCTAAATTGGGGAATGGTGGCCACCAGCATCGGGTTTGGCGCCGAACGGCCGCTCGGCATCTGTCGACATTCCAGCGTCTCGGCAGGCCTCAACGAACGCTTCGCGGGCGATGGCAACCGGCGTCATTCGGTTAAGCGCCCGACGACATGTTTGTACCGCCCTATTGTGCTTGCGGCCTCTATAAATAGTCCATTCGCCTTCCAGGAAATCGAGAACGTCGTTGACAGACGCAAATACCTGCCGCGTGCCGTCCTTCATCTGGACCGAGATGGGTGCCATGAGCAGTAGTTCGGGATTAAGCATGGTGATCTCCCTTCGCCTTGATGCCATACAAAGACTTTTCAACGGCCGTGCCAGGCACGATGCCGATCTCAAAAGCCGGCGGCGCAGATGGGATGCTCGCATCCATCGCTGGCGCTAGAAGATGGTGCCTTTCGGCGAAGGCGACGAAAAGGCCGCGCACAGTCTCTGCTTCAACCTCTCCCCGTAATGCAGCCAGACAAGCCTTGATCGCCACCGAATGCAGCGCATCCCCCGACGGGGCTTGCCAATCGACGAGGAGACGATAAGCGTCCATCACGGAGCGGATTTCACCGGGGAAACCAAGACCAACAAGGATGCTAACAGGCCGCTCGAACATATCGGGTTTCATCGTGCTCTCCTTTCCAACCCGGAATGCCGATGGGCGCCTTGAAACCGGCGCCCAATTTACGTCAGCTACGCGGCATTCGATGCTTCGATTTGCATCTGAGCTTTTGACTGCTCAACCGCCGCAGCTGTTTCGATCGCGATTTTGCGTGGCTTCATCTCCTCCGGGATTTCCCGCACGAGATCGATCTCTAGAAGGCCGTTGTTCAGATCCGCGCCCATCACTCGGACGTGGTCGGCAAGCTCGAACCGATGCTCGAACGGTCGGCCGGCGATCCCGCGATGCAGATAGGCTTCGGAAGAGGTCTCCTGCTTCTTGCCGACGACCGTCAAAAGATTGGTTTGAAACGTGATGTCGAGATCGTCGCGAGCAAAGCCGGCCACCGCAATCGAGATCCGGTAGCTATCGTCACCGGTCTTGGCAATGTCGTAGGGAGGCCAATCACTGATCGAACGAGCGCGCTGCGCGTTTTCGAGCAAATTGAAGAGCCGGTCGAACCCGACAGTCGAACGGAACAGTGGTGCGTAGTCGTAAGTTGTTGCCATAACCATATCCTCCTTGAGCAACATGGGTACGGAAGCGCCGAAAGACGACGCTTCCAGCAAGGCCAGCCCTACACGAGCGGCTGGCGGAAAGCGATTTGGTTAGGATGGACCGCAGTTTCAAGGGCCCATAATAAAAAAAATCGCGTGCGCTTTTCGACGTTTTTGAACGACTCAAAACCCCAACAGAGGGCTCAGTTCAGTCGGAACTCGCCATCCACGCGTCGCCATTCATTCGGGCCGATCAGATGGTGATGCGTATAGCGAACGGAATGCAGCGGACCGTCAAGATTGGCTTGCCAGAAATCGAGGAATTTCTGCATCTCAGGAAACTCGGGAGCAAGATCATAATCCTGCCAGATATAGGTCTGCAGAACGGATTCGAAATCGGGAATGCGGTAAAGGATATGCGCGGTGGTCAGTCCGTAGCCGTTTATTTGACGCTCGAAATCCGATGAATATCGCATGTTTCATCTCCGTTGCCTCAACAAGCGCCAAGGTGGCGCAATTGTTCGCGGTCATCAACGAAATTCTAAACGGCAAGGAGGCTTTGTTGTTCCTTTACAGCATGTTAGCAGCCGCACGATGCGAGTGCTGATTTTTTTGATTTCACCCCTTGAATTCGAAAAATTGTGAAACCAGATGATTTGCGCAAGACGCTCATTCGAGGTTTTGCACCCGTCCGGACTGTCCGGTCCGGTGATGGGGGAACAACGTCAATAGTGTTTGTCCATTGGAGGAAAACATGTCTTTCCGACCGCTGCATGATCGCATTCTCGTCCGCCGGGTTGACTCAGAAGAGAAAACCAGGGGCGGCATCATCATTCCTGATACGGCAAAGGAGAAACCCCAGGAGGGAGAAGTCGTTTCCGTCGGACCTGGCGCACGCAATGAAGCGGGCCAAGTCCAGGCGCTCGACGTCAAAGCAGGCGACCGTATTCTGTTCGGCAAGTGGTCAGGAACCGAGATCAAGATCAATGGGGAAGACCTGTTGATCATGAAAGAAAGCGACGTCCTCGGTGTCCTCGAGGCCCAAGTCGAGCGCAAGCAGGCAGCTTGAGCCAACCACACCATAAATCCATCAGTCAAATAGCTGCCTATTGAGGAGTTAAGGAAATGGCTGCGAAAGAAGTCAAGTTTCATACCGATGCCCGTGAACGCATGCTGCGTGGGGTCGATGTTCTTGCCAATGCCGTCAAGGTGACGCTCGGCCCAAAGGGGCGCAATGTCGTTATCGACAAGTCTTTTGGCGCCCCTCGCATCACCAAGGACGGTGTCTCGGTCGCCAAGGAAATCGAGCTGGAAGACAAGTTCGAGAATATGGGCGCGCAGATGCTGCGCGAAGTCGCCTCCAAAACCAACGATCTCGCCGGTGACGGGACGACTACGGCCACTGTGCTTGCGCAAGCGATCGTCAAGGAAGGCGCGAAGGCCGTTGCTTCCGGCATGAATCCTATGGATCTGAAGCGGGGCATCGACCTTGCGGTTGACGCGATCGTGAGGGAACTCAAGACAAACGCCCGCAAGATCTCCAATAATTCGGAGATCGCCCAGGTCGGCACCATCTCGGCCAACGGCGACGAGGAGATCGGCCGCTACCTGGCTGAGGCGATGCAGAAGGTGGGCAATGAAGGTGTCATCACCGTCGAGGAGGCCAAGACTGCAGAGACTGAACTCGAAGTCGTTGAGGGCATGCAGTTCGACCGCGGCTATCTCAGCCCGTATTTCGTAACCAATGCGGACAAGATGCGGACCGAGTTTGACGATCCCTACATCCTGATCCACGAAAAGAAGCTTTCCAACCTTCAGGCCATGCTGCCCGTTCTCGAAGCGGTGGTGCAATCCAGCAAGCCGCTGCTCATCATCGCTGAAGATGTGGAGGGCGAAGCGCTAGCGACGCTGGTCGTCAACAAGTTGCGCGGCGGCTTGAAGATTGCAGCGGTCAAAGCTCCGGGCTTCGGCGATCGCCGCAAAGCCATGCTTGAAGATATCGCCGTTCTCACCGGCGGCACGGTTGTCTCCGACGACGTCGGTATCAAGCTTGAGAACGTCACCCTCGACATGCTCGGTCGGGCAAAGAAAGTTGCGATCGAGAAGGAGAACACAACGATCATCGACGGCGTTGGCGCCAAAGCTGATATCGACGGCCGTGTCGCACAGATCCGCGCCCAGATCGAAGAAACCACGTCCGACTACGATCGCGAGAAGCTCCAGGAGCGTCTGGCCAAACTCGCCGGCGGTGTTGCTGTCATTCGAGTGGGCGGGTCGACTGAGGTAGAGGTGAAGGAAAAGAAAGACCGCGTCGACGATGCGCTGCATGCCACCCGAGCGGCCGTTGAGGAAGGTATTCTTCCGGGCGGCGGTGTCGCGCTGCTGAGGGCCGTCAAGGCGCTCGACGATCTGCCTTCGGCCAATCGAGACCAAAAGGTTGGGATCGAGATCGTTCGACGTGCGGTCGAGGCCCCGGTTCGCCAGATCGCTGAGAATGCTGGCGCAGAAGGCTCAATCATCGTCGGCAAGCTGCGCGAGAAGATGGACTTCTCCTACGGCTGGAACGCCCAGACCGGAGAATACGGTGATCTTTACGCCCAGGGCGTGATCGACCCGGCGAAGGTCGTGCGCACAGCGCTCCAGGATGCTGCCTCGGTCGCTGGCCTCCTGGTAACTACCGAGGCGATGATTGCAGAAAAGCCGAAGAAGGACGCCGCGCCAGCACTACCGGCCGGCCCTGGCATGGACTTCTAAAGCGATGGTTCAGGCCCGTTCTCACGGGAGCGGGCCTGACGACTCCACCGATCGGCCCCGCCGGCTGGTCCACAGGTTGGTGGTGCCGCAGCTATTAAGTGAGGTAGAAATGCAAATGAAGATGTTTGACCGGCCACTTTACCTGCGTGAAAGGAAGGATCTAATCCTCGAAATCACAAACCTGGACGATGCGATCGATTTCCTTGAGGAGTGGTCCAAAGGAGACCGTGACATCATTCACGACGCAACCCTGAAGACGTGCTACCTCGCCCACGACGGACATAAGCCCCTTCAGGTGGCGCGAGACGCACTGCGCGCCTTCGCGAAGAAGAAGGGTATACTCGTGAAAACTCCCGCGGTTGCGCCGTGGATGATCAAAGCAAAGTCCGGCGGCGGGCGACTCTCGCCGTAAACCAACCTTCCCGCGAGAGGCTGCGATTGCAGCCTCTCCCCCAGATCCTTACGCTCGCCCGTATCGGCGAAGTATGCGGGCGAGCAAGCAGTGGCAGCCGGCAATTCCACTGCTTAGGGAACGAGCTCGGGATGCACTACAGGCGCATTGTCCCCCGCTTCAAAGGGACGGCGTGCTCGCCCCGACGACTTTACGACTTATCCTTTCTCAGCGCGAGCATCGTCATCACTTCCGCCTGCAAATCCAGGCAGATCTGACGATACTCATGTATCAAGTGCTCACTCCTCGTCATCTCTCGCTCGAGCTTGTCAAGTGTCGTCGATGCCAATGCGTAGGCCTCGAAAAGCTCACAGATGCGTTCGTTCATCGCGCCCCGCAACTGCTCGCGATGGCGTGGCAGTACCATGGCCAGCCGAACCCGCCCCAGTTCCAACAAGCTCATGCGCCTTCCAATCTCGCCCGGCCCGCATTTGCCAACGGCGCGAGGGTCGGGACCGCAAGGGATTGCTCCCCACAAGCCTTCATATCTCGCGCTGTTCGCGACGTCCGGCAAACATCATTGCTTGTTACGCGCGGAAGAGAAAGTACGTAACAGTTAACACTTGCCATGGCAGCCATAACCCGGCCGTCGACGAACAAAGCGTGGCTGTTGCTTCGATCTTGGCGCGAAAGGGAGGCATCGGATCGTGAAGACTGGCGCTGGCGCCGTGGATGAAGACGATCGGCGGGAGATCGGCCTTGCTACCGGGCTTCACGTGTACTGTTCAGCCTGACGCCTCAGACATGGATGCGAACCGCCCGCTCTCCGGGCCATCGATCGCGCCGGGCCTGAAATGGACGCTGATCGGCCCGAAATTCATGGCTATCGAGCGGACGCTGATCGTTCACCGGAATATAGTGGATTTACGCATCAGATACGTCGGCGACAAGCAGCCGGCTCCGTTCTTGAAACGAGATCGAAGGTTTTTTAGTCGCCGCACGCCCTGATTGGCGAGACGCCCCCTCCGGGGGCTAGCCCAAAGCGGCAAACCACCGTCGTTCCCGGTGAGTAAGTCGCCGTGCCTTTCAAATCGACGCTTGTCTCACCGCCGGAAAAAGTGATTTCAGGTGCACCGAAGCTATAGAACCCACCTTCGACGAGTTCCACCGAATGAACGATCCGGGACAGGCCGCGTTCATTTGGCACCAGTTTCCGTTCCGCCACGACGCGTGACGAAAACTTGGTTGACAACTGCGACACGGTAGCTCCCCTCGCCCAGGCGTTCCTCTTTCCAGGGCCCGCCTTCCACGACCGCCACGACGCCGGGGCTGACCAGCACCTCCTGGGCAACGGCCTCATTTGCTGTGAAGAGTGCAAGACACCCGCAAAGAATGCGGAGCTTGCGGTTTCGTTTTAGCTTGCGCTCGTTCATTCCCTTCTGGCCACCAAGACTTAAAGCCTGCCCAGCGAATTTCAAGAATCTGTCGTCGCAGCGATGCTTCCCTTGATGAAAGAGAGAAATGTGCTTTTTCAATTCCGTGTTTGTGAAGCGCCTATGAAACACCGGAAAAAGCCGCAGGCGATGGTCGGGGTTAGACATCTCGGGCGCCCGCGGGCAAATAGAAGATCGTCGACGCCATGCTGATCGAATATGCGCAACCTGCTCGGCCGGTGACGGGCCGACTATGCGGCCGCCATCCAGGCGCTGCTCGATGAAAAGTTCGCGTTCCGATGATTGCGATAGCCGATCGCGGTGTGGATGGTGTCATACTGGCGCTCAGGCCTTCACAGTCGCGAATGCTGCGCTAGTGGACGGTCGTGGGCCATGGGACGTCCACGTACCGACCAATGGACCGAAGGTAGGCGACGATCTCCTTGGCTCTTTCCTGCGATAAGGTGTCTCGCGATCTCTGCGGCTGCGCAATCGCGCGACAGGCCGCGCTGCCGCAATATCCCCTGGAAGATCTAGTTCATTTCCTGGGGAGGAAGGTTGGGCGACATCTCTGTGATCTCTGCAGCTGGAGAGCCGAGCGCCTTCCGTGGCCGGGCCATACCAGCTAGGTCGAATTATTGCTTGGGTGCGACGGAAAATCAGATTTCGGGGTGGGGCGGTCAAAAAGATGGCCCCGAAAGGTCATGACGGGGCCGAGGACAGAGTGTACGGAGGCCCTCGTTTAGAAGGGATAACTCGGGCCTCAGGCTCTGAACGGTCATAGGCGGCGACTGTTTCCGCGCTTTCATGAAGATCCTACGAATTGCGCGGCTTGGGGAAGCCTCATTTATGCGGGTATTACCACGAAGCTATCAGACTTGAATGTGCCGTCTTGTGTACTCTCCGACCTCTTAGGACGTGGAAATGAAACGGCCATAAGGAATGGCCCCGTCGGGAAGCGACGAGGCCATGGGCACTTATCGGGCTTCACTTCCGGAGGGATTGTGAAGGTGTCACCCTGATCGGCGAAAGGGCTCCACAAAGCCAGAACCGCCGATACTCCAAATGGGTTCCCGGTCCTCCCCGAAAAAAGATGGCCCCAAAAAGGCGCAGTGTGCTTTGTCTTGGGCCAGGAGGATGGAAACACGCTGGGCGCGGGTTGTTAGCTGGGACACCAGAGGTTCCTTCGGCGAAAGCCCGCCCCAGGGTCTCCCAAGGGCGGTAATGAAGCGAGAGTTGCCGGCTAGAAGTCAAAATAGACTGTCACGCCTTGCCGCCGCTGATAGTAGTCTCGATGGCCGTATCGGTAATGGTCACGATAGCCGTAATACCGGGAATAGCGGGGGTAGCACCTGTCGTAGTAGCCGCAGTGACGATGGGCGTACTTCCGTTTCCAGTGGCGATCCGCATGCTCATGACGATGTTTCCGGTGCTTTACCTGTTCGACATCGCCGGTCTGCACTTGTTCCGGTTTCGGCAGGTAAATAGGCGCGGCGTTTAGCGGTAGCGCGAAAGATGCCGTCAGGACGACGGCGCCAAGGGTGGATATTATCAGTTTCATTCGACGCATCCTTTCTAGCCTTAGCTTGGCTCCTCAAGCCTGAACGTCAGCTGAACCGTCCTGGCTCGACGCTTGCGGAGCTGCGCTCGGTGAGATCTTTGGCGGCAGGGGGCTTCTGATACCGCTTGTGCTTAACCGGCAATTGGCGGAGCGATTAGGATTCGGCAATGCAACCCGGACCTTTGCGCGACCACGTCGGACCTAAGTCCGAGGCGTAGCCGATCAAAGAAAACGGCCCCCGTGCTCGGGGAGAGCGGGGCCCGGAGGAAGGGCATAATGCCACTCGGCTGCAATCCGGGGACTATTGATCGTAGGCGGCCAGTAGACGCACAGGGCTGGCGGAGGGTCCTCTGCCTTCCATTATTGTAGATACTTGTAATTGCGCGTCGCGAGCAGACCTGCTCAATATCAGAGTATGGGCAGGAAACTTTCAGACTTGGCATTGAGAAATCCAAAGCTTCTCGCTGAACTCGAGCGGCGAGGGTACGAGTCCGTAGACGACATGAAGCACGTTCCCACGACAGACGCGTTGCGGATGAAGGGAATGGGCGCAAAATCGTGGCAGAAGATCTGTGACGCATTGGGCAGTGACCCAGCCCAGCCGTGAGGTTCGAGAGCCATTTTCCGTGATCATTGGTGCAACTTTTTTCATGGTAGTCCCCTAAGGAAGAGTCGCGATCTGGGGTCACCAAAAGGCCTCGCCGTATGCGCGCAACGACGCCAGCTGGCTTCACTAAGCCCGGGCGCGCTTTCAATCCCCGGGATACAGCACTGTTGATGGGCGTCAACGTCGGCGTGCCGCGTCGACTCGGGCAAGCCTATGTCTCGGCCCATCGGCCAGAGCCGAGCCGGGTGTCCAAAACTGGTTAACCCCGAGTGAGACTGCCCGCCTACTGCTGATGCGGCGTTCCAAAGTCGTTCGCCGATCGCTACGAACCGTCAAGCTGCAGAGTGCTCGGCTTCATCATTCCTGATCTCGGTCACGTCCTAAAGATGGAAACTACTTTCCGAGCCCAGCAAGTCCGGGAGCTGGGCCGGAGATGCTACAGGGCCATATGACGGGTGAGAATAAGCCCGCTTCGGCAACTCTATAGAGGAGATGATGGACTGCGGGCGCCCAGTCGCGGAGGTCTTCGCAGTTACACTTAATTTGAGATTCTCAGCCCACGGAATCTCGAATTAAATGCCAACCAAGGAAACAGCCACATTCTTACGTTAGTGCCAAACGATAAGCAGCATCAGCTTGGAGCAAGGATGCAGGCAGGAAATGCTCAGGTCGCATGATGGCGCGTTCTTGGAGAGTCTCTCAGCCGCTTTGCCGAAAGAAGCGCGTAGTTCGACGAGTGATCGTTTCTCATTAACCACCTCGCTTTCGCCACTCTTAACCGACCCGTGATATCTACTCGTCGTTCTATAGCAGGTTCAAGCATGTCCAGGCATTCACAGTGGTTGTTTAAATGGCTGATCCCGGCGGGCATATCGGCTTTAATAGGTCTAGTGTTGGTGAGTACGCTGCACTGGGCGGCATCCAAGACCGATGAAGTTGCGAGGGAACGGCAGCAGGATCTGATCTCCTTGATAGTGTCTCAGTTGCAAGCGAAGATCGCACACGATCAAGAGAGCGCAACTGTTTGGGACGACGCTGTAGTCAAGGTCGCCGAAGGTGATGTTTCCTGGCTTCAGGCCAATCTCGGCGAATGGATGAACACCTACTTCGGCCATGACGCCGCAATCGTGCTTACGTCAAACGATGAACCGGTTTACGAGTTTATCGTCCCGTCCAAATCCACGTCGTTGCACGCTGATCTGCGCACCAGCTACATGCCACTCGTCGAGCGGCTTCGAGCGCGGCTTCGCGCGGGCGATCGCGAAGGTATTTCTGGCCGCGTTCTTTCCATTGGCGAGAGCGATTTAAAAATCGTTGGCTCGCGGCCGGCGGTGGTCAGCGTAAAGCCGATTGTCTCCGATACCGGTGAGATCACCCAGCCGGCGGGCAAGGAAAGCCTGCACGTTGCTGTACGGTTTTTGGACACGGACTTTCAGCGATCAATCGCGGCGGAATACCAATTTGCAAACATCCGGTTCACGCCCGAGGATCATGTCGAAGCAGGTCAATCGCACATCGTCTTGAAGTCCGACACGGGGGAGGTCGTCGGATACCTCAGGTGGAATCAGTTTACGCCGGGCCTTAATGTTCTGAACGCGACGCTCCCGACGATTGGATTGGCGGTGGTGGCAATCTTCCTCACCACATGCGCAGCTGGACATTTGCTTTGCCGGCGCTCTGTGCGGCTTGCGTCAAGTCGGGCGCAGCTTCAGCATCTCGCGATGCACGACACACTGACCGGATTGGCCAACAGAGGCTACTTCGAACGCGAAGTTGCAGCACGTCTAAGGGGTGCTTTTTCCAGTAAAGATTGTGGCGTGCTGTTTCTCGACCTCGACCGGTTCAAGGCGGTCAACGACACCTATGGCCACCCGACCGGCGACAAGCTCATCCGCATCGCAGCCGAGCGTATGAGGAACCTCTTGCCGGACGCGCTCGTCGGACGGATAGGTGGCGACGAATTCACTGTACTTCTGGAAGGTCGCGACCGGAACGCGATTGAATCGATCGCAAAGGAGCTGGTCGGTTGTATGCGTGAACCATTCGACATCGAGGGTCTCAATATATCGATCGGCGCGAGTGTTGGTGCGGCAGTTGGAAATGCGCAAATGGACGCAATTGAGCTGACGCGGCAAGCGGATATCGCGCTCTATCACGCGAAATCTGCGGGGCGGAACACTTATGCTGTGTTTGGCGCTCATATGGACGAACTTCTTAGAACCCGGAGAAAGCTAGAGGTAGATCTACGCGCGGCAGTCGAAACTCCGATACAGATTGAAACCGTCTATCAACCTGTTTTCAGCGCCGATGGAGGTACCGTGCGTTCCATAGAGGCTTTGTCTCGCTGGCGCCATCCGCAAATGGGTCTGGTCGCACCCGACGTCTTCATTCCGCTCGCGGAAGAAATCGGGGTGATACATCAAATTGGGGCGATCGTACTTGAGAACGCTTGTCGTCTGGGCGCCAGTTGCAAAGCGGTCGGCGTGGCCATAAACGCCTCAGCGGTTGAGTTGGATTCGTCCGGCTACTGCTTAAGAGTATTGACAATGCTTTCGAAGTGGGGCGTCGCGCCTGCTCGCCTCGAAATCGAGATTACAGAAACCGCAGCAATCAAAGGCGAAGAGCAGACGGATCGAAACATTGCGATGCTCAGGGCTGCAGGGGTTCGTTTCGCGATCGATGATTTCGGGACCGGGCACTCGTCGTTCGCGCGCATTCAAAAGATGGCGGTCGATAGGATTAAGATCGACAAGTCCTTCGTGCAAGCCATTCATCATGACCGAAGCCGCGCGCTGGTGGAGGCGATGATCGCCATGGCTCGGGCTCAAGGTCTCAGCACTACGGCCGAGGGGGTCGAAACCGTAGATCAACTCAACGCTCTCAAGGTTCTTGGCTGCGACAACGTCCAGGGCTTCCTCATGTCGAAACCGATACCTCCAGACGAGTTGATCTCCCTGCTTGAGAGCGGCAGCGTTGAGGAAAGCGCTAGGTTTCGCACGTGACGATCCGTGCCGGATTGCATGGATGCTTCAAAAGCGGCCAGGAAAGCTTTCGGATTGCCGTCCACAATTGAATGGGGAAATATAGCGATCCGGCGGAGGTTGCTATAGTGGTCGAGGCATTCCTGCCGCAATTCTCGAACCACATGCAGGCTTGAACATCCTGCACGATGGCGATTTCAGCCGAGCGTATTGAGAATGATACCAACGTCTTGTGGCCGCGCGCACGCCAGTCAACGTCGGCGAAGCTGCCCGACGACCCGATCGCCCAATCGGTTTCTGTCGCCCTCAAACAAGCACGGCCAGGTGAGAGGTGCAGCTTTCATGTGACAGCACCGTTATCAAGATGATAAGCGTCAATTCGCTTTCAATTGGGAATGCGGAAGAGATGATGCTCAGTGGTCGGACCAGCTTAATGCGCGGCTTTTCGGATCGCGTGTTCCGCGGAAGTTCGTCGCCCGCCAAAGCCCACGGATTTGCGGCCACTACGGTCTTGATTGCCTTTCTCCTTCGCTATTTCCTAATGGGTGTTCTAGATGATCGGGCAATCTACATTCTTTTCGTGCCCCCCGTCCTCCTTGCAGCCGCAATCGGGGGCATCGGTCCCGGGATCCTTGCTGTCATCGCTTCAATCGGTTCGGCAGCCTATCTTCGGTCACTTACTCCTGGCGGGGTACAGATACCGGAATTGGTCGTGTTCACCACCGTGGGGGTCGCAATTTCCTTCTTGGGAGAAATGCTCCGACGCGCTCAACATGAGTTAACAACCGCTGACGAAGCCTTGCGTACTAGAGAGGCGCATCTTCGGTCGATCCTGGACACTGTTCTCGACGCCACCATCGTCAGCGAGCAGGACGGCACGATCGTATCGTTCAACGCTGCGGCCATCAGACAGTTTGGCTACCGCGAAGATGAGGTGATCGGCCAAAATCTGCGGATGCTGATGCCGCAACCCTATCGCAAGGAACACGACGGCTATCTCGAGCGGTACCTCTCGACCGGTGAAAAACGTATTATCGGAACCGACCGTGTGGTCGTCGGTCAACGAAAGGACGGGTCGACCTTTCCCATGAAACTTGCCGTCGGGGAGATGAGATCCGGTGGTCGAAGGTTTTTCACAGGTTTTATACGCGACCTGACTGAGCGCGAAGAATCGGCCGCTCGTCTGCAAGAGGTTCAGACGGAGTTGGCTCGCCTCGCCCGTCTCAACGAAATGGGCGAAATGGCCTCGACGCTCGCCCACGAATTGAACCAGCCACTCTCCGCTATAGCCAATTATGTCCACGGTTGCGGGCGGCTGCTTCAGCAAGCCGAAAGTCCGCGCGACATCCAGATACGGGATGCGCTGAAGGAAGCCGGCGAACAGAGCCTGCGTGCGGGACAAATCATCAAACACTTGCGGGAATTCGTCACCAAGGGAGAGACGGATAAGTCTCCCCACAACCTGCGGCAACTGGTCGAAGAAGCCGGCGCGCTTGCTTTGGTCGGGTCGCGTGAGAAAGGCGTGCGAACGGTCTTCGATTTCGAATCAGGCGCAGACCATGTCCTGGTCGACCGAATCCAGATACAGCAGGTGCTGACAAACCTTATGCGCAACGCCGTAGAGGCGATGAAAAATACGCCCAAGAAGGAACTTTTGGTCACCATTCGGCGCTTGGGCACTACAGAGGTCATGATTGCGGTCGAAGACTCCGGCGCTGGCATACCTGAGGAAATTGCCGCCAACTTGTTTAAGCCGTTCACAACGACCAAGGCTGGTGGCATGGGCATTGGGTTGTCGATCTCCAAGCGCATCGTCGAGGCGCATGGTGGCGATCTAACCGTCTTCAGCGGGAGTTTGGGCGGCGCGCGCTTCAGCTTTACCTTGCCGCAATACAACGAGGAAGAAGATGCCGATTGACGACTTCACCGTGCATATTGTCGATGACGAAGAGGCGGTCAGGAAATCGCTCGCATTTATGCTGACGATGCACGGACTGGGTGTCAGGGTGCACGAGTCCGCCAGCGCCTTCCTCTCCGTTGCTCCCAATCTGCGACAAGCCGTGCTCATTACCGACATGCGCATGTCCGATCTTAGCGGACTGGATCTCATTCGCCGACTGGCCGCCCTCAAGACACCGATCCCGTCGATCATGATAACGGGGCACGGGGATGTACCGATGGCCGTTGACGCGATGAAAGCGGGAGCTGTCGACTTCATTGAAAAGCCTTTTGACGACAACACCATGGTCGAAGCGATTCGACGCGCCTCTGAGCGTCTGAGCGATGCGTCGTCGCCCATAGAGAGAGCTGAAGACATTCGGGCGCGCATCGGCACCCTCAGCGACCGCGAGCGTCAAGTTCTAAGCGCGGTTGTCGCCGGACAACCGAACAAGGCGATCGCCTTTGCTCTCGACATTAGCCCGCGCACCGTTGAAGTTCACCGGGCGAACGTCATGGCGAAAATGCAGGCCCGCAGCCTACCAGAACTTGTAAGGATGTCTCTTGCAGCAGAGGCCTCAGACTAGCGCGCCATCGTGTTGATCTGGAACAAAGCAGATACTTTCCGTCTGTGCAAAGTTTGAGGAATTATCGCGCCTCGAACCCACGGAACCGCAGTGTCCAGCCCGCCACCTGTCGTCACGATTGTGAAAGACGAAGCTTTGCTCCGCTCCCTGGTCTTCGCAATGGAGGCGCATGGATACCAGGTCGAGCAGTTCGGGTCATGGATAGCAGCAAAAGAACGAAGCTCCGTCGAGGAAATCCTGGTCCTTGACGGATCACTGCCGGCGACGGACATCGAAGAGTGTTTGGTGTTGGCGGCCGGCAAGCGAGTGGTATTGCTTGCAGATGAAGACATTGACCGGGTGAGGCCGGGCCGGAACATTCTCGTCCTTCACAAGCCTCTCTCCGGTTCTGACGTAATCGCCGCCTTGGCCGCACTACGTAGTAACGCGTAGTGGAACGAACGAATTTCGCACGCGGCCATGCTTCGTCATGATCTGACCGTCAACAAAGGGTCGGTCCCATGTACGCTTCTACCGCTTCCATCCCCTCCTTCAGCTTCAATGCCGCCGTAGCCCTTGATGGTCGTTCGTTTGCTCGGCCTCGCGCAATCTCATTCTACGGGGCAGAAACTGAAATCTATGCCCAGGGAGAGGTGGCGGGTACGCTCTATCGGATCGAGTATGGAGCTGTTCGGATCTTCCGTCTGCTCGCCGACGGCCGCAGGCAGGTGGTTGCGTTTCACGTTGCCGGAGAGACCTTCGGTTTCGAAGCGCGGACCATGCGCAGCTTCTTCGCTGAAAGCATCGCCCCTACGGGTTTGACAATCCTAACCTTCGAAGAACGAGGCCGCTGTTCTTCAGAGTTAATGGCTCTGGCGCTTGAGTGCATGGTGCGGGCGCAGGAGCATCTTTTGGTCGTCGGAAAGCAGAGCGCGCTTGAAAAAGTGGCCGTCTTCCTCGTTGACCTTTTCGAACGTCAAGGCGCAAACGGCACGATCGACCTTCCAATGACCCGGACAGACATCGGCGACTATCTTGGGCTGACGATCGAGACTGTTTCACGAAGCTTCTCTAAGCTGCGATCCATGGGGGTGATTCGACTCAAAAGCGCACGCGCGGTCGAGGTATTGAACCTCACAAAGCTACGACTGATGAGCGAATAGGCGGTTCATCGGGCTCGCGGCCGCGATACACCCGCTTTTGGGGCGAACAAGACTGCCAACGCAGACCGAACGCGGTGTCGCAAGGGCCTACGCAGTTATCGAGCAGCAGTTCGAGACCGGCTTCAACCGGCTTGTCAAGGAAGGCAGTCCTCTATCCCTGCGCCTTGAAAGCGTGCGTCCGCGATCAAACCTTCCCCTGCGAACCGCGGCGTCGAAATTAAAGTCCGACAAATCAGAAGCCGAGTTTCAGGTCGGGGTTGACGGTACGGCGGATCTTGCGAAAAGCGGATCCGAAATCGTCGTCAAGCGCTACGGCTGCCAAAGCGAACTCGGTCATATCGCTTTCGATGCCGGTGTGCTTGTTGGCTTGTTCGATAAGAGCGGTGCTGATCCTACCGCCGCTCTTTCTGCTCTTTTCGCCCAGCAGGCCGGAATGCTCAGCCGCTTTCATGACCGCATCAATCTGCTGCTACAAGTGAACTTGCCGACCTTCGCACAGCGCACGCGCTTTGCACGCAGCGTTGCCCCTGGCTGTTCTCCCGTTCCACTGTGCTTTCCCATGACAGGCCTCGTGTCTGACAAATCTAGATTTCGTCTAACACAGAGTGGCTCCTCCTCGATATCAAGCCAGAGCTATGTAGCTGTGGTGTGGCTCTGCGACCCACACCACACACAAAGCCACTGGCCGAGTTTCCGGACTCGTCGAAGCGGCCTCTGAGCTGTGAATCGTTCGCTCTGGAACGCTGAGAAAATGCGCGGGTCGCGCGTGAGTCCGAAGTGGCACTTCCCTGCTGTCGGCCTCTGCTCGGTCAACCACGGGATGCGATTGCGCGAGCTTCGGAAGCATCACCGCAACGGCTCCAGTCCACAGCGACGAATCGTTTGATCCACGCCACCACCATCCACGGCCAAGGTCCCGTGTTTGGCGCGCGGGATCTCAGCGAGCCTAGTCTGGAGGCGACGAAGCTTTACCCAGCTTCACCGACGGTTCTCGGGCCCAGACGCGCAGCTTGCCGAGCGTCGAGACGAAATCGGATATTCCCTTTTCGCCTGGAAGCTCGATTGTACCCTCATCGAGGCCATCGGCGATCCCGGCTTTTTCGATCAGCGGCATCGCCGAGGGGTCGTAGCCGATGAACTTGCAATGCTGGAAGGCGTCCGCCACAAAATCGCGGGCGGTGGCTTCCTTTACGAGGTCGTCGATGGCGTCAGCCGAAGTCAGCAGGACGACGGCGTCGAACAGCACGGAGGGACCGCCATCGATCATGTGATGTGCTTCTATCCAGGTCCCGTCCGAGGCCGTAGCGCCCCCGACCTTCGGAGCGACAAGTTCGCAGGCCCCCTTTTCCTTGGCGACCGCCGCCGTCAGGCCGTTTAACAACGCTGCATCCAGACCGTCGGTGATCAGGATGCCGAGCTTGCGGCCCTCGAAGCGTTTCGGTCCGCGTTCCACGATGCTGAGCGCTGGGGACGGTTCAAGATCCTGCCGTGTTGGCACGGCCGCATCAGCCGGGCTTGGCATCGAATGGAAGCCGAGCTTCTGGGCAACGGCAGTTGCTAGCGTTTCGTCGATATTGAGGAGATGGGACACCATCCGTTCGCGGATAGCCGGCGTTTCGACCTTGCTCAGCTCGAATGTCAGCGCGGCCGCTATGTGGCGTTGCTCGGGCGCGGTCTGGCTGATGTAGAATTGGCGAGCCTGGCTGTAGTGGTCGGCAAAGCTCTCCGGCCGTAGCCGCGCCTTCGTCCCTGTCTCTTCGGCGGGGAAATGCCGGTAGCCGCTCATCGGCGATTCCCGTGGCCCCTCCGCAAAGGAGTTCGGCTGGTAGTTCACTCTACCGATCGGATTGCGCATAGCCATGTGGCCATCCTGCTGGAAATGCGCGAAGGGACACTTCGGCGCATTAATCGGAAGATGGGTAAAATTGGGACTGCCGAGACGTTTCAGCTGCGTATCGAGATAGGAGAAGTTACGCCCCTGTAGGAGAGGATCGTTACTGAAATCGATGCCAGGCGGAACGTTCTGCGTCATGAATGCTACCTGCTCGGTCTCGGCAAAGAAGTTGTCCGGCATGCGATCAAGGACGAGCCGTCCAATCGGCTGGGGCGCCAGGACCTCCTCGGGAATGATTTTCGTCGGATCAAGCACGTCGAAATCAAAGCTGTCTGCAAATTCCTGATCGAAAAGCTGAACCTGCAATTCCCATTCCGGGAAATTGCCCGACTGTATTGCCTGCCAAAGATCGCGGCGGTGAAAATCCGGGTCGGCGCCATTGATCTTCACCGCCTCGTTCCAGGCTACCGACTGGAGGCCCAGCTTCGGCTTCCAGTGAAACTTAACGAAGGTCGACTCGTCCTTTGCATTGACGAGGCGGAAGGTGTGAACGCCAAACCCTTCCATGAACCGGAACGAGCGGGGGATCGCGCGATCCGACATCACCCACATGATCATGTGCATGCTTTCCGGCGTGAGGCTGATGAAGTCCCAGAATGTATCGTGGGCAGATTGCGCCTGGGGAAAGGCGCGGTCCGGCTCCGGCTTCACCGCGTGAATAATATCGGGAAACTTGATTGCATCCTGGATGAAGAAGACAGGAATGTTATTGCCTACCAGGTCCCAGTTGCCCTCCTTGGTGTAGATTTTTACCGCGAAACCGCGGACGTCGCGGGCAAGATCAAACGACCCCTTGCTGCCGGCAACTGTGGAAAAGCGGACGAACGCCGGTGTCTTCTCACCTGCTCGCTGAAAAACATCAGCCCGGGTATAGGCGGCGAGCGACTCGTAGGTTTCGAAATAGCCGTGCGCTCCATAGCCTCGAGCGTGGACTACCCGCTCGGGGATGCGCTCATGGTCAAAGTGGAAAATCTTTTCACGGAAATGAAAGTCGTCAATCACAAGCGGACCGCGTGGCCCAACGCGCAGGGAGTTTTGGTCGTCGGCAACGGGGCCGCCCTGAGCGGTGGTCAGGACGGGCGTATCGTCTTCCGCGATCTGGTGAAGCTCGCCTCCTTCCCCGCGGCGCACCTTTTGATCATGGATCGTCACAGTTTCCCGCTGCTTCAAGGTCGACTTTTCTTGAGATTTCTTGGCCATGGGGCGAACTCCGTTGTTTCGAATTGATTGGCCGGGGGACTACGCGGAGAGTGCGCACTTGCCTGTGCCGGAATGAAAAAGCCGCCGTTCACGGCGGCTTCTCCATGTCGAGTTGGTCTACTCGGCGGCCTGCTTGGACGCCTTTAAGTTTGCCGCAGCTTCGCCCAGTGCCGTCAGCTTTTGATCGGTGGCGATCTCCTCCTGGAGATTGGCGTCGAGCAGTGGAACGGCTTCATCGAGACCAAGCTGGACGGCCCATGATTTGAGCGTCCCATAGCGGGCAATTTCATAGTGTTCGACCGCCTGGGCCGACGAGATGAGGCCGGCATCGAGGGCGGGACTGTCACGGTACTCTTCCATGATTTCTTCGCCTTCGGCGAGGATGCCTTGGATGGCTTCACATGTCTTACCCCGCAGAGGTTTTCCGATAATCTCAAAAACCTGCCCCAGCCGCTCGATTTGACCTTCGGTCTCGTCCCGGTGCTTGAGGAAGCCACCTTTGCCTTCTTCAGACCGCGCAGCCCGTGCCATCTTTGGGAGCGCCTTGAGGATTTGCTTTTCCGCGAAATAGATGTCCATGAGGGTATCGTGGAAGAGATCGCTCAGGACTTTCGTCTTGGTAGCCATTTGGTGGCCTTTCTCTCATTTCGAGTTGAACTACATCAGTTCACTCTTTGAACAGTTCACAGGTGAGGGTCACCAAGTCATCAATCCGCATGACCTCAGACCACACCAAACGTTGTGGCGCCGGCTATGTTCCGGTTTCTGTGAAAAGGAGCGTCGAAAACTCGCAGTGCCAAAGATCGGCGACGCAGTGAACTCATTCTTTCTTTCTGCAGGATGCCTTTTTCCTTCTGACGATCCCGTGTTCAGGGACGTTTGAAGTTCGGCTTTCGTAAGCAGAATCGGCGCCACCAATGGGAACTCGATTGACACCGGTGGTCCTGAATAGATGGGTTGGGAAATTTAAGTTGGCCAAAACTGGAACAAACAGTGTGCTCGGCGGTTCCAAGCCGAGACTATTAGATTCCTGACAAATACAACTCCGTTTCCCCAAACGCGGTGGTCGTCAAGACGTTCGCGACTGTAGATGTGCGAAGTGAGTAATGCGAAAGATTGTCGTCATCAGTGATTTCCAGGACGGCTGGCCACCGGTTTCAACAGTCCCGACTAAGTCAGAGCGCTTGGCGGCCTGGGCATCGACTTTCGCGGATGATTTGGCTGCTCGGCCAACCGCAGAAGACAATGTCGAGGTAAAGGGTAGCTATCTCGAACGAATGCCAATTGCCTGCGTAGCCGATGGCCTAGTCGATCGGGCGGAGATCTGGAGCCATTGGCTGGCCAGCGGCCCCCCACCAACGGTAAGAGAAAGTTCCTTCCTGACACGGCGCTCGTTCCACCTCGACGGTAACACCCCTCCGTTTTCGTCGGACGACATGCTTGCTCATATCGAGATCTATGGCGCTCCGGATATTCTCTGTGTCTGGGGCCTAGGGGTCGATGAGGAAATCCTGCAGGCTTGTCGAAACAGCTTCAAAATCTATAACTCGATCGACGCGCCGGCGTTGCGGGTCCCTTTCGCCACGAGCCGCCACTTCGATCTGATCCTGACCGGATCAGAAGAGCAGAGCCGCGAGGTCGAGGCGTGTCACCCGGGCAAACGCACCGCGGTCCTTCCGATCGGTCCGGAATTTGCAGCACCGTCGATGTTCTACCCAATCGAGGGGGCCAAGCCTTACGACATAATTTATGTAGCCGCCGCGCAAGCCTATAAGCGTCACGATGTCCTGTTTCACGCGCTCGCCAAGATGCCGAAGTCCGTGCGCGCGCTTTGCGTTTTCGGCTACGGCGATCGATCGGATCAGTTGCGTCAACACGCGGCGGAATTGCAGATTGATGTCGACTTTGTCGGACCTCCAGGCGTCTCCTTCGCGGAGGTCAACAGGTTGATGAATCTCGCTCGCATGGGCGTGGTGTGCGGGGTCGATGACGGGGCCCCGGCGGTCCTCACCGAATACATGCTCGCAGGTTTGCCTGTACTTGCCAACGCCGAACTGCGATGCGGCCAGCAATACATAACCCCGCAGACCGGCGCGACCGCAACGTCGGACGAGTTTCATATTGCTATTGCCCAGATGTTGTCGCGGCTTAGCGACTTTAGTCCGCGCGACGCAGTCCTCCGATCTTGGACTTGGCCACACTCCATCAAGAAACTTCGCCAGCTCATTCGAGCCGAACAGTCAGCAAACAAGGAGGCGCGCGTCAATTGAAGTTGTTCGGGCCTACGAACATCTCAGCGCGGAATGAGTATGGATGTTCTAACCGCAGATCTGAAGAAAAAAGAGAGTTCTTCTAATGCTCGCGCGCCGGTGATTTGTTTTTCACACCTGCGGTGGGATTATGTCGTGCAGCGGCCACAACACCTCATGAAGCGGTTTGCTCGCGACCGACACGTCTACTTCTTTGAAGAGTTTATTCCGACAGACCACCATCTGGCCTATCTGGAAATCCATCCTTTCGCGGGCACGACCGTAAAATCCGTTAGGCCCCGAATTCCCAGGGAATGGACCGAGGCACAACGAAACACGGGTTTGGCCGGATTGCTCGACGAGCTTCTGGACCTTGTTGGTCATCCCAAGCCAGTCCTGTGGTTCTACACACCAATGATGTTTCCATTTGCCCGGCATGTCGATGCGGCCGCAATTGTTTATGATTGCATGGACGAACTTGCCAACTTCAGATTCGCGCCGGCAAATATGGTGAAACTGGAGCGTGAGCTGATGCATCGGGCTGATGTGGTCTTCACAGGTGGCCATAGCCTCTACGACGCCAAGCGCCTCCTGCATGACAACATTCATCCCTTTCCCTCCAGCGTGGATGTGGGGCACTTTCGGTCGGCACGAACGGTGCCGATCAGCCCACCGGACCAAGCGGATCTTGCTGGCCCTGTCCTCGGTTTTTGCGGAGTCATCGATGAGCGTCTTGATCTGGAACTGATAAGCGTCTTGGCGGCACGACGGCCGTCCTGGTCAATCGTTCTCATTGGTCCGGTGGCCAAGATCAGGGAGGAGGATCTTCCTCGCGCACCCAACATCCAATACCTCGGCCAGAAGGACTACAAGGTCCTGCCTGCCTATTTCTCTGGGTGGAACGTGGCTCTAATGCCGTTTGCCATGAATGAGGCCACCCGGTTTATCAGCCCGACAAAGACCCCGGAATACCTGGCAGCCGGGCTTGCCGTGGTCACGACGCCGGTTGTCGACGTCGTGCGTCAATACAAAGACATCAGCGGGGTCTTCTTTGCATCCGATGCGACCGAATTCGTTGAGGCATGCGAAGCCGCAATGAATTTAAAGCCCCGGTCAGGAAAATGGCTGAAAGGCGTCGATGAATTTCTGTCGACGGTCTCATGGGATGAGACTCACCGGAAAATGGACGGATTGGTGCAGGAAGCGGCTGAAACAAATCTGCGCTCGATATCGCCCATTTCGCGAAAACCGGCAAAAATGAGATCTAGGCGCCGTTCTTATGATTTTTTGATTGTCGGCGCCGGTTTTGCTGGGGCAGTCCTTGCCGAGAGGCTGGCAAACAAAGGCAAGCACAATGTGCTCGTCTGCGATCGGCGATCCCACATCGCAGGAAATGCGTACGATTTCTACAACGAACATGGCGTTCTTGTTCACAAATATGGCCCGCACATCTTCCACACCAACAGCGAAATGATCTTCGACTATCTTTCGCGCTTTACCGCGTGGAGGCCATACGAACATCGCGTGCTTGCTGATGTAGAGGGCAAGCTCTTGCCGATACCGATCAATCGCACAACCCTCAATGGGCTGTACGGACTTGATTTGAAGGACGACGACGCGGCTGCCCAGTACCTCGCCTCCAAGGCGGAGCCGATGGACCGGGTGCGCACTTCGAAGGACGTCGTTATCGCGCAGGTCGGATTGGATTTGTACCGGACATTTTTCGAGGGCTATACGCGCAAGCAATGGGGACTGGATCCTTCTCAACTCGACAAGGCAGTTACCGCCCGCATTCCTACTCGCACGAACACCGACGATCGCTACTTCCCGGACACCTTCCAGGCGATGCCAAAGGAGGGCTACACGAAGATGTTTGAGAATATGCTGGATAGCGATCGCATCGATATTCGGCTCAACACCGACTTTAGAGATGTCCGGGATGAGTTCCCCGGCACGCATATCATCTTCACCGGACCGATCGACGAGTTCTTCAACTATCAGTATGGTCGGCTTCCTTACCGGTGCCTGCGGTTCGAACACACGACCTACGACCAGCGGCGAATTTTGCCCGTCGGGGTCGTGAATTTTCCCTCTGAAGAGATTCCTTACACGAGAGTGACCGAATTCAAGCACATCACCGGGCAAGTCCATCCCAAGACGAGTGTGTGTCACGAGTACGCGTGTTCAGCCGGAGACCCTTACTATCCGATCCCAAGGCCCGAAAATCAGGAGCTCTACAACCAGTACGCGCTTCTTGCACGCTCGCGCAGCGATGTGACCTTCGTCGGACGACTGGCGAGCTACCGCTACTACAACATGGACCAGGTTGTGGGTCAGGCACTTTCGACTTTCAAGCGATTTGCGGCCAGGGACACGGCGGACCATAGCTTGGGTGTTCGATGAGCCCTCTCATGAAGCCAAAACAAAAGCTCGTCATTGCGACCGACAGCTGCGATGCATCGGGCATGGGTGCCCACATGCTTATTCTCGGCGAGGGGTTGAGCGAACACTTTGAAGTTACGATGGTGTTGCCGCGAGGATGCGAGGGCAACCTTGCTTCGAAAGCCTTCGCACTCGGCTTGGCGGTCAAAGAGTTCGACGACATCGCCGAGTGCGGTTTGTGGCTGAAATCGGTCGATGCCGATCTTATTCATGTTCACGCAGGCATCGGCTGGGAAGGCCATGGGCTCGCACACGCCGGAAAAGTCGCAGGTGTTCCGGTTATCAGAACGGAGCATTTGCCGTTTCTCCTCACCGAAGGAGAACAGAAGGCGGCGTTCTTCGAGGGCCTTGGCTTCGTCGAGCGACTGGTTGTCGTCTCCCCCGCGGCGCGGTCGACTTTCCCGAATGAGAGCGTCGATCCAAACAAGATCAAGGTTGTCCGAAACGGAATTCCACCGCTTCGCGATGGCATCGAGGTGCGGTCTGAGTGGGGTTCCCAACGATCAAACACCCTTATATCGATCGCGCGCTTCACACGGCAGAAGGACCACCTGACCTTGGTCAGGGCGATGCCTCGCGTCCTGCAACAATTCCCCAATGCTGTGCTGCTACTGGTGGGTACGGGTCCTGAAGTCGGCAATGTGAAGGATTTGGTCGCAGAGCTCGGACTTGAACGCGCCGTGTTGTTTGCAGGGCAGCGCAACGACATAGCCTCGCTGCTGGCATCGGCGGACGTTTTCGTTCTCTCATCGCTGTTCGAAGGGCTGCCGCTGGCGGTTCTTGAGGCGATGTCGGTGGGGGTCCCTGTCGTTGCGACTGCGATCGGAGGCACGATTGACGCTCTTGGAGACGAGCATCCCTTCCTTGTCGAGCCCAGCAATCCGGAAGGGCTTGCTGAGGGGATTATCTCCGTCCTAGCCGATCCGGCAGGGGCAGCTCGCACGGGAGAGGCGCAGCGACGAAGGTTCAAGCAACAATTCACCGCAGCCCGGATGGTCGAGGAGACCGCAGAAATCTACCGATCCGTTCTCCATTCAGCGGTCGCCAACGAAAGAGAGCATCGAACCATGAAACGCACGCGCATCGGTTTTATTGGAGTGGGCGGGATCGCGTCCCGCCATCTCGATATTTTGGCGGAATTCGACGACGTGCAACTCGTAGGCTTTGCCGATCCCGCCATCGAACGGGCCCAGCATGCGGCAGGCCGATTTGGCGCCAGAGCCTTTACTTCCTCTGCCCAGATGCTGGGCGAACTGGAACTGGATGCCGCCTATATCTGTGTCCCCCCATTTGCGCATGGCGATGTCGAGCGAGAGCTCATTTCGGCTCGGATTCCATTTTTTGTCGAGAAGCCAATCAGCCTGCATCTCGATCTTGCCAGGGAGCTCGCCGCGGGCATTGCTGCGGCCGGCCTGATTACCGCGGTGGGCTATCACTGGCGATACCTAGACACCGTCGAGGAAGCGCGCCGATGCCTGGCTGAGAACCCTGCGCAACTTGTTTCGGGCTACTGGCTCGATCAGACTCCACCCCCGAAGTGGTGGTGGAAAAAGGAGACATCAGGCGGGCAAACCGTCGAACAGACGACCCATATCGTCGATCTCGCCCGTTATCTTGTCGGCGATATCGTCCGGGTATTCGGCCAGACGACGCATAGAAAAAGGGATGACTTTCCTGATCTCGATGTTGCCACGTCGAGCACGGCCAGCTTTTTATTCGCAACAGGTGCAATCGGAAACATTGCGTCCACGTGTGCCTTGAAGTGGGGGCATCACATGGGATTGAACCTCTTTGCCGATGGCTTGGCGATTGAACTGACAGACCATGACATCATGGTGGATGTCGGGGCGGGGAGGCCGGTGCGCCGGGCCGACGGAGACCCGGTGCGGCTGGAGGATCGCGACTTCGTCGATGCGGTGCGGGGCCGCGAAAATCGCATTCGTTGCCCTTACCATGAGGCGCTCGCGACCCACCGCATTGCTTTAGCTCTGAGCAAGTCTGCCGAAACCGGTCAGCCGATCGACCTCCACAACTTTTAGGAATTGTGCCGATGTTCAGCCGCACCATAAGATCCCTCGGCGTCGAGCGCCCTGGCAAAATGTACTTCCTGGAATATGAGGAAGAGGCGCCAGCCGACGGTCACGTACAGCTCGACACACTCTTTACCGGGTTTTCGGCCGGGACCGAGTTAACGTTCCTCAAAAACACCAACCCCTACTTTCACTCGCGCTTCGACCGCGAGCGGGGGGTTTTCATAGCGAACGAACCTGACCTGTCATATCCCGTCCCCTTTCTAGGCTACATGGAGGTGGCACGGGTCGCAGACACAAACGCCGCCGGCTACGCAACAAACGATATCGTCGCTGCAACCTACGCCCACAAGACCGGCCATGTAGCCGACCCGTTTTGCGACCTTCTCGTCCCACTTCCCACCACGATCGATCCGTTGCTTGGCATCTTCGTCGCACAAATGGGCCCGATAGCTGCCAATGGCATTCTCCATGCCGATGCCGATGCGTTCGGAACGGCACTGCCCTTCCTGGGGTGCGGTGTCATCGGTCGACGCGTATTGGTTATCGGAGCTGGGACCGTAGGCTTGCTCACAGCGCTCTTTGCCAAGACCCTTGGCGCTTGCCAGGTCCTCGTCGCGGATCCGTCACAGTTCCGCCGAGAAAAGGCAGAGGCGATGGGCATTCAGGCAATGTCAGAGGAACACGCCTGGCAACACGTGAAGACGCACTGGCACGACGGCGCTGCAAGCCGCGGAGCCGATATCGTGTTTCAGACCCGGGCCCATTCGGAAAGCCTTAACGTCGCACTCAAGGCCGTACGACCCCAGGGGAGCGTGATTGACCTGGCATTTTATCAGGGTGGAGCTGACAGGTTGAGATTGGGTGAGGAGTTTCACCACAATGGCCTTAACATACGCTGCGCGCAGATCAATCGTGTTCCACGCGGTCTTTCATCGCATTGGAGCCAACGCCGGCTTGCGGGCGAAACAATCGACCTGTTGGCCCGTGAGGGCGAACTGATCAAACAGCACATGATCACCCATGTGATCCCCTTCGAGGATGCTCCGGAGTTTCTTTCGGATCTGCTGCAGCGGAGGTTTGAGTTCTTGCAGATCGTCTTCAAGGTGGGGCCATGACCGGATCATGCCGCCCCAAGACCGTCCTCTTCGTCTTCGGCTGGTTGGTGGTGGGAGGAGAGGAAACCGAGGTTCGTCTTCTTGCGGCCAATATCGACCGTTCGCGCTACAAAATCGATGTGGTCGCATGCTTGCACAAGGACGGCATGCCCGCGCAGACGCATCAGCAGCTGCGGGCTTTGGGCATCGAAGTGGACACTGCGCCCTATTCCATGTCGCTCGAAGAGACCGTTGCCTATCTCGCCGACAAAATTCCTTCTTATGACGTGGTGGTTTCATGTCAAAATGTTGCAGACATTTACCCGGCACTTGAACGGCTGCACATTCGCCCGCCGTTGATCGAGCATGGTGGCCTGGTCCTGGAAGCTTTGAGCGGACCGAAACATTTGACCAGTCGCTATGTGGGTGTCTGTCGATCCATTCGCGACGCCGCCGCGTCTCGAATGCCTGGGCGGGAATGTGATGCCCGAGAGATCCCATCTATGGTCGATCTCAAGGAGTTCGAGCCGAGCCGGCGGTCTGCAACGCGCCGGCAACTCGGCATCTACGACGACACGATCCTGGTCGGCTGGGTCGGGCGTCTTGATGCAAAAAAGAATGTCGAGACCTTCATCGAGGCGGCCGCGATTATTCACGCACAAGATCACACCATGCGCTTTGTGATCGTGGGAGGACCAGATGCATTCATGCCCGAATATGCGCAGCATCTGAAGGCTCTGTGTAGCAAGCTTGGATTGGATGCCGTCTTGAGCTTCCTGGGTGACCGGGTCGACGTCGCGGACCTGCTTGCAGCGTTCGACGTGTTCGTCTGGCTTTCGCGGGATGAGGGCATGCCCCATGTCATTTCTGAGGCTGGGGCCGCCTGCCTTCCGGTCATTGCAACGGCCGACAACGGTTCACGACAACAGATCAAACACGGCCTTTCTGGCTATTTTGTCGGACATGACGATCCACTAGCAGTGGCAGAGGCCGTCACAATGCTTGCCGGATCGCCGGAGTTGCGCGCCAGCTTCGGTCTACAGTTGCGTTTGCATGTAGAGAAGACTTACAGCGTCGAAGCGGTGGTTCCGCAGTGGCAGGCGCTTTTTGACGAAGTCCTTGAGGAAAGGACGCCGTGCGCTCCGACCGGACTGTTCCAGTCTTTCTTCCAAGGAGGCTTTGAATGTTCCACCCACCGCGTCCGACCAAGGGATGGGGTGGGTCGGGGTCGGCGCCTGGATATGATAGCCTCGATAAAACACGAACAATATGCGGAAAATGATTACCGTCAGCTGGCGAGCCATCATATCCGCAGCGTACGGGATGGTTTTCGCTGGCATCTGGTCGAGCAACTGCCCGGAACATATGACTGGAGCAGTGTTTTACCGTTAATGCGCGCAGCGCGCACCACCGGAACGCAGGTCATCTGGGATCTTATGCACTACGGCTGGCCCGATGATATCGATATATGGTCGCCTGAATTTGTGAGACGGTTTGCGCGTTTTGCGGGGGCTGCCGCAAAACTCCTGCGAAGCGAAATCGCCGCCCCGCCGTTCTTCGTGCCTGTCAACGAAATCTCTTTCTTTTCATGGGCGGGTGGAGATGCTGCTTACCTCAACCCTTGGGCAGGGCGCAGGGGCTTTGAGCTCAAGGTGCAGCTTGCGCGCGCCTCGATCGCGGCGATGGATGCTATTCTTGAGGTCGAGCCTCGGGCCCGATTTGTCCACTGCGAGCCGGCCATCAATGTTTTGGCCGATCCCGAGCGACCAGGCGATCGACTTGCTGCTGAAGGCCATCGATTGGCACAATACCAAGCCTGGGACATGATTTCGGGACGCTTGTGGCCCCAGTTGGGAGGCGCGGAAAAGTATCTCGATATCATCGGCGTCAACTACTACCACAACAACCAGTGGATCCACGGCGGCCCGACGATCGACGTCGAACACCCTCTCTACAAACCATTGCGCAAAATTCTTGTCGAAACCTACGCTCGATATGGCAGGCCAATGCTGATCGCAGAGACGGGTACTGAAGGCGATCGCCGGTCCGATTGGCTGGCATATGTCGGCGAAGAAGTCAGGGCTGCTATGATGTGGGGAGTGCCTATAGAGGCAGTATGTCTTTATCCTATTGCCAATCATGCGGGCTGGGATGACGGTCGCCCTTGCGACAATGGCCTTTTGTCAGCTGAACCAACGCCACCTCTTCGCAATGTTTACAGGCCGTTGGCGGATCAGTTGTTCCATCAGGTCAAAACGATCGAGGCATTTCTTCAAGAAATCGCAAACAAACATGATGCTCCGCCCCGGAGTTCGCGTGCTTCACGGATGTAATGGCGCAAAGATGGATAGGTGTTTGGAAAGCAGGGACCAAATCCCGTCTCGAGACTTTCTGACCAGGGAAAACGGCGGATTGTCAGATGGTGGAGCGCTCTTCGGAAGAACTCGCAGAACGTCGCGCCCGTCGCGCGCAGCGCCGACAGAGGCAGCGGCTTGCGAATATAGGCCGGGCCGAAAAGATGCATGCGTTGAGATTGGCGCTGGGGACGAATGGAGGCGCGCTCACCATTCCGCGGGACCTGTTACACGGCCTCCATATCGGCTGCTCGGGTTGGTACTATTGGCACTGGAAAGGACAGCTTTATCCGGCAGATATTCCTTCGAGCAAGTGGTTTCCCATCTATGCCCAGCAGTTCCAAACGGTGGAGCTCAATGCGCCCTTTTATTCATGGCCGACGATCGCCGCGGTGAGGAATTGGCTGCGACAAGCAGGACCGAATTTTGTTTACACGGTCAAAGTCTGTGAGCTCATTACCCACGTCAGGCGCTTCGACGACACCAGCACCTTGGTCAAGGACTTTGGCTACATAGCCGACGTTCTCGGCCCCCAGATGGGCTGCTTTCTGTTTCAATTGCCTCCAAGCGTCCGTTACTCCGCCGAGATGTTGCACACCATACTGGCTCAGCTTGACCCTTCCCGTCGAAACGTTGTGGAGTTCCGCCACAAGAGTTGGTGGAATGACGACGTCTTCGACGCTTTTGAGAAAAATGGAACCATTTTCTGCTCCTGCAGTGGCCCTCGGCTGCCCGACGCCCTCGTGAAGACTTGCGATGACATCTATGTGCGGTTTCACGGGCCATACCAATGGTATAGGCACGATTACAGTGACGCCGAACTGAGGATATGGGCGGAACGCATCCGCCAAAGCGGAGCGAAAACGGTCTGGGCTTACTTCAACAATGATCGTGATGGTCATGCGATCAAGAATGCCAAGCGCCTGTCGGAGCTGCTGCTCGAGTAGACTCCCTTTGATCAGATTTTGCCTATAGCCCTATCTGGCTCGCCATCTCTATCGGAAACATTGAAGGGCCGCCGTGCGGCCCCCTTCACGATCTCACCTCCCGCCCGGGGCCTCCGACAATTGCCGTTCGTAGCAATGAGGCAGTTGACCGCCCCTGCGGCATTCACTCAGCGCCTGAGATCGGCGCCGGGAAGGAGCTTGATCAAAGTGGCACGACGGAAAAGGCCCACAAAAGAGCGAGGTTCGCAGATGCGCCAGGATCCACTGAGCAGGCGCGCCGCGGCGGCTTGCGTTTGCCGGGTATGCGCTAGTGCATCGGCCTCACGAAGCAGGAGTTTGCGAACTCTCGGGCTTACTCGCAGACCGGCCGCGGAAATCGAAGGGCACAGCTAACCCGACGTTGGTGTCGCTGAACCGGCCATTCGGCTTCGTGTCGGAGCAACGGCAGGATCCCTAACCACGGTTCACCCTGGACTTGTGCACGCGCTTCCCGGAGGGCGGATGACCTGGGAGATCGCGCATGGAATTCATAGCGATGAGCGAACGCGATCTGCCGCGGCTTGAGGTTTCGTCGAAGTGCGAACGCCGAGCGCACTGGTGTCGGTGTCACTATAACGGAGCTGAGCACGCGCCACAACGTCGGTCGTTGAGCGTTTCTTGCTGACGGTGCGCACACCCGACCTTCAGAGTGATCGGCTCATTCGGGTCTGCAGATCCCCGCCTCGTAGAGCGGTGCGCGAACCGACGTGGCTTTACGCGCCTAGTCGGCAGCTTTGCCGAGTGTGTCAGCAACGTAGGCGCCGCGTTCACCCATCGGGAGCGGTATACCGGTGGTGGAGTCGACGACTGTCTGGTGTTCGAGCTCCGCGTTAATCAGAGCACCTATGATGAGGATAACCGTCGAAATCCATACCCACATCATGAAACCCACTAGCGCGCCGAGAGCGCCGTAAGTCGCGTTGTAGTTCGCGAAATTCTGAAAATAGAAGGAAAAGAGCCAAGAGGCGGCGAGCCACATAAACGTGCTGAATATGATACCCCAATTGAGCCACCGTAGCTTCGCCCGCTCGCGGCTCGGCCCGTACCGGTAGATCGAGGCCGTGCCGATAGCGACGAGGAAGAGGATCATCGGCCACCGCACCGTCCTCGTCAGGATTTCAGTCCACCAATCGAGCCACAGATACGCCAGCAAGGCGGGAATGACGCCGATTGCCACGATCAGGACCACCGCAAAAAGCAACCCGGCGAACGTGAATGCGAGACAAAGCAGCGTCCGGGTGACGAATGTCCTCTTCTCAGTTTCGCCATAGGCGACGTTCATGGCATCAAAAAGCGCCGAAATGCCATTGGCAGAACTCCAGAGCGAGATGAACAAGCCGCTGACGAAACCGAAACTAAGCGTTGTCGTCTTCTGGGATGTCAAAGATTTCAACTGGTCCGAAATCAAAGCGTAAGACCCGGGTGGCAACAGATCGTCCAGCACGCTCATATGGGTTCCGATGTCGATGGGATCGGCGATGAAGCCGTAAAAGGACACGAGGGCAGCAAGAGCGGGAAAGAGTGCCAACAGCAGATAGAAACTCACCCCCGCCGCGATCAGGAAAACACGCTCCTCGAACATTTCTGAAACAACACGCCAAAAGACATCGCGAATGCCTTTCGGCGGTATCTCTTCAGGCGTTGAAGCATTTCGCCCCCTGCCCGGTTCCACGGCTTCCCTTGACTTCGTCACATCGACCTCTTGCCGCTTAAAAGTTAATCGCCTGTGCGATTTCTTCGTCCGTCAATCTACGGATGCCAAGTCCCCTTAATCGTCATCGAAAAAATCAAATGTCTGCCTGCGTCGGGAGACAAGACGAAGAGAGCGATCCGGCTGAATGACATAGATCTCAGAAACGCGCCGACCGAATTGGTCTCGAAACTCGTGTGGCACGATGCTGCCCACAGGTGCTTTCGTCAGCTTGGTGCGAGGCTGGCCGCGATAGGTGATGCTACCGGGTATCGGTTCTAAGTTTGGCGAGAAGCCGTAAGTCGCGACGCCGGCGGTGCATCCGCCGAGCGAAACGCTGACAATGACCGCGGCAACTGAATTCCGCATCGTCTTTTTCCTTGATCTGGGCAGGCGGGCATCATCGCTCGACTGGCATCGGCCGCAAATCCGATAAGCGCGCTAAAAGTCCAATCGGCCCCGGACAAGTATCCCAAGTCTATGTGATGGAGTACCTCGCGCGCCGCTTTTTGATTCGTTGATTCCCATAATTGGCTCCTCTCTCAGGCCAAAACCGGCGAGAAGCTTGAACGTTCCGCAGGGCGCTCGTCGCTTTCGCCCCCAAGCGGACGCTTCCGCGCTTGTCGAGCGTAACTGCTGGAAGGGTCTCATGCCGCCGCTATCCCTCCGTGTGGCTTTCTTCGACCATTGACGGGCGAGAATTCGCCAAAAGCGCCGAAATAAAATTCCCACGTTGCGCCGACGGGAGACACAAATGGACGAAGTCCTGCGGACGTGATGATGGCCAGAATGGGCGGCGTGACAGGCGTCGGACGTGTTCCGAATGCTAACCCGTGGGGCCCACGATTTGTTGGGGGAGGCACACACTCGGTTGGAACTATCGGACTTTGCTAGAGTTTCTTCGGTTACTAACCGATCTGCGGCCCGGATATAATGCAAAACCGGCCCCATGGCACTCATGGCACTGCCATGTTCGAGGGCTTCAAACTTGAAACGATACCTGTAACAGCTGGCCAGCTGCGGGTGCGACATGGCGGAAGCGGTCCGCCTGTTCTATTGCTTCACGGCCACCCCCGGACCCACGTCACCTGGTGGAAGGTGGCGGAGCGGCTGGCAGACACCTTTCGGGTTATCTGTCCAGATCTGCCGGGATTTGGTCAATCCTATGTTCCGCAGGATACGCCTGACCACTCCGGCTCGTCGAAACGGGCCAAGGCTGCCGCATGCGTCGAGCTGATGGGGGCGCTTGGACATACTCAATTTGCCGTTGTCGGGCATGATCGTGGCGCCTACACCGCGTTTCGGCTCGCAATGGATCATCCCGACATCGTCACGCACCTGGTCGTACTCGACGCTGTTCCAATCCTGGAAGCTCTCGAACGAACTGGTGAGCAGTTTGCGAGAAAATGGTGGCATTGGTTTTTCTTTGCCGTCCCTGATAAGCCGGAACGCGCAATCCTTGCCGATCCGGATGCGTGGTACGGCGGCGAAATGGAACCAATGGGTCAGGCTGCCTATGAGGACTTCCGAGCCGCCACCCGCAATCCTTCCGTTGTTCACGGTATGCTTGAAGACTACCGGGCTGGGCTGGGTGTCGATAGGCAACACGACCTCGCCGATCGGCGGGCCGGCCGGTTGATCGAGTGCCCGATGTTGTGTCTATGGTCCAGGTTGGACGACCTCGCGGATCTCTACGATGATGTTCTGGCGGTCTGGAGCCCCTGGGCAACGAAGGTCGAGGGCCACTCCATCAGTTCAGGCCATCATATGGCTGAGGAAGCACCCGAGGAATTGTCGAAGGCACTTGCTCGCTTCCTAAGCCAAATCGAAATCTAGTCCTCTTCTGCAGCCTCACACCCGCCAGCCATCCCGCGAAGCGAAGCGGCCGTTATGTCGATCACCCTCCTCAAACCCCAATCTGGACGAACCGGTGAACAAAGGAGCCGCCAGGCGTTTCGCCGCCGGATCGCATGAAGGTAACTGCAAGCAATTCAAGGGAAAAATCAAGGAAAGTAGGGCAAATTCACCGACGACGATCTTGATCAAGTAAGGGGAAAAACAAGATCAGCTAGAAGTGAAGATTCAGGCGGCCTCGAGAAGGATCGCGTCCGGCAAGAACATCGACGACTGGTATGGCCGGCAAACCTGGTGACGTTGTCTGCCCGCCTTGGCGGGGCGGACTATTTTGATTTAGGAGCGGCGGGAACCATTTGGAGCGAAGCTTTCCGCGTCCGGCACCAGATCAGAGGTTGAGGGGGCAGCTTAAAAGACCGCGTGGCACGAAGGCGACGTGGGCCTTTTGAGACCCTCCGACTCCCTCGAGGGCCTCAAGTTTTTTTGAGGTGGCTGCAGCGCTCGCGCCGCTGGAGTCGAGCGAAAAGGAAGGGCAACCACTCCAATGCTCCGATATATTGCATCAACACTCCGTCTGGGCATGCAACAGGGCCGGTTTGAAAAGGGAGCCTCCGAATCCGCTCACCCATCACATCGGGTCATTGCCTTTCATCGCATTCGACATGTGCGTTTTGCATTTGTCGCTGTCGTTTGATGCAAGCGCGTCCTTTGCCATGGCGAGTTCTTTGTTGGCGTAGTCCTTCTTCATCTCGTCTTTGATGCTCTTTACGTCCTTCTCGAGCTTTGACATGTTCGATTGGTCACACACGATATCCGATAGGGCAAATGCGGGAGGCGTCGCTGCAACAAACAGCGCAGCTGCCGTTAACATTGTTTTTAGCATCGTGAATCTCCTCTTGATCCAGTAGATGTCGGACGAACCATCGAGCCAAACTCCCGTTCCTTTGTCAAAGTACACATCGTCGTGATCGAGATGTGAGCTTGCAGCAAGCCCCGTTCTGAAGTGACGCCTGAGCTCAGTCTGCCGCCGGCAGGTTCCGCGTGAAAGATTTCGCAGCGATCGTCTCCCCCCACGCCACCCGCAGCTTCTTTGATTATCGTCAGCTGGAAATGTTGAAGTGGCTTGGCACGCGCGAGCTATGGATAGAGGCTGTCGCCTAGCGGCGTTCGGAAACAGTCATCCAAGCCGACGCGGCGGACGAGACATCGGCTGTGTCCTTCCCTTTTGGCCGTCTACTACTTCAACAGCCGCGAGAATTCCGAACGCTTCATCATTGCTGCGATGTTCAGCACGTGACGAAGTTCTCAAGCGGCTGTGGCCCGGTGGGCCACCGCGCGTCCGATCGTTGTTTGTAGTTCTTCCTGCGTAAACGGCTTTGTCATTCTCAAGAGCGCCTGAAGTCCCTCGTCGTCGGGCAACTCAGAATATCCCGAAGCAAGGATCACTGGGAGACCCGGATAGGACGAGAAAATCAAACGTGCCAGCTCCGCACCCGTCATGCCTGGCATCGCCTGGTCGCTGATAACGAGATCGAACGTATGTCCCGATCCAAGGATCTCGAGTGCGGTGGCTGCCGAAGATGCCTCCACAACGGTATGGCCGAGATCCTCCAGCATAGCGGCTGTCCCCATACTGACGAGAACATCGTCGTCGACTACAAGTACCCTCAAAGGACTTTGGACTTGGGAAACCTCGAGCGCGGTGGTTTCCAAGGGCGTGCTCGCCGGCACGGAATCTTCGGCGACGGGCAACCAAAGCGCGACGGTAGTGCCTTCGTCCTTTCTACTCGAAAGGCTCAACGCACCGCCGGATTGAGCTGCAAGGCCGTGGACCATCGACAAGCCGAGCCCCGTCCCTTTTCCCTGCCCCTTGGTGGTAAAAAATGGCTCGGTCGCGCGCGCCACAGTGGCCTCGTCCATGCCTTCACCGCTGTCCGAAACCGTTATTCGCACGTAGCGACCCGGCTTGAGGTTAACGGGCATCGATGTTAAATCCTCCTCAGCCGACACGACAAGCGTGCCGCCACCTACCATCGCATCGCGAGCGTTCACGAACAGGTTGAGCAAGGCAAGCTCGAGCTGGTTGCGATCGACGAGCAACGGCGGAAGAGATGCGGGAATGTGTTTTCGCACGTCGATGCCGGGGCCAAGAGCGCGGACGAGTATGTCTTCAATGTTTTGAAAAAGATCGAGGAAATCGATCGGTTGAGGTTTCAGTTCCTGACGACGGGCGAACGCCAGCAAGCGTTGGGTCAATGCGGCACCACGCTCGGCCGCCTGGATCGAGTTTTCGACCAGCCGCTCGCTCTTACCTCCCTGAGGGAGCTGCTTCTTCAAAAGCTTCAAACTGCCGAGGATCGCCATCAGCAGGTTGTTGAAGTCATGAGCAACACCGCCAGTCAATTGACCCACGGTGTCGAGCTTTTGCGCTTCGAACAGTTGCGCAAGCGCTGCCTCTCGTTCGCGCGTCCTCTGTTCGATGCGCTGTTCGAGTTCCTCATTGAGCTGCCGGAGTTCGGTCGCAGACGCCTCCAGCTCGGCTGTGCGCTCGCGGACTCGGTTCTCGAGTTCCGCATTGAGACGTTCGAGCTCGCGGGTCTTGCGGTAGAGATCCGCAAAGACCCTAACCTTGGCACGTAGGACATCCGGTACGATCGGGACCGAGACATAATCGACGGCGCCAGCGGCGTAACCGCGCAATCGGTCGGGTTCCGCCATCATGACGGCCGACACGAAGATGATCGCCGTGTTTTGGTATCGCGGATGCTCGCGGATCATGCTGACGAGTTCGAACCCGTCCTGTTCCGGCATGCACACATCGACCAGGATTACCGCGATGTCGCTTCGAAGAAGATGCTCCAGAGCTTCCCGTCCGGATTGCGCCTTCAGGAGATTTTCACCCAGATCCTGGAGGACCACTTCGTAGCTCAGCAATTTCGTCGGTTGATCATCGACAAGAAGAATGTTGACAGGATTCATGCCCAAACCCTCAACGATGAAGCCACATACGAAGAGCTGCCAGCAGTTGCTCAGTATTGACCGGCTTTGCAAGGTAATCCGAAGCGCCTGCCTCCAGGCATTTCTCGCGATCTCCCTTCATCGCCTTGGCCGTGAGCGCAAGGATGGGAAGCCTGCGGAATTTCGAATCCGATCGAATGACCTGCATGGTTTCATAGCCGTCCATCCCGGGCATCATGATATCCATGAGAACGATGGCAACGCCTGGTTCGTTTTGAAGGACCTCGATGGCTTCGCTGCCGGTCGTCGCTGTCAGCACCCGCATACCCCGCCGTTCCAGCACGCTGCTTAGCGCAAAAATATTACGCGCATCGTCATCGACGAGCAACACGGCCTCCCCGAGCAGATCCTCATCCGAACTGTGGAGCTCTTCGAGCATGGTTTGCTTCGCCGCGGGCATGTCAGCTACCACCCGATGGAGGAACAACGCGGTTTCGTCGAGGAGTCTTTCCGGCGATTCCACTCCCTTCACGACGACGCTGCGTGCCATGGAGTGTAGTCGTGCGTCTTCCTCCGGAGAGAGTTCTCGCCCCGTGAATACGACAACCGGCACTTCAACGATGTCATCGTCGTCCCGAATCTTCTCCAGAACCTCAAAGCCGGTCATGTCGGGGAGCGTCAGGTCTAGAACCACACAGTCGATGGGATCGTTACGGAGGGCGACCAGAGCCTCCGCACCGGACCCCACGCTCGCAATGTCGATGTCATGGTCACCAAGGAGTGCGGTGACGCTCATGCGCTCGGCCTCGTTGTCTTCGACGAGAAGGAGGCGTTTGCGACGGGGCTCGGCGTAGTTTCTTAATCGCGAAAAAGCCTTGCCCACGCTATGTGCGGTGGTGGGCTTGGTCATGAACGCGAAGGCACCTCGCGCGAGGCCGTGCTGCCGGTCTTCATCGAGACTGATGATCTGGACCGGGATGTGTCGTGTTGCCGCGCTCTGCTTCAAATGGCTCAGTACGGTCCATCCGAGCATGTCCGGCAAGAAGATGTCGAGCGATATCGCGGCGGGTTTGAACTCATGGGCGAGATCCAATGCGTCGCTACCGCGGCTGGCGACCAGGACCTTGAAGCCGTTGTCACGGGCAAGGTCGACAAGAACCCGCGCATAGTGAGCGTCGTCTTCGATGATCAGAAGAACAACGTCGCCGGGTTCAATCACGCCGCGATCGTCATCCATCTGTTCAGCCACTTTCTCGCCGCGCCATGCGGCTGCAGCCTCCGCCAGTTGCACCACATTGGTTGGAGCGGGAACAGATTTGAGCGCCGTCGACGCACCCACATATGTCAGCGGTAGAAAGAGCGTGAAGGTGCTGCCGATCCCGGGGGTGCTGCGCAACTGAATTTCTCCGCCAAGGAGGTTTGCTAGTTCTCGACTAATGGCGAGACCGAGCCCGGTGCCGCCGTATTTGCGGCTGGTCGAAGCGTCAGCCTGCTGAAATGCCTCGAAGATAATGCGTTGCTTCTCCGGCAAAATGCCGATCCCGGTGTCAGACACTTCGAACGCGATCACTGAGGGAGCGTGTTGGAGCGAGGGGTGATCCGAAGACCAGCCCTCCGTTGCCGCGGTCACCCGTAGCGTCACGCCGCCCTCTGCGGTGAACTTGAACGCGTTCGATAGCAGGTTCTTGAGGATCTGCTGCAATCGCTTGGAGTCTGTGATGACGCTTCTGGGAACGTCGTCGCCGATCTCCACCAAATAGCTGAGGTTGCGGTTTTCGGCCTCGTGGCGGAATGGCCTCGACATCATCTCCAGCAGGTTGTTGATGAATATCTCCTCAGCATCGACCGAAACCGTCCCGGACTCGATCTTCGAAAGGTCCAAGATATCGCTGATGAGGTTGAGGAGATCGGTGCCGGCTCCGTGAATTGTCTTGGCGAACTCCACCTGCTTACCCGACAGATTTCCGTCGGGATTGTCGCTTAGTTGCTGACCCAGAATGAGGATCGAGTTTAGCGGCGTCCGCAGCTCGTGGGACATGTTGGCAAGGAACTCGGATTTGTATTTCGATGTCAGTGCAAGTTCGGTCGCTTTTTCTTCCAGAGCCCGGCGGGCTTGCTCGATTTCCTGGTTCTTGCCTTCGACCTCGACGTTTCGCTCTTCGAGCTGCTGTGCTTTTTGTTCAAGTTGCTCGTTGGTCTGCTGCAACTCTCTCTGTTGGGTTTGAAGTTCCGTTGCCAGCTGCTGCGATTGCTTCAACAGTCCCTCTGTCTGCATGTTCGCTTCAATCGAGTTGAGCACAATCCCGATCGATGTCGTCAGCTGGTCCAGGAACGACAACTGCAGGTCTGTAAAATCGCCAGCCGAGGCTAGTTCGATGACTGCCTTGACCTGACCCTCGAATTGAACGGGCAGCACAATCGCGCTCTTGGGAAGTGCGGAAAACACGCCTGAACTGATCGGAACGACGTTGTCCGGCAGATTGGTAATGAGAATTCGGCGTGCATCGCTCGCGCATTGTCCGATCAACCCCTGACCAAAATCCAGACGCGCCGGGTGGGTAGCATCGATCCCGTGGGCATAAGTCGACAAAAGCGAAAGTGTCGACCGGCGCTCGTCGCTATCAACCTTATAGATGACGCCCTGGTGTGCGCCGACCAGCGCTGCGAGCTCGGACAGCAGCATCCGCCCGACCAATGTCAGGTCGCGCTGCCCCTGCAACATATTGGTAAACCGGGCCAGGTTCGTCTTAAGCCAGTCTTGCTCGGTGTTGCGCTCCGTCGTGAGCCTTAGGTTGCCGATCATCGTGTTGATGTTGTCTTTCAACTCGGCCACCTCGCCGCGGGCTTCGACCTGGATTGAGCGCGTCAGGTCACCTTTCGTCACAGCCGTCGCCACCTCAGCGATCGCTCTGACCTGCGTCGTCAGGTTTGCCGCGAGCAAGTTGACGTTGCCTGTGAGGTCTTTCCAGGTCCCGGCGGCGCCAGGAACGTTTGCCTGCCCGCCGAGCCGGCCCTCGACACCCACTTCGCGCGCCACGCTCGTAACCTGGTCGGCGAAGGTTGCAAGCGTACCCGTCATGTTGTTGATCGTCTCGGCAAGAGCGGCAACTTCGCCTTTGGAGGCAACCGTCAGGTTCTGCTTGAGGTCCCCGTTTGCAACAGCAGTCACCACCTTCACGATACCACGAACTTGCTCAGTCAGATTGGCAGCCATGACGTTTACCGTGTCGGTCAAGTCCTTCCAGGTTCCAGCGACACCCGGCACCTGCGCCTGTCCGCCGAGCTTTCCCTCGGTCCCCACTTCGCGGGCCACACGCGTCACTTCGCCTGCAAAGGCGTTGAGCTGATCGACCATCGTGTTGATGGTGTTTTTGAGTTCGAGGATTTCCCCTTTGACGTCGACCGTGATCTTTCGGGAGAGATCACCGCGCGCGACAGCCGTGGTGACTTCGGCGATGTTGCGCACCTGGGTCGTCAGGTTGGCCGCAAGCAGGTTGACGTTGTCGGTCAGATCTTTCCATGTGCCGGCGACACCGGGAACAACAGCCTGGCCACCCAGTCGGCCATCGGTACCGACCTCGCGCGCCACACGGGTCACCTCCCCCGCGAACGAGCGCAGCTGATCGACCATGGTGTTGAGCGTGTCCTTCAGGAGCAAGATTTCGCCGCGGACATCGACGGTGATCTTGCGCGACAAATCGCCGTTGGCAATCGCGGTCGCGACCTCGGCGATGTTGCGGACCTGGTCCGTCAGGTTGCCGGCCATCGAGTTGACGCTATCGGTCAAGTCCTTCCAGGTGCCCGCGACACCGGAGACCTGCGCCTGCCCCCCAAGCTTGCCCTCCGTCCCGACCTCGCGCGCCACGCGTGTAACCTCGCCGGCAAAGGCATTGAGCTGATCGACCATCGTATTGATGGTATTCTTGAGCTCTAGGATTTCGCCTTTGACGTCGACGGTGATCTTGCGCGAAAGATCGCCCCTTGCCACGGCCGTCGTGACTTCGGCAATGTTTCGCACCTGGCCCGTCAGGTTCGATGCCATGAAGTTCACATTTTCAGTGAGATCCTTCCAGGTGCCAGCAACGCCTGGAACCTGTGCTTGACCGCCGAGCTTGCCCTCGGTACCGACTTCGCGGGCGACGCGAGTAACTTCGGAAGCGAAACGGTTCAACTGGTCCACCATGGTGTTGAGCGTTTCTTTCAGTTGAAGGATCTCGCCTTTCACGTCGACGGTAATCTTGCGTGAAAGGTCGCCGTTGGCGATGGCGGTCGACACCTCGGCGATGTTTCGAACCTGAGCCGTGAGGTTACCAGCCATGGAATTCACACTGTCGGTCAAGTCCTTCCACGTGCCGGCAACGCCTGGGACTTGTGCTTGCCCGCCCAGACGCCCCTCGGTACCAACCTCACGGGCGACGCGCGTTACCTCCCCTGCAAAGCCATTCAGCTGGTCGACCATCGTATTGATGGTTTCCTTGAGCTCAAGGATTTCTCCCGACACGTCGACAGTGATCTTGCGCGAGAGATCTCCTCGGGCAACCGCGGTCGTGACCTGTGCAATGTTTCGAACCTGGGCCGTTAGATTGCCGCACATGGCGTTAACGGAGTCCGTCAAGTCCTTCCAGGTCCCGGCAACGCCTGGCACGAGCGCTTGGCCGCCGAGCTTTCCTTCCGTTCCCACTTCGCGTGCAACACGCGTTACCTCCGAGGCGAAAGAGCGAAGCTGATCCACCATCGTGTTTATGGCCTCTTTCAACTGCAAGATTTCGCCGCGGACATCGACGGTGATCTTTTTCGACAGATCGCCGTTGGCAACCGCGATCGTAACCTCGGCGATATTGCGCACCTGTGCCGTCAGGTTTGACGCCATCGAGTTGACGCTTTCGGTGAGGTCCTTCCAGACGCCGGTGACTTCAGGGACCTGCGCCTGGCCGCCGAGCTTGCCATCAGTGCCGACTTCACGGGCGACGCGCGTGACTTCCGAGGTGAATACGCTGAGCTGTTTGATCATCGTATTGACGATATTCGCGGATCTTAAAAACTCCCCCTTGAGGAGGCGACCATCGACGTCGAGCGGAACGGTCTGCAAAAGATCGCCTTTGGCGACTGCGGCAATCGTACGGGTTACGGCAGCCGTGGGCCATACGAGATCATCGATCAGCGTATTGATGGAGTCTTCCATATCGGACCAGGACCCGTCGGAAAGCCCGAAGCGGACTCGGGTGCTTGTGCGTCCGTCGCGCCCCACCACTTGACCAACGTGCGCTAGCTGCTGAGCCATCTTCTGGTTGGCGGCGACCAGGTCGTTGAAGGTATCGGCTATCTTTCCTGTGATACCATCCAGGTCAAGCCTCATCCTGACCGAGAAGTCTCCTCGCTTCATCGCGAGCAGTGCTTCGAACAAGGCGCGTGCGTCTTCGCCCGCCATGATTGCCGGGTCCAGAGGATCGATTGAGCCCATATTGTCACGCCGGACATCGCCACTTTGTCTTCCCACCTTGGTGTTCTCCGTTGAGGCAAGATAGATCTAGCGCTCGACCCACAAATTGCCATGGGCACCGCGCGGCTTGTTGGAACGCTCTGGTCCAATGGGACGCGATGCCTTCGACGAAGAAAAGCCAAGTTGCACAAAGCAGAAGAGGCGGGGGACATCCCGGTCAATGCCGGGCCACTTGTCTCCGTCCCCTTCTCAACATCAATGGGTGGAATGCAGACAGTACAAGGCGGTGGAAATTGTCTCCCCCGACCCAAGGTTGGTCGTAAGATGTTGGCGACGGTAACGGATTACATGATTCTACTCCTGAGTCGGCCGGATGTTGCCGACCGAGATCGCACCGGAAAGTACGCCCCTCCTGAGATCCGATCTTCCTCTTTCAATCTCGACCACGCTGTAAAGTTTTTCGGATCGAAACGCACTTGCCTGCAGCGTCGTTACGTCCTCCGCAGGAGCCGCGTCGACCTCCATGAAATCCAGCTCGCCGCCGGCCGCCACAACCCGGGCATCCCCGGCAGTGCGCGCAGCCACCACAACCACGCCGTGCGATGGAGCGTTTGCCCAGCGGGGATCATTTGCCTCCGCAATGGGAACAAGCCGGTAGACGTTGAGGGTTTCGACCGCTTCACCAGTCGCAACAACTCGCGCGTCCGCCATTTGCGCCTGGCTTTCGAGCGAGCGTCCGAACGTGGTTCCAGGGGCTGTTGGCTGGCTATTTCTGTCATCCGTTCCATTGTCGTTCGACATAGGATCCTCCCGATGTATTCACCGTGGCCTTTTGCCTGTAGGGATCAGATTCTGCCGTCACGTCGAGCCGTAAGCAACGGTACGATCGCTGCACCCGGTGCTCCGGGACGAAAGTGTTGAACCACGCGGTCGAGTACGAGCGTTGTCGCCGCCGCTATGACGATCCTCAACCACAGATGGACGTCCCGGCGCGATGGAACGTCCAACCCCTCTGTTTTCGCGTGAATTGGCACCAGCCGCGCCTGCAATTGAGCGAGCTCTCGGCGCAATTCTGCGATCTGCTCCTGTGGGGAAGGGGAGGCTTCCGGCACCTGCTCGTCTGCAGGGCTTTCTTCCTCGAGCTCAGCCAGGTGTTCTTGCAACTGCGCGAGGTTTTCAAACCCCTTTGCTTTGATATTTACCATTGCAACTTCTCCATCGGAACGAACTTGGCTGCCGGCCATCAGTGAAACCCGCATGAGAGACGGTGGTTCCGTCCAAATGTGAAAAGACACCTGCGCTCGTTCAAGGGTTGATAGAGTTCATCGCGCCAGACGCCGGGAGGAGTTCAGGTGGCGAATTGCTTGCAAGCCTGGGCAAGGCAGTTCATAGGCGATGAGCCTGTGGTTAGAGGGCCCCCCGCGAGAGGATTGTTACGTAACCTGGGTGAAGCGCGCGCAACGACGTCGGCTGCACGGATCTTCAGGAGTTTCCCATCGTGCGGCAACGGCTCCATGTCACGCCTTTTTGCCTGGCCGACGACGTACCCTCCGTTTGAAATTCCCAGGAACATTTTGAAAGGCCGAAGGTTTGCGCGCCAGTGATAGCGAATGCAGGTCCTTGCACTTCGCTGCCTGATCGCTCCGTCAGATACGAGGTCCGAGATCATGACATACATTGCATCCCCAAGAACTGCGAAGGGCACGTTGGAGAGGTCGGCCGACTGTTACCAGTGCTTCTCGTCCATTCTTTCAGCTCATGAAGGGCGGGACAGATGGCAAGACTTCGAAACCGAATTGGTCGCCGCGGCCGTCGAGGCCGGATGGGAAGAAGATGAGGTTCGCGCAGCTTTGAAGAGATTTCGCTCGGCCGATGAGGCCGCGAGCGCGAGTTCAGCAATGCCCGACGCCGAACAAAAGTCGTCCTCCGAGGCGCTCTCGGCTCAAAGGCCGACGGATGAACAAACCGAGGGCAACGAGTCTGCGCGAGGGCTTCAAGAGAGTGCCCAACGAGAGGAGCGCCGGATTGAACTCCAAAAAGGAAGCCCCCTGGCAAAAGGGGAGGAACGTTTCGAGGAGCGTTCGCGAAGCTCCGACGGCAAAAGCGCGGGAGAGAAACAAGACCCTAAGGCCTAAGGCATGAGGTGTCGCGATACGGGCGGGATCGAAGGGTTTGCAAATCCCATGTTGGCTCACCCTTACCTGTTCAATGTGGAAGCCTGCAAGCACGGACGCATGTCGAGCGGTATGAAAAGACTTACCAGGACAAGCATCGCTGCGGCCAAGCAGGAGGCGATTGAAGCCGCGGAAGTAGCAGCCGATACTGTTTCCGCAGGCGCATTTCTCGGTCCTGGTGGTTCAACGCGGTGCTTTGCAGGGTGGGTTGGCGGCGTCTAACGAAACACGGTAATGACTTTACGCGACGAGGGGCACAGGTCATTGACGATGACTGTGGCTTTTTATCTCGCTGGAAGAAACCACCTGGCAATTAGAGGATGGGACTGCTCGAAATCAAGGAACCGAACATGCATCTTATCCAGATCTTACTGCCTCTCAAACGACGGGATGGGCAACCGTTCGGTTCCCAAATGTTCGATACCGTTCGGCATCAACTTGCGGAGGCCTTCGGCGGCATAACGTTTTACAGGAATGCTCCCGCGGAAGGAAATTGGGTATCCGGAGCTGAAATGGAGCGTGATCAGATCGTTGTGGCGGAAGTGATGACAGAAAACCTCGACCAGCTATGGTGGCGGGTTTATCGCCATGAATTGGAGTGCGCGTTTGGCCAGCAAGAGATTGTCATTCGAGCGTTGCCGATCAAGCGGCTTTAAGCTCTTTCGCCGTCGCTGGAAGCATTGTTGGTCAGGTTCACAAAGCAAGGATCGGGCTGCCAAGGCAGGCCTGTATCGAGCTGAAACTCTCCCCTGCCCGCAGTGACAAAACTTGAACCCATCAATCGATGGGAGAATGAAGGTGGCGTAATTGACACTCACCTTTTGAGCACTCCTTTTGAGGCTTCGTCGAAGCCCGATATGGCGCGCACTCCGCTCCTTTTATGCGAGGTGTCAGTGCGCATTCGGCCCAAACTCGCAATCCAAGATCTTGCCTTCACACGAAGGGTCTTCGAAACGGCTTGCGCCAAAACGCAACATTCCACGTACCAGCAGGCCCTCCTACTTGCAAACTTCATCGCGATGAGTATCGGTTTGGAAATACGGATGAAACCTCCCTACCAGAACGCTATCTGGTTCGGAACCGCCGGGTTGCGCCTGCTGCTGAGGGCAGCTCACCCAAGTTGCGGCAAACGCGACAGGGTAAAGGTCGGGCGGGCCTGCGCAATCCTGGCGTTTTCAAAAGCGAAGCGAGACAGGCTCTCGATTCCGCCATCGGGCTTCAGTCCCATATGGCCGCGTAAAAGTCTCAGGCTGGTGGTCCTCCGCCGCCGAGGGAACATTCCGCATCGGCAATCGTTCTCGAATACCGATGATCGATTCCCGCAACGGATCAAAGGCAGGGCTTCCATCGATAGTTTTAAGAATGGAGTCCTATTGTGTAGCACGGTTCGTATACCACGCGCGCTCTAAGACCCCGTCCAAAGGGACGGGGTCATTTCTTTTGGCGCGCAGGTACTATTTCAAGATGCGAGCGTTCTCACTTTGTCTTGATACCGTTTCCCCGATAGAGGGTTAGGCGCAGGGGTCCCACAAATGTCCCCAGTGAAGTCTCTCGACAAGATCCCCTAGCCTCGTCGCGCCCCGACGGAGCCATTCCTTTTCATGCCCCAAGATTTCGCGAAGCAGTTTGCTTCGTTTAGACACGACGGTCGCAGCATCTCGTTGTTCAACCGGAGGAACTAAAGCTCGCCCCTAAACGGCGCCCAAAACACTCAGGATAGTACCCTAGCCCTGCAGGCAAGTTTTTAAGCCGAGTCGTCCGACGGAACCTTTCCCCTCACCAAAGATTACATAACATATAGCTAAATTAGTGAGGTCGAAATGAACACGATACATAGACTTCTGATAAGCACCGGTCTGACCGTGGTGTCGGCAGGTTTCTTATCCATAGCCGTCCCGGCGCAAGGGCAAATCGCCGAGCGCTCCATTTTCCCGGGTCAATGTGGCCCGATTGGAGACGCAAACAAGATCAATGGAGCCGGAGGAGCACAATGTGAGCGATTGCCGGCGACAAACGCAATCGCCCCGACAACAACGAATGGGAAAACGGATCGGACCGGCACCAGTCCGGGCGGTAACACCAACCCGGGTACTCCTGTTAGCGGCGGTGATCCCGGCACCGGCGGCGGCGGCGATCCCGGCACCGGCGGCGGCGGCGATCCCGGCACCGGCGGCGGCGGTGATCCCGGCACCGGCAGCGGCGGCGATCCTGGCACCGGCGGCGGCGGTGATCCCGGCACCGGCGGCGGCGGTGATCCTGGCACCGGCGGCGGCGGTGATCCCGGCACCGGCGGCGGCGGTGATCCTGGCACCGGCAGCGGCGGTGATCCTGGCACCGGCAGCGGCGGCGATCCTGGCACCGGCAGCGGCGGCGATCCTGGCACCGGCAGTGGCGGCGATCCTGGCACCGGCAGTGGCGGCGATCCCGGCACCGGCAGTGGCGGCGATCCTGGCACCGGCAGCGGCGGTGATCCTGGCACCGGCAGCGGCGGTGATCCCGGCACTGGTTCGACGGGTGATTGAATAACAATCAAAACCCCGCCCCCCCGCGGGCCGCACTTGCCCGCCCTCTGGAGGCGCTGCCTTTTACCGTGCCTACCACTCCAAAAACTATGCGCCTGATGGCCTTAGCGAAACTGCCATCGCCGCAAGAGACAGGAACCGATTAAGGTCGGGAAGCAGAAGCCAAATTCGGGCCCAGCGCTTTTCCAACCTCCTGGCCCAACAAAGCACACTGTCCCGGCCCCGTCGTTGACTTCAGGACCGTTTCTTATTGGGAGGCCAGGAACCTTTTCATAACGCAAGCGTTTCTCAATTGTTCTGATCCCGTTTCCCCGATCGAGATCAGGCCCGAGCTTCACGATCGTCCCCAGTGAAGTCTCTTCGATAAGCGCCTCTGGCCTCGTCGTCCCGCGACGGGGCCATTCCTTTTTGTGATTCCTCGGTCGCTTCCAGGCTCCGTCTCCGTGCCAGCCCCTAGCAATAGACTATTCGAGCAGCGATTTCCCCGCCCTGGACTGACAACGACACCAGAACAGCCCTTCCGTCCCTGCGGTTCGCTTCAGACGCGGGGCCAAGATCCTCCACATATCAAGCGTCATCGTGAACTGGTCCTTAGGCGACACGCAAATCTGGTCCGCCAAGGGTGTTTAGTTACTCTCCATACCGGCTGCCGTCGTGGACTTCTATAGAAGCCCGCTACGGCGCTTTTCTCGTAGCCTGTAGCTGCGCCACGGATTGTGATGACGTGACTGTGATGCAGCAACCGATCAAGGATAGCAGTTGCCACGACGGGGTCGCCGATACCCGCGCCAGCCACCCGTCTCGATGTATCGCTGTACCGTCGTGCGCGAGCATCCCAGCTCCGCCGCGATCCGCCGCGTGCCCCACCCCAGCTTTTTGAGCCGCAGCATCGCAGTCACCTCGTCCGGTTCGAGCATCGCCTCTCTCCGCGCCAATCTCGCGGAGATCTTCGTACCTGTCTCAACGTCCATTAGTCCCTCCTAAGGTCTGAAAGGGGGACCCGTTTTTGGGTGTCGCTACCGGAGGTGCGGACGAATTCTTGGACTGCTTATGCTGCAATTCCGAGGTTCCGGCGGTATTCCGCGGGGCTAAGGCCACCGAGTGAGATTTTTATGCGATGCTGATTGTACCACCGGTACATTCTAATTTGAAGTGCGACATGCCAATGATTTCAATGGTTTCCCCTTGGAGATTTTGGCATGCCCCGACGCTATTCGCAGCTGAATCTGGCCGATCGACGCCGCCTCTTCCACTTTGTCGAACGAAAACTGCCGATCAAAGAAATGGCACGCGAACTTGGTCGTCATCGATCGACGATTTATCGTGAGATCCGGCGCAACACCTTCCGCGATCGCGAGCTGCCCGACTATAGCGGTTACTTCCCGACCGTTGCTGACGATATCCGCAAAGAGCGGCGGCAGCGTTTGAGGAAGCTTGTGCGGCACCCACAATTGCGCGAACTGGTGATCGAGCAGCTGAAGGCGCTTTGGTCCCCGCAACAGATCGCCGGTCGTCTGCTCGCCGATGGCGTGAGCGCCGTGCGGGTCTGTACCGAGACGATCTATCGCTTCATCTACGGCAAGGACGATCAGGCGCTGGAGCTCTATCAGCATCTGTCGGAAGGCCGCCGCAAACGCCGCCCCCGCGGCTCGAGGAAGCCGCGCGACGGCACTTTTCCCGCTGACTGCAGGATATCGCAACGTCCTGATTTCATTGGTGATCGTTCGCAGTTTGGGCATTGGGAAGGCGACTTGTTGATCTTCCAACGTGATTTGGGCAACGCCAACGTAACCTCACTGATCGAGCGCAAGAGCCGCTACACCGTCATGATCAAGAACCAGAGCCGCCACTCGCGGCCGATCATGGACAACATCATCGAAACGTTCTCTCCCTTGCCGGCCTTTGCCCGGCAGAGCTTCACCTTTGATCGCGGCACGGAGTTTGCCGGCTTCAGGGCTTTGGAAGATGGCATCGGCGCGCGGAGCTGGTTCTGTGACCCCAGCGCGCCGTGGCAGAAAGGTGCCGTGGAAAACATCAACAAGCGCATCCGTCGATACATGCCAGGCGATACCGACCTTGCAGGCGTGTCGCAACGCAAGCTCATCCAGCTTGCTCGCCATCTCAACGACCAGCCGAGAAAGTGCCTCGACTACAGAACACCCGCCGAAGTGTTCCGGGCACATTTGCAAGAGGGAGGCTGAACCCCTACCCTGAAAACCGGCGTGTTGCACTTCAGTTAGGATCTCCCACCGGATATAGGAGTCCACCTGCTGCATGAAGTCGTCAAGCGTCGTGTTGATCCAGTCGCGATGGTAGTACATTTCGTTTTTTAGCCTTCCAAAGAAGCCCTCGCAGGCTGAGTTATCCGGTGAGCACCCTTTGCGTGACATAGAGCGGGCCAGCTGAGCATTGTGCATGCGCGACAGCCAGCCAGGCCAGCGATAATGGGCACCGCGATCAGAGTGCACAACTGGACGCTCGGAAACGCTGATCGTTTCGATTGCGGCATCGAGCATGGTGTTCACGAGTTCTGCGTCTGGACGTGTGCTCACGGACCAACTGACAACAAGCCCGTCGAAGCAGTCGATAATAGGCGACAGATACACTTTCCCCGCCGGCAACTGGAACTCCGTGATATCGGTAAGCCACTTCTCGTTTGGCCTTGCAGCGTGGAAATCACGATTGACCAAATTCTCGGGTGCAGCGTCTAGTTCCCCTTGGTAGGACGTGTACCGACGTCGCTTCACGGTGGCGACGATGAGCTGCTCCTGCTTCATCAGGCGGCGGACGACCTTTTCGGAAACCTGCTCTCCTCTCCTGGTCAGGGCCGCATGAATGCGTCTGTAGCCGTAACAGTTACGATTGGCTTCGAAGAGAGACACAATGGTTTGGCGAAGCTTGGCGTATTGGTCATCAAGGCCAAGCAGAGAGCGATGATAAAAATAGGAGCTGCGGGCGAACTCAAGCCGCGTGAGGAGTTCTGGTAACGCATAGATCTGTCTCAGGGCATCAACCAGCAGGGTCTTTTCCCGGTTTGCCAGGAGCCGCAGGTCGATGCCCAGATCTTTTTTTAGGAGTTCGTTAGCCTTCTTCAGCAGGTCGTGCTCGAGTTGAAGGCGCTGCACATCTCTACGTAGCGCCTCGAGTTCACGCTCGAGTTCGTCTCGGCTGGCTGTCGGTGGTAATTCGCGACGGCGTGTCATGGATGCAGGGACCTCACGACCAAGTTTCTGGTTCTTCCAGTCGTACAACGTCTGCCGGCTCACGCCTACCTTCTGAGCCACCGAGCGGGCACTCCCCCGCCGAGAGCACAAATCGATCACGGCCGTTCGCTTCTGTTGCTCCGATCTCGTAATAGCGGTTGCGTTGCTGCTGAGAACTCGTCGCCTGCCATCGGGTTCATATTCGTCGATCCAAGCCGAGAGCTTTCCACGGCAAGGGTAGCCAAGCGCCTTGATGGTCCATGCTATGCAACGGCCGTGGCTCAGATAGTGCTCGACGGCAATCCGCTTCTGCTCATCCGAATACCGTCGTTTGGTGCGAACATAACCTGCCGACAAGCCGGGACCGCGTTCGTACTCGCGGCACCATTGCTTGAGAGCATTCTTCGTCGGATAGCCCAACTGACGGATCGTGGCCTTCACGCGTCTACCAAGCTTGATGTAGAGCTGCACGGCTCTCATGCGGTCTTCGTACGAATACATGAACTATCTCCTGCTAGTCCAAGAATTCGTCCGCACCTCCACCGGACCAGTTTTACATGTCGCCTGACACCACATGGGACCTTGGTCCCACAGGCGCTGACAAAGGTCCCATGCCAGGCGTCGGACGGAACCATTTCCCTCACTCAAGTTTATTTTGCATGAAGCTAATTTAGTGAGGTTAAAATGAACCCGATACGTGAACTTCTGATAAGCACCGGTCTGGTCGTAGTGTCGGCCGGGTTTTTATCGACAGCCACCCCCGCACAAGGACAAATGATTGAGCGCTCCGTTTTCCCCGGGCAGTGCAGTCCCCGTGGGTCGGCAAACCGGATGGTCGAGGCTGCAGAAGAACAATGCGAGCCGCTGTCGGCCGCGGTGACAAGTGCAATCGTCCCGACAATATCGAAAGGCAATCCGGGTAAGACCGACACCAATACGGGTGCTGGCAGAAACCCAGGCACCCCATCTACCGGTGGCGGCGGCCCCGGCTCAGGCGCTGGCGATCCCGGCCACGGCGGTGGCGGCGACCCCGGCACGGGCGGTGGTGATCCGGACCACGGCGGTGGCGGCGACCCCGGCACGGGCGGTGGTGATCCGGGTCACGGCGGTGGCGGCGACCCCGGCACGGAGGGGGATGATCCGGGCCACGGCGGTGGCGGCGACCCCGGCACTGGTGACGGTCCCGCTCACGGTAGTGGCGATCCCGGTCACGCAGGTGAATGACCAGATTAATCGTGTCCAGCGGGTTACGCGTGAGCTTCGCTCCTATCGATCCGGGCGGCCGCTCAGTTCCCCGCCCTCAGAGTAGGGCCAAACATGACTGAAGGCGACGTCAGATGGACGCCAGCGAAATCCCGTTCTTCGTCTCTGACCTCATCGAAGCAGCATGCGACGTCCCTGCTGTCGGCCACGACAGCTACGTGACTGGCGAAGTTCAGGAGGACTCTTCAACGCAGGAATTGCTGAGCCGAACGGAGATCGCGCCACCTGAGGTGGGGAGTTGGTGGCCGATCGGCCTATAGAGCTAGTCAGCATTCGCGCCCATCGTGTCCTTGACGAGGCAGAATTGAAGGTGGGAAGCCACCTTTTTCGTCGGCCGAGGTTACAAGGTCTGCTTCTGATCCCTCGTTGACACCGGAGCCTTGTGGGCTCGTGAGTCGCCTTTCGGGGCCAGCTTTTTCGCGATCAAATGACATGAAAACCCTCCGTATGCGGAACCCGTCCCACCCAGGCCCGTTGTACTGGAAAGGAGTATCGCTATGGCAACCAAAGACACCAATGCAAAGCCTGAGCAGGCGAAGCCGGAAGACGTCCATCACCCCGCCGATCGCAAAAAGCACCGCGACGAGGAATCGATCGCGCCGCCAACCGTTCAAGGTCCTGACGCTAAGGATACGAGTGAAAAACCGGAAGTGAACCCTGTCACTGGTGTAGCGACCTAAGCTCAGGCCTCTTCTACTTGTCTTGCGCGACCGTTCTGGCATCTTTGTCGTTGCTGTTATGCCGACGACCGCCCTCGGCCCGTTAACGGCTCGACCCCTGTTTCCTAGCGCACGCCGTGACCCGTCAAGGATGACGAGGGCTTTGCGAGAGCATTTTGTCGCAAATGCCGACAATGTTGATGCTCGGGGTCGTTCTCGTTGCCTGCATTGGTGCGGGCACGGTCGTCTGTGTCCTTTTCCGTTCTCAACGCGTCCGCCGTCATTCGTCAGGCGGTCAGCACAACCTTGATGCAACCATCCCTCTTATCGCGGAAGGTCTCGTAGAGACCGGGACCATCCTCAAGCGTCGCACGGTGCGTGATGATAAAGCCGGGGTCGATTTCGCCCTCTTCGATCCGGCGAAGCAGCTCGAGCGAATAGCGATTGACGTGCGTCTGCCCCGTACGGATGGTCAGCCCCTTATTCATCGCCGCGCCGAACGGAATTTTGTCGAGAACGCCCCCGTAGACGCCAGGCACGGAGACGATTCCGCCCGGCCGACACGCCATAATCGCCGCGCGCAGCACGTGGGGTCGGTCGGTTCCCATCAGTGTCGCTGCTTTAACTTTGTCAACGATGGCGTCGAACGAGGCGGTGGCATGAGACTCGGCGCCAACTGCGTCGATGCACTTCTCCGCGCCATGCCCGCCAGTCATTTCCTTTATATAATCGGGAATCGTGCAGTCGATTTCATCGAAATTGATGATTTCGGCGCCAGCCGACTGCGCCAGAGCGAGCCGCTCCGATACATTATCGATGGCAATGACGCGGGCGGCGCCCTGCATGAATGCGCTTTTAATGCAAAACTGGCCGACCGGGCCACATCCCCACACCGCGACAATGTCGCTGGCTTCGATCTCGCAATTCGCAGCTGCCATCCAACCGGTTGGAAAGATGTCGCCGAGAAAGAGAGCCTGCTCATCGGTCATTCCGCCCGGAATGATGATAGGCGAAACATCGGCATAGGGGACGCGGACGTACTCGGCCTGACCGCCGGCGTAAGCGCCGGTTAGATGAGAATAGCCGAACAGACCCGCTGTCGGATAGCCGAATGCCTTCGCCGCGTTCTCGGGGGTGCGATTGCTGCGCTCGCATAAAGACCAGTTGCCTTTGAGACATTGCGGACATTCGCCACAGCAAATCGTAAAGGGCACGACGACCCGATCACCAACTTTGAGCTTCTTGTTGTCGCTCCCGACTTCGACGACCTCGCCCATGAACTCGTGACCCAAGATGTCGCCCTTTTCCATGAATGGGATGTATCCGTCCATAAGATGAAGGTCCGAGCCGCAGATTGCGCAGGCCGTCATCTTGATGATCGCATCGCGGCTGTCCTCGATCTGCGGGTCGGGGACGCTGTCACACCGGATGTCGTTCTTACCATGCCAGCAAAGGGCTTTCATCGTGGTCTCCTTTGGATCAGTTGGGTCAGACCTGCCAAGCACCTTGGTCTTCGTCGTGACGACGAGCAGTAGAGCAAGCAGAGCGATAGTGAAATCGCGGCACCGCCTACACGTCGATCAGCGATGCCGAGGCAGCCATTGCCCCGGCAAAAAGGACGTCGAGGAAGAGGTAGGATGCAAAGCTCAGCTAAAGGACCCTCAGGAAAGCGTTTCGAGGTCATCCCGTTGTCGTCCACCAAGGGCGGCCGCGGCACTCGCTATGAATGCTCCGATGATGAGAGATAAGGCGCCGACAAGGGCAAATGTCGCAGCCGCCTTTCGGGCAGCGTCAGCAGCTTTCTGAGCGGCGACCTTGGCCTCTTCGATCCGCGCAAGTACCGTATCGACCCGGGCTGTCGCATCGGCCTGAGATAACCCGGTACGTGCCGCGACCAACTGGGCCAGATACGTCTTGTCCTCCGGCGACATTTCGCCAGCCGCAGCGCTCGCGACCAGAATTCGGGAAGCTTGCGCTGCCGCGGCTCCATCGCCCTCGGCGCCCGGCGCCGTCAGGCGAGCGGGATCGGTTGGACGGAAAAGGGAGTCGACAAAATAAGACGGCATCCCGTTCGAATCGCCCACCTCAGGACCGCTCCTTGCGCCCGCTGACGCCCCAAGGGCCGCGCCTGACGCGACTGAGGAAACTGCCCTCACCCCCGTTCCGACTGCAGCGGAGGTTGCGGAGCCGAGGACGAACACGACAAGCATCGTTGCCAGCGCCCAGGCCAGAAAGCCATGCGCTGTATCACGGAAAAAGGTCTCGTCGGTATGAAGCCCGACCCATTTGGTGCGCAAGCGCCCGGTCAGATAGCCGCCCAGGCCCGACGAGAGCCATTGGACGATCACCAGCCAGATGGCGCTTGAGACCGCGAAAGTGGTGGCGCTGGCGGATTCCCCAGACCACGGTGATATCAATGTAAGGCCAAGGCCGGAGCCAACGAGCATGAGAATGAGCGTCAATGTAGAGGCCGCGAAGGCACCTGCAATGATCGGCGCCCAGCTGACGGCTGGAACGGATGATTCGGCCGGTATTGAAACATCGGCAAGCACTGACGGTGCCATGGCAGCCTCCTATCGCATGAAAAGCATCAACAGAATAATGATCGGTATCGGGACACCAAGTAGCCAGAGTAGAATACCGCGACCCATCGACGTACCTCCTTAAGCTAAACGCGGCCCAACCGCTGCTAACCATGAAACCAGATCGTGATTGTTCTGGAGCGGTTACGGTTGAAGAGCGCCATCACCCAAACATTGCCGCATGAAAAGGTTCCATGCCCGTCGGCAAAAAGGGTGATGAGATGCATCGGTTGCGTGCAGTCTCCAACGGCAGGGGCGTTGTGGTCGTCCGGTCGTGTGCCGTCGCAATGCGCCACCGACCGTCCGACGCCGATGCGAAATGAAAAACCAACTATGAGCGCGGCTTTTCGTTGAGGTGGTCTACTCGGCCGCCCGCTTGGACGCCTTCGGGTTTGCCGCAACTTCACCAAGTGCCGTCAACTTCTGATCGGTGGCGATCTCCTCCTGGAGATTAGCGTCGAGGAGCGGGACGGCCGCATCGAGGCCAAGCTGGGCGGCCCACGATTTGAGCGTCCCATAGCGGGCAATTTCATAGTGTTCGACGGCTTGGGCCGACGAAATGAGGCCGGCATCAAGTGCGGCCGTGCCCTTGTATTCTTCCATGATTTCTTCGCCTTCGGCGATGAGCCCTTGGATGGCTTCGCAGGTCTTGCCGCGGGCAGATTTGCCAATCAGTTCGAACACCTGCTCGAGACGCTCGATCTGTCCTTCAGTCTCATCACGATGCTGCAGGAAACCAGCTTTGCCCTCTTCCGAATGGGCGGCGCGGGCCATTTTAGGAAGGGCCTTCACGATTTGCTTTTCGGCAAAGTAGATATCTTTCAGCGTGTCAAGGAAGAGGTCGTTCAATGTCTTCTCAGCAGGCATTTTAGGGTCCGATCATTTTATTGAGAGAGACCTGCCCAACCATCGAGCAGGAAGCACGTTCCGTGGGTCAGGAAATAATCACGGGCTGTTGACACTGCCGGCAACGGCACCTCTGTTGCCGCTAGCGCGCGCCACGGTCCGCTCCTAGCCGTCGCTCACCGAGCCATCCGCACCCCCCCCCAGCTGCCGTCAACGTTGACGATTTGCTCGTCTCTGGATCATCGCGGCTAACGCAGCGAGTCGACTTTGCGGCAGCTTGACAATGAAAGTATCAATGTCGCGTCCGAAGTTCGACCATGCTTTGTCGCCGTCGATACCCTTATCGATCACGCCGGCCTCTTCGAGTTCGGAGCGCTCGGGAAATCTGCAGCAGGTCCGGGCCAGTGATCATCGCCCCACTCCCTGCTGTCGAAGGTTCATCGTTCCATGAGTAGGTTGGCGCGCTGCGTTGTCCAGTTGCGCCGCCTCTTCCTCCTCGACCAGCTTTTGGTAGCAATCCTCGATATCCTGCGCGATGCCGTCGGCGTCGTAGAGGTAACCATCTGTGCCGCCGTCAGTTTCAATGATCTCAGCCAGTGAGTTCATTACCACGCCACCAAGGTGTTGCAGGGCGTCGCGATGATGATCGGCGCCTCCGCCCGCGAACGCCTGGCGCGCATCGTCGATCGCCTGACGCATGGCTTGAAATGATCCGTCAGTATGCAGCTTCGTGTTCACAGCACCGCCTCCTTAATGCCCGGCTTGGTGCAACAGATGAATCTTTCGCCGAGCCCAGGAGGTGGGGCGGACGTCTTCCACGACCAAGGTCCTTCTCCCCGCGAAATCGGTCAGAAATTCTGCGCGGGCTGGGCTACCGCGGAATTGCGAGCCCGCGCAGGGAATCGGAACACCGTTATCAGGGCTACCAAGGCGGGTGCGCCGCATGGTTCGGCAAGCCGCGAGCGCGGCGGCGAGTGAGCGTAGCGCTGCCACTCCACCTGTCGATGAACGACGCGGAAACATTCTACCATGGAAACAGCCAGAGTAGCTGCCATCGCGATGGTCGGCGCAGCAGCGGAACCTGGTTTTTCTCGAGCGCTGTCGTGAACGGATTGTCAGCGCTAGGACATCCAAAAGTAAATATCCGCCGGCCCTTTTACCTGTCTATGCTCCTGTCTTGGAATGAGGGTCGGAGACCGTCTTCGACTCAGGGGACCCACGAAACCGCAGAAAAATCGATAGGACGACGAGAACTGCAGTCGATAAGAATTCCGATTGCCAATTTTGGACAGACTCAAACCACAACCTCGCACTGAAGAATTGTTCGCCAATCGAAGGTGCTTGCTGCCCATGCAGCATGGCCGCAACCGCCTGCGCAGACGCGCTCTCCCTCACGTGCATTAGAAAGCTGAGTACGAAGAGGAGAAACAATGTCCAACCGAGCGAATAGGAGTAGAGAGAGCTTGCCATGCCGCCCATTCTTACGGGCAGCGGTGCTTCGGCGTTGTCTTGGTCGTCCGCAGGGTTGCTATTCTGGGATGACGGCTCGTCGGGATCTTTTGACTCTGCTGAGCCGCGCTGGAACAGGAACGCCGTAAGCACCACATAGGCACTCATCTGCAAAAACTCCGACTCCCAATTCTCGAACAAGGCGGAGAGGAAATGACCGCTTATAAGGTAAGCTGGCAGCGCCGTTGTCGCGCAGTATTTTCATTCAGATCTCCACAATTAGCTAGGGATCAGACCATGCCCGCAGTCACGCCTGCCGGTGGGTTTCTCCTTTCGTGCCATTAACGAAGGCCGCTCAGACATGGCTGGACGTGCGCCGCGTTGCGGTGTGTATAACGCGGTGCAAATGGCGAAGGTCCCGCAACTACAGTTAAGACAAATGTTGGCGATCATTGCTTAACCTGATGGTCGGTCATCGGCCATGCCTCAGGTTGGAAACTCTTGGAAGAGGAGTACCCGTGCCACCTCGATCTCGCTGCGGCCCCCTTGCTGGCCACCCTGGTCGTTGCCTTGGTCACCCCTGGCGACTCTGCTGGCCGCCGCCCTGCGGAGCAGGGTGGTTCCGTTAATCCTGCCATTGGATACTCCGTTGTAGCTGTGGCCTTCCAAACCGGGGCACCTCCAATCGGTTCCTCAAACACAATGTTATTTTCTAGAGAGCGTCGACAGAGAAGACAGCAAGCGCCTAGCCCTACAAGCGCGGCAACGTCGCCCTTCGGGGCCTCAACACCCCCGTCCGCACGTGGCATGAGGAACTTTTCTCGCCGTTCGCGACTGGATGCCCAAAACATAACTTAGGAGGCACGTCGTTGGATTTCGAAGCAATAGGGCGCTCGCGCTTACTGATACAATTGCCCACATATCGTCCCCAGATCGAGCTTTTGCGCGTTCCCGAGCTGAAAGATCTCCTGCGCGCGTACGGATTTGCGGCTCATCAGCGCGACCAGGTGCGGGCAGTTGAAGGCCGGAATTCCAGTCATGTGGCCGAACTCGACTCCGATTGCGCGCGGATCGAGGTCGATGTCACCCGATTGCTTAAGAACGTGGTCACGACACGCTAGGCGCCATCCCTCCGGTTCTGAGGTTGAAGCGACTGCGCGGCAGACCGTGTATCGATATGACAGTAGGAGAACATCACATGCCAAATTTCTACTTCAGGACAACTGATCAGGAAGGGTTCAGCGCCGAAGATCGGGCGTTCGAATTCGCAGATGAACAGGCGGCGATCAAAGAGGCAAAGGTCACCCTGGCGGAGATGGCGGCTGACGGCCTTCCGCAGGACCCAATTTCTATGATCAGCATCCAAGTTCTCGATCAGCATCATGCCCTGCTGGTGGAGCTGAGATTGGTTCTCGAAGTCATTCCGAACACAACTAAGGTGACTGCTGCCGATCGATAGATCGCCTCAAGATTATGCAGTGGAACTATCGGAGCAACAAATGATAGGCCGGGCGGCCCAACTGCATCTGAGACCGTCCGGCCTCTTTTACCGCACCCGCAACACTTGCTCGCACAGATCGTTTCGGATGGCAGTGGCGGCAACGCCCGCCTGCCCCATTGCGCGACTGATTTGGTCCAACCCCTGTACAACGTCCCCCGCCGCGTACAAGCCGCTCACGGTCGTCCTTTGATGGGCATCGACGGACACGCATCCTTCACGTGATAACCGAGCGCCCAGTCGCGATGCTAAATCCGACCGCACGTCCGAGCCCAACGCTGGATAGACCGAAGCAAAGAAGAGACGATGGTCTGGTGTGTTTATGACGAGAAGATCGCCCGCGATTTCGATGGAACTCACGGGACCGCGCTCCAGCTTGACGCCGATCTCCTGAAGTTCAGAAATCTGCGTCTCATTCAAATGAGGCCTATCCTCGCACGAGATAATGGTGAGGTGGCGCGTATAGCTTCTCAAGAAAATCGCCTCTTGGAACGCTCTCGTCCCAACCCCTATAACGCCTACGGTTTTATCCGTAACCTCGAACCCATCGCAAACCGGACAGTACCGCAGAAGCCCCCGGGCTAGCGCGTCATCATGAACGGCCGCCGGCATCTGCGGTCGCCGATTGATGACCCCGGTCGCCAGAAGCACCGTTTTCGCCCTCCAATGACCAATCGGGGACATCGCCTCGATCAGCGAACCTCTCTTGCGCAGCTCCGTAATCTGACAATACCTCACATAGGCCCCGTATCGCTCCGCTTGCGTTCGCATACGAGCCAACAACTCTTCGCCACTCACACCGTTTGGGAAGCCCGCATGATTGTGGGACACGGGAATACTGGCGGCGCGGCTTGCTTGATCGTCGAACACCAAAACGGAGAGGTGGTAGCGTGCCAAATATATAGCAGCGGTAAGGCCCGCTGGCCCACCGCCAACGACGATGCAGTCATAGATTCGTCCATTCGAGGACTGGTTCATGGGCAGATCTCAGCAGGAATTGCGGCCTAATAGGGTTCAACTGTCTAAGAGGGCAACGGTTCCCTCTGAGCGCCAATGCACCCTCTATGGCTTGGTGCGCGATCCTCTTTTCCGGCGGGGCCTTGCTGATTTATGGGTGAAACGCACGCCTCACGTAATGATGCGCGTCCCCGAAGCTAGCGAGCTACCCGCTTCTCTCTTCCGAGAAAAACCCTGAATTTCTACTGAAAGTTTGATCGCTAATAGGCGCCGAACGGCGTGAGAACGGGGCGTGTACAAAAGTGGATTTCTAATCCCTACGGGTTAATGAACATTCGACCCTCTTTTCCGTTGCAATCTCGCAGCGGTTGAGAGCCAAGCATCCAGCGCTTCTTACGCGCAGAACAGTTCGAGAACGTCGCTCTTATAGACGAGCCCCATTTTTCCCCGGCCGAAAACGCGGAGCGGGCGGGCAAACAGACCACGTTGCCAATAAAAAAGGCCGGGCAAAACCCGACCTTCTACACACGCCTCAGCGGCACTGCCAGTACATCCGTGGTCAGTGGCCAGAAGCGAATTTTTTAGGCAGCTGCGAGGTTGTCAGCTGCGTTCTTGCCAGAGCGTGCGTCCCGAACGATGTCAAAGGTGACCTTTTGGCCCTCGACAAGCGAACGCAGACCGGCTCGTTCGACAGCAGATGCGTGAACGAATACGTCCGTCCCGCCGTTCTCGAGTTCGATAAAGCCGAAGCCCTTAGCGCTATTGAAAAACTTTACGGTTCCAGTGTTCATGACAATTCCTTTCAAAATCATGATTCCCCGACCGACATTGTGACAGCCAAGGCAGATAGATCGACTTTGAGAGGGAAGGTCGGCTTGAACGCGAAAGGCGAGAAAACAAAGCTCAACAAGCAAATATCGATGCCTGTGTATTTATAGACCGAATGTGTCGCTAGCAAGTCAATGGGGACTTTATCTTCGCATCGCGCACAGGCAGTCACTTATTCGAGCGGCGCACGAACCACCTCCCATCGGACGCCGCGGTCTGGCATTTGCTGCATGATGCGCTCGGCGGATCGCTAACGGAAGAAGTTCCTGCCGAGTGTCAGCCTCGACTTTGATGAAGAAACTAGCGTCAGTGCGCCATTTCGTGTAGGTCGGCGACAGCCGGCGCTTCGCGCCCCAGCCGTCGTATGCCCCAGACCGACGGGTATGGGAGGTGAAGCTTGATCATGCTGGCACCTTGACCGAAAGATCGGAACAATCCCAACGCGAGATCAGTTGCCCTCCTAAACAGGAGTCCATCATGATGCCTACCGAACCGATCCCGAGGCCGCCCCAACCTGATTTCCCGCCGGACATGCCCCCGGACGTGCCACAGCCACCGATCGAGGAACCGGAGCCCGACATCCTTCCTGACGAAGTTCCCAACCCGAACCCGGATGAGAACGACACGCCACCGAAGCTCAACGTCTGACGGCGGGGGAGCAAGCATAAAGAAAAGGAACAGCCGTGGTTGAGAGCTGGAACAAGTGCGTGATCATCGAACTTCCCGAGTTCGACGGGGCGCAGATAGTCTGGACACCGAACAAGGCCACGGTCCTGCTTGGTGAAAACTGGCCTGCCGCCTCGGGCGTCGCTTACTTCGACGCCGTTAATAAATGCAGGGACGCAATGGTTGGTACCTACCCATGGGAACAAGCCCGAGTAGCGTTCGTCGCGGCGATCGCCGAGGCCAAGGTTACAAGATTGCGCTGAATTGACTCTCGTCATGCTGCCCACCCGCTTTTCGAGGGAGTCCAGAGACCGATTGCTCCGGTCACAGGCAATGGATCACCGCCAGCTTCTGCAGTTTCACGCCATCGACCCAGTGCATCCTGATCCCGATGCCGAAGATCTGAGCTTCGAGCTCGGCGAGTTCGTCCGTGAGGAGTGTGATCTCGTTCACGCCGTCCGCCTCTTAAAAATTTCACGAAAAACACGGAACCACCTGCGCACGATTTGCATTCATAGCCCCGGTGAGACAGGGAAATTCGAAATGCTTGCTGCGACCTGGGATAGCACCCTTATAATTTTGCTTCCGGGAATGTCCCGTGCGATAGAGATCAAAGACGCTCGAAACGCCATGTTCGTCCTGGCCGAGAGATGGCCGGTGACCTACGGCCCGGCCTTTCAGCGCGCCCTCGCCTTCTGCGCTCGCGCAACCGAAGGAAAATGCTCTCCAACGCGGGCTAGACTGGCTCTCCTTGCCGCAGCTCGTGAGGCGAAAGTGGCTGTTGTTGAACAACACGATCATTTCGGGGGAGTCGGTCATCGGCGCGTCCTCCAGACTTCCTGCGGGTCGGTGTCTTCCGCTGCCATCTGCTCAAACGCAGCGGCCTGACGTGCCTCATGCTCTGCCAATCCACTCTTCCGTCAAACCATCAATGGGTGCGTATTTTTGGGCGAATGCTCGCGAGCCCGGCCAGCATACGTTGGCCATGTCCCGCGTTAGCTCGACCCTCCTTTGTCGCATTCGGTAGTCTGCCCAGGCAGAAACGCTCGAGCCCTTGGAATCGAGCATTCTAAGCATTGGACGTCTTCACTTGTCCCGCGAAAACACCCTTATTGCCCCGCAACAGATCGGCCCTAACAGCTGTCAGTAGACTAATCGCGTTCGTATCGTTCCAGGAATTTCGCGTAGAGCCTGAAGAATTTCGTCGGCATTTTCGGAAATGCCATCGGCCTCGACCACCACATAGCCCGTGTCGCCAAGCGTCTGAAGAAACTCAGCGACGATGTTCAGCCCGCGCGACGAGAAGATCTCGTTGAGTTGGATGAGCATGCCGGGGCGGTTTTCATGCACGTGAATGAAACGCGTGCCGTTCGGGCGCTCGGGCAGTTGCACTTGCGGAAAGTTGACGGCGCCCATTGTTGAGCCGATGTCGGAATACTCGACCAGCTTCCTTGAAACTTCTCCGCCGATGCGTTCTTGGGCTTCCTCAGTGGAGCCGCCGATATGCGGCGTCAGAATGACGTTGCTCAAACCTTGCAACGGCGTCTCAAAACGCTCCTTGTTCGATGCCGGCTCCTTAGGGAACACGTCCACCGCGGCACCCGCCAGATGCCCGTCGTTAAGGACTTTCGCAAGCGCATCGAGATCGACCACCGTCCCGCGAGAATTGTTAATGAAGATGGCGCCCTTCTTCATGCGGCGCAATTCGGTTTCAGTGATCATGTTATGCGTCGAGGGTGTTTCGGGAACGTGCATTGTCACATAATCAGAGATCTCGAGAAGGTCGCCGAGCGAGGCCATCGACTCCGAATTGCCCCGGCGCAGCCGATCTGAAAGATCGAAGTAGCGCACGACCATGCCCATGCTTTCGGCAAGCGCGCTGAGTTGCGATCCGATATTGCCGTAGCCGACAATTCCAAGCGTTTTGCCGCGGACCTCCCGGCTGCCGACAGCGGACTTCTCCCACCCACCTTGATGCGCCGAAGCCGAGCGCGGAAAGATCTGCCGTGTCAGCATAATAATTTCGCCGATCACAAGCTCGGCCACCGATCGCGTGTTTGAATAAGGTGCATTGAACACCGGAATGCCGCGCCGCCGCGCAGCATCCAGATCGACTTGGTTCGTACCGACGGAAAAACAGCCGACGGCGATCAATTTCTTGGCGGATTCGAAAATCTCGTCCGTCAACTGCGTGCGGGAACGAATGCCGATGATATGAGCGTCGGCGATGTGGCGCTTAAGATCCTGGTCGTCGAGCGCCGTCGGTAAATGAACGAGGTTGGTGTAGCCGGACGAAGAAAAGTAGTCCACAGCGGTCTGGCTAATACCTTCTAGGAGAAGCACGGAAATTCGCTCGCGTGGGAGAGAAAGTTGGCGGGTCATAAATATTGCTCCGATGTCCGGAAGGTCGAAGTGGCTTCAGCGTCTATGAAGATTTAAGAGGCCGGACAGGCAAATATCAACACACTGATACGGCAAAAAAACTCAAGGTACTGCGGTGGTTGCTAAGGCCTGCACCGGTGAAGGACCGGGGTTCCGTCGCATCGACCGACGGGCGCTCACGCCCCAGTGGGTCCATCTGATCCTGAAATGCCGGTGCAAGCTGGCCTGCCCTCGACCCCACGTTGTTCTCGGCTCACGGAATGAGATCGGGTATATTACTGAGGCTGCCCGCCCCGGCATTCCCCTCCCCGAAGCGATCCGGCCCATTGCGAGCAATTGCAGGCACTATGTCTCTCGTCGCGAGAGTTTGCGAATACGGCTGAGCCTTCGAAAACCGACCGCCTCAAACACAGTTTCATGGAGATGGCTTGCAAGGCCTCCATTTCGTGAATGAAAGAAGTCCGCAATGCGTCCATTGCTGTCTGGGAAGGCGCCAAGTCACGGAAAATGGCTGCGTTCGCCATTTGGCCCACGGATGGGAATGGTCAAGCCATAAGAACCTGTGCCATGGGTGCGGACGGATCTGACCGGTGCTCGAAAAAGACCAGTCCACGGGCAGGAACCCCACCGGATAATGTCGAGGACCGGAGCTACGTCAAAGTAGCCCGGTTCGAGATAGGTCGTAACCCAGGCCTCTGGATAGGTGGTGCAATAATACGGGTACGAATGAGAAGCTCCTCCGGCCCAGACAAGAAACGTCATGTGAGACACGCCGTATCGCCCGCAAAGCTTACTCAAAGCGGGCGAGAGGTCGTCCTGATACTTCGCAGCCCGTAGCGTCCTCCACGACAGGGACAGTATGCGATGGTCGACCCTCAGACGAGCGCTTCGAAATTCGGACATGACGTCCCGCGCCTTGGCACCGGGGTTAGATCCTGACGGCAGAATATCGCAGCTCGAATTGTAGGAATCGACAGTGTGCGACGCGCGAAACACCGTTCGCGGGGTTGGACGCAACATAGCAATAGGGAACTTCCTTCGGGCAACTGTAATTTCGAGAAGCCTATGTGCCCTTTTTATCCAAAGTCTCGGCCGACAGGGACCAACGTTCCGGTAGCAGTACCCCGCTCCGTCAGGGGATGACACAATTAATCGGCTATCGCGAAGGCCTCACCCATCGCGGGATCCGTAGGGAACTGAAATAATTCGCGTATTCTCAAACCATAAAAGCGCATTAGCAAACAACCTGTTAATGACATAACGCGGATTACGAAACTGCAACATTTGCTGGGTGTGCGATACCTTGGCTGGCTTCCCCGTCGCAGACTAACCGCATGCCGCGCTCGATGGCCTATCGAAGAAAGTGCAGAGGATCTTGAAGTCGGTGCGAGCAGTGCATTCTGGCTGCGGCAGGAAACAATATCGATCGGCGGACATGGCACGCGAAGTATTGCCAGCCTTTCGCTAGCTCACCGCAACCAAGGCCGGTCCTATGCGAGGAACATTTCGCAAGGCTCTCTGTTCGGTCTGCTCACAGTCACAGCGGCTGCGGCGGTGCCCGGCTAGAATCCTGGTCGCACGTTTATGGAGAACACTTGGAAGCAACGCTGCTCATCGGCTATCTCGCCTCAATTTGCTCAGTGGGTAGCTTCGTTCCGCAGGCATGGAAGGTCGTAAAAACAGGCGATACCTCGGCGCTCTCTGCCCGGATGTACGTTCTCACCGTTACCGGTTTTGCGCTGTGGACTGTCTTTGGTGTCCTCAAAGGAGAGTGGCCGATAATTATCGCCAATGCGATTTGCTTTTGCCTTTCAGCATTCATCCTTTTGCGGAAGCTTGGAGGCTGCGAGCGCGGGAATAGAAGAGATGACCGCAAGGTTTGAAGCGATTCATACCGTCGTATATCGGAGACTCGGCGCATTCGCGGGATGGCCCGCGAATTACGGCGTGTGGGCGTGGGGAGACGAAATTGTCTGCGTCTTTGCCACAGGCCGTCTAGGAAGGGAAAGCGAAAACCTTCATCTCGAAGATCAGCATCACGCGTTCACTCCGGTTCAGGCGAGAAGCCTCGATGGCGGCCTGACTTGGCAGGCAGAACCATTCTGTGGGAGCGTACCGGGTGCGCGCAGTCTTTCGGCGGACGAACATGTCACGAAGGACTTGGAAGCAGGACCCAATGTGGACCCGGCGTTTGATCTCATTACTCTCCCCACCCCGATCGACTTTGCCGATGGCGAGCAAGTCGTCATGGCAGCCCGCACCGGGATATCGGGGCGATCAGTGAGCTGGTTTTACGTCAGCAAGGACCGTGCTCGCTCGTGGAATGGGCCTTTTAGGTTCGAAGGGTTGAAGTCTCACGAAGAGGCGCTCTCTGCGCGTACCGACATCATAACGCTGGGCCGACACGACGCTTTGTTTATGCTCACCGCGCCGAAAGCCGATGGGACAGAAGGTCGTATCCTTTGCGCCCGCACGCAGGACGGAGGATTGAGTTTTTCCTCGGAAGGATTCGTCTGGGATGAACAGACGGGGTACGCCATCATGCCGTCGTCGACGCGCCTCGCAGACGGCACGATTTACACAGTCGTTCGTCGTAGGGCCCATGATCGGTTCTGGCTGGAGGCATATCGGTCAGCGGATCTGGGGCGGACTTGGTCCTGTGTCGGTACGCCTGTCCGGAATACGGGAATCATGGGCAATCCGCCTGCGCTTGTCGCTCTGCCCGACGAAAGATTGGTGCTGCTCTACGGTTTTCGAGATCCACCCTTCGGACTAAGCGCTGTCGTCAGCCGCGATAGGGGCGGAACATGGTCCGAACCGGCGGTTCTCCGCGATGATGGCGACGATGCGGACCTAGGTTATCCATGCGCCTTGGTTAGACAGGACGGCAAGATTATTGTTGTATACTACTTCAACGATCGAAATGGTCCGGAGCGCTTTATCGCAGCTTCTATCCTAGACGCACCAGCCTTAAGTTGAGCCTGAATGCATTTGGGCACCCGCCGGACTGGCATGCATGGGAATTCAGACGAAGGTCGCAGCGTCGTGCGACTTTGTGACAGTATCGCATCGGCCCGAGGTCTAATCGGGACACATCGTGCTTGGCTTTGCGTAAAGGGAGCTCCAGCCACAGTGAAATCGAAACGAAAAGGAAATCCACATCGATATTTTGTCAGGACGGCCCTTGCGGTAGGCCTCCGGGAACTTTCGAGGCGAATTTAGCTTTAGGGCTGGGAAGGCTGGAGGTGAACCATGGCGAACTTCAACAACATTCCCGTCGCAGATTTCGCCTACCGACTTGAGGCGATGACAAAGGACGAAGTCTTTTCGGTCATGACTGATCTGGAGGCTGCGAGTGAACGTGTCGAAGGCGCGGAACGCGACGAGGTGTTGGCGCGCATTGTAATAACCGAAGAAGAAATTGAAAAGCGATTTCCGGGTCAGTTGCTCGCGCCATATCGCGAGTGGAAGAGACGCAACCGGTGAGATGGATGCACGGGAAAGGAGCGCCTGACAAGGAGTTGGGACCGCAGACTTGGCCAGAGCCAGGCGATGACCGCGCTCGGTCTTTCCAGCCCGCGCGGATCGATGAAACCTGGCTCGCAATCATCAATACCGGGTGTGATCGCTTTGCATAAGACGCATCTCAACTTCGCAAACCATTCCCGAACGTGGCGCGAGGAACCTATTGGCTTGGCAGCCGTTGATTCGGGGAAAGGAAGGTGACATGAACCAGATTATCTATCTCGTCGGCCTCGTCGTTATTGTGATCGCAATTCTAGCCTTTTTCGGGATCGGTTAGACAGGGACCCCAGGTGCGGCCGATGAGTTCACGAAACGTCGTCTGGCCATTGTCTCGGCAAGAATGCTCCGCTGACGGATCAGCGATTCTTGTGCCATTCCTTCCGTAGCTCTGCGACTTTGCGATCCAGATCCACTTTGTACGGTCCGAATTTTGCAAAGAGTTCGCGCGCGGCCAGTGGTTGGAGCCCATGCTGCGCGATAAACTCATTCAGGTCGTAACGCGCATTCCAGCCACGCACTACCTTACTGTATTGCTCTTTGGTGTCTTCGTAGCGCATGGCAAGACTTTCAAACTTAAGAGGGCTGTAGTACGGTTCGCATCCGTCGAAGCACCGACTCGAGTGCCACCGAATTGGTTCCAGTGATGCTGGCCTCCTCAACAGCCAGCACTGCGCGCTAGGATAACAGCGCGCGCCGCTTAGCCCACGCCGGCTCATCAGAGCTGAAGGACATAATCGTTTTCGACGATCACGAACCAGTCGCGCGGGCGCTTTAGATCTTGCGCCATCCTGGAATCCCTATGCCTGCCTATCGCTGCGCTCCGGATTGTTATCGGCTCAATCGCCGCTTTCATGTTCTTCACCGGCCGCTGGACGGTGAACCGTGCCCGGCTCGCTGAGATGTGCCGCGTATCATCGCCGGCGTGTGCCGAGTCAGTTTGGCTGGCCCTCTGCGAGCGAAAGGTAAAAGTCCTGACGCATGAAACTCGCCCGTTCCAAGTAAAAGTCCAGACGCTGAAATTTCGAAGCTGAGGCGCAGCGGCGCGTTGGCCGGAAAAGGAGACCGTAAGCGATAATCGCAAGGTGTCCGGCTTGAAACGATCCGGGAGCTCGCTCGGCACTGGTTTGAGCAGTACAGCCCGGAAGGCGATACCATGCTGCTGATTGGCGTCAATGTCAGCGCTGGTGCCGCCTCGGCTCGCACCCAGCTTATGTAACGGCCGATCGACCGAGGTAGGCGTCTGTCCCGGCCGTCCGCCGGAACCTGGGCATCTCCTCAGTTCTAAACGGGGTTTTGCGGTCCCATGACCGGAAACCAACTCGGCATCGACACAGATATGAGGAGGGAACGTGGCAAATCATCCCAAGCTCCGTTGACGCGCGGCCCCTTCAACACCATCTCCTGCGGAATGCCCAAGACGAAGACAAAGAGCAAGGAAAGTGACGATCCCGAACTGATCAGGGAGTGGCCGCTTCCCGTGGTGGCGACCCTCGGATCTGGTGTCAGGCTTAAGGGTATTCTGCAGGAAATCCGGTCCCGGCTACCATCCACGATCCGGAAGTCGCTGGATATGCAGCCAGGCGGGCTGATCCTCGTCATGCCAGAGACTTCGAAGACAGCCTTCAGAGCTACGGCATCGGCCGTCTCCAGCGCGTTGGACGGCATCGCAAACCTTCCGATCATTCCTCGAGAGATCGAGGATATTCTGACGATCACGGCATCAGAGCGGAAGCGCTGGCTCGCAGATGGTCGTCTGCCCAGCGCCGGGACGCGAACGGTGAGGCTACAAGGACGCGCAAGGAAGATCACCTTTCACATATTCGATCCTCGTGTCGTCGAAGATCTACTCGACCGTGGCGCCGTGGATGAGTGGCGAGAAGAAGATATAGCGGCGAAAGCGGAAAATCGCAGGCGGGCCGCGTATCAGGCGAAGTTGACGCGGTCGCTGAAGAAAAAGGAAAAAGTCAAACCAAGCGAACGAGCCGACGAAGCCGCGACCGGCTTGAGCGGATGGGACGAATTCGGGAGCGACGGTCTCCTTCGATAGGCGTGCCGTCGGTGGAACTTTCCTGCTGGACGGGCCGCTCCCAGTCCCCGACGTAAGCACGGTGACAATTCGAGTAGAACGCGCCGACTTCCCAGTCAACGAGCGTCATGCTCGCGACGCCCCGTCGGCAGGCAATGGCGACCATATCAGACTGGTCCAGAGGTTTCCTTCATTTGCAACAACGCTACCCGCTTTCGTCGCCATTTACCTTGCACATCGCTATCCCCGCGTAAAAGAGGCGGTATCCAGCGGGGCAGACAAAACGCATCGCTTGGCAATCGCCTCTCCGCGCAGATGGAATCCTCACCCAGGAATTCCTCTCATCAGACCCGGGGCGAGCCATCTAGTCCGTCTACTCACGCTCGACGAACTTGTTGAAGCGGCTAGTCTTGCCGCCTTCCGTCTTCTCCTGATGAAGAAAGGCAAGCCGGCTGCTCTCGAAAATCTCGAAGAACTCATCCCAGTTGATCTCTTCAAGGTCCTCGTCCTTCTCGCCAAAGTCGATCCGAAGAATGCCACCCTTGCCCTTCGTGCGAACCGCGGCGGGCCGGCCCTTGCGCTGTTCAACCCATTTACGGATTACGTCATGGTCGGTGGTCGTCGAACTGCTCATTGGATTCCTCCCGTTTAGCAGTGGTTCCGATGGAGTGACAAACTTTTGGGGCCGGCCGTCGGTTCCGTGGAGCACTGCGTATTCCGGTGAAGTCGGCCACTGATTCCGAAACGAAGCCGGCCACCTATTCCGATTTCATTCCGGCCACCATTCCGATCTGAAGCTGGCCAGTTGATGCTCCCCTGGGTCGTTGTTTTGCATGGCGCGTGATTGTCGCGTGGTCAAGCGGCGGATGGTGTTTGACGCTGCTTTCGCAAGCTCTCGCCGGACAGTTCGATGCGGTAGGCGTTGTGGACAAGGCGGTCGAGGATTGCATCGGCGATCGTTGGATTGCCGATCATGTCATACCAGTGATCGACGGGCACCTGGCTGGTGACGATGGTGGATCGCTTCTCGTAGCGGTCCTCGACGATCTCCAGGAGATCGCGCCGCTGCTCGTCGTTGAGCTTCTCCGGACCCCAGTCGTCGAGGATGAGCAGGTCGGTTCTGGCGAGCGCCTTGAGGACCTTGGGATAACGGCCGTCGCCGCGCGCCAGCGCAAGGGTGGCGAACAGCCTTGGCAGGCGATGATAGGCGACGGAGAAGTCCTCGCGGCAGGCCTTGTGTCCGAGCGCGCAGGCCAGCCAGCTCTTGCCGACGCCGGCGGGTCCGATCAGCAAGAGACTATGGTGTTGCCTGATCCAGTCGCAGTTGGCGAGCTTCAGGACGAGATTGCGATCGAGGCCGCGGGCGGCGCGGAAGTCGATGTTCTCGATCTGGGCATCATGGCGCAGCCTCGCGGCGCGAGCCCTTGCCTCGAAGCGCTTCTGGCGGCGCGTGGTCGCCTCGCGTTCGAGCAGCAGAGCGAGCCATTCGCCATGCTCGAGGTGTCTGGCTTCTGGCTGCGCCTCGAGTTCCTGATAGGCGCTGGCCATGCCTGTCAGGCCGAGTTCGCGCAGCATGTCGATGGTGGGATTGGTCAGCATTATCAGGTGTCTCCTCAATGGAAGTAGCCGGGGCCACGCAGATTGGCGTGTTCCATGACGGCGGCGGGTTCGGTGGAATGTCTGGGGGCCTTGTGGGTTGCGATGAGCGAGGCAATCGTCTTGCAGGTCAGGCCGCCGATCTCGACGGCCCGTGCCGAAATGACCTCAGCGCGCTCGCGGCCGAGGTCGCGATAGAGGCGCAGGATGCCGAGGCAAGTTCGGAAGCCCTGCTCGGGATGTGGCCGGCTGGCGAGAATGGCGACGATCAGCCCTTCGGTCTGCGGACCGATGGACGCGCCCCAGCGCCGGAAGCGCTCCGGCGTCCATTCGGCGTATCGGCGGTGGGAGCTCGGCATGTGCGCCGGGTCTGTTCCATAGCGCGGCCCGCCATAGCGGCGCTGATGGACCGCGACGCGTTTGCCGCGATGGAAGATCTCGATCATTCGCGCGGTCGCCCGGATATCGACCTGCTGACGAATGAGCGCGTGCGGGACGGAATAGAAGAAGCTCCTGAACTCGACATGGTAATCCGTCGAGACCCGCGCAAAGCGCCATTCGGCGAACTCGTACTCCTCGGCGGGCAAGCTTGCGAGCGCCGCGCGTTCGACCGTCTCGAAGAGATGGCGCCGGCTGACACCCAACCGGCGCATGACATGATTGTTGATGCGCTCCAGCACGTCGGCGATTGCGGCATTGGCCTCGGCGAGCGAGAAGAACGTCTGCTTGCGCAAGCGGCCGAGAAGGCAACTCTGGGCGAAGCGCATGCCGTTCTCGACCTTGGCCTTGTCCTTCGGGCGTCGCGGTCGGGCCGGCAGAACGCCGACACCGTAGTGGGACGCCATCATGCCGTAACTGCGGTTGATCTCGGGATCGTAGAAGCTGGCGCGGCTGACGCCGGACTTCAGATTGTCGGGCACGACCAGGCGGGGCACACCGCCGAAGAAGGCAAACATGCGCACATGTGAGCCGACCCAGTCCGGCAAGGTCTGGGTCCAGGTCACCTCGGCGAAGGTGTAGCTCGATGCGCCGAGCACGCCGAGGAACAGCTCCGCCTCGCGGACTTCGCCAGTCTTGCGATCAACGATCGGCACCTTCTTGCCGGAATAGTCGACGAAGACCTTGTCGCCGGCCGCATGCTCCTGGCGCATCGTCGGCGACAGGCGCCGCTCGAACCCACGGAACAGCTCGCAGAAACGGCTGTAGCCGTAGCCGTCGGGGTGGACGCCGCGATATTCCTCCCACAGGATCAGCAGCGTCACGCCGGGCTTCTTCAATTCGATAGAGAGCTGCGCCCAGTTCGGCTCGTGACGTCGCCGTTGGCCCTGCTTAACGCCGGCGCGGGCGAAAAGCCGAGACTCCAGAGCATCGTCTGTCAGTTCTCCCGGCAATGGCCAGTTCAGCCCCGCCATCGCAGCCCGCTTCAGGTTATCCTGGACGGTGCTGCGGGCAACGCCGAGGATCACCGCAATCTCTCGGCTGCTTGTCCCGCTTCCGGCAAGCCGGAGCATCTGTCGTAATTGTCGCATGGTCAGCCTTCTCTTTGCTGGCATCAAAGTCTCCTCGTGTACCGGGAGGCTTGATGCCAAAGTTGCTGACCCAAGGGGTATCTTCAGAGCCGGAAACCGGCCGGTCTTTGATTGGAATCGTGGCCGGCTTCAAATCGGAACGGTGGCCGGATTTTGATCGGAATAGTGGCCGGCTTCAGATCGGAATCCGCAGAGCACCTCGCTATTCGTGATTTTCGTGGCGTATTCAGCGGCACAAGGCTCTCTGCGTACTTCGCGCCATTCTCCCCAGCGTCTGGACCTGCGCGAGGTTGCCCTCGTGATCGGCCTGTTTGACAGGCCGAAACAAGGCGTTCGCCGCCGCCCGGCGAACGGCATCCTCCCTAGGCCTAGTAGTCGCGGCGTAACATCGCATTGACGGCCGCCAGGATCTCGGAGATCCCTCCTCCGGTAGACGGTCGAGAGTCCACCCCTTCCCTTTCGACAACATCATGCAGGTAGGCCACGACTTGGGCCTCGTTACCCTGGACGGCCTCTGCCACCCGCCGGCAATGTTCGAAATAGAAGCGAGGGTCTTATCCGTCTGTGCCTCATAGCGACAAGCGGGGATTCTGCAAAGCATGCTTATGAGCCTGAAGTGCCGTTGCCCGTGCGCCTTGGCGGCCTATCCGCCAAGGCGTTACACCTCTTCCTCCTTTTTCTCCGGAGCTTTGCGCGGAGCCACGGCAGTCCCGCGACGACGGTCTGACAACATGCGGGCAGTCCCAAATACTGGTTCGGTTCCAGAATTGAAATCTAGAATTCCTGTCCAGGGCTGCTCCCGTGATCCTCTCGATTTTTCTGCGCTTCGTGTCTCGAGAGTCAAAACCTGTTGCCCCGCCTCACCCAAGACGGGAGGATTGCCCTAGCAAACGGAACATTGAGAAGACGGAGCAGTTAATACCGGAAAGGAGACGTGACTATGGGTATGAACAAACCTCGGGACGGCGCGCCCGGTACGACCGACCAATCCCCCCGCTGGGAGGGCCCCAAAGAGTCTAGGCCGCGTGGCTATCTACCAGCCAAAGACGACCCCGACACGGCACGTGACGCCGTGGGCGAGACAAACAAGGACCCCGAGCGCAACCGCCCCTCCCACGCCTTGAAAGCGAAGGAACGCCGCGGTGGAGAATAAACGCGAGACCGAAGCGTTCGCCGCGTCCCAGGCGGGGTTCTCCCCATTCCAGGCGGACCGCGAGGCCTACGGGGTTGCCAGCCGAACCGACCGTCATCACCGGCTCTCAGGATGCCCGGGAAAAAAGAATGGGACGTCGGCTTCGACAGCGAACCGCCAGATCGTTCGTGAAACAGTCAGTGAAAGTCGATCACTCCCGCGCATGTCGGCGCCGCCGGTGGGGCATGATCCATACGTGTCGATAAAGCCGTCTTCGCAGTCGTCCATAAACTATCGATCGAGGAACCACCCTTGCACCCGCACGCCTACCAACCAGCCAGAAGGGCCGCGAGCCTGTTAATCGGTCAGTGGTAGCTAAACGCAGCACCTCATCGCACACCTCGTACTTTTTCGACCGCCGTTTCCAAGTGCGAGTTTCTGGCATGGATTGCTGCGGGCCCCAATCTTCCACAGCTCAGTTTTTTCAGGGTAGGCTAGGCAAAAAAAGAACCGCCCGCGGCTTTGGCGGGCGGTCCTTCTTCACGTCAGAAAACCCAGCAGGTTCTACTCGCGAGCCGGCAGATCGGGATCTTCCTCATCGGGCTCCGGCTCCCGTGGGGAGATTTCATCTTCTTCGTCGTCGTCCAATTCCTCATCTGCGTTTTCTTCATCAGATCCGGGGAGGGGCTTTCGTGGATCCTGCTCATCGCTGTGTCGAACACCATTACCATTGCCCACGGGATCATCAGGTCGTTCGCGTCCTTGTCCGCTTGCCATCTTAAAGACCTCAACTCTTTCGATCGCTGCTACGGCTCGCGCCGGAGGCGCCACTGGATCCGCTTTTCTTGCCCCCGGACCCGGAGCTCTTCCCGCTTCCGCTTTCTCGGCTGCTGGATGCACGCTTGTTTTCGTTCTTTCTACCTTGCTCGCCAGCTTTTCGATTTTGCTCGCTGCTGCCGCCTTGGTTTGGCATTTTCGTTCTCCTCGGTTGGCGCACCACCGTCCACTCGGCTGGTGTACGCGCCCAAACACAGCCGAAAGGAAATGTTCCGCGGTCTCGGTGCTTTATCGCAGCGACACTGCACCATTCGTCATTTACTCCTCAGCGCCGCTGCAAAAATGGCAAACATTTTCATGTTATCTGTGTCCAAGATCGGCTCTCGGACTCAAACCCGTCCGGTGACGCCGGCTTGCAGAATCGATCGACCACCGGCCAGTCCTCGATTTGGGGCGATACGGATCAGCGCGCGGCGATAAAACCTCGATGGGTCAAGCCTTCACTATCGAGCGATCTCGCCGTCCGCGGTACTGCCCCCTTTCGGGCCGCACGCGGCCAGGTCGATCGTTCATCAAGGAACCAAGAGGAATATGATCATGCCTGCCGCAATCAGGCTGACTCCCGCCCAATTTCTCGTTGGACCGAGGAAGCCAAGGCCTTGTCCTTTTGGCTCAAGTGTCGGAGGTGCGCCATCGTCGGAAGTACGCGGACGGCTCAATGGGCGCCCCGCAAGTGCCTCCCAGCAAAGGAGAAGTACGCCGAGCACGATGCAAGCGGCACTGATTAGAACGAAAATTGACACAGAGACCTCCTCATCTGTTGCGCGTTCCCCGGCGATTTGGAAAAGGAGCACAGCATTCTCTTACCAATCCCGATGCTGCCACTCTTTGGGCTTCGCTAGGATCCAACTCGCCAAGCAGCAAATGGTTCTCCACGGACGGCTGACCAATCAGCAGCCGACCGAGTAATGGTTGACGTCACCGAAACCATTCGGGCGGTTCCCAGGCGTCGGTTGCTGTCGGTCATCGCTTTTCCTGCGGGCACTTGCTTGCTCGCAACGAACGCGGAGCGGAGGAAGCCGGATGACGGGCGCTTGAGGGGTGAAGTCCCCTGCCGCTGGTGTGGATGACAGTATGACGTCTTTGCACTCACGAAGCACTCCAATACCTCGATCACCTCGCTACGGAGATATGGGCGGAGGGCTCTCCAATCGGAAATGCATGTGAGGGCACCGATGTACCCAACCTGTCACACGCCAAGTCAATGATCTGCGCAGTCATGCCAATACCGACGTATTCGGCGCCCGAGACTTGCTTGCGGTCTCGCCCGCATTCCTGACACTTGAACGCAAGCCGGATCGCCTTACTGCGACGCGATCAGACTCCTCAAAATCAACCGCAGATTTGCGTGTCGTTGCAACGTCCGCTGCCCCGACCCCTTTAACCTTATTCCGAAAGCGTGCGCTGAATGTAACATTGAAAGTGCAACTTGGCGTGAAATGGTAAGAAGAAACGCGGCTAATACAGCAGTAATGCCACGGGCTGGGGGGCCTTCACAACCAAGTTGTTCGCAGGAGCAAGAACTGTTGCGAGTCCTGGCCGGCAAAGCGAAATCAACGAGGCTTCAGGGTGAGCGAATGACTGGCGGACTGAGGTTACTTAGCGCGGCTTGGCGGCGCCGATTTACAGGGATGTTAGTGGTTGCTGGTAGTGTGGTGGCTTGGCCGGTATCGGCGCAGAACAGCATCGAGCCGGAGGCCGAGCGGATCCTCGCCGCAATGAGCGAAAATCTCAAGTCGACGCAGACTCTTAGTGTCGCCTACGACGCGGATCAGGAAGTCGTCAATCTGCAGGGTCAGAAGATCCAGTACAGCGCCTCCGGCTCCATCGCCGTCGATCGCGCACAAGGTTTTCGAATGAAGCGCATGGGCCCCCTTGCGAGCGCGGAGGTGATATTCGATGGCGATACGATATCACTGCATGACAAAACACGGAACGTTTACGCGCAGTTGCAGAGCCCCGGCCAAAGTGTGGAAGATGCAGCCGAGGAGCTTCGCGCCACTACCGGACTTGACGCTCCGGGAGCGGAATTTCTATCAGGCGATCCTTATGCCGTCCTCACTGACGGCGTGACAGAAGGAATCGTTGTCGGATCGGCATTCGTCAACGGGGTGGAGTGCGATCAGCTCGCCTTCAGGACCGATATCGTCGACTGGCAGATCTGGATCAGCAAGGGCAGCGGGCCTTTGCCGCTCAAATATGTGATCACGACCAAATGGACGACCGGGGCGCCGCAGTATACGCTGCGGCTCAGCAACTGGAAGTGGGATGGAATCGACGCCGCGCAGTTTAAATTCACGCCGCCAGCGGCTGCCAACAAGCTGGAACACGTCCACGCCGATGTCACCGGCGAGCTTTCTCTGGAGACGGGGCAATGACGACGAGCAAGCTGCACGGAAAGATCCTTTCAGTCGCCATCGCCGGCCTAGCGATGCTTGCGGCAGACACTCTCGTTCCCGCGCCGTTCGGTTCGATCGTACCCGAGGCGCAGGCGGTCGTGGGACGCCCGCTGACACCAGGAAGTGTCGCCGGTGTTGCCCGCCGTACCACGCGCCGAGTGATCCGCCGCTCCACGATGTATGTCGCCGCACTTCCCACGGGCTGCGTCAGCACTAGTGTCAATGGCACCGCGGTGTGGCATTGCGGCGGGGTCTACTACCAACCGTACGGCGGGCGTTACGTCCTCGTTTACATCGACTGAACTCAGTGCATTACATCGCAACTCAATTTTTTGATGGAGGGACAGAATGGATATTACGCGTCGTGACTTGACGGCCGCCGGTCTTGGAGTACTGGCGGCAGGCTCTCTCGCTAGGCCTGCTGCTGCCGCCGACGGTTTGGTGGCAGATCTGCCGGAAGGGCTCGATGAGTTCGCGCTCGCAGTCGAAGCCTACATTTACGCCTACCCCCTCGTGACGATGGAAATGACCCGGCGCGTGATTACCAACGTCGCGGAGCCCGAGGGAACCCGTGGCCCCATGGGGCATCTGATCAAGCTGCGCCAGTATCCAGACGCGAAGTTTCGGGACGTGACGGCGCCGAACGCCGATACCCTTTATACGACGGCTTTCTTTGATGTGGGGGACGAGCCTTGGGTGGTGAGCCTGCCCGATTTGAAAGACCGGTATGCCCTATTTCCGATGCTGGATGGCTGGACAACTGTCTTCGACGTCCCAGGAAAACGTACCACAGGCACCGAGGCTCAGACGTTCGTTGTTACCGGACCAGGCTGGGAAGGAACACTTCCCGAAGGCGTGACCCAATACAAGTCGCCGACAAGCATCGTCTGGCTGCTTGGACGCATCTATTGCACGGGGACGCCGGAGGACTACGCAGAAGTTCATAAGCTGCAGGATGAAGTGAAGCTCTATCCCTTGAGCGCATGGGGCAAGGAGTGGACCGCCCCCAAGGGCAAGGTCGATCCGGCCATCGATATGGAGACTGCCGTTCGCGAGCAAGTCAACAGCATGGACGCCATCGCGTACTTCACCCTCTTTGCCGAGCTCCTGAAAAGAAACCCGCCGACCGACGCGGATGCACCTATGGTCGCCAAGCTCGCCGAACTCGGCATCGTTCCGGGCCAGGACTTCGACAAGGCCAAGTTCGATCCCGCTTTTGTGAAGCGCGTCCCTGAGCTCGGCTTCGCGCGCATCATGACGCATTTCAAATTCAGCGACGGCGACGTACAGGACATCGACGGCTGGGGCTTCACGACCAAGACCGGCATCTACGGCACCAACTATGTCCAGCGTGCCTTGATCACTGCGATCGGTCTTGGGGCGAACCGGCCGCAGGATGCGATCTATCCGACCTCGCTGAAGTCCGGCGGCGGGGTAATCAAGCGGGCATATAACGGGTCCGAGAATTACGTTCTCACGTTCAAAAAGGGACTTACGCCACCGGTTTCGGGATTCTGGTCCTTGACCATGTATGATGCGGGCTACTTCTTTGTCGACAATCCGCTCAATCGCTATTCGATCAGCGCGCGCCAACCGCTGAAGGCCAATCCGGATGGCTCGATCGACCTGTTTATCCAACATGAATCGCCCGGATCCGACAAAGAATCGAACTGGCTCCCGGCGCCCAAGGGAAAGTTCATCCTCATGATGCGGCTCTACTGGCCCAACGAGAGCAATCCCTCCATCATTGATGGTTCCTGGACGATACCGCCGGTGAAGAAGGTGAGCTGATTCTGTCAGCGTGCATGCAGCTGCCACGGCTCCGGTCCTTGGCGGCTGCAAACACGAACTATCGACGTCCATCAGTGCAAGCATGGTGCGATGGAGATACACCGCGCCATGATGAATGAAACCACGTTAGTTTCGGCCCTGTCTTTGGTTTTTGGAGACCAATTTTTGACAAATGGGGTCTGATCTAGTGGACCGAGCTTCTATGTACATTCTTCGGCCTTTGCTATTCAGTTTGTTTCTGTGCCTTTGTGGGCTTACGAACCTACAGGCGCAAACGCCTGCGGCCCGAATTGCGCAACCGTCCAAGATAGACGAACTGCTGCGTCTTCTCGAGGATGAGGACGTAAGGGTCTGGCTAGAGCGGAAGCAAGACGCCCTTTCCGAGCCCCGCGACAATGAGGCAGTGTGGTTCATCGAGGAATGGGAGGCCCGCTCACGTGCCCGTTTCAATGCACTTCTTGCCGCAGTGCCTCGGGTCGGCGATGAACTTTCCCGAGTCGTGTCTGCGATTCGGCAAGAGGCACGGAGCAGCGGTTTGGTGCCCGCGGCGCTGATGTTCGTTATCATCGCAGGGATTGCGGTTAGCACCGAATGGATCTTTCGTCGTTCACTGCCAGAGGCCCTCCCCCGGGGGCAGGCCTACACGGAGATTCTGACGCTCTCCATATTCACGGCGAGCGTTGCGATCTTCTTTTTCCTGTTCACTTGGCCGCCACTCATGCGTGTGGTCCTACTCTACTCGCTCGTCGCATTGATCGCCTGGAGGCTCGCGACCGCGCTCTTGCGCATCGCGCTGGCCGCGTCCATAGTGTCGGCCCGCTCCTATTCGCGGACCCAAATATTCGTCGCGCTGCTGGCGGCAACGATGGCATTCTCGGCCATATGCGAGCGGCTTGCAGTTGCAGCTGACGTTCGATCGGCTCTTGCTATTGGATTGTCCATTCCGCTTGTCGTTATAGCAGTCGCGATGATCTGGCGTGAGCGCTCCAGCGATGTCGGATCTTTGCAAGGCCGTGTCTCTCGCGCCATGGGCATCTCGGGTGCAGTCGTCCTGTGGCTGCTTTGGTGCGGCGACTTCCTGGCTTTATTCTGGCTCGGCATGATGCTCGCCCTCGTGCCCCGCGCATTGTCGATTGCCGACAGTCTAACCCTTTCGCCTTCGCGTTCAAGCCTACCGGACGCTAAGTCGGTGCTGCTCGTCCGCGGAACGCGGGCTATTATCCTTATTGCAGCGGTCGACTGGGTCGCATTCGTTTGGCGCCACAATTTCCCTTTTGTTTCCGGTGAAGTGACACTGATCCGGACGATCATTGCCGGGGCATTCAACAGCGTCGTGATTCTGCTCATTATCGACCTCGTCTGGCAATTGGCAAAAGCCTACATTACAAGCAAGCTGAGCGACGTTGGCGATGAAGGGACGTCGAACGCGCTCGCGCGAGAAAGCCGGCTTCGCACTTTGCTCCCTGTTTTCCGCAACGCCTTGGCAGCAGCGCTTCTGTGTGTCGCGGGGCTCACGGTTCTTTCGGAGATGGGCGTCAAAATCGGCCCGCTGGTCGCAGGCGCGGGCGTCGTCGGTGTTGCAATTGGATTCGGCTCGCAGACCTTGGTCAAGGACGTGGTCAGCGGTATCTTCTATCTATTGGACGATGCCTTCCGGGTTGGGGAATACATCGAAGCCGGAAACTATACAGGCGTCGTGGAATCCTTCAGCCTTCGTTCCGTGCGACTGCGGCACCACCGTGGGCCAATCTTCACCGTACCGTTCGGTTCGCTTGGCGCGATCAAGAATGCCAGCCGCGATTGGAGTGTCGACAAATTCCGCATCCGTGTCCCTTTCAAAACCGATGTTGATAAAGTCCGCAAGCTGATTAAGGAAATCGGCGCCCAACTGCAGGCCGATCCGCAACTCGGATCGCTCTTTATCGAGCCGCTCAAGCTCAAAGGCGTCGAGCAGATCGGTGAATACGGAATCGAACTTGGTATCGCCTTCACCTGCAAGCCGGGGGAACAGACTGTGATCCGTCGGAAGGCTTACGCGATGCTGATGCAGGCTTTCCATGACAATGGGATCGACTTTGCACAGCCGGTGGTTCAAGTTAGCGGTGATGAAAAGGAAACAGCCGCCGCGACGCTGGCCGTGCGGCAGCGTCCAGGTAAGACTGTTACGCCGGACACCGTCTAGCCGGCCCGATTCCGTCGAAAGCCACGTGAAGAAGAAAGAGGAACTGCCTTTAGCGCGGTTCGACTATAGGCCGCCACTCCGTGCTGCGGATTCGCTGTCAGGATCAGCAGTGGACAGGTTCTCTTTGACGCGAAACTCGCGAGGTCCAAATCCGGTAGCCTTTCGAAAAGCACGGGAAAAACCAGCGGGAGAAGAATAGCCCAGATCCTCCGAAATGTTGGTGATCGAGACGTTCCCATCACGCAACATTTCCGTCGCACGTTGCATTCTCACCGCACTGGTCAGGCTACGAAAGTCGGCGCCTGCCTGTCGAAGTTCACGCTGCAGCGTCCGAACGCTCGTGTCCATTGTCCGCGCAGCATCCTCGATCGACACATCGCCCGCGAGGAGTTGTGCCCGAATCTGTGCAGTGGCGATTTCCAACAAACTCCGAGGTGCACCCCCTGGACGATCGCGAGCCACGTCCTCGAGAGTCAAGATCGACCGAGATGTTCGTCGCGACGCAGCCATCAACCGATGCCGCTCAACGACCACCGCCACTGCTGGCGCATTGAATATCACCGGGCATTGAAACACGTTCTCAAAAAGCGAGGTATGGCTCGGGGTCGGGATGTCAAGTTCGATGCGAAGGGGGTGCCAATGGTCAGGCAGATATGCCTTGAAGAGACTCAGCAGTTCGCCAGCAGCAGCACATGCGACCGACTCATAACCCCGAGACCCGGCCAGAGCGAATTTGTAACCAAAGCGTAGTTCCTCCTTCGTTGTGGTGACCGTCAAATTGTCAAAAGTACTGTGATACTGCAGTGCCACGATACTTCGTTTGATCGCTTCGCCGAGCGTGTCCGCTTCAGTGATAAAACGCCCGAAGCTGCCATACGCGGAAACGTCCATATTGGGCACGAGCAGGAGACCGAGATTCGCGTCGCCCACTGCTCTCGCCATGGCTTCGACGAAGCCCACCACGGACTGCTGAGGAATGTAGACATTGCGATCCTCGATCAGCTCTACGTCGAAGCCCGCGGCGCGGTTGGCACGCAGCAACGCTCGCGCGCCGAGCTCGCTTCGAACGAACGCGGGCAAGCCTTGCAAGACATGGCTCGAGATCACGGGAATCGGTGCGATCTGAAATGGTTCCTGAAAACGATATTGGCGGAAAATGAATAGTTCTCACATATTCGACCGCCGGTATATTTGGCAAGTGGTATCCGCAGATCGGTATAGATATAAGGCGCGCACGCATTATTCGGTTTCCCTCGATACGCAGATGACGGCGCCCACCTTATCGGGGCGGAGGTTTTGCCGCAGGCTTTCAAGGCACAGCATGCCGTTAGTAATCCTTTGAACCAATAGCGTTCGCGGTTGCGACGGGCTGTTGCGAGAAAGGCCACCAAAGCCGTGGGGCGCCCCATTCATCATTACGGCATCTAGTTCTGAAGATGCAACGGAAGCGAAGTCGCGTCTTATCCCTTTACGCCAAGCTCGGCCGAAGCTCCGAATATTCGCGCTTTGAACAACAATCAAAAGTGGTATTTATCACTAGCGAAACAAGGTTTCTGAGACCGGACGTGGCGTCAAATGATAAGTTCGTCGCCTGGTTTCATTGTAGGTACGACTGAGATGAACAGGAGCAGCGGTCTGCCCGTGAACTCCTTGAACGCACACTGAGGGGACTCGCCGGTGCATTCTCAATCGGCTCTCGTCGAATTGCCAGGAACTTCTCCGCGCGATGGCATGATGGAGGGATCGGCCCATCGCGTGACGGTCGACGGGTTCTTCATCGACGAGACGCCGGTGACCAACGCCCAGTTTTCCAAGTTTGTCTCGGCCACTAATTATCGCACGTTCGCCGATGCCGTTCGCGCCCCCGCGGACTATCCCGGTATTTTGCTGGAGATGCTGTATGCCGGTTCATTGGTATTTCAACAGCCGAACGGAACCGTTGGTCTCCAAGACTGGACTCGATGGTGGTCCTTTGTGAAAGGCGCCTGCTGGCCTCATCCATACGGCCCCGGAAGCAACATCAAAGGACGGGATGACCATCCAGTCGTTCATGTTTCCGACCAGGATGCCCTCGCATACGCGCGGTGGAGCGGATCTTCCAACATAGGCCGAATGGGAGTTTGCTGCCAGGGGCGGGCTCGAGGGCGCAGAATATGCGTGGGGCTTAGCCCTGCCCGACGGGCCGGACTCCGAGGGCGTGCTCTACGCTCTGGGTGCGTTTTCGGGAGGTGTCGCTTTGTGGGTCGAGAACGGCAAGCTCATCTGCGAGTACAATCTGATCGAGATCGAACGGACGCGCCTCGAATCGTCCGATCCGTTGCCGAACGGAAAGATCAACATAGAGGTCGAAACACGCAAGGCCGGCCGCAATCACGACGCACCGCTCGACGTCGTTATCCGCGTTGATGGCAAAGAGATAGCGAAGGGATGCGTGCCGCGCTCCGCTCCGCTCGCGTTTTCGGCGAATGACGCCTTCGATGTGGGCAGAGACAGCTACACTCCAGTCTCCCTCGCATACTTAGACTGCAAGCTTGAAGATCGAGTATTTGAAGTGAGCGATGGCACGCTCGGGGCCTTGGCGCGGCGACGTTTCGATCGCCGCTCTTCTTTCTGCCGACGTGCATACTGTGCTTAACGGGAGCGATTAAATTGACGCTGTGCCTCTTCCGGAACGCCAAGGGCGGCGTACCATCCTGGCCGTTTTTACCGTCGGTCGCCTTATGCGTGACGCTGCTCCCTGCATGTGCGGGCCGTCCGACAGGGGTGCTCGCGCCGGTAGCGGCCAATCCCTCGACCGCTCAAGTCGAAATGCTGGTCACGACGACCCGAGGCCGGGCGGAAAAACCGGGCGAGATGTTCAGCGGCGAGCGCGCGCTCAGCCCGACATTCGCCGACATTACCGTGTCGATACCGCCTGACACGGTCCGCAAGGCGGGCGAAGTCGCCTGGCCGCGCAAGCTTCCACCGAATCCGGCGACGGATTTCGCCGCGCTGAAGGCTGAGGAAATTGACCGCGTCGCCGCCGAAAAATGGTTGAACATCCATGTGCGCAAGAGCCCGGACGGCAGTGTCCTGGTCTTCATCCACGGGTTCAACAACCATTTCGAGGACGCAGTTTTCCGTTTCGCGCAAATCGTCCACGACTCGGGCGCGCGCAGTGTGCCGGTGCTCGCGACCTGGCCGTCGCGCGGGAGTTTGTTGGCCTATGGTTACGATCGTGAAAGCACCAACTATACGCGCAACGCCGTAGAACGCTTGTTTCAATATCTGGCGCGTGATCCCGAGGTCAAGGAAGTCTCCATCCTGGCACATTCGATGGGCAATTGGCTGGCGCTGGAATCCTTGCGCCAGATGGCCATCCGCAACGACGGGCTGCCGGCAAAGTTCAAGAATGTCATGTTGGCAGCGCCGGACGTCGACGTCGACGTCTTCGGTTCGCAGATTGCCGACATGGGCAAGCGGCGACCGCGATTCACACTCTTCGTTTCCCGCGATGACCGTGCGCTCGCCGTTTCTCGGCGCGTCTGGGGCAATGTCTCCCGGTTGGGAGCGATCGATCCGGAGCAGTCGCCCTACAAAGAGGAACTGGCGGCGGATGGGATCACCGTCGTGGATCTCACCAAGATCAAGGCAGGTGACAATCTGCACCATACCAAGTTCGCAGAGTCGCCCGAAATCGTACAATTGATTGGTAACCGTCTGTCTGGCGGCCAAACCTTGACCGACAGCAGACTGGGGCTGGGCGACCATATCGTCGCGGCCACTGCCGGGGCCGCACAAACGGTTGGTACCGCTGCGGGCCTGGTCGTTGCTGCTCCAGCTGCGATCGTGGATCAAAATACCCGGCAAAACTATGCCCATCATGTGGAGACACTCGTCGGACCCTCCGGCAGAGCAAGATCGAACACGACCGATAGCGCATGCGGGAAGGAAAATCAGACGAGATCCGGAAAATGCAACCCATAGCCCGATAGAAAACGGCACCCGAAAGATACTTGATCAGGCCGCGGTCTCACGCCGGGTTGAACGAAGACCTACAACAAGGTTGCTCGCAAGAGCGGCCCTAACAGGAGATATCATGAGGATTTGCATCGTTCGTACTCTAGCGGCAATCGGAACTTGCCTCGTCGCTGGGACGGCAAAGGCCACGGACATCTATTCCCCAATGACGCCCGAGCTTCAGCAGACGACCACCGAAAGCGGATGGACCTTTTCCTTTGCCCCCTATTTCTGGGCGGCCGGATTGTCGGGGGAGGTTGCGCAGTTCGGGCTGCCGGCGGTGGATGTCGATGCCAGTTTCAGCGACATCTTCGACCATCTTGAGTTCGGTGCGATGGCGATCGGCGAAGCCCGCAACGGTCCGTACAGCATCTTTGCCGATGTCATGTATACGAAGATTTCGGGGCAGTCGGGCACGCCAAGAGGTGTGCTTGCGACAGACGTCGAGCTCACATCGGAAACCTTCGCCGCGCTGCTCGGCGCGGGATACTCCGTTATCGACAGCGATGCAGCTCGGTTAGACCTGGTTGCTGGCATGCGCGTATGGTCCGTCGAAAGCGAGCTTTCCTTCCACGGCGGCGTTCTCGATGGGCGCACCAGAATCGATCAGGCAACCTGGGTAGACGGTCTGGCCGGCTTCCGCGGCACCTATTCGCTCACATCCGAAATCTACCTAATCGGCTGGGGCCTTGTCGGTGCTGGTGGCGCTGATCTCGATTGGGACGTTGCGGCAGCAATTGGTTACCGGTTCAACGATACGATTTCGGCGATTGCCGGCTACCGCGCGTTGGGCGTGGATTACAGCAATGACGGATTCGTGTTCGATGTCACTCAGCAGGGTCCGATGCTGGGGCTCACAGTGCGGTTCTAAGGAGGCACGCACTTTCTAGCCTTTGGAGCGGATCGACCTCGACCTGTAGCCGGATCGCTATGTCAAACTCGAACCGTACGCTGTCGATGCCGCGATGCTTTACACCGGATACTGTGGAGGCGCCAAAATGCTGAAAGATCACATCAGACTTTAGCCATCATGGTTCCATCATTCAAACATCCCTTGCGTTTCGGCCGGGAGACGACTAATGCCCGGCTGCTAGCAGTTGGGGACGGCTGGCCATCCGCTCGAGTCACAAACGATCTGCCTCGCTTTCGCCAACGGAAGCGCAGGCACTATTGACCGCGAGGCAAACACCGCTGGACGTTCGGCGCGTTGCCATGTTCAAACTCTGTTCGAATTACCGCACGAATTCGAGCAGTTCTTGTTTAGACCCCGGGTAGAAGGAAGTGGGACGGGGCCAACTGGGCCCGGTCAGCATCGGGTCGAGGCTCCGCCTCGCGCCATGTCCCACAAGCCGGTTTCATTGTTGCAGCTCGCCTCAATCATGAGTGGCCAGGATGAACGTGCAGAAGGGGGCGCCAGCTTCGTCGCTCAAGCAGCGTTCTGGCGCGGAACAAATGTATTCGCCTCGCCGTTGGACTTTGGAACGGCCGCAGGCATGCGTAGAAGTAGATCAGGAAGAATTCCGATGGCCCGCAGGATCAAAGATGAGAAGGTCCAGAAAATTAACCTCATGTTGAGCCAGGCCGTTACGGCGATGCGCGTCAACGAAAGATTGCTGTGTGAATTGTTGCGGTGGGCTGCCGAGCAATGCAATGATCCAAACCGGTTCATCCATGATGCCGTGGAGAATGCTAGAAACGATCTGATACGTGCCGGCACGGACGAGAGTATGACGTCTTTGATCGCCACTCACGAAGCGCTAGAATACCTCGATCATCTCGCGACGGAGATTCGGGCGAAGGGCTCTCCGGCCGGAAATGCCGGAGAGGGCGCGATATACCCCACCTATCCTACTCCAGTTCCATGACTTGCGCGGTCATGCCCCTGACACATGAGGCGGCGTGATAGGGTGAGAGGCTTCGCTTGCGACCTGTGCACTTTGTCTACGGAGACGATTTGGTAGACCGAATGGGACAATCAATTGGTTACGCAGGGACGGCGGGACCGGACAGGCGGGCAAACCTTCCTGGAACATTACACAGCTTAATGGTTCGAGGTTAGGCGAAGCGCAGACGGCGCAAGACGCCTTTGTTCCATACGAGATAAAGCAGGCTTTCCGGATGCTGCCAAAATCGCGGATACACCTGCTCGGAAGAAACGGACTTATTCGCAAGGGGCTAATAGGGCGGCGGTTTGATCATTTGGGCGACGTTGAGGCATTCGTCACCGTTGCTGAAAAAGGCTCGATGACTGAGGGGCGGTCGGGCTTTCGACGACGCCATCACTCCTCAGCAGGGCGATTACCCGTCTCGAGACTCGTCTCGGCGCGCAGTTGATACGCCGGACCACGCGACGTTTAAGTCTGAGGGTTCCGCAAGCCCTTGCCGATGTCGAACTGGAGGCACTCGATGCGGTCCTTCGCCTTAACCTGCAACCCGCCATTCAGGCCGCGCAGGCGGCGTTGCCTCGGATGCGGACGAACGGTTGGGGACGTATCGTCAATAATTCCAGTCTTGGCATCGACGAGCGGACCGCCTATGCGGCTGCAAAGGCGGCTTTGGTGAGCTCCACCCGGACATGGGCACTCGAACTCGCGCGAACTGGCATTACGGTCAACGCTGTGGCGCCCGGCCCGACCGAAACAGAACTGTTCCGCGCCAGCAATCCTGCGGGGAGCGAGGGCGAAGAACGGTATCTGGCCGGCGTTCCCATGCACCGGGGCGGCACGCCAGACGAAATCGCAGCTGCAATCCAGTTCCTGCTGTCGGAAGATGCTGTTTTCATCACCGGCCAGACGCTGTTTATCGACGGCGGTGCATCGATCGGCAGGGCATTGCTCTGAGGCACTTCGCGTCGGACGAACCCGATAGGAGGACAGCGAGCCCATTCGCTTAGCCGCCGCTGCGTGCTGCTCACCGCCATTCTGTCCCCGTGCGAACAAATGAATTCCCGGGCGGCGCATTTATCCGCCTTTCCAGGTTTAATACGTTCACACCACCAAAGCGATCTAACCTCGTCCCCGATTTCAGGAGCAAATCATGACAAGCGCAACTTGGGACATCAAACCCGTTCTCTTCGTCCTCACCAGCCATGGCGTTAAGGCGAAACCGGCGAACCCACAGGCTTCTACCTCGGCGACGTCACCCATCCCCTCGCCGTCCTCGATGCCGCCGGCATCCAGGTCGAGTTCGCCTCGATCGATGGCGGCGAGCCGCCCGTCGACGGCCTCGACCTCAATGACACGACCAATGCCCGCTACTGGAACAGCGAAGGCTTCCGCTACGCCGTTCGCAACACGTCTCGCCTTTCCGACGTCGATCCGAAAAACTACGCCGCCATCTTCATCGCTGGCGGTCACGGCGCAATGTGGGACTTCCCGACAAGTCTGGCCGTCAACAACGTCGCCCGCGATATCTACGAGGCGGGCGGTGTCGTCGCCGCCGTGTGCCACGCCCCCCGCGGCACTGGTCAACATTACGCTGAGCAACGGCGCGCATCTTGTCGCCGGCAAGAACGTCGCGGCTTTCACCGATGACGAGGAGCGGGCCGTCAAGCTGGACAAGACGGTTCCCTTCCTGCTTGCCAGCACGCTTGTAGCGCGCGGCGCGCATCATCATCCGGCCGCCGACTGGACGGCCAAGGTCGTCGTCGACGGGAGGCTGGTCACCGGTCAGAACCCGCAATCGGCGACTGGCGTCGGCGAAGCGCTCCGCGACCTGCGGACCGCATAACCGAATACCCCGCATCACTCATAACGGATCATCAACCATCCCTGACCGTGCGGTTTGGGAATGGCCTTGGCATGGAGAAAAACATGAAACCCATCCGCACTCTCGCTCTCGCGCTTGCTCTTGGAACAAGTGGCTTCAGCGCACAGGCCGCCAATGTATTGGTCGTCCTTTCCGATTCCGATCACCTCGACCTCAAGGACGGCAAGGTTTTCGAGACCGGCTTCTACCTCAACGAGTTGATGCAGCCGGTAAAGGCGCTCACCGAGGCCGGTCACGACATAACCTTTGCGACCCCGAAAGGTACGGCGCCGACGCTGGACAAGTCCTCCGTGGACAAGATGTATTTCGGCGGCGACGAGGCCGCGATGCAGGAAAGCATCGCCATGCTTGAGAAACTCAGGCTGACCTCGGATAACGCCTCGCCGGTCGTCAGCCTCGCCCGCGTCGAGCAGATCGGTTACGACCATTTCGATGCGGTCTACGTGCCGGGCGGTCATGCCCCGATGCAGGATCTTCTCGTCAGCCCTGAACTGGGCAAGCTGCTCGCCGACTTCCATACGAAGGGCAAGACCACGGCGCTTGCCTGCCACGGCCCCATCGCGCTCCTCTCGGCCCTGCCCGATGCGACGGCCTTCACCACCAAACTGGAGACAAGCGGTTCGGCCAAGGCCGAGGGCTGGATCTATGCGGGCTACAAGATGACCGTCATCAGCAATCAGGAAGAAGAAATTGCCAAGGGCCTGCTCAATGGCGGGGAGATGAAGTTCTATCCACAGACGGCATTGCAGGCGGCGGGAGGCGATTTCGTCAGCAATGACGCACCGTGGTCTTCCAACGTCGTAACCGACCGTGAACTTATCACCGGCCAGAACCCTGGTTCCGCTCCGGCCGTAGCGGCAGAGCTGCTCAAGCGCTTGAAATAAACCAGCCAGACGATTGGCCAGCGGCGCTCCCGGTCGGGAACGGCGCCTCGGCTTCCTTCCCCCAGTCAGCAGCTTGGGCGTTGCTCCATATCGCAAGCCGAAGCAAGCCTGACAGGACAGACAAATGACCAGCAGCATCAGGACGTGGCACGCGTCATGACCACACCCAGCAGGAAAGACGCCTTCGAAAATTATGCCGCGGAACTGTCGGTCGCGACGCGGGCTGAAGTGGGATGCCACTTCTATCACCTTCATCGCAACCTCAACCAGAAGGGGTCTACGTCTTCGCTAAGGAATGGGCCTCCCGCCGGATCTGGGAACAGCACATGTCCGGCGAAGCCATCCGCGTCTTCAACGCGCAACTGCCCCCGGGAACAATCGCCCACATCGAGATCCATCCCCTCGAACATATCGCCTGAGACGGCGGAAGGCATGACAATGACCAAAGTGAACATCGGAATCATCGGGACGGGTTTCATTGCGAAGATCCCGCTCCGGAAATCCAGTCATCCAGCAAGGCGAGGCTTGCCGCCGTGTCGAGCCGGACACTTGCGAAAGCCGAAGATTTCGTCGCCAGCTATCCGGGTGCCGTCGCCGTCGAGGGTGCAGACCGGCTGATCGCCCGCGACGATGTCGACGCCGTCTATATCGCGACCCCGACGTCAGCGAAGGAAGACGTCGCAAGCCGCGCACTGGCCGCCGGCAAGCATGTGCTGATCGAAAAACCGCTGCACTCATCGGAATCTTTCAAGCGCCTGTCGGCACTCGCCCTTAAAAAGGGTCTCGTGTTGATGGATGCGACCCATTTCGTCCATCATCCGCGCACATCCGCCATGCGTCAGCATCTGGCGGCACTGATCGGCGCCCCGCGTTCGCTGCACACCATGTTCTATTTCCCCTTCTCGGACCGGGAAAACATCCGCTTCGACCCGAGCGACGAGCCGATGGGCGCTGTCGGCGACATGGCCTGGTATTCGATGCGGGCCGTCGTCGAATATCTCGCACCGGACGCGTTCGAAGATATCAAGGTCTTTGCCGAGCGGGACCCGCAGTCAGGCGCGGTCATCCGTGCAACCGGCGTCTTGAAATTCGATGCCGGGAAGACCGCCACCTTCGATGTCGGCTATACCGCAGGCGCTGCCGTGATGGACCTCACGGTGGCGGGTACCTCCGGCATCTTGACACAGGATGATTTCGTCCTCGACTGGAAGAGCGGCTTCGGCTTCGACAATCCCGACATTCCGACGGGTTTCATCCATCGCTCCGGTATGGCCACGAGAAAGGACTTCGCCTTCATCGAGACCCCAGGCGAAAAATCGCAGCATGGCCTGATGGTCGATAGCTTCGCCGATCTGATCCGCAATGACGACGATGCCGCGCGCGAGACCTGGCTGTCAGCGACCGCAAAGACGCAAGGCTTCCTCGACGCGATCTGGCGGCAAATCCAGGCGCGGGGTTGAGCCCACTCCCGCGCTGAACCTGAAACACAACAAGAGAGAAATCCATGAACAGCCTGTTCGAACCCTACGAGCTGGCGGGGCGCACCCTGCACAACCGCTTCGTCATGGCCCCATGACCCGCGCCCGCGCCAAAGACGGCATCGCCGACCCTGAAACCGCCCTTTACTCCGTCAGCGTGCAAGTGCTGGATCGTGACAGAAGGAACGCCGAAGGAACGCCGATCTCGCGGGAAGGACAGGGCTTCGCCTTCGGTCCCGGTCCGACGCACAGGTGAAAGCATGGCGGGCGTAACCGATGCAGTGCATGCGGAAGGCGGAACCGTCTTCGCCCAGATCTGGCATGTCGGCCGCATCTTCTCATACCTCCTTGCAGCCCGGCGGTAAGGCACCCGTCAGCTCCACTGGCAATCCGGCGCGCGACGCAAACAGCATGGCTTTCGCCTTCGATGAGGACGGCAACCCGGTTTCGTGCAGACGAGCGCGCCGCGCGCCCTGGAAACCGAGGGAGTGCGGCGCGTAGTAGACGACTTCGCCAGTGCTGCGACGAATGCGATCAAGGCCGGCTTCGACGGCGTCGAGATACGTGGGGCGCCAATGGCTATCTGATTGAGCAGTTCGTCAATCCGACGGTCAACGACCGCACCGATCCCTGCGGAGCCTCGACGCTTCAAAGATCGAACGCGTTTCCTTCTGGAACCGTCGAGGCGGCCATCGGCCGGATCGGATCGAACCGTGTGGCGATCCGTCTGTCGCCCTATGGGCAGCTGTTCCAGATGGGACTGTACCCTGAGATCGAGGAAACTTATCTCCATATCGCGACGGAACTTTCGAAGCGCGATCTTGCCTGTGTTCATATCATGGATCAGGCGAGCCGGGGATCGTCACCAATGCCCGCAGGTTTTCTCGCGAAATTCCGGGCGACCTATTCGGAAACCCTGTTTCTGGCGGGCGGTCTTGATCTGGCAATGGCGGAACAACTCGTCGGCGATTGTCTGATCGACCTTCCGGCATTTGGCGAGCCGTTCATTGCCAACCCGGATCTCGTCGCGCGCTTCCGCCATGCTTGGCCCGTCGGAAGGGCCGATCGCGATACCTTCTATGGCGGCTACGCCCGAGGATACACGGACTATCCGGTCATTCGCTACGAGGCACTAACGGCCTGAGACTTCGCTTGGGGATACGTGTCGCGGCTGATCAATGTCCTCACCATTCTGGTGGTAGCTGCACTTTCGAGTGGATACTCAAATGGAGGGGACCGTCAGGACCCTTACCGGTCACACAAGGTTTCTCCTCGTTAGTAGGGCACGTCGAGAGATGGCAAGATCCAAACCCGTTAGTTGTCCGCCCCTCCGTTCGGCGCGGCCCTCGACTGAACATAGCCGCCCAGCCTCAAATGCAGTCTCAGCTTGAAGGGCATGGCCCCGACCCGACGACTAGTGGGCTCCCCACCCAGAACGTTCCCGGCCAAAACAAAAAAGCCTGCCGCGGGAGGAGATGCGGCAGGCTTTCCAACACAACGGAACGTCGCCGTTCCGGCAGGCGTCCCTGGGAGGAGTAGGCCGCCTGCATCACGAAGCCATGCGGGAGGAGATGCATTGCTTCGACATTTGAAATGATACACCAATCCTCGACAGTTCCCACGCCTTATACTGCACTGCAGCTATACCGAAAATGCATTCCTGAAATCTCACTGCGCGCAAGCAATAACGCCCGCGTCGTCGGCGGGCGTTAAGCAAGTCTAAGACCAGGTGCTGTGCGTTAACGGGCGACCGCGGCGCTGGCCACGTTACGAATCTCCGCGCGGTCAATGCCGACGTCCTGCAGTTCACGGTTCGACATCCGATCAAGCTCGTATACAGTCTTACGGTACTTGCGCCAGTTATGGAAGGAGCGGGCTACGTTCATGACATTCCCCTTTCCTGAGGGTTTGCGACGTCAGCAACCTCTTGGCCCCTGCGTCATTTCGATATTCCCAATATAGTGATTTCAATCGTTTCAAAACAGTGACGACCGCTCATCGCACCCATGCACAAATCGCATGGCTAAGCACCGATTGCGCTGAAAAAATAGGCAAAATGACTTGTAATCGGGCGACTTGGCGCCAAACCGGTGCTTGAGGCTTTTCAGATGCAACCGTGCGATTTCCGAACCGCCCTCCGGCATCTGTTTGGCGGTCGCTTTCGAGATGTGGGATCGGCTGGCAGAAGCGGCCGCCCTGTGCGCATCGCGTTCAATTGCACCTCCGCCACCCGCTCGAGATGATAAAGATCGTCCCGGGCTTCCGCGATTTCTGTGCGCAGACCATGACGCCATGGTTTCTCATGAAGAGAATATCCGTGTTACCCAGGACACTCGCCAGACGGTCCCCCTCCCGTTCATCGAGGGCCAGGCCGTTATAGTCCTCGTCGACCACCGTGCGACCATAAAACTTCAGCGCGGTCTGCCCGACCCAGTCGATTTCTCCTGCCTACCGGAGCCGACGGAGCTCGAAGCTCCAGGCATCCAGCCTGCCGATCTGTGATTTCGACGGCAGCGTGCTGTCGGGCAACGGCGAGCCGGAGGCGACGGCCTTCTACATCCATCCGCGTCTACACAAGATGGCGTGTTCACATGAAGGTGCGGGCGGAGGGTGCGGGGCGTAGATCTCGGCGCTCATGGTTGACTGCCCCACCACAGAGACAATCGGGCTCTTGAAGATCAGCGCAAAACTACGTGGTTTCGACGCCGCCCTCGACGGGCGCTGCCTACCCGTCTGCCGTGCGACCACCTGGGTACGCTCGTTATCACCTCCCCTATCCGAGCCGCCGCTTGGCGTCGCCTGCCTTCGCGTTACTGGTTGATGCCCTGCTCTACCGATGGTTTCCATGGGAGGAAAGCGGATTCCGGGGCAGGCTCACTGCCGCCCGCGCCACCCTACCTTGAAAACCACGCAACAAACGCGGCTTACCGCGCTGGCTAGGGAGGCCGCGAGCGCGGCCCCCCACTCCCCGAATACCGGTTTACGGGTGTACTCGACCGCCGCCGGGCTTGGCCTTGATCATCCACGGCAACACCGCAGGAGCTTTCACAAGGATGCCCTTCCTGTGCGCAAAGGAGCGGAGCGCGTCGCGCGCCACCTGAACTGGTTTGTGGCCGTCATGTGCCAGGTAGCAGGTCTTCAGCGTCGCGTCATGGATGATATCGCGAACTCCTTTGGACCACTCCTCGAGGAAATCGATCGCGTCGTCCAAGTTTGTGATTTCGAGAACCAGATCCTTCCTTTCACGCAGGTAAACTGGTCGGTCAAACATCTTCGTGTGCATTTCTACCTCACTGAACTCGTTGGTTTTCAACAAGGAAAGCGCTTTTGGATGGCGCTCTTCGAATTTATTTTCGCGGCTTGGCGAGTTCAAGAGGTAGAGCGCGTATTATGCATCCACGCTTCAGCGTGTCCAACACTGGAACGAATCCGGCCTTCCGGGTGACAAGAGCTCGCTCGGCTGCCGGCGAGCGGCTTCGGTCAGGGTGGCGCATCCGGTGACCGTCATGAGCGTGAGGAGTCATAGGCACCGCAACAAGTTTATCCCTGCGGCGGCTGATACCTCCCCCTTTTGCCGCGATCCGATTGCACGCCGAAATATCCCTACTCTCGTCGGCGGATTGGCAACCGCATATCCAATCTTCGTCGCGGGCCTTCCTCCAAGGGTGTGTTCCCCACTGTTCGCCTACGCAAAGATCGTCGATCTGCTGAGACAGTCGATGACAATCGCCCTAGTCGTGGTTGCTGCAGCCCCACGAGATGCTCGGGCTCTTGAAGATCGTATTTCGCAAAATTACATCGTTTCGCGCAGCGTGCGCAGCACGCGAAAACACCGTCGATCAAGCTTCATTCGTGGAGGTTGTCATGGAAAATGGACTGATGGAAAGCAAGAAGGCACAGGATTGGCTCAATCTGGTTCTCGCAGTCGCCCTGTTCGTTTCACCTTGGGTGCTCGGCTTCGCCAGCGAAACCATACCGGCGTGGAACGCATGGATTGTAGGAATCTTGCTCGCCGCTCTGGCGGTTGCCGCGCTGTCGGCGTTTGCTGAGTGGGAAGAGTGGTCGAGCCTGGTGCTCGGGGTCTGGCTGATCGTCTCGCCCTGGCTGCTTCAATTCGCGGCGAACGTGAACGCGATGTGGACCCACGTGGTCCTTGGAGCGCTCGTCGCCGCCGTGTCGGCCTGGGCGCTTTGGGACAATCGGCAGAACCCGCATGCTCATGCATGATAGAGAACTGGCGTATGGCCCGCCGCCGCAGCGGCGGGCTTAAACTGTTGACTAGCCCGTCGAAATTTTCGGCGGGTTTTTGTTTTGGGGTTTGCGCTGTCGAGTGGATTGCGGCGGCTTGTATGTGTCGTCACGGCGGCGGGCCTTGGGTTAGCGACCCTGGTCAGTACCCTAGCGATGATCGTGACGCGGCTTGGCGTCGGCAAACGAGCGCTCGACCTTCTCCTTGCGGCGTTTGTAGATCGCCTTGCCCCAGGACGTCAGGCGGTTGGCATCGGCGCGCTCGCGGGCATCGGCCCAGACATGACGGGTGACCGCGCGGGTCGCAGCGGTGTTTGATGTGCAGGCGGCCAACAACGAGCAGTCGCCACAGATCGCCGGGTCGGAGCGATAGTGGCGATAGCCGGTGCTATCGGAATGGTGGCCGGCTTCGTTTCGGAAAGCGACTTCACCGGAATGCGCAATGAGGACCACCGAAGGTTCGACACTTCGACCGCAGCACGGCCATCATACGAGATCGGCAAGCTTTCGAAGCATCGGATGTGGGCCGGAAATCTCAGGTTCGCTAACACGCGCCACGCAAAGGGGGCGCATCGTTTGGCGCGGCGATCGCCGGCCGGTGAAATGCTCCAAAGCCGCGGCTGTCTGTGCTTACTCGAGAATCTTGGGGACCAAGTTGCGCTCACGGAGAGGAGCATTCGCCACGATCTCTTCGGCATGATTGCTTTCGGTCACGACGTCCTGGCGCATTTTCACGTTGGCACAACCGAGGCCATCGGAGGGATGCCTTCGACATCGACCTCCAAAAGTTGCTCGATGAAGGTCAGAATTTCGTTCAGCTCGCCACACATTTTTTCAGCCTAGTTTTCGCTGAGTGCGAGACGGGCAATACGTCTAATGGTCGCGCTATCTATCGACATAGGCTCGGTCCGATTTGATGGCTTCCGTCGCTTGTGCAAGATTTTGCCGATCTGAGCCTTCTGCCGCTAACACTGACTGCCTACCAGAAATCTGGCAAGTCAATCTCGACGGCCCGCTGCATTCCGTTCGCTATACGCATCAGTGCCTGATCCGGCGTTCAAGCTGCACTGAGATTTGCAAAAATTCTCCAAGGCGGCACTTGAAGCCGCATTTCACAAATACCAGATCATTTGCCGCCAGCCGCTGACAACAGGGCTGGCAATGCTGGAAGCGCCGTCTTTCGGCGCTCCATACCCATGTTGCTTTCAGGAGGATATGGCTATGGCAACATCTTACGACTACACGCCTCTCTTCCGATCTACCGTCGGCTTCGACCGGCTCTTCAATCTTCTGGAAAACGCCCAGCGCGACCGTTCGACCAGCGATTGGCCGCCCTATGACATTGTCAAGACGGGTGACGACAGCTACCGCATCTGGATTGCGGTTGCCGGCTTCGCCGAAGGAGACCTGGACCTGACGTTCCAGACCAATCTTCTCACCGTTATTGGCAAGAAGCAGGATCCTCCGTCCGAAGCCTATCTGCACCGAGGCATCGCCGGCCGCCCGTTCGAGCATCGTTTCGAGCTCGCCGACCATGTCACGGTGCGTGGAGCGGGATTGAGCAATGGTCTGCTGACCATCGATCTCGTCCGGGAAATTCCTGAGGGATTGAAACCGCGCAAGGTCAGCATTGAAGGCGGTTCCGCCCTTGGACGGCCGGACGCCGCGCCGCAGATCGAAGCCCAGAGCGCCGCCTAAACGAAACATCGGATATGGGCGCCGTTTCGATGGCGCCCATGGGCACACCTGGTTGGAAAGGAGCGAATTATGAAACCGGATATGTTCGAGAACCCTGTGCGTATTCTCGTCGGCCTTGGATTTCCGACGGAAGTGAGAAGCGTGATGGACGCTTACCGCTATCTGATCGAGTGGCCGATATCGCTCAGGGATGGTCCGCATTCGATTGCGCTCAAAGCATGCCACGCTGCCTTGTGCGGCGAGATCGAAGTTGAGACCGCACGCGGCTTGTTTGCCGCCTTCGCAGAAAAGCACGATCTGCTGGGGCCGGAAACCGACCTCGTGATGCCGACTAATGGGAGGTGGAGTCGGGATCCGCACGTAAGCTGAGGTGAACCGAGATGGACGATATGTTTAAGCAGATTGCGGCAACTGCCGTGAACATCGGACCAGAAGTTCTAGCATCTCACTGGTCGCCGTTTCGACGTCCACGGGATGTGGTGAGTGCTCCTGCACTTTCTGTCGATGATAAACGGACCATCCTCGCCGCATGGGCTTCGGACTTTTACGCGATAGATTCGAGGCCGGCTCTCCGTCATATGCCAGGAACGCCTGAGCCGGTTTCAATCGATGAGGTTCGGTCTGCCCTGCGAGAGCTCGATTCGCGGTACGATATCTGACGGAGCTATCTGGCGCCTGCTTCAAAGCCTCGCCAGCTTTCCGACGGGCGGTTCTCATTGAGGCGGCCCGTAAAAGATATACGGCCTGGGAATTCAGTTCACATTGAAGGAATGCCTTCTTCAGACGGCGCGGTGCCAGCTTTCGCTTTTCATTGTTGTTCCGGAGGCCGCTTTTAGCCCTGGAGGAGCGGTAGGCTGGGATGCGGTTGAGCCGCATCTTCTCCTGGCTGATGGTCTCGCCGTGGGAATATGTTTGCAGGCGGATTCCAGAGGCTGAGTGGCTGGTCGGAATGAATGACTGGGTGGGTCACGAGTTCCGACGTTCCAATATTCACGATGGCGATGTAAAATTGTGAGCCATTCTTACATCTGGGCACCCCGGAGGTTGCCGGGAGAACTGCTTGTCCCCCCTATCCCCCAGGGCGAGCAAGGCTTGGCAGGGCCGCAGGATGATGGTTATGGATGAGACGCGAGAACCCACCCGACGCGATTTTCTCTTTCTGGTGACAGCCATGGCAGGGGTAGTGGGTGTTGGGGCCGCCTCCTGGCCATTCATCGATCAGATGCGTCCTGACGCGTCGACGCGCGCGATGGCCTCTATCGAGGTGGACGTATCCTCGCTCGTCGAGGGTATGTCACTGACCGTCAAATGGCGCGGTCGCCCGGTTTTCATTCGCAACCGCAGCCAAAAGGAGATCGAGGCGGCAAGGGCGACCGCGCTTGACGATCTCAAGGACCCCTTGGCTCGGAATGCCAACCTTGCCGATGATCAGCACGCGACCGCCGTTGCCCGCTCTGCCGGGGAGGGGAAGGAGAAGTGGATCGTGATGATCGGGGTTTGCACGCATCTCGGCTGCGTGCCTTTAGGGCAGGCGGGTGACTTCGGAGGCTGGTTCTGCCCGTGCCACGGATCGCACTATGATACTGCCGGTCGCGTCCGCAAGGGGCCCGCACCGGAGAACCTCGCGATCCCCCGCTTCGAGTTCATCTCCGAATCTGTTCTCCGGATCGGATAAGATCGGCGGCATGGCCGGCACAGATGCCGAGGGCTATGGCGGCTTTAGAGACCGGGTCGACCGGCACCTCTGGCGAACATTCGGATCGGCGGCGCTTATTGCGCTCATCGGCACCGGGATCGATGCTTCAATGCCGGAAAGCTCGACCCTTGCGACACAGGATAGCGCCTCGGACGCAGCGCGCAGGAATTTCGCAGAAACCTTCGGACGCGTCGCCGAGCAGACGATCTCCAAGAATCTCAACGTGCAGCCGACAATCCGGATCAGGCCGGGCTACAGGTTCAACGTTCTCGTTGACCAGGACATTATCTTCCCATCCCATTACAAGGGCTAGCTGAGCACGGCCATTAGACGAACCTCGTCGGTTGTTGATCGATTTCCGCAGGTTGAGCGACGGCGCACGGTTAGCGGCTCGCTATTTCCGTGCATTGTTGCGCTTTTATTTGGCGCCTTCGACAATCACTAATATCAAGTATCTGAATCGCGCTTTGGACTCAAACGCCACAGTGCGCCAACGGTCTTGGGTGTTTGGACGAAGGGTTATGCCTTTTTTGTGGAAAGGTATAACGTTGATTTTTTCGACGAACATCAGTCCTATCCTTAACCCTCGATTCCGATCCAGTTATACCTTTTTTGATAAACGGTATAACGTCGAGGAATGCGACACGGGCAGCTGAGTCCGGTGAAAAATAAGCCGAGATCCTCCCGAAGAGAGAGCCGCTCGGCGACAAGCGGCTTGCCTATCCTGCTACGCAATCGAGATGCAGAAATCCGAGGAAAAAAGCCCGCCAATGAAGCAAATCGACCTCATGTACCAGACCATGCTGGCCGAACTCGGCCAACGCTCGCTCGACGCCGCATGGACGGCCGACTTCCCCCCTGAGGGCAGGTTCACGCCGGTCACAGTGAAAGATCGCCGCTACTGGTACTTCGATATCCCTGATGGAACTGGGGGCAGGACACGCCGCTACGTTGGTCCTGCGGACGATCCGGACATCGCAAAGCGCGTCGAAACCCACAAGCGTGAGAAAGACGACCTTCGCGCCCGCAGGCGCATGGTGGCGTCGCTGACCCGCGAAGGAGGCATGATCGCTCCGGTTTCAATGACGGGCGATATCGTCGAGGCGCTGTCGGCTGCAGGCCTATTTCGGCTGCGGGGCGTTCTCATCGGCACGGTAGCTTTTCAGACTTACGCCGGAATCCTCGGTGTTCGCCTGCCGATGGCCGCGCTCCTCACAGGCGATGCGGACATCGCACAGGACTACGCCATCTCTCGTGAGGTTGAAGACACCCTGCCGCCGATGCTCGAACTGCTGCAGTCATTGGATCCCACCTTCATCCCGGTGCCCCATCGATCGGGCGCCGCGTCCTCGTCCGCTTTCCGAACCGCCAACGGCTACAGAGTCGAGTTTCTGACATCGAACCGCGGCTCAGACGATTACCTCGACCCGCCCGCTAAGATGCCAGCTCTGGGTGGAGCTCGTGCCGATCCGCTGCGTTTTCTCGATTTCCTGATCCGCGATCCGGTGCGGACAATGCTGCTTCACAAGTCCGGTGTCCCTGTGACTGTCCCAGCCCCCGAGCGGTATGCCGTCCATAAGCTCATCGTCGCCAGCCGCCGACACAACAACGTGCAGGGGGCTGCGAAGCGGGACAAGGATATCCGACAGGCCGAACTTCTGTTCGAGGCCCTGCAGCAGACGAGGAGGGCATCCGACCTAGCCCTCGTATACAACGAGGCGTGGGAACGCGGTCCGCAATGGCAGGAAGCCATTCGCGCCGCAGCTGGCATGATGAGGGAAGAGGGATTGGACCGCCTTAGGGACTGTCTCACGTACGGCGCCATCCAGATCGGCGAAGATATCACAATGCCATTCTGACGACACAGGGAACGGGATGAATGTCAATTTCCGCCGATGCGGGACAGGTCAATGCGAATTCCAGCGCGTCCAAGATCCTCATTCGTCCCGTTCGCGGGTATAGTCATTGCTGCTTCCTCATCATCGATAGAATGCGCTTTGCTTTGCTTCGGCATTTCGATTGAACCTCCCGGGTCCTCCGCCTCGAACACGCTTACGCCTTCGAACTCTCCCGTCTTCCAGGCATAGACCGCATCCTCGAAAATCTGCGGAAAGACGTCATCGCTCCTCGGATTGCCGTACCATTTGGCAACGATCCGCAGGATCTTCGCAAACATCAGCGTGCCCATTCGCAGGTTCGCACATGGTTCGACGAGGTCGGATTTCAGTTCGTACGCCTCTTTCAAGACTACTCCTGCCGGAAACTGCGTTAGGCCCACGCGAACGACTGCGCGCCCTACATTCTGCCGAATGATCTCCATTGCGCTGTCCGCTGTTGTCGCCTTCGGCACGAGGATCAATCGCCCGCCCGAATTCACGGTAATGGTAAGCGGATCGGGCGAGCCGGCTGCCTCAACGAACTTCTCTACGATCGCCGGCCTGAGTGAGGGGTCGGCACATTCTTTGATCAACGCAATGTCCATCATGCGATCTCCCGGTTCAGGTATTGAAGGAAATGACGAGAGGTTTGTCGAAGAGCCGTGCCCAGGCCTGAGCGCTGGCGCGTTGAATGTCGACGATTGAGGTTCCAGCCGTCCACCACCCATTGCCGACGGCGACGATGGCGTCGGGATCACGGAGCATCGATTGCAGGACCGGCCAGGCGACAAGCAATTCGTAGCAAATCAGGGGAGCGATGCGAGTATTGCCAACGAAGGCGGCGGAATCGCCAAAGAAATGTGCTTTGGCGCCACCGTCTCCCCCTGTCCAGGCCCGCCACGGCTGCCACATGGAACCGGGAACCGGCATTCGCTCACGATAAGCGACTTCACCACCCTTTTCGGAAATCGACACCAAGACGTTGTCGTATCCATCGTCATTCAAGACCGCTGCGCCAGCGAGCACGATGAGACCGGTTTCATTCAGCTCATGGTTCCAGAGGCGTTCGACCGTCGGCGTCCAGAAACCGAGCGCGCTCTCGGGAAGAACGACAACCGAACCTTGGCCTTGGTTTGCTGCCCGGACCGTTGCTGCAAGAGCACGGTGGCGGTCAAGATTGCTCACGCGACCGAGGGAGGCGCCGAAATCAAGATCGACACCATGCCAACCCGAAAGTAAACTCTGCGTCGTCCACTCAGCGGCGGACCAGAGCCAGAAGCTCATCAAGGCTATGGCTGCAGCCGGCCGAAGCCAAGTCGTCATGACGGCGAGGCCGGCTGCCATCAGCGCCAGTCCCCACCAACCCCATCCCGGGAACACGACGCCTGCGGCGGTGATCGGGTGCGCCCAGCCAAGAATTCCAAATGGTGGGACCGCCATGAGGACGGATGCGCCGAGATAGAAAATCCCGCGCCGCCAACCACTTCTTCCGGTCCAACAGGACGTATGGACGACGACGAAGGCGCTCGAGGCGATCAACCACAGTATCAATCCGGGCCAGAGGTCGGACGCGTAAAACGTTGCGACGCCTTGCGGCAAGCCACGCGACGCCGACAGAAAGTAAGCGGTGGAAACCAGCGCGGCCTGCGCTCTGTTTTCCGCCGTGGACCAGAGTGCGGGAAATAATGCCGAGACCGGCAGCAGCAGCACTTCACCGCTCCAGCCAACCCATCCGACGGCCGCAGCACTGATGACCTGCAGGAGAGGTCGGAACCAATTATGGGGCATAAGTGATAACCTCCTCTGCCAAACCGAGGATGCCCGACGCCGGCACCGGGCCGAAGTAGCGAGAATCGAAGGAGCCCCGGAAACCAGAGTGCAGGAACACGGTGCCCGACGGCACGCTGCCGCCACTGAAAGCTGTCAATCGTCGGCCTCCCCCGTCCTTCGATGAAAGCGTGGAGCTCAACACGGGAATACCGTCGATGGTGACGTTGTGACCGATCTGAACGTATTGGCCTGGCAAGGCCACGATCGTCTTGATAAGCGGAGCGTAACCGCCTGGGCAAAGTCCCGCCCTCAGATAACCGCGCTGGCGCGCGATCTCCATAGACCTCGCCTGCGGAGGGCAGATGAAGACGAGATCGCCGCGGGCTGCCGGCCGCTCGAGCGGCCTGATACGCCAGACGCCCAAGGGCTCGCTTGGTGTCAGGTTCACACGATAACCGAGGAGCCCGCCCAAGCCGACAATGATCGGAATTGCCAGGGTGACGACCAGAAAACTCCTCGACCGGACGCTTGCGCGTGATGGCCGACCCGAATGTCCAAATAGAGCAAGGATCATTTCAGTGAGAGCCCCTGGCTCTTCGTTTGACGAGATGTCTCTGACTGTTTCAAGGCAGTCATGGTGTGCTCATGCGCGGCGAGCTGCTGAGCGGTCCGCATGGCGTTCCAAGCAGATTGGACCTCGCCCTTCTGCGATGGGTTCATATCCGACGTCAGCCTCTGGAACGTCTCGCCGTTCGGCTCTTTCGCAGCCAGTGTGAGGAAGGTCCGTTCGCCAAACCGCTCGGACACCGCCCTGGTAAAACCCTCGAGTTCCGCCTTCACTTGTCCCTCGGCAAGCGCAAACTCCAGACCCGCCGGGAGATCATTCCGATCGATCGCATCTCGAACCCGTTCGAGTGTCTGCTTGGCAGACGGCGAGAGGGCGGGAATGTCGATCGAGAACTTTGCGCGGATCGACCGTTCCTCCGTCTCGTGCTTGCGCTCGGCCACCGCGCGGTGGCGCAGGTAGCGTTCCAGATTGCGCGCGAGAGCGGGGGCATTCAGAGTCGCCTTTTCTCGATCTTGCTTGTGGGCGCTGCTCACGAACATGCCTGTCTTGCCCTTGAGCGCACCAAAACTTTCCGGTTCCGTGTTGATCTTCGCGATCGCGGACTTCGCGGCAGCTTCGTCCGCAAGGATGGCGTCGACATTGATCGCTTTGAATGCGGCTTCCGGCTCCGCGTAGACAACGTGGAAGCGAGATGAGACTTCCTCCCACTGCTTCTTCAGACCGGGATCGGCTGCAAGCCTATCCTCTACCGTCTGCTCAAGCGATTTTGGAAATACCTTAATTCCTGACACCATGGGCTTTGCCTCGTTGATGGCGCTCGCTGTTTCGGATGATTTCTTGATTGGGGACAGGCCCAAAGCTTTGCCGAGGGCAGACAGTTGAGCGCCGAGCTCAACGAGCCGCTGCTTCTGCCGGACAACCCAAACGAGCCGGTCTCGCGCTAAAGTGCGCGCGACATTGACGAGATGGAATCCCCGAGCTTCGGCAAAAAGGAGGGCCTGGCGGTAGAAGCTGCCGTTCGCATAGTCGAGTGTGGTTTCCTTCGAATTCTTGCGAGACAGGATCGCGATCAGGCCGCCGGCCTTCGCAAAAGAACGACGGCCGTAATAGACGCCGAGATCCTCGCGATGGCGCGTCATCGCCACATAGGTCAGATGACGATCCAGCGAGAGGGAAGCGAGTACTTTCACCCGGTCGACCGTGGCACCCTGGCTCTTGTGAATGGTGGTCGCGTAGCCGTGATCGACATTGCTGTAGAAGCGCTGATCCACCGAGATCTGGCGGCGATCCTTGCCGTCGCCAATCTCCGCAACGATGCGACCGGGAGCCGCATCGGCGACTTTGGCCAGCATGCCATTCTTGACGCCCAGCGATCCCTCGTTCTTCAGGAAGACGATCTGGTCGCCCGCTGCGAAACTGCGATCGCCGTCTGCTGTCTTGAATGTCGCACCCGACTCAATGATGCCGCGCTGTATGAGCTTGGCCCGCGCCAATTCGTTCAACATCCGGACGTCGCGCCGTAGATGAGCGAGGATCAGGGAAGACTTCGCAGGATCGAAGTCGCGGTTCCAGTCGGCAATGAGAGCTGCGACTGCCTCCGACTTCAGTTCTGCGCCGATCATCCTGCCGTTGGCGCGATAGGCTTCGACCGCCTTGCCGACATTGCTACGCGCCAGATCGAGCGATGCATCGCGCATCCACTGCTCGCGCTGGCGGTAGATGATTTCGAGCTCGGCATAACCGATCCGATCCGCGATGGCCCGGAAGGCGGCGCCCGCTTCGATCGGCTGCAATTGCTCCGGATCGCCGACAAGAACGAGCTTGGCACCGGAACTGGTGACGGCTTCGACAAACAGCGCCATCTGCCGCGATGAGACCATGCCCGCCTCGTCGAGAACGAAAACGCAACGGTCGTCGAGTTGCTCGCGACCCTTGCCCCAGCACATTTCCCAGGACGCAAGCGTGCGCGAGGCAATGCCCGCTTCCTTCTCCAGACCTTCGGTCGCCTTACCGGCAAGTGCGCCGCCGACGACACGATAACCGGCGGCTTCCCACGCCTCCCGCGCCGCCTTCATCATAGTCGTCTTGCCCGCACCGGCGCGGCCGATGACAAGAGCGATGCGTGCCTTACCCACGACATGCTCGATCGCCGTTTTCTGTTCGTCTGATAACCGGTCATGACGTGCAAATGTCGCGTCGAGCACTGGCCGGCGAACTTCATGCGAGGACCGCTGCGACAGCCAGATCGCGCGATTGGCCATCCCGGCTTCCAGCCGGATCAGCTCGCGGGTGGTGTATTTCGCCGGGGCGCGCAAACCCGTCGCAAAGTCGATCCTCTCGAGATTCAGCCGCAGCGTCTCCGGGCTCTCCAGAATGCGCGCCATCAGGTTCTGGAAGTGGCCGGCGTCGTCGATATAGCGATGCAAGATCTTCGCGATGTCTTGGCTGTCGAAAACGCTCTTCTCACGGGTGAGCAGGTCGAGCACGATACCAGGATTTCTCTGGATCCGACGCGCATTCTCGGCGCGACGTTCCGCCTGGAGCTCCAACCGTTCGAGCGCTGCCACCTCTCCGCAACCAGTCGCTTTCCGCTCCATGGCCTTGGTGCCGACGCCGAGATGGATTGCGGGCATGAGCGCAATACCCTGCTTCTCGAAGGAGCGGCCATCGACGCGCAAGTCGAGGCCGGCGAGCGCAAGATGCCTGTTTTGGCAGGCGAACCAGCCATCTCGAAATACAATGAAGTCGTTGAGGCTTCCGGCCCAAAGCTGGTAGACGATCTTGCCAGCATCATTACGAAGCGGTTTGCCGTCCGGACCTGTGACAGCAACCTTCTTCGAACCGAACCCATCTTCGGTCAGGGGCCGCAATGTCGTCATAAGATGGATATGCGGATTGCCGGGCGCGTCGTGGAAGACCCAGTCCGCCACCATGCCCTGACCCGTAATATGTCTTGCAACAAAATCCCGCACGAGCTCGATGTTCTGCGCGGCCGAAAGTTCGATCGGCAGGGCGATGGTCACGTCCTTGGCAAGCTGGGCGTCCGAGCGTTTCTCGAAATCCTCGACCTTGTTCCAGAAGGCTTCCGAGGCGCCGGATACCGAATGATAGGCAATCATCGATTGCAGCCATTCCGGCGCATCAGCGGGGATGACGAACTCCTCATGCAGAAGTCCCTGCTTGCGGGTGTAGTCGATCGTACGGGCCTCACGCTTGTAGTCCATCTTCGCGCAGTGCCGGTAGGCCGCCGACAGCACCGCACTTCGGCCGGAGCCGCGTGCGACGATACTGACGGAAAAATGCGGAGCGGCCATCGCTACGAAAGTTCCTGTGATCGAGCGAATTCAATACATTCGTCGTGAGCGGCGGCCCCGCTGGGCCAAAAAGCAAGCGTCGCGTCAGCGACGTATAATTGCGCCCTTCGGATCCGCTCCTTCGGAACGGCCGGGATCATGATCAAAGGCTTTGGCTGCGCCAACTCGCACTTCTGTTAGTGGATCGGCACGCCGATCTGAAGGAACCTGATGCTGTTCAATCCAAACGACATCAGACAGGGACAACCGTAAATGAAGAAGCCCTCCTCCAGGATCCGCGAAGAAATCGCCAAGCTTCAGGAACAGCTGAAGCACGCCGAGACGCGTGAAGCCGAACGGATCGGTCGCATCGCACTCAAGGCCGGACTCGGTGAAATCGAGATCGATGAGGCGGATCTTCAGAAGGCCTTCGAGGATATGGCCAAACACTTTCGCGGAGGCAAAGTCGGATCGAACGGAAAGGGGCGGGCAGGGGTTGGCGTCGCGGCCACGACGGAAAGTGCGACGGTCTCGGCTGGCGCGACTTCGGGGAGCGGTCACGAGGCTTGAGCGCATGCGCCGCACTACGACTTCAAAGGCGCGCGAAAAGGACACGCGCGACAAGATCGAACTTGGCGACCTGATCGTCAAAGCAGGTCTGCGATACGAGAAGCGCGCGCTTATCCTGGGCGCGCTCATCGAACTCGCTCGCCGCCTCAAATACGATGAAGGCGAGCGAACCAGGCTGATCGCTATCGGTGCGGAGGCCTTCAGCAATGACGGCGACTAGGACCCTGTTGGTCGTCGCACCGGTCGCACTCATGGTGACCGCCATCTTTGTCACGACCGGAATGGAGACTTGGCTTCAAGGCTTCGGAAACACGGAAGCGGCAAAGGTCGCTCTTGGTCGCGTTGGAATTTCTGCGCCGTATATTGCAGCGTCGGCGGTGGGTGTCGTCTTCCTATTCGCGTCTGCTGGGTCGGCAAGTGTCCGCTTTTCCGGCTGGGGTGTCGTTGCCGGGAGCGGTGCAACAATCCTGATCGCTGCGTTGCGTGAAGTGGTACGTCTTGCCGCGTTTGCGGGGAAGATGCCGGCAGGCAAGAACCTGGCGGCCTCTCTTGACCCCGCAACAGTGCTCGGCGCTGCGGTCGCGCTGATGGCGGCGTCTTTCGCTTTGAGGGTCGTGTTGATCGGCAACGCCGCTTTTGCGCGTCCAGAACCGAAGCGTGTCAACGGAAGACGGGCACTTCATGGAGAAGCGGACTGGATGAAGCTCGCATCGGCCGCAAGGCTTTTTCCCGAATCCGGAGGAATCGTTGTCGGAGAGCTTTACCGGGTCGATAAGGATAGCACTGCAGCACAGCCGTTTCGCGCGGATAGTCCCGACACCTGGGGTGCCGGTGGCAAATCGCCGCTCCTTTGCTTCGACGGGTCATTCGGCTCCTCACACGGGATCGTATTCGCCGGATCCGGCGGCTTCAAGACGACGTCAGTGACGATCCCGACGGCACTCAAATGGGGTGGCTCGGTAGTCATCCTTGATCCGTCGAAAGAAGTAGCGCCAATGGTCTCGAAGCATAGGCGAGACGCCGACCGGGACGTCTTCGTCCTCGATCCAATGGCCCCGGAGACAGGATTCAACGCGTTGGATTGGGTCGGTCGGTTTGGTGGAACGAAGGAAGAGGATATTGCGTCGGTCGCTTCGTGGATCATGAGCGAAAGCGGTGGTGTACGTGGCGTGCGCGATGACTTCTTTCGCGCGTCAGCGCTACAGTTGTTGACGGCTCTGATCGCCGATGTGTGCCTGTCGGGACGCACTGACAAAGCGGATCAAACTTTGCGTCAGGTACGCAAGAACCTCTCCGAACCGGAGCCGAAGCTTCGCGAGCGGTTGCAAACAATCTATGACAATTCGGATTCCGACTTCGTGAAGGAGAACGTTGCGGCCTTCGTGAACATGACGCCGGAGACTTTTTCGGGCGTCTATGCAAACGCGGTTAGGGAAACGCATTGGCTGTCCTACTCAAACTACGCCGCACTTGTATCCGGCTCGACGTTCTCAACCGGAGAGATTGCCACCGGACACGCGGACGTTTTCATCAACGTGGATCTGAAAACATTGGAAGGCCACTCCGGTCTTGCCCGTGTCATCATCGGCGCGTTGCTCAACGCGATCTACAATCGCAATGGGGAGATGAACGGTCGCACCTTGTTCCTTCTCGACGAGGTGTCCCGGCTCGGTTACATGCGCGTTCTTGAAACGGCAAGGGACGCCGGTCGCAAGTACGGTATCACGCTCATGATGATCTATCAGTCGATTGGTCAGATGCGAGAAGCTTATGGCGGGCGCGACGCGGCAAGCAAGTGGTTCGAAAGTGTAAGCTGGATCAGTTTCGCTGCCATCAACGATCCTGAAACCGCCGACTACATTTCCCGGCGATGCGGAATGACGACTGTCGAGATCGATCAGGTGAGCCGCAGTTTCCAGTCACGGGGATCCTCGCGGACACGTTCGAAGCAACTCGCGGCAAGACCATTGATCCAGCCGCACGAAGTGCTGCAAATGCGAGCCGACGAGCAGATCGTATTTACTGCTGGCAATCCGCCGCTTCGCTGCGGCCGAGCGATTTGGTTTCGCCGTGCAGACATGAAAAGTTGCGTAGCGGAAAACAGATTCGAAAAAATGAAATAGGAAGCAAGCATGAATTTTCTCAAAGGCTCGTTGGCCATCGCGGGCACGCTGCTCTGTATGGCTGGGCCGGCAGTCTCGCATGCCGCGGCGCGTGACAGCCTTTCGGCACAGTTTTCGATCTGCTCCAGCGCCCCGCGCGTCAATTGCGTCGTAGATGGGGACACCTTCTGGTTTCGCGGTCAAAAAATCCGCATCGCCGACATCGACACACCGGAGCTCAGTCCGCCGCGTTGCGTGCGCGAAGCAGAGCTCGGTGAAGCCGCAAAGTACCGTCTGCTCGTGCTCCTAAATGCCGGGGAATTTTCGCTCACCAGCGGCTTGCGCGATGCAGATCGCAACGGCCGGAAGCTGCGGACAGTGCTGCGCAACGGATCATCGCTCGGCGAAATCATGATATCCGAGGGCCTGGCGCGCAGCTGGGAGGGACAGCGTCGGAGCTGGTGCAACTGCCGCAGCCGAAGGCGATGAGACCTGTCGCGGCTTTCGCCCCGCCACTCTTGAGGCAATGAGCGTATCAGGCAGAGGACGCATCCTGCGTCCGGCGCCAATTCGCGCGCCGCTTGACCGGTTAAAAGGGTCGCCGCAGGAGGGTTAGCATAGCTGGGCTAATCGGCTCTGTGCCTCAAGCTGGCCGATCGGAGAACGGGAAGCATCGGACGGTGGCTGATGATAAAACGCGGTCAGTATGACGCAGCCACATTTTATCATCAGAGAGAGGAGCGCATCCATGAAACATTATGTCGGTCTCGATGTCTCCATCAAGGAGACGAGTGTTTGCATTGTCGATGAGAACGGGAAACTCTGCCGAGAACGAAAGGTCGCGTCACACCCGGATGACCTCGTCGCTATTTTGAACGATCCGGCGCTAAACCTGGACAGGATCGGTTTGGAGGCCGGTCCATTATCGCAATGGTTATTCGACGGATTGGCTAAAGCAGGCTTCCCGGTCGTCTGCATCGAGACTCGCCATACCAAAGCCTTTCTTGAAGCACTCCAGCAAAACAAAAGTGACCGGAACGACGCGAGGGGCATCGCCAATATGATGCGCGTCGGCTTGTTCAAGGATGTGCATGTGAAGACGCTTGGGAGTCAAAAGCGCCGCGCGTTGCTGACAGCACGCTCTTTGCTGCAGGAAAAGGCGATCGATCTTGAGAACGAGATGCGCGGCCTTCTGCGCAATTTTGGACTGAAGGTCGGCCAGACCTCTGGCGGCACCTTCGAGCGGAGGATTCTGGAACTCGTAGAAAATGATGCTGAACTGGTAGAGATCATGCAGCCTCTGCTCGACGGCCGGCGCAAATTGCGAGAGGGTCTTGCCAAACTCGAGAAGCGGGTTCGCAGCGAGGCAAAAAATGACGACGTTTGCAGGCGCTTGATGACTGTGCCTGGGGTCGGCGCTGTCGTCTCGCTCGCCTACGTCGCGACTGTCGACATCCCGACGCGCTTCCGGCATTCACGTTCGGTGGGAGCGGTACTTGGCTTGACGCCTGTACTCAACCAATCGGGCGAGGTGAGCCGGGTTGGGCATGTCTCACTTCGCGGCGATGCCATGATTGCGACGGCTTCTTTATGAAGCCGCCCAATCAATGATGACCCGCGTAGTGAAATGGTGCTGGCTGAAGGCTTGGGCCATGAATGTCGCGAAGCGACATGGCAGCAAGAAAGCGAAGGTGGCATTGGCTCGTCGTCTCGCGGTCGTCATGCATCGAATGTGGGTGGATGGTTCAGAGTTTCGCTGGACGAAAATAGAGCCCCCTACGTCGGTGGCAGCCTAGCTGAGGGACCGAGAAAATATCTTGAAGCCAATTCAGAGTTCCGCGTAGCAGCGGAAGGCGTCCTTCGCGGACGACGGTGATGCGAGTTCGTGGCGGCGTTTATTCCGATGAATTTTCATCAGGATGCAGCATAGATTGGACCGCATTATCTACGGAACCCCATCATGGGAGGGCTTTGTGCCGATCCCGGAGAGAAGCGCGGGCCGCGAACGTCAAACGCTATGTGGTGTACAGGTATGACCGGCCGGCGTTTGCCGAGCAGCGATTTCGGCTGCTCTGCGCCAACAGCAGACTTCGGGCAACGCGAATCTGAGATCAGAAACCGGAGTTTCTCTCGATTGCATTCGGCTCATCAGTCGAACTCTGCTTGGGACCGTTTGACAATTTCGCCGTTGACTCTTTAACACGGATAGAGTTAGGTTGCGTTAAGTCTAATGCGGACTTGATGAGGTGGCGTTATGTCGAATGATGAGGGGCAAGTTGACGCCGAAGGCGATCAACACCCGGCCAATAGCGGGATGCCTGATCGACGCAAAGGCGTGAGTCTGTTCGGGGTCTCGGTCGAATACGGGCTTCACACCCTGCTGTGGCTCATCTCCGAGCATCCGAAGCGCGCGAGCAGCCGAGACCTCGCAGAGATGCAGGGCGTTCCCACCGCCATGCTGGCGAAGATCATGCCGAAGCTGGAAAAGGCCGGGATCGTCTCATCGAGCGATGGGATCAGCGGCGGCTACGAACTGGCCAAGCCGCCAGCGAATATCTCTGTGCTTGAGGTCGTGGACGCCATCGAGGGCGATCGAAAACTGTTTGATTGCAAGGAGGTCCGTCGAGGCTGTGTTCTGTTTGGCGGAACGCCGCCACCATGGTCGGTGGATGGTGTCTGTCGCATTCATGCGGTCATGCTGCGCGCTGAACGGCGCATGCGTTCTGAACTCGACAAGACGAGCCTTGCCGATCTTGCGCAGGGCGGAAGACCGGAAGAATTCGAAAACCTTGTCGCGGACTGGTTCCGCGACCGGACATCGGCACGGGAGACGGCGCGCGTCACGGCGCTGAGAGAAGGACGCCGCTCTCCACGCTGACGACACCACGGAGAATTCGGAAATTCCTGCCGACGGCCCGCTGTGCCGGCGACGGGAGAACTGCAACCATGAGAAACAGGAAAGGAACCATCCATGGCCCGTCTGAACTGGTACGAAGTAGCTCCCGAGGGCGCAAAGGCGCTGTTCGGTGTCCACCACTACGTCACGAAGAACACTAATCTGCCCGAGGAGCTAATCCACCTCGTCTTCCTCCGGGTCTCCCAGATCAATGGCTGCGCCCACTGCATCGACATGCATGGTCGCGATCTTCGCAAGACCATGTCGGTCGACAAGGTCGCTCTGGTATCGGTCTGGGACGAAGTGCCCCATCTGTTTACCGACCAGCAACGCGCAGCCTTGGCTTGGGCCGAAGAAGTGACCCGGGTCAGCGAAACGCACGCATCCGATGAAGCGTATGCCGCAGCAGCCTCGGCCTTCGAGCCGAAGGACCTGGTCGATCTGACGATCACAATCGCAGCGATGAACGCTTTCAATCGTCTGGGTGCCCCTTTCCGTCTCCCGGTGTCGGCCAAGGCGGCCTGAGCCAACCAAGGCGGGCGGGGCATCTCCACTCCGTCCGCCGAACTCGGTCCCAGCAGTCTTGCAATCATTTCAGGCGTGTCACGACCGCTTAGGGCCGACTGCGGACGATGCGTCCCGTCGGCTTGGGATCGGCGGGAATGTGCTTGACGTTACCCCGCCGATTAGAGAAGCGCCGCTTCAGCGGGAAAGCGGGAATTCGCGTCACGCGAAGGGCGGGAAAAGGGCCGCCGCAGGAGCTTTAACATAGTGGCCCGAAGGGAAAGCGGGATCGACTGCCCCCGACCGTAGCGTTCCACCAATCAGGCACGTGAAGCCCTCGCGTTGGCAGCGCACTCTCGAGCATTCACGCGTGCGGGCAAAATGCTTCCTTTGACGCGCGTTACTGAAACTCGGGGACAATAGCTGCGTCCGACCAAGCACGGACGAACGTCGGAGAAGGCTAGGACTGGAAACCGTTCGAGGGTGAAAACGCTCTGGAGACTTCGTTGCATTTAGTCCAGGGGATGAGGTTCGGCGGGGAAGATCGTCTCTCCCGATCCGGCAATCACATGCACAGACACAGACACAGACACAGGCTGTAGGCAGCGGGCGATAATTCCTGTCGCATTGCCGACACTGATTCGGGTGACAGGGGGACAACGCAACGGTGATTGCCCTGCAACTGACGGCGTCGAGCTTAACAAATGTGTGCGCAATTTCAGCCGCCGGGAGCGTTGCGTTTGGGAAAAACCCACGCGATTCCAACGACTAGCGCGGGTTTGGTCACCGAGTCGTCACAATCGACGTTAAAGCTTTGTTAACCCTATAATTCTGGACGGTTCAGGAGAATCGTGTTCTATCTCTTGGCGGATAATGGCCGTCAAACCGGTCTTTGACCGCCAAGAGGGAAAA